>CAVZHP010000006.1:0-177510 GCA_963775115.1 uncultured Alphaproteobacteria bacterium
TTTCGCTCTCGCCCGGAAAGCCGACGATGAAATCACCCGACAGCGCGATGTCGGGCCGCGCCGCGCGAACCCGTTCGAGCACCTTGAGATAGCTGTCCACGCTATGGCTGCGGTTCATCGCCTTCAGAAACGGTCGCGTGCCCGATCTGCACCGGCAAATGCAGGAATGGCATCAGCTTTGGCGACTTCGCCATGCGCGGCGATCAGCCCGTCGGTCATGTCATTGGGATGGCTGGTGGTATAGCGGATGCGTTCCAGATCCGGATAGCCGGCCAGTGCGCGGATCAGCCGTCGAGCCCGATGCGCGTTCCGCCATCTCCCCCGACCAGGCGTTGACATTTTGCCCGAGCAGGGTGATTTCCTTCGCGCCCGCATCCACCAGCGCCTTCTGCCTCTCGCACAATCGCGCCGCCGGCAGACCTCCGCGCCCCGGGTATAGGGCACCACGCAATAGGTGCAGAATTTGTCGCACCCCTCTTGCACTGTGAGAAAAGCGGCAGGGGCCGACTTTGCGGCGAGCAGGCAGTGCGCCGAATTTGGAATAACCGGCATGTCGGTATCGAGCGTAGCTGGCCTGCCACGCGGCCTGTTCCACCAATTGCGGCAAGCGGTGATAGGCCTGTGGTCCGACCACGATATCGACAGCCGCGCGCGGGCCGATCTCTCCTCGCCTTCGGCCTGGGCCACACAACCGGCCACCGCGATCATCGGTTCGCGCCGGAGCCGCGCCTCCCGCCTTCACAGTCGACCGATATCCGAATAGACCTTCTCAGTGGCACGCTCGCGGATGTGACAGGTGTTGAGGATGACGAGGTCGGCATCGTCCGCGCTTCCGCCGTCACGGGCAATGCCTCCGCCAGATCAGTTCGCCCATCCGTTCACCGTCATAGACGTTCATCTGGCAGCCAAAGGATTTGACGGATAGGACGCGGCGGGCAGAGGTGGGAACGGCAACTTGGAGGCATAGTGCGCGCCTTTAGCGCGGATGCAGCGTGGGGAAAGATCAGTTCGGCTGATCCGGCTCGCGCTTTAGTCCGCGATAGCGCACCGGGGCGACAGCGTGGGCGAAGGGGCGCAAAGGGCTTGCCCAAAGCCGCCATAAGCGCGGTCTGCGATCTCCGCCGCGCGGCCGTGCGCGGTGATCGCCTTGCGGTGGGGAAAATCGGCATGAGCGAAGGGTTCGTGAAAAAGTTCAGCACCACTGGCGTCTGCCCGGGGCCGCGACAGCACCCGCAGCGCATTGGCAATGACGCTTTCATCCCCCGTCCAGGCGATTGCTCCGCTGGGGCGGCGCCATAATCGATCGGCGAGCGGCTGGAACGGCGACGCGGGCGGGGGGCGGTTCGAGCAGTCGCGACCAGTGAGGAGCGGAACGGCAGCAGCGACAGTCCATCAGCCGTCGTCCCCTCGGGGAACAGCGCAGCGGGACCGGTCATCCGCCAGCGCCTCGCTCATCGCCGCCGACCTGTGAGGCGACGTTGAGCCGCGCCTCCCGCTGCACATAGACGAGTCTGTTCAGGCCCGGCGAGCCAGCCGAGCACTGGCAGCTCTGCCATGTCCGCCTTGGCGACAAAGGCCGTCCCGCTGCGCCCCGCGAGGACCAGAATATCGAAGCCAGCACACATGATTGGCGATGAATAGGACATCGCGACTGAGCGGCGTCCGATCCGTTCGAAAGCGACGCGCGCCAGCAATCCATGCTCCGCCGCGCAGGAACAATCGCGGCAGCGGAGCGCATCACCAGAACCGCCAAAGTCATGCAGTGGAACGCACAGCCAGCAGCAACAGCAAGGATGCTGCCAGCCGCAGGCCAATCCGCAGCCAGCCCGCGGTGCGCTTTCAGTGCGGGCGGTCGATGCGACGCCATAAAGCTCCATGCGGTGATCGACGAGGCGATAGCCGAGCTGTTCCGCGATCTGACTTTTGCAGCGCTTCCAGTTCGGGATCGACAAATTCGATCACCGGGCCCGGTTTCGACGTCGATCAGATGGTCGTGATGCGCCTCGGGCGCCGCTTCATACCGCGACCTGCCATCGCCGAAATCATGCCGGTCGAGAATGCCTGCTTTACGTGGAACGTACTGCAGTTTCACGATGAGGGCTACGGGTTCGACATCTTCGGGCTGCATCCGCCGACGGTGCAGCGAACGCTCCGCGCAGTCTTGCCGCTGTATCGCCACTATTTCGCGGTCACATCGGAGGGCCACGAGAACATCCCCCCACGCGGCGGCGCGATCCTCGTCGCGAACCACGGGGTCATTGTCGTAACTCACGCTGGCAAGACCCGACATTCGTTGCACAAGTGTCAGTGTTGGCGTCGAGAATACCCTGTTGAATCTGCGATCCTTCGGACGCCGTCACGGTGCGTGCGTCCAACATGTGGTCGACAATTCTGCGGCAACGCCGGAATCGCATTCTGCTCCATGGATCACTTTCTCGATCAGCGCCCGGGCAACATCCTCCTTGGGCATTTCGGGCAGGTCTTCGACGCCTCTGGAGGTGACGATGTGGACGATGTTGGCATCGCCGCCCATCACATCGCCGGACACGTCATTGGCGATTATCCAGTCGACACCCTTGCTCTTGCGCTTGGCCTTGGCGTTGTCGATGACATTTTCGGTCTCGGCGGCAAAGCCAATCAGCAGCTTCGGGCGCTGCTTGCCGGAGGCAACCGTGGCGAGAATGTCGGGGTTCTCGGTCAACAGCAGCGCGGGCGGCGCGGAGCCGCGCTTCTTGATCTTCTCGCCGGAAAAATCCTTGGTCCGCCAGTCGGCAACGGCGGCGACCATGATCGCAACATCGGCGGGCAGCGCCTTCTTCACTGCATCGGCCATCTCGCGCGCGGTTTCGATGTCGATCCGGTCGACCCCCGGCGGTGTCGGCAGGACCACGGGGCCCGATACCAGCGTCACCCGCGCACCCGCGCGCGCTGCCTCGGCGGCGATCGCATAGCCCTGTTTGCCCGATGACCGGTTGGCAATGTAGCGCACCGGATCGATCGGCTCGTAAGTCGGACCGGCGGTGATGACGATGTGCTTGCCGAACAGCGGGCGGTGTTCGGGCTCGTCGTCGAAATCGGGCTGGCCGTCGAGCACTTCGGCTACCTCGACTTCGGCCACTTTGGATTTGGCTGACTTGGCATTCGCCGCGACCGGCATCTCCTCTTCGAAAGGTTCGGGCGCAGCGCCGCCGGTGACGAGGTGATTGATGGCATCGGGATCGGTCGGCGGGGCGGATTTTGCCCTGCCTTTCTTGGCCAGCACCGGTCCGCCCATATCGAGCGGCACCGGCGCTTCTTCCGGCAGCAAGTCGCCGGCGGCGGTTTCTTCGCCCGCCATTTCCTCGGGTAATAGCTCTTCCGCAGGATCGGCGCGCTTCTTGCTGCGGATTATCAGCGAGGAGGACAGGCCGCCCAGGCCGGAATCCTCGGATTGCGGCGTATCAGCCAAGTCTTCGCCGGCTTCCAGGTCATCGGCAAGGACCGGCAGCTCCTCGACACCCGGATCGAACGCCAGCAGCCGGGCGATGCGCCGCCAGACGGCAAACGGTTCCGGCAGGCGGCCGGGGCCGAACTCGCCGCAAGCCATAGCCCCTTCGCCGGGCTCCATGACATCGACTCCCGCCGCGCGCAGTGCTTCGACATTATGGACTGTCGCAGCATGCTGCCACATCCGGACGTTCATCGCGGGCACCGCCAGCACGGGCTTGTCGGTCGCCAGCAGCAGCGTTGTCGCCAGATCGTCGGCGATGCCGGCGGCCATCTTGGCGAGCAGATTGGCGGTTGCCGGGCAGACAACGACGAGGTCCGCCTGCCGCGACAGCTGGATATGCCCCATCTCGACCTCGTCCTTGAGGTCCCACAGGGTAGTGTGGACGGGATTTTCGCTCAGCGCGGCCAATGCCAGCGGCGTGACGAACTTCGCGCCGCCCTCGGTCAGCACGCAGGATACCTCGCCCGGCACGCCATCGACGCCCTTGCGGATCAGGCGCACGAGCTCGCAGGCCTTGTAGGCAGCAATGCCCCCGCCCACTATCAAGAGGATGCGCGGTCCCGTCATGCCGGCGCTTTTGCCCGCAACAGGGTTACCACGCAATTACTAAGCATCAGGCCCTGGTACTAAGCATCAGGCACCGGACCGTGCCGACCGCCACAGCGACGCCAGCCAGGCCGGCGCAAAGGCAAGGCCGATCCCCATCGCGGGCGCGACCATGAAGCCCCAGTAATAGTTGTCGCCGCGGCCGGCGATCATGAACGCGAGCCCATAGCCGAGATACAGCAGCGTCCCGAATGCGCCCGCAGGCGTGCGCCAGCCTGCCCAGCCGAACACCGAGAGCATCGTCAGCGGTCCGGCGATCCAGGGTGACAGCGAGCGGATATTGCTCGAAAGGACTACATTCGAGAGCCAGCCCGACAGCCCGCGCATTTGGACCCATGTCGCCGAAAACGGGTCGCTGGGCAGCACTTGCGCGGCGATGATGCTCAGATGCCAGCCCAGTGCCGCGAGGAACAAGGCCGCAAGCGCGGTCCAGGCCAGCCCCTCCCGGCGATCGCCGCGCCAGAACGCCATGGCCGCCATCAGCAGGACGAACGGCAGCGACAATTCGCGGATCGCCAGCGCCAGCGCCGCCACTGCCAGCGACGCGCCCCATTTGCCCTGCTCGCCCGGTCCCACCCGGTGCAAGCCGAACGACAGGGCGAGCAGCATCCCCGCCCATTGTTCGTGCAGCACGAAGAAATAGCGGTTGAGGCCGAGCGAAGCGCCGACGAACAATAGCGCGAAAGCGAGAATCCGCCGCTGCGAACCGCCCGGCTCACTGCCCAACCGCCGCCACCAGGCCAGCAGGGTGGCGGCGAGCAGCAGGATCGCGGCGGCGATCTGGCCGGGCAAGCCCAGCCAGGCATCGAGATAGGCCAGTGTCGGCAGCCGCACCGCGAGACCGGGCCGGACCGGATAGTTCGACTTGCGGTGCTCCTCGAGGATGAAGTCGTAATAGTGTTCGCCCTTGCCGATACGGGCGATGGCCTGGTCATAAAGCGCAAGGTCTTCGTCGCGCTTGCGCTCATTCAGCTTCGGATCGACCAGCACTTCGGCGGCGGTGTGGGTCCGCACGGTTATCTTGCCCGGCCGGATCGGAACCAGCGCGGATGCGGCAACAACAAGCGCCAGGGCAAGCAGCAGCAGCCGCGCAGGCAGGGGCCGCCATTGCCCGAAGCGGTCCCATTCCGGCGCCGCCTTGCGGCTCACCCCAGCCACCCCATCCGCAGTGCCGACCATACCAGTGCTCCCCCGGCCCCAACCCCGGCCAGCGCCGCGAGGAGCAGTCCGCCGAACCCGCCCGCCTTTGCGCGGCGTTGCCACATCAGCGGCACTTCCGGAAGCGGCGGCTCCTCGGGCGCGCCGCCTTTCGGTGGAAACCTGTCCTCGATCCGGCGGATCAGGCTGGGCAGCCGCAGCAAAGTCTCGGCATCCTCGCGCAGCCTGCCGGCAATCGCCGCTTCAGGCCCCAGTTCATCGCGAATCCAGTCTTTCACGAAGGGGCCGGAAACGTCCCACATGTTGATTTCGGGATGCAGCTGCGTCGCCAGCCCCTCGACCATGACCATGGTCTTCTGCAGCAGCAGCAAATGCGGCTGGGTCTGCATGTCGAAATCGCGGGTGATGGCAAACAGCCCGTCGAGCATCTGGCCGACCGACAACTCGCTCACCGGCTTGCCGCGCATCGGCTCGCCGACTGCCCGCAGCGCGGTCGCGAACTCCCCGACCGAGTGATAGGGCGGGACATATTGCGCCTCGAAATGGATCTCGGCGACGCGGCGGTAATTGCCGGTTGTCAGCCCGTAGAGAATCTCGGCGAGCCACTGGCGCGCGCGGCGGTCGATCCGGCCCATGATGCCGAAATCGATCGCGGCGATGGTGCCGTCGGCTTCGACGAACAGGTTGCCCTGATGCATGTCGGCATGGAAATAGCCTGCGCTGATCGCTTGCGTCAGGAACGACAGCACCAGGCGGCGGGCCAATTCGGGCATATCGTGGCCAGCAGCAATCAGCGCATCGCGGTCGCTTATCTTGATCCCGTCGATCCACTCGATGGTCAGCACGCTGCCATTGGTGCGGTCCCAGTCGATCGCGGGAGTACGGAACCGCTCGAAGGCATGCATCGCTTCGGCGAGCTCGGAAGCCGAGGCGGCCTCGCGCCTGAGGTCCAGCTCGCGCGCGGTCCACCGCCTGAAATTCGCGATCACCGCACGCGGACGCAGCCGCGCCGCTTCGCCGCCCAGCGCCTCGACATGGGCGGCGGCCCATTCGTAGGTTTCGATGTCACGGGCGAACTTCTCGCGAATCCCCGGACGCAGCACCTTGACCGCGACCTGCCGCCCGTCGGCAGTGACCGCGCGGTGGACCTGGGCGATCGAGGCGGCGCCGACCGGCTCGGGCTCGATCGAGGCGAACAGTTCGCCAAGCGGGCGGCCAAAGCTCGCCTCGATCTCGCGGGCGATCAGTGCGAAGCGCACCGGCGGCAGGCTGTCCTGCAAGCTCAGCAGATTGCGGGCGGCGCCAATGCCGACGATGTCGGGCCGCGTCGCCAGTGCCTGGCCCAGCTTGATCGCCGCCGGGCCGATGGCCTGGAAGGCGCGGCTGTAATCGGGCTCGCCAGGCTGAATAGTGCCGAATCGCGCGAGGCGGAACAGGCGGCGCACCGGCGCGGGGGTGCCATAGCCCTGCTCCAGCAAGCGCAGCGCCCCATGCCGTGCGAGCGTGCGACCCCAGCGCAGCAGGCGGAAAATGTGGGTGGCGGATGACGTCACGCGGAGGCTAGACCTTCCACCCCGAATGGATCGCCACCAGCCCGCCGAGCAGCGGCTCGACTTTCGTCTGGGCGAAGCCCGCCCGACGGATCATCCCCTCGAACTCGCGCATCGGCGGGAAGCGGCGGATCGATTCGATCAGGTATCGGTAGCTCTCGGCATCCCCGGCGATCGCCTGGCCGATTTTCGGCACCAGCCGGTGCGAATAGAAATCGTAGGCCTCCTTGAAGCCGGGCCATTCGGTGGTCGAAAACTCGAGGCAGAAGAAACGTCCGCCGTATTTGAGCACACGGTGCGCCTCGGCCAAAGCCATGTCGATATGCGTCACATTGCGGATGCCAAAGGCGATTGTATAGGCATCGAAGGTTCCGCCGGGCAGCGTCAGCCCCTCGGCGTTCTGGCGCGACCATACCAGACTATCTATCCCACGCTTGAGCGCCCTCTCGATGCCGACATCGAGCATGTCCTGGTTGATATCGGCGACGGTCACCTCCGCACCCTCATCGGCGAGGCGGAAGGCAATGTCCCCGGTGCCACCCGCCATGTCGAGAATTGCCTCGCCCGGCTGCGGCTTCACCCGGCGCACAAAGCGGTCCTTCCACAGCCGGTGCATGCCGCCCGACATGGCGTCGTTCATCACGTCGTACTTGCGCGCGACACTGGAAAACACCGCGCCGACCCGCGCCTGCTTGTCCTCGGGGGAGATGTCTTCGTAGCCGAAAGATACCTGATCGCTCATAGCCGCGCGCTTTAGGAGAGTTTCGGCCAAGGGCAAAGGCTGTTAGCAGCGCGCAATGCCAGAGCTTCCCGAAGTCGAAACCACCGTGCGCGGACTGGCCCGCTACCTCGAAGGCGCGCGAATCGTCCGGGTTGCGGTCAACCGCCCCGATCTGCGGCGCCCCTTCCCGCCCGATCTGGTGCAAGTGCTGACCGGTGCCAGGGTCACCACCCTTGCCCGGCGCGCGAAATACGGACTGATCCACACCGACCGCGGCCAGACGATGATCTTTCACCTCGGCATGTCCGGTCGCTGGCGGATCGAGCCAGACCGGCCCGAGAAGCACGACCACCTGGTGATCGAAACCGGGGCCGGCCACATTCTGGCGCTCAACGATGCGCGCCGCTTCGGCTCGGTCGATCTGGTGGACACGGACAAGCTCGATGCGTTTCCGTCCTTCGCCGCGCTTGGCCCCGAACCGCTCGGCGACGGGCTCAGCGCCGCTCATCTGATCCAGGCCTTCGCCGGCCGGATCGCCCCGGTAAAGCCGTTGCTGCTCGACCAGCGCGTGGTCGCCGGGTCTCGGCAATATCTACGTCTGCGAGGCGCTCCACCGCGCCGGCATCAGGCCGGACAGGCAAGCCGGGCTCGTGCCCCGCAGGGCGATCGATCGCCTCGTCCCGGCAATCAAGGCTGTGCTCGCCGAATCGATCGCAGCCGGCGGCTCGACGATCCGCGACTACGCCCAGCCTAATGGCGAGCTCGGCTACTTCGCCGCCAGCTGGCGGGTCTATGGACGCGAAGGCGAGGCCTGCGCCTGCGGCGGCACGGTGCAACGCCTGATCCAGGGCGGGCGCAGCACCTTCTGGTGCCACAAATGCCAGAAGTGAGCCGCTCCGGTTGACGATTCGCCCGGGCGAAGCTAAGGGCCGCGCTTTCCTGCGGTCGCGAGGCTGCGGGTATGCCCATTTTTTGAACACAGGAACGGCCGCCCGGCGGCCCGGTAAAGGACGAACATGGCCAATACGCCGCAAGCCAAGAAGCGCATCCGCCGCAACCAGCGCCGTACCGAAATCAATGGCAACCGCATCGGTCGCATCCGCACCTTCGTCAAGAAGGTCGAGGCCGCGCTTGAGGGCGGCGACAAGACCGCCGCCGCCGAAGCGCTGCATGCCGCCCAGCCGGAACTGGCACGCGGCGTGGCGCGCGGCGTGCTGCACAAGAACACGGCCTCGCGGAAATTGTCGCGGCTGACCAAGCGCGTCGCCGCGATGTGATTTGCGTGATTCGCGAAGGCGAATCCAGGGCGATTCGCTGAACAGGCGATCAGCATTTCGGGACGAAAATGGAACATGGCCGGGGGGTGTCCTCCGGCCATTTTCATTGCCACATAGCGCGCTGCACAAGCCGCCAAACAAAACCGTTACATTTCCGCGATTCGCATCGTCGCACTGCAACAATTGCTTATTATTCATATATTTATAGGGCAATGACCGGAAATCCGCTGGTCACGCCCTGTCAAGAGAATATATTTCATTTTTTTTACGACTCGCGCCTTGCCCTCGCGGTCAATCGCCTCATAGAACAAGCCATCCGGTGCGGAATCAGCCCGGGTTTTTACGTAACAGTATCACAGTTCGCTTTGTCGCCGTTTCCGGCGGGAGAGATGGCTATTGTTCGTGCTGCTGGGGGTCTGCGCGAGCCTTAGGCGGGGATCAGTTTCACAGCGAAGCCGGAAGCGGTTTCGATGAAAACCAAAGGGAGGAGGGTCGCATGTCTGACGCATCCTCGAAGGGAATGGGGGGTCGCAAACCTATGAATGAGGATCAGGAAGCCTTGAATCTTGCCGCCGATTGGGCGGACATCAGTCAGGGGCTTCGCAAGGATCTCGGGCAGCAATTGCACAGCCAGTGGATCAAACCGATCCAGTTGGGGTCGTTCTGCGGGGAAACCGGCACGCTCGACATGTTCCTGCCAACCGAATTTTCCGCGAACTGGGTGACCGACCGCTTCGCCGACCGCCTCTCGCTGGCCTGGAAGATCGCCCGGCCCGACATTCGTCATGTCCGCATCTCTGTGCATCCCGGCCGTCGGCAGCTGCCCGAATTGCGCCTCGGCTCCAGCCAGAACGCTCGCCGCGCCGCCAACGATGGCGCTGGCAACGGCAAGGACGGGTCCATGCTGATGATCGGCGGCGACGAAATGAACTCGCTCGATCAGGTCTCGATCGGCCTCGATCCTTCGCTGACTTTCGCCAGTTTCGTCACCGGCGCATCGAACATTCTCGCGTCGAACGCAGCCCAGCGCATGGCAGCGACCGAAAAGCCGCAATTCGCCCCGCTCTACCTCAAGGCGGCGACCGGCCAGGGCAAGACCCACTTGCTGCACGCCATTGGCCATTCCTACCTGGCCGCCCATCCGCGCACGCGCATCTTCTACTGCTCGGCAGAGCGCTTCATGGTCGAATTCGTCCAGGCGCTGCGGCAGAACCAGATGATCGAGTTCAAGTCGCGGCTGCGCGGCTTCGACCTGCTGCTGGTCGACGATATCCAGTTCATCATCGGCAAGGCCAGCGCCCAGGAAGAACTCCTCTACACGATTGACGCGCTGCTCGCCGAAGGCAAGCGGCTGGTCTTCGCCGCCGACCGCGCGCCCCAGGCGCTCGACGGGGTCGAACAGCGCCTGCTGTCGCGGCTCTCCATGGGCCTGGTCGCCGACATCCAGCCGGCCGACATCGAACTGCGCCGCTCGATTCTCGAGCATCGTCTGGCGCGCTTTACTCCGGCTCAGGTTCCCGCCGACGTAATCGAATTCCTCGCCCGCACGATCAACCGCAATATCCGCGAGCTGGTCGGGGGCCTCAACAAGCTGATCGCCTATGCCCAGCTCACCGGGCAGGCGGTTTCGCTGCAACTCGCCGAGGAGCAGCTGACCGACATCCTCTCGGCCAACCGCCGGCGGATCACGATCGACGAGATCCAGCGCACGGTTTGCCAGTTCTACCGGGTCGATCGCACCGAAATGTCGAGCAAGCGCAGGGCCAGGGCAGTGGTGCGTCCACGCCAGGTGGCGATGTATCTCGCCAAGGTACTCACCCCTCGGAGCTATCCCGAGATCGGCCGCAAATTCGGCGGGCGCGACCATTCCACCGTGATCCACGCGGTGCGCCTGATCGAGGACTTGCGGACGCGCGACGCCGACATGGACGGCGATGTGCGCAGCTTGCTGAGGCAGCTGGAGAGCTAAGCGACTAAAAGGCGAGGTTTGGTGCGGAGCGAGGAATTGGGCTAATTCAAGGTCCGCCGCGCGCCGTCCGGCAATTCGGCCTCCTGCGTCAGCCAGCCGGGAAACGCGTCCAGCCCCCATTCCATCTGCTGGTACATCAGCAGGAAGATATCGAGAACCGCACGCGGACCCGCGCCGGAAAGCGGCATCGCGGCAGTGTTCTCGCCGTCGTCGGTCAGTGTCCATTCAAGCTCGTCCGGGCGGCCGCTCAGATGGATCGTGACACACAGCCAGCGCCGCGCGCCTTCGGCCAGCTGCACCTCGGGCGCGGGATTCTCGGCCCGCTCGATGCGCAATTGCTGCTGGTCCATTGCCAGGCCGAGCTCCCTGGGCACGCCTGGCTGAACATGGCTTTCTATCCGCTCGACCAGCAGCGGCACGAACCGGTCCGCCAGCCGCCGGGTGAGGAAAATCGACTGGCTCTGTCCGGCGGTATCGAGCGCATCGATCCGGATGCGGTCCTCGAGGAGATCGGGATGGGCAGTGAAGGTCTCGATTTCGAACATGGTCCTGTCTATCTAGCGGCTTGTCCGCCGCGATCAACGCGGATGGCTGGAATGTCGGCCAGCTTCCCTCCGCCGTCCCGCTGTTCTAAGCGCCGTGCATGAGCCTGCCCCCCGACCGCCTCGCCCGCTTCGCCCGCCACATCGTCCTGCCCGAACTGGGCGGCGCCGGGCAGGTCGCGCTGAGCAAGGCGCATGTCGTGCTGATCGGCTGCGGCGGCATCGGCAGCCCGGCGCTGCAATACCTCGCCGCCGCCGGGATCGGGCAGCTTACGCTGGTCGACGACGATATGGTCGAGGCATCGAACCTGCAGCGCCAGACGATTTTCTCCAGCGGCGATCTGGGCAGGCCAAAGGCTGAAGTCGCGGCGGAATGGGTGCGCCGCTTCGATGCTGCTCTCGAGGTTCGCGCGGTCGCTGTGAGGATTGGGGGAGGTAACGCCGCGCAGATCCTCGAGAACGCCACTGTGGTGCTCGACGGTTGCGACAATTTCGCGACTCGCCTCGCGGTTTCCGACGCCTGCGTCGCTGCTGGCGTGCCTCTCACCAGCGCCGCGCTGGGCCGCTTCCAGGGCCAGATTGCCAATTTCGCCGGACATTTGCCGGGCCAGGCCTGTTACCGCTGCTTTGTCGGCGATGCCTTCGACAGCGAGGATTGCGACACTTGCGCCGCCGACGGAGTGCTTGGCGCCATGGCCGGGACGACGGGCAGCTTTGCTGCTATGTTGGCGATCCGCGTGGTACTGGCGGGTCATGCCGCACTCGGCGATCCCCAATGGGGCAAATTGCAGCTGTTCGACGGACTGGCGCCTTCGCTAAGGACCCTGACGATCGCCAAGGATCCTGAATGCAAGGGATGTTCGCGAGGCGCTGGCTAGCCTACTTGCCCTTCCACTCCGGCTTGCGCTTCTGGGCAAAGGCCATGGCCCCCTCGCGGGCATCCTCCGACGCGAACACGTGACCGATATAGGGGTTCTGGTGCGCGTTGATTTCGGCATTCGGCCACAGCCAAGAATCGCGCACGATGCCCTTCGAGGCTGCCACCGCCAGCGGGCCGTTCCCGGCGATGACCCGCGCGAGCTCGCGCGCGGCTTCGATGGCGGGGCCGTCGGTGACGCGGTTGACCAGGCCGAGATCGTAGGCGCGCTGCGCAGTGATCGGATCGCCGGTCAGTGCCAGCTCCATCGCCAGCGGCCGGGGCAACAACCGGGGGAGCTGGACCACGCCGCCGCCAGCCGCGACCAGTCCGCGCTTGACTTCGGGAATGCCGAACTTGGCGTTCACATTGGCGACGATCAGATCGCAGGCCAGCGCCAGCTCCATGCCACCAGCCAGGGCATAACCGTCGACTGCGGCGATCACCGGTTTCTTCGGCGTCCAGTCGGTCAGGCCGCCAAAGCCGCGCCCGGCGACGATCGGGAATTCGCCGGACAGGAATCCCTTGAGGTCCATGCCCGAACAGAAGGTGCCGCCTCCGCCCGTCAGGATCGCGCAGCGCAGCCCGTCCTCCGCCTCCAGCCGGTCCATCGCCGCCGAGATGCCCTCGGCTGCTGCCTTGCTCATTGCATTGCGCGCTTCGGGCCGGTTGATCGTCACTTCGATGACGCCGTCGGCGACATTGACCAGAACTTCTTCGCTCATCGCATCTGCTCCCGTGATTCCATCTGTGTGATTCCGCACCTGGCCGGAGTGCATTTCCCGCGCACCGCTGTCCAGCGCGAATGGCGCAATATGCGCTCATGCGTGCCGCCTTGCCTAGGCCGTTTCCTCTGCTAAGAGACTGGCAAATTCCATCCCCAGGGAGAGACCCGCATCATGGCCAAGATCAAGGTGAAAAACCCCGTTGTCGAAATGGACGGCGATGAAATGACCCGTATCATCTGGCAGTGGATCCGCGAGCAGCTGATCCTGCCCTACCTGGATGTGGACCTCAAATATTACGACCTTTCGATCGAGAACCGCGATGCGACCGACGACCAAGTGACGGTCGACAGCGCCAAGGCTACCCAGAAGTATGGCGTTGCCGTGAAGTGCGCGACGATCACGCCCGACGAGGCGCGGGTCGAGGAGTTCAAGCTCAAGAAGATGTGGAAGTCGCCCAATGGCACGATCCGCAACATCCTGGGCGGGGTGGTATTCCGTGAGCCGATCGTGATTTCCAACGTGCCGCGGCTGGTGCCGGGCTGGACCGATCCGATCGTGGTCGGCCGCCATGCTTTCGGCGATCAGTACCGCGCCACCGACACGCTGATCCCGGGTCCGGGCAAGCTGCGCTTGGTATTCGACGGGGCCGACGGCAAGAGCCTCGACCTCGAAGTGTTCGACTTCCCTTCGTCGGGCGTCGCCATGGCGATGTACAATCTCGACGATTCGATCCGCGATTTCGCCCGCGCCTCGATGAATTACGCGCTCGACCTCGGCTGGCCGCTGTACCTGTCGACCAAGAATACGATTCTGAAAGCCTATGACGGTCGCTTCAAGGATCTGTTCCAGGAGGTGTTCGACGCCGAGTTCGCGGCGAAGTTCGAAGCCAAGGGCATGACTTACGAGCACCGGCTGATCGACGACATGGTCGCCGCCGCACTCAAGTGGAGCGGCAAATTCGTCTGGGCCTGCAAGAACTACGACGGCGACGTGCAGTCGGACGTGGTTGCGCAGGGCTTCGGTTCGTTGGGGCTGATGACCTCGGTGCTGCTCTCGCCCGATGGCAAGACAGTCGAGGCGGAAGCCGCGCACGGCACCGTCACCCGCCATTACCGCATGCACCAGCAGGGCAAGGCGACTTCGACCAATCCGGTCGCATCGATCTTCGCCTGGACCCGCGGTTTGATCTATCGCGGCAAGTTCGACGGCACCCCCGATGTGGTGGCTTTCGCCGAGACGCTTGAGCGGGTTTGCATCGAGACGGTCGAGCAAGGCAAGATGACCAAGGATCTCGCGATCCTCATCGGGCCGGATCAGCCCTGGCTGACCACCGAGGGCTTCTTCGAGGCGATCGTCGACAATCTCGAGAAGGCGATGGCCAAGGCCTGAGGCAAATTCCGCCCCGCCCATCCTGAGCTTGTCGAAGGATCAAGCGGGGCAAAACGGAAAAGACCGGCGCGGGGCCATCACAGCCTTCGCGCCGGTCCTGTTTCCGCGAACACGAGGGGCACTCCCCCCACGTCCCTTGAAGATCAGATGTCGTCGTCCGCGTCCGGGCCCGTCATCATCTCTTCGGCGACACGGTCGGTCTGGCCGCGGATCGCAGCTTCCAGCCGTTCGCAAACTTCGGGGTTTTGCTTGAGGTAGTCCTTCGAATTCTCGCGGCCCTGGCCGATGCGGATGGAATCATAGCTGAACCAGGCGCCCGATTTCTCGACGATGCCGGCCTTGACCCCGAGATCGAGAATCTCGCCAACCTTGGAAATGCCCTCGCCATACATGATGTCGAATTCGACCTGCTTGAACGGCGGGGCGACCTTGTTCTTGACCACTTTCACCCGGGTGGTGTTGCCGACGATATCGTCGCGGTCCTTGATCTGGCCGGTGCGGCGGATGTCGAGGCGGACCGAAGCGTAGAACTTCAAGGCATTGCCGCCGGTGGTGGTCTCCGGGTTGCCGTACATCACGCCGATCTTCATACGCAGCTGGTTGATGAAGATCACCATGCAGTTCGAGCGGCTGATCGAACCGGTGAGCTTGCGCAGGCTCTGCGACATGAGGCGCGCCTGCAATCCGACATGGCTGTCGCCCATCTCGCCCTCGATCTCGGCCCGGGGGACGAGCGCGGCGACCGAATCGATCACCAGCACATCGATGGCGTTGGAACGCACCAGGGTATCGACGATTTCCAGCGCCTGTTCGCCGGTATCGGGCTGCGAAACAATCAGCTCGTCGATATCGACGCCGAGCTTTTTCGCATAACCCGGATCGAGCGCATGTTCGGCATCGACGAAAGCCGCAGTGCCGCCGGTCCGTTGCGCCTCGGCGATGACATGCAGGGCCAGGGTGGTCTTGCCAGAGCTCTCCGGGCCGTAAATCTCGATCACCCGCCCGCGCGGCAGGCCGCCGACGCCGAGTGCGATGTCGAGCCCGAGCGATCCGGTCGAAATCGTCTCGATCTGCATCGCTTCCTTCGAGCCCAGCTTCATCGCGCTGCCCTTGCCGAAGGCCCGGTCGATCTGCGCCAGCGCCGCTTCGAGCGCCTTCTGCCGGTCCATTGTATCCTTGCCTTCCTGAATCAGTTTGAGCTGCGCAGCCATGTCACGTCCCCTTGCCTAAAGCACCGACCGGGAAGGTCAATGACGCGATTCGTATCGTGTTTGTTCTTCTTGAACAAGAGGGGAACGAAAATATTTTCGCGAGGGGCTGCGGATGCCCGGTATCGCGATTGCGGCACGGCACGCAAACACTCGACGCTCGCCCCCGCTCGCGCCATAGCGTGCTCATGCCTCCCGCTCTCGCCCCGCACCGCTATATCGTCACCGGAACGGACACCGGCATCGGTAAGACCGTGTTCGCCGCCGCCCTCTCTGCGCATCTCGGCGCGCGGTACTGGAAGCCGGTGCAGGCGGGGCTTGCCGAGGATGCCGACAGCAAGGTTGTGGCAAGACTGGCGGGCGGGCGGGCGCAGGTGCTGGCCGAGGCCTACCGGCTTACCACTCCCTGCTCGCCGCATGAGGCAGCGCGGATCGACGGCGTGACGATCGATCCGGCGCGCCTCGCACTGCCGGAAGGAGAAGGGCCGCTGGTGGTCGAGGGCGCGGGCGGGGTGCTGGTGCCCCACGCCGGCGATCTGCTCGCCGCAGATCTGTTCGCGCGCTGGGCGCTGCCGGTGGTCCTGGTCGCGCGCACTTCGCTGGGCACGATCAACCACACGCTGCTCTCGCTCGAGGCGCTGCGGGCGCGTGGGATAGCTGTCCTCGGCGTCGCTTTCTCCGGTGATGCGGAACCTGTGGCCGAAGAGGCCATCGCCCGTATCGGCCATGTGCGCCATCTCGGCCGCTTGCCCCGGCTCAATCCGCTCAACGCCGAAACCCTCGCCAAGGCGTTTGCCGCGCATATCGATACCGGGGCCTTCGCATGAGCGGTCCCTCCCCCGTCTGGCGACCCTTCACCCAGCACGGGCTGGATGAGCCGGTGCCGCTGGTCACCCATGGCGAGGGCGCTGTCCTCCACACCGCCGATGGCCGCCGCATCATCGACGCGATTTCCAGCTGGTGGGTGACCACCCACGGCCACTGCCACCCGCGCATCATGGCGGCGATCGCGGCGCAGGCGCAAAAGCTCGACCAGATCATCTTTGCCGGCTGGACGCATCAGCCCGCCGAGGACCTGGCCCGGCGCCTGGTCGAGATCGCCCCGCGCCCGCTCGATCATGTGTTCTACAGCGACTCCGGCTCGACCAGTGTCGAGGTGGCGCTGAAGATGGCTCTGGGGTTCTGGGCCAACCGGGGGGAACCACGCCACCGGATCGTGGTCATGCAGCACTCCTATCACGGCGACACTTTCGGCGGCATGTCGGTGGGTGAGCGCGGGGTGTTCAACCAGTCCTATGCGCCGCTGCTGTTCGATGTGACGACAGTGCCCTTCCCGCGCGAAGGCGGGGAGCAGGCGACGCTCGACGCACTGGATATGGCCTGCGCCAAGGGCGATGCCGCCGCCTTCATCGTCGAGCCGTTGATACTCGGCGCCGGCGGGATGCTGGTCTATCCGCCGCATGTGCTGGCGCAGATGCACGCGATCTGTGCGCGCCACGGCGTGCTGTTCATCGCCGACGAAGTGATGACCGGATGGGGCCGCACCGGCACTTTGTTTGCCTGCGAGCAGGCGGCGATTGTCCCGGACCTGATGTGCCTGTCGAAAGGCCTGACCGGCGGCGCGGTGCCGCTGGCGGTAACGCTGGCGAGCCCGGCGATATTCGAGGCGCATTACTCTCGGGACCGCGCGCGGCAGTTCTTCCACTCATCCAGCTATACCGCCAACCCGATCGGCTGCGCGGCGGCTCTCGCCAATCTCGATGTGTGGCAGGACGAGCCGGTGCTGGAGCGGATTGCCTTGCTGGCGGAACGGCAGGCCGGGGGGCTGGCTACGCTGGCAGCGGCCGGCCTCGGAAACCCGCGTCAGTGCGGCACGATCGTCGCCGCCGATTACCCCGCATCGGGCGATGCAGGCTATCTCGCCGGCATTGCGCCTAAGCTGAAGGCGTTCTTCACCGAGCGCGGCATTCTGCTGCGACCGCTGGGCAACTCTGTCTACGTGATGCCCCCCTATTGCATCGGCGAGGATGACCTGCGGGCGGTCTATGCGGCGATTGTGGAGGCGAAGGAATTTTCATCCCCCACCCAACCACCGTCGTCATCCTGAACTTGTTTCAGGATCCATTGAGCCGCGCCCTCCCCGTTTGCAGGTGAGAAGCCAACCAGGAGGTTTGCGCCACTACTGCGCCGGCGGGATAGGCCGAGGAATGGATCCTGAAACAAGTTCAGGATGACGGGGAAGGAAGTTACCTACCCCGCACGCACCAGCTTCGCCCCATGCGGATTGGCCTGCGGCCTGCCATTCGCCTGCTCCCACGCGTCGGCGGCGTCGTAACAGGCCTCGACCACCTGCGAATAGGTCTCGCGGAAGTGGATACGCTGTTCGGGGTGATCGAACACGAAGGCGCGGTTGTTGGTCACTGCATCCAGAACCATCGGGGCAATTGCTTCGGGGGTGAAGAAATCCATGCTGGTCTGCTCCTTCGAAGCTTCGCCGACATGCACCTCGCCCTCGCCCGGCCCGCCGAACTGTGCCGGGCGATAGCGCGCGTTGTTCTCCTTCATGCCGGTTGCCACGCCGCCGGGGCAATAGGACGTGGTGTGGATGTTGTGTTCCTTCATCTCCAGCGCCACGTTCATCATCATGCCGATGATCCCCATCTTCGCCGCCGAATAGGGTACATGCACGGGAATCCATCCCGGCAGCAGCCCCGCCATCGACGCCGTTGCGCAGATGTGGCCCTCGCCAGCCTCGATCATGTCGGGCAGGAAGGCGCGCGTAGTGTACATCACCCCCATCAGGTTGACGGTGACGATCCAGTCGACATCGGCGTCAGACATTTCCATCAGCGGATCGAACGAGGTCGCACCGGCATTGGCGAAGACCAGCTGGATCGGCCCGAGCGCTGCGGTCGCGGCATCCTTCATCGCCTTGATCGAATCGCGGTCGCAGACATCGCACTGGATGGCGATGGCGCGGCCGTTGCTGGCGTTGATCTCGTCGGCAACCTTCTGCGCGTTCTCGAGGATGATGTCCGCCACGGCCACGGTCGCGCCCTGCCGCGCCAGTTCCTTCGCCAGACCCATGCCGATGCCGCTGCCGCCGCCGGTGACCACCGCCGCCTTGCCGCTTATTTCCGTCATGCCTTCGATCCTCTGATTGCTTGTTTCATTCCACTTCGCACACAGTGGGGCAATTGCCAACGCCTGCCTTTGCCGGCCCCATACGCGGCCCCATTCACGGTAGACAGCACCGCATGCCGACAGCATAGCAAGGGCAACGAATCGAGAGGCCCGCCATGGATTGCACAGTCACCGACGTCCCGCCGCGCGAGGAGATCGACATTCCCGCGCTGCGCGCGAAATATTACGCCGAGCGCGACAAGCGGCTGAACCCCAAAGCCGGCGCGCAATATATCAACGACGGCCCCGGCGATCTCCACGATCTCTACAACCACGACCCGCACATGGCGGTCGCCCCGCGCGATCCGATCGTCGAGGATCTCGATGTCGCCATACTCGGCGCCGGCTTTTCCGGGATCATGGCGGGATACAACCTGGTGCAGCAGGGTGTCACCAATGTGCGCAACATCGACCACGCCGGCGATTTCGGCGGGGTGTGGTACTGGAACCGCTATCCCGGCATCCAATGCGATAACGAGAGCTACTGCTATCTGCCGCTGCTCGAGGAATCGGGCTTCATGCCCTCGCGCCGGTTCGCTCCGGGAACGGAGATCATGGGCTATTGCGGCCTGATGGCCGATAAATTCGGCCTGCGCGACAAGGCGCTGTTCCACACGTTGATTACCTCGCTCGAATGGGACGAGGCGATCCAGCGCTGGCGGGTGAAGACCGATCGCGGCGACGAACTGCGCGCGCGCCATGTGGTGATGGGCTGCGGTGTGCTCAACATGCCAAAACTGCCCGGCATTTCCGGCATTGCCAAATTCAAGGGCAAGATGTTCCACACCTCGCGCTGGGAATACGATTACACCGGTGGCACATGCGAGAATCCGGAGCTGAGCAAGCTCAAGGACAAGCGCGTGGCGATTGTCGGCACCGGGGCGACCTCGATCCAGGCCGTTCCCCACCTCGCGCAACATGCCAAGCATCTCTATGTCGTGCAGCGCACGCCATCGTGCGTCGATACCAGGCCAAATCCGCTGACCGACGAGGAATGGCTCAAGAGCCTCAAGCCCGGCTGGCAGCAGGAACGGATCGCCAATTTCCAGCGCTATGCTCAGGAATTGCCGATGCCCGGCGAGGAGGATCTGGTCTGCGACTTCTGGACCGAGATCAACCGCAACCTGATGGCCTGGAATGCCGCCGACGGCTGGCCGCAGCTCACGCCCGAACAGTTCATGGAGCGGCGCGAAGTGGTCGATTATCAGGTGATGGAGCGCTTCCGCCGCCGGGTCGATGCGACGATCAAGGACCCGGAACTGGCCGAGAAGCTCAAGGCCTATTACCGCTTCCTGTGCAAGCGGCCGCTATCGAGCGACACCTATTATCCCTGCTTCAACCAGCCCAATGTAACACTGATCGACACCACCGATACCCAGGGGCTTCAGGAAATCACCGAAAAGGGTTTCATCCAGAACGGTATCGAATACGAAGTCGATTGCATCATCTTCGCCTCGGGTTTCGAAGTGTCGAGCGAGCTGGAGAAGCGCTGGGGCTTCGAGAAAGTCAGCGGACGCGGCGGCCTGTCGCTCTACGATCACTGGCGCAAGGGCCCGGCGACCTTCCAGGGCGTGACCACGCGCGGTTTCCCCAACATGTACTTCATCGGCTATATCCAGGGCGCGCTCAACGGTTCGGTCACCGAGCAATTTGGCCGCCAGTGCGAACATTCGGCCTATATTATCGCCGAAACTCTAAGGCGCGGCGCCAAGACAGTCGAGCCCAGCGAGGCAGCACAAGCCGCCTACATCAGGCATTTCAACGAAGTCGAAATGGATACCTCCGCCTTCCAGGCCGAATGCACACCCTCCTACTTCTCCAACGAGGGCGCGAAAGAGGCTCCGTGGCAGCTATTCCGCGCCTATGGCCTGGGCTGGGACGCCTTCATGAAGATGCTGCGCGACTGGCGGGCCGACGGCAAGCTGGAGGGGCTGGAACTGCGGGAGTGATAGGGGCGATTTATCCAGTGCCGTTTACCCGCTGTTAGGCTGGAGCGGTAATTCTTGCGCGGCAAAGGAGTCGCGCATGCCCTGGTTCGGATTGGTGGCGGAGTTCGCAGGCGATGCCGAGCCTGCCGAACGTCGCGGCGCGGCGCGGCGCAGGCTTCGTTTCGAATCGGTGCTCAATTCATCGTGCAATCTGTCGAAAGTGGTCGTGCTTGACCTGTCCGAGGCGGGCCTGATGCTCCACACAGCCAGCGACCTTGCGGTCGGCGAGATTTTCGAGCTGGAACTGCCGCAAGTTGGGATCGTCGAAGCCCGAGTCGTCTGGAAGCGGGTCTCGCTGTACGGCTGCGAATTCCTCTCACCGGTATCGCGCGGATCGATCAGCGCCGCCCTGCTCAAGGCTACGCAGGACCGGCCCGGCGAACCGCCTGACCGCAGCAGAGAACCGCCGGTCCGCGAGCTAACAAAAGATTAACTCCTGTCCAGTGACATGGCCTCCCGCCCGGGAGTCGAATCGATGGCCATTGCCGCCCACTTTGAAAATTCACCAGGCAGATCGCGCGAACCAAGGCGCAGTCTGCAGCTTGAGGCGCCCGGCGCATTGCCTTCCGGCGATGAGGCGACGGTGCTGGTCCACAACGTGTCCGCCACCGGCCTCCTGCTCGAGAGCCCGGTGGCGCTGGCGGTGGGGGAGCGTATCGGCATCGAACTGCCGAATGCCGGGGCGAGCTGGGCCAAAGTCGTCTGGGTGAGTGGAAACATCTACGGCTGCCAGTTCGAAAAGCCGGTCTCGGCCGCTACGCTCAGCGCCGCGCAATTGCGAAGCGCAGTGGGACTGGAACTGGCCGAACCGGACCTGGCGGGACCGGACCCTGCCGGACCGGACCTGGCCGGGCTTGAACAGGATGCCGAAACGCGCAGCAAGCCCGTCCCCGATGCTTCGTTCGGCTTCCGGTTGCAGCGCCTGCGCAAGCAGCTGGGCCTCAGGCAGTCCGACATCGCCAGCAAGCTCGCCGTCAGCAAACCGACAGTCTGGGCCTGGGAGCACGGCAAGGCCATGCCGGTTGCCCACCGGCTCGATGCGCTGGCGCAGATGCTGGGCGTATCGAAGCAGGACTTGCTGCCCGGACCCGACGCCGCGGTCGTGGAAGAACTCACCGCCAAGGCCCGGTCGCAGATTGCCGCCGCTGTCGGCACCGCACCTGGCAACGTGAAAATCTGGGTCGAGCTCTGAGAGCTTTGCAGTCGGCGAAGTTTGGCAGGTCTCTCAGGCACCTGGCGCGGGACCTGGCGCGATCTCGAAAAAATCACCTTCTCTTCCAGAATAATAATGGTAAACATTGATTAGTTATTGATGATTCTATTTGAATAATTAGCTAACCTTTCTAATTTTATGGGCAGAAAGGAGCTTATATTTAATGAATAAATCAAATAATATCTCGAATATTGATTTTTTTATTTATGTTTTTACTGTGCATGGCGCGGGGAAGGGGTTAGCCCGGCGTCTAATTTTCGGGAATCGTCATCGGGCCAGGGGGCAAAGCGGCGATGGGAATTGAATTTACACAACGGGCATTCTCACGACAGGAGAGATCTGCCCTGTTCCGGCTGCTGGCGGATAATCCGAGGGATATCATCCTCAAGCTGGATCGCGGTGGCTTCATCGTGCATGCCTCTGCAGCCCTCGAACAATTGGGGATCCTGCTGCCAGACATGCTGATCGGGCCGCACCTGCTCGATCTGGTTCATCCGGCATGCGCGAGTACCGCGAAGGCCGAACTCGCAGCGGCGATCGACGGACGGCGGGGCGGCCAATGGATCGAATTCCAGGCCCTTAACGGCAACGGGCGCGAGCGCTGGTTCGAAATCCGGATGCGAAGCCTGGCGGACGAACAGGGCGAGGTCTACGGGACCCTCTGCATCATGCGCAGCATCGACGACAGGCGAGCCTTCGAGGACCAGCTGTTTGCCGCGGCGATGACCGACCCGCTGACCAGCCTGACAAATCGCGCAGCGTTCATCGCAATGCTGCAGCATCTGGTCGACGAGCGCAGCGGCGGCTGCCTGGCCCTGTTCGAAATTGACCACCTCAAAGCGATCAATCTGAAACATGGCCATTCGCTCGGTGACAGGGTGCTGGTGGTCTTCGCCGATTTCCTGCGCGGCCTGGTGCGGCCAGACGACATTGTTTCGCGGGTCGGCGGCGCAAGACTGGGCATACTGTTCCCAAGCGCCACTGCCGACCGGGCCGAAGCGGTCTGCCAGCGGATCATCGCCACGCTGTCGCAAATGCACCGGCCCGCAGCCGGCAACGGCCTGTCGATCACCGCCAGCGCCGGCGTCGCGCGGATTGCCGGAAGCCTCGACAACACCATGAAGCGGGCTGAAATGGCGCTGTTCTTCGCCAAGGCAAACGGGCGCAATCGCCTGGAGATGGACGATGTTCGGCAGTTCCTCGGGGCTAGAGCCTGACCGCCTTGGGTTGATGCACCTCAGCGGTTGAACCTTCCCGCCAAATCGTCGAGAATGCCTGTCATGCACTTCCGCGATTCCACGGCGGACAACGATTGTACCGGGAGACCACCATGAACGAGATGTCAAAAGTCGGCGTCCCAGACAACACTGGCCCGAACATCACCGCCAAGGTGATGGACGACGAACAGCAAGTAACCTATCCGACCGAGGCCTTCCTCAGCCGCGACTATCTCGAGGTCGAGAAGAAGAAGCTCTGGCCGAAGATCTGGCAGATGGTCGAGCGCGAGACCGACCTGCCCGATCCCGGCGACTGGATGACCTACAATGTCGCCGACGAATCGATCATCGTGCTGCGCAAGGACGACGGCACGCTGAAAGCCTTCCACAACGTCTGCCCGCATCGCGGCCGCCAACTGATCTCGGTGCCCGACGGTGTGCATTCGGTGCGCGGCAACATGCGCAAGAATTTTGTCTGCGGCTTCCACGGCTGGACTTACGATCTCGACGGCAAGAACACCTACATCCTCGACCAGCAGGACTGGAAGGGCGTGCTCACGCCCGAGCTGACTTGTCTCAGCGAGGTCAAAGTCGATGTCTGGGGCGGCTATATCTATATCAACATGGACCCGGATAGCGTGTCCCTGAAGGAATGGATGGGCCGCGCCGGGGAAATCCTCGAGCATTTCGAACTGTCGAAGATGCACTACAAGTGGCGGCAGTGGGCGATCTATCCGTGCAACTGGAAGGTGGCGATCGAGGCCTTCCTTGAGCCCTATCACGTCGCGGGCACTCACACCCAGCTGCTCGCCTATGGCGACTATTATGCCCTCTCGAAACAGTACGGGCTGCATTCGGTATCGAGCTACGATACCCGCGACGCCAAGTTCAAGATGAGCGAAAGCGCAGGCACCACCCGCGCCGGCAAGGGCGACGATGCCCGCGTCTCGACTTATGAGCTGATCCGCGAGAACTACGAGACCGTGAATTTCGCCGCTTCAACCGAAACGCTGGTCAATGCAGCAAGCCGGCTCAAGGACGAATTGCCGGAAGGCACCCCGCCCGCCGAAATCATCAAGCACTGGATGGCCTCGGCCAAGCGGGACGACGCCGCGCGCGGGGTGATCTGGCCCGAAGTGCCGGACGACATCATGGCCGAAAGCGGTCTTGGTTGGGGACTGTGGCCCAACCAGAACATCCTCCATGGGGTGACCTTCGTGCTGGGCTATCGCGTCCGCCCCCATGGCGACGATCCGGGCAAGTGCATATTCGAAAGCTATGCGCTCGAACGTTACCCCCCGGGCGAAGAGCCGAAAACCGAATGGGTCCATGCCGAGCCGACCGCCGAGAACTGGGGATCGGTGCTGGCGCAGGATTTCTCCAATATGGAATTCGTCCACAAGGGCATGAAGTCCAGCGGTTTCCGCGGCCCCCTGCCCAATCCCCATCAGGAGCAGAAAGTGATCAACCTGCACCGCAATCTGGCGGACTTCATGGGCATGGGCACGGTGCGGCGGTTTGATGGGACTTGGGAGAACGGGTGAAATTCATCCGATCACTCCCGCCTCCCGCATCTCCGCAATCCGCTTTTCGCTCCAGCCCAGCACCTCGCGCAGGATCTCGGCGCTATGCTGACCTAGCACCGGCGGCGGCGACGGAGGCACCTGGCGTTCGCCGGTGAACTTGATCGAGCGGTTGACGATGGGGATCTTGCCCAGAGCAGGGTGTTCGACTTCCACGACCATCTCGCGGTGGACAGCCTGCGGCTGCGACAGGGCGGCCTGGATGCCTAGAATCGGCGCATGCGGCACCTGGTGCCGGGTGAACACTGCCACCAGTTCCTGCACCGAATACGCGCTGGTGAATGCCGAAACGATGCCGTTGACTTCGGCCCGCGCATCGCGGCGCTTTTCCAGCGTATCGTAACGCGGATCGGAAGCCAGGCCGGGTTGCTCGATAGCCCGGCAAATGTGGCCCCAGAAGCTGGGCGTAAGGCAGGCGATGACAATCGAGCCGTCCCTGGCCGGGAAAGTGCCATAAGGCACCAGATACTGGTGCTGCGACCCTGTGAGTTTTGGGTCTTCGCCAGTGAAGAAGGCGAGCTGCGCGAGATAGCCGAGCATGCCGAGCAGCCCGTCCATCAGGCTGACGTCGATCTGACGCCCCTTGCCGGTCGCATTTCGCTCATGCAGTGCCGCGAGGATCGCGATCGGCCCGTTGATGCCGCCGACCAGATCGCCGAGCGGAATGCCGAGCTTGACCGGCAGCTGCCCCGGCTCGCCATTGACGCTGAGCGCGCCGGACATGGCCTGCAGCACGATATCGAAGCTGGGATTGTCCCGCAGCGGCCCATCCTGGCCATAGCCGGAGATCGAGCAATAGATCAGGCGCGGGTTGATCGCAGAGAGAGTCTCGTAGCTTAGGCCCAGCCGGTCCATCACCCCGGGGCGGTAGTTCTCAACCACCACATCGCACTTCGCCGCCAGCTCCTTGACCAGCGCGAGGCCTTCCGGGGCCTTCAGATCGACGACTATGCTTTTCTTGCCGCGATTGATCGACAGGAAATAGTGGCTCTCGCCGTCGCGCACGGGCGGAAACCCGCGCGTCTCATCGCCCACGCCGGGCGGCTCGATTTTGAACACTTCGGCGCCGAGATCGGCCAGCGCCAGCGATGCAGCGGGGCCGGCGAGCACGCGGGTGAAATCGAGCACGCGGATACCGGCGAGCGGGCCGGGATAGGGAGGGCTGGGTTCATTCATAGCAGCTGGCTCTATGGCCTCGCCGACAGTGTCTCAAGGCGAATGTCGGAATTAGGTTGTTCGCGCAGAGACCGCAAAGAACGCAATGAGGTCAATATCCTGCGGCGAAGCCGCTTCCCCACCCCGCACAACATCTTTGCGCCCTTTGCGGTCTCTGCGCGAACCAATTAATCCCCTCCCCCGAAGGGGAGGGGTAACACAAGGTCAACCCTTGCTGGGCAACTGCGCCACCGACGTGCCGAACGCCGACAGCTCGCCGCGATGGGTCGTCGCCTTCTGTTCGACTTCGATGTACTTCTTGCCGTTCTCTTCGAACTTGCGGATTACCGTGCCGTCGATGAAGAGCACGTCGCCGTCGGGATTGTGGCGGCGGATCTGGCAGTTGGTCTTGTGCAGGAAGCCATCGTCGCCGATCCAGTTGGTCATGTGATGGGTCAGCCAGCTGTTGCGCTCCGGACCGTAATCGTAGGCACCCGGCGCGCCGACTTCGAGCGCGAAAGCTTCGTCCCAGTGGACCCGCTCGGGGCAATCGGGCACGTTGAAGCGGTTCTTGATGGCGAGGCCCGGATGCGCCTGCTGCATCTTCCAGGCCAGCTTGTTGGCGCGGATATAAAGCCCGCCCCAGCCTTGCGCATAGCAGATGAAGCCGGTCACCGTCATCGGGCCCTTGACCATGCGCGGCAGGGTGTCGCCGACATTGACGTCTTCCCAATAGCGGGGCGTTGCGCCGCGCACTTCTTCGCCGGCATAGAGGTCGGAATATTCCTGCAGTTGCTCTTCGGTGAAGGGCTCAACGCGGCCGCGTGCTTCGGTGTACTTGGTGCCGCGCTCGCGGGCTTCGTCGCGGTCGGTGCGGAACACCCAGCTATCGGCCTCGGCCACCTGATCGCCATGCTGGTTGAAGAAGTTGACGTGGTAAATCTGCTGGAACGAACGACCGGCAAACTTGGTCTGATGCTCGACCAGGTCCTTGAGGTGCGCCTCGGTGGTGATGACGTCGTTGCGCAGCACCGGCTTGTGCCAGGTCCAGTCGGCCCCGGCCCACATCGCGTGGACGCCCGACAGGCCGCCGCAATAGCCCGAGATCAGGCGGCTGGTGGTGAACAGGAAGCTGGGCAGCGCGACAATCGAGCCATACTTGGTGCCCTTGGCATATTCGGGATCGCACCACAGGCGGTTATCGTCGCCGATACCATGGGCATAGTGGCGGATCGCGTCGCGGGTCGCTTCGTAGTTCCACGGCTCGACCGTGTTCTCGATCTTGACGCCGATGCGGCTGCGCAGATCGTCGAGGCCGGCCTCGGTGATCTTGGGGAATTTGTTGGTCATTTCGTTCATTTCGGTTTCTCCTGAAATTCTGAGTTCAAATCTCTAATCCGTCACCCCGGACTTGATCCGGGGTCCCGCTTCCTGGCGAGGTCGCGGAAGAAGAGCGGGATCCCGGATCAAGTCCGGGATGACGAGGAAGCATGAAGGTCATCCTGCTACCGCCGCTTTCGCGGCTTCGCGGTCGCGGAGCACCTTGCGGTGGACCTTGCCCGCGGGGGTCTTGGGAAGTTCCTCGGTAAATTCGACGATGCGCGGGAATTCATGCTGGGCCAGCCGCTCGCGGGTGAAATCCTGCAATTCCTTGACATAGGCGTCGCTGGCCTCGCGGTCGGTGACGACGAAGGCCTTGACCACCAGTCCCCTGGTGGCGTCCGGCGCGCCGATCACCGCGCATTCCTTGACGTCGGGATGCTTGAGCATGGTGTTCTCGATCTCGACCGCGCTCATCGTCCAGCCGGCGGAAATGATCACGTCGTCGGCACGGCCGCAGTGGTAGAAATAGCCGTCTTCGTCGATCTTCGCGAGATCCTTGGTGGTCTCCCAGCGATCGCGCCGCCACAGCATCAGCTCGCCGATCTCGCCGACCGGCGAAGGCGTACCTTCGGGGGTCTGCACTTCGAGCTTCTGGCCGGGTACGGCCTTGCCGAGCGAGCCGGGCTTGACCTTGAAATCCTGCGCGCCGGGGAAATTGACCAGCACCACACCGATCTCGGTGGTGCCGTACATCGAGCAGGCCGGCACCTTGAAATACTGGTCGATGAAATCGAGCGTCGCCGGGTCGATCGGCTCGCCGGTGTAGGACAGCTTCTTGAAATGGAAGGTGAAATGATCCGCCTTGCCGCTGTTCTTCATCATCCGGTAGTGCGTCGCCGCAGCCGACATATTGGTGATCTTGTAGTCGCTGAGCGCCTTCATCAGCCGCACTGCGTCGAAGCGCCCGGCGAATGTGCCGGTAGTCACGCCCATCGCCAACGGCGCCAGCGTGCCGTGCCACAGGCCATGGCCCCATGCAGGCGAGGACGGACAAAAGAAGAGGTCGCCTGGGCGGATACCGGTGCCATAAAGCGCGGCGAACATCAGCGTGACCAGCGTGCGGTGCGAATGCTTGACCGCTTCGGGCAGCTCGCGCGTGGTGCCGCTGGTGTACTGGAACACGGCCATGTCGTTGGCCTTGGTCTTCGGCGTGTAGCTCGCCGGATACTGCTTGATCTCGTCGAGCAAACCGTCATCGGCGACAACCACGCGCGGCGTGCCGTCGGCGCCGACAGAGCCGCGAGCGAGTTCCGCCTTTTCGGTATTGGTGATGAGGATCACCGGATTGCAATCGCCGACCCGCAGCTTCAGCGCGTCCGGCCCGAACAGGGTGAACAGCGGCACCGAGATCGCCCCGGTCTGCATCGCGCCGAACAGGCAGACATAAAACGGCAACGAAGGCTCGAGCATGAAGGCAATGCGGTCGCCCTGCCGGATGCCCTGCGCGTCGAGCCAGTGGGCGAACTGCGCGGCACCTGCGGAAATCGTATCGAAGCTGAGCTCTTCGTCGCTGCCATCGGCATGGGCAATCCGCACGGCAGCACGGCCCGAGCCATCGGCGTGGCGGGTGATGCATTCGTGCGCGATGTTGAGATGCTCGCGGTCGCCGTCGAACAGCTCCCACGGCGCGGCCGAATTGGCGTGCGCCAAAGCATCGGCATAGCTTGTGTAGTCGGTCAGCTTTGGCATCGTCTCACCAGAAAATCGTTTTGGAACAGCCGCCGAATCACCGGCAGCCGCTGCTGTCACAGTTTATGCCAGAAAGCGCTTGATGTTGCAAATACTGAATGATATTCAATATACAGAATGTCAGAGTCGCTCGCCCAGACCGTCAAGGATAGCAAGGCCCCCGCCATCAGCCGCGCGGCGGCGGTGCTGCGGCTGCTCGGCAAGAGCGAGTCGCCATTGGCGCTGAACACCATCGCCCGCGAGCTCGGCCTCAACCCCAGCACATGCCTCTATGTGCTGCGCGCGCTGGTGGCCGAGGAACTGGTCGCCTTCGATGCGGATACCAAGCGCTATGCCCTTGAAGCCGGGGTGCTGACGCTGGCCCGCCAATGGCTGCGCCGCAACCAGTTCCCCGACCTCGCCCAGCCCGTGCTCGACCGGCTCGCCCAGCAATTCGGCGTGACCATGCTCGGCGTGCAGATCCTTGGGCTGGACCATATCGTAACAGTGGCCGCAGCGCAGGCAGGCGGCTTCCAGCTATCCGTCCAGGTCGGCAGCCGCTTCCCGGCGCTGATCAGTGCGACGGGCCGCTGCATCGCGGCGTTCGGCAATTATGACGAGAGCGATCTTGAGGCGCGATTCCACAAGCTGCGCTGGGAAGAACCGCCCAGCTTTGCAGAATGGAAGGGCCAGGTCGCCGAGACCCGCGCGCAAGGCTTCGGCATCGACGAAGGCCACTACATCTCCGGCGTGACAGTCCTTGCCGCCCCGGTGTGGAAAGGGCGCGGTCGGCCAAGCCATGCGCTGGTGGCGATCGGCATCGGTAGTGCGTTGAAGCGAGGGGGACTTGAGGAGTTGCAGCAGGCCCTGCTGGCGTCGGGGCGGGCTCTGACGGATCAGCTGGGCGGCGACCCGTCGCTCCACTAGCAGCCCCTCAAATCCACAGCTCTTCATTCCGCTCATCGCCGATCGTATCGATATACTCCTCGATCTCGGGCCGCTTGAGCGCCGCCGCATAAATCTTGCCCATCTTCACCGGCGAGGGGGCGTCCCAGCTTTCCGGCTTCCACAATTGCGACCGCAGGATGGCGCGCGGGCAGTGGAAGAAGGCTCTTTCGATCTCCACCCGAATCGCCAGGATCGCGGGCTTGCCGTGGCTGGTCAGGCGCTCGCACAGGTCGGCATCGTCGAACAGTTCTGCCTTGCCGACTACACGAAGCACATCGCCGGTCGCCGGGCGGAAGAACAGCAGGCCGATGCGGCCATTGGCGAGAATGTTCCTCAGGCCCATCTTCAGCTGGTTGCCATTGCGCTCGGGCACCAGCAGCGTCTTGTCGTCGAGGACATGAACAAAGCCGGGATCGTCGCCCTTGGGGCTGAGATCGAGACCGTCCCCGCCATCGGTCGCCATGATCAGGAACGGGCTGCGCGCGATGAAGGCGAGCGCCTGCTCGTCTAGCCGGTCGAGCACTTTCGCCGCCGCGATCGCGCTGGGATCGGGGATCAGTTCGATAAGGCGTTCGATCAATTCAATTCGAGCCATGCCGTTTCTCCCCTGCTGGCTTGTTTGAAACCGAGGGTATGTCACTTTTTCGGCAGCAGCAATCCCGCCCCGCCTTAATCGCCGGGGCGAAGCGCCAGCACCGACCCTTCGGCATCGCCCGAGAGATAGAGCGTCCCGTCCGACCCCGCTGCGAGACCGGCAAAGGCTGTCATCGGTCCGCACATGTCGCCGACGCCGCCGAGCGGTTTGACGATCACGCCCGCAGGCGCGCCGACCGGCAGGTTGCCGGCAATCGTGCGCTGACCGCCGCCGGAAAGGTCGCATTCGATCACCTGCTTTGTCGCGACATCGAGCACGTAGAGCTTGCCATCGCGCACGGCGATCCCCTGCGGCTCGCCGAGGCCGTCGATTACGGTCGAGGCCTTGCCGCCCGACAGCTTCGACACCCGCCCCGCGCCCGATTCCGCCACCAGCACAGAGCCGTCCGGCGCGAAGCCCACGCCCATCGGCCGGTCGAGGCCGCTTGCCAGCTCGCTCACTTTGCCGCCCTCTGCCAGCATTACCCGGCCAGAGTCCCAGTCGGCGAAGGCCACTGCCCCGCCCGGCCCCGCCGCCACGCCCATCAGCCGGTCGAAACCGCTGGCGAGGAATTCCGGCTCGCTGCCGGGAGTCCAGCGCGCGACCGTGCCGTTGGCGGTGGTCACGACCCAGCCGCTTGCACCCTCTGCCGCGACGCCGCGCAGAAAGCCGGGGAACATGCCACCGAACAGGCTGCCTGCCGATTGCCGCGGCTGGCCCGGCGCAATCGTATAGGCGAACATGCCATCGCCGACATAGACCGTGCCCGCACCGTTCACCCCGATGCCCATCGGCCACTGGAAGCCGCTCTCGATCAGCGGCTTGGCCTTGCCGCCGGCCACTTCGTAGAGCGCGCCGGTGATGTGCGAGACGAACAGGCGCTCGCCGATCAGGGTGCAATTATCGAGGCCCGGGGCGATGTCGGCCAGCACGGTCTTGTCGCCGGTGCGCGGATCGATCCGCAGCACCTGGCCGGAGCCGACCTGGGTGGAAACGATGAAACCCTGGCTGTCGAACTTGACCGAGTCGGGCACGCCAAGGTCCTTCGCCACCACTTCGTGCGGCCCGCCGTCGAGACTGACCCGCCAGATCTCGTTGGCACCCTGGGCGGGGAAATAGAGCTTGCCGTCGGGGCCGACCTCAAAGGCATTGGGCATCGGCACATTGTCGAGGATCAGCCGCGCCGCGCCGGTCTCGCGGTCGAATTCGCGGATTTGCCCATCCATCCGCAATTCGCCGACGATGACGCGGTCCTGAAACACAGTCACCGGGTTGGCGATGGGAACATTGTCGTTGAGTATGCGGCTGGTGCCGTCGGGGTGCAGCACGCTGAGCCGGTTGGTGGTGATCTCGGTGCAATAGAGATTGCCCGCCGAATCGAAGGCAAGATCGTCCGGCCCGGTGATGCCGCCGCCCATCGGGCTGATGGTCTCGATCGCCCCGCTATCGGGATCGACCGCGCTGACCTGGCTGCCGCAGACCTGCGCCACGTAGATGCGCCCATCCTTGCCGGTGCGCAGGCCATTGGCGCCGTGCAGGCGGCTGGGAGGGGTGAGGCGCTGGAGGCTCCAGCCCCCGGCAAGCGTGGCTGCTGGCGCGTTGTAGCGCGAGGCGGGCTGGGACATGGGCTATCCTCTCCAACGGGTCTGGATTGTTATGGGGTGGCTACTAAGTCGAAGCAGGGCAGGTGCTATTCAACCCTCACACCGCCGCAACCGGCTCTTCTCCGACCAGCGTGACGCGGTGCAATTGGCGGCCGCTGTTGGGATCGAACGGCTTCACCCGGTGCATCGTGCCGGTGTTGTCCCACACCACCAGATCGCCCATTTGCCACTGGTGGCGATAGACGTACTGCGGTTGCTCCATCCATTCGAGCAGCCAGTCGATCAGTTCTGCACTCTCGTCCTCGGGCAGGCCGACGATCCGCGCGGCAGTCGTGCCGAAGACCAGCGACTTGCGCCCCGAACGATGCCGCCAGACCAGCGGCTGAACCCGCGGCGCCGTGTTGAATGCGGGAATCTCCGTCGCCGTCGCCAGCATTTCCGGCGGCATCCGGCGGAAGGTCGCCGAGACGTGGTGCTCGACTTCCAGCCCCTCGAAACGGCGCTTCTTGTCCTCCGGCAGATCGTCATAGGCGGCATAGGTGTTGGTGAATTCGGTATCGCCGCCCTCGCTCGGCAGCACCCGCGGGCTGAGCATCGAGCCGCGCGGCGGCACCGGCGTGTCCAGCCGGTCCATGTGCCACACCCGGGTGCCATAGAGGATATAGGCCGAAGGATTTGTCTCGGGGTCCATCGAGACCTTGAAGATGCCCTTCTCACCCTCGTCGAACACCGTGCCGATGGTGCTGGCGAAGTGCTTGAGCTCGTCGTCGTCGAGCGGAACGCCTCGAAACACCAGCACCCCGCGCTTGTCGAGAAGGTCGCGGATTTCCTCGCGATGCTCGCCGGCCAGCATGCTGGCGGCGTCGAGGTGTACCTCGCTGCCGATGCGGGGGGACAGTTCGACCGATTTCAGTGCCATGGACGCTCTCCTGCGGGCGGTCTTTACCGCCGTTTGCAGCAGAATAGCCCGCCGCAGCCGGTCTTCGCAAGTACGCTTGGCAGCTAATCGTCAAGCGTGAAGCCGACTTTCAGCGTAACCTGATACTGCACGGTGCCATCCGCCTCGATGAAGCCGCGCGAGCCAACCACTTCCCACCAGCGGATGTTGCGCAGCGACTTGCCGGCGCGATCGAGCGCCGCCTTTATCGCCGCGTCGTTCCCCTTGTGCGAAGTCCCGACGATTTCGGTGAGCTTGTAGACGTGGTCCTGCATCGCATCCTCCATGGTTGCGTCGCCACACTACACCCAAACGTGGACCGGGCCTATCGAACTTGCGCGGATTTGAAACCCGGGACTGGCCGACAGAGGACGGTGACTACGCTCTAAGCCCGGTCCGAAACAAAGTGCGTCACCGGCTCCGCCCCAGGGGTGACATACTGCTTGATGTCGAATTTCCCCGTAACCAGGCTCATCGAAACCGGCAGCAATTCCTGCACCCAGGCGCTCGCCATATGCGCCTTGTGGGCGTCGAGATCGCGGTAGACCTCGATCACCACATAGGTGTCCGGATCGTCGACGCTTTTCGCCCAGGCATAATAGGGCACGCCCTCGGCCTCATGGGTGCGCACCATATCCGCCACCCGGCCCATCAGCGCCTCATAGGCGGCCTGATTCTCCGGCAGCACCTGCATCCGGGCGACCATGGTTATCATAAGGCTTTGTCCACCGGCTGGCCGAGCACGTGGTGCAGATTGCCGAGCCGCTGATCGGTCGCTTCGAGCACCCTGCGGATGCCCTCGCGGATCGACACCTTGCTGGGGCCGAGCAGCTTCTCCATCCTGGTGGTATCGGCCCAGATCGGCCATGAGCGGCCGTTCTCGACAAAAATCGGCTCCTTGCCGACGATCTCACCCGCAATCATGCAGTATTCCTGCGTGGTGCAGCTCTCCGATCCGCCGACATTGACCACTTCGCCGCCGACCCTGGCGATGCCCGCGCAGCCGATGGTCTTCTCGACGTAATCGTCTTCATACAGCGGCGTGTGGACATTGCGCACGCCGGGATAGACGCTGACCGGCAGGCCGGCGACGACCTGATCGACCCGCTGGGTGACCCCGCCCCCGCGCGGTCCGTAAAACGAGAAGATGCGGATGATCGTAACTGGCAGATCGTAATCGACCGACAGGTGCTTGATCAGGTATTCCGCGCCGATCTTGCTGGCGGCATAGTTTTCGCCCGCGCTGTGCAAACCGTAAGGATCGTCCTCGCGCAAGGGGCGCTCGCCCTGGTATTCGTAGAGCGAGCCGGTGCTGCCGTGAACGAAAGCCTCGGCATCGCGGTAGCGCCGCGCCAGCCGCCCGGTCGCGCCGGTGTTGACGTCATAGGCCATGTTACCGAAGTTCGGCGGCAGCACCGCGTAGTTGATCACCACATCGACCGACTTGGGCAGCGCCGAGAGGTCTTCGTTGGCAAGGTCGAACTGCACCGCCTGCGCACCCGCCGCTTCGACCAGCTTCTTCTGACCGGGATCGGACCAACGCGCGACGGCGAAGACCTCGTTGTTCTTGGCCAGCTCCACTGCCACCGGCAGCGCCACCAGTCCGCTCGCGCCGGTGACCAGCACGCGCTTGCCCGAAAGACTGGCCATCTCACTCTCCTGCATCGGTTAGGCTTATGCCGTCACTCTCAGCCGATCCCGGGGAAAGCGCAATGGTTTCCCGGCCTAGCCCGCCTTGCGCACGAAGGGATAGCGCAGTTGCGCGAGGTAGCCCTGCGGCACTTGCTCGGGCACGCCGTAGCCCGACGGCCAGCGCCCCGGGGGAAAGTAGAGCGTGCCGAAAATCCGGTCGAGCCAGGGGAAATGGATGGCAAAGTTCACATCGACGCCTTCCTGATCGATCGCGTGGTGCCAGTGATGGAAGCGCGGCACTGCCACCAGGTGCCCCAGCGCATCGAAGTCGCCGCGCAAGTTGGCGTGGAGCAGCGAGGAATAGACATAGACCAGCCCGACATAGGCCTGCATCACCGAGGGCAGGAAGCCGAATGTCAGCAGCGGCAGCGAGGTCACCCCGCGCAGCAGGATAATCTCGACGAAATGCATCCGCGCACCCGCCAGCCAGTCCATCGACTTGGCGCTATGGTGCACCGCGTGAAAGCCCCAAAGGAACGGCACTTTGTGAAACAGCCGGTGGAACCAGTATTGCGCAAGGTCTGTCAGCACCATGGCGAGGGCAAATTGCACCAGCCAGGGCAGGCCCGAGATCGTCTCGCGGGTGCCGGTCAGCCAGCCGGCATTCTCGTTGATATAGCCCGAGGGTGCCAGCGCGAGGAAAGTGATGACCTGCACCATCATCGAGCTGACCAGGTAATAAAACAGGTCCTCGCGCCATTCGCCGCGGAACAGGCGCTGGCTCGCGATATGCGGGAAGAAGCGTTCGATCGGCGCAAACATCAGGCCTGTCGCCACCATGTTGACCGCGAAGAAATCGACCCCGAAGAAAACTCCCCAGCCGCTGCCCTCGCCCGCCTGCGCCGCCGAGCCGCCGAGCACCGACGCCACCAGCGCGATAGCCAGCGCCGCCAAGCCCAGCGCCTTGCGCGGCCGCAGCAGCAGGCTGAGCAGCGCGAGGGCATAGGCGGCGAGCAGGATGAAATGCAGCGCAACGCGAAAAGTACCGCTGGCGCGCAGCACTTCGAGTTCCGGCATGGCGAACAGCCAGGGCCAGCGCAGCGCGGCCACGAAGCTGAGGCCAGCCAGGGCCAGCAGGATCGCGAAAAACCCGGAAAACCACCCGGTGCCGAACCCGCGCGCCTCGATCGGCGCTTCGAGGTCATGGCCAAGACGGGCCCAGAATCCGGTTCTCATCGATATCCCCCTCGCATCGCCCGGCGAGCGCCATTAGCTTGCCGGAACGGGGCGTAACCCGGCATTCCCGGCCTGTCCATTGCCCGGAGGCGCCCATCCACCGGCACAAAAAAGCCCGGCGGTTCTTGCGAACCGCCGGGCGGGCCAGGCAAGGGTCTGGCCGGATCGGGTCTTGGCTCAGCGCAGCAGCGACAGCACGTTCTGCTGGCTCTGGTTGGCCTGGGCGATCATCGCGGTCGAGGCCTGGCCGAGGATCTGGGCCTTGGCCAGCGCCGTGGTTTCCGAGGAATAGTCCGCATCCTCGATCCGCGAACGCGCGTCCGACAGGTTGGTGACGTTGTTGCTGAGGTTGTTGACCACCAATTCCAGCCGGTTCTGACCGGCGCCGAGCGAGGCGCGGGCGCTGGAGATCGAAATCGATCTCGGTGTCGAGCGTCGCCAGCAGGGCATTCGCCGTCGCCGCCGTCGAGACGTCGTAGGAACCGGCAGCACCGCCATTGGCCGCCAGCGCGGTCAGGTCGGCCATGGTGAGGTCGACCGTATCGGCGGTGTTCGCGCCGGACTGCACCGTGACCGCCGCCGTCGAAGCATCGAACAGCACCACGCCATTGAACTTGGTGTTGGTGATGACCTGGCCCATCTGGGCGGTCAGCTGATCGACTTCCGCCTGCATATAGGCGCGGTCGGTGGCGTCCTGATAAAGGCCCGAAGCCGACTGCACCGCCAGCTCGCGGACGCGCTGCAGCATGTTGGTGACTTCCGACAGCGCGCCTTCCGCCGTCTGGGCGAGGCTGATGCCGTCGTTGGCGTTGCGGATCGCCTGGTTCATGCCGCGCACCTGCGCGGTCATGGTGGTAGCGATGGCGAGGCCCGCCGCATCGTCCTTGGCGCTGTTGATGCGCTTGCCGGTGGACAAACGTTCCATCGCCGTGCCCAGCATCTTGTTGGCGGCATTGGAGGCATTCGATGCGCGCAGGGCGCTGATGTTCGTGTTGATAACCGACATGATTAACTCCCGTAGTGGTCCCGAAGAGGGGGGAGCCGTCCGGACCATCCGGCGCGGCTGCCATGGGGAAGAGCGGCGGGCGGGCGGCAAAGTTAAGGGCGCGATTTTGCCGAGTGTTTGCCGCAAAGCACGGCCCGGCCCCGAAAATACGCGTTTTTACGGGGACTTAAATTACCGATCCTTTCGACGTTTGCGCGGCATATCGGTCTTCCGAAGATTGGTTAACCGGGGGGCAAGACATGGACGGACTCGAATTCTGCGACGCGGTCGCGAGGGCGCATGCCCCGCTGGTTCAGCGCGCTGCGGCGATCGTCGGCACGCTCGGGCTGGACGCAACCGTGTTGCTGCGCGACGCCGCCGACCGCTCGCCGCTGCCGCCCCGGGCGCATGTTGTTTCGCTGGAGCGCTCGGCCACACCGGCACTGCGCCGAGACGGTGCGGCACGGATTGCCCTCGCCTACCGCGATGCCGCCAGCGATGGGGCGCTCGCCGCCTTGCTCGCCGCGCTCGCCCGGCCCGGCGCTCCGATTGCCGCCGATCCGGAAAGCCTCTCGGTCCTCGCCCTCGCCGAACGCTTGGCCGCCAGCGACATTCCGGTCTTGATTAACGGCCCGACCGGCACCGGCAAGGAAGTGCTCAGCCAATTCATCCATGAGCGCAGCCCGCGCCGCGACGGGCCATTCGTTGCGGTCAACTGCGCCGCCATGCCCGAGGCCATGCTCGAAGCGCTGCTATTCGGCCACCAGAAGGGCGCTTTCACCGGTGCCACCCAGGCCAGCCAGGGCTTCTTCCGCGCGGCGGACGGCGGCACCCTGCTGCTTGACGAGATTGCCGAAATGCCCTTGCAGCTCCAGGCCAAGCTGCTGCGCGCGCTGCAGGAAGGCGAGGTTGTGCCGATCGGCTCGACCCAGCCGGTCAGGATCGACGTGCGCATCATCGCCTGCGCCAACCGCGACCTGCCCACCGAAGTCGCCGAGGGCCGCTTCCGCGCCGACCTGTTCTATCGGCTCAATGTGTTCCCCCTGGCCCTGCGCCCCTTGCGCGAACGGGTGGAAGACATTGCCCCGCTGGCCTTTGCCCTGGCGCTTCGCCATGTACCCGCTGGTAGACCCGTCCCGTGGATATCCGATGGGGCGCAGGCCATGCTCAGGCTGCACGGCTGGCCAGGTAATGTCCGCGAGCTGGAAAACGTGATCCGCCGCGCGTTGTTGCTGGCGGGAGGCGAGGATACCATACAGCCCGGCCACATCGCCTTCGACAGCCCGGCGCGGCTGGTGACCGGCGATGCGGCTGTGCAAGCCGAAACCGCGCCTGCCAGCGGCAGCCTGTCAAACATCGTCCAGCTTTCCGAAGCCCGCGCGATCATGGACACGCTCGATGCCTGTGGCGGCAGCCGGATTGCCGCCGCCCGCACGCTCGGCATCTCCGAACGCACCCTGCGCTACCGCCTCGCCTCGTTCCGTGAGGCCGGGATCGAAATGCCCCGGCTCGGCGCCGGAGGCCGGCGATGAGCGGGGTAGGCGGCATCGGCGGTGGGGGCAGCGCTGCCAGCGTCCAGCAGATCATCGCGCTGCGCCAGCAGATCATCGACCGCTCGTCCCTGCTCCAGCAGATCCGCACCCCGCAACAGGGGGCCGAAGCCCCGGCAGAGAGCACCGGCCCGGCGGGCGGCTTCACCGATGCGCTGAAGTCGGCGCTCGACAGCGTCAGTTCGACCCAGGCCAAGGCGGAAGGTCTGAGCGACGCCTACCAGCGCGGCGAGGTTACCGATGTCGCCAAGGTCATGCTCGCCCGCCAGGAAGCCGGCGTCGCCTTCGAGGCCACCCTGCAAGTGCGCAATCGGCTGCTGTCCGCCTACCAGGACATCATGCGGATGGGGGTTTGATAGATGAGCGATATCCTCCCCGCCGCGCCGCAGCCTTCATTGCTCGCCCCGCTGACCGATCCAGCCGGGGGCCCGGCGCTCACCCGGCTGCGCGGCTTTGCCGCCCAGGGCGCGGTGAGGCGCATGGTGCCGTGGCTGCTCGGCGCGGCCGCAATCGGCGGCGTGGTGCTGACATACGCAGCGCTTGCCCCGGCGCCGCAGCGCCTGCTCTATGCCCAGCTCGGCGACACCGAGCGGGCCAGCGTGGTCGCCGCGCTCGACAAGTCGTCGATCGGCTACAGCATCGACAACCAGACCGGCGCGCTGACTGTTTCCGAGAGCGATTTCTACCGCGCCCGCATGCTGCTCGCCACCGATGGCGGGCTGGCCGCGCCGGACACCGGTTCCGCCTCGCTCGACAGCCTGCCGATGGGCGCCAGCCGCACCGTCGAAGCCACCCGCCTGCGCGCCGCTCGCGAGCACGAGCTGATGCTGACCATCGCCCAGATCGACGGGGTCGAGGCGGTCCGCGTCCATCTCTCCGAGGGCGAGAAGTCGGTCTTCGTGCGCGAGAACGCGGCTCCCTCGGCCTCGGTCATGGTCCGGCTCAAGCAGGGGCGGCAATTGGGCGAAGGCCAGGTCAAGGCCGTAGTCAACCTCGTCGCCGCCGCCGCACCGGGCATGTCGCCGGACGCGGTGCGGCTGGTCGATCAGCACGGACGGCTGTTGTCCGACAAGACCGCGAACAGCGACAACGACCGGCTCGAATTGCAGACGCGGATGGAGGAGAAACTGCGCTCGCAGATCGTGGCGCTGCTCACCCCGATGCTGGGCGAAGGCAATTTCACCAGCGAAATCCAGGTCGAACTCGACATGGACCAGGTGACTTCGGCTCGCGAGAGTTACGACAAGGACGGTGTCGTCCGCTCCGAAACCCAGCAGCAATCGTCGACCAGCGGTCCGGCGCAGGCCGGCGGCGTGCCCGGTGTGCTGTCCAACACCCCGCCGCCGCCCGCCACGGCCAAGGCCGCCCCGCCGCAAGGCAGTACGCCCACGCCTTCGGCTCGCCCGTCGAGCGGCGAGGCCAGCACTACCCGCAATTACGAGCTTGGCCGCGAGGTCGCGGTGGCCAACTCCACGCCCGGCAAGCTCAAGCGGCTGTCGGTCGCTGTCGCGATCAGCGCCAAGGCGATGAAAAACACCAAGGCGGATGTCGAGCAGATCAAACAGCTGGTCAGCGCCGCCGTCGGCCTCGATGCCCGGCGCGGCGATCAGGTGGCGGTGGTGGCCCGCAATTTCAGCAAGACCGAAACCGAGGGGCTACAGTTCTACGAGAGCGCCTGGTTCTCCATGCTGCTGCGCAATCTCGTCGCGCTGGTGGCAGTGCTGCTGGTGCTGCTTCTCGGAGTCCGTCCGCTGATCAAGGCGCTGCGGCGCGCCGGCAGCACGGCGGCGGACAGCAATGGCGAGGGAGCTCAGGGCGAACCCGGCTACGGCCAAAGCGCGCCCCAGGCCCTGTCCCGCCCGATCGATCCAGCACGGCTCAGCCAGCAGGTCGGCATCGCCCAGCAGCTGATCGCCGACCAGCCTGACAGTGCCGTCGCCGCGCTCAAGCAGATGCTGGGTCCGGGCGAAGCCGGGGCCGCGGCATGAGTTCAATCGACCGACCCGGCCGGAGTCTCGGCGACGCCGAACGCGCCGCCGTCATGGTGATGCTGCTGGAGGACAGCCAGGCCGCGCAAATTCTCGCCCGGCTCGAACCGCAGGAATTGAGGCTGCTCGGCGAGAAGATGTGCGCGCTCGGCGAAATCCACCCCGAAATCATTGCCCACGCCATCGCCGGCTTCGTCGAGCGGACCGAACGGCTCGGCGTGACCCCGCATGACCGCGTCGGCCATGTCCGTTCGCTGATGACCCAGGCCGTGGGCGAGATGAAGGCCGACAGCCTGATGCAGCGCATTGCCCCGGACGAGGCCAGGCCCTCGCCGCTCGAAGTCGCGCGCTGGCTGACCCCGCAAGCGCTCGGCCCGCTGGTCAAGGGCGAACACCCCCAGGCAATTGCCGTGCTGCTTGTCCAGCTCGATCCCGAGGTTGCCGCCGAAGTACTGCATTCGCTGCCGCCCGCCATGCAACCCGAGGTCGTTCACCGCATCGCCACGCTCGGCCCGGTATCGCCCGAGGCGCTGGCCATGCTCGAGGAACTGCTCGCCCGCCGGCTCGGCGAGAGCCATGGCCAGACCATGTTCGCCATGGGCGGCGTGCGCGAGGCGGCAGAGATCATCAACAATTCGGGCAAGGCGATGGAAAAACGGGTGATGCCCGAAATTGCCAAGCTCGACAAAGCCCTGGCCAGACAGATCGAGGGCGAGATGTTCAAGTTCGAGCATCTGTTCGTGCTCGAACCGATCCCGATGGGCACTCTGCTGCGCGAGGTCGACAACGACACGCTGATCGACGCGCTGAAAGGCATTGCAGAAGAGGAACGCGAAGTATTCTTCCGTGCCATGTCGAGCCGCGCGGCGGACGGGGTGAAAGACGAGATCGCCTCGCGCGGGCGGGTCAAGCTTGCCGATGTCGTCGAGGCGCAGAAGCAGGTGGTTGCTGCGGCGAGAAGGCTGGCGGCTGAAGGGACGATCCAGTTCGGGTCTGCATCGGACGATGGCGACTATGTCTGAGCACTTTGCGGCTTTGGGGAATGGCGGAAGCGCATTGCTGCCCCTCGGGATCCTCAACCGGTCCAACGGCTTTCAAACCGACGCCCGTTTTGCGCCTGCCGCCAATCTGCCACATCCACCCGCAGTCGAACCGGAGGATCCTGTCGCCCTAGCCTGGGCCGACGGGTATCTCGCCGGCACAGAATTAGCCAAAGCCGAGGCTGCCGAACAATCCCGGATTGAAACCGAGGCCCGCGAGGCCTTGTCGCTCTCCTTTTCCCGGATCGACCGCGAGCTGGAAGAACGCCTGCGCCAGCGCCTGCGCGATACGGTGGCGGCGCTGTGCGAGGCCGCGCTCTCCCCGCTGGCGCTCGACGAAGACGCGCTATTCCGCCGCATCGAGCGCGCCGTGGCGATGTTCGCCCGCGCAGGCGACGAGCGGGTGATCCGGCTGCATCCGCAAGACCTCGCACTGATTTCCCCGCGCCTCGCCGAAGACTGGCACGTTATCCCCGACCCCGCGCTCGAACGCGGCGCGTTGCGGGTGGAAAGCGCCAGCGGCGGCGTCGAGGACGGCCCCGCGCAGTGGCGGCGTGATTTGGCCGAGGCGTTTGCGCAATGTTGAGGGAGGCAGAACTTTTCAAGCCCCTCCCCTTCAGGGGAGGGGCTGGGGAGGGGCCTGTCCCCACGCGGAACGTTTCGCCTGGAGGACAAGCCCCACCCCCAGCCCCTCCCCTGAAGGGGAGGGGTGAAGAACTGTACACCGCCATCCTTGCAGACCTCGCCACCGCCCCCCTCTCGCTCACCCCGCGCCGCTATGGCCTCGTGGCCGCCTGCGACGGGGGCCTGCTCGAAGTCACAGGGCTTTCGGTGCCGGTCGGCGCACTGTGCCGCGTATCGCAGGGCGAAGCTCAGAACTTCGCCGCCGAAGTAATCGGTTTCCGTAATGGCCGCACCTTGATGATGCTGCTCGGCGATTCGGTGATGCTGCGCCCGGGCGCCAAAGTCCGCCCCGAAGGCCGCCCCGGCATGCTGCCGGTCGGCGAGGCCTTCCTTGGCCGCGCGGTCGATGGCGAGGGCCGACCGATCGACGGGCTCGGACCCATCCACGCCCAGACCGAATGGCCATCGGGCGGTATCCGCACTGGTGCGCTCGACCGCAGCGGCGTGCGTGAGACTTTCGACACCGGCGTGCGCGCCTTGAACGCTCTCACAACCTTCGGCATCGGCCAGCGCATCGGCATCATCGCCGGCTCGGGCGTCGGCAAATCGGTGCTGCTCGACATGATCGCCCACGGCGCCGAGGCCGACGTCATCGTCGTCGGCCTGATCGGCGAGCGCGCGCGGGAGGTTTCGGACTTCGTCGAGCGCCATATGGGGCAAGATAGGAAGGACCGCACCGTGGTGGTCGCCGTTCCTGCCGACCACGCGCCCAACCTGCGGCTACGCGGGGCCTGCCTTGCGACATGCCTTGCCGAACACTTCCGCGCGCAGGGCAAGCGCGTGCTGCTGATCATGGACAGCCTGACCCGCGTCGCCCACGCCGCCCGCGAGATCGGGCTGCTGCTGGGCGAGCCCGGCGCGGCGCGCGGCTATCCGCCTTCAGCGCTCGCCGTCCTGACCAAGCTGGTCGAACGCGCGGGCAATTCGGCGGCAAGCGGCGGCTCGATCACCGGCATCTACACAGTGCTCGCCGACGGCGACAACCATGACGATCCGGTGGTCGATACCGCCCGCTCGATCCTCGACGGGCATGTGGTGCTGGCGCGCGAGCTGGCCCAGCGCGGGCAATATCCGGCGGTCGATATCGCCGCCTCGCTCAGCCGGGTGATGAACGCCATCGTCGCGCCCGATTACCAGCGTCTGGCGCGCGAATTCCGCGCGCTGTCCGCCACATACGAGGCCAACCGCGACTTGGTGCTGATGGGCGCCTACCGCGCCGGAGCCGACCCCCAGCTCGACCGCGCCATCGCCATGCACCAGGATTTAACCAGATTCCTCTGCCAGGAGGCCTCCGACACCGTGCCGATCGAGCAAAGCTTCCTCGATCTCGCGGCGCTGCTGCATCCCGAAATGGCGCGATGAAGGCCGAACACGCCCGCCTGCTGCGCCTCCAGCGGCTCGAACGGCTGCGCGCCATCGCCCGGCAGGAAGCCGCGCTTGAATCGGCGCAAGCCGAAAGCACCCTGGCGCAGCTGGAGGCGCTGGCGGAGCGCACCCGCGATCTCGCCGGCACTTATGCGGGACGCACCCATGCGCGCGACGGCGCCGCGCTCCAGCAGCTAACCCGCTTTGCCGGAGGCCTGCACGGCATTTCCACCAGTACCGCAGGAGACGCTGCCCGCGCGCGCGAACAGGCCGATGCCAGACGCACCTTGCTTGCCGAAGCCGAACGCCGCCGCGCCGCAGTGGAAGACCGCGCGGGACAGCAGGCTCGGTCGATCGCCCGGGGCGGCGCGCAATTCGCGGCGGGCGCGCGCAAGCCGCTTGGCACAGCTCTTGAATAGTCCGGTGCAGACCCTTCGCGAGGACAACTGCCCGATGATCCAGCCTTCCGCCCAGCCCGCCACCGGCAGTCCTTTGCTCGGGCTGGAAACGCTGTCAGCAACCCCGGCTACCCTCCCGGGCGAGCGCGGTGGCAGTGCTGTCCTGACCGCGCAATTCGCGGAGTTGCTGGCGAAAATCCCCGGTTCCCGAGCCGGAAAGGCCCCGGCAGAGGTCGTAGAGGGAACCTTGGCGGACACTCCGTCTCCCGCCGAACTTGCCCGTCCGGCCAATCCTGTCGCAGCACTGCGCGCCGCGCTCGGCCGGGCACTGGGAGCAATGAGCCATCCGGCAAGCGGCAAGCAGCCCGGCAAATCCTTGCCGGGCCTTGCCGCCGGAGCTTTGCCGGACCGCGAGGCGGCGCGCGCCGAACTCCCCCGGACCGAAGTAATATCCGGGACACTGACCGAATCATTGTCCGAAACCGGGGAGGAAACGCCGGACGCGAACCTGCCCTCGATGGAAATCCCTCGGCCCGCCGCCCTCGCGGCCTCGCCCGCGATCCCCGCCGCGCCGGCCAGTCCGATCCCGGCCCCGCCCGCCGCGAACGCAGTGCCCCCGGCAAATGCCTCGCCAGCTCGCGCAACGCGGGAAATGCAACCCTTCATCCCGCACACGCAATTGGCGGCACAAGTTCTCTTCACAGCCGCGACCGCGCTACCGGGACAACCCCAGGACGCCGAAGCGCCGGTCCTCCCCGCCTTGGCTCTGCCTCGGATGGCGCTGCCCTCCATGTCATTACAAATGCTTGCGCAGCCATCCGCAGCATTGACGCAAGCCGTGTCGCGGGCAGCCCCGCCAGCGGCATCGTCGCCGGTCATTGCCGTCGCCCCCACGCCTGGCACCGCGCAAGTTGCGCAGGACGAAGCGCAAGTTCCAGCCGCACTGGCTTTGGCTCATCCCGCCTTCGCCTCACAAACCGGAAGTGCGCCCGTTCCCGCCGCAGGACCGAAGCCCGAGGATGCCGAGACTGCCGCCGCATCGGCAATCCAGGCGAGGCAGGCACCCGCCGCGGATGCGGCCAGAACGCTCCCCGCGTCGCAGCCGCTGCTGGCGCTTCACCAGAGCGAGCCGCTGCCGGGCGCGAACCCTGCCCCGCCCGCTTCCGCGAGCCCGGCCATCCAGCCGCCTCGCGATTTCGCCTCGCTGATCGACCGGCTGGTCGAGGCGCGCGAGGCGGCGCAGGCTTCGCTGTCAACGCAGAGCGTTCAGGCCGCCTTGTCCCATACCGAATTCGGCAAGGTCTCGCTGCAATTCCAGCAGGACGGCAAGGGCCTGACCGTCGCCATGACCAGCGCCGATCCCGACTTCGCCCGCGCGGTGCAGGCCGCCGCGCCCTCCGCGCAGACCTCGTCCGGCACCGAAAGCGGCGCGCTGCCGCAGCGTCAGGATGGGCCTGGCCAGCAACCGGGCGGCGCGAATCTGGCTCAGTCGCAATCGCATTCGCAGCAGCGCGGCCAGCCTTCTCCCCGCGAGACCGGCGATCCGCGCCCCGCCGTCAATCCCGGACCTCACCAGGGAAGCCATGACGAACCGCCCGCCCGCGCCGGCATTTTCGCCTGATCTCCATTCCGTCCTGAAACGAGTATGACCCGATGAGCGACGACAAGAGCGATACCGAAGCCAAGCCCAGAAAGAAGGGCAAGGGCCTGATGGTGAAACTGCTGCTGACCCTCGGCCTGATCGGCGCGGGCGGCGGCGGAGTGTTCGGCATGGTCCAGGCCGGGATCATCGGCGGCGGCCACGGCGAGGCGAAGAAGAAGGAAGACAACCACCCCAGGCTGATCCGGAAGGGCGAGGAAGACCCTTATGCGCCCAAAGCAGAAGGCGGCAAGGAAGGCGAAGCTGCGCCCGAGGTCGAAGGCGAGGGCGGCAGTCTCTACCGCACCGCCTATTACAACTTCGCCGACGAATTCACTTCGAACCTGCATCTGTCGCAGGCGCTGGTGCAAGTCAGCCTCGCCGCATCGACCCGCCGCGACGGCCGCGTGCTGATGTGGATGAAGAAGCATGAACTGGCGATCCGTTCGGCCCTGCTCGCGGTGCTGGCGGAAACCCCCGAGGAAGATGTCTACAGCGTCGAAGGCAAGGAACGGCTGCAGAAACGGCTGACCGCCGCAATCAACAAGGTGCTGACCGCCACCGAAGGCTTCGGCGGAGTCGATGCAGTCTATTTCAAGAGCTTCCTGGTCCAGTGAAGCCAGAACGATCCTTTGTCGCCGAACGCGCGCTGGCGGTGCATTGCCCCGAGCTGCTGCGCGCCGCGCCGCCGCCCGCCGACCTGCTGCCAGCGCTCGCTAGCCGCACCGAGCCGCTGGCCCGCGCCTTTGCCGCGATGCTGGCGCCGCTGACCGGCGGCGAGTTGCCCGTCGTTCGCCCCGCACCGCCGCTCGAATGTAACGCGGCAGATCTGGCGCAGAAGGTTTCCCCGCTCGCAGCCAACAGCCTGCTAGGCCTCGGCAGCGACGCCGCACCACTGGCGCTCTCGCTGGACGCTGCGGCGGTGCTGCGCATAGTCGATCGCGCGTTCGGCGGACGCGGCAAAGCGCCCTCGCCGATGCCGGAGGCTTTCCCGCTCTCTGCCGAGCTGATGGTCCCGCGGATCGAAGCGCTGGTGATCCAGTGCCTGTCCGAGGTCTTTTCGCTTGCCGCGCCCGGTGCGATCCGCCCGCTGCGCCGCGACGGCAGTTTCGCTGCGCTCGCGCCCTTCGATGACGAGATCAGGCTCGCCGTGCTGACATTCGAAGTCGAGGAAGCGGGAGGGGCGAGCTGGAACGCAACCTTAGCAATACCGCTGGCTGTGCTGGCGGAGCTATGCGCCCCGGACAATTGCAAGCAAGCCGCGAACTCCGCGCGAAAGACAACGTCCCATCCCGCAGACGGACCCTTCGGCGCGGTTCCGCTCGGGCTCAGCGCAGTGCTAATCGACATGCAGCTCCCGGTTTCAGCGATATCTGCGCTCGAAGTGGGCCAGGTGCTGCCGGTTTCGATTGCCCGAAGCGTGCCGCTGACAACCGGCGGCAAGACCATCGCCCACGGCACCATCGGTGCGCTCGACGAGCGGGTCGCGGTGCAGATCACCCACGCTTTCCAGACCCCGTAAGGACCAACGAATGACCATGAACCCCCGCGGCTTCGACTTCATCAAGGATGTCGGCGTGCGCCTGACGGTCGAACTCGGCCGCACCGAAATAAGCCTGAAGGACGTGCTCACCCTGGCCGAGGAGAGTGTCGTCCTGCTCGACCGGCTGACCGACGAGCTGCTCGATGTCCATGTCAACGGCAAGCCGATCGCCAAGGGCGAAGTGGTGTCCGAGGGCGGCCGCTTCGGGTTGAGGATCGTCGAACTGCTGGGTGCCGCTCCGCCATCGACCACAGAGGAGGAGGGCTGATGCTCTGGTATGTACTCAAGCTGCTGGTGCTGCTGCCGATGATCGGCCTGCTCGCCTGGGGCTGCCTCAAGTTCGCCCAGAAAATGCAGTCGCGCATCGGGGGCCGTTCGTCCGCCGCAAAGTCGGTGCGGGTGATCGAGACGGTGATGCTCTCGCCCAGCCTCAAGCTGGCGGTGATCGAATTTCACGGGCGCGAGATCTTGGTCTCCGCCTCACGGACCGGGCTGACCCGGCTGGCGGAAGCACCGGCGCGGGAGGTGGTGCCGTGAGATACCTGGCAGCGCTCCCTCTCCTCCTCGCTCCCTCCCTCGCGCACGCCCAGACCGCCATCCCCGGCGCGCTCGACCGGGCGTTTGGCTCCATGGGCGGCACCGGTGGGCCGGGCATGAGCATGTCGCTGCAGTTGCTCCTGATCATGGGGCTGCTGACGATCCTGCCCGGTCTGGTGCTGATGATGACCAGCTTCACCCGCATTCTGGTGGTGCTGTCGATCCTGCGCCAGGCAATCGGCCTGCAACAATCGCCGCCCAACCAGGTGCTGATCGGGCTGTCGCTGTTCCTGTCGCTATTCGTCATGGCCCCGACACTGGAGAAAGTGAACGAGACCGCCATCGCCCCCTATGCGGCAGGTGCGATCAATGCCGAGCAGGCCATCCAGACCGGCGGCCGGCAGTTCCACCAGTTCATGATCCGCCAAACCCGCAGCCATGACCTCGCCATGTTCGCCGAGATGGCCAAGGCGCCCAAATTCGCGCGGGCCGAGGACGTGCCGTTCTCGATCCTGCTTCCGGCGTTTGTCACCAGCGAGCTCAAAACGGCATTCCAGATCGGCTTCATGCTGTTCCTGCCGTTCCTGGTTATCGACCTGGTGGTCTCCTCGGTGCTGATGAGCCTGGGCATGATGATGATGTCGCCGACGATCGTCTCGCTGCCGTTCAAGCTGCTGCTGTTCGTGCTGGTCGATGGGTGGGCACTGCTGATGGGCAGCCTCGCGGCGAGTTTCGGCTGACCCGATGAACGAATCCATCGAGCTCCTCGCCCTCGCCGACCGCATGTTGTGGGTCACCGCGCTGGTCGCCGCCCCGGTGCTGCTCGCCAGCCTCGCGGTCGGGCTGATCGTCGGCATTGTCCAGGCGGCGACTTCGGTCAACGAGCAGACCCTGACCTTCGTTCCCAAGCTCGCCGTCACCGCGCTGGTGCTGGTGGTGTTCGGCGCATCGATGATGGGGCTGGTCGCGGACTTCACCCACGAAATCTTCGACACCATCGCCGGATCGTCCGGCCGATGATCCAGCTCTCGTTCGGCTTCGGGGTGCTGGAAGAGGAATTCTGGCGACTGATGTTCGTCATGACCCGGATCGGCGCAGCAATGCTTGCCGCTCCGTTCTTCGGCGCGGGCGCGGTTCCGGTGCAAGTGCGCACGATCGCCGCCGGAGCGCTGGCCGTACTGGTCTGCGCCTGGACGCCGGTCGCCGCGCCCCCGGCACTGCTGTCGGCGCAGGGCATTATCGCGGTTGCCGGAGAAGTGCTGATCGGCCTGTCGCTCGGCTTCGTGCTGCAACTCGCCTTCGCCGCGCCCACGATTGCCGCCGAAACCATCGGCGGAGCCATGGGCATGAGCATGGCGACGAATGTCGATCCGCACAGCGGCGCCCATTCGCCCGCGCTGGGCCAGTATTTCGCAGTGACGCTGACGCTGGTGTTCTTTGCAGTGGGCGGACATCTGCAATGGCTGTCGCTGGTGGTGGAGAGCTACCGCACGTTTCCCCCGGGCCAGAGCTGGCTGGGAGCGGAACGGATGGCGGAGATCGTCTCCTTCACCGCCGCGATGTTCGCCACCGCCGTCGCCATTGCCCTGCCGGTGACGCTGATCCTGCTGCTGGTGCAAGTAGCGACCGGCGTCCTCAGCCGCTCCGCTCCGGCGCTCAACCTGTTCGCGCTGGGGCTTCCGGCGGGCGTGCTGGCGGGAATCGCCGCGCTGATTATCTCCGCGCCGCTGGTGACCGAGCAGATGACCGACCTGTCCGCCGAGGCCATCGCCAATGCCGGAAAGGTGCTGGCGCGATGAGCGAGAGTGCAGGCGAAAAGACATTCGCCCCAACCGCCAAACGCAAGCAGGACGCCGCCCGCAAGGGCGACGTGCTGCGGTCGCGCGAGGTGACTGTCGCAGTCGGCATGCTGACCGGCGCGGCCTGGCTGAAATTCGCCGGACCGTGGATGCTCGCCGTCATGGCCGATGCACTGCGCATCGGATTCGTCTGGGACCGCGCCGCGATCGACCAGTTCGCACCCGGACGCCTGCTGCAGGCGCTGCTGATGCTGGCGCTGCCGCCGGTGCTGGTGCTGGGCGCGCTGGTGCTGGCCGGGGCGCTCGCATCGCAGCTTGGCTTCGACGAGGGGCGCTGGGTCGGCGGCAATATGGCACCCAAGGCCTCGCGGCTCGATCCCATGGCGGGGCTCAAGCGCATGTTCGGCGTCAATGGCTGGATCGAGATCGGCAAGGGTCTGGCCAAAGTGACGCTGCTCAGTGCCATCGGCTGGTATTGGGCGCGCGCGCACCTCGCCGCGCTGTTCGGGCTGGGGCGCGGCAGCCTCGCCGGCGATCTGGCTTTTGGCTGGCAGGCGATCGTCTCGCTGCTGTTTGCGCTGGCGGCGGGGCTGGTGGTGATCGCCCTGATCGACTTCCCGATCCAGCTGCTGCGGCGGCTGATGCGACTCAAGATGAGCCACCAGGACATGCGCGACGAAAACAAGGAGGCGGAAGGTTCGCCCGAGAAAAAGGCCGCGATCCGCCAGCGCCAGCGCCAGATCGCTATGGGCGGGGTGGCAGGGGCAATGCGCGAGGCCCAGTTCGTCATAACCAACCCGGCGCACTTCGCCGTCGCCATGAGCTACGATCCGCTTAAAGCCGCCGCCCCGGTGGTGCTGGCCAAGGGGCGCGGCGACAAGGCGCTGGCGATGCGCGAGCTGGCGGCAGAGTACGCAGTGCCCTGCCTCGAATTCCCGGCGCTCGCCCGCTCGGTCTATTTCACCACCCGCGAGCGCCAGGTGATCCGCGAGGAACTCTACGCGGCGGTGGCGAGCGTGCTGGCCTTCGTGCTGTCGCTGAAACGCGGCGAGGCACCGGCGCGTCCCTGGGTGGAAGTGCCGGTGGCCTTGCGGTTCGATACCGAGGGGCGGCTCGATCCGGGGGCGATTTGAGTTTGGCTCGCTCTTAACCCCGCCGCGCACCCGCCGTCCTACTCTGCATGACCACCACCAGCGCAACCGGCTCGGCCACCCAGTCGCTGATCTCCAGCCTCGGCGCGGGGAGCGGGATCGACATGGCGGCGCTGGCGGCAAATCTCGCCGCCGCGCAGTTCGCGCCGAAGAGCGACCGGCTGGCCGCGAAGTCCGAAACGCTCGAGGCGCGGATCACCGCTGCCGCGAACCTCAAGGGCCTCCTGCTCGGCCTATCCACTTCGCTCGGCGCGCGGGTGCGCGAGGGCGACCTGTCGCCGCAGCCGCAGCTTGCCAACGGCGCTGTGGCGCGGGCCTCGCTGTCCGGCACGCGCCAACCCGGCGGAACCTATTCGCTGGAAGTGACCCAGCTTGCCAAGTCGCAGACGCTCGCCAGCCCGGCCTACGCCGCCGCGACCAGCACGACCGGATCGGGCACGCTGACCTTGCGCTTCGGCACGGTTTCGGGCGGCGCCTTCACCGAGGACACCGCCCATGCGGCAGTGCCGATCGCCGTGGCCAGCGGCGCAACCCTCAACGATGTCGCCGCCGCGATCAACAGCGCGCGCTCGGGCGTATCCGCCTATGTCGCAAATACCACCGAGGGCGCAAAGCTGGTGCTCAAGGGCATGGAGGGCGCCGCCAACGGCTTCGTGCTCGAAGCCGCCGAGACAGTGGGCGAGGAAGGCCTCGCCAGTCTCGCCTGGACACCTGCGGCAGCGCCGGAGCGACTGCCGACGACGGCGGGCGACGCCGCGTTCAAGATCGACGGACTGGAAATAACCTCGAAGACCAACACCGTCACCGACGCCGTGCCCGGTGTCACACTCCAGCTCACTGAGGCCAATACGGGCGCGCCGACCAGCCTTACCTTCAGCGATCCGGTCGGCGCGATCACCGGGGCGATGCAGGATCTCACCGCCGCGCTCAACGAAGTCGCCGCCGGGATCAACGCCGCCACCGACCCCAAAAGCGGCGATCTCGCCCGCGACGACGGCGCCCGCGCACTCAAACGGTCGTTCTCCGCGCTGGCGGGCACAGCAATCATGCCCAATGCGCCCGCCATCGGAGCGCGCACCCTGGCCGATCTCGGGCTTTCGACCCAGCGCGACGGCACCTTCCAGCTCGATACGGCGCGCCTCGCGGCAACGCTGAAAAGCGACCCACAGGGGGCAGCCGCGATGTTCACCAACGGCCTGTTCGGTGTCTATGCGACAATCGACGGCATCGCCCGCAAGGCCGCCTCGATCACCGACCCTTCCTCGCTGGCCGGTTCGATCCGGCGCTATTCCGAGCAGCAGGTCAAGGCCGCCGGAGACATGGCCAAGCTGACCGAGGATCAGGAGGAACTCCGCGCCCGGCTAGTCACGCGCTTTGCCGTCGCCGACAGCCGCATCGGCGCATCGCAATCGACCCTGACGTTCCTCAATAACCAGATCGATGCGTGGAACGCCCCCCGGAACTAACTGGAACTTGCACTGATATGCTGGCGCTGCGATCCCCCCATGAAGCCTACCGCAAGGTCGATTTCGACGCGCGGGTAGAAGGCGCCGATCCCCGGCAGCTGTTAGCCCTGTGCTACGAACAGCTGATCGAGGCGATCGGCAGCGCCCTGTCCGCCCATGCAAGCGACAACAACCAGGCCAGGAGCCAGGCCGTGACCCGGGCGCTGGCCGCGGTCACCGCGCTGCAATTGGGGGTTGCCGGAGAAGGCGGCGTCGCCAACGCCTTGCTCCAGTTCTACGCCTCGATCCGCAGCGCACTGCTCGACTGCGCACTGCACTTCGCGCCAGGCACGCTGACCGATATCCGCCGCGATGTCGCCGAAGTCGCCGCCGCCCTGACCGAGGCCGGTTAGACGGATTCAAAGTGGCCGCAAAATTTGCCCGCAAACAGGCGCGTTTGCGGCGGTTTTCGGTCAGGTATTAGTCCAATTCGGAGCGAACCACCCGCGCCACGACGGGGCCGCCGGCATATCCCCTAGGCAGAATTTCTTAGGGGGATCGCCATGCAGCGCAACACCAGTCTCATCTTGATCGACAGCGATGTCCGCCGCCGCGCCGCAGTGTGCCACGAGCTGAGCGGCAGCGGCATCCATGTCGAACCGTTCGAGGATACCGACGAAATCAGGCTGCGCTGGCCGCGGACGGGTATCATCCTCGCCGAGGACGCGGACGACAATATCGCCGTTCTCGTCGAGCACATGACTGAAGCGGGCAACTGGCTGCCGGTGATCGCCTTCGCCCAGCACCCCGGCACCCAGCAAGTGGTCCGCGCGGTGATGGAAGGCGCGGTCGATTACCTAGAGTGGCCGGCCAGTCCGGCGGAAATCGACGCGACCATTGCGGCAGCCGACACCAACGCTGCGAAGATCGGCAGCATGCGCCTGCGCGAGGCGCGGGCCCGCAGCCGGGTGCAGAAGCTGACCCGGCGCGAGCGCGAAGTGCTGGCGGGCGTCGCCGGGGGCCTGTCGAACCGGCAAATCGGCGAGCAGCTGGCGATTAGCCCGCGCACGGTGGAGATTCACCGCGCCAACATGCTCAACAAGATGGGCGCGAGCCACACCTCCGAGGCGATCCGCATCGCCATCGAGGCCGCACTGGTGAATTGAATCGCACCATAGCTTTCCGGCCGGAGACCCGCCCCGGCCGGCACCCCCGCCCTTCCGTGGAATTGCCCCTCGCCGGAAGGGCGGGACCCCTTCCGGTCTAAGCGGCGATCTCCATCAAACGATTAGCCACCCATTGCGGCTCGGTCAGCATCAGGTCGTGGCCGGTGTCGATGTCCCACACCCGCCCTTGCGAATTGGCCTTGAGCCGCTCCATATCGCGGCCCGGGATCGTTTCGGTGCAGATCAGGTGGCTTTCGGGGATCGCGCGCATGGCCTTCTCGTTTCGCAGCACCAGCTTCTGCGCGAAGCACTTCCACGGCTGCGGCGTCAGCCTCGCGTTTGTCCAGTCGGCGAGTTCGGGATCGTGGATGCCGAAGAAGCCTGCATAAAACGGCTCGGGCTTCATCACCACATCTGTCCCGTTCACAACATACATCCCCTCGCGGGTCCGATCGATATTATCGAAGGCATGCTCGTGCAGCGATTCTCCGTCGCTGGGATAGGCCGCGTCGAGATAGACACGGTGGCCGACGCGGTCCGTCGCCCGGTCGGCGACCCCGGTGATTACCATGCCGCCATAGGAATGGCCGACCAGGATGGCATCGCGCAGGTCTTCGGAAAACAGCAAGCCCGCGACATCGTCGATATGCGCATCGAGATCGATCCCGGGGTGGATCTGGTGGGTGTGCTCGCCCATGCCCGGCAGCGAGGGCGCATAGACCACATGCCCCTTTGCCTGGAGCAGCCGCGCCACCAATTGATAGCACCAGCCGCCATGCCCGCCGCCATGCACCAGCACAAATGTCGCCATGATTTTCGCTCCCGTTTGAATATTGCCAATGTTGCATAAGCCCCTTGCCAGCCGGGGCCAATCCGGGAAAAGCTGCGGGCAAGCAAAACACCGGGAGATATTGCCATGGCCACCAAATCCAGCCGCCACCTCGTCGCGCCCGAACTCGCCCCGGGAATCGACCTGTTCCCGCAAATGGATTTCAGCCAGGGCATGGATGTCTTCCGCAGTGGCATGCTCGGCCGCGAGATGCCGCCGCTGCCGCCGGAACTCGAAGCAGTGTCCTGCACCGAACGCTTCATCCCCGGTGCGCCCGGCGATCCCGACGTGCGGGTGCTGCATTATGTGCCGCCAGGAGCCGCCAGTGCGCCGCGCCCGGCCGTGCTCGAGATTCACGGTGGCGGCTTTGTTATCGGCAATGCCGACATGAGCGACGCCTCCAACCGGGCGACGGCGCTGAGCCTGGACTGCGTGGTCGTCTCGGTCGACTACCGGCTCGCGCCCGAAACTGCCTGGCCCGGCTCGCTCAACGACAATTATGCCGGCCTGTGCTGGCTGGCGGGCAACGCCGGGGAGCTGGGCGTCGATCCCGCACGGATCGCCATTTCCGGCGGCAGCGCGGGCGGCGGCCATGCGGCGGCGCTGGCGTTGCATGCGCGCAATCGTGCCAGAGTGGACAAAAACGCGCCCGCCATCTGCTTCCAGCTGATCGACTTCCCAATGCTCGACGATCGCACCTGCACCGATCCCGAGCCGCATCCCTATACCGGTGAATTCGTCTGGACGCCCGCGCTTAACCACTTCGGCTGGAAGGCGCTGCTGGGTGCCGAACCGGGCAGCGACGGCGTCCACGAAACGGCCGCCCCGGCCCGCGCGGAAGACCTGTCCGGCCTGCCGCCCGCCTTCATTTCGATCGGCGCGCTCGACCTGTTTCTCGACGAGAGCCTCGAATACACCCGCCGCCTCGCGCGGGCGGGCGTTCCGGTGGAGCTTTATGTCATCCCCGGGGCCTATCACGGCTCTGGCATGATCCAGGATGCTCCGCAGTCACGCCAGGTTTACGAATTGCGGCAGCGGGCACTGGCGCGCGGACTCGGAATAGCCCCTCAATAATCCTTGCTGATCCGCGCGTTGACACTTTCGCGGCCGATGGTCGAAACCGCCGAGAGCAGCGACAGCCAGCTGGTCACCCGGAATTCGAGCTGGGTCGCGTTGTAGCCGCGCCCGTCGGTGACGATCTCCGCATAGATCCGCCGGGTGATGTATTTGCCCGCCGCCACTCCGGTTCCGCGCCCGGTGGCGGCGTCGGCGGCAACTATGCGCAGCCGGTCGAGGCCGACCGCCCGGCGCAGCTTGTTGATCGGATCGATCCCGCCACCGCCGCGCAGCGAGGCGATCGCCGCGCCGAGCTGGAGCGCTTCGGGCGCGGAGATATTGGTCACCGAAGTGCCGAACAGCAACCGCGACAGCAATTCTTCGTCGGGCAGCACCGGGGTCGAGGAGAAGGCAATGCTGGGGCGCAGCGAAGTGCCGGTGACGGTGACCCGCGCGGTCAGGTTGCTGTCGCGGTTCTCGGCGAGGATATCGAGCCGCGGGTCGGGCGGGCTGCCGCCGTCGAAGAAGATTCGCCCCCGGGTCAGTTCGAACCGTTTGCCGGCAAACTCGTAACCGCCCCGCACCAGATCGGCCCTGCCCTCGATCGCCGGAGCGGCGGTGGTGCCACGCAGGCGGATGTCGGCGCTCCATTCGCTGTCGATCCCCATGCCGCGCACATCGACCCGGCTCGCGGCCTTGGCGTCGATCAGGAAGCGCCAGGGCGTCTGCGCGGCGCGCGGCGCGGCACGATCTATCGGGCGGTTGATTTCGGTGGTGCGGATGCTGGGCAGCTGCTCGACGGCGGCGGTGCGGCCAAGCTGCCAGCTTGCCCGTTCCAGCACCACCCGCCCGGCGACAACTCCGCCGTTGCCGTCCGAGCGGACCAGCAAGGGTCCGGTGACGTTGGCCGCCATATCGTCGCGCGCCAGCACCCGGGCATTGCGGGCAGCGAGCCGCAGGTCGATACCCGGTCCGCGCGTACCAAGTCCGGAGAAATCGAAGGTGCCGCTGCCGCTGACACTGCCACCGCCCGCAGTCTGCCCGGACAGGCTACTGAGCACCAGCCGCGAACCGGCAAAACTGCCCTGCGCCGCCATGCCGTTGACCGTCATGCCGGTCAGCGCGCTCTGCAATTGCAGCCCGCTGCCGGCCAGCGACCCCCGGATGCTGGGTGAGGCAACCGAGCCAGTGACGTCAGCGGCGACCGCCAGCGGCCCGGTGAGATCGAAGGTTTCGAGTGCCGCCAGCCGCCAGATCGCGTCCGCCGGGCCATTGTAGCGCAACTGCGCGAAGACCGTGCCCTGGCCGATCCGCTGGGCGAGCGAGCCCTGCGAGGCCAGCCCGGAAATCCGCCCCTGCAAGCGGCCGCGCACCTGCCCGCCCTCACTCGCCACCGCGCGGGCTTCCAGCCGGTCGGTCATCAGCGAGCCGGTCAGCGCCATGTCGATCGGACGCGAGGTGAGCACCAGACCGGATCGGGTCAGCCCGGCGATGCGCACCTTGAATTCGCCGGTGGGATTGCCGCGCTGGGCCTGGCGATAGTCGACCAGCCCGGAAATCCGCCCGCCAAGTCCGAGGTCTGTCACCAACACATCGGCCAGCGACAACGGCATGTTGGAAAGCGCAAAGTGCAGATCGGTCTCCCGCGCCCCGACCCGGCCCGAGGCGATCGCCCGGCCCCCGGCGAAATCGAGCTGGGTAGGCGCCAGCCGGTAGCCGCCGCCCGGCTCGGCGGTGAGCACGGCGCGGCGCGGCAGGACGATGCGCTGCCCGGCGAACTGTCCTTGCGCCGCAACCGCGAGCCGCTGCGGCGCGACATCGGCGAGCAGCTGCAGATCGAACCGGCTGCCCCGCCGCCCGGCCAGCGAAGCCGTCACTTGCCCCTGCCCGTCGGTCAGCCGCGCATTGGCCGCCACCCGCCCAAGGAACATCTGCCCCTGTCCGATGCCTTGGCCGAGCAGGTCGCCCGAAATGCTACTGTGCCCCTTGCGTAGCAGGCCTTGCGCCTTCAGCTGGGCACTGCCGATGGTCAGCGGACTGTCGCCGCCGAAGCGCGCGTTGCTGGCGTTCAGCGCCACGGTGAAGCCCTGCCCGCCGCCCTGTGGCGCGAGATCGAGCGTGCCATCGATGCCGCCGCCAGTCAGCGTGAGATGGCCTGCTGCGAATGAACGCTCGAGCGTCAGGCTGCCGGCAATCGCCGTCTTCCACACCTCGAGGCGCTGCACCTCGATCCGTGTCGGTCCGCCGCTGCGGGCATAGAGCCCGAGCGTGCCGGTGAACGGCCCCAGGCGCGACTGCCCGTTGGTCTCGATACGAAAGCCCTGGTCGATCGGCGACAGTGCGATGCGCACGTCCTTGAGCCCTGCCGAAGGCAGCGGATCGGCAAAGATCAGCACCGCGCGCGGGCCATCGCCGGCCAGGCTGGCATCGATTGCAAACGGCCCGTAGTCGGCGTGCCGGCCCTTGCCCGTCACCTGCGTACGGCCATCGGGCAGATAGCGCCCGGCGAGACCGAGCGAGAGTTTGCTGCCGCTCAGCGTCGCGCGCTCGAACAGCAGCGGGCGCTGTCCGCCGAGGCTGATATTGCCGCCGAAGCGGATGCCGGTGCCCGCCAGGCTGGTCAAAGTGGCATTGTCGACCCGGACCATGCGCCCGGCGAGCTGGGCGTCGAGCGTCCACGGCAGCTTGCCGAATTTGAGCACCACGCGGCCCTCGGCATCGACTGTGCCCAGGTTTTGCAGCGCGAGGCCCCGCGCGGCTGCCTGGCCGGCGAGCCCGTACCCCTCGCGCGCCATATCGCCGCGCAAGGCGAGTTTGGCGGCGAGGCCGGGTACGCTGAGCATTAGATCGTCTGAGGCGATGGAATTGCCCGCCAGCCGCAGCGTGCCCTTCGCGCGCGGCGTGGCGAGGCGCGGATCGAGCGCAGGGTCGCCGGTGACGACGCGCGCAGCGGCAGCGTCGAGCGGCAGAGTCAAAGTGGTTCCGTCGAATATCGCCCGGCCAGTCTGGGTGACATTCTCGATCCGGGTGGAATCGATCATGACCAGCGCCGCAGTCAGCCGGTGGTCGATTGTCATGTCGCGGAACGAGCCGTCGAGCGTGCCGGTCAGCCGTGCGCCTTCGAGCCGCGTGCCCGGAAACAGCCGCTCCGGATCGCGCACCGCCGCATCGAATCGCACCGCGTCGAAGCGGTTCTCCCCGAGGTCCACCGAGCCTTCGCCTCGCAGTGCCAGCCCTTCGCCGGTGAGGTTGACGTTGCCGCTGAACACGCTGGCCGCCAGTGTCCCCGAAGCCGCCACCGCCACCTCGCCACCCGCAGCGCGCGCAGCGAGGCCGGTCAGCAGATCCTCCGGCCATGTGAGGCCAAGCACGCCGTAACGACCGGACATATTGGTCAGCCGCAGCGCCGCCAGGCGTTTGCCGTCCCGCTCTGCCAGCAGCGCGCCCTGCCAGCGCCGCCAGCTGCCCGCACCGCCCAGTTTCAACGCCAGCGCGCCTTGCGCACCCGCCAGGCCCGCGAGCAGGCCGCCGCTGGGCGCGTTGTAATCGAGCTTCACATCGAAGCGGTCCCGGTCCGGCTCGGCGTCGAGCAGGACGAAGAGCCGGTCACCGCCGCCGAGCCGCCCTGCGGCGCGGATCAGCGCGCGCCCTTCGCGGATATCGGCCTTGGCGGAAAGGTCCACCCGCCGCGCCGGGCCGATCACACCCTGGGCTATCATCAGCCGTTCGATCTCGAGCCGGTCGATGCGAATGTCGAAATTGGGCAGGACCGGCGATCCGGGCTTGCCAGGCTTGAGCTTCGGAAGCCGCGTCAGCGTGCCGCGCCGCAGCACCAGCTTGCGGACATCGAGGCCCGAGCTGAACCAGGCGAACGGCTTCCAGTCGAGCTCCGCCTCGGGCACCCGGGCGAAGGTGCCTTGCGGGTCGGCAAAGCTGACATCGCGCAGCTTCGCGCTGGAAAACAGCGAACCCTCGATTCGCCCGACTTCGATGCGCAGGCCCGAGGCCGGGGCCATGGCGGCAATGCGGTCGGCGACGTAGCGGTGGCCGATCGGGCTGTCGAGCACGGCCACGGCCAGCGCCGCGAGCCCGACCAGCATCGCCAGAACCGCGAACAGCCGACGCTGCCAGCGGCGCTTGCGCGGCGGCGCCTCCGGTGGCGGAGAGGCAGTCTCCTCGCCCATCAGAAGGCCTGCCCCAGCGAGACATAGACCGCGACCCGCGCCTCGCCCGGTCGCCGGTTGAGCGGCGTGCCCAGATCGACGCGGATCGGCCCGAAGCCGGTCTGGTAGCGCAGGCCCAGGCCCGCGCCGAAGCGCATGTCGCGGAAGCGCGGCGTCACCGATTCCTCGACTGTCCCGGCATCGACGAAAGGCACCACCCACAACGCCCCGCCCAGCAGGCCGGTCTTCACCCGCGCCTCGATCGAGAATTCCGACAGCGACCTGCCGCCGCTTGGCTCGCTGAAGCTGTTGCGCGGCCCGATTTCCTGATAGCCGAAGCCTCGCACCGATCCGCCGCCGCCGGCATAGAACCGCCGCGAGGGCGCAATGTCCTGGATCGCTGCGCCGGGGATCGAACCGAGCCGGACCCGCCCTGCCAATACCACGCCGGTCCCGATCGGCAGATAGGCGCTGGCATCGGCCTGGATGCGGACGTAACCCGCCTTGCGCCCCTGATCGAGCGAGAACTCCGGTGAGGCGCGCAGCGCGGCGCGGAAGCCACGAGTGGGGTCGAGCAGATTGTCACTGGTGTCGAAGGCGGCACGCAGCGGCAGGGCGACGATGTAGTAATTCTGCGCCGGCGACCCGATGCCGTTGACGTCGCCTTCGCGCTCGCGCGTCGCCACCGCCTCCAGCCCCACCGACCACACCCAGGGCTTCTGGAACAGCAGCGTCGTAAGTTTCTCGTAGGTCGCAGACAGGGCCACGGTCTTGGCGACATAGGCTTCGCGCTTGACCATGTTGCCATAGAGATCGAGCGTCAGAACCTGATCGCGGCCGCGGAAATTGTTGCGGCGGAAGGTGACCCCCGCCAGCTGCTCCTTTGTCCCGGCGACCCCGCGCACGCGCAGCAGGCCTTCGGGCGGGAACAGGTTGCGGTGTTCCCAGCTCGCCTCCAGACGGAAGCCCTCGCCCGAATCGTAGCCGACTGCGCCCGCAATGGTGCGCAGCGGCGCCTTGCCGATCGTCACGTCGAGCGCGACATCGCCAGGCGTCTCGCCCTGTGGCACACGGGTCTCGCGCGGGGCGATGGTAACGCTGGAGACCAGACCGGTGGCGACAATCGCCCGGCGCAGGTCCTCCACCAGACTGCGCCGGTAGAGCTCGCCCGGGCGGAAGCGGGCGATGTCTTCGAGATGGTCAGAAGACAGGAATTCCGGCAGGCTGCTGACAACCCCGCCGAAGCGGTACTTGCCGCCTGAGGTCACCGGCTGGGTGAGATCGCCTTCCTCGCGGCGGTGGTCGACGATCAGGCTGGGCTCGCCCAGTCTCGCGAAGGCATAGCCGGTCTCGCCCAGCGCGGTATCGAGGTTGACCCCGGAGGCGACGATCCGGTCGCTGTCGAGCGGATCGCCGGACTGGATACCGAACGCGGTGCGCAAGCCGGGATAGTCGCCCCCGGTCCCCGGCAGATCGCCGAGGTCGATCGCACCGAAGCGGTAACGAGGCCCCGGCACGATATCGAAGCGGACCGAGGGCCTGGCGGCAGCGGCATCCTTGCCCGCCTCGATGGCGCTGATCGTCTGTTGGACTTCGGCGTCGTAATAGCCCTGGATGCGCAGCAGGCGGCGCAGCAGATCGCCGTCGGTACGGGCGCGGGCGGCCAGCTGCGCGGCATTGTCCTCACCCTCGCCCGACAGCCGCTGGATCGCCGAAAGGGCAGCAAAGCGCGCGGCGAAACCGCCGCGATCGGCGAACAGGGCCGGATCTGGCGGAAACACCAGCGTCAGCTGGGGCGAAATCCGCAGCATGCCGCTATCGTCCCGGCGGGACGGCAATTCGCTTTCTTGTTCCTTTAGCGCCTCGGCCAGGTCGGGATCGGGTTCGAGCGACACCAACGCGGGCAGTTCGAACTGCTCGTCGGGCCAGGGCAGGCGGAATCCCCCGTCATCGGCCATCGGCGAGTTGGGCTGGAGTTCGCGCCCGTTTGACTGATCAGACGGCGCAGCCGTTTGCGGCTCCACTTTGGCCCAGGCCTCCGGATCGGCGACCGCCGAATCGGGAATCAGCGCCTTGAGTTCGGCATCGGTCTCGCGGTTCTGGGATAGTGCCGGCGTGGCGATCAGCAGCAGCGACGCGCCGAGGACCGCCCGCAGCGCGCGGTCAATCTGCCAGGCGGTACTGGTCCTGCCCGCCGGGCACGCCGTCCTTGCCGCTGCCACTGGGCACCGGGGCGGCATCGCGGCGCACACTGGCGGCGGCATTGATGAGGCGGTCATGCTCATCGGCTGAAATTCGTTCCCATCCACTGCGGGTAAGCCGTTCGAGCGGACGATAGCGCACCTTGTACTGCATGCGCGCTGAACCATCGACCCAATAGCCGAGATAGACATAGGGCAGGCCGGATTCCGCCGCGCGGCGGATGTGATCGAGAATAATGAAATTGCCAAGCCCGGTCCGTGCCTCATGATCCGGGTCGTAGAAACTGTAGATCATCGACAACCCGTCGCCCTGCCGGTCGGTCAGGCAGGCGCCGACCAGCCGGCCGGGCGTCCCGCCGTCGCTGGAAGGCTCGCGATATTCGACTACATAGCTGGTGACCGGCGTATGTTCCACCATGTCGGAAAAATCGACATCGTCCATTGCCGCCATGCCGCCGCCGGGATGGCGCTGCCCTAGATAGCGCTGCAACAGATCGAACTGCTCGGACGTCGACCACGGGCGGCACAGACTGACGACGAGATCGGAATTGCGCCGCAGGTTCTTGCGCTGGGTGGCCGAGGGCTGGAATTCCTTCGCCGCGACCCGCACCGAAACGCAGGCCGAACATTCGATGCAGCTGGGCCGGTAGGCCACAGTCTGACTGCGGCGGAAACCGATCCGGCCAAGCGCGTCATTGAGCGCATCGGCATGGCCGCCGCGCAATTCGGTGAACACCTTGCGCTCGCTCCGGCCCGGCAGATAGGGACACGGCGCCGGGCTGGTAACAAAGAACCGGGGAAAGCGAACGGGTGCCGTCACGTGCTGGCGGAGTCCTCTGCATCAAGCGCCCGGGATTCGGCGCAGACACAGTCTATGCCCGCCGCCACACCCCGGTGAAAGCCTTTTAACCAAGAAACAAGGTAAACGAAGGGTTATTTTGCACAGCTGTTGCCGCTGACGGAAATTCACGGGCGGAAATCTCCAGCTCAGTTGAGCTCCACCTGGCTGACCGCGTAGCCCTTGGCGCGCAGGGCGGAAACCAGTGCGTCGAGCTGTTCCTTGTCGCGCGCTTCGCACTCGATATCGGTGATCAGACCCTTGGCCGGCAAATGGGTGAAAATGCGCTGGTGCCAGATTTCGATGATGTTGATGTTATGCGCATCGAATTCCTTCATCACCTTGAACAGCGCGCCTGGACGGTCCTGCAGGGTCAGCCGCAATCGAGCGAGCCGACCCGAGCGGGCCAGGTCGCGCAGCAACACATTGGCGAGCAGGCGCGTGTCGATATTGCCGCCCGACAGGACGATGCCGACCTTGCGGCCTTCGAACAGATGGCGGTGGGCGAGCACTGCGGCGAGCCCGGCAGCTCCTGCGCCTTCGACCACGGTCTTTTCGATCTGCAACAGCAGCGCCAGTGCACCCTCGAGATCGGACTCGCTGACCAGCACGAAATCGTCGAGCAGGCCGGCGAGCACTTTCGAAGTGAAGTTGCCCGGTTCGAACACGGCGATGCCTTCGGCCAGGGTATCGCCGCCGACCGGCAGGCTCTCGCCCTTCAGCAGATTGTACATCGAGGGAAACAGCGCAGCCTCGACCCCGATCAGGCCGATATCGGGCTTGATCGCCCGGGCAATCGTGCCCATCCCGGAACCCAGCCCGCCGCCGCCGACCGGCAGCACCAGCATGTCGAGATCAGGCACATCCTCAAGCATTTCGAGCGCGACCGTGCCCTGCCCCGCCGCGACATGGGGATCGTCGAACGGGTGGATAAAAGTCAGTGACAGCTCCTGCTCCAGCTTGCGGGCATGGGCGGATGCCTCGTCGAAGCTTTCGCCGTGCAGCACGACAGTGCCGCCGACGCTTTCGGTCTGCATCACTTTCACCGTAGGCGTGGTCTTGGGCATGACAATGGTGACCGGAATGCCCAGCCGCGTGCCGTGATAGGACAGCCCCTGCGCGTGATTGCCGGCCGACGAGGCGATCACCCCGCGGTTGATCTGCGCGCCGCCCAGCAGCAGCATCGCATTGAGCGCGCCGCGCTCCTTGTAAGCGGCGGTGAACTGCTGGTTTTCGAACTTGAGATAGATTTCCGCACCGGTGATCGCGCTCAGCGTCTTGCTGTGCATGGTCGGGGTGCGCACCACCGCGCCGGCAATCCGCGCTGCCGCCGCACGGACATCGTCGGCGGTCAACAGCGCGGTCGCGCTGGAGCTGGGTTCGGCTGGCTTGTGCATGGGCCGGGGCCGTAGACCAATGGCGGCGGTTTGAAAACCGCTATCCTTCCCCGGAGGGCTGCTGCCGCAGGCGCGGCAGCAGCAAGCTGGCGAGCAAGGTCACGGCGAGCACCGCGAGGGTGTCGGCAATCCAGTCGCGATAATCGCATTCCCGGCCAATTCCGGGAATGCCTTGCATCATTTCGATCAGCGCACCCAGAAACGACAGCCGCTCGGCAATCCGCCAGCGCAGGGAATCGGGAAAGCCCAGGGCCGCAAGACCTGCCAGCCAGGCGAAAGCGAGGCTATGCGCGAACTTGTCGCCAAACCGGTCGGTCGGCAGCTCCGGCGGCGTGGGCAGCACCGCCATGACCACGGCGATGCAAAGCGCCAGCCAGAACAGCCAGCGCATGGCAAGCATGAAGTGCGGATTGCCGAGGAACCTCATCGTCTTGTGCCGATAAAGCAAAGCTTGTGCGAGGCAAGGGCTGGCGGCGGCGGCGCAAGCGGCTAAAACAGCTGCCATGACCGACAGCAGAAACGTTTCCTTCCTGGGCCTTGGCGTGATGGGCGGGGCAATCGCCCGGCACATCGGCAAGGCGGGGCATCGCCTGACCATCTACAACCGCTCGCCCGCCCGGGTGGAGAAATGGCAGGAGGCCAATCCCGGTCTCGCCGTCCGCGTGGCGAAGAGCCCGGCCGACGCGGCGGAGGGTGCCGACATGGCCGTCACTTGCGTCGGCAACGACGACGATCTCGCCGATGTCGTGCTTGGCCCGCAGGGAGTGTTCAGGTCGCTGCGCGAGGGCGGGGTATTTGCCGACCACACCACGGTTTCCGCCCGGATCGCCCGGCAGGTCGCGGTCGAGGCGCGCGACAAGCACATTCACTGCGTCGATGCGCCGATGACCGGATCGCAGATCGGCGCCGAAAACGGCACGCTGACGCTGATGTGCGGCGGCCGCGCCGATGCGATCGCGGCGGCGCATCCGGTGATGGAAGCCTATGCCAGACGCATCGTCCATGTCGGCAAGGCGGGTGCGGGGCAGACCGCGAAAATGGTCAACCAGATCTGCATCGCCGGCATCGTCGCCGGCCTTGCCGAGGCCGTCCGCTTTGCCGAGGCGGCGCATCTCGATCCGGACAAGGTCTATGAAGCGATCTCGGGCGGCGCGGCGCAGAGCTGGCAGATGGACAATCGCTGGGCGACGATGGTGAAGGACGAGTTCGAATTCGGCTTCGCCATCGACTGGATGCGCAAGGATCTGGGCCTGGCGATGGAGGAAGGCCGAGGTCTGGGCGTCTCGCTGCCGATCACCGCGCTGGTCAACCAGCTTTACGCCGATGTCCAGGCGATGGGCGGCGGCCGGCAGGACACCAGCGCCCTGATCCGCCGCCTGCCGAGGAAAGGCGGCAAGTGAGGACCAGCGCACTCCTACTCCTCCTTCTTGCCACCTCCGCACAAGCCGACGTCCTGATCGACAATGTCGATGGCCTGACTTTGGGCGCCAATGGCCAGATCGAACGATTCACTGCGGTGCTCGCGGACGACAACGGACGGGTGGAACAGCTGTTCCGGCGCGGCGACAAGCGGCCGCAGCGGGTCGATTACCGGCTCGACGGCAAGGGCCGGGTGCTGATGCCGGGGCTGATCGATTCGCATGTCGAGCTGATGCAGCTCGGCCTGTCGCGCATTGCACCTGCCGCCACCGGCGCGCGGCCCCGGCCCGAGGACCGCGACATGGCGCTGATCGAGGCGCAGAAGCTGCTGCTCGAACGCGGCGTCACCGCCGTCGCCGACATGGGCACGACGATCGAGGACTGGCAGACCTATCGCCGCGCCGGCGATCTCGGCAGGCTGTCGATCCGCATCATGGCCTATGCAGCCACCACCGGCGACATGGCGCTGATCGGCGGGCCGGGCCCGACGCCGTGGCTCTACGATGACCGGCTGCGGCTGAACGGTGTGCATGTGGTGCTCGACGGCCCGCTGGAATCGCGCGGCGCCGCGCTCAAGGCGCCCTATGCCGACGCCCCGATCAAGCGCGCACAGCCGCAGCCGGGACTGTCCGAAATCCAGCTCAAGAACCTGATCAGCCGCGCGGCGATCGACCGCTTTCAGGTCGCAGTCGAGGCACATGGCGACAAGGCGGCACTCATGGCGCTCAATGCCATCGACGAGCTGGCGCTGACCTACAAGGGCGAGCGGCGCTGGCGAATCGAGCGGGCAGAAGTGACCGATCCCGCCGATTTCGCACGGTTCGGCAAAAATGGCCTGGCGGTCTCGATGCAGCCGCTGGGTCTGGTTTCCGGGATGAAAGCGGCAGAGGCGCGGCTCGGCCCGGCGCAGCTGGCAGGAGTCCATGCGTGGAAATCCCTCTCCGCCTCGGGGGCAAAGCTCGCGTTCGGTTCGGGCGCGGCTACCACTCCGCCCGAACCCTTCGCGGCAATGGCAAGCGCCACCACCCGCCTCGGCGCGGACGGCCAGCCGTTCGGCGGCTGGCAGCCACAGGAACGCCTGACCCGCGAGGAAGCCCTGGCAGCCTGGACCACGGGAGCCGCGTGGGCGGGCTTTGCCGATGGCCGCATCGGCCGCATCGCGGTGGGCCAGCGCGCCGACTTCGTGCTGGTCGACCGCGACCCGCTGCTTGCCTCGCCTGGCGATTTGCGAGGTCTGAAGGTCTTGCAGACCTGGATCGGGGGAAAGCTCGCGTGGCAGGCTCAGGAATTGGGGGGAGCGCCGGGCGCTGCTCCGGTTACGGCAAGGCCTCTTCCCCAGCCGCCCCAGTCGCTGCCACGTTCGCCGCCTCAGCCTCAGCAGCAGCCTTCGCCTTCGCTTCCCGGCGCTCGGTAAACCGCATGAACACCAGCGTTCCTTCGAACAGCAGGAACAGCGGCACCGCCAGCATCAGCTGCGAGATGACATCGGGCGGGGTGACCACCGCCGCCACAGTGACGATGCCGACAACCACATAGCGCCGCGCCCGCACCAGTTGCTCGCGGCTGACGATCCCGGCGCGGTTGAGCAGCATCAGCAGCACCGGCAGCAGAAAACTGATCCCGAAGGCGAGGATGAATTGCATCACCAGGCTGAGGTAGTCGCCGGTTCCCGGCAGCGCTTCCATCTTGAGCCCTCCGCGGGTGCCCTCGAAATCGAGGAAGAACCGAAATGCGGTCGGCATGACGACGTAATAGGCCAGCGCCGCGCCGCCGGTGAACAGCACCGGAGTGGCGATCAGGAACGGCAGGAAGGCCTTCTTTTCCTTGGCGTAGAGCCCTGGAGCAACAAAAGCCCACAGCTGATTGGCGAGGATCGGGAAGCTGACGAAGAAAGCCGCGAACAGCGATACCTTCAGCTCGACGAAGAACGCCTCATAGAGCTTGGTGTAGATCAGCTTGCCCTCGCCCGCCGGGAAGGCCGCAGTCAGCGGGCGGACCAGAAAGCCGAAAATCTCGTCGGCGAATGTAAAACAGCCGGCGAAAGCCACGCCCAGCACCAGCACGCAGCGCACCAGTCGGCTGCGCAGTTCGATCAGATGGTCGAGCAGTGGGGCCTGGGTCTCGTCGATGTCGTCGATCTTGAGCATGGGACTAGCGGGTCAGAGGAAGTTGCGGCTGCGGCTCGGAGTCAGACTGCGCCTGCGCCTGCCTGGCCAGCGCTTCGGCCTTGGAAGCGGGCGGCGGCAATGCGGCCTCGGCAGAGGCGGGCGCGGGCGAATCGCCTGCACCTTCGGCCAACGCCTCATCCTCCGAAGGATGCGGCGGCGTATTCATGATCGCCGCATTCTGCTCGCGCCAGGTCTTCTCCATTTCCTCGAGTTCCGCCTCGCGGATCATGGTCTCGATACCGGAGCGGAAATGACCGGAAACCTTCCGGATCTTGGCCACCCAGCGGCCAACCGCGCGCAAGGCCAGCGGCAGGTCTTTGGGGCCGATGACAACGATGGCGACCACCGCGATCACCAGCATTTCGTCGAAGCCGACGTCGAACATCGGTCGGCTCCCCGGCTCAGGCGCCGGTCTTGGTGGTGTCGCTGGCGGAAGGCGTGGCGCTGGTATCCGGAGCAGGAATCTGCGTGGGCGGAGCCGGGGGAGCAGCATCCTCGTTCAGCCCAGTCTTGAAGCTTTTGATGCCCTTGCCGAAATCTCCCATGATCTCGGAAATCCGGCCGCGCCCGAACAGCACGAGCACGACGATCAGCACGATCACCCAGTGCCAGATTGACCCAAAACCCATCTTTCGACTCCGAAGGTTGCCGGAGCATGCGCTCCATACCGCCCCTATCTAGGCGCTTTCCTCTTCACTTGCCAGTCCGGCAGCGGAATCGGAGCCGGTTTCTTCGGATGGCCCCGCCATCGCCGCCTCCAGCGCATCCTCGACCGGGTCGAGCAGTCCGGCGGCGCGCAGCTCGTCGATGCCGGGCAGGTCCTTGCGCGATGCCAGGCCGAAATGGGCAAGAAATTCGGGAGTTGTCGCATAGATCACCGGCCGGCCCGGCACTTCGCGGCGGCCCGCGACCCGCACCCAGCCGGCCTCCAACAACACATCGAGCGTACCCTTGGCGGTCTGCACGCCGCGGATCGATTCGACTTCGGCCCGGCTGACCGGTTCGTGATAAGCGACGATCGCCAGCACTTCGGTGGCGGCGCGCGACAGACGGCGGACGTCCTCACGCTCGCGGCGGAGCAGATGGGCGAGGTCGGCGGCGGTCTGGAAGTGCCAGCGTTTGCCGCGCTCGACCAGTTCGATCCCTCGCCCCCGGTAATGTGCCGCCAGTTCCGCCAGAGCTTCGCGGACATCGGCCCCGCCAAGGTGGGTGGAAATTGCTTCCGCCGTCATCGGCTCACCGGCAGCGAACAAGGTCGCCTCCACCGAGCGGACCAGCGGATCGAGCGCCTGTGCCTCTTGATCTGTCATGCCGTCACCCGCCGCAGATGCAGCGGCCCGAAGACGCTGTCCTGCGCCAGTTCCGCCTTGCCCAGCCGCGCCAGTTCCAGCGCGGCGACAAAACTGGATGCCAGCGCCGAACGCCGCAGGCGCGGATCGGCGTGGGGTGGCAGGAATTCCTGCAATTCCATCCAGTCGAGCGTGACGCCCAGCATCGCCGAGACCCGCGACAAGGCGCTGTCCAGCGTCATCACCATGCGGTCGCGCACGATGTGCACCACCGGCACGGTCCGCGCCTTTACCTGCCCATAAGCCTGGACCAGCGAGAACCAGTCGCACTGCCAGCGGTTCCTGCGGTCGATCCGCAGGCCCTCGGGCGCACCGCGCAGAAATGTGTCGCGGCCCAGCCGGTCGCGGCCCATCAGCCGCGCCGCCGCCTCGCGCATCGCGCCAAGCCGCTGGAGGCGGAGTTGCAGGCGCAATGCCAGTTCCTCGGGGCTGGGGTCTTCCTGCTCCTCGCGCGGCAGCAGCAGGGCACTCTTGAGGTAGGCCAGCCAGGCCGCCATGACGAGATAATCGGCGGCCAGTTCCAGGCGCATTGCCTCGGCGCGTTCGATATAGCCGATATATTGATCGACGAGTTCGAGGATCGAAATCCGCCGCAGATCGACCTTCTGCCGCCGCGCCAGATCGAGCAGCAAGTCGAGCGGGCCTTCCCAGCCATCGAGCTCGAGATAGAGCGCACTGTCGTCGGTTGCGGCCATGGCAATGCCATCCCAGTCGTCCTCGACCGGAAATAACGCGGGAGAAGTTTCGAATTCGCTCATGCCTGCGCACCCTCCCCTGCCCCGACGCCGCGCGGCAGCAGGGCAAGCAAAGCGTCGCGCTTGGCGAACAGCGCCGCCTGGTCGCCGCCGGCACCGTCGAGCCGCGTGCCGGAGAGCGCACGTTCGAGCCTGGCGGCGGTCTTCTCATTCATCGCAGGCAGCCGCTGGGCAATGCCGGTCATGTCGTCCATTTTCGCCCAGCAGTTGAGCGCTATGTCGCAGCCGGCCGCAAGCGAGCGTTCGGCGCGTTCGGGCACCGTGCCGCTAAGCGCCTGCATGTCGAGATCGTCGGTCAGCAGGAGCCCGTCGAAACCAATGCGCCGCCGGATCACCTCGCCGATTACAAAGGGCGACTGGGTGGCAGGGTTTTCGCTGTCCCAGGCCGTGAACAGCAGGTGCCCGGTCATCCCGATCGGCGCGGTGTTGAGCGCGCGGAAGGGGGCGATATCGGTCTCCAGCTCTTCCTCGCTGGCGGTGACCGTCGGCATTTCGATGTGGGTGTCGCAAGTGCTGCGGCCATGGCCCGGCATGTGCTTGATCGTCCCGGCAACCCCCGCGCGTGCCAGACCGTCGAGCACGGCGCGTCCCAGCGCCGCGACGCGCAGCGGTTCGTGGCCCAGCGCCCGGTCGCCGATCACATCGTGCGCGCCGGGCTGGCGCACATCGAGCACCGGCGCATGGGTGCAGGTGATCCCCACTTCCGCAAGATCGGCCCCCAGTGCCTCGGCATTGGCCCGCGCCGCCTCGATCGCGCTCGCCGGGGCGAGGTCGTAAAGCAGGTCGAAGGCCTCGCCGGCGGGGAAACGGGTCCATTCGGGCGGCTTCATCCGCGCCACTCGCCCGCCCTCCTGGTCGATCGTGATCAACAGCCTGTCGCGCCCGTGAATGCCGCGAAGGCTGTCGGTCAGCGCGCGCAGCTGGGCGCGGCTTTCGATATTGCGGCCGAACACGATATAGCCCGCCGGCTCGCAGTCGCGGAAGAAGGCGCGCTCATCGGCGGTCAGTTCCAGTCCGGACAGGCCGAAAATCGCGGGAATCATCGCGCGGAAATCGCAGGAACGCACTGCTTTCGCAAGCGCGCGTGGCTGCGCGCATGTGGATAGGACGGAACCGGGGCTATTTGACCTGGCAGGCCAGTCCCGACGCTTTCAGCCGGGTGCACAGCGCCTGGGCATCGGCGGCCAGCACCTGGAGCCGGTAGACCGTGCCGATATCGGCCTTGCCCTCGACAATCTGATGGCGCTGACCCGAAAGCGCGCTGTTCTGCCCTGACAGGCGCGACCAGGCCGCTTCCGCCGAAGACCGCGTCGAATAGGCGCCGACCTGAACGACGGGTCCGCGCGCCGCCGTGCTGGCGGCGGCGGGCGAGGCCGTTGCCGCCGGGGAATGGACTGCCCCGGGAGAGGCCTTGACAGCGGCGGAACCGGCAGCGGCAACCGGCGGCTTTGTGCCGGGATCGGTGCCAGGTCCGGCCACGGCGGCAGCAGCGCCGCTCGCTTCGCCCAGCCTGGCCGGGCGGTTCTGTCCCTCGGAGACGGCAAAGGCGGTGTCGCCGGTGCCCTCGAACGTCTTGCCGCCGGGGTTCTTCGGCGCTTCCTTGTACGGCTGGGAAGGCGCCGCGACGATGCCGCCATCGGCGACCATGGTCTTGTCGGGCGTGCGGTGGGTCGCCCACCAGATGCCGCCGACGATAGTCCCGAGCGCGATCAGGCCCAGCAGGCCAAACCCGATCATGCGGCCGCCATCCGATTCATCGGCGTCGTCTTCTTCGGCATCGAGCCAGGGCAGCTGGTCGCTCTCGTCGTCGAAATCGAGCCGCGCGGTATCCAGCGGTTCGTCATCGTCATTACCCGCCGCGCGATAGCCACCGGAATCGTTGCCACGGCCGTCGTCATCCAGAAACTTGTCGTCGTCGTGGACGTCGCCAATGCCAGCCATGATCACATTTCCTCCACCGCAGCAACGCCGAGAAGTGCCAAGCCGTTACGTATCAGTTGCCCGATTTGTGCGGCAAGATGCAATCTAGCACCAGTCAGATTACTATTCTGTGCCGTGATGAAGCGTTTTTCCGGCCGGTCGTTGCCGAGATTCCAGTAGGCATGGAATGCGGCGGCAAGATCGTGAAGAAAGAATGCGATACGATGCGGCTCGCGCGCGGCAGCGGCCGCCTCGACCTGACGGGGAAACTGCGCCGCGAGCTTGACCAGCTCGAGCTCCTCATCCCCAAGCAGCCCGAGATCGGTATCGGCCGGCCCCAGCCCTTCCGCCGCTGCCTTGCGCATGGTCGAACAGATCCGCGCATGGGCATATTGCACATAGAATACCGGATTGTCCTTCGAGGCTTCGACCACCCTGGCGAAGTCGAAATCCATCTGGGCTTCGGGCTTGCGGGTGAGCATAGTGAAGCGCACCACGTCCTTGCCAACCTCGCGCACGACATCGGCCAGGGTCACGAAAGTGCCCGATCGCTTCGACATCTTCACCGGTTCGCCGTCGCGCAGCAGCTGAACCATCTGCACCAGCTTGACCTCGAACGGCGTTTCCTTGCCTTTTGCTCCGGTCATCGCGGCCACAGCCGCTTTGATCCGCTTCACCGTGCCGGCGTGGTCCGCGCCCCAGATATCGACGAGGGCATCGGCGTTCTGCGCCTTCTGGAAATGATAAGCGAGGTCGGCGCCAAAATAGGTCCAGCTGCCGTCGCTCTTCCTGATCGGGCGGTCCTGATCGTCGCCGAACTTGGTCGAGCGGAACAGTGGCAGTTCGACCGGCTCCCAATCGTCCAGCACCTTGCCCTTGGGGGCTTCCAGCTCACCGTCGTAGACCAGATCGTGCGCGCGCAACCAGGCCTCGGCCTCCTCGGGCTTGCCTGCTGCCTGAAGTTCGGCTTCCGAGGAGAACAGGTCGTGGCGGATGCCGAGCAGCGCGAGGTCGGCCTTGATCATGACCAGCATCGCCGCAACCGCACGGGTGCGGAACAGCACGAGCCACTCGCTTTCGGGGGCTGTTGCGTAGGTGTCGCCGAATTCCTTTGCCAGCGCCTCGCCGACCGGGATCAGGTAATCGCCCGGATAGAGCCCTTCCGGAATCTCGCCCCCGCTATCGCCGCCATGTTCTTTAGCAAGCGCCTCGCGGTAGCGAATATGGACCGACCGCGCGAGGACATCGACCTGACCGCCGGCGTCGTTGACATAATACTCGCGGATCACCTTGTGCCCGGCGAATTCGAGCAGGCTCGCCAACGCATCGCCCACCACCGCGCCCCGGCAATGGCCCATGTGCATCGGCCCGGTGGGGTTGGCGGAGACATATTCGACATTGACCGTGCTGCCGCCGCCCATCGCGGAGCGGCCATAATCCGCGCCCAGCTTTGTCAGCACGCGCAGCTCGTCCAGCCAGGTTTCGCTCGACAGGCGCAGGTTGATGAAGCCGGGGCCGGCAATTTCGGCGCTGGTTACCTGCGGCAGTTTCGCCAGCTCCGCCACCAGCTTGTCGGCCAGCGCGCGCGGGTTCATGCCGGCGGGCTTGGCCAGCACCATCGCGGCGTTGGTGGCAAGATCGCCGTGGCTGGCATCGCGCGGCGGCTCGACCGTGATCGCGCCCCGGTTCAGCCCGGCGGGCAGTGTTCCCGCAGTCTCCAGCGCATCGAGCGCGGCGTTCAGATGGCCGCCGAAGGCGGTGTAGAGGGTCTTGATCTCGGACATGCGCGGGCGGTTAGCTGGTTTGCCCGTTGATGTGAACCTTCGAGCGCTTGCTGTGGGCAGTTAGCCGTCGGTTGAGGCAATTTTTGTCCAAATTTGCGTTCGCCCTGGTCCGATTTGATGTTGGCCGATTCGCCAGCACATTACCAGCACGTGAACGTCAACTTTTGCGGCGCGGACTCTTCGGTTCACCGCACGACTCGCTCGAACTAGCCGCAGAATCTGCGGCTTTGCCGAGTCTGTTCATCTGCCAGCAAGGTTAACGGCAACAGGCACGAACCAACTGGGGACCCCCTTTCTAGGAGTATTTTAGATGCGTATCGTTTCCAACAGGTCAGGACTTCTGAGTCTGATCGCCGTGCTTGCCGTTTCAGTGTCAGGCAGCCTGCCTGCACAGGCGCAAGGCGCCCCCGATGCCAACATCACCGTAAATGGCGATCCCTTGCCCGATACGACTGCGATGACCCCGGGACCCGAGGTCAAGGGCACCATCACCGCGCGTGGCGCGGACCGGATGAGGGTCACGACCGCCGACGGTGCCAGCACGCTTGTCTTCTTTAACGAATCCACCAAGATCAAGGCCGGCGGCGGCCTGTTTGGCGGTAACCGCGACTTGGGCGCGGACGCGCTGCTCAACGGATTGCCGGTCACGGTCAAGACGATGCAAGCGGGCTCTGTTCTCCTGGCGAGCCAGGTCAAGTTTCGCAACAACGACTTCAAGACCGCAGCGATGATCCGCAATGGCACTGCCCAGGGCTTTGCCGAGCAGACTGCGGCAACACAGGCGCTGCGCGGCCGCATGGCCGATATCGACCAGTACAACATCAAGGGCACGATGAATGTGAACTTCGATACTGGCAGGGCGGTTCTGTCCGACCAGGCCAGGAACGACCTCTGCGCCACGGCAGCCCAGGCCGACGGCATGAGCAACGCCCTGCTTCTCGTTGTGGGTTACACCGATTCGGTTGGAAGCCAGGAGTATAACCAGCAGCTCAGCGAAAGGCGGGCCGCCAGCGTCATCAATTATCTGCAGCAGGCCTGCCGCTGGAAGCCCTATCGCGTGCTTACCCCCACCGGGATGTCCGAAGCGGACCCCGTGGCGAGCAATGACACTGCCGAAGGCAAGGCACAGAACCGCCGCGTTGCGGTGAACATCCTGGTCAGCAAGGGCCTTGACGGGCTTGCAAGCACGCCGCCCGCAGGTGGGCCATTGACCGCCAACCTCGGACAGCGCTGAAGTCTTTCCGGCGGCGAACAGCGCCGCCATCGGACAAGACCATAAAACCGTCGCCCCGGATTTGATCCGGGGCGACGTTTCTTTGTGCGCGAAGCGCGAAGCAAAACCGGAACTCCGGATCACGGGGTGACGAAAGAGGATGCGGTTGCCGGAGTGGCAGCGTTTGTGCCGCGCTCTCAATTTGCGGCGCATGCGACGTGGGCCCTGTCCAATTTCCGCCAGTTCCGCTATCGGCCCCTACCCATGCCCGCCATTCCTCCCCCGCAGACCTACCGGGTCAAAAGCTTCGGCTGCCAGATGAACGTCTATGACGGCGATCGCATGTCCGAACTGCTGGCCGACCAGGGCCTGAGCGCCGCGCCGGAGGGCAGCGATGCCGATCTCGTCGTGCTCAATACCTGCCACATCCGCGAGAAGGCGGTGGACAAGGTCTATTCGGACATCGGCCGCCTCAAGCGCAAGGATGGCTCCAGCCCGCTGATCGCCGTCGCCGGCTGCGTCGCCCAGGCCGAGGGCGAAGAGATAATGACGCGGGCGCCCGCCGTGCGCATGGTCGTGGGTCCGCAGGCCTATCACCGCCTGCCCGCGATGCTGGCCGAGGCCATCCAGGGCAAACGCGTCACCGATACCGACATGCCGGCCGAAACCAAGTTCGCCGCGCTTCCCGCCCGCCGCAAAGTCGGTGCCAGCGCCTTCCTCACCGTGCAGGAGGGCTGCGACAAGTTCTGCACCTATTGCGTCGTGCCCTACACCCGCGGAGCAGAAGTCTCGCGGCCGTTCAAGGACTTGCTCGGCGAGGCGCAAGGGCTGATCGACGCCGGGGCAAAAGAGATCACGCTGCTCGGCCAGAACGTCAACGCCTGGACGGGCGAGGACGCGAAAGGCCGCGCCATCGGCCTTGAAAGCCTGATCCGCGCGCTGGCAGACCTGCCCGACCTCGCGCGCATCCGCTACATGACCAGCCATCCCGCCGACATGACCGAAGGGCTGATCGCGGCGCACGGCGAGATAGGCAAGCTGATGCCTTTCCTTCACCTGCCGGTGCAATCGGGCAGCGACCGGGTGCTGAAAGCGATGAACCGCAGCCACACCGTGGAAAGCTATCTGAAGCTGCTCGACCGGGTGCGCGCCGTGCGGCCCGATATCGCGCTGTCGGGCGATTTCATCGTCGGCTTCCCCGGCGAGACCGAAGCGGAATTTGAGGAAACTCTGAGCCTCATCGATTCGGTGGGTTATGCGATGGCGTTCAGCTTCAAATACAGCCCGCGCCCCGGCACGCCCGCCGCGGCGATGGACGGCCAGATCGCTCCCGAAGCGATGGACGAACGGCTCCAGCGCCTTCAGGCCGCGCTCCAGCGCCACAGCCTCGCCTTCAACCAGGCCAGCGTTGGGCGGCGCGGCGCGGTGCTGGTCGAGCGGCTCGGGCGGCGCGAAGGGCAATGGCTTGGCAAGTCGCCCTGGCTGCAATCGGTGCATTTCGAGGGGAATGCTGAGATTGGCGATCTAGTCGAGGTCGAATTGACCGAGGCCGGACCCAATTCGCTGCATGCCAGACTGTTGCATCCGGCCCACGTCTGACAAGAATTCCACAGCGGCGAGGCATGTGCCGCTTGTTTGTCACAATCACAGGCATATCTTTCGTCGTGAGGCCGATACCGGCCTCGCATGAAAGGAGCGCATGTCCCGCAAACCCGCTCGCGCCCAGAATGTGGCGCAGTTCCGTGCTAAGGCCTCCGACGGGGTTCCCCAGCGCGCCCGGATCGAGATCGAATTCGATGAGCCCGCCGTGCTCGGCGCGCTGTTCGGCCAGTTCGATGCCAATCTGGTGCTGATCGAGAACCGACTTGGGCGTCTACATCGCGGCAAGGGGCAACAAGGTGCAGATCGAAGGCAGCGAGGAAGGCGTTGCCCGCGCCCGCGACGTGCTGAAGGGCATGCACCAACGGCTCAGCCAGGGGCTGGAGCTCGATTCCGGCGCAGTCGATTCACTGATCGCCATGTCGGCCGAGCCGACGCTGGAGGGCATCATCACCGGCGGCCACGACGCGCCGCCGATCATGATCCGCACCCGCAAGAAAACCATCGTCCCGCGCTCGGCGATGCAGATCGACTATATGCAGGCGCTGGCCCGCGACGACATTATCTTCGGCCTGGGGCCAGCGGGCACCGGCAAGACCTATCTGGCGGTGGCGCAGGCGGTCAGCCAGCTGATGAGCGGCTCGGTGCAGCGGCTGATTCTCTCGCGCCCGGCCGTCGAGGCCGGCGAGCGGCTCGGCTTCCTGCCCGGCGACATGAAGGAAAAGGTCGATCCCTATCTGCGGCCGATCTACGATGCGCTCTACGATTGCATGCCGCCCGAACAGGTGGAGCGGCGCATCGCCAGCGGCGAGATCGAAATCGCACCCATCGCCTTCATGCGCGGGCGGACTTTGGCCGATTCCTTCATTATTCTCGACGAGGCGCAGAACACCACCCAGGCGCAGATGAAGATGTTCCTCACCCGCTTCGGCCAGAACAGCCGCATGGTGATCTGCGGCGATCCAAAGCAGGTCGATATCCCCGGCGGCGTCGAGCACAGCGGGCTGGCCGACGCGGTGCGCCGGTTGGAAGACGTCGACGGCATTGCCGTGGTGCGCTTTAGCGTGGCGGACGTAGTGCGCCACCCGATCGTGGGACGGATTGTCGAGGCTTATGAGGGAAGGGAGGCCTGACTCCCTCCCCTCCTAAGTATCAACGCAATCTGGCAATGATCTGCGGCAAGTCCGCCGTTGTAACAATCCCCGGCGCGGCGTCACAGACATAGGGCACGGCGTTGACCGGGCGATTGGCGGTGAGGCCCGGGGTCATGCCGGCATAGTCCTCCGGCGCGCAAGGGAAGCCGATCACCACATCGAGGGGGCAATCGCCTTGCATCACCAGATGCCAGCCCGATGGCGAGCGGAATTCCCATTCCTTGCCGTCGCTCGTCTCGACGTCTTCCGAGATGAACCAGGTCGTGCACATCGTAATCAGCGGCTTGCCCTTGTGGTATCCGGTCAGCGTGGTCTTGGTCGCCGCAACCGTGCCCTTGGGCACCACGCCCGCGGCAATATGCACGTCATTGCGGGCCAGGCCCTGCGCGCCGGACACCTCGAAGCGGTCGATCGGCATGCCCAGCGCGGTGGCGACAAGCTGCATCGACGGCCCGAAGCTCATTTCCTTGTGGCGCAGCTGCCCTTCGCTCGCCGCTCCGGGCTGCGCGCCGAAGCCCATCATGTCGAACAGCATTTCGGGCGAATCGCGCGACGAGCAATCGGCGAATTCGTCGATCTGGATATGGTCCAGCCGCCGCTGGATCGAGGCCATGACTATCGGCATGGCCTCGGTAATGAAGCCCGGGCTCGATCCGCTGGCGTGGATCGACGTCCCACCCTTCTGGCAAGCTGCTTCGAGGCGGGCGGCCATTTCGGGATTGTAGGCAACCGGGTTCTGGAACTCCATGCGGGTCGAAACCACATTGGCGCCGCTTTCGAGGATGCGGCAGACCTCGTCCACATTATTGACATGCGGCATGTAGAGTACGCAGTCCGGCTTGAGCGCGAACACTTCGTCGATGGAATTGGTCGCCTTGATCCCGGTCGGCGCAACACCCGCAAGCTCGCCCGCGTCCTTGCCTACCTTGGCCGGATTGCTCACCCACACCCCGACCAGTTCCATGTCGGGATGCTCGATCACGTGGCGCAGCGCGCGCGAGCCAACGTTGCCGGTAGCCCACTGGACGACGCGGTAGGGCTTCTTGGTCGAGGTATTCATTCCGTCTCTCCATTGAATATATTACCTAAAATCGCTCCAGCGGCTTCCAGTTCGCATATCCTTCGCAGCTTGGCTCGCCGCTGACGGTATCGAACACAGTGTTCGCCGGGACGCTAGCTGGCAACGCTGAGGCAGTCCACTGCGGCACCCCGTGCAAGATCGAGCGAATCCGCTGCAACGCTGAGGCCGCCATGCTACGGGTTGCGCCGTGCTCACCCTCGAATCCGAAATAGAAGCCCCGTGGCCTGCCTCGACCGACTGGGAAGCCCTCGCCTCCCGCGCTGCGGACGCGACCGCGAAAGATGCCCCCGAACTCGCCAACCCGCGCCTCTCGGCCAGCATCCTGTTCACTTCGGACGCCGAGGTCCGGGCACTCAACCGCGAATGGCGCGGCAAGGACAAGCCGACCAACGTGCTCTCCTTCCCGATGCTGACCCGCGCGCAGCTGCTCGCGCTCGCCCCAGAAGGCCCGCCCGAACTGCTCGGCGACATCGCGCTGGCGCATGAAACCTGCGCGCGCGAGGCGGACGAAAAAGCGATCCCCATCGAGGATCATACCGCCCATCTCATCGTCCATGGCTTGCTGCACCTGGCAGGACACGATCACGAAACCTCGCCGCTGGATGCCGCCGCGATGGAGGCGCTCGAAATAAAGACGCTTGCGCTGATGGGGCTGGCGGACCCATATGGCAATGCCGGGAAAAACGGCGAGACTTAAGGGGCTTGAGCAACACTATGGCCGACAATGGCCGATACGGCGACCCGGCAACGGGAGACCCTGACAGTAGAAGCTCGCTGTGGCGCTTCATCCGGCGCTTTTTCGACCCGCACGGCGGGGAACAGTCGCTGCGCGCGCAGCTTGAGGAAGCAATCGACGAGCATGAGGACGATGCCGGCGACTCGCGGGGAATCACTGGTGACCTCTCTCCGATCGAGCGGCAGATGCTGCGCAACCTCCTCCATTTCAGCGAACACGACGCCGACGATGTCGCGATCCCGCGCGGCGAGATTGTTGCGCTGCCGGCCGCCGCCAGTTGGGTCGAAGTGGTCGCCGCCTTTGCCGAACACGGCCACAGCCGGATGCCGGTCTATGGCGAAACGCTGGACGACATCGTCGGCATGATGCTGATCAAGGATGTCTTCCCCTTCCTCGCCAACCACAAGCCGCCGCCCAAGGACTGGAAAAGCCTGATGCGCCAGCCGTTGTTCGTGCCGCAGGCCCGCGGCGCGCTCGACGTGCTGGCCGACATGCGCGCCAGCCGGGTGCACCTGGCCGTGGTGATCGACGAATATTCCGGCACCGACGGGATCATCACCATCGAGGATCTCGTCGAGGAGATCGTCGGCGAGATCGAGGACGAGCACGACGACGAGCCGACCGAGATGATCGTCCCGCTGGATGGCGGCATGTGGGAAGCCGATGCCCGTGCCGAACTCGACGATGTCGCCGAAAGAATCGACCCGCGCCTCGCCGAGGTGGAGGAAGCGGTCGATACGCTGGGCGGCCTCGCATTCGTGCTGGCCGGACAGGTGCCGGCGCCAGGTGCGATCCTGGAGCACGATAGCGGCTGGCGCATCGAGATTACCGAGGGTAACGAGCGGCGTGTTTCGCGCATGCGCCTGCACCCGCCCCAACCGAAGAAACGAATGAATCCTGAAATTTGGTCACCCGCCGCCTTCCTCCCTTGCGAGCCCTTGAAGCTTTCGTGCGCATTGTCCGCCTTGGTTCGGCCAAGGCGGCGGCGAACGAGCTCGGCCTCAGTCCTTCGGCGCTGTCGCGCCGGGTCGGCGCGCTGGAGGATTTCACCGGCAAGCGGCTGTTCACCCGCCAGCACCAGGCGATGAAGCTGACCGACGAAGGCCAGGCCTTCTACGACGCGGTCGCGCCTAGGCTGGAGGAACTGGCGCTGGCGGTCGAATCGCAGGTCGAAAGCGATGCCGTGCTGCGGCTGCACCTCGGCGTGCCCTCACTGTTCGGCGAACAGCGGCTGTTCCCTCGCCTGCTGGAGCTGCGCCAGCTCCACCCGCGCCTGCATATCGACATCGATACCGGGCGAAACCTTAGCGAACGCGTGGGCGACACGCTCGACGCAGCGATAATCCTCTCCCGCGATCCCGAGGCATCGCTGCATTCGGTGCGGCTCGACCGCAACCGGGTCTATGCCTTCACCTCGAAGCAGCTTGCCGCCGAAATCGGCACCAATCCCGAACAGGCGGTGCTCGAGAAGCAGACGTTCCTGATCCACGACAACCTGCCCGACAGTTTCGACGCCTGGAAAGCGGCCATGGGTCTGAACCGGCTGCAACCTGCCGCGATCGATCATTTCGATTCGGGACAGCTGATCCTCGAGGCAGCGGCCCAGGGTCTGGGCATCGCCATCATGCACGACGATCACTACCACCGGGCGAACGACGACCGGCTCGCCAGGCTGTTCGAGATCGAAGTGGAAAGTCCCTATAGCTACTGGTTCATCTGCCGCCCGCGCGACCTGCAAAGCCGGCCGGTGCGAATTTTCCACGACTGGCTGCTGAAGGCGGGCTTGTAGAGTCCCGCCTTCAGCAATTGATTGATCTCAGCTCACCGCCGCCTTGACGATCTTGCCCGGCTCGCGCGGCGGCTCGCCTTTGGGCAGGGCGTCGACATGTTCCATGCCGCTCTCGACCACACCCCACACGGTATATTGCTTGTCGAGGAAAGTCGCGTCGTCGAAGCAGATGAAGAACTGGCTGTTGGCCGAGTTCGGACTGCTCGACCGCGCCATCGAGCAGACGCCGCGCACGTGCGGCTCGGCGTTGAATTCTGCCTTGAGGTCGGGCTTCGACGAACCGCCCATTCCGGAACCGTTGGGGCAGCCGCCCTGCGCCATGAAGCCCGGGATCACGCGGTGAAAGGTCAGGCCATCGTAGAAGCCTTCGTTCACCAGCTCGCTGATGTGGGCGACGTGGCCGGGGGCAAGATCGGGGCGCAGCTTGATGACGACATCGCCGGTAGCGAGCGTGAGAGTAAGGGTGTCTGACATGGGAATCTCCTGAAGTTCGCGCGCGGGATATAAGGCCGAGCCGCAGACAAAGTCACGCCCGCGGCGCAAGCCCGGTTGCAAATGTTTTCGACCCGCCTAGACCGGCGCCGATGAATCCCGAGGAACGCGACGACACCCTGCACCTGAAGCCGCCGCATTGGCGGAGGCGGAGCCGCGCCCGGGCGAGGGTCACACCGCCGAAAACGCGCAGTTCGACGAGGACAACCGGCTCAAACCCGACTTCGTGCGGCGGGTGCAGGATGCGCTTGAGGCGGGAGAAAACGACGCGGTTTATGCGCTGGTCGAGCCGCTCCACCCCGCCGACATCGCCGACTTGTTTGAACTGATCGACCGCGACGAACGCCGCCCGCTCGCCCGTGCCATCTCCGACCTGATGGGCGTCGAAGTTATCGCCGAGCTCAACGATCACGTCCGTGAACTGTTCGTCGAAGATCTGCCGGCCGAGACCGTCGCCGACATCGCCGAACTGCTCGACACCGACGACGCCGTCGCGATGATCGAGGATCTCGACGAGGACGACCAGCAGGCCGTCCTTGCCGAGATGGAGCCCGAGGACCGCGCCGCGATCGAGAGCGCGCTGTCCTATCCCGAAGAGACCGCCGGCCGGCTGATGAGCCGCGATTTCGTCGCGGTGCCCGAGCACATGACTGTCGGCGGACTGATCGACTACATGCGCGAACACAAAGACCTGACCACCGAGTTCTGGGAAGTATTCATCGTCGATACCTCGCATCATCCGGTCGGCACCTGCGCGCTCTCATGGATCCTGCGCGCGCCGCGCCAGGTCGCGCTGACAGATGTGATGAAGCGCGACCAGACCCTGATCCCGGTTGCCATGGATCAAGAGGAAGTGGCGCTGCGCTTCCAGAAATACGCGCTGATTTCCGCCGCGGTGGTCGACGATGCCGGGCGGCTGGTCGGCCAGATCACCGTCGACGACGTCGTCCACATCATCCAGGAAGAGGCCGGCGAGGACGTGCTGTTGCTGTCCGGTGCCGGCGACGGCGACATCAACGAGCCGATCCGCGATTCCTATGTCAGCCGCGTGCGCTGGCTGATCGCCAACCTGATCACCGCGCTGTTCGGCGCGCTGATCATCTCGAGCTTCGGCGATGCAATCAGCAAACTCGTCGCGCTGGCCGCGCTGATGCCGATGGTCGCCTCGATCGGCGGCAATGCCGGGACGCAAACCATGGCGATCACCGTGCGCGCGCTCGCCACCAACCAGCTGACCCGCGCCAACACCCGCAAGATCCTGTGGCGCGAAATGCGGGTTGCCCTGCTCAACGGCGTTACGGTCGCAACGCTGATCGGGCTGGCGACATGGGCGGTGTTCGGTAATCCGCTGCTCGGCGGGGTGATCGCCACGGCGGTGATCCTCAACATCCTGACCGCAGGGATCGCCGGACTGGTGGTTCCCGTGCTGCTCGACCGGCTGGACCAGGACCCGGCGGTGGCCTCTTCGGTGTTCGTGACGATGATCACCGATTCGATGGGCTTCTTCGCCTTCCTCGGCCTGGCGGTGGCCTCCGGGCTGGTGGGGTGACGCCATGCCGCTGCACCTCACCAAGGTTGCCTATGGCGCGCAGTCGCTGGAGGAAATCCACGGCTGGTTTGCCGAACGCGGCGAGGAAGCGTTCCTCACCACGCGCTATCTGCCCAAACGGCATGCCGAAATAGCCGGGAATCGGGAAGACAACGGCTCGCTGTTCTGGATCTTCAAACACCAGCTGGTCTTCCGCTCGCCGATCCTGCGCTTCGCCGAGGCCGAGGGTGGCAAGACCCATATCGTGCTCGCCGCGCGGATGATCGCGGTCCACCCCCAGCCCAAGCGCGCCCATCAGGGCTGGCGCTATCTGGACGACAACGATGCCCCGCGCGATCTCGCCGACGGAGATGATATCGGCGACGTCATGCCCGGCAAGCTGGCGGGAGAACTGGCGCGGCTGGGGCTGGTCTGAGAGGAAGCGCGATGGAACGGACTTACGAAGGTGCAGTCGTCCTGGTCACCGGAGCCTCCACCGGCCTCGGCCGGGCCATCGCCGCGGGTGCCGCAGAACGCGGCGCGCGCGCGGTTGTGATCAACTATGCGAGCAGTTCAGGCGAGGCCGAAGTCACCGCCGATCTGGTCCGCGCGGCGGGTGCCGAAGCCGTGCTGGCGCAAGGCGATGTCGGGCAGGACGCGGACTGCCGCCGGGTAGTCGCAGCCGCCGCGCCGTGGGGACGGATCGACACGCTGTTCAACAACGCCGGCCTCAGCCGGGCGGTCAAGCATGGCGATCTCGATGGACTTTCCGCGGACGATTTCCTCGACATCTACCGCGTAAATGTCGTCGGCCCTTTTCAGATGATCCGGGCGGCGCAGACTTTGCTTGAAGCCTCGGACATGGCCAATGTCGTCAACACTTCTTCGGTCGCCGGAGTAAACGGCAATGGCTCATCGATCGCTTACACCGCCTCCAAGGGCGCGCTCAACATAATCACCAAATCTCTCGCCCGCGCCCTCGCGCCGAAAGTGCGGGTCAACACCCTCTGCCCGGGCTTCATCGACGGCCCGTGGTTCGACAAGATCGGGTACGAGGGTGGAGCGGCGCAGATGCGCGAATATATTGCCAGGACTACTCCGCTGAAAGTCGCCTCAAAGCCGGAAGACATTGCCGAAGGCGCGCTGTTCCTAGGCTCGCGCGCCGCGCGGCATATTACCGGCGAGACCCTGCTGATCGATGCGGGGCTGCATCTGGGGTAGCTGGCGTCAGCCGTCGCTACCCCCGTTCCACCCACCAGTTGAGCAAATGGTGCGCGACTGCCATTTTCGGTGGGGCGCCGAAGGCCTTGCCCCTTCCGCCCTGCTTCACCGCCGCCATCGCCTCTTCCACTTGCGCGCGGGTGAACCAGCTGGCGTCTTCGAGTTCGTTCTTGTCGACAGTTACCGCGGGATCGTCGGCATGGGCATGGCAGCCGATCATCAGCGAGGAGGGGAACGGCCAAGGCTGGCTCATCACATAAGAGACATCGCGCACGATAACGCCCGCTTCCTCCTGCACTTCGCGCGCCACGGCTTCCTCGATGGTTTCGCCCGGCTCGACGAAGCCGGCCAGCGCCGAATAGTTCCCCTCGGGAAAACGCGGCTGGCGTCCGAGCAGGATCGAATCGTCGTGTTCCACCAGCATGATCGTCACCGGATCGACCCGGGGGAAGTGCTCGGCATTGCACATGTCGCTCATGCAGTTCCGCTGCCAGCCGCCCTTGGCGAGCACCGTCGGGCTGCCGCAGCGGGCGCAAAAGCGGTGGCGGGCGTGCCAGTCGACGATCGAGCGCGCGCCGCCATAGGTGGCAAGCTCGTCGCCGCCCAGCGTTGCCACTGCCTGCCACAGGCGCGGATTGGGCGGCGCGACCGAGCCGGCCATGGGCACTGCGGCGAAGCAGCCATGGCCGCCGCTCAGCCCGAGGAAGACCAGTTCGGCCTCGGGATCGGCATCGGCCAGCGAGCCCCAGCCGAGCGTGCCATCGTCCGTGATCACCGGGTCGAGCCCGTCGAGCCGCAGCAGCCGTGCCTGCCGGTTCATCAGGGCGGCAAGCGCATCGGGGCTCTGGCGGACATGGTCGGCGCGGTCGATGTGAGAGCCGGCAAAGGCGACTGTGGACGCGCTCACGCCTTGCCCCCCAGCGCCTGAACATCCGCCTGCAGCGCCTTCTGGTATTCGGGCAGCAGGGCATTGGCGTTTGGCGGCATGAACTGGACGAAGATCGACGAGCGGATGCCGCGCTTCATGTCGACCGTGCCGACCGTTCCCGCCGCCCCGGCCCAGCCGAAGATACCGTTCTCCGGCCCGATCCCGACACGCCCGCCCGCACCGAAATTGCTGGCGGGGCCCATCATCGACGGACCCGCGACGCCTTCTGGCAGCAGATTGCCGGTGCCCACCCGCACCGCCAGCTCGCCCATCACCCGCGTCCCGTCGATCAGGCCGTAATTGGCCAGCATTTGCAGGAAGCGGTCGTAATCGCGCGGGCTGCTGACCAGGCCGGAGCCGCCGAAGGGGAAGGCAGGCTTGTCGAGGAAAATTGAATCCTCGCCCTTGTCGATCGGAATCAAATTACTGCCCATCGCGCCGAAATTGGTGGTCAGCCGCCTGGCTTCGGTCCGCGGCACCTGGAACCAGCTCGAATTCATGCCGCAAGGCTCGAAAATGCGGCGCTTTAGGAACACATCGAACGGCAGGCCGGAAACCACTTCGATCACCCGGCCCAGCAGGTCGAGCCCGACCGAATAGCTCCACTGCGTGCCCGGCTCATAGACCAGCGGCATGGCGGCCAGCCCGTCGGCAAAGGCGGTGAGACTGGGAATCGCCTTGCCCCGCTCCAGCCCCGGAACCGGTATCCGGCTGATCTGCCCCGCAATCGAGCCCTGCATCCTCAAAGGCTTTCTTGATCGGCCCCCTCTGGATGATGCTGTAGCCGAGCCCTGCGGTATGCGTCAGCAAGTGCCGGATGGTGATCGCGGACTTGGCCGGGCGCAGCTGGTCGATCGGTCCATCGGGCGTGACCTGCACCTGCATCTGCGCGAATTTGGGCAGGATGTCGCTCAGCGGCTGATCGAGGCCGAGCTTGCCGTCGCCAATCAGCATCATCGCCGCCATGCCGGTGACCGGCTTGGTCATCGAATAGATGCGGAACAGGCTGTCGGGCGTCATCGGATCGGGATCGGTGAAGCCTTCGCTGCCCCGCATGACAAATTGCACCGGGCGGCCCGGCACGCCCAGCGTCGCGACGATCCCGGGGAACTTGCCCGGCCCGACCCAGCGCTCGATGAAGGCGGTGACTTGCGGCATCAGCCCCGGATCGGCGGCAGCTGCCAGCGCCATGCGCGGCAGAAATGCGGAGCCAGCTGCAGCTCCTGCTCCGGCAAGCGCGCCAATCCGCAGCACTTCGCGGCGGGCCAATATGCTCGATTCCATCGCCTTCATTCTCCCGTCCCGGCATCTGCCAGCCGTGCCGCCTTGGCGAATAGCGTCGGCAGTCCTGCCTCGTCCAGCTGGTCGAGCGGCCACCATTCGCCGTTGCCTGGCGCGAGACTATCCCAATCGCCGCCCGAATAAAGCATCAAGTGCAATTGCAACGCAAAATGAGTGAAGACATGGCTGACGCTGCCGCCCGGCAGCCACGGCCCGGCCAGCGGCGGCGCTCCCGATCCGTCGGCGCGGGCAATCCAGCCGTCGTCGGGCAGCGCGCGCATGCCGCCGAGCATGCCCTTCGCCTGCCGCCGAACCAGCCAGACCGCGCCCTCGCGTTCGATCCAGAAGGCCCGGCCCTGGCGCTGGGGTTTGGGCTTTTTGGCGGGCTTGACCGGATAGCGCTCTGCCTCACCCTCCCGGTAGGCCCGGCAATCGCGGGACAAGGGGCACAGCAGGCAGCGCGGAGCTCGCGTGGTGCAGATGGTCGCGCCGAGGTCCATCATCGCCTGGGCAAAGTCGCCGGAACGCCCGGCGGGCGTAATCGCCTCCGCTGCGGCGCGGATTGCCGTCTTGCCGCCCGGCAAGGGCTCGGCAATGGCATGGAGCCGCGCCACCACCCGCTCGACGTTGGCATCGACCACCACCGCACGCTGGCCAAAGGCGATCGCCGCGACTGCCGCCGCCGTGTAGGCGCCAAGCCCGGGCAGCTCGCGCAAGCTCGCTTCGGTGTCCGGAAACCGGCCGCCCTGCGCCGCCACCGCACGCGCGCAGGCGAGCAGGTTACGGGCGCGGGCATAGTAGCCCAGCCCCGCCCATGCGGCCATTACCGCCGCTTCCTGTGCTGCCGCCAGCGCTGCGACGGTCGGCCAGCGCGCGGTGAACCGCTCGAAATAGGGGATCACCGCCGCGACCGTTGTCTGCTGCAACATCACTTCGGATAGCCACACGCGGTAGGCGTCCGGCGGTGGCTCTCCCGGAGGCGAACGCCAGGGCAGCGCCCGGGCATGGCGATCGTACCATTCGAGGAGTTTGTCCGAAACGGATTGGGCGCTGGCGTCCATCGCGGCGCTATGGCATTGCCCGCAGCGCAATGGAACGGGACGCCCCTCCCAGGACACCGAAAGTCCAGCCGCGCCGCTATGAGCGCCCGCGCGGCGGCCCGGCGCGCGCGATTTCCGAACTGATGCCCGAAGTTGGCCGCACCGCCTTCCGCCGTTTCGGCTTTGTCCAGTCCAGCGTGGTCACCCGCTGGCCCGAGATCGTCGGCCCGCGTCATGCCAGGGTCTGCGCGCCCGAATCGATCCGCTTTCCCCCCGGCGAGAAGAGCGAGGGCATTCTCCAGCTGGTCGTCGTTCCCGCCCACGCGCCGATCATCCAGCACGTCATCCCGGAGATTATCGAACGGGTGAACCGCTTCTTCGGCTACAAAGCGGTCGCGCGAGTGAAGCTGCGGCAAGGCGAGGTTAAGCCTCCGCCCACGAAAGAGGCGGCAGCCGCGCCGCCTTCGCTCCGCCCGATTCCGATCGAACTGGGCGACAGCTTGCGCGATATCGGCGATCCGGAATTGCGCGCAGTGCTCGAATCGCTGGCGCGCAGCATGGGCACGCCGGAACAGGAACAGGATTGAACCGATGCGACTGATGCACCTTGCCGCTCTTGCTGCTGCCGCCGTGCTGGCGATTGGCGCGGGCAAGCCGGCACCGCGGAACTGGAACACGGTGGTGCAGGTTTTGCCGTCCGGCAGCCACCTGCTCGGCAATCCGGCGGCGGCCAGGCTGACCGAATATATCAGCTACACCTGTCCGCACTGCGCCCATTTCGACAGCGATGCGAGCGATCCGTTGCGGCTCTATTTCATCATGTCCGGCAAGCTGGCGGTCGAAGTGCGCCACCTGGTCCGGGATCCGATCGACATGACTGTGGCGATGCTGACCAATTGCGGCGCCAGGAGCAAATTCTTCGGTAACCACACCGCATTTCTGCGAAGCCAGGATCGCTGGATCGTAGCGGCAGACAATGCCAGCGATGCACAGCAGGCGCGCTGGACCAATGGCGAACAAACCGCACGCCGCCGGGCCATCGCCAATGATTTTGGCTTCTATGCGATCATGGGCGCGCGCGGTTACGACAGGCCGTCGATCGACCGGTGCCTTGCCGACAATGCCATGGCGCAAAGACTCGCGGCGCAGACCAGCGAGGCTGCGGGCCTTGGCGTCCAGGGCACGCCGAGCTTCCTGCTCGACGGCGAGCTGCTTGCAGGGACCCACGATTGGCAGACGCTGCAGGTCCAGCTCAAGGCGAGGACCGCACGGGCGGCCCAGTGAGACTTATAGCCAACGAGACTTGCGGCTGTGAGTTTGGGTGCCCGTGAATCTTGTGGAGAGTTCCGGCACGCAGATATGGCCCGCCTTCTAACTGCCGGACCGTTCGGCTAGCCCTGATTCTCCGGCTCGATAAGGATTCCGCCCGATGTCTCGATTCTCGCTTGGCCGCATCGTTTTTGCCGCCGCACTCGCGCCGCTTGCCCTGGGCCTCGCCGGCTGCGGCGGGAAGAACGAGGAGAACGCCGGACTTTCGGGCGACCCTATCGCCAAGGTCGCGCCGCCCCCCGGCAAGGCCTGGTCCGATACGGTGGTGAAAACCGCCGAAGGCGGCTACCGCATGGGCAATCCCGAGGCGCCAATCAAGCTGGTCGAGTACGGTTCGTTGACTTGCTCGCACTGTGCAGAATTCGCCGAGAAAGCCTCCGCCGAACTGCGTGACACTTATGTCGCCAGCGGCCGGGTCAGCTACGAGTTCCGTAATTTCGTGCGCGATGGCATGGACATGACCGCAGCGCTGCTCACCCGCTGCGGCACGCCGGAGAGCTTCTTCCCGCTGACCGATCAGGCCATGGCCAACCAGACGGCAATGATCCAGAATGCCCAGAAGGTGGGCGAAACAGCGTTCAATGCGGCGATCCAGCTGCCCGACGACAAGCGCGGCGCAGCCATGGCGCAATTGCTGGGCCTGACCGATTTCTTCGCCGCGCGCGGCATCGCCAAGGATCAGGCAGCGGCCTGCCTCGCCAACACCGCCGAGACGCAGGCAATCGCCAAACGCACAGAAGAACAGGGCAAGCAGTACGATATCCAGGGCACGCCGACTTTCCTGGTCAACGGCAAAGTGATCGGGTCGATGGGCTGGGAAGAGCTGCGCAGCAAGCTGCAGACCATGGGCGCGCGCTGATCGCCATGGCCCCAGCGCGGACTCTCCGATGCTGATCAAGCGGCTCAAGCTCAGCGGCTTCAAGAGCTTTGTCGAGCCGGCCGAACTGCGCATCGAGCCCGGGCTGACCGGCGTCGTCGGCCCCAACGGCTGCGGCAAGTCCAATCTGCTCGAAGCAATCCGCTGGGTAATGGGCGAATCGAGCGCCAAGAGCCTGCGTGGTGGCGGCATGGAAGACGTCATCTTCGCCGGTACCACCCAGCGCCCGGCGCGCGATTTCGCCGAAGTCGTGCTCCACGCCGAGGACGCCGAGCGCAAGGAACTCGAAGTCGTCCGCCGGATCGAGCGCGGCGCGGGGAGCGCCTACCGGGTCAACGGCCGCGACGTGCGCGCCAAGGACGTCGCGCTGGTCTTTGCCGACGCGGCGACCGGCGCGCATTCGCCAGCCCTGGTCAGCCAGGGCCGGATTGCCTCGGTTATCGCCGCCAAGCCCGCCGAGCGCCGCCAGATGCTGGAGGAAGCGGCCGGGATCGCCGGGCTGCATGTCCGCCGCAAGGACGCCGAGCAGAAGCTGCGCGCGACCGAGACCAATCTTGCCCGCCTCGACGACATCATGAGCGCACTCGACACCCAGATCGCCGCCCTGCGGCGGCAGGCGCGGGCCGCCGAGCGCTACACGGCACTGTCCGGCAAGATCAAGCTGGCCGAAGCCCGGCTGCTGTTCGCCCGCTGGCGCGATGCCGCCCAGGCCGCCGACATGGCCCGGGCCGAGGCGCAGGCCGAGGAGGCAAAAGTGTCTGCGGCCCAGATCGCCGCCAAGACCGCGCAGCAGGCCCAGCACGACGGTGCCGGGCAGCTGGCCGAGGCGCGCGACACCCTCGCCGACCGGCGCGACGACGCGACCGCGCATGGCCACCGCATGGCCGCACTGACCGGCCAGCTCGAAGCCGCCGAACAGCGCCTCGCCGACCTCGACCGCCAGCGCGCCCGGCTCGAGGCGGATCGCGGCGATGCTGACCGGCTGACCCGCGACGCCGCCGAAGCCCTCGCCCGGCTGGAACGCGAGCTGGCCGAAAGCGGGGCAAGGCTCGCTGCCGGCGAAGCCGGGCGCCCGGCGCTGTCCGCCGAACTGGAAAAGACCGAACAGGCCGCCCGCGCCGCCGAACTGGCACAGGCCCAGGCCACCGCCGAGCAGGCCGGGGTCGAGGCGGAATGGCGCGTCGCCGAGGCCGAGCTGGCACAGGCCCAGGCCCGGCTGGAGCGCCTGGACAGCGAAGCCGCGCGCCATGCCGCTGCGCTGGCTGCCCTGGCCGAAGCCGGCGATCCCGATGCCGCCGTCGCCGAGGCCGAAATGCGCTGCGCTGCTGCCGCAACAACGCTCGCCGAAGCCCGCTCAGCTCTGGAGGCGCAGCAGGCACGCAAATCCGACCTGCAGTCCGCGCGCGATACGCTGTCCACTGCGCTGGCCGCCGCCAAGGGCGAACTGGCGTCGGTCGAGCGCGAACACGCCGCCTTGCACCGCGACCGCGAGGCCCGCGCGCGGCAGGCGCAGGCAAAGCATGGTCTGCCCACCGCGCTCGACCGGGTTCGCGCCGAGCCGGGCTACGAACGCGCGCTCGCCGCCGCGCTGGGCCGCGACGCCCGGGCGGCGATCGGTGCTGCCCCTCCGGGCGAAGACGGCCGTTTCTGGACTGGGGCCGCCGCTCCACGCGCGGTTGCCGGCAGCCTCGCCGCACATGTCAGCGAATGCCCGCCGGAGCTCGCCGCGCGGCTCGCTCTGGTCCATGTCGCCGAGCTGGACGACGGACGCACGCTTGAACCCGGCGAATGGCTGGTCACCCGTGCCGGGCAATTGCGCCGCTGGGACGGCTTTATCGCGCGCGGCGAAGGCGGGGCCGAAGCGGCGCGGCTCGAGGCGGAAAACCGCTTTGCCGAGCTGGAAGCCGAACTCCCCGGCAAGCGCGCCTTGGTGAACGAGGCCGAGGCCGCGCAGACCGGTGTGCAGAGCGAGCTTTCCGCCTTGCAGAGCGGCGTCATCGCCTCCGAACGCGCGCTTGGCGCGGCCGCCGAAGAAGAACGCAGCGCCCTGCGCGCGCTCGACCAGGCCGAGGACGCGCGCACCCGCCTCGCTGCCCGCCGCGCCGACCTCGCGGCATCGCAGGGCGACCTCGCCGACCAGCGCAGGCAAGCCGAGGCCGAGCGCGTCGCCGCCGACGAGCGCCGCGCCGCACTGCCCGATCCCGCCGCCGGGCGTGAGACACTTGCCGCCGCCCAGGCCCGGCACGAGGCCGCTAGGCAGGCGGTCCAGTCGGCGATGGCCGCGCTCTCGGCGCAGGATCAGGCGTTGGCGGTGGCGCGCGAGCGCACTTCCGGGCTGCGCTCCGACATCAATGGCTGGCAGGCACGATCGGGCGACGCCGCCAATCGCCTCGCCGAAATGGGCCGCCGCTTCGAGGAGATCGAGGAAGAGCGCGCGGTTGTTGCCGCCAAGCCTGCCTCGCTGATACGCGAGATCGAGGCAAGCGACGCAGTTCGCGCCCGCCTTGCCGCCGAACTGGCCGAGGCCGAAGCGGTGCTCGCCGCAGCGGCGGAAGCGGCGCGTCAGGCCGATGCCGCATTGGCCGCTGTCACCGAGGACCTAGCCACTGCCCGCGAGGCTCGCGCCGGCGCTGCGGCCCGCGCCGAGAACGAGGAGAGCCGCCGCAACGAAATGGCGGCAATCTCGGGAGAGCGCTTCCAGTGCCCGCCGCCGCTACTGCCCGGGCGCTTCGAATTCGCTGCGGACGAAGTCGCCGGGGCGGCCGACGAATCGGCCGCGCACGACCGCCTGATCGCCGACCGCGAGCGGCTTGGCCCGGTCAATCTGGTTGCTGCCACCGAGCTGGAAGAGGCCGAAGCGCGGCACGGCGAGAGCATCGCCGAGCAGGCCGAACTGACCGAGGCAGTCCACCGACTGCGCGGCTCGATCGGCAATCTCAACCGCGAGGGCCGCGAGCGGCTGCGCGCCGCCTTCGAGGAAGTCGATACCCACTTCCAACGCCTGTTCACCCGGCTGTTCGAGGGGGGCCAGGCACATCTGGCGCTGATCGACAGCGACGATCCGCTCGAGGCCGGGCTCGAGATTTTCGCCCAGCCGCCGGGCAAGCGGCTGCAATCGCTGACCCTGCTGTCGGGCGGCGAACAGGCACTGACCGCGATCGCACTGATCTTCGCGCTGTTCCTGACCAACCCCGCGCCGATCTGCGTGCTCGACGAAGTCGATGCCCCGCTCGACGACGCCAATATCGAACGTTTCTGCGACCTGCTCGACGCAATGACGATGGAAACCGCGACCCGCTACCTTATCGTCACCCACAACGCGGTGACAATGAGCCGCATGCACCGGCTGTTCGGGGTAACCATGGTCGAGAAGGGTGTGTCGCGCCTGGTCAGCGTCGATCTGGGCGGGGCAGAGGAATTGCTGGCGGCGGAGTAGGGTTGACAATTTTTGGAGTTACATTAAATAGGTGGTTGATCGAGCGAGGGCGGCCTTCAGCTTCCAAACCTGAAGATCGTGGCACGATTTCTGATTACCCCAGCTTCCAAACCTGGAGCAAAGAATGAAAATCACTTTCGATGAGGTCAAGCGCGCTTGGACTCTCAGGGAGCGGGGCTTGGATTTCGCCGGCGCTGGCGCGATCTTTGACGGTCCCGAATTTACCCAGCTCGATGATCGTTACGATTACCCAGAGCCGAGGTATCAGACTTACGGTCTGCTCGGCGAGCGATTGGTTATGATAGCGTGGACCCCCACACATAATGGCATCCACGTCATCTCGATGAGAAAATGCAATGACCGGGAACAACGCAAATTTGCCAGCAAGCTGGGATGAAGACGATCTTCCCGAATGGACGGACGATCAGTTCTCACGTGCGCAATTTTCTATCGGCGGCAAGGTCGTGCGAGCGGCGCAAGGCACGCTCACCAAACCCGGTCGCCCACCCAGCGCCAACCCCAAACGCCAGGTTACTCTCCGTCTCGATCCCGATGTGCTCGAAAAATTCCGCGCGACCGGCAAGGGCTGGCAGTCGCGGATCAATGCCGAGTTGCGCAAGGCCCTGGGTATTTAGGCGGAAATCTCAGGCGAGCTGTGCCCCAAAGCACGAGTTCATAGGAAATGCGGTCGATTCCGGTGCGGCAGTTGAACGCGCCGGTTTCTGCCAGCCGGGGAACACGCGATGCGGGCCGCGGCGAGAATCTGCCAGCCCCCATCCGCTTTCCGCCGCCCGCATAGGCGCGGTAACCGAACGACATGGCTCCGAGAGCTTCGCTTGCATCCTCGTTCGCCGCCAATGGCTTCAGCGCGAAGGCACTCGCCGGTATCGCCGGCAGATGTCCGGCAAGCCGCCTGAAATCGCCGCTGACCGGCCTCAGCCGTGCCGGTTGCAGCTCAAGATCGTATTCGATCTTCAAATCATGCACACTTTCGAGAAATTCGTCGCCGATCGCCAAGGCGTCGGCGCCATATTCCTGCACTGTCAGCTTGAGGCTGCAAATGGCAACAATCACGATGGCGCTGAAGAACGCGAATATGACCACTGTCATGACCGCCCCCTTTCGCCATCGCCGGAATTGCATCCGTCAGACCGGCGAGAAGCATCCCAGAGCTGGAATGCTTCCGACAGGCGCGAACTGGGCAGTGCGGTCAAAACATCGGCGCTGGCAAGGTCAGCCGACTCCGATCCTGAACCTGGGTGCGACTCGCGTTTCATTGTTATGTTCCACTGTTATGGATGCGACATTTTATTGCTTCGAAGCCCATAAAAATCGCCTTCGGCCCTGCGAAGCAAGCGCAAGTGCGACCAATGACCGGATTTCCGGGACGAATGAATTTGGCTCGCATTTCGTCGCATGCAGGGTGCAATTCGCCAGCCAGCATGCCGTTGAAACGCCCTCGCCCAGCGATTAAAGAATCACAGCCAAACCATAATCTCAGCCAAGCACGTAACGCGGCCCCGGTCCGCCGGCAGCGGCGCGGTCGTCGCGGTTGTACAGCTGGCAGCGCGACAGGCTCATGCAGCCGCAGCCGATGCATTCGTCGAGCTTGACGCGGGTGCGAGTGAGCAGCTGGATCTTGGCGTCGATCTGCTGACGCAGGCCGCGACTGATCTTCTGCCAGTCACTCACCGTTGGCGTGCGCCCCTGCGGTAGCGTCGCCAGCGCCGTCTCGATCTCGGCAAGGCCAAGCCCCAGCTTCTGCGCGATCAGCACGAAACTGAGGCGGCGGATATCCGAGCGCAGGAAACGGCGCTGATTGCCCGCAGTGCGCTGCGACTGGATCAGTCCATTCGCCTCGTAATAGCGGATAGCCGAAACCGCGAGGCCGGTGCGCCGTGCCAGAGTGCCGATCGGAACGAGTTTTTCGTCTGGCATGGCGGGCTCTCCAGCAAAAATCTGGATCTTAAGTTAACTTGAGGTTGTGGGTCTGGCAATGCAGCCGCCCCGCTTGTGCGACAGACCGTTCGAATTCGCCGACTTGCCGAAGTGGCCCTAACTTCAGGCATTGCCGGCGACCCAGCAGGCCAGGGCCATCAGCAAGCCGGCAAAGCGGTTGGAGCGGAATTTGGCAAGCGCATCCTCGCCATCCGCGGGATCGAGCGTCAGCACCTGCCAGGCGCAGTGCAACGCGATGGGCAGTAAGGCGAGCAAAGCCAGCCAGTCCGGCCGCAGCAGCCAGAAGGCCATGGCCCATAATGCCAGCGCCGCCGCATAGAACAGGGCCACTCCGCCGCGCACCCGCGCGCCCAGCCGCAGCGCGCTGGAGCGGATGCCGACCAGGGCATCGTCCTCGCGGTCCTGCAGCGCATAGATCGTGTCGTAGCCGACCACCCAGCAGATGCTTCCGGCATAGAGCGCGGCGAGGACCGGGAGGAAATTGCCGCGCAGTTCGGCCCAGCCCACCAGGGCCCCCCAGCTGAACACCAGCCCCAGCCATATCTGCGGCCACCAGGTGATCCGCTTCATGTAGGGATAGGCGGCGACCGGCAGGATGCTTGCACATGCCACCAGTTGCGCCTGCCAGCGCAGTTGCAGCAGCACCGCGAGGCCGATCAGACACAGCGCCATCAGCCACAGCCAGGCTGCGCGTCTGCTCACCGCGCCGCTCGCTACGGGCCGCATGGCGGTGCGCGTCACCTGCCGGTCGAGATCGGCATCGACAATATCGTTATAAACACAGCCCGCCCCGCGCATCGCCACCGCACCGATCAGCAGCCAGCCGAGCAGCGCCCACTCACCGCCGCCGCCCCCTAGCAGCACGCCCCAGGCACAGGGCCAGAACAGCAGCCACCAGCCGATTGGCCGGTCGAAACGGGCGAGCTGGGCGTAGTTGCGGATGCTTTGCGGAAGTGCGGCGACGAAGCTGCGGTGCTGGGTGTCGGGGACGATTTCGGCAGGCATGGCTCTGCACCTAGCCCCACACTCAAAGCTCGTCATCCTGAACTTGTTTCAGGACCCATCGGGCGTCTGGCTCAGGTGCTGCGTTGGCGCGCCTCCCCTCGACATCCAATCGCTTCGGGAGAGTTTCGCGCGAAAGCTGAGATGGCCGCCCCTGCAGAGAAATGGGTCCTGAAACAAGTTCAGGATGACGAAGTAAGTTGGTGAGGCTAGGTGCCTGACATGCCCGCAACCCCCACCTGGCCTCCCAAGAGCGCACCGCGCCTGTTCGTGCCCGGCCCTCTGGCCGAAGACGCGAGCGTGGCGCTCGACGGCCCGCAGGCGCATTACCTCGCCAAGGTGATGCGCGTGAGCGAAGGGGACGCCGTCATCCTGTGCGACGACATGACCGGCGAGTGGCTCGCGCGCGTCACTGCCGTATCGAAGCGCGACGTCACACTCGTCCCGGAAACCCTCCTGCGCCCGCGCGAAGCTGTTCCCGACTTCACGCTGGTGGCCGCGCTGCTCAAGAAGCCGCATTTCGACATGGTGCTGGAAAAGGCCTGCGAACTGGGCGCCGCGCGAATCCAGCCAGTGCTCACCCGCCGCTGCGTAGCCGACCGGCTCAACTCCGAGCGCGCCCGCGCCATCATCACCGAAGCCGCCGAGCAATGCGCGCGCACCGCCCTGCCCGAACTGGCGGAGCCAGTGAAGCTCGAAGCGCTGCTGCGCGGCTGGCCGGATGACCGCGTGCTGTTCTTTGCCGACGAGGCCGGCGGCGAACCGGCCGTCGACGCATTTGCCACTCACACCGGGCCCACCGCGCTACTTATTGGTCCGGAAGGCGGCTTTGACGAAGCCGAGCGAACCGCCGTGCGCGCCCTGCCCCGGACCCGCCCGATTTCACTCGGACCCCGCATCTTGCGCGGCGAGACAGCGGCGATTTCCGCCATGGCCCTGTGGATGGCGATCGCCGGCGACTGGAAATAACTCTGGCGTAACAATCCGCGGTCACTTAACGGCACGCCATGAGCACGCGGCAAGTTACAGATCGCGACGATCCGGTGATTGAGGACGTCAGGCAACTCGCCGAGCCGATGGCGGCGGGCGAGAAGCCGCGCGAAGCCTGGCGGATCGGCACCGAGCACGAAAAACTGGTTTATTGCACTGACGACCACCACGCCCCTTCCTATGAGGAGCCGGGCGGCATCCGCGACCTGCTGCTCGGCTTGCAGGAATTCGGCTGGACCCCGGTCGTGGAGAACGGAAAAGTCATCGCCATGGCCGGCTCGGACGGCGCGGTCAGCCTTGAGCCCGCCGGACAGCTGGAACTCTCCGGCGCGCCGCTGGAAAACCTGCACCAGACCTGCTCCGAGACCGGCCGCCATCTCAGCCAGGTCAAGGCCATCGGCGCGCGCACGGGCAAGGGTTTCCTTGGCCTCGGCATGTGGCCCGACAAGCGCCGCGACGAGCTGCCGGTGATGCCCAAGGGCCGTTATGAAATCATGCTGCGCCACATGCCGCGCGTCGGCTCCATGGGTCTCGACATGATGCTGCGCACCTGCACCATCCAGGTGAACCTCGATTATTCTTCCGAAGCGGACATGGTGCAGAAATTCCGCACCTCGCTGGCGCTCCAGCCGCTCGCCACCGCGCTGTTCGCCAATTCACCGTTCACCGAAGGGCGGCCCAACGGCTTCCTCTCCTATCGCAGCCACATCTGGTCCGACACCGATCCGCACCGCACCGGCATGTTGCCGTTCGTCTTCGATGGCGGCTTCGGCTACCAGCGCTATGTCGAATACATGCTCGACGTGCCGATGTATTTCGTCTTCCGCGATGGCCGGTATATCGACGCGGCGGGGCAGAGCTTCCGCGACTTCATGGCAGGCAAGCTCCCCGCCCTCCCCGGCGAACTACCGCATATCAGCGACTGGACCGATCACCTCTCCACCGCCTTCCCCGAAGTGCGGTTGAAAAGTTTCCTCGAAATGCGCGGGGCGGACGGCGGACCTTGGAACACGATCTGCGCCCTCCCCGCCTTCTGGGTCGGGCTGCTTTACGACCAGAGCGCGCTCGATGCCGCCTGGGATCTGGTCAAGGGCTGGGACATGGAAGGCCGCGAGGCCTTACGCAATGCCGTGCCGAAACTGGCGCTCGATGCGCCCCTACCGGGCGGCGGCAAGCTGGCGGATATCGCAGGCGAAGTGCTGGCGATCGCCCGGGCCGGGCTTACCGCCCGCGACCGCCGCAATTCCAGCGGCGACAACGAGACCATCCACCTCGCCCCGCTCGACGAGATCGTCGCTTCGGGCAAGGTTCCCGCCCAACGGCTGCTCGACAAGTTCCATGGCCCATGGGCCGGCGATATTTCGCGGGTTTACGAAGAGAGCTTCTGAACCGGCATCGCCGCACCGCGCCGGTCCAGCATCCGCCCGAATGCCGAAAATCCCCGCGTTATCGCAGCGTTGCGCGCCATCCAGTCGAAATAGTCCCGGTACTTCGGGTCTTCCGCCAGCAGGTGCCTTTCCTCGGTCCGGGCCCGCCAGAAATAGACGGCGCTCACCAGCATCAGCAAGGCGGTGTTGCGCACCGCATCGACATAGGAGCCGGTCGTGGCGATGAACGGCATCGTCGCGCACCACCAGTAGAGGTTTTTCGACAGATAGGCCGGGTGGCGGGAGAAGGCATAGGGCCCATTGGTCACAACCCCGCGATAGGTCAGGTTCGAGAAGCGTAGGCCAAAGGCCACGGTCGCCCAGGCGTAGATCGCGGTGAGGAACACCAGAACACCGCCCCAGACCCACAGCAGCGCTGGATAGGCCTCTAGCCACATCGACCAGTCGCCGGCGTTCTGATGGTAGTTGAGCGGCCCTCCCTCGCCCATCAGGATGAACGGCGGATAGCACATCAGCGCGGCCAGCCAGCCGCCGAGATGAGGGTTGGCGGTGCGGATCTGCGCATCGAGCGGCTTCATCGTCACCAGATATCCGACCATGGCAATTTGCACGTCGACCACGAACAGCAGTTCGGTCAGCCAGGTGGCGATTGCCACCGGATTGCCAGCGATCGAGCCGAGGTCGAGCTTGACCACGCCTTCGAAGCCGAGCGGCAGGATCGAGATCATGAAAGCGCAGAAGAAGCCCTTCACCGCCCAGGCCCGCAAATGGTGCCACACCTCGCCGCGATCATGAGCCTCGCGGCCGATCAGCATCGCGCCGAAATGCCAGGCCCCGTCGCGCGGATTGACCAGCACCCGGTCGAGCCACAGCACATAGGGTATCGAGAGCAGGAACAGAGGCACTGCCGCCGCGCCCAGCACTTCCATCGAGAACAGATACTGCCCGCCCCAGTACCAGCGGGCGATGCAGTAAAGGAAGGCGACCAGCGCCCAGGTCGCCCACAGTCCGGCCAGCTTGACGATCGATATGTCGAGCACCTCGCCGATAGGGCGTGGGCTTTTCCAGTCGATCCCGGTCGATGGGCGCAGGTGAACCTTGTCCACCAGCAGCGAGACCAGCACCATCGGCAGGCCTGAAAACAGCACTGCCGCCAGCGAAGCGTATGGTCCGGCGAGCGGCTCGCGCGGTCCGGGAATACCGAAAGCGTCGGCGATTCCCGGCCAGTTGCGGCAGACCGCTATCCACGCGAACAGCCCCGCCAGCCCGGCCAGGCCGACCCAGGCCGAAACGTCGCTTACCGGCCTGGAAGCCGGTGTCGGGGCGCTAGCACTCATGCCGCCGCCTTAGGGCAAATTGGTTAACGGGCGGGTAAGCGCCGCACGCTGAGCGCTCAGCGGAAAGCGGTGATTTTTCCGCCGTCGTCGAGGATATAGAGCACCCCGCCCGCCACTACCGGCGCCAGCGAGACGCTGCTGCCCAGCTTGGTGAATTCGCTCACCTCGCCTTCCATCGTCCCCGCCGATGCAACCAGGCCTTCCGAATTGGCCATCCACAGCCGGTTTCCGGCCAGCACGGGGCCGGTCCAGTAGATCGGGTTCTTGCGCTTCTTTTCGTTCTTGAAGCGGGCCAGCTGGGTCATCCAGCGGACCTTGCCGGTGGTGCGGGCGATGCACAGCAGGCGGGCATCGTCGGTCAGCGTGAACACCCAGTCGCCGGCAACGGCGGGGGTCGATATTCCCGCCAGGTTGAGCTCCCAGATCCGCTGGCCGGAGACCAGTTCATAGGCCGCCATGCGCCCGCCCTGGCCGAGCGCGTAAACCCGGCCGCCATCGATGATCGGATCGGCATCGACATCGGTCAGCACACCGACCTGCGTCGAGATCGAGGTCCGCGCCAGCGCGTCGGACCACAGTGTGCGCCCGTTTTCGTAACGATAGGCAGCGAGTTCACCGGTGCTGTAACCGGCGATCACGGTCCCCTGCCCGGCTGCGGGCGCGGCAACGCCGAACACGCCGGCCTGGCCGGTCGAGCCGGATTCGTTCCACAGCGGCTTGCCGTCGTCGGCATTGAGCGCATGAATCCGGTTGTCCTGGGTCATGACATAGACCGAATTGAAAGCGATCGTCGGCGAACCGCGCAGCGGCCCGGCCGGTTTGACCTTCCAGACCTCGCTGCCAGTGGCGGCATCGAGCGCGGCAACCTCGCCCAGACCGGTCGTGACATAGACCCGCCCTTCGGCAAAACTCGCCCCGCCGCCGAACAGCGAGTTGGAATTTTCGCCCGGAAGGTTGAAGGTGCGCGACCAGCTGCGCGCGCCGGACGCCGCGTCGAATGATGTCAGCTGGCCTTCGGTATCCACCGCATAAAGCCTGCCCCCGCCAATCACCGGAGCCGCCGCGAGCCGGCGTTTCTTGGACGATCCGGCAATCGCGACGCTCCACACTTTGCGCGGATTGGCCGCGAGGGCGAGGTGGCCGTAGCTCTTGCTGGCGGTTCCGCCTGCTTGCGCCCAGTCGGCATTGGCATCCTCGGGCGGCAGGACCACCGCGACCGAGGCAAGCGTTGGATCGACAACCGCGCCCGAATCGATGCGCGAAAGGATCGGCACGCGGTTGCCCACTGTCGGCGTTTTCGGTCCGCCCTTGCCGCCGCCGAAGACGCCGCAGCCCGACAGTGCGAGCGCGGCGGCCAGGACCACGGGGATCGCCAGCCGGCGGGAACGGAAATTGGCCATCATGCGCGCTTCCTCATCGTGTGGGGCTCACGGTATCGAGCTCGTGTGAGCAGCTCATATCAGGGCTGATCCCCGGCGGCGGCTTTCGCCGTATCGTCGATCGCATCGACGCCCAGCAATCCCGCAAGTTGCCGGGTCCGGCTGCGCAGCAATTCCGGCGCTTCCTTGTCGCGCGAGATGGCGGCGAACAGCGGCCCCGCCAGTTCGGGCTTGCCCTGCTTGAGATAGGCCATGCCGACCAGCTCGCCCGCACTGCCGAACCAGGGATTGCCCGGCACCGCCAAAGCCTTCAGCCGGTCGACCACTTGCTGCGGTGGCATGGCGTCGAAATTGGCGGCGACCGCACGGATCGAGGCAAGATCGCGGAATGGCTGCGGCGCATCGGCATCGGCCGAAACCGCGCCATAGATCTTCACCGCTTCGTCGCGCTTACCCTGCTGGAGCGCAATCCCGGCCTGCAACAATTGCGCCGCGGCCCGCGATCCAGGGGCGGAATCTTTCGCTAGCCCGGCGACTTGCTTGCCCGCAGCATCGGCCTGGCCCTGATCGATCCGGTCGAGCGCCAGGGTCATCTGTTCGCCGCGGTCGCCCGCTTGTTTGGTCTGCTCGTGACCCCACCACAGGTAGCCGCCAAAGGCGGCGAGCCCAAGAAATACGATCGCGGCGATCTGCTTGCCATAGCGCTGCAAGATGCCGAGCATTTCATCCTGACGCAGCGCATCGTCGACCTCGCGCAGGAATACATCCTGCTGGGCGGCGCCGCGTTCCGCCAGCTTGTCGCTCGGGCTTTCAGGTCGATTGGGTCGCAGGGCCAATGCGGGGGCGCCTTCCTGGTGGTTGTGCCGCAATCCCGGACGGGATCAGCCGGGCTGTTAAGCGGATGATGGTGCCAATTCAATCTCTATGATCGCTGCCTCCCCAGCGCTGAATTGACGGTGAACGGTCTAGCTGGCTCCGGCCCTTTGCATCGCGGCGGAATAGACCGGCCAATAGGTGGAAATCATGGTCTTTTCGTCATATTCGGCAAACGCGCGCCGGCGGTTCGCGGCACCGATCGACTGGCGCAGTTTCACGTCGCCCCCCAGCCTGCCAAGCACAGTTGCCAAGGCTTCGTCGCTGGCCGGCTGGCAGATGAAGGGCCGGTTCTCGGGCGCAACCATCGCCGCGACGTCGCCGACATCGGGTGAGGCCACCGCCAACCCCGCCGCCATGGCTTCGACCACCGAGATCGGAAACTGCTCGCTGTGCGATGACAGTGCGAACAGATCGAACAGGCCGATCGCCTTCGCCGGATCGGGCGCGAAGCCCGGCAGGTGAACGCGGTGGGCGATCCCCAGCTTCAGGGCTTCGGCGCGGATCGCATCGCGCTCCGGCCCTTCGCCCAGGATCACCAGTTGCCAGGGCTCGGGCAGGCCGGAAAAGGCGCGCACCAGCCGGGGCAGGTTCTTGACCGGCCTGAGCCCGGCCAGCGTGCCCAGCCACAGTTCGCCGGGATGCTTGATCAGGCCCGGCAGGGCATCGCGTCTCGGCTTGCGGGCGAAGGCTGTCAGATCGATGCCGTTGGCGATCCGCTTCACCCGCCAGCGCGGCTGGTGCCAGACATCGATGGCGATCGCCTCGAGCTGCCGCGACGGAACCACCAGTCCGGCAGCGCGGGCAAGCGCGATCCGCCGGTACCAGTTGCGGCGCGGCTTGAGCCGGCCGGTTTCGTCCTGGTTGAAGCCATCCTCATGGTGCACCAGCGGCGGCAAACCAAATGTCCGACTGAACAATGAATGCGCCATCACCGCGTCCATCGCGCCCCAATTATAGGTCAGCACCAGATCGTAGCCGGCGAATGCCCTCGCAAGCCGCTGCAGCCGCCGGGGGAACGGGGTTCCCGCGAGCGGCGGGAAATCGGCCGGATAATCGACCGCGATGCCCCGATCGATCGCCGCCGCCGCGCCTAGCGCTTCAGGTTCGGCCGAGACGATCGTGTGCGCCACCTTCTTGCCGAACGCATTGATCAGCCTGGCCGCGCGCAATTCCTTGCCGCCGGCCTGAAAGCTGGAATGAAGGTGGAGAAAGCGCAGCGGCCCAGCCCTGGCTGTCACGCAACGCGCGCCAGCAACCGGTCGATGGCGGCAACGGCTTCGGGCTCGTCCAGCGCCGGGGCATGGCCGACGTTGGCAATCGTAACGGCTTCAGATCCCGGGACGCGCCGCTGCATATCATCCAGCACCTGCGCCGAAAGTATGTCCGACAGCGCGCCGCGAATGATCGTAACCGGCTTGCCGGCCAGCCCGTCGATGCCCGGCCACAGATCGGGCTGGGGCCCATCTTCGATCCGGGCGAACGGCTCTGCGATTTTCATATCGTAGTCGAACACGATGCGGCCATTGCTGCCCAGGGTCATGACCCGCTTAGCCGCCGCCAGCCAGTCGCCAATCTTGTAGCCGGGAAAGGCGACGCCCTGGGTTTCCTCGATCGCACGGGCAGCATGCATCCAGGTCGGGAAGCTGCGCCCCTGCCCGACATAGCCGCGTATCCGCGCCAGGCCTTCCGGTTCGAGGACCGGACCGATGTCGTTGAGCACGGCGCCGGCGATGCGATCGGGCATGGTCATGCCCATCAGCATCGTCATCAGCCCGCCAAGCGAGGTGCCGATCGCGACAAACCGCGCGATTCCCGCCTCTTCCAGCAGCAGTGCGATGTCGTCGACATATTGCACCGGATTATAGGTGGCCGAATCCTTCGCATAGGCGCTGTCGCCCCGCCCGCGCATTTCGGGACACAGCACGCGCCACTCACCCGCCAGCCGTCCAGCGAGATCCTCGAAATCGCGGGCATTGCGAGTGAGGCCGGGCAGGCAAACCACCGGCAGGCGGTCGTCCCGCCCCGGATAGTCGCGGTAATGCAGCTTCAGGCCATCGCGGCTCGACCAGAAACGATCGGCAAATTCTGTCATACTATGCGAGAGCCCCCGGGATTTGCGCGCCCGGCTTGCATGGCCAGCGCCTCGCGCCCACTATTGCCCGATGCGCCGAGAACCGCAAGCAGCAGACTATCGACCCGATCCGCGGATTGCCGGACTTGCCGACTGGCTTGGCGACGCTGTGCCGCCGGTCGGGTTCCCGCGTCATACCTTGCGCTTCCGCAACGACCGCTGGGATGCGGCAGTCGGGCTGAACGGCCTGAGCGAAGCGCAATGGATCGCCCATTTCGGCAAGTTCGAGGCCCTTCCCGGCAATCTGCCCCAGCCGCTGGCGCTGCGCTATCACGGACACCAGTTCCGCAATTACAACCCGGAAATCGGCGACGGGCGCGGGTTCCTGTTCGCCCAGATGCGCGATTCCGCCAAAGCTCCAATGGGCGGCCGCCTGCTCGACCTCGGCACCAAGGGATCGGGCCGCACGCCCTGGAGCCGCGACGGCGACGGGCGGCTGACGCTGAAAGGCGCCATGCGCGAGATCCTCGCCACCGAAATGCTTGAGGCGCTGGGGGTCTATACCAGCAAGACCTTCTCGGTGATCGAGACCGGCGAGGAATTGTGGCGCGGCGACGAGCCATCGCCGACCCGTTCGGCGGTGATGGTCCGCCTGTCGCATGGACACATCCGCATCGGCACATTCCAGCGGCTGCGCGCCTTGCAGGAGCGCGACCACATGGCGGCGCTGGTCGCCTATTGCCTCGAAGAGTTCCCCGGCCCGCCGCCGCCCGCAGACGCACCCGGACGCGACGAGCCGGCCATCGTCCTGCTGCACCAGGTGGTCGAACGCATGGCCGATCTCGCCGCGTCCTACATGGTGGCCGGCTTCGTCCACGGCGTGCTCAACTCCGACAACATGAATATTTCGGGGGAAAGTTTCGATTACGGACCCTGGCGCTGGCTGCCGATGTGGGACACCGGCTTCACCGCCGCCTATTTCGATCATTCTGGCCTCTATTGCTTCGGCCGCCAGCCCGAGGCGATTCACTGGAACTGCGGGCAGCTCGCAGTAGCACTGCGGCTGCTCGCGGAAACCGAGCCGCTGGTCTTCGCGCTGGAGCGGTTCGGCGAACTCTACCAGGCCGCCATGGTGCGCCGCTTCCTGTGGCGCCTCGGGGTTGCGCCGCGTCGGCCGGACGCCGATCTGGCGTTGGTCGCCGCCGGCGAAAAACACATGCACGAGGCCGCGATCGGGCCCGATGCCACGTTCCACGCCCACCGCGGCGGCCGCAACCCGCCGGACAGCGAATTCGGCGAATTGTTGCGCCAGTTTGCTCCATTGGACGATGCAGACGATGCTCTGTGGAGCGAGGCCGAAGCCCCATCGCTGGTTATCGAGGAAGTCGAGCGGGTGTGGTCGGCGATCGACAAGGACGACGACTGGGCACCGCTGGCTGCAAAGATCGGAGACATTCGCCGGCTCGGACAGGCACTCGGCGAACCGCCCGAACCGCAGGGACACGCGGGGTGAGCGCAAAACATCCGGACAGGATACAAAACAATAGCATGTCCTATGTCATAGGACTTTCAATTCCCGCCGTTTTCTCGCAATAGCGCAACCGTCGCAGAGATATCATCAGGGCACCTCCAAACTTGTGAGCGAAACCGAGATCATTTCCTACGAGCCTGCGACCGGCAAGGAGTTCTGGCGCGGGCGCATCGGCGATATCGACGATGCCGTCAGCCGCGCGCGCCGGGCCTGGCCGGCTTGGGCCGCCCAACCATTGTCCACCCGCATGGAACTGATCCGCCGCTTCGCCAACGAAGTCCGCAAGGAAAACGACAAGCTGGCCGAAACCATCGCCCGCGAGACCGGCAAGCCAATGTGGGAAGCGCGCGCCGAAGTCGAAGGCGTCGTCGCCCGGGTGGAAGTGTCGATCCACGCCTACGCCGAGCGCACCGCCCAGCGCAAGCTCGACAATGCGATGCAGGGAAGCTCGGCCGTCCGGCACAAGCCGCATGGTGTCCTGGCCGTGCTTGGGCCTTACAACATGCCCGCGCAGGTGCCCGCCAGTCATATCATACCGGCACTGATCGCCGGCAATGCAATTGTCTTCAAGCCGAGCGAAAAAGCCCCGGCGACCGGCCACTTCCTCGCCAACTGCTTAAGCAAGGCCGGGGTTCCGGCGGCCCTGGTTCAGGTGCTCAACGGCGGGCCCGAGGAAGGCCTCGCGCTGGCGGCCCACGACGGTGTGGACGGCGTGCTGTTTACCGGATCGGCCCATGCCGGCATCGCCATCAACCGCAAGCTGTCGGTCCGCCCGGACAAGATCGTCGCGCTCGAAATGGGCGGCAACAATCCGGTGGTCGTGTGGGATACGCCGAAAGTATCCGACGCGGCGGTGCTGATCATCCAGTCGGCCTTTTCGACTGCGGGGCAGCGCTGCACGGCGGCGCGGAGGCTGATCGTCAAATCGTCGATGTACGATGCCATAGTCGGGGAAGTGAAAAGCCTTGCCGACAGAGTCATCGCCGGTGCGCCGTTCGACGAGCCAGTGCCCTTCATGGGACCGGTGATCGACAACGCCGCCGCCGACGGACTGACCGAGAGCTTCCTCTACCTGCTCGGCCATGGCGGCAAAGCGATCAAGCATCTGATCCGGGCCAACGACGACCTGCCGTTTCTTACGCCGGCCATCATCGACACCACAGGCATGGCCGAACGCCCGGACGTCGAACTGTTCGGGCCGATCCTGCAGGTCATCCGGGTCGACGATTTCGATCAGGCAATCGCCGAGGCGAACAATACCCGCTTCGGCCTGTGCGCGGCTATGATCGGGGGCAGCCCGCAGGAGTACAACCGCTTCTGGGCCAATACCCGCGCCGGTATCGTCAACTGGAACCGGCCGACAATCGGCGAGCCGCCTTCCGCGCCCTGCGGCGGCGTGGGTTTATCGGGCAATCATCGCCCGGCCGGCTTCTATTCCGCCGACCATTGCGCCTATCCCGTCACTTCGGTGGAAATGGAGCAGCCGCGCGCGATGATTGGCGTGGGCTTTCGCGAAACAAGCTGACCGGCGCGGTCAACCGCCGTTGGCGACAATATCGACCTTGCTGATGCCGTCGTCCTGCCGACGCACCCGCACCGCATAAACCGCATGCGCCTTGCCGCCGCGCAGCAGCTGGACTTCGCCCGACCGATGCCGCTCGACGGTGAAGCCGGCCGCCTTGGCGCGCGTGTAATAGAAATCGATGACATCGTCCGCCGCTACCGGGGTGAGGAAGCCGGCAAACCGCAGGCGGCAGCCGTCCCTGTCTGTTCCGGCGGTTTCAAGCAGATGTCCTCGCGGGTAGATCGGCAGCGGCGCCGGAAGCTTGGTCGACCAGGAAAATTCGTAGTCTGCCTTGCCGCCGCAATCGGTGCCCGGTCCCTGGACCGCATGGGCCAGCTGTGCCGCTGTCACCGCTTCGCGAAGTCTGGAATCGCCTGCGCCTTCGGGTGACGGCGCGCGCTCGATCGGCTTGCCCGCGGCCTTTGCCGCATCGGCCTTGGCCGCAGCTATGGCTTCGGGGGTGCTCTCGGCCGGCGGCAGTTCGATAACCGCCGGTCCGCCCCCGGCGATCGCGGCGGTGGCATAGTTCTGGCCGGCAAGTTCGGGATCGATCATCACCGGACCGGCCAATGCGCTGGCCAGCGCCGGATCGTCGCCGGGCTTGTCGGCGGCTTCCTCTTCGCTGCTGCCGCAGCCGGACAGGCCCAGCGCGGCCATGGCGATCGGGGCGAGCAAGCAGCTACGGGTAATCATGGTTTATGCCACGCAATCAAGGTTAAGGCGGCCTTAGTATTCGGCCAAAAGGTTTAAGATGCCGTTGCCACGTGCGCCTTTTTTCGACGAGACGGGCGGTTTGAAGGCGATGCCGGGTTACGAACGGGCTTGATTCCCCCCGCATAAGCGCCACTCTCGCTTCATGACCGCAACCTGCCTGACCAACCGCGCCGTAATCCGCCTTTCGCCGCAGGACGCAGCAGAAGATGCCGCCGGCTTCCTGCAAGGCCTGATCACCAACGATGTCACCGGTGCGCTGCCGGAATGGGCGGCGCTGCTGAGCCCGCAAGGCAAGGTGCTGTTCGACTTTATCGTCTGGCGGGACGGCCCTGACATGCTGATCGATTGCGAGACCGATGGCGCCGATGCGCTGGTGAAGCGGCTTTCGCTCTACCGTCTGCGCCGCAAGATCGCCATCGCTCGCGACGAAGCCGTCGCGGTCCACTGGCGCCCCGAAGCGGGCAACGACCCGCGGCTGGCGGCGCTGGGCACCCGCTGGCTCGCGGCTGCCGATCCCAAGGCAGACAGCGCCGCCGATGCCTGGCTCGCCCACCGGTTGGCACATGGTGTGACCGAGGGCCGCGCCGAACTCGGCGATGGCGAGTTGCTCTGGCTCGAATGCAATGCCGCCGAGCTGAACGGCGTCAGTTTCGATAAAGGCTGCTACATCGGTCAGGAGAACACCGCGCGGATGAACTGGCGTCAGAAGGTGAACCGGCGGCTGCTGGTGGTTCCCCTTGAGCGCTCGGACCCGGCGCGGCGGCGCATCGCCTATCAGGCGCTCGGCCTGGCGGTGGATCACCTGCGGGTCGAGGATATCGGCCCCGGGCTAAGTCCTGGCTGGCTTCAGCTTGCCTGAACGGGCCCGGGCAAGCCCGCTCTTACCGCCGCTTCGATCAGCATCGCTTCCGCGGCATCGCGCGCCGAGGTGCGCGGCAGGCCGAGCGACAGCGATAGCGGGCCGCCGAGCTGGGCGTCGCCCAGCGCCATCAGCACCAGCACCAGCGTCACCTCGCGCATGCTGCCCGAACCGAAATCGTTCAGTTCGTCGACCAGATCGTGAATCGCATCGACGATCGGATCGAGCGCATCCTCGTTGCCCGACAGCAGCATCCAGCTCGCCAGGGCCCCGGCGCCTTCCTTGTCGAAAGCATCGAATGTCAGATCGACGACATCGCGCGGCGCGCCGACTCCGGCGCGGCTGGCGATGACTGCCTCGGCAATCTTCGCGCAGATTTTCCCGGCAAGGTGTTTCGCCAGCGCCTTCTGCAAACCCGAGGCCGAGCCGAAGTGATGCAGCAGATTGGCATGGGTGCGCCCGACCCGCGTGGCCACGGCCTTCAGCGTCACGGCTTGCGGCCCCAGATCGATCAGCAGCAGACGCGCCGCCTCAAGCGCGACAGTGCGGCTTTCTTCCTGAGGCAGGCGCTTTCTTATTGACATGAATGTAAGTTATTGCCAATCAGTCCCGGCCATGAACGCCCAGACGCCCATGCTGTTCGACGTAGAGGCAGCCGCGACTGCGGGCAAGCCCCTGGCCGGTGGTTCGATCACGATCCGCGACCTGCGCTTTGTCCGTGACAGCAAGCCGGCACGCTGGTGGCTGAACGGCGATCCCGTCGCCACCGCCTGGTTCAACGCGCTGTCGGGCACATTCCCGCGCGGCGAGGCGTTCTTCATCGAATCGGTCAAAGCGCACCGCGAGGGCGCGCCGCCCGCGCTCGCCGAGGCGATCCGCGCCTTCACCATCCAGGAAGTCAACCACACCCGCGAACATGTCGCATTCAACCGCATCGCCGCGGAAGCGGGTTACGACATGGCGCGAATCGACCGGCACGTCGAAGAACTGATGCAGCAGTTCGACGGCCGCCCCAAAATCGTCGATCTCGCCGCGACCATGGCGCTCGAACATTTCACCGCGATGATGGCCAACGAATTCCTCAGCCACCCCGGCCATTTCGCCGGTGCCGACCCCGAGGTCGCTGCACTGTGGCGCTGGCACGCAATCGAGGAAATCGAGCATAAGGCGGTTGCCTTCGACACCTGGCTGCATGCGACGCGGCACTGGAGCCGGTGGCGGCGCTGGCGGCTGCGGACCCTGATGATGATGCTGGTAACGAAGAACTTCCTCTACCACCGCATCGCCGACGCGCTCGACCTGCTCGGCCAGGATGGCATGTCGCGCGGCGAGGCAAGGCGGCGGCTGCTCGCCTACCTGTTGTGGAAACCCGGCGTGCTGCGCCGCATCGTCCCCGCCTGGCTGCACTATCTGCGGCCCGGTTTCCACCCCTGGCATATCGACGACCGCGCGCTGATCGCCGGGGTGGAACAGCAATTGCGCGAAACCGCTCGCTGAGGCGTTCCCGCTGTAGAACTCACGCCGCCTGGATCGTCACGATCTCGTCGCGTCCGCAAGGCTCGTCCAGCTCCAGCGCATAGGCCACCGACACTGCTTCCTCGCCGCGCCCGGCGCTGAAACGCCGAACCCGCTCGCCGCTCGGGCGGAAGCCTGCCTTGGCAAGCACCCGTCCCGAGGCAGGGTTGTCGATGAAGTGCGAGGCAAACAGCCGGCGGTGGCCCAGCGCACAGGCCAGCGGCAGCACGGCGCGCACCGCCTCGGATGCATAGCCCTGGCCCCAATGGCCACGCGCGATCCAGTAGCCCAGCTCGACTTCGCCGCCATGCCGGGCCAGCCCGACGCTGCCGATCAGCTTCGCACCTTCGCCGGTGGGCAAAGTGACGAAGAAATGCGGCAGCATCTTCTGCTGCGGGCGGCGGGCGAATTCCATCGCGTGGTCCATGGTATAGGGCCACGGAGCGCGCGTCAGATTGCGCACCACGTCTGCGTCGTTGATGACTGTCAGGAGCTCGGCCCAGTCCTCTGGCCAGCCCGGCCGCAAGAACAGCCTCTCGCTGCGAATGAACATTTTCAATCTCCACTCATTCGCCCCGCAAGGCGGATAGACCGCCTGCGTGACACTGCCATTACGTTTGCGCCGGGCTGCGCGTTAACCACGTTGCCCGGGCAAAAGGGTGCAGAGGGAGAGACGAAAAGAGGGAGATGGGCGGGGCCCTCTCCCTCGTGTCGCCGGACCGATTCGTCCGGCGGGGCCATCCCATCAGGATGACCCGTTGTCGGTCATCCAGCTATTCGGCGGCGGCTGCCATAACGTCAACCGAGACGTATTTGCGGCCAAGCTTGCCATCGTGAAAACGCACGCGGCCCACGGCGAGGGCGAACAGGGTGTGATCCTTGCCGATGCCGACATTCGCGCCCGGATAGACGCGGGTGCCGCGCTGGCGGATGATGATGTTGCCGCCGATCACTTCCTGACCGCCGAACTTCTTCACGCCGAGGCGGCGGCCAGCCGAATCGCGACCATTGCGCGAGGAGCCGCCTGCTTTCTTGTGTGCCATCTCGTATTACTCCGGAATCTTATTCGGACTTGGCCGCTGCGGCCTTCTTGGCCGGGGCTTTCTTGGCGGGCGCTTCGGCCTCGGCGGCCACGGGAGCAGCTTCCTGCTTCGGCGCGGCGGCCTTCTTTTCCGCACCGCCGACCGACAGGATGCGCAGCAGCGTCAACTGCTGGCGGTGGCCGTTCTTGCGGCGATAATTGTGCCGGCGGCGCTTCTTGAAGACGATGACCTTTTCGCTCTTCGCCTGGGCGATGATCTCGGCCGAGACCGTCACCTTCGAGGCGTCGGCAACAGCGCCGTCCTCGCCCGCGAGCAGGACGTCGGCCAGCACGATCTTCTCACCGGCTTCGCCAGCCAGCTTTTCGACCGCGATCTTGTCTCCGGCGGCAACCCGGTACTGCTTGCCGCCCGTGCGCACTACTGCGAACATGATACCCTTACCTGTCAGACTTGGCGGAGCGTCGAATTCGCGCCCCGGAAACGCATCTTGGCCCCGCCATAGGCAGGGCCCGAAAGAGTGGTGCCCCTAGTCCAAGGCAATTTCGCTGTCAACCGAGGATGGTGGCGACGATCGCCCCTCTGGCGAAGGCGGGCCATCGTGCTATGGCGTGGCTATGATCCCTGCCCACACCGGCCTTGCAGCTGCCGCACTGGCGCTGATGCTTGCGGCCTGCGCCGCCGATACCACGAACTATCCCTCGCTCGCGCGGCGCGCGGCGGAGCGGGCGGCAGAGACCCCGCCGCAAGTGCCGGCACCCACTGCGGCTCCGTCCACGCCAGGTGCTGAATTGACAGCACAGCTAGCCCGGCTGGTCGATCAGGCGGGCGAGGCCCACAAGCGCTTCGAATCGCTCCGCAGCAATGCCGAAGGCAGGGTCGCGGCGGGCGCGGGCGGCGCTCCCGGCAGCGAGGGCTGGGCGACTGCCAGTGTCGCGCTCGCCGAACTCGAATCGGCCCGCAGCGACGCGATGATTGCCCTGGCCGACCTCGATCAGATCTATGCCGCCGAGCGCATCGACCGCAGTGCAAACAGCGGCGATGGCACCGCCATCGCCGCTGCGCGCGACCGGGTCAGCGCGTGGATCGGGGAGGAGGACCGTATTCTCGCCGGACTGCGCGGCAGGCTGGGCGGTTAGGCCCTACCGGACACCTTACCGGACAAAGGCAACGATCACCGCAATTATCAGCCCCCAGACCACCAGCATCACCGGCAGGATCAGCACCTGAATGCTGGCCTCGAACGCCGTCAAATGGCCGCTCAGCGTCTGGATGCCGCGATTGGAGAATTGCCCCCAGCTGAGCGGGCGCGAATCGTTTTCCGGCTTCATGCCTGCCCAGGTCCGGTTTACGCCGAAGCCGAAAATCACCGAGCCGACGATCACCGCCATCGGCAGGATCAGCTCGGGATTGTGCAGCATGACCGTCAGGATGCCGAGGAACAGGAGATAGGCTGCGACTGTGGCGTAATAGAGCCCGCTCGGCAGGCCAAAAGTGCGATCGACCTTGGTCTGGACCGGCGCGGCGCTGATTGCGGCGACTTGAGCGAGTTCGGAGCCGGCAATGCGTTTGGACATGGGAAAGCCTCCTTGTTTGAGGCCTGCATTGTCGCGGACAGGCGTGCGGTGCTTTGACTCAAATCAAAGAGGTCCGGCGCGTTACGCCCAGCGGCGGATATCCTCGAAATCCTGCGCGCGCGGCTCGATCCAGCGCCACTGCCCGCCAGACTTCTCGCGCTTCCAGAACCACGAATCGCTCTTGAGGTGATCCATGGCGAATTCGACAGCCTGGATCGCATCACGGCGATGGCGGGCCACTGCCGAAACCAACACGATCGGCTCGCCCGGCTGCATCACGCCGGTGCGGTGCAGGATCAGGATACCCATCAGATCGAAGCGGCCCAGCGCGGAATCGGCCAGTGCCTCCATTCCAGGCAGAGTCAGCGGCGCAAAATGCCGCAGTTCCAGCGCCTCGACACCATCGTCAAGCCTGACCTCGCCGACAAAGCTGCAAACTCCGCCCAGCCCGGGATGCGCGTTGGTGAACGGCCCGATAAAGGCACCCGGGAGGAAAGGCTCGGTCAGCAGGCGCACGTCCTTCACCGTGTCAGCCCCCGCTTACCGGCGGCAGGAACGCCAGCTCGTCGCCATCAGCGAAGACCAGAGCTGTCCGGTCGGAGACGATTTCGCCGTTGACTGCGAGCTTCACCCGCACATCGGCGAGGGCAGCGACGAGTTCGGTTTCAAGTCCGGCGAGCAGCATCGCATAACTTGGCACAAGCAAGACTTCGCGTTCGGCCTCGCCGGCAGCATCTTCCAGCCGCCCGAGAAACACCAGCTTCAACGGCATGGCTCAGCCGCCAGTCATCGACATATGCCGCGCCAATGCAGGCGCGCCGCCGGGCTTGTCGATCACGAAATGATGCCGCGCCGGCTTGATCTTCATTGCCACGTCCAGCGCTTCGGACAGCGCTTCGTCCGGACTGCCGGAACGCAGGGCCGCGCGCAGATCGACCTGCTCGTTGCCGCCAAGGCAGGCAAAGAGCTGGCCGGTCGCGGTCACCCGGATGCGGTTGCAGCCGTCGCAGAAATTGTTGGTCAGCGGCGTGATGAGGCCGAGCCTTCCGCCTGTCTCCGCCACGGTGACATAGCGCGCCGGGCCGCCGGTGCGGTGGTCGCTGGCATCGAGGGTCCAGCGCTTTTCCAGATCGTCGCGCACGGCGGAGAGCGGCAGGTAATGATCGAAGCGATCCTCCTCGACCTCGCCCAGCGGCATGACTTCGATCAGCGTCATGTCGAAGCCCTGCCCGTGTGCCCATTCGATCAGTCCGGGAATCTCCGCTTCGTTGATCCCTTTCAGCGCGACGGTGTTGATCTTGACCTTGAGCCCGGCTTCCTTCGCGGCAGCGATCCCCTCCATCACTTGCGGCAGCGAATCGCGCCGCGCCAACCGGGCGAAAGCGTCACGGTCGAGCGTATCGAGCGAAATGTTGATGCGCTTCACCCCCGCCGCGCGAATCGGATCGGCGAATTCGGCCAGCCGCGTGCCGTTGGTGGTCATGGTCAGCTCTTCGAGATGCCCGTTACCGTCATTGGCCCCGATCTTGCGGCCCAGTGCCTGCACCAGTTCGATCATGTCGCGCCGCACCAGCGGTTCGCCGCCCGTGAGCCTGATCTTGGTGATGCCCCGCGCGATGAAGCCCAGCGCCAGTTCATGCAGCTCCTCCAGGCTCAGCACTTCGGCACGCGGCAGGAAGGTCTGGCGCTCGGGCATGCAATAGGCGCAGCGCAGGTCGCAGCGGTCCGTTACCGAAAGGCGCAGATAGGTGATCCGCCGGGCGAACTGATCGACGAGAGGCGCATGGCTGCTCATGATGAGGAAGATAGCACCCCTCCGGCACCCGTGTCATCCAATTCAAGCAGTTGCCCGGTGATGCCTGCAGCAGTGCCGAGATAGGCCAAGGCCGCAGCGATGGCGGGTTCGCTGTTGCTGGACAGGGCATTGACCCGGACAGGCGCAAATTCGCGGGCCAGCGATTGCACGGCGGCAAGCCGCCAGGCCCGGTGCGAGCGATCCGCGGGCGCGAAAACGAGAGCGAGATGCGGCGCTCCGCCTGCGAGCGCCTCGCGCACCCGAGGCAGGTCCGCCGCATGAAACTGCGCTGCGGCCGCCAGCGCCGCATCGGGCAGCCCGGCAATCCGCAGCGAGCCCATCAGCGCCGTTCCCGCGTCAGGGTGATGCCGATCCGCTCGCCGTTCTCGGCGATCGCCAGCTTGACGATCTTGACCGTCACCGCCTCGACCCGCGAATCCTGCAGAAACAGCGTTTCGCAGATATGATCCGCAACCGCTTCGATCAGCTTGAAGTGGACACCGGCCGGCAGCGCGCCTGTGGCGGCGAACTTGAGGTCCATGTAGTTCTTGCTGGCCGACAGCGGCGTGTTCGGCTCGTAACGCTCCGCCACTTTCATCTGCGCCCGAATGGTGATCCGCAAGGGCTGCGGGCGGCCGGTCTCTTCCGAATAGATGCCGGTGAGCACATCGGTTTCGAAATCGGCGACTTCAAGGATCAGGCTGTCGGCCAAGGGGCGGTTCCGGTTACAGGGACAGCGGCGGATGGCATTTTGGCACAGTGGAGTCCAGCATTCGATCCTTTGCGGTCGGCGCGCAGATTGCCGCAGGCCGGGAACACTATCTTAAGCGATTTCCCCTAGGATCCCGGTCATGACCTTCGGTTCGAAATCAAGCGACGCGCCCGTTCGACGGCGCACACAGGGCCGCCTGAAAGTGCGGTTGCCTGCCAGAATCGACACTCTGTCCGCTACTCACAGCGCGATACTGGAAAACATATCGCGCAAAGGGGCCAAGCTGGTTGTCGAGGCTCCGCCAAAATGCGGCAGCAATGCCGTGCTGCGGTGGGACAAGTACGAAGCTTTCGGCACGATATCGTGGGTTTCAGGCACGCGCTGCGGGGTGCTGTTCGCCAGCGGACTCTCCGAAGAACCGCTTCGCGCCACGCTTTCGCTCGACGAAGTGACCGCCATGTCCGACGATACCGGTTTCGAAAGCCTGGCCGCCAGGGAATGGGTCGAGGGCAGTGCCCGGTCCGGCTTCGGCTGAAGCAGGTGGTCGGCTGGCTTGATCAAATCCATTCCGGTCCTGCTCCGACCCGCTTGCCTCTAAGCGGAGCACGCCTTGGCGCGAGCCGGGAAGCGGGGACCGCAATGGCCAGCCGGACGCTGCTGGTCATTGTCGCCATCGCCATGGCAATTGCCATATATGCTCCATTCGAGATCGCCTTCACCGCCGCCACGCTTGGCTCCCCGGTCCTGCGCGCACTGTTGATCGCCGTGCTGGCGCTGGCGGGCTATTATTGTGCCGCGCGAATGGGACTGCGCCTGGAAGGGCACGGCAAGGCATCGCCAATTGCCACCGGCATGGCCGCCGCCCTGGCGGTCGCCGTCTATGTCGTGGTCATCGATTGCTTCGTTTTCCGCTCGCTGCTGCCCGAGTACTATGTCCGGTTCATGCAGGCGCCGCTGGCGGAACGCATGCTCTATTACATGCCGCGGGCATTCAACGAGAATGTCATCTACCGCCTGTTCCTGTTTTCGGGACTGGCCTGGCTGATACTGCTGGTGCGCGGGTCGAAGGGCATGACCCCCGGATTGATGATCGCGGCGATGGCCGTGTCGCAAACGGCCAATATCGGCCTCAACGTGGTCGCCATCTCACCCGAGCCGTTAACCCCGGCCCTGCTGGCCTACGATGCCCTGCGCTATGTCGCGCCCGGAGTGCTGTGGGCGTGGCTGTTCTGGCGCAATGGCTTTGTCACCGCCGAGATAGCGTCGGTCGGCTGCCATGTGTTCCTGCAGCCGGTGATCGGGGCCCTGATCTAGCCTGGCGATTCGTTCCGCCAACGGGCGAAAATCGCCGTCGGCAGCAACCGCCCATCTGAGCCTTCCTCGCGCACCGCGAGATCGCCGTGTTCAATCACGCCCGGCAGGTCCGCAAATGCCTCATCGAGCAATCCGGCAATCGCCAGCGAGGACAGGCGCACGGCGTAGACGGTAAGGAACAGGAAGCGGCTTTCGGCGTCGAGCAGCCTGCGGCAATCCTCGACCAGTCCCGCCAGATGCTCTTCCAGCCGCCAGACTTCGCCCTCGGGCCCGCGCCCGAATTTGGGCGGATCGAGAATGATCCCGTCATAGCGCTTGCCCCGCCGCACCTCGCGGGCCACGAATTTGCCGGCATCGTCGACGATCCAGCGCACCGGGCGGGCTTCCATGCCCGATAGCGCAGCGTTTGCCCGCGCCTGGGCGACGCTCTTTTTCGAGGCATCGACATGGGTGACCGGGCCGTATTGGCTGAGCGCCAGTGTGCCAACACCGGTGTAGCCGAACAGGTTGAGCGTTGCGGCATCTTCGCGTCCAGCGAGCTGCCCACCCATCCAGTCCCACACCGGGGCCATGTCGGGAAAAAAGCCGAGGTGGCGGAACGGGGTGCATTGGGCAGCGAAGCAAACCTCGCCCCATTGCAAAGGCCAGCCTTCCTGCGGCACGGCATTGGCGAATTGCCACCGCCCGCCGCCGTCCTCGTCCGATCCGGGCACGAATTCGCCGTCGGAAGCCCAGCGCTCCAGCCGGGGCCGCCACAGCGCCTGGGTGTCGGGACGGATGAAGCGGTGCGGTCCGTAGCGTTCGAGCTTGCGGCCGTCGCCGCTATCGATCAGGCCATAGTCGGCCCAGCCCTCGCCCGTCATGACAACGGGTGCCTGGACCAGCTGGGCCATTACCCTTTGGGCGTGGCGTGAGCGCAGACATAGTCCGCCACCGCCGCATAATCGCCAGCAAGCTCGACGTAGCGCTCCTCGCGCTCGAACAGATCGCCGACCCTTGCCGGCAGCGCCGGGCGCTGTCCGGTGGCGCGTTCGACGGCGTCGCGGAATTTGGCCGGATGGGCGGTGGCCAGGGTGACCACCGGGACGTCGCCCGGCAAGCCCGAGGCGCGCCCGGCGTGGAGGCCGCAGGCGGTGTGCGGATCGATCAACTCGCCGCAGGTCTCCCAGCTCCACCGGATCGCCTGGGCCATGTCGTTGGCGTCGGCGCGGGCGCTGGTGAACAGCGCCGCCGCGCCTTCTCGCTGGGCGTTGGTCAGCTGCATCGATTTGCTCGCCTCGAAGCCCGCCATCTGTGCCGCCAGCGCCTTGCCATCGCGCCCGCCAAGATCGAACAGCAGCCGCTCGAAGTTGGACGAGACCTGGATGTCCATCGACGGCGCAGCGGTCGGCGTCACCGTGCCTTGCGAATAATCGCCGCTAGTCAGCGCGCGGTGGAGGATGTCGTTGACATTGGTTGCAACGATCAGCCGCGCCACCGGCAAGCCCATCTGCGCCGCGACATAGCCGGCGAAGACATCGCCGAAATTGCCGGTCGGCACGGCGAAGGCGACGGGGCGGTGCGGCGCGCCGAGTTGCAGGGCAGCGGCGAAATAATAGACCACCTGCGCCATCAGCCGCGCCCAGTTGATCGAATTGACCGCGCCGATGTTGAACCGCGAGGTCATCGCGCCGTCGTTGAACATCCGCTTCACCATCGCCTGGGCATCGTCGAACGTGCCTTCGATGGCGATGTTATGAACATTGGGCGCAAGCACCGTGGTCATCTGGCGGCGCTGGACGTCGCTCACCCTGCCCTTGGGGTGAAGCATGAAGATGTCGATCTTGGTGCGGCCCGCTACCGCGTCGATCGCCGCCGACCCGGTATCGCCCGAGGTCGCGCCGACAATGGTCAGGTTCTCGCTCCCGCGCCCGAGGAATTCCTCGAACAGCAGGCCGAGCAATTGCAGCGCGACGTCCTTGAACGCCAGCGTCGGGCCATGGAACAGTTCGAGCAGCCATTGCTGCTCGTCGAGCTGCCTCAGCGGCGTCACTGCCTTGTGGGCGAAGCGGCCATAGGCCTGGCGGGTGAGTTCGAGCAGGCGCTCACTGGTCAGATTGCCCTCGACGAAAGGCTGCATGATCCGCGCGGCAAGCTCGGCATAGGGCAGTCCCGCCATGGCGGCGATCTCGGCCTGGGTAAAGCGCGGCCAGCTGCGCGGCAGGTAAAGACCGCCGTCGGAGGCGAGCCCGGCGAGCGTCGCACCGGCAAAGTCGAGCGCCGGGGCGCTGCCGCGAGTGGAGATGTATTCCATGGGAATGGGCGGTTAGCGGGTGGGCTTGGCTTAGGCAATCCTCCCCGAGCTTGCTCGGGGAGGTGGCAGGCGCGTAGCGACTGACGGAGGGGCCGCGCCGCGCCAGCGGCGCTTGCAGCGCCGCACCCCTCCACCACCGCCTGCGGCGGCGGTCCCCCTCCCCGAGCAAGCTCGGAGAGGATTTACTCCCGCAACCGCCCCCGCACCGCCAGCGCATAGATGATCAGCGCCACCCCCGCGAACAGGAACCACTGCACCGCGTAGGAGAAGTGGTTGTTGGGGATCGATGAAGGGTTTGGCACCGCGCTGGCCTCAAGCCCCGCCAGCGGCGGCTGGGCAACAAGGCGGGGGCCGGGGGCGATGATTCCCGCAACCAAGCCGCCGCGCCAGTCGCGCAGGACGGGCTCGCTCGACCAGCCCAGCACCACTTTCGCCATGCCGCCACCGGCAAGCTGGCATTGCGCGACTTGCGCCAGGCCCGATTGTCCCGCGGCGTTCTGACCGGCCATGGTGGTCACGCCGGTGACTTCGCGGCAATCGATGCGGGCATGACGGTAGAGCACCTGTTCGGCCGCTTTTTCATCTCCGGGCCAGTCCGCATCCGCCGGCATGGAAGGCGCCGCAGCATAGCGTGCCAGCAGCGCCTCCTTCTGGTGCATCCGGTCGAGCTGCCAGAATCCCAGCCGGATCATGATCGCCACAGCGGCCAGCACCAGCAAAGTCGGCAGAATGGGCAATCGCCGCAGCATCAGTCGCGCCGCCCCGCTTCGCCCGCGTCGCGCTGAAATTCGATAGCCAGCATTGCAGCCTTGCCCGCCCGCAGCCCCCAGATCACAGCCGCTGCGGTGAGCGGCACCCAAAGCAGCACATGCACCCAGAACGGCGGATGGACTTTGAGCTCAAGTGCGATGGCCAGCACAGTGATCAATGCGCCGATAATCAGCGTCAGGAAAGCCGCCGGCCCATCGCCGACATTGAAGCTGGCATAGTCGAGCCCGCAGGCCCGGCAGCGCGGGGCGAATCTCGCCACACCGTCGAACAGGCCGCGCGCGCCGCAGCGAGGGCACAAACCGAAAAGGGCAGCCGGAACCAGTCCCGGCTGCCCTTTCGTGTCAGGCGTCTCGCCCGTCATCGCGTCATCATCAGTGCGTCGGATAGCCCCAGCCGCCCCAGACATAGATCGAGACGAATAGGAACAGCCAGACGACATCGACGAAGTGCCAATACCACGCCGCCGCCTCGAAGCCGAAATGCTGGCGCTGGGTGAAGTGACCGGCATAGGCGCGGCGCAGGCAGACGATCAGGAAGATCGTGCCGATCAGCACGTGGAAGCCGTGAAACCCGGTCGCCATATAGAAGGCCGAGCCATAGGTATTCGTGCCGAACGCGAACGGCGCATGGGCATATTCGTAGGCCTGGATCGCGGTGAACAGCACGCCGAGCGCGATGGTCAGCCACAGGCCTTTCTTCAGGCCCTCGCGATCGCCGTGGATCAGGCAGTGGTGTGCCCAGGTGACCGTAGTGCCCGAGCACAGCAGGATCAGCGTATTAAGCAGCGGCAGGTCGAACGGATCCATCACCGCTTCGACGGCCTTGGGCGGGAATTGCCCGCCGATCACATCCTCGGGCGTCAGCGCAGGGAACAGCGAGAAATCGAAGAACGCCCAGAACCAGCCGACGAAGAACATCACTTCCGAAGCGATGAACAGGATCATGCCATAGCGCAGATGCAGCTGCACGACCGGGGTATGATCGCCGGCGTGCGCTTCCCGCACGACATTGGTCCACCATTGATACATCGTCAGCAGCACGCCGAATGCGCCGAGCAGCAGAATGTACTTGCCGACGGGCGTGGAATGCATCGTCAGCACGCCGCCGCTGGTCATCGTCAGGGCAGACAAGGCACCCACCAGCGGCCAGATGTCGGGCGGCAGGATGTGATAATCGTGGTTCTTGGTTCCGGCCATGATCGCAAAGGTCCCCGTTGGTTCCAGCCTGTTGGTTCAAACGAAGCGGCCAGCGCCGCCCATGTCTCGAGCGCCCCTTAACCGCCCGTTCTGCCCCGGTCCAGAGGCTTATCCGTCTGAATTGCGGATGGGTGGAAAGTGTAGCTCAGAGTGATCTGCTCGATGTCCTTCGCGTCGGGATCGTCCTTGATTTTCGGATCGACGAAATAGACCACCGGCATGCGCACTTCCTGCCCGGGTTGCAAGGTCTGTTCGGTGAAGCAGAAACACTGCACCTTGTTGAAATATTTTCCCGCCTGCTCGGGCTCGACATTGAAAGTGGCGGTACCGGTAATGGGCGTGGTCGAGAGGTTTTCGGCGACAAAAATCGCCATGCGCCGCCCGCCCAGCTGGGCGGTGGCGGTCACTTGCTCGGGATGGAACTTCCACGGCAGAGCGCGTTCGACATTGGCGTCGAAGCGGATCGAGATCGACTGGCTGGACAGCGAAACCGCAGCCGCCTCGGCCTCGCTCGCCCGCTGGGTGGTGCCGCCGAAGCCGGTAACCTGGCAGAACAACCGGTATAGCGGGACCGATGCATAGCCCAGCCCCAGCATCGCCAGGGCGCAGGCCAGGGCGATCAGGCCGGTGCGGCGGTTGCGCTGGTCGAGAGATGCGGCGGCGGCCATGCTGCTCACCCCATCTTCGCGATCGAAATCGCGTAAACCAGCACGACAAAGCCGGCCAGCAGCAGCGCCATCACCTTGTTGCGGCTGCGGCGGATGCGCTCGCGCTCGGCCTCGGTGTCGGTAGGGGGCTCTGGATTCGTGTTCATCCTATCACCCCTGCACCACGATCCAGCGATCCGCAACCAGCGCCGCGAACAGCGCGAACAGATAAAGGATCGACCAATAGAACAGCTGCCGCTCGGGCTTCATCGCATCGTTCTCGCCCGAGCGCTGCCTGAAACCGACTCGCGCCGCCAGTGCCAGGAACAGGCTGGAGAGCACCAGCGCGGAAATACCGTAGACCGCCCCGGTGCCGCCGGTCCACCAGGGCAGTGCGCTGAGCGGCAGCAGCAGCGCGGCATAGGCAAGGATCTGGCGGCGGGTCGAGCGCTCGCCGGCCACCACCGGCATCATCGGTATGCCGACCTTGGCGTAGTCCGACTGAACGAACAGAGCGAGCGCCCAGAAATGCGGCGGGGTCCACATGAAGATGATGGCGAACAGCAGCACCGGCATCAGGGTTATGTCGCCGGTCGCCGCGACCCAGCCGATCAGCGGCGGGAAAGCGCCCGCGCCGCCGCCGATGACGATGTTTTGCGGGGTGCGCGGTTTCAGCCAGATGGTGTAGACCACGGCGTAGTAGAGGATCGAGACGGCGAGGATGCCCGCCGCCAGCCAGCCGATCGCCACCCCCATCAGCAGCACCGATCCCGCCGACAGGGCAATGCCGAAATCGCGGGCGTTGGTCGGGTCCATCCGCCCGGCGGGAATCGGACGCGCGCTGGTGCGCTTCATCCCGGCGTCGAGATCGGCCTCCCACCACATGTTGAGCGCCGCCGCGCCGCCTGCCCCAATGGCGATGCACAGGATCGCGGTGAAACCGAGCACCGGGTGAATGGTGACGGGTGCCGCAAGCAGCCCGCAAAGCCCGGTGAAGATGACAAGGCTCATCACCCTGGGCTTGGTCAGGGCAAAGAAATCGCGCCAGTCGGCGGGCAGGGGAAACTTCCCTCCCGCTTGCGGGAGGGGTCGGGGGAGGGCCTGTTCTTTCACGGCTTGGTGTCGCCTATTGGAGAGCGACAGGCCCTCCCCTGGCCCCTCCCGCAAGCGGGAGGGGGAATTAAGGAGCCCGGCCCCTGCGGGGCGGACGAACCTGTCAATGATGCGCCTTGTCGTCGATCACCGGCAGGGTTTCGAACTGGTGGAACGGCGGCGGGCTCGACAGTGTCCATTCGAGCGTGGTCGCGCCTTCGCCCCAATAGTTGTCCGGTGCCTTCTTGCCCGCGCTGTAGGCATAGCCGATGTTGATCAGCCAGATCAGGATCGAAACCGCAGTGATCGCGTAGCCGACCGACGAGACATGGTTCCAGTACTCATAGGCCGCAGTGTAGTCCGGATAGCGGCGCGGCATGCCCTGAAGACCGAGGAAGTGCTGCGGGAAGAAGATCGTGTTCACGCCAATGAAGAATATCCAGAAGTGCAGCTTGGCAAGGAACTCGGAATGCATCCGGCCGCTCATCTTCGGGAACCAGTAGTAGAAGCCGCAGAACAGCCCGGTGACCGCTCCCAGCGACAGCACGTAGTGGAAGTGCGCCACGACGTAGTAGGTATCGTGCAGCACGTCGTCGACACCGCCGTTGGACAGCACCACCCCGGTGACACCGCCAACGGTGAACAGGAAGATGAAGCCGATCGCAAACAGCATCGGCGAGGTGAACCGCAGGCTGCCGCCCCACATCGTCGCGATCCAGCTGAAGATCTTGATGCCGGTCGGCACCGCGATGACCATTGTCGCAGCAGTGAAATACATCTTGGTATCGACCGACATGCCGGTGGTGTACATGTGGTGGGCCCAGACGACGAAGCCGACCACGCCGATCGCGACCATGGCGTAGGCCATGCCGAGATAGCCGAACACCGGCTTGTTCGAGAAGGTCGAGACCACCTGGCTGACAATGCCGAAGCCAGGCAGGATCATGATGTAGACCTCGGGATGGCCGAAGAACCAGAACAGGTGCTGGTAGAGCACCGGATCGCCGCCGCCCGCAGCATCGAAGAAGGTCGTGCCGAAATTGCGATCGGTGATCAGCATGGTGATTGCCGCAGCCAGCACCGGCAGCGAGAGCAGCAGCAGGAAGGCGGTGACCAGTTCCGACCAGACAAACAGCGGCATCTTGTGCAGGGTCATCCCCGGCGCGCGCATGTTGAAGATGGTGGTGATGAAGTTGATCGCCCCCATGATCGAACCGGCGCCGGCCAGATGCAGCGAGAAGATCGCGAAATCGACCGCTGGCCCCGGCGAACCCGAAGTCGAAAGAGGGGCATAGACTGTCCAGCCAGTGCCCGCGCCGTTGCCCGCGCCTCCAGGCACGAATGCCGATATCAGCAACGAACAGAAGCCGGCAAAAGTCATCCAGAACGAAATGTTGTTCATCCGCGGGAAGGCCATGTCGGGCGCGCCGATCATCAGCGGCACGAACCAGTTGCCGAAACCGCCGATCATGGCTGGCATGACCATGAAGAACACCATGATCAGGCCGTGCGCGGTAATCAGCACGTTCCACATGTGCAGCGTCTGGTCGAAATTGGGGTTCTCGGCGCCGAACAGTCGCGCGAAGGTGTCGAGATACTGGATGCCCGGGGCCGCCAGTTCAAGCCGCATCATGCCGGAAAAGGCGCCGCCGATGATTCCCGCGAAAACCGCGAGGATCAGATAGAGCGTGCCGATGTCCTTGTGGTTGGTCGACATGAACCAGCGAGCGAAGAAGCCCGGCATGTGATGCTCGTCGTGCGCGTGATCGTGCGCGTCGCCATGGGCCTTGAAGGATTCGGGGGCGGTAGTAGCCATGTCTTGCGAACCTTGTTCTTGAATGCGGGCTTAGGCGGCGGGCGCCGGAGAGGCCGGGGCAGCGGGTGCCGGAGTAGCGGAGGCGGCGGGCGCCGGGGCGGCAGCCGGCGCAGCGGCGGCTTCGGGCGTTTCGACCGGCTTCGGCAGACCGTCGATCGCACCGCCCGACTGGGTCATCACCCAGGCGTTGAACTGCGGACGGGGCAGCGCCTCGACCACGATCGGCATGTAGCCATGGCGCACGCCGCACAGTTCCGAACACTGACCGTAATAGACGCCGGGCCTTTCGACCATGAGCACTTTCTCGTTGATTCGGCCCGGAACGCCGTCGAGCTTGAACCACAGCGACGGCACGGCAAAAGCGTGAATCACGTCGGCGGCGGTGATCTGCATGCGGATCGGCTCGCCCACGGGAACGACCATGCGGAAGTCGGCTGCCAGATGCTCGGGCTCGCCGCTCTTCTCCGCTTCCTTGTCCGGCAGCATGTTCGAGACCACCTCGAAACCGCCGTTGTCGGGATAGGTATATGTCCAGAACCACTGGTTGCCGGTCGCCTTGATCGTCAGCGCCTTAGCCGGGGCCGGCTTGAACTGCTTGGCCAGCAGATCGATCGAAGGGATGGCGATACCGGCAAGGATCAGCACCGGAATGGTGATCCAGATCACTTCGATCAGCGTGTTGTGGCTGGTCTTGGACGGAACCGGATTCTTGCCGGCGCGATAGCGGTACATCACCCAGAGCAGCAGCCCGAGCACGAAAATCGAGATGATGGCGCTGATCCACAGCAGCGGAACATCGTGGATCCAGCGGGCATAATGGCCGAGCGGCGAAAACTGCTTCTGCAGGCCGATGCCGCCATCGACCGGCATACCGATGCCCGGAGTTGGCTTCATCGGCGTGTAACCGCCCGGGGCGACAGCGAAACGATCGGAGGTGGCGGCAACCGGCGCCGCAGCATCGGCAGCCGCCGGAGCCGGTGCCTTTGCCGCCTCGACCGCTACCGGAGCCGCAGGCGCAACCGGGGCGGCCTGCGCGGCTGCCAGTTGCGGCACGGCCAGCAGTAGTGCCAGCCACATGGCCCGAATCGTGAGCCCAACGACGCGGGCCTGTTCGCCAATCATCATACTCTTGCGCTTTCGCTTTCCATTGCCGGCGAGTGCTTCTCGCCCCCTCCCGCCCCTTGGGAACAACGGGGGCGAAGCATGGGGGCGAACCCGATCGGCCCACCTGTTTCGCCGGGCCTATACGCGCGCTTGCGGGCCACCTCAAGCGCCTCTAGGGGATATTTTTGCCGGTCCGCCCTGACAGCGTTCCGGCGATGCGGATTTACGAGCCCGGAGGCCGCCAACGTCATGCAGGACGACGATATTCTTGCCGAGTTCCGCAGTTGCGACGCTTTGCTCGAAGGGCATTTCCTGCTCTCCTCGGGCCGGCACAGCGCGCATTACCTGCAATGCGCCCGCGTGCTGATGGACCCGATGCGGGCCGGCCGTCTGGCCGCCGCCCTCGCCCAGAAGCTGCCACGCGAGCTGCGCAAGGAGATCGCGAAAGTGGTCTCTCCGGCTATGGGCGGGCTGATAATCGGCCATGAAATGGGCCGCGCGCTTGGCCTCGAGGCGATTTTCGTCGAGCGCCCCGAAGGCACATTCGAGCTGCGCCGGGGCTTCAGCCTCGAACCGGGTGAGAAGGTGCTGATGGTCGAGGATGTCGTCACCACCGGGCTTTCGAGCCGCGAAGCGATAAAGGCAATCGAAGCTGCCGGCGGCCAGGTCGTGGCGGGAGCAGCGCTGGTCGATCGCTCGGCCGGGACCGCGGACATCGGCGTGCCGTTCACCGCGCTGATATCGCTGAATTTCCCGACTTATGCGCCCGAAGAGGTGCCGCCCGCACTCGCAGCGATTCCAGCAATCAAGCCCGGGAGCCGCGCGAAACCGTGAGCTCCGGACATCTCCGCCCCGATCGCTTGAGACTTGGCGTCAACATCGATCACGTCGCCACCATCCGCAACGCGCGCGGCGGCGAGCATCCCGATCCGGTGCGCGCCGCCGAGGTCGTCGCCAGCGCGGGCGGCGACGGCATTACCTGCCATTTGCGCGAAGACCGCCGCCACATCCGCGACGAGGACCTCGCCCGCATTCAGGCCGCCAGTGCCCTGCCGCTCAATCTCGAAATGGCGGCAACCGAGGAAATGCTGGAGATCGCGCTGCGTCACCGCCCGCACGCCGCCTGCATCGTCCCCGAACGCCGCGAGGAACGCACCACCGAGGGCGGGCTCGACGCGGCGGGCCAGCACAACCGCCTCGCGCCGTTCGTTTCGCGCCTGAGCGATGCGGGCATCCGCGTCAGCCTGTTCATCGCGCCCGAGCCGCGCCAGCTCGAAGCCGCGATGCTGCTGAATGCGCCGGTAGTAGAGTTTCACACCGGCGAATATGCCCATACTACCGGCGAAGCGCGCGCGGGCCATCTGGCCAGGCTTGCGGACATGGCGGCGCTGGCGGCGAAGAACGGCATCGAACCGCATGCCGGGCACGGGCTGACGTTCGACAATGTCGCGGCGGTAGCAGCCATCCCGCAGTTAGCCGAACTCAACATCGGCCATTATCTGATCGGAGAGGCGATCTTCACCGGGCTGGAGGCCAGCATAATGCGCATGCGTGAGCTTATGGATGCGGCGCGGTAGCGTGATCAGGCCATACTTGCATTACTTGCAAGCATGGCCTATTTACTCGGCAGGAGACGGCGCATGAATGACATGACACCCCTTCCCCGCCATCGCCAGAAACCGATTTCCTTTCGGTCCGATTTGGCCGCCCGCTTGCTGGCGCAGCTGACCCGCGACGGGCGCAGTCAGGCACAAGTGATCGAGGAAGCGCTGGCTAGGGCTGCGGAAAATGATCCGCGACTTTCGCGCAAGGAATTCATTGCGCGGATCGATGCAATTGTGCGACCGGGTCACGGCAGGCCGGGGCTTTCCCGTGAAGAGATCGAAGCAGAAATGTACGACGAGAACGGATTGCCGCGTTGATTGTCGATACTTCGGCGCTGGTCGCCATCGTTCTTGGCGAACCCGGTTGGGAGCAGTTGCTGGAAGCGCTCGGAGACGGTCTGCGCCAAATTCCCGCTCCCGTCATTACCGAACTCCAAATGGTCACAGGGCGGCGCGGTGACGGCGATGTGGCGAGAGCCGAGGCGCTCCTTGACACCTTGTTTGCCGATGGGGTCGAAGTGGCCTCGTTCGCCCACAGGCATGCTCAACTCACACACATTGCCCGCGAGCGATTTGGAAAGGGCAACGGTCGCGGCGGCTTGCTCAACTTCGGCGACCTGATGGTTTACGCCATAGCCAAAGACCGGGGCGCAGCCCTGCTCTGCACCGGGCGCGACTTTGCCTCGACCGATCTTGCAATCCATCCGGCTTCAAGGCTCGATCGATGATCGTCGCCATCGGATCCGACCTGTGTAACATCGAGCGCATCCAGGCCTCACTCGACCGTTTCGGCGAACGCTTCGAATTGCGCGTATTTACCGAAGTCGAACGCGCCAAGGCGGCCAAGCGCCCGTTCACCAGGGCCGGCACCTACGCCAAGCGCTTCGCCGCCAAGGAAGCCTTTTCCAAGGCGGTCGGCACCGGCTTCAAGCGCGGGGTGTTCATGAAGGACATCGGTGTGGTGAACAAACCGTCCGGCGCACCCACGCTGAAACTCACCGGCGGCGCGGCGGAGCGCCTTGCGGCTATCGTGCCGGAAGGCCATGAGGCGATAGTTCACCTGACGCTCACCGACGACCATCCATGGGCGCAGGCCTTTGTCATTATCGAGGCCCGACCCCTGTGACCGAAGACAGTGCAACCCCGGGGACACCGTATTCGGTGTCCCCCGTTCAGGCCCAACAGCCCCAACAAGGCGACACCGAATGCGGTGTCCCCACAGATACGCCAGAACCTGACAAACCGAAGAAGGTCGACTGGCTGGCGGAAATACGCGGCCTCGCGCTGATGCTGCTGGCGGTGCTGGGCTTCCACAGCATTATCGCCAAGCCCTTCTACATCCCCTCGATCTCGATGATGCCCACCCTGCTGGTTGGCGACCGGCTGGTGGTGAGCAAATATCCCTACGGCTGGAACTGGTCCTCCGCCTCGTTTCACCTGGCGCCGCGCGGCAGCTGGCGCTTGCTCGGCACTACCCCCGAATACGGCGACATTGTCATTGTCGTGCCCCGCAACCGCAACGAAGACCTGATCAAGCGCGTCGTCGCCCTGCCGGGGGACCGCATCGCCGTGGTCAATGGCCAGATCGTGCTCAACGGCAAGCCGGTGCCGCAGACGATCGAACTGCCGGTCGAACTGGCGGTCGATGCCAACCAGCCGTGCGACAGCGGGACATTCCCGGGAATGTATGGCCGCAAGCCTTCGGGCAGGGAGGTTTGCGAAACGCCGCTGCTGCGCGAAACTCTGCCCAATGGCGCGAGCTACCAGGTGATCGACCATGTCGATCAGAACCTCGATCACTTTCCCGAAGTGCGCGTGCCCGCAGGGCATGTCTTCCTGATGGGCGACAATCGAGACCATTCCGCCGACGGCCGCGAGCCGCTTGATCGCAATGGCCTGGGCGGACCGGTGCCGCTGAGCGATGTCGGCGGCCGCGCGGAATTCATCACCTTTTCCTTCAACGGCAGCGAGAGCTGGAATCCGCTTACCTGGTGGGGGGCGCTGCGCCCGGGCCGCGCCTGGACCAGCCTGCGCCCCAGAATTGACCAGAGCGTAATTGACCAGCCCGGCCCAGGGCAATCCGGAAAGCAATAATGGCGCGAGATCCGGCCACTCGCAGAACCCCTCGGGTGCCCTCCCCGCCGCCCCAGACCGCCGGGCCGACCGACATTTCCGATCCGCTGCTGCGCCAGGAGGCCAAGCGCGCCTTTGTCTGGCTGGGAATCGCCTCGCTGATCGCGCTGGCCGTGGTCATGGCGGATGCGCTGCTGATTATTTTCGGCGGCATGGTCTTCGCCGCGCTGATCGACGGCGGCACCCGGCTACTCGGGCGGGTCCTGCCCATCGGGCGCGGGTGGCGGGTAGCGCTGGTGCTGGTCGTCGCGGCGGCATTCATTGCCTGGGTCGGTTATTTCGCCGGCAGCCAGATCGCCCAAGAGGCGGCAGCACTGCCCGCAACGATCGAATCGCAGTCGCTGCGCGCACTCGACTGGCTCAAGGGGCACGGCTACGCCATCGATACCGAGGCGGCGATGAGCCTGCTCGAAAAGGCGCTGGGCGGTGTGGCGGAAGTCACCTCGGCGCTCGGCGGCATCATCGGCTTCTTCACCACGGTGTTCCTGATCGTCGTCCTGGGCATCTATCTCGCGGTCGAACCCCGGCTCTACCAGCGCGGTTTCGCCTGGATGCTGCCCGCCGACAAGCGCGGCTATTTCCAGGGCACGGCCCAGCTGATGGGCAAATCGCTGCGTCGCCTGCTCGCCGGGCGGCTCCTCGGCATGGGGGTGGAAGGTTTCGCCACCTGGCTGATGCTGGAGCTTTACGGCGTGCCGTTGGCGGCCCTGCTCGGCTTGCTGACCGGGCTGCTCGCCTTCCTGCCGAACATCGGCGCGCCGGTTTCCGGAGCGCTGATGATCATGGTCGGTTTCTCGGGCGGCACCGACATGGGGCTCTACTGCATCCTGGTCTATGCCATCGTCCATCTGGTCGACGGCAATATCGTCGTGCCGCTGGTGGCCAGGAAGACGGTCGATCTCGCCCCGGCGCTGGTGCTTGGCGCGCAGCTGATCATGGGGGTGCTGTTCGGCGTGCTCGGCCTGGTCCTGGCCGATCCGATGGTGGCGATGATCAAGGTCTGGCTGGAACGCGAGGCAGCGCGGCACGAACCGGCAGCGCCTGACTGATTGCCCGCATGGACGCCCCGGTCACCGAAAGCGCAGCGGAATTCCGTCTGGCCCTCCCTTCCGGCGGCGCGCTGTTGGGGCTCGATCTTGGCACCCGGACGATCGGCATCGCCGTCTGCGACGCCGGCTGGCGCTTCGCCTCACCGGGCAAGACCATACAGCGAGGAAAGTTCGGGGCGGACAAGGCGCTGCTTGCCGCGCTCGTCGCCGATCGCACGATCAGGGGCCTGGTAGTCGGCCTCCCGCTCAACATGGACGGCAGTTCCGGCCCCCGCGCGCAATCGAGCCGCGCCTATGCCAAGAACCTCGCCGCGCTCGGCCTGCCGGTGCTGTTGTGGGATGAACGCTGGTCGACCGCAGGGGCCGAACGCGGCCTGATCGCCCAGGATATGAGCCGGGCCAGGCGCGCCGAACGGATCGATTCGGCGGCGGCGGCGGTGATCCTCCAAGCGGCAATCGATGCTATGACGGGCAGCGTTGTCTAACTCGTCAGTTCCGCGCGCCTCAGCTGTGCCTCGCCCGCCACCAGCCGGCTCCCCGCACTCCCGGCGCGCTGCCACACTTCGTCGCGGGCCGACGCATCGGTCTCCGCCGAAGCCAGCGCGCGCCAGGCCGCCAGCCGCATGCGATCGCTGGGATGGGTCTGGCCGAAACGCAAGGCCAGATCCTTCGCTTCCTCGCCGCCCAGCCCGACGGCGATCCGCATGAACGCTTCGCTCGAGCCATTGCTCAATATCCGTTTGACGCAGGCCCCCGAACCGTCGGTGGAATCGCTGTCGCCGAGATCGAAGCCGTACTGGTCGAGCCACCCTTGTGCGCCCGAGGTGTGCATCACGTTGAGCGAGACCGACAGCGAGTCGGGCGGCGACTGGTCGTGCACGTCCAGATGCGCGCGGTAGAGCATGATCTTGCCCTCCTCCAGCCGCGCACGCTCGACGAAGCGCAAGTCCACCGGCTCGCCGCGCCAGCCGGCGACTGCTTCGTAATCGTACTCGTAATAGTTGCTCCAGTAGCCCGGGCCGAAATAGCCGAGTGTCAGGAAGCTGAAATTGTGATCGTGCGGCAGGTTGTAGGCGAACACGCCGCCGCCACTGGCGCGCATCGCGTGTTCGTCCGGCGACGGCCAGATGTTCGCCCGCAGGAAGAAGTTTCCCTCGCCCGGCGGCCGCAGCATGATCACTTGCGGGCCATAGGCATGGGCGGCGCTGTCCTCGCGGTGGCGCGCGGCAAGCTCGCCGATCAGCAAGTCGCCGAGAAACGCCGGGTTATTGCCGAGGCGGCGCAATTGCAGCGCGGCATGCTCCAGGCTGTCGTGGTCTTCCGGGTCGAAACCCCGCGCCAGCAGCGCATCGCCGCATTCGTCGAGGCAGGCGACCGACCGGTCCGGGGCGGCGATCACGCGGGGCATGGTTCGAGCGCCTCGAGTTGCGGGTAGCTTTCGACCAGCTGCGCACGCAGCGCCGCTGCGGGTGCGCAAAGCGGATCGCTCGGCGCGGAGGCCACGGCGGTGAGCGCTGCGAAGCCTGCTTGCGTATCGAGCGCCAGGCACTCGCGCAGAGCTTGCCAGCGCAGCGCCATGCCGCCTTGCTCCAGCGCTATCCGGGCCATCGCCGGCGCGGCATCGGCGCGACCCATGCGCCCAAGCAGGGCGAGCATAAGTTCGTGCCGGCTGTCGCGCGAATTGCCCGAACTCTGGTGCAGCAGCTTGCCGGTGGCGAGCTCGTATTCCCGCGCCGGCCCGACACCTTCCCGGCGGCGCTGGAGGCGCAGGGTGACAAGAATACCTTCGACCCGCTCGATCAGCAGCGCGCGGTGTTCGCCGTCGTAGCGGACGACGCTGCCGGATGTCAGCATGGTGCTGTCGCGGCGCAGTTCGGCTTCGTCTCCGGGCCTCGGCCGACCGACAACCAACTCGGCCCGCGCCGAACCGCCGAGCACATGTTCCCAGGTTTCGGCCGAGCCGAATTTCACAGCCAGCGGCACCGGCTGGCCGCGCAGCCCGTCACCGTCGATCGCCGTCAGTGCCAGCGTGACATTGCCCGAGCGCGCGAGCATCAGAGTCGAGATCACCCCGTCGGTGTAGTGGCGCATCGGCATATGGCCGAGCGGAGCCTGCGAGAGCGCCGCGCAGCCCGCAGCTACGAACGACTGCGCCAGACCCCGTGCCGATTGCTCGCCTTCGGCAAAAAGCGAAGCCAGAGCGCGGCATTCGCACAACGGTCGCTGGCTGGCGAATTGCTCGACATCGCGCAGCACCTCCGCCGCCTCCGGCCCGGTGCTCCACGCGCGCATGACCTGATGGACACAGGCCTGCGCGTCGCGCTGCGGAGTGTCGTCACTCCGCAGCGCGCGCAATCGAGGGTCGATAAACATTCGCGTCCCTCGCTCCGGACCGTCAGATCGGGTTCAGCAGTTCGTAGAGGAACGTCATCAGCACGACGATGGAATCGTCCAATTCGGTGATCCTGGTGGCGTTTTGAATACTGCCGAAGACGCCGGTGAGCGTATCCAGGTCGGGAAGCGACGAGAGGTCGATTTTGGGCAGGTTCATGTTTGTTTCCCCATGCAGCCGGGGCACAGCGCCCCGCACCGGGAAACGTGATCCAGCGCGCGCTTCGCTCACAATTAAAAGATTGTCATGGAGCGGTTTGCACAGCAGAGCGGCAGCCATGCGTGACGAATCCGGCCCGGCGCCCGGGCAGCCCCAGATCGAACTGAGCGGTCCCTTCGATGCGGCCAAGATCCCGTTACTGCTGGGCGGAAACAGCTGGCTCGGCATGCGCTATCACGGAGCGGGCGAAGGCTGGGTGGAAGTGGCGCTGCCGTGGCGGGCCGATCTGACCGTCAGCGAAAGCTCCGGCATTTTCGCCTCCGGGCCGATTATCACCCTGCTCGACAGCGCGCTCGGCATTGCCATCTGGCTGCGGCGCGGCGTGCTGCTGCCGCAGGCGACGATCGACCTCAGGGTCGATTACATGCGGCCCGCCTTGCCCGGACGGACCGTGATCGGCCGCGCCGAATGCTATCGCTTGACCCGCTCGATCGCCTTTGTGCGCGGCATTGCCTACGACAAGGAGGCCGAAGACCCGGTGGCCTCGGTCGCGGGCACCTACATGATGATGGACGCATGAGCGAGCCAGCCGAACGCATCGTCTTGCCGCCCTATGCCCGCGCCCTGGGCATGGCGATCGAGCGAATGGAACTCGGTGCCCCATTGCTCGCCTGCGACTACAGCGACCGGGCTGCCGGACGGCCCGGCTTCTGGCACGGCGGCGCGCTGGCCGGCCTGCTCGAGATGGCGGCAGTGACGGCAGTGGAGGCCGAAGTCGGGGTCGCGCTGGAGCGGTTGAAGCCGGTCAATGTCACCGTTCAATACTTGCGCGGCGCCCCGGCGAACCGGATTTACGCGACAGGCCGGGTGGTGCGCGCGGGGCGTCGGCTGGTGCAAGTCAACGCCGAGCTGTGGCAGGACGATCGCGAGCACCTGCTGGCGACGGCGCAGATGAACGTGATCCTGGCGGCGGAAGCGAATTAAGAGCGCAAGATTACGATCAGGCCGGAAGTGAAGGCAGGTATCCCGCCTTCAGCGATCCGCACGCGCGCGGCGTCGGCTCTGGCTCGGTCGAGGATCGCGGCGGGAACGGCCGGCTCATAAGCCAGCACATCCGCCGAGCCTAGCAGCCGCGCCTGCCGCAAGGTGAGATCTTCGGGATCGGCGCTGGTCAGCCGGATTTCGGTGACGGTGTCCGGCACCTCTCCGTCCTGCCCCGCCAGCCATGCATCAAGCTGTTTCTCGCTGTCCTCGCGCACGGGATCGAGCATGCCGCCCTCGCCCAGCGCGGCATCGAGCGCGCGGCGGCGGTCTCCCGCGTCCGGCCAGCGCGCGCGAAGCCGCTCCCGCGCCGCACCTAGCGCTTGCGCCAGCTCGCCCAGCGACTGCGGCAGCAAGGCCTCCAGTCGAAGCCGCAGCGCCTTGGCCAGTCCCGCCGAAGCCCCGCCGGTGCCGATGGCGATGAGTACCGGTGAGCGGTCGAGGATGCTGGGAACCGTGAAATCGCACAACTCGGGTCTGTCGGGAACATTGACCAGCAGCCCGCGTGCCTTGAGCCGGGCCGCCGCCGCATCGGGTTCGGCGAGCGCGACGAAGGCAAGGCGGGCCTGCAGATTGTCTTCGCCAACCACGACACCGCCCGCGCGCTCGACCAGCCGCCGTTTCGCCTCGGCAGCGTCGCCCTTTCCCAGCACGATCACCGGACAGCCGGCGATGCGGTGAAACAGGGGGATTGAATCAATCATCTAACCCATCCCGCAACCACAAACCCACCCCGCTGCGACTAGCCTCGCTAACGCTCGGCAAGTCTCGCTCCCCTCCCGCTTGCGGGAGGGGTTGGGGGTGGGTCTCTTCATTCCAGCCAGTCCGGAACCCGCTCGGCGGCGAGGATCGTGGCGGGGTCGATGCGCTCGGCGACAATTGCCCAGCGAGCGCCATCGACCATCACCTCGGGCACCAACGCGCGGCTGTTGTAGGTGTTGGCCATGGTCGCGCCATAGGCCCCGGCGGTACGGAATATGGCGAGATCGCCCGCCCCCACGGCATCGATATCGCGGCCCATGGCGAAGGTGTCGGAGCTTTCGCAGATCGGACCGACGATATTGGCCACCATCCGTTCTCCGCTGGGCTTCACCGCGAGGAAATCGTGCCAGGCGTCGTAGAGCGCTGGGCGGGCAAGGTCGTTCATCGCCGCATCGACCACGACGAACGGACAGCTCACGCCCGGCTTCACCCGGATCACCTGCGTCACCAGCACGCCAGTGTTGCCGGCGATCACCCGGCCCGGCTCGAACATCAGTGTGACGTCCCAGTCCGCCGTCACCCGGGCGACCATGGCGGCATATTCCTGGGGGCTGGGGAACACATCGCCCGCCTTGTAGGGTACGCCAACCCCGCCGCCGAGGTCCATATGCGTGATACTGTGGCCCTCGCTGCGGATCGCGCGCATCAACTCGCCCATCTTGGCGAAGGCGCTTTCCAGCGGCTCGAGACTGGCCAGCTGGCTGCCGATGTGGACAGCAAGCCCGCGCATCTCCAGCCCCGGCAGCGAGGCCAGCCGGGCGTAGATGCCGGCTGCCCGATCGTAAGCCACGCCGAACTTGTTCTCCGCCTTGCCGGTCGAAATCTTGCCGTGGGTGCCGGCATCGACGTCGGGATTGACCCGCAGCGCAGCCCGCGCGGTCAGCCCGCGCGCTGCCGCCAGCGCCGCCAGCTCCACGCCTTCCTCTTCGGATTCGAGATTGAACTGGCCGAGCCCGGCTTCCAGCGCGCGGACCATTTCGGCCGCGCTCTTGCCGACACCGGAGAACACCACGTCCGCCGCCGGAATCCCCGCCGCCAGCGCCCGCTCCATCTCGCCGCCCGAAACGACATCGGCGCCGTAGCCCTCCTTCGCCAGCAGCTTGAGCACAGCGAGGTTGGGATTGGCCTTGATCGCATAGGCAATGTGGAACCGGGGCAGCATGCTCAGCGCGTCGCGGAACACCCGGGCATGCCGGGTCAGCGTCGCGCGCGAATAGACATAGACGGGGGTGCCAACCGCCTCGGCGATGGCGGTCAGCGGCACGTCCTCGGCGTGGAGCACGCCGTTCTTCAGTTCGAAATGATCCATAATTCCGGTCTTTTTTACTCGCGCCCTGTTGTTTGGGCGGCCTATTCCTTGGGCGGCAGGTCGAAGGGGTCGTCGGTGCGTTCTTCGGACCGTTTTCGCAGTTCGACGCTGCGCTCCGGCGCCGCCTGGGGTGTGGTTTCCAGCAGCTGCGCGGAACTCAGCGCCTCGCTGCGGCCATAGGGAGCCACGGGTAGCGACTTGCCCGCCTGCGGCTTGAGATCGGCGCGCACGCCGCAAGCGGCGAGCGTCAGCAGCAGGGCCGGCACGGCAAGGCAGCGCATCGCGATCACTCCAGCCCGAGCGCCAGGCGCGCTTCGGCAATGCGCTTCCTTACCTCGACAGGCGCGGTTCCGCCATGGCTGGCACGCGCGGCCACGGAAGCTTCGACCGAGAGGGCGGCAAAGACGCGGTCGTCGATGCGCGCATCGATTGCTTGCAAGTCGGCGAGCGGCAGCTGATCGAGCGCCGCGCCCCGGCTCTCGGCGAGCTTCACGGCGCTGCCGGTGATGTGGTGCGCCTCGCGGAAGGGAATGTTCGCCTCGCGCACCAGCCAGTCGGCGAGATCGGTGGCGGTGGCATAGCCCAGCTCGGCGGCGGCGCGCATCCGCTCCGTGCGGAAAGCCGCGCCCTCGACCATCCCGGTCATCGCCGCGATGGAGAGCGCCAGCAGCCCAGCCGCCTCGAACACCGGCGGCTTGTCGTCCTGCATGTCCTTCGAATAGGCGAGCGGCAGGCCTTTCATCGTCATCATCAGCGCGGTGAGGCAGCCGGCAATGCGTCCGCTATGCCCGCGCACCAGCTCTGCGGCGTCGGGGTTCTTCTTCTGCGGCATGATCGAGCTGCCGGTACTGAGCGCATCGGGCAGTGCGACCCAGCCGAACGGCTGGCTCGCCCAGATAATGAACTCCTCGGCCAGCCGCGACAGGTGCAAGGCACATTGCGCGGCGGCCATCAAATAATCGAGCGCGAAATCGCGGTCTGACACTGAATCGAGGCTGTTCGCCGTCGGCATGGCAAAGCCCAGTGCCTTTGCTGTGATGTCGCGGTCGATCGGGAAGCCGGTCCCTGCCAGGGCCGCCGCGCCCAGCGGGCACTGGCTCGCCCGCCGGTGCGCATCGGCAAAACGCGAGCGATCGCGCGCGATCATCTCGTAATAGGCCATCAGGTGATGTCCGAGAGTGACCGGCTGCGCGGTCTGGAGGTGGGTGAAGCCCGGCATTATGCTGTCGGCATGTTCTGCGGCGCGGGTAACCAGCACCACCTGCAACAAGCCAAGCGCGGCGTCGGCCTGCAAACAGGCCTCGCGCACCCACAGCTTGAAATCGGTCGCCACCTGGTCGTTGCGCGAGCGGGCGGTGTGCAGCCTGCCTGCCGCCGGGCCGATCAGTTCGGCGAGGCGGCTCTCGGTGGTCATGTGGATGTCTTCGAGGTCCCAGTTTTCAGGGACGCCATTGGCCTCGTATTCAGCCGCGACCTTTTCCAGCCCAGACGCAATCGCCTTGGCATCCGCCGCCGAAACGATGCCCTGCTGGCCCAGCATGGCGACATGCGCCTTTGACGCGGCGATGTCCTGCCGCCACAGCGCCTTGTCGAAAGGGATCGAGGCATTTATCTCGCGCATGATTGCCGACGGCCCATCGCTGAACCGTCCGCCCCACATCGCATTGGAGCCGCTCTTGCCGTTGTCCCGATCGCTCAAACTTCCTGTCCTTGGCGCAGTCCTGGGTTTCGCCCTTCTGGCTGGCGGCTGCGATAGGCAAAGCGGCGACAAGGCGCAACCGCAGGCTTCTGTCAGCGCGCCTGGCAACTCTGGGGCCAAGGCAGGCGAAACGGCGGGCACGCTCGATCGCTCGCACAAGGGCAGTCCGCTGCCCGATTTTACCCTCAAGGACCCGTCAGGCCAGGAACTCCGCCTGCAAAGCCTCAAGGGCAAGCCGGTGCTGATCAATCTCTGGGCGACCTGGTGCGCGCCCTGCGTCGCCGAATTGCCGACGCTCAATACCCTATCCAACCGCGCCGATCTCGACCTGCGGGTCGTGACGATCTCGCAGGACACGGCCGAACCGGACAAAGTCCAGGCCTTCCTCGACCAGCGCGGTCTCGCCCAGTTGCCCGCCTGGATCGACACCAAGGGCGATCTGCCAATCCACTACCAGGCCCAAACCCTGCCCGCGACGATCTATTACGACGCGCAGGGCCGTGAGCTTTGGCGATACACCGGCGGACACGATTGGTCCGGCGCAGAGGCAGCAAAGCTGCTGGCAGAAGCGCACTAGGCGCTGCGACGGGGGGGAACGGGGCATATGGCAACCGGGCGCAGAATGGGGCCGAGCACATCGGCGACGTCGAATGCACTGCTCGACGCCGCCGAGCGGGTAATGCGCAACGAAGGCTATGCCGCCGCCACTTCGCGCCGCATCGCCGAGGAAGCGGGGCTCAAGCAGCAGCTGGTCTATTACTATTTCCGCACGATGGACGAGCTGCTGCTCGCCACCTTCCGCCGCCGCACCGAGCGGGCGCTGGCCAAACTCGCCGAGGACGTTGCGTCGGATCAGCCGGTCCACGCGATCTGGTGGACGCTGAGCAATGCCCACGATGCCCGCCTCGCCTTCGAATTCATGGCCCTGGCCAACCGGCATGACGGCATTCGCGAGGAAATCGCCCGTTTCCTCGCCCAGTCGCGGCGGATGACCGCCGACGCCATCGCCCGCCAGAGCAAGGAACGCGGCGCCGACCTTGGCCCGGTGACCCCGGCGGCGGCGGCCTTCCTGCTTTCGACGATCAACGTCTTCCTCGGCCGCGAGGCGGCGACCGGCGTGACCGAGGGCCACAAGGACGTGCGCGCGCTGATCGAATGGGCGCTCAGCCGGATCGATTGATTTTATCCTCCCCATTTTCGCGAAGCGCAAATGGGGAGGGGGACCGCCCGAAGGGTGGTGGAGGGGTATTGCGACGTCGAAATTACCCCTCCGTCAGCCACTTCATGGCTGCCACCTCCCCGTTTGTGCTTCGCAAAAACGGGGAGGATCCGAGCCGGTGTCGATTGACGAACAACTGCGTCAGTGCTAACAAAGTGATCAGCAAGCCATTGGGAGAGTCGATATGGCCACAATCGCCGAGCGAACCGTGCTCGATCCGGCATGTCCGGGCAAATGGCTCGACCATGGCTTCGAGGCGATGTTCGAGCTCAGCTGGCGCGATTACGGCGATGTCCAGCTCGAGGTGCTCAAAAGCCAGTTCGCCAAATTCGGCACCACGGTCGCCGCGCTCGACAAGCTGGCCAGGCGCGAGGGCGTCACGAGCATCGACAGCATCGAGGACGCCCTGCCGCTGCTGTTCGACCACCGGGTCTACAAGAGCTATCCACTCAGCCTGATCGAGAACCGCGACATCGCCAAGCTTACATCCTGGCTCGGGCGGCTGACCACCTTGCCGCTGCACGAGATGGACCTGACCGGCATCGCCACGCTCGACGATTGGATGGACCGGCTCGACCAGTTCGGCATGCTGATCGGCCATTCATCTGGCACCACCGGCAAGCTCAGTTTCGTGCCGCGTGCCAAACAGGAATTCCCGGTCTGGCAGCGCTCCTATTACGAAGCGCAGCGCGCGGCGACCGGGGTCGACCCTTTTACGGACCACGTCGATACCTTCTTCCCCGGCTATCGCGGCGGGCATCAGATGATGATGATGATGCTCAGCCTGTTCAACATTCCGGCGGCGGGCGGGCCGGAGCATTACCACACGCTGTATCAGGGTCACATTTCCGCCGACCTGATGTCGCTGGCGGGTCGCATGCAGTCTGCCGAGGATCGCGGCGAGCTGGAAAAGCTCGGTTTCGATCCCGCCCTGCTCCGGCAGCGCGAGGCGCTGATCGCGCAAGGCAAGCGCCGCGAGCAGGACATCGAGACCTGGTTCTTCAAGCTGTTCGAGGAGTTCAAAGGCAAGCGGGTCAAGCTCGGCGGCACTTTCGCCGACCTCATCCGCACCGCGCGCAGCGGCATCGACAAGGGCCTGAAGCCCGAGTTCGCCCCCGGCTCGTTCATCATGACCGGCGGCGGCATGAAGGGCTTCAAGGACGCGCCCGACGACTGGGAAGGCTTCGTGCGCGACTATTTCGGCATCGAGCGGATCGGCATGTTCTATGGCATGTCGGAAGTGATGGGCATGTCGCCGCGCTGTTCGCAGGGCCATTTCCACATCTTCCCGCATACCATCCCGCTGCTGTTCGATGCCGACATGAACCTGCTGCCGCGCGAGGGCGCGCAGACCGGGCGCTATGGCTTTTTCGACCTGCTCACCGAGACCTATTGGGGCGGGTTTATCTCGGGCGACCGGATCACCATCCACTGGGAGGAGGACTGCGCCTGCGGCTGGAAAGGCCCGCGCGTCGGCCCTCAGATCACCCGCTTTGCCGAGATGGCAGGCGGCGACGACAAGATCACTTGTGCGGGAACCGCGCAGGCATACAACGAATTCATGGACTTTATCTCGCAGGTGTAATCATGACCGATATGTACAACATCCCGATTATCGCCCGCGGCCGCATCATCGAGCCGGGCGAAGGCGCAGTCGAATACAGCGGGCGCGGCGGGGCGCAGTTCCGCACCCCCGATCCGCACAAGCACATCCACGATCTGGTGCTCGGCAATCCGGTGCTGCTGCACGATCTGATGGATACGCCCACCCACGAAATCGTCGATTTCCTCGCCGAAGTGGGCAGGCGGCTGCGGCTGGAGGACAATCCCTGGTTGCAGGAAAGTTTCGCCCTAGCCCTCCAGGCTGGCGGGCTGGCCGAGCCGATCCTGCGCGGGGTCTATGACGAACTGCCGCGCATGTTCGATCCCGATGGCATGTCGGCGCTGATCGACAAGTCGGTGGGCATCGATTATCTCGACGGCTGGGTGCCGGGCGACGGTCAATATGCCAACTGCCGGGTGCGCGCGGTCGGCACCCGGCAGCTCCACATCACCGCCGGCAATGTGCCGGTCGTCGCCGCGCTGACCATCGTGCGGGGGGCGCTGACCAAGTCGGATGTCCTCATCAAGGCGCCGTCGAACGACCCGCTGACCGCCAACGCAATCTGCCGCTCGCTGATCGACGTCGATGCCGGCCACCCGGTGACCAAACACGTCGCCGTCGCCTACTGGAAGGGCGGCGACGAAGAGATGGACAAGCAGATCGTCCGGGTCAGCCGGATCGACAAGATCACTGCCTGGGGCGGCATGTCTTCGGTCAAACACATCCAGAAGTTCCTCACCCCGGGCATCGACCTCACCGCGCTCAACCCGAAGTATTCGATGTCGGTGATCGGCAAGGAAGCCCTCGAAAGCGAGGAAGCGATGGAAGAGGCCGCCACCGGCATCGCGGTGATCACCGGTTTCTACAACCAGACTGCCTGCGCCAACACCCGCATCGTCTATGTCGAAAGCGAGACCGACGAGGAGAGCCTAGAGAAGGTCGTCGCGCTGGGGCACAAGGTGGTCGCGGCGTTCCAGACCCTGCCGCCGGTGATCTCGACCCCGGTCGCCAAGCGCAACCACGACCTTGAGGCCGAGATGGAAGCCATCGCGCTTGAGGACGATTTCTACCACGTCGAGGGCGACACGCTGACCGGCGGGGTGGTCGTCTCCAAATTCTCCGACCGGGTCGATTTTTACGACCAGCTCAACAACCGCGTGATCAATATCGTGCCGATGCCCAATCTGCTCGAAGTGACCAAATGGTGCGATGACACGACGCAGACCGTCGGCGTCTATCCCGAGAGCCTGCGCGAGACGCTGCTCGATCCGTTCGCGCTCGCCGGTGTCCAGCGGCTGGTCTCGCTGTCCGGCGGCGATCCGATGCAGATCTTCCACGACATGCACACCCTGCCCCCCGGCATGCCGCACGACGGCATTGAGCCATTGCGGCGCAACGTGCGCTGGGTGATCGACCAGCGCGCATCGGACAATGTCGTGCCGCTGGCGATCGCGGCGGAATAGGGCGCAACCCGGCTGGACGTGAGCTATTGTGTGTCATAGCATGCCCATCAGATAGAATCGCGATGGGGAGAGGCAGCGATGCGCTGCGTTAGCAAGGTGATGTTCGCTGCCGCAGGCGCAGCTCTGTTGGTGGCCGGGTGCGCCAAGACCGGAACCCCGCAGCCCGATGCCGGGGTGGGCACCGAAGCCGACTGGGCTTCCGTGGGCGGTTCCGCGGATGAAGCAAGCTTCTCCCGCCTCACCCAGATCGATTCCGCCAACGCCGGCAAGCTCGGCCTCGCCTGGTCGCTCGACCTGCCCGGCGAAGTCACGCTGGAGGCTACCCCGCTGGCGGTAGGCGGCACGCTCTATTTCACCGGCAGCTATGCCACGGTCTACGCAGTCGATGGCGCCTCCGGGAAACTGCTGTGGAAGTTCGATCCGCAGACCTGGAAGCGCGATCCCGCCAAGATGCATTTCTCCTTCGGCGCCAATCGCGGGGCGGCTTACGAGAACGGCAAGATCTTCTCCGTGGCGCTCGACGGGCGGATGTTCGCGCTCGACGCCAAGACCGGCACGGAGCTTTGGCACGCCGATACCATCCCGATGGGCAAGATGATGATCAGCACCGGCGCGCCCCGGGTGATGAACGGCAAGGTGATCATCGGCAACGGCGGCGCGGACTTCGGCGCGCGCGGCTATGTCACGGCCTACGACAGCGAAACCGGCAAGCAGCTGTGGCGCTTCTATACCGTGCCCGGGTCGCCCGAAGACAATGCCGGCGATCCGGCGATGGAGGCCGCTGCCAAGACCTGGGGCCCGGAATTCTGGAAGAACTCCGGCGGCGGCGGCACTGCCTGGAACGGCATGACGTTCGATGCCGAGACCAACCGCATCTATATCGGCACCGGCAACGCCGGGCCCTATGATTCCGAGAAGCGCGATCCCGGCAGCACGGGCGACAACCTCTACACATCCTCGATCGTCGCGCTCGATGCCGACACCGGCAAATACGTCTGGCACTATCAGGAAACCCCGCGTGACAGCTGGGACTACAAGGCAACGCCCAACATGGTGATGGCGACGCTCAACCTGGAGGGCAAGCCGAAGAAAGTGCTGATGCACATTCCGACCAACGGATTCTTCTATGTGCTCGACCGCGAGACCGGCAAGCCGATCTCGGCCGAAAAGGCGACGCTGGTCACCTGGGCGAAGAGCATCGACCTGAAGACCGGCCGCCCGATCGAAGAGCCCGGCATCCGTTACGGAAAGGGCGACGTCGAACTGTGGCCCGGCGCCATCGGCGGGCACAACTGGCAGGCGATGAGTTACAATCCGAAACTGGGGCTGGTCTATATCCCGATGCACCAGATCGGCCTGCGCATCTCGCGCGGCGAACAGTCGGCCAATGCCTTCAACGTCATGGGGCTGATGGTCGAACCGATTGTCAAACAGCCCGGCGATGGCAAGGGCTCGCTGGTCGCCTGGGACCCGGTGGCACAGAAGGAAGTGTGGAAAGTCCAGCATGACGAGCTGTGGAACGGCGGCACGCTGGCGACGGCGGGCGGCGTGGTGTTCCAGGGGCTGGCCGACGGCTGGTTCAAGGCCTGGGACGGCCAGAGCGGCAAGGAATTGTGGAAGTTCAATGCCGGCCTCGGCATCGTCGGCGCGCCGATGAGCTACTCCGTCGGCGGCAAGCAATATGTCTCGGTGCTGGTCGGCTATGGCGGCACTACTGCGGCATTCGGCGAATTCATGAATGTCGGCTGGAAATACGGCATGCAGCCACGCCGCCTGCTGACCTTCGCGCTCGACGGCAAGGCGACAATTCCCGACAGCCCGCCGCCCGACAAGACCATCCACGCGCTCGACGATCCGGCGCTGGTGCTGAACGAAGCCGACGTGAAGGCTGGATGGGGCCTATCGCTGCGCTGCGCCGCCTGCCACGGCGTCGGCATGCAATCGGCCGGCACTCCGGGGCCGGACCTGCGCGAATCGGGCATCGCGCTCAAGCTCGACACGTTCAGCGAACTGCTCAAGAGCGGGGCGCTGCTCGAACGCGGCATGCCGCGCTTCGAAATGCTGAGCGACGACGAAATCCGGCAGCTCCACGCCTATGTCAGAGCCCGGGCAAGGGAGGCCCTGGGCACACGCAAACCGGGCGATCTGGGGCCTGCGCCAGTCAGGATGTGATCCCAGCCGTCCGATCAATTGACCCTTTGTTCGTCATCCCGGACTTGATCCGGGATCCCGCTGTTATTCCTATCCGCGCCCCAGAGTGAAGCGGGACCCCGCATCAAGTGCGGGGTGACGAAAGTGAGTCATCCCGTCCGACGGTTGGTATGATATCGAGCTGCCACAGGATGAAGGCGAATTCCTCGGCCGTCTCGCGCAGGCTCTCGAACCGGCCCGATTTGCCGCCGTGGCCTGCGCCCATGTTGGTCTTGAGCAGCAATTCGTTCGAATCGGTCTTCAGCTCGCGCAGCTTCGCCACCCATTTGGCCGGCTCCCAATAGGTCACGCGCGGGTCATTGAGCCCTGCGGTCACAAGCAACGGCGGATAGGCTTGCGCCTTCACCTGATCGTAAGGCGAATAGCTGCGGATCAGTTCGAAGGCTGCCTTGTCCTCGATGGGATTGCCCCACTCGGGCCATTCGCCCGGCGTCAGCGGCAGGCTTTCGTCGAGCATGGTCGCCAGCACGTCGACAAACGGCACATGCGCCGCGACCGCGCCCCACAGCTGCGGATCGGAATTGACCACCGCCCCCATCAGCTCGCCGCCGGCCGATCCGCCGGAGATGGAAATGCGGCCAGCCGCGGTGAAGCCAAGCGCGATCAGGCCGTTCGCGACATCGACGAAATCGGTGAAGGTGTTGCACCGCCGCTCAAGCTTGCCCGCCTTGTACCAGGCGCGGCCGAGATCGTCGCCGCCGCGGATATGGGCGATCGCATAGGCAAAGCCGCGATCGACCAGGCTTAGCCGCGAGGTCGAAAAGCCCGGGTCGATGGCGATGCCATAAGCGCCGTAGCCGTAGAGGTGGAGCGGGCCAGCGCCTTGCCTGTCCTTGCGTGAGACCACGCTGACCGGGATCATGGTGCCGTCGCGCGCTGGAATTTCGAGGCGCTGTGTCGTGTAGAGCGCGGCATCGTAGCCCGAGGGGATTTCCTGGACTTTGAGGGTCTCCAGCTTCCGCTCCGCCACCGGGTAATCGTAAACCGTCGCCGGGCTGACCATGCTCTCGTAGGACAGCCGCAGCGTCGTCATCGCCCACTCGGGGTTGTCGCCAAGACCGGCGGTATAGCTCGCTTCGGGGAACTGGATCGGCTCGATGCAGCCAGGTTTGACCGGATCGTCGTCGTAATAGCGCACTTCCACATGGTCGAGGCCATTGCGGCGTCCCTCGATCACGTAGAAATCGAGAAACAGCTCGAAGCCGGTGAGGTAAAAGGTGTCGCTGCCCTCGATCAGCGTGGTCCATTCGGCCGGCTGGTCCAGCGGCGCGGTTGCGAGGCGGAAGTTTTCGTGGGTGTCGTTGGTGTGGATGTAAAGCAAGCCATTCCGCTCATCGACATCGTATTCAACCCCCTTTTGTCGGGGCTTGACCAGGATCGGCGCGGCGAGCGGATCGGCGGCGGGGATCAGGCGGACTTCGCCGGTTTCGTGGTCCGAAGTCGAGACTATCAGCCACTGTTCGTTGGCCGTCAGCGAAGAGCCGACGCGGAAGCCTTCGTCGTCCTCGTGATAAAGCTCGATGTCGCTGGCCACGGGCTGGCCCAGCCAGTGCAGGCGCGCATTGTCGGTGCGCCACTGTTCGTTGGCCAGGCTGTAGACCAAGCCCGTATCCCCCGCGACCCAGACCAGCGAGGACAGGGTGCCCGGGATTTCGTCGGACAGCAGTTCGCCAGTCTCAAGATTCCTCACCCGCGCGGTGAAGCGCTCCGAGCCGTTGTCGTCGATAGCATAGGCGAGCAGCTTGCCGTTGGCGCTCACCGACATCGCGCCGAGCCGGAAGTAGTCCTTGCCCTCGGCCAGCACGACCTCATCGAGGATGAGCTGATCAGGCCCGCCTGCGACGGGCCTGCGCCACCACTTCTTGTATTCCGCCCCCTCCTCGAACTCGATCCAGTAGAGGTAGTCGCCGTCCTTCTGCGGCACCGACTTGTCCGCTTCCTTGATCCGCCCGCGCATTTCCTTGAACAGCTTGTCGATCAGCGGCTGATGCGGCGCCATGCGTGCTTCGAACCAGGCGTTCTCGGCCTCAAGGTGCGCGAGTACCTCCTTGTCCGTCACCTCGGGATAGCCCGGATCGCGCAACCAGGCGTAGTCGTCGCTGACGGTGATACCGTGGTGAGTGACACTGTGGTGCTTTTTTGCGGCGATCGGAGCCGAAACGGGGGGAGTGGTAACTGTCATTGCCTGCCTCTATGTTGGCACCCAGAGGACTGCAACCATGCTGATGAATACCCATGAGGCCCGATTGGATGCCCTGCGCAAGGAACTGAAGGCGCGCGGCCTCGACGGCTTTGTCGTGCCGATCTCCGACGAGCACATGAGCGAATATGTCGGCGCCTATGCCCAGCGGCTCGCCTGGTTGACCGGGTTCGGCGGATCGGCGGGAACGGCGGTGGTGCTCGGCGAAAGCGCCGCGATGTTCGTCGATGGGCGTTATACGCTGCAAGTGCGCGATCAGGTCGACGGGCGGCTCTATGCCTATGAAAGCGTGCCGCAGACCAGTGTCGCCAAATGGCTGGGCGAGCATGCACCCCAGGGCGCGAAGATCGGCTACGATCCCTGGCTGCACGGCAAGAGCTGGGTTGCCGCTGTCGCCAAGGCACTGACGGATAAGCAGGCCGAACTGGTCGCGGTCGAGACCAATCCGGTCGATGCGGTGTGGGAAGACCGCCCTGTCCCTTCGCCCGCTCCTGCGCTGGTCCATCCGGAGAGTCTGGCGGGACAGTCAAGTGAGGGCAAGCGCGCGGCGGTCGCCGAATGGCTGGTGGAAAAGAAGCTGGATGCGGCGGTGATATCGGCGCTCGATTCGGTGGCCTGGCTGCTCAACATCCGCGGCAGCGATGTCGAGCGCACCCCGGTGACGTTGTCCTTTGTTCTGGCCCATGCCGATGGCACGGCGGACCTGTTCATCGCCGCCGAAAAGCTCACGCCGGAGCTGCGCGCCCACCTCGGAAATTCCATTCGCCTCGCGCCGCAAGAGGCATTCGTGGAGGCACTGGAGGCGCTCAAGGGCAAAAAGGTCGCGGTGGATCCGGACCGGTCGGTGCAGGCAATCTTTTCGGCGCTGGAAGCAGCCGGAGCGGAGATCGTCGAGCACCGCGACCCCACGGTGTTGCCCAAGGCGCAGAAGAACCAAGCCGAACAGGCGGGCCACCGCAAGGCCCAGGCGCGCGACGCGGCGGCGATGGTTCGCTTCCTCCACTGGCTGTCGCAGGAGGCCCCGACGGGCGGCATCGACGAGATGACAGCACAGGAAAAGCTCCACCAGTGCCGCCGCGATACCGGGAACCTGCGCGACCTTTCGTTCGACACGATTTCCGGCGCTGGGCCCAACGGCGCGGTGGTGCACTACCGGGTGAACGAGGAAACCAACCGTCTTCTGGAGCCGGGCAGCGTCTATCTGGTCGATTCGGGCGGGCAATATCCCGACGGCACCACCGATATCACCCGCACCCTTTGGATCGGGCCGGGAGAAGCCCCTGCCGAGATCAGGGACCGATTCACCCGCGTGCTCAAGGGCCACATCGTGCTGGCCCGCGCGACCTTCCCCAAGGGCACGCTCGGCAGTCAGCTCGATCCGCTGGCCCGTCAGTTCCTGTGGGCGGCAGGGGTCGACTATGCCCATGGCACTGGCCACGGCGTCGGCGCCTTCCTCTCGGTCCACGAAGGCCCGCAGCGCATTGCCAAGGCCAGCGGCGCGCAGTCCGGCACCGAGCAGGAATTGCTGCCCGGCATGATCCTCTCCGACGAACCGGGCTATTACAAGGCCGGCGCCTACGGCATCCGCATCGAGAATCTGCTGCTGGTGGAGGAGCGCAAGATCGACGGCGCGGAAGGCGAGTTCTTCGGCTTCGAGACCCTGACGCATGTGCCGATCGACCGCGCGCTGGTCGATTGCTCGCTGCTGACCCGCGACGAGGTCACATGGTGGAACGCCTATCACGCGAAAGTGCTTGAGATCGTTGGCCGGCAAGTCGAAGGTGCGACGCTGGAGTGGCTCGAAGCGCAGTGCGCGCCACTTTGAGATTCAAAAACACGGGAGAGTAAGTGATGATCGTCAACGTCTGTTTCGGAACCCGCGACCTGGCAAAGGCCGGCACCTTCTACGATGCCGTGATGGGCGCGGCCGGGCTTGGCCGTACCGGCGAAAGCGAGCGGTCGATCTATTACGGCAGCCAGGGCCAGGGCGCGGGCTTTGCGGTTACCCTGCCCTTTGACGGCAATCCGGCCTCCAATGGCAACGGCACCATGGCGACTGTCGGCGTGGCGGACCGGGCGACTGTCGATGGCATGCACGCTGCGGCCCTCGCCAACGGCGGCAGCGACGAAGGCGCGCCCGGTGTGCGCGACAACGGTTTCTATGTCGCTTACTGGCGCGATCATGACGGCAACAAGATGAATGCCGTCGCGATGGGCTGAACCGCTCAGGCCGGGAAAACACGGCGCGCGACTGTCACCCGGATTAACGGCGGTCCGATCCCGCGACAAATGGCGACAATAAAGCCCGCATCCGGCATAATCGCGCGACAAGCCGCGTCTAGAAGCGGAGATGGAAGCCGGGCTGCGCGGGTTTCCCCCCTCCCTTCCCAACCAGCCCGGTTTCCAATCCCGTCCTTCGGGGCAGCGATTGGAGAAACACGATGAAGAAGATTGCGCTCGGCCTGTCGGCCGTAGCCCTCGCGGTTGCCGGTGCCGCCTATGCCGCGCAGACCATGCGCCCGAAGGCAGACGCCGACGGCAACGGCACAATCACCCGCGCCGAAATGCAGACGCACTCAGCGGCGATGTTCGCCAAGATGGACGCCAACAAGGACGGCAAGCTCGATTCCGCCGACCACGCAGCGCGTCAGGCCGCACGGTTCAACTCAATCGACAGCGACAAGAACGGCCAGATTTCCCGCACCGAATTCACTGCCCATCACGGCGAAGGCCATCGCGGCATGGGCAGTGGAATGGGTGGCGGCATGGGTGGCGGCATGGGTGGCGGTCACGGCCGTCATGGTGGCCACGGCGGACACGGCATGATGGGCCGCATGGCCGACGCCAACAACGATGGCGCCGTCAGCCAGGCAGAATTCACCGCCGCCGCGACCCAGCGCTTCGACAGCATGGACGCCAACAAGGACGGTCAGGTCACTGCCGAAGAACGCCAGGCCGCGCGCTCTGCGATGCGCGAGCGCTGGCGCGAGCAGCGCGGTGCCGGTATGGGCGAACACAACATGGGCGGATCGGGCGCGGGCACTCCGCCGGCCAACTGACCGATAGACCCCCAAGGAGCAGGCGCGAGATCGCATGAATGAAGCCGCGCCTCCCCGCCTGCTCCTCGTGGACGACGAAGCGACTTTGCGCGAACCCCTGGCCGAGTATCTCTCGCGCCAGGGGTTTGCCGTTGTCCAGGCCGCGAGCGCAGCCCAGGCGCGCAGCCGCTTGCGCGATGAAACCCCCGACCTCGTCCTGCTCGACATCATGATGCCGGGCGAGGACGGGCTTACGCTGTGCCGCCACCTCGTCGAAACCCGGGCGATCCCGGTCATCTTCCTCACCGCCAAGAGCGAGGCGACCGACCGCATTGTCGGGCTTGAAATCGGCGCCGACGATTATGTCGTCAAACCCTTCGACCCGCGCGAACTGGTCGCCCGCATCCGCAGCGTGATGCGCCGCGCGGTGCGGAGCAATCATGCCGACATCGCGAACGAGCTATTCGAATTCGACGGCTGGCAGCTCGACCCGCTCAAGCGCCGGCTGACCGACCGCGAGGGCGCCCAGGTTGCGATTTCCTCGGCCGAATTCCGGCTGCTGATGGCCTTCCTCGAACACCCGCGCCAGGTGCTCGACCGCGACCGCCTGCTCGAAATGGTCCAGGGCCGCGAGGCCCATCTGTTCGACCGGGCGGTGGACAACCAGATCAGCCGCCTGCGCCGCAAGATCGAAGCGGACAACCGCAATCCGCTGCTGATCCAGACCGTCTGGGGCGGGGGCTACATGCTCGCGGCGGACGTGCGCCGGGCTCCGGCTGATCGTTCGTGATTGGAAAGCTCTGGCCCCGCAGCCTGAAGGGGCAAATGCTGCTGGCAGTGGCGCTGGCGCTGCTGCTGGCGCAAGGGCTCAGCGCTTTGCTGATCTATCGCGCCCAGACCGAATTTCGCGAGGCGGCCCTGATCCACACCGCCGCTTTCCGCCTGCTCAGGGCGTCTCGCGGCGACATGTTCGCGCCCCGGCCGCCTCTGCACATGGGCAGATGGCGCGGCTTCCGCATCGAGCACGCCGCGGTTTCGCCTGCCCTGCCCGGCGAAAAGCGCGACCGGCATGGCGAAGCGGAATTGCGCCAAATCTTTGCCGAGCAGGATGTCGCGGTCGAAGAGGTAGTCGTTCTGCGCCGCAAGACTGTCGCCGATCCCATGGCGCTGGAGGTTCTGGCCCGGCGCGGCGGCGGCATGCCGGGATGGCATCGCGGCCCTCCCCCCGAGCGGGTAATCCTTGCCGCCATCCGTCCGCGCGGCGGCGAATGGCTGATCGCCAGGGTCTTCGTTCCGACCGGCGAGGGCATGTTCGTCGCCAGCCTGATCGGCCAGACCTTGCTGATCTATGCCATACTGGTCGGCGCGATCGCCCTGATGCTGCGCCGCATCACCCGGCCGCTGGCAACGTTAACCACCCGCGTCGACCGCTTTGCCGAAACCCGCGATCCCAAGGACCAGCTTGCGCCCGAGGGGCCCGACGACATCCGCCGGCTGATTGTCGCGCACAACGGCATGGAAGCCAGGATATCCGCGCTGCTCGACGAAAAGGACGTGATGCTCGGTGCGATCGGGCACGATCTCAAGACGCCGCTGGCGGCGCTGCGGGTGCGCATCGAATCGGTCGAGGATCCCCATGAGCGGGCGCGCATGGCGACGACGATCGAGGACATCACCCGTTCGCTCGACGACATCCTGTCGCTCGCCCGCGCCGGTCATGCGCGCGAGCCGTTCGAAATGACCGAGCTTTCCGCCCTGCTCGCCGCGCTGGCAGAGGAATACGAGGACATGGAAGAGCCGGTCGAGCTGAGCCCGGGCGAGCGCCTCGCCCTGCCGGTCCGCGCCACCTGGATACGGCGGGCGCTCAGGAACCTGATCGACAATGCGCTGCGCTATGGCAAGACCGCCCGGGTCTCGATGGTGCAGGAACACGGTGCGGCGGTGTTCCGGATCGACGACGACGGACCTGGCATCGCCGAGGCCGACATCGCCCGCATGCTCGAGCCGTTCACCCGCGGCGAGCCCTCGCGCAACAGCGAGACCGGCGGCGCCGGGCTGGGCCTCGCCCTCGCCCGCGCCATTGCCGAACAGCACGGCGGCACGCTGATCCTCGCCAACCGCCGTACGGCATCCGGCGATGTCGCGGGGCTCACGGCACAATTGCACCTGCCGCTCCGGTAAGTCCCGGGCCTCAGCGCAAATCGGAAAGTTCGGCCGAAACCACCGCCGACAGCGTGTCGTGCAGGACACCGCAATTGCGGACCCGTTCGATCGCGCGTTCAAGTTCCAGCTCGCCGGGCTTCCCCGCCAGACGCGGCCGCAGATCGCGCGCGAACTCCCTGGCGCGTTCGATCGAGCAGAATCCGCCGAGCATCTGCGGCAACCGGGAGGCAAAGAATATCCCGTTGTTGCCTGACACCAGGGTGCCGAGATGGTCGCGCAGCCAGTCATAGCCGAAATCGCGCGTTTGCCTGGCCTCGAGCACACCGCGCAGCAGGCCGATCTGCTCGCTCCGCCGCAAGCGCTTGTCCCTGAAATCGTCCAGCAGCCACTGGGCGACCGCCCGGTCGCCGCTTGCCGCGATGGCGGCGAGCGCCGAGGACCTGAAGACGCTGTCTTCGGAGGCCAACGCCTTGCCGACAAGCTCCTTGGCAGCGTCGCGCCTGCCCGTCTCGAGAACGAAATCGAACGCAAGGTCGAACCAGGCCGGGTCGAGCGCCGCGGTATCGCCTGCAAGGTATCTCGACCCGGCTTCGGCAAGTGAGCGGCGCAGGCCCCGATCGCGGCCGCCGCGCGCCATCCGCGCCACGGCCAGCCGGCGGCGCTGCGACAGGCCAGGTTCTTCGCCGGCATAGGCGCCCGCTACGGGGTTGAAACCGGCCTTGGCCAGCATCGGCCCGAACAGTCTGCCGACAAAGGCGCGATAAGCCGGCGCCGCGCCCAAATCGATGAGATCGGCCTCATTGATCCCGTCGAGCAGATCGGCGGCAATATCGTTGGCGCGGCTGTCGGGATTGCGCGCCAGCTTGCGCGCCAGGCGGAAAACGCGGGTGGCGCCGGTTCTCCCGGCGCGAAAGCTGGCCATCAGCGAATCCGCCACCGCCAGGGCCTCCGTTGCAGGAAGGCGATCGGCCCGGGCAATCAGCGAGTCCCACGTTCCGTCCGGCAGTTCGAAACGGTAATAGCCCGCACCGTCGGCGTTGGGCACCAGCGGACCACTGCCTTTCACCTCGATTTCGCCGCTCGCCTGGTCCAGCATGATGCAATGGCGGGCCGCTTCGCGCCGCACACATAGCGGCACGGTCCAGCGTGTCGCCGGGGCCGTCACGCCCAGCGGCGCATAACGGCTCTGACTGACAGTGAAACGATTGCCCTTTCGGCCGAAGGTCAGCAGCGGGACGCCCTGCTGGTCGGTAAATCCGCGCAGCGCCGGCACGATGCGCGGATCGCCCGCCGCCTCGGCGAGCGCGGCGAAGAAATCGTCGCTGGTCGCGCTGCCATAACGGCGCGCCGCGAGGTAGCGCCGGACGCCGTCGCGGAACTTCTCATCGCCCATAAAAGCGGCAAACATCGCCAGAACCTGACCGCCCTTGCCATAGGTGATGGCATCGAAGGCACTGTCGATCTGATTGTTGGCGGTAATCTTCTGGCGGATCGGTCGCCCGGCCAGCAGCGCATCGGTGTCCATCGCCGCGAAGCCTTCGCCATTGGCCCCGGCGGCGATCTTGAGATCGGGGCGCCATTGCGAGGCAACGCGATAGCCCATCCAGTTGGCGAAACTCTCGTTCAGCCAGATGTCGTCCCACCAGGCCGGGGTGACGAGATCGCCAAACCACTGGTGCGCCAGCTCGTGGCCCACCACCATGCCGAAGGTGCGCTTGCGCTTCACGCTTGCCTTCTCGTCGACGATCAGGATCGTGTCGTTGAAGAGATTGGCCCCGGCATTCTCCATCGCCCCGGGCAGGACCGGCGAAGCGATCTGATCGAGCTTAGGGAAGGGAAAGGCCTCGCCGAAGTAATCCTCCAGCCGCACGACGATGTCCTTCGACCCTTCGAGCGCGAAGGCAAGCCGGTCCGCGTACTGGCGAGTGGCGACGACTCGCAGCGGCAGCGGAGCCGCACGCTGTGGCGTCGGCGGAACCAGTGCCTCGACTGTGGCGAATGGCCCGGTCATGAATGCCACTAGGTAAGTCGGCAGCGGCAATGTCGTTGCGAAACGATGGACTTCCTGCCCTTCCTCCAGCTTACTCGAGAGCAAGGGCGCATTGCTCACCGCTACCTGGCCCGGCCGGGTGCGCAAGGTGACAGTGAACGGCGTCTTGAAGCCGGGCTCGTCGAAAGACGGAAAGGCTGCGCGCGCATCGATCGATTCGAACTGGGTCCAGCTGTACCAGTCCTCGCCGACCTTGACCCGGAACATGCCGGCAGGGCTTTCGCTGAACGGCGCTTCGTATTCGAAAGCGAAGGTCACCGGGCCAGCGGGCAAGGGGCTGGGGAAGCGCAGTACGGCGACGCCGGTGGGATCGGCCTGCTGCCATTCGCCCGCCATAGCCTTGCCGCCGGTGAGGGCGACGGCCCGGCGCATGACCAGATCCCGGCCGTGGAGGAACACGACATCGCTTGCGGCAGCAAGCCGCGCGTCGATCTCGACCTTGCCGGAAAATAGCTCGCGCGCGGGGTCGACTGTCAGATCGAGGCGGTAGGCGATGGGCCGGACCGTATCAGGCAGCTTGCCCAATGGCACTGGCGGCAGCGGCGAAACCTGGACTATTTCGGGGTTCGCCACGTGCTGCTGCCCACGGGCATGCGCCTGGCACAGCGGTGCCAGGGCAAGCAATGCCCAGACAAGTCGCCGCCCCAGCTGTTTCAGCGCAGCAATCCGCCCAGCAAGCCACGGGCGAACCGGCCCAGCGCCGCGCCGCCGATCGCCGTGCCAAGCGCGCCGACAATCGCGCTGGCGGCGGAAGCGCCCGGCGAGGCGCTCGATTTGCGCCCGGCCATTTTCGCCGCGACCATCGATCCGGCGGAAGCGGCTGCCGCGCCCATCGCCGCCTTGCCCGCCTTTTCCCACAGGCTGGCGCTCTTGCGCGGCTGGGCGCGCACTGCCTCCTCGCCCTCCGTCTCGACCTGCTGGGCGACTTCGGCGGCATCGGCGGCCTTTTGCTCCAGCACCTCGGCGGCGGATTCGCGATCGACTGCCGTATCGTATTTGCCGTCCGCCGGGCTGATCGACTGGACGATGGCGCGTTCCTTGGGCGTCACCGGCCCCAGCCGCGAGCGCGGCGGCGCGATGAGCGTGCGCTGGACGATGGACGGGCTGCCGTCGTCCTCCAGCGTCGAAACCAGCGCCTCGCCGACTTTCAGCTCGGTGATCGCGGTTTCGACATCGAGATCGGGATTGATCCGGAAGGTTTCCGCCGCCGCCTTGATCGCCCGCTGGTCGCGCGGGGTGAAGGCGCGCAAGGCATGCTGCACCCGGTTGCCGAGCTGCCCGGCGATCTTCTCGGGAATGTCGATCGGGTTCTGGGTGATGAAATAGACCCCGACGCCCTTCGAGCGGATCAGCCGGACGACCTGCTCGACCTTGTCGAACAGCGCCTCGGGCGCGTCCTCGAACAGCAGGTGCGCTTCGTCGAAGAAGAACACCAGTTTGGGTTTGTCCGGATCGCCCACTTCGGGCAGCGATTCGAACAGTTCGGCCAGCAGCCACAGCAGGAATGTGGCGTAGAGCTTGGGGCTCTCCATCAGCTTGTCGGCGGCGAGAATGTTGATGTAGCCTTTCCCATTCTCGTCGCAGCGGATGAAATCGGCGATCTCGAAAGCCGGTTCGCCGAAGAATTTTGCCGCGCCCTGGCTGTCGAAGGCGAGCAATTGCCTCTGGATAGTACCTACGCTGGCTTTGGAGACATTGCCGTACTTGCTGGCGAGCTCGGAAGCGTTCTCGGCGGTATGCATCAGCACCGCCTGCAAGTCTTCGAGGTCGAGCAGCAGCAATCCCTGGTCGTCGGCAAAGCGGAAGGCGACATTGAGCACGCCTTCCTGGGTCTCGTTCAGCCCCATCAGCCGCGACAGCAGCAGCGGACCCATTTCGGAGATGGTCGTGCGGATCGGGTGGCCCTGCTCGCCGTACAAGTCCCAGAAGATCGCCGGATTGTCCTTGTAGGCATAGTCGGCGATGCCGATTTCCTTGGCCCGCGCTTCCAGCGTGGCGGCGTGCTTGAAGTCATGGCTGCCGGCCATGGAAATGCCCGAAAGATCGCCCTTCACATCGGACAGGAACACCGGAACACCGGCGGCGGAAAACTGCTCGGCGATGGACTGCAGGGTCACGGTCTTGCCGGTGCCGGTCGCCCCGGCGATCAGCCCGTGGCGGTTGGCCCGGCTGAGGCGCAGGACCTGCCGCTCGCCGCTGGCCGTCGCCCCAAGAAAAATGTCGTCCATCGATTGCTCCGATCCCTTTGATTCCCGACTTGATAGGGACGGGAAGCGGTTGGAGCGAGAGGCTTTTTGCAAGTGCGGCGATGCGGGGCTAAGAGCCGCCTCCCATGCCCGATCCCTTCATCCTGCTCGACGACGCCCGGCCCGATGGTGCCAGCGACGCGCGGCTCTATCGCGCGCCGGTGGAAACTGTCGTCGCGCGCCGCGCCGAGGAAGTCGTCCCGGCGCTGGCGCGGATCGAAGCACTGAGCCGGGAAGGCCGCGACCTTGCCGGGCATTTCGCCTATGAGGCGGGGCTGGCTCTCGAGCCGCGCCTGGCACCGCTGCTGGCGGGGCGGAGCGGCGCAAATGGCCCGCTTGTCTGGTTCGGCGCTTTCGAGGGTTACGAGACAATCCCCGCCAGCCAAGTCCCGCAGCGGTTGGCAGAACTGGCGGAAGGACCCAAAGGCACTCTCGGGCCGCTGGAGCCGCAGCTCTCGCCAGGCGGCTACACGCAGGCCTTCGCTGCCCTGCAGGAAGCAATCGCAGCGGGCGACATCTATCAGGCCAACCTCACTTTTCCGCTCATGGGCAGCTGGCGCGGCGACCCGGTGGCCCTCTATGCGGCGATCCGCCCGGCTGCTCTGGCGGGCTATGGCGGAATCGTCCACGACGGCTCGCACTGGCTGCTGAGCTTCTCGCCCGAACTGTTCTTCGCGCTCAAGGATGGTGCGGCCACGGTCAAGCCGATGAAAGGCACGCGCCCGCGTGGCAGTGATGCGGACGAAGACGCGAGATTGATCGCCGAACTCACCGCCTCCGCAAAAGAGCGCGCCGAAAACCTGATGATCGTCGATCTGATGCGCAACGACTTGTCCCGCATCGCCGAGTCGGGCAGCGTGCGGGTCGAGAATGCCTTTGCAGTGGAAACCTATCCGACGATCCACCAGATGGTCTCGACCGTGCGTGCGCGCCTGCTGCCGGGCATGGGCGCAATCGACATGGTCCGCGCACTGTTTCCCTGTGGCTCGATCACCGGCACGCCGAAGATCCGGGCGATGGAATGGATCGCCAGAGTGGAGCGCGACTCGCGCGGTCCCTATTGCGGCGCAATCGGGCGGATCGACGCCTCTCGTCCGAATGACACTGGAGACGCCGCCTTCAATGTGGCAATCCGCACCTTGCGGCTGACTCCGGGCGAAGGGGGACAGGGCAAGGCGGTGCTGGGCGTGGGGTCGGCCATCGTCGCCGACTCGCTGGCCATGGCCGAATGGCGGGAATGCTTGGTAAAAGGGGGTTTCGTGCGGCAGATTTCGAGCGTGACGTCCGCCACATCTGTCGATTTGATCGAAACGATGGCCTTTGCCCCGGACACAGGCGTGCCGCTGCTCGAACTTCATCTCGAACGGATGAAGGCGAGTGCGGCAGAGCTGGGCTTCAGCTTCGACCGGCACGCCTTGCGTAACGCCATCCAGGCACTGTGCTTCGATGCCGATATGCCGGGCAAACTGCGCCTCGTAGTCGCGCGCAGCGGGGCCTATTGCCTTGAGCTGGCGGAATTGCCGCCCCCGCTGCCCGATCCCGCCCCCTGCGCGGTGCTGCATCTGCCGGTCGGGACAAGCGACTGGCGGCTGCGGCACAAGACATCGGATCGCGGTTTTTACGAGGCCGGACTGGCAGCGGCGCAGGACGCGGGAGCTGCCGAAGCACTGTTCATCCGCGACGACGGCCTGCTTACCGAGGGCAGCTTCACCAATATTTTCCTCGAACGAGACGGCCGCCTGCTGACCCCGCCCGACCGGCTCGGTCTGCTGCCCGGGGTGCTGCGCCGCTCGCTGATCGAGGAAGGCACGGCAGTGGAGGCAGAGTTGCGGCTCGACGATCTCGAAAATGGCTTCCTGATCGGCAATGCCCTGCGCGGCCTGATGCCAGCGAGGCTGATTCCATGACTCCTGGCATGACCCAGACCTCCATCGCCCTGGGCCGCATCGCCCCGTCGCAGACCACGGCGATGACCGACCGTGCGACCCAGCTGCGCGCCGAGGGGCGCGACATCATTTCGCTGTCGGTCGGCGAGCCCGATTTCGCCACCCCGCAGCATGTCGTGGCGGCGGCCAAGGCGGCGCTCGACGCGGGCGATACCAAATACACGCCGGTGGGCGGCACCGCGCGGCTGAAGCAGGCCGCCGCGCTGCATTTCGCTCGCGATCTGGGTATCGAGGTGCCGGTCAGCCAGGTGACTGTCAGCGCCGGGGGCAAGCAGGCGATCTTCCACGCGATCATGGCGACCGTCAGCGAGGGCGAGGAAGTCATCGTGCCCTCCCCCTGGTGGGTCAGCTACCCCGAAATCGTCCGCTTCGCCGGAGGACGGGTGGTACCGCTGGTGACCCATGCGAAGGACAATTTCCGCTTCACCGCCGGCGATCTCGAAGCCCAGATCGGCCCGCGCACTCAGTGGCTGCTGCTGAACAGCCCCGGAAATCCGACCGGCGCCACCTTTCCCGCCGAGATGCTCCAGGCAATCGGCGATGTGCTGCGCCGCCATCCCCGCATCATGGCGATGAGCGACGACATCTATTCGCCGCTGATTTACACTGGTCAGCCGCACGCAACGCTCGCCAATCTCTGCCCCGATCTCGCGGATCGCGTGCTGACGATCTCGGGCGTTTCCAAGAGCCACGCGATGACCGGATTCCGCATCGGCGTGGCGGCAGGGCCGACATGGCTGATCCAGGCAATGGAAAAGCTGCAATCGCATAGCTCGGGCAATCCCTGTTCGATCAGCCAGGCGGCGGCGGTGGCGGCTTTTGAAGGCCCGCAGGACTTCCTCGGGGAGTGGCGCGAGCGGTTCAGGGCGCGGCGCGACCTGGTTGTTGCGGCGATCAATGCGATACCCGGGCTTTCGACCCCGGTGCCGGACGGCGCGTTCTACTGCATGGTCGATGCGGCGCCGCTGATGGACCGGTTCGGGAACGATGAGGGGCTGGCATTGCAATTACTCGACCACGGCGTTGCAATTGTCGCAGCCTCCGGCTTCGGCGGCAAGGACGGCTTCCGCATCAGTTTCGCAGCGGACGAGGCGAAGCTTGAGGAAGCGTTGCGGCGGATTGCCAAGGCTGTGGCATGACCGATTCCATCGACTTTCTGGCCCGCATCCTGTTCGAGGACGGCGAAGCCCTGGTGATCGACAAACCCGCTGGCCTGCCGCTGGACCGTCCGCGCGCCGGAGGCGAGTGCCTTGAAGATCATCTCGACGAGCTGAAACTCGGCTTCCAGCGCGCGCCCGCGCCGGTTCACCGGCTCGATCAGGACACCTCGGGCTGCCTGCTGCTGGCGCGCAACCCCAAGGCTCTCAAGCGCTTCTCCGCCGCTTTCGAGGCGCGGCAGGTGGAGAAAGTCTATCTCGGCATTATCGCCGGACGGATTACGGAAAGCGAGGGCGCAATCGAGCTGGCGCTGACAAAGATCAGCAGCGCCGAAAAGGGCTGGCGGATGATCCCGGCGAAGAAGGGCAAGCCGTCGATCACCCATTGGCGCAAGTTGCAGGAGATCGGCGGGCTGGCCTTGATCGAATTCCGCCCGGAAACCGGCCGCACGCATCAAATTCGTGTTCACGCCGCATCGGGACTGGGCGCGCCCCTGCTCGGCGATCCCGTATACGGCAGCCCGAAAGGCGCCAGCCGCACCATGCTCCACGCCGCCGGGCTGACCGTCCAGCGCGAGGGCAAGCCGCCGATCGTTGCGGCCGCGCCAATGCCCGCCGATTTCGCAGCGCTCGGCTTCACCCATGCCTGAAAATAGCGGGGATGAAGTGATCGAGCGCGCACTGACGCTGGTCGAGGAGAGCTTCATCGCCGCTTCCGGGCCGGGCGGGCAGAACGTCAACAAGGTGGCGACGGCGGTGCAGTTGCGGCTCGACATCTTCGCGCTGCGGCTGCCGCCCGAAGTGTTCGCCCGGCTCAGGCAGCTGGCCGGCACCAGGATGACATCGCGGGGCGAACTGGTGCTCACCGCCCGCCGCTTCCGCACCCAGGAAGCCAACCGCACCGATGCCCGCGAGCGGCTGACCGGACTGCTGACCGAAGCGCACAACCTGCCCGAAAAGCGCGCCAAGAGCCGCCTCAACCGGGTTGGCAAGGAAAAACGGCTGCAAGGCAAGAAGCTGCGCGGCTCGGTCAAGGCCGGGCGCGGCAAGGTGAGCTTCGACTGAAGACCGCCCCAATTAGCAGTGCAGCACTTCTGGACGCGGCCAGCTAGCAGACTTCCCTATCCTCCCTATCCCCCCTTCGGGGGAGTGTCCCATCTATCGAATGGCCAGATGATGCCTCTCAGCAGAACGGGGGGCCGCAATGATAGACCATTTGAAAAGGATGCATGCGCGAGAGCTGCCAAAGCTTTTCGGAACCATGCACGCCGACCGCAAGCGCGTCTTTGTCGACATGCTGAAATGGGATGTTCCGCACGACGGCACCTTCGAGAAGGATCAGTACGACACCGATTTCGCCGACTACCTGATCCTGCGGGACGCCCACACCGCCGAACATCGCGGATCGGTCCGCCTGCTGCCGACCACCGGGCCGCATATCCTGGGTGAAGTCTTCCCGTTCCTCTGCGAAGGCAGGGTGCCCCGGGGACCGAAGGTGCGCGAGATCACCCGGCTGGTCGTTTCACCGAGTGTCCGCCGGACCGAGCGCGTGACGACGCGGAACATGTTGGGCCGGTCGATGATCGAGTTCGGCCTGATGCAGGGCATCGAACACTACACCGCGGTTTGCGAGATCGGTTTCCTCAGTCAGCTGCTTGCGGCCGGCTGGCGGATCGATCCGTTGGGAATGCCTCAGATGGTCGCAGGGTCGCTGATCGGCGCAGTGCTGATCCACGTCGAGGCCGAGAGCATTTCCAAAACGAATGAGGCGTGGCGCCATCCGGGACCGGCGCTACGCCTCATTCAACAACCTGTGTCGCTGGCTGCCTGAACAGGAGGACGAGATGGAACGCATGCAACTCCAGGCCGCCGCGCCCGCCCCGCCCGAACCGGCGCTCAAATCTGCCGATGCGCTACGCCTGCTCGATCAGGGCTTCCTCATCATCGAGAATGCCGCCGATCCGGCAACCATGCACGTCCTGAATGCCGAGCTGGCGCCGCATTTCGCCGCCGCCCCGTTCGGCACCGGCGCTTTCTACGGGCCGGAAACCAGGCGCTTCGGCCGGGCGCTGTCGCGCTCGGAGACGCTCCACGACCTCGTGCTCGACGAACGCATCTACGGCATCGTCAACGAGATTCTCGGCCCCAATTGCGACAGCCTGCAGCTCAACCTGACCCAGGGCATCGAAATCCACCCCGGCGCTCCGGCGCAAGGCCCGCACCGCGACGCCGACATGTGGTGGCTGCCCCGGGGCATGATGGAGTGCATGATCAACGTGATGTGGGCACTCGACGATTTTACCGAGGAAAACGGCGCTACCCGGGTCTGGCCGGAAAGCAACCGCACCCATCTCGATCAGTTCCTGCTGCCTGACGACATGGCGGTGCCGGTGGTCATGCCGAAGGGATCGGCCTGCCTGTTCCTCGGCTCGACCATGCATTCGGGCGGGGCGAATTATTCGAAAGCGGCACGGCGCGGGATGGTGGTCTCCTATTGCCTGGGCTGGCTCAAGCCGTGGGAGAACCAGTGGCTGGCCTATCCGCCAGAGGTGGCGAGCACTTTCCCGCCCGAATTGGCCGCGCTGGCCGGCTATCGCCAGCACCGCCCCAGCCTCGGCAATTTCGAGGGCCAGTGCCCATCGTCACTGCTGCGCGGACCGGGCGCCGAAGAGCGACCGTGGACCGACACCCTGCTGCCCCAGCAAGGCGCGCTCGCCGAGGAATACCGCGAGATGCAGCTAGCACAGAAACAAGCCGCTTGAGCAAACGGCGCAGCAACTCGAAGAACCTCGAAGTCAAATGCCATGTACCAAAATTTTAATCGAAATCGGAAAACGGCTTCCTACTGGAACGCTTCTCTAGATGATCGAGGGCGCGAGAAACCATGATTCCTACAACACCGAGTTCCAACGAATCAGATATCGATCGAGCCCGCTCAAGCAGATCGATCAACTCACCTTCGAGATCGTCTTTTGATTCCATTTCAACAGCCGCGATGTGTTCAATTACATTGGCCATAGAGCCTCCGCAGTTGGAGAATCGCTAAATACTCTATCCGTATTTTCCCTTATTTCAATGAGGTTGCGACATTTTCCACAGAAAAATGGGCCCAGCAATCTCATCGTCATTTTGCAGGCACTGCGAGTTGGTTACATGTCAGATTCTGAAAAAATAATCAGATCGAAGCTAGTCCATATGGACGAACGCTTGAGCCAAATCTTAGAAAAACTATCAGCCTTAAACGAGCCCGTACCTCAGATGAGTAGGGACAATTCTAAAATAAGTGCATTCAATTTTGAATCATTGCCGCCGACTTTATTGAATCCAATCCGGCAAACGCGTCCACATTTCCCTGACTCACGACTAATTCGTCGCATAATTCGTCAACGACAAATGCGTAATAAATTCTTTGATAACGAATTATTTTCTGATCCCGCATGGGATATATTGCTTGATCTGACCGCAGCCCGCTCTGAATATAGAAGGGTATCTGTTACTTCGTTATGTATCGCTTCAGGTGTTCCTCCAACGACAGCTCTTAGGTGGATCGAACAGATGAAGGTCATGGGACTCCTTGAACGATTTGATGACCCGCTCGACCGCCGGCGTTCCTTTATCGAGCTCACCGACAAGGCCGCAGGTATGGTCGCCAAATATTTTGCGGCTATAGGTTTTTCTGCCACAGATTTGGTTTAATCTGCCCATATTTGGGCAATAGCGAAAGTCCTAGTTCTTCTGTCATGTGACAAGTCTTTTCATTGCCGATTATCTAAATGAGACTGACATAGCCATGCCGGTAACGGTTGCCTGTACGGCCACCATCATCCTTCCTATCGTTCGCGCTTTGTAAGGATCCTTTCGCGCTAGGCCTTGCAACGAACGGTGAAAAATAAGTCCTCCGAGCGCCTTTACCCCAAACATTCGAAGGAATGAAGGGCGCGATCCAATAAGTGGGTTCACCTCGCGGCAAGTGCGCCTTTTTACGCAACTAACAGTTGCAATACCATCGGCGATACTGAGAATGTGATAAGCGACTTCCAATCGTGCGACTTCGCGACGAACTTTTCGTATGCGTTCTGTAGGGTTATCCAATTTTGGTTTTGGAGCGGGAAGGCGAGGTCCGTTTACCACAATGGGCGGGTTGTCGGGGAATTCTGCAGAATCTGTTGTGGATTTTGAGCCTTGATCAACTTCGCCAGCAACTGAAAGAGACGTGAATTGGATCATCTCATTTGAGGAATCGACCGCATTGCGAGCAGGTATGAGTTGTGCCGGGAACTGCTCCTTCACCCACAGATTACCGAACTCGGTAGCCGCTGGGTTGGCATCGAGTATGGAAAATTGCCCACTTCTTGACTCGCTGTGCATCGAAATGTTGCCGCCGACAGCCAGTTCTTGAGCAAAGCCCGTTTGAGCAATTGTCAAGGCGATAATGGGTGCGTAGATAAATATCTTCATTGCAAGCTCCATCCCGATGAACAAGATGGAAATATTATTCATATTAATTATGTAGTTATAATGTAATTATTACTAAGTGGATACCTATATACATCTTGATACGTTTGTTAATGATCAGTTCTTTTGCAGAATCAGAGAAAAGAGGGCGCAAATGGCTTTAGCAACCAACGACCGCGTGACGGTGACGCTCGATCGGCAAGGCATTGGCGAGGTGCGGCTGGTGCGGACTGACAAGCTGAATGCGCTCGACATGGCAATGTTCGATGCTCTGATCGAGGCGGGCGAGGCGCTCCGTGACTTGCCGGGGCTGCGCTGCGTCGTCCTGTCTGGCGAGGGGCGCGGCTTTTGCGCCGGGCTCGACCTGTCGATGTTCGGGACATTGCTGGGTCAGAGCGCGAGCCTGGCCGAGCGCACGCACGGCGATGCCAACAGGTTCCAGCAAGTGGCGATGCAGTGGCGCATGTTGCCGGTGCCGGTGATCGCAGCGATCCACGGGGTATGCTTCGGCGGCGGCCTGCAGATCGCCGCTGGCGCGGACGTCCGCATCGTCGCTCCCGATGCACGGCTGGCGGTGATGGAAATGAAGTGGGGCATCGTTCCCGACATGGGTGGCTTTGCCCTTTGGCGCGGCCTGGTGCGCGGCGATGTGCTGAGCGAGCTGACTTACAGCGCGCGCGAATTCTCCGGCGAGGAAGCGCAGGCGCTGGGCTTCGCCACGATCGCCGATCCCGATCCGCACGCCCGGGCCATGGCGATTGCCGGGGAGATCGCAGGCAAGCACCCCGAGGCAATCCGCGCCGCGAAGTCGCTATTCAACCGGTCGGAAGGTATGTCAGTGGCGGAGATTCTGCTGGCCGAGAGCTTGGAACAGCAAGGCCTGATCGGCACAAAGAACCAGCTCGAGGCGGTGCAAAGCCAGCTGGAAGGGCGGAGGCCCGACTTCACCGATCCGTGATGGCGCCGGGCTATGGCGCGTAGGCGCGGTCCGGAATCAGGTCTGGGAAGTCATCGAGATCGGCGACAGCCACCGACAGCCGCTGCTTGAGAGAGAAGCGACGGCGATGGAACCGCCATCCCGCATCGAGACGGACATAGTCGTCCTGATAGGCACCGTAGAATATCCCCAGCCGGTCGGAGCCGGTCATCCGGTTGGTCTCGAACACCCCCAGCCGCGCCGTGGCGCGATTGCCGTCGATATCGATCAGCCCGGTATCGCAGCGCTGGTGAAGGAAGGCGAAGGCCGCCAGGGTCTGGCGGAATCCCTCGACAATCGCCTCAATCCCCACGCGCTCTGGCTGATCGACAATCCGCACCCGCGCATCGGGCGCAAACAAGGCGCCGATCGCATCGGCATCGCGCCGGGCAACGGCGTCGCAATAGAGCGACACCAGCCGCCGGATCGATTCCTTTGCTGCCAGCGAGGCGAGGGTTTCTTCGGTCATGTCACAGCGCCGCCTGCTCCGCCCGGTATTCCGCCACCATCGCCGTGACCGTCTCGTAAAGGTGGCGCGGCAGCATCTCGTGATCCTGGAACTGGATTTGATCGACCGCCCCGCTTGCCAGCCCGCGCTGGGCGGAAACGATGGCGTCGCGGTCCTCGCACAGCACATCGAGGATCGACATGGTCGTCATCTCGCGGGCATAGAGCTTGGCCGCACTGTCGTTCTCGCTGGTGAAGTAGAAGCGGACAATCCCGCGCGTGCGGTCCGGGCCGAGCGGCCACATCGTATGGGTGAACTGGTGCGGTGCCAGACCGACGACGTGAAACGCGGGGAACAGCTTGAAGTCGGCCTTGTCGAACACCAGCCCCTCGCGCTGCGCCACGGCGCCGATCCGCATGTAGGCATCGAGCATGGACGGGCCCGGCGGCGGCGGGTTGGGGTTGGTCGGCAGGGTCTGGCTGCGATGCGGGCCGTTGAAGCCATAGGCGACCGGATAGCCGAACGGATTGTCGTCCCAGCAGATGGAGGCGCTGGTGCGCGGATGGATGAAGCGCAGGTGATAGTTTTCCTGGAAATTGTCGAAATTGGTCTTCCAGTTGGCGGCTATCTCATAGCGGCATTCGGTGAAATGCGTCGCCCGGGCGGCAGGCAGCGCTTCCAGCTCATCGGCAATCGGCCCGAAGAATTCGCGCAGGGACTGTTTGGGCGCGGGATCGAAATTGATGAAGATCAGCCCGGCGAGCACATCGCAGCGCACCTGCTTGAGGCTGCAATCCTCCTTCTTGACATAGAACCGCTCGAAATCGGGCGCGGAGAGCAGCTTGCCGTCGGCTCCATAGGTCCACATGTGATAGGGGCAGCTGAACTGCGCGCGCTTGCCCGAGCTTTCCTGCGAGACCAGCTGGGTGCCGCGATGGGTGCAGACGTTGTGGAAGGCGCGCACCTGCCCGTCCTTGCCGCGCACGATCAGCAGCGAGGCTTTGGCGAACTCCACCTCGCGAACCATGAAACTGCCGGCTTCGGGAAGCTCGCAGACATGGCCGATGTGCAGCCAGGTGCGCATGAAGATCGCCTGCCGCTCCAGCTCGTACCATTCGGGGTCGTAATAGGGTTTGGACGGCACCGGTCCGCGCCCGCGCAGTTTTGCGGCTTCCTCGGTCGGCAGCATCCGGATGGCGGACTGGACGTTCATCGCTCGCTCTCCCGCGTGTTTCGCCAATGGTCGCATGACAGGCCTTTGCCGGGCAAGCGAAACGTGGGTAGTTTGAGCGAAAGTGAGGATGCCAGCCATGCATGTGATCGGAACCAGCGACCGCCCGGACCTGCCGCTCGCGGTTGTGGCAGGTGCTGGCGCGCTCGGCATGGCGCTGGCGCGGCGGCTGGCGCAGCAGCACCGGGTGCTGCTGGCCGATGTCGATGGTGAGCGGGCGGAGGCCAATGCGGAAACGATGCGCGGCGAGGGCAGCGATGCGCAAGGGATTGCCTGCGATGTCACTTTGCCCGATGCGGTCGCCCTGCTGTCCGACGAGGTGGCCCGGTGCGGCGGGCTGGGCGTGCTTGCTTACGTTGCGGGCCTGTCGCCCTCGGCGGCGAGTTTCGATGCGATCATCCGGGTCAACCTGATGGGCGCGGCGCGGGTCTGCGAGGCGCTGCTGCCACAGACCCGGCCGGGCAGTGCGGCGGTGCTGATCTCTTCGCTCGCCGCCCACGGCCACCCGCCCAGCGCCGAAGTGCAGACATTGCTGCGCGAGGCTTCATCGCCCGATCTGGCGGAGCGGCTCGTGGCGGCCATGGGCGATCAGGCCACACCGCCGATGGCCTATGCCGTGTCGAAATGGGGGATGAACCAGTACTGCCGGATACAGGCCACGGCCTGGGGGGAGCGCGGCGCGCGGATTGTCTCGCTCTCCCCGGGCCTGATCGCGACGCCGATGGGCGCGCTGGAGTTCGAGAAGAGCCCGGGCAAGCGGGCGATGTATGAGAAGTCACCGCTCAAGCGCGAATGCACCATGCTGGAGATCGCCGACGCGCTGGAGTTTCTGGTCAGTTCGCGGGCGAGCTTTATTTCAGGTACGGACTTGCTGGTCGATGGCGGGCTGGGGGCGGCGCTGGCGGAGGGGTGAGGTTGGAGTGTGCCAATCAGGCGGCTTTCAGCACCCTCCGCGCCTCCACAGGCAGCTGCGCAATCACGCTTAGATAGGCCGCGGCCGTCGCGTCGGGCTGACGCCGCCCCTGCTCCCAGCCTTTGAGCGTTGCCAGCGGAATACGGTAGGCTTTGGCGAAAGCGGTTTGCGATAGGCCAAGCTGCTCGCGAATCGCGCGCACATCGGGGATCTGGACGACATGCGTCCGGGCCGCCTTGCCCTTGCCTTGGGCATGAGCCGCAGCCTCTGCCATCGCGGTGACCAGTTCCTGTCCGAATGTCGTTTCCATATTCAACTCTTTCACTTGCCCGCCGATTGTTTGATAATCGCCGCGAAACCCGCCACTGCCTTCTTCTCTTCCGGCGTCAAATCGGTCGCCTGCGCCTTGGCATAGGCAAGCAGCAGATAGAGCGGGCAATCCACTTGATAATAGAAATAGATCACCCGCGCCCCGCCGCGCTTGCCGCTGCCCGCCTTGCCCCAGCGCAGCTTGCGCACCCCACCCGTCCCCGGAATAACATCGCCATCCTCAGGATTGCGCGCAAGATGATCGACCAGCGCCGCCAACTCTGCCTCGCTCCAGATTTTCTCCGCCATCCGCATGAACGCATGCGTTTCGGCGACGGTTATGGGGCGGGTGAGCATGGCGGTTTATACGTCAATGACACCTAAAGGGCAAGTGCGAAATTCAACGCATCCATCCCCTAAGTGAGGCAACGAGGCCGTCGCGCACGGATTTTCCGATCACGTCAGCTTGCTTGTCGAGCAATTCTCTCAATTCGCCACACATCCTTGTTCGGCTTTGGCATTCGAGCAGCAAATAGGAAAAACCAGCAGTCAATGGGTTGAGTTTCTTCTCCTCGAGATCAACTCTGAGGGTCTTGGCGTTCTCAGCCGCCTGTTGGTCGAAAGCCCCAATTGCTGTCTGGCATGTGGGAAAGTACAGGCCAACGATTGACCTGATCTTTCCCAGATTGATTGTATCAAATTTTTCCTGTGGTGCAGCTTGAGCGTTGATTGCGGCCATCGCTCCTGCCGCTGATACGTTGCTCAGGTTTTGGACATAATCCAGTTCGGCATACAATTCTTCAACTTTGGCGCGAATAAGTGCCACATCGTCTCTCCGATGTGACTTGGTGACTACCCTCAAGTTGAAGTGACCGGCAATAACACTGCCACCCAATCCCGCACCTGCAGAAATTGCGGCGATCAAGACAGTGGACCAGTCAACCATCCATAATCTCCCCAACTTTCCTTACCGGTGAGATAGCGCACAAATGGGCGGCGGCGCAATTAGGCACAGGACTCATTGATCACAACCAGTAGCAACATGTTGCGGCGATGGAGATGGCGGACATGAAGGTGTGGGCGCATCGGTCGTAGCGGGTTGCGACCCTGCGCCAGTCCTTGATCCTGCCGAAGACGTTCTCGATCTTGTGGCGCTGGCGGTAGAGGTCCTTGTCGTAGTGGTATTGGACTTTGCGGTTCTTGCGTGGCGGGATGCACGGCGTTGTGCCTTGCGCCGTGAGTGCGGCCCGGAACCAGTCGCTGTCATAGCCTTTGTCGGCGAGCAGTTCCTTGGCACGTGGAAGGGCCGAGAACAGCAGAAACGCGCCTTTGTGGTCGCTCATCTGGCCCTCGGTGAGCAGCATCATGATCGGTCGCCCCAACCCGTCGCAGACGGCATGGAGCTTGGAGTTCAAGCCGCCTTTGGTGCGCCCGATACGTCTGGGAAGAGCCCCCCTTTTAACAGGCTGGCTGCCGTCCTGTGGGCCTTGAGGTGGGTGGCGTCGATCATGATCCGATCGGGTTCGCCGGCCCTGCCTGCCAGTTCGGCGAAGATGCGGTTGAACACACCGAGACGGCTCCAGCGGATGAAGCGGTTGTAGATCGTCTTGTGCGGCCCGTAGGCCTTGGGTGCGTCACGCCACATCAACCCGTGCTTGATGACGTAAATGATGCCCGACACAATCCGCCGGTCATCGACCCTGGGGATCCCGTGCGATAGCGGGAAAAACGGCTCAATCCGGCGCATCTGCGCCTCGCTCAGCAGAAACGGAACATCCATCGGCAGCGCCTCCTTGACCCTGCCATTGAATCAACCAATCATGCCCGACGCAAGCGATTTAATAGGTCCTGAGCCTAGTTGTGGACGAAGCCCCTTCTTACCCCAGCCGCGCCACCGCCGCCGCGACAACCGGCGACAGCGCCGCCCGCCCCTCGCCCCTGGCATCCGCCAGCAACGCTGCCTTCATGCGCGGGTCCCAGAACAGGCGGATGTGTTCGGCGGTGGCAGCAATCGCCTCCTCCTCGCCCTGGGCGGCGAAGTTGCGGGCGATCTGGTCGGCCATGTGGCGCAGGCGGGTTATGTCCATCAAAGCCCCTCCCCTTCAGGGGAGGGGTTGGGGGTGAGGCCTGTCGGCAGCACGCAACGCTGGATGTAACGGACAACCCGCACCCCAACCCCTCCCCTGAAGGGAAGGGGATTATCCCTCGCCAAACGCCTCACTCCGCCGCCTCCGCCGCAATCCGGCGCGAGCGCGCGGTCAATTCGGCATAGTCCTCCTGCCAGTCGCTCGGCCCGTTCGACGGGCTCACCTGCACCGCCGTCACCTTGTATTCGGGGCAATTGGTCGCCCAGTCGCTGAACTCTGTCGTCACGACATTGGCCTGCGTCGCCGGGTGGTGGAAGGTGGTGTAGACGACGCCGGGGGCGACGCGGTCGGTGACTTCGGCGCGCAAAGTCGTCTCGCCGGTGCGGCTGGCGAGGCGGACCCAGTCGCCGGGTTTGACACCGCGATTTTCGGCATCGGCTGGGTGGATTTCGAGAACGTCTTCGCCGTGCCAGACGACATTGTCCGTCCGCCGCGTCTGCGCGCCGACGTTGTACTGGCTGAGGATGCGCCCCGTCGTGAGCAACAGCGGGAAGCGCGGCCCGGTCTTCTCGTCGGTAGGAACATAATCGGTGACGACGAACTTGCCCTTGCCCTTGCCATCCGGGCCGCGCACGAAGCCGCCGATGTGCATGATGGGGGAGCCATCGGGCGCGGCATCGTTCACCGGCCATTGCAGCGATCCGGCCTCGTCGAGCTTGGCGAAAGAGACGCCGGCGAATGTGGGCGTGAGGCGGGCAATTTCCTTCATGATCTCGCTGGGGTGGGGGTAATTCCAGCCGAGCCCCATGGCATTGGCGAGTGCCTGCGTGACCTGCCAATCCTCCAGCCCGTTCGCCGGTTCCATCACCTTGCGCACCGGCTGGATGCGGCGCTCGGCGTTGGTGAAGGTGCCGTTCTTCTCGAGGAAGGTGGAGCCTGGCAGGAAGACGTGGGCGTAGTTGGCGGTCTCGTTCAAAAACAGGTCGTGGACGATGACGCAGTCCATCGCCGCGAGGCCCGCCGCGACGTGATGCGTGTTGGGATCGGACTGGAGGATGTCCTCGCCCTGGATATAGATCGCGCGGAAGCTGCCATCGAGCGCGGCGTCGAGCATGTTGGGGATGCGCAGGCCGGGTTCCGGGTCGAGGGTTACGCCCCAGTCCGCCTCGAACAGGGCACGGGTCGCGTCGTCGGAGATGTGGCGATAGCCGGAAAGCTCGTGCGGGAAGGAGCCCATGTCGCAGGCACCCTGGACATTGTTCTGGCCTCGCAGCGGATTCACCCCGACGCCGGGCCGGCCGATATTGCCGGTCGCCATGGCGAGATTGGCGATGGCCATGACGGTGGAGCTGCCCTGCGAATGCTCGGTGACGCCGAGGCCGTAGTAGATCGCGCCATTGCCTCCCGTAGCAAACAGGCGGGCAGCGGCGCGCAGGGCTGTGGCAGGGACGCGGGTGACAGCTTCGAGCACTTCGGGCGAATGGCGCTCCTCGGAAACGAACCGCGCCCAGTCCTGATATTCGTCCCAGTCGCAGCGTTCCCGGATGAATGCCTCGTCCGCCAGCCCCTCGGTCACGATCGTGTGCGCCATCGCAGTCAACACCGCGACATTGGTCCCCGGTTGCAGCGCAAGGTGATGCGCCGCCTCGACATGCGGCATCCGCACCAGATCGATCCGGCGCGGGTCGATGACGATCAGCTTGGCGCCCTGCCGCAAGCGGCGCTTCATCCGGCTGGCGAACACCGGATGCGCATCGGTCGGGTTGGCGCCCATGACGAGGATGACGTCCGACTGCATGACGCTGTCAAAGTCCTGCGTGCCCGCGCTGGTGCCGAAGGTGGTCTTCAGGCCATAGCCGGTCGGCGAGTGGCAAACCCGGGCGCAAGTATCGACATTATTGGTGCCAAAACCGGCGCGAACCAGCTTTTGGACGAGGAAAGTCTCCTCATTGGTGCAGCGGCTGGAAGTGATCCCGCCCAGCGCCCGCGCGCCATATTGCGCCTTGATCGCCTCAAGCCGCTGGGCGGTATAGGAAATCGCCTCGTCCCAGCCGACCTCCTGCCAGGGCTCGTCGATGCTCTCGCGGATCATCGGGCGGGTTATGCGGTCCTTATGGTGGGCATAACCCCACGCAAACCGGCCCTTGACGCAGGAGTGTCCGCGATTGGCCTTGCCGTCCTTCCACGGCACCATCCGCACCAGCTGCTCGCCGCGCATTTCCGCGCGGAAGGTGCAGCCGACCCCGCAATAGGCGCAGGTGGTGATGACCGACCGCTCGGGCTTGCCGATCTCCTTGACAGCTTTCTCCTGCAAAGTCGCAGTCGGGCAGGCCTGGACGCAGGCTCCGCAGGAGACGCATTCGCTGGAGAGGAAATCGTCGCCGGTCTGCCCGGCGGAAACCTTGGAAGCAAAGCCGCGCCCGTCGATGGTCAGCGCGAAGGTCCCCTGCACCTCGTCGCAGGCCCGCACGCAGCGCGAGCAGGCAATGCATTTGGAGGGATCGAAATCGAAGTAGGGGTTTGAAGTATCCGCTGGCTGCGAGAGATGGTTTTCGCCCGCATAGCCATAGCGGACATCGCGCAGGCCCACCGCCGCCGCCTGATCCTGCAACTCGCAATCGTTATTGGCACTGCATGTCAGGCAATCGAGCGGGTGGTCGGATATGTAGAGCTCCATTACGCCCTTGCGCAGTCTGGCGAGGCGCGGGGTCTGGGTGTGGACGACCATGCCATCAGCGGCGGGCGTGGTGCAGGAGGCGGGAGTGCCCTTCATACCATCGACTTCGACCAGACACAGCCGGCAGGAGCCGAAGCCTTGCAGGCTGTCGGTAGAGCACAGTTTTGGGATCGCGCCGCCGGACAGAGCGGCGGCGCGCATTACGCTGGTCCCGGCAGGCACAGTGACTTCACGCCCGTCTATTGCGAGCGTGACTTGCACTTCTGACAGGACTTCGGGCGTGCCGAAATCGGCCTGCCGTTCATAACCCATCGCGTTTCTCCAGCGCGGCAAGGTCTGCCGGTGTGTTGATATTAGCAGATTTGACCGGAGAGTTCATCGCCCTCGCGCCGATCGCTTCGGCGAACTGGCGCATCGAATGCCTGCCCTCGCTGGTGAGGATCGCCTCGATTGCCTCAACGGCGCTGGCCGGCCACAGGCCGATCACCGGCTGATCGGCCAGATAGGCCGGGGCGGGGGCGAGCAGCTCGGCCAGATCGTCGGGCAGCACGGCGGAATCGACCCCGCAAGTCAGCACCGCTTCATAGCCCTCGTCGCGAGCCAGATGCAGCGCGGCGGCGATCCCGGCGAGGGGACCCATGCCGGCACGCGGCCAGTCAGGCAGTGTCGGCGCGGGTGCGGTCTCGCGGCCCACCACCACGACATGTTCGCACCAGCCCGACAGCGCATCGACCGCGCGGGCGATCAGCGTATGGCCGTCAAGCTCGGCCAGCGCTTTGTCGCTGCCGAAGCGGGTGGAGAGGCCACCGGCGAGGACGCAACCGAGGATCATGCCAGACCCATCATGCGAAATCCTCCGGCCAATGCTTCAGCGCGCTCAGCACCGGGTAAGGCGTGAACCCGCCCAGCGCGCAAAGCGACCCGAACTTCAGCGTCTCGCACAAGTCTTCGAGCAGCGTGATATCTTCGTCGCGCGTCCGTCCGGACTTTGGCGCATTGTGCATCTGGGGAAGCACCTCCACCTTGTCCGCCTCTTTTGCACCGGCCCGTATCCGATCGATCAGCTCAACTCCGCGCGTCGAACCGATCCGGCAGGGCGTGCACTTGCCGCAGCTTTCCGCCGCGCAGAATTGCATGGCGAAGCGAGCCATGCGGCCCATATCGACCGTGTCGTCGAACACCACCACCCCGCCGTGGCCGATAAGGGCATCGGCGTCCGCATAGGCCTCGTAATCGAACGGCAGGCCGAACCGGTCCGGATGCACATAGGCCCCCAACGGCCCGCCCACCTGCACCGCCTTGACCGGACGGCCCGAGGCGGTGCCGCCGCCGATATCGTGAATCAGTTCGCCGAGCGTTATGCCGAACGGCGCTTCGAACAATCCGCCATGCTTGATGTTGCCCGCCAGCTGAATCGGCATGGTGCCTCGGGATCGGCCCATACCCAGCGCGGCATAGCGCGCCGCCCCACCCTCAGTGAGGATGTGTGCCGCCGCCGCCAGGGTCAGCACATTGTTCACTGCCGTCGGGCAGCCGAACAACCCGGCGGTCGCCGGCAGCGGCGGCTTGGCCCGGACCTCCCCGCGCTTTCCTTCGAGCGAATTGAGCAGCGCGGTCTCCTCGCCGCAGACATAGGCACCCGCACCGACGCGCAACTCGATTTTGCAAGGTGCGACAATGCTTTCCGACAAACCTAAAGCCGACTTGAGTTTTATAATCGCGTGCGGATATTCGCTACGCAGATAGACGTAACCCCGGTCCGCCCCCACCGCATGGGCGGCGATGGCCATGCCTTCGATCAGCGCGAAGGGATCGCCCTCGATCAGCATGCGGTCGGCGAAAGTTCCGCTGTCGCCTTCGTCGGCGTTGCAGACGATATACTTCCGCGCGCCGGGTGCGTCGGCCACGGTCCGCCACTTGGTCCCCGCCGGGAACCCCGCGCCGCCGCGCCCGCGCAGGCCGGATTGAACAACTTCGGCGATGACCTGCCCGGGCGGCAGCGAGCGGGCACGGGTCAGGCCGCTCCATCCGCCGGTGGCGGCGTAATCATCGAGGCTGAGCGGGTGGGTCTTGCCGGCGCGGGCAAAGGTCTGGCGCTGCTGACGGGCGATGTAGGGGTGGGTTGAGATGGGGCCGATGCAGAGTTTTGACAGAGCCGGGGACACCCTATTGGGTGTCCCCTTTGATGCCGCGCAGGAAGCGGGGACACCCAATAGGGTGTCCCCGGTTGTGCCATTCAGAATGTTCTCGACATCCTCAAGTCACCGGCCCGAACCCGATCCCGTCGATCTCGACCAGCGGCTCCAGCCAGTGCATCCCCCAGCTCGATACCCGCTCGACCACGCAGCCCGCCGCCGCAAACGCCGCTGCCACCGCATCGGCCCCGCAAGCAAGCGCGACAGCGTCGTCCGAAATGCGGACCACAGTCATGCCGATTCGATCAGCCGGACCAGGCCGGCCTCGTCGAGCCGCGCGAACACAGCGCCGCCAACCCGTGCCGCTGGGCCAACACTGCACAGACCCAAGCAATAGACCGTCTTCAACCGCACCCGGTCCCCCGCAACTTGCTCGGCCGCCGCAATCAGCGCCTCGACCCCTCGCGCCTGGCAGGCTTCGGCGCCGCATAGTTGCACCTCGGGGCGCGGGTCCGCCTCGGCGCGGAAATCGTGGTAGAAACTCACCACTCCATGCACCTCGGCGCGGCTGAGGTTCAGCGCCGAGGCGATCCGCGCCTCGGCCTCGCGGTCGATGCAGCCGAACGCCGCCTGGACATCGTGCAGGATCGGCAGCAGGGGGCCCTCGCGGCCTGCATGGTCCGCAACGATCGTGTCGAGGCGCTCGGCCTTGCTCAATAGACCACCACGCTGCGGATAGATTCGCCCGCATGCATCAGGTCGAACGCCTTGTTGATCTCGTCCAGCGGGAGCACATGGGTGATCATAGGATCGATCTGGATCTTGCCGTCCATGTACCAGTCGACGATCTGCGGCACATCGGTCCGCCCCTTGGCCCCGCCGAAGGCCGAGCCCTTCCACACCCGTCCCGTCACCAGCTGGAACGGGCGCGTGCTGATTTCCTTACCCGCTTCCGCCACGCCGATGATCACGCTGGTGCCCCAGCCGCGATGGCAGCATTCGAGCGCCTGGCGCATGACATCGGTGTTGCCGGTGCAGTCGAAGCTGTAGTCCGCCCCGCCATCGAGCATGGCGACGAGGTGCGCCACCACATCGCCGACCTGTTTCGGATTGACGAAATCGGTCATGCCGAACTTGCGGCCCCACTCCTCGCGGGCGGGGTTGATATCGACCCCGACGATCCGCCCTGCCCCCGCCAGTTTTGCGCCCTGGATGACATTGAGCCCGATGCCGCCCAGCCCGAACACCACGACATTGTCGCCCGGCTGCACGTTGGCGGTATTGAGTACGGCGCCGACGCCGGTGGTCACCCCGCAGCCGACATAGCAGCTGGTCTGGAACGGCGCGTCCTCGCGGATTTTCGCCACGGCAATCTCGGGCAAGACCGTAAAGTTCGAGAAGGTCGAGCAGCCCATGTAGTGAAAGATCGTCTGTCCCTTGTAGCTGAACCGGCTGGTGCCATCGGGCATCAGCCCTTGCCCCTGAGTGGCGCGAATCGCGGTGCACAGGTTGGTCTTGCCCGACAGGCATGACTTACACTGGCGGCATTCGGGCGTGTAGAGCGGGATGACGTGGTCGCCCGGTTTCACCGAAGTCACCCCCACACCCACTTCGCGCACCACTCCTGCGCCTTCGTGTCCCAGAATGCTCGGGAACAAGCCCTCCGAATCCAGCCCGTCGAGCGTGTAGGCGTCGGTGTGGCAGATGCCGGTCGCCATGATCTCGACCAGCACTTCGCCGGCCTTGGGGCCTTCGAGGTCGAGTTCGACGATCTCCAGCGGCTGTTTGGCGGCAAATGCGACGGCGGCGCGGGTCTTCATGGCGTTGGCAACTCCCTTTCTGGCACTCGTACCGCTATAACGCCTGCCAGGGGTCCGAAGACAATAGGTATTCTTGCAATGGGCGCACGAATGCTCTCCAAGCTGCCGCGATGAAGGCGCTGCGCGATCCCCAACAGCTGCTCGGCGATGGGCTCGCCGCGATCCGGGCGCAGTTTCAGGTGCCCGCCAGCTTCCCTCCCGAGGTGCTCGCCGCCGCTGAAGTTGCGGCTCGGCGGGTTCCGTCGGAACATGCGGATAGCACTGCCATTCCCTTCGTCACGCTCGACCCGGCGACCTCGACCGATCTCGATCAGGCGCTCTGGATCGAGCCGGCGGGCGGTTCGGGCGGCGGCGATCTGCTGCTGCATTACGCCATCGCCGATGTCGCCTGGTTCGTTGCCGACGGCGATGCTCTCGATGTCGAGGCGTGGCAGCGCGGCACCTCCACCTATCTGCCGGGCGGCAAAGCGGGGCTGTACCCACCGGTGCTGGCCGAAGGCGCGGCGAGCCTGCTTGCCGATGGACCGCGCCCGGCAGTGGTGTTTACCGTCCGGGTCGCCCCCGATGGCGCGGTGAAGCTCGACGGGGCCGAACGCGCAGTGATCCGCAGCCGGGCCAAGCTCGCCTATGACAGTGTCCAGGGCGACCAGCTGCCTGCCGGGTTCGCCGAGCTTGCCCGGCGGATTGCGGCGGCGGAAGCACAGCGCGGTGCCGCCCGGGTCGATCCGCCCGAGCAGGAAGTCGAGCGCGGGGCAGACGGCAGGTTCACGCTGCAATTGCGCCCCCAGCTCGCCTCGGAACGCCATAATGCCGCCCTGTCGCTCGCCACCAACATGGCCCTTGCCGATGCCCTGTTCTCCGCAAAGACCGGACTGTTCCGGGTCATGGACCCCCCCGATGACCGGGCCGTTTCGCGCCTCCGCCATACCGCGCGCGCCTTTGGCCTGGACTGGGCCGAGGCCATGCCGCTGGGCGAGTTCGAGCGCAGCCTCGATCCCGCAGAGCCCCGCCAGGCCGCCTTCATGCTGGCGATCCGCCGGGCCGGCAATGGCGCGTCCTACGAACCTTACCGCGACGGCAAGCGCCCCTGGCACGCGGCGATGGCCGCCACCTATGCCCACGGTACCGCGCCGCTTCGCCGCCTTGCCGATCGTTACGTCGTACGCGCGGCACTGGCAGTGGCAAACGGGCAACCTGTGCCAGAAGCGGTTACTGCCGCCTTCGAGCGCCTGCCCGCCGTGATGGCCAGGGCCGATGCCCGCTCCAGCCAGATCGAACGCGCTGTGATCGATCTTGCCGAAGCCGCCCTTCTCTCCGGCCAAGAGGGCGAAAGCTTCGACGCGGTGGTAACCGACCTGGGTGAGAACGGCGCACGCATCCAGCTGTGCGCCCTGCCGGTCGTCGCCCGCGCGGTCGCCCACGGCGTCCAGCCCGGAGCCCGCATCCGCGTCCGCCTGACCGCCGCCGACACCGAACGCCGTACACTGCGGTTCGAGCGCATATCCTGAAATCCGATTGCACCCGCGCGCCCCGTCGGTTAGGGCGCGCGTCTCTCAGAGCACTTGCCCGGATGGCCCGATGGCGGAGTGGTTACGTAGCGGACTGCAAATCCGCGCACGCCGGTTCGATTCCGGCTCGGGCCTCCAATTTTCCCTCCATGGCTGT
>CAVZHP010000007.1:0-22527 GCA_963775115.1 uncultured Alphaproteobacteria bacterium
CCACGCACGTCCAGAAAACGGACGTTTTCTGGGGTTTATTTGTGCTATGGCATCCCCACGAGTTTGGAGCCGTTCACGGACATACCAACAGAATGAGGCCAAGGGTCGCTACAATACCGCGCAGCGCCTCCGCAGCACAAGCGGATGGCAATTCCGTTCTTCGGGCATCCCGTGGGAGCGTTAGTTGATCGCTTCGTCTCCGGCTTGACCAACCGATTCGATATCCCGGCCCGCACCCTTCACGGTGTTGCAGGCCGATGCGGTGATGGCGATGCTGCCGACTGCGAGGACGAGCAGAACTTTCCTGAACGTCTGAGTTTTCCTGGTCATGCGAACTTCCTTTCTGGCGGCGGGCCGGAACGATTCCGGACTGCCTGATCCGGACTCAACGCCATTCCGGAGGCAAAGTTCCATCGGTTCTTGCGGCCAGACCTGTCAATCGACCGGCCGCACCTCGCTACGGGCGGGCAATCTTCTCGGAGATCGCTGTCAAGGCCGTCTTCACATGCCCGGCCTCGTCGGCCAGCCGCCCTTCCTTGCGCGCGGTCAGCGGATCGGAGACGCCCATGCCTTCGGATTCGGCATTGAGCCGGCCGTCGATTTCGGAATCCCATTCGGTGAGCAGCGCCTGCTTGTCGTCGTCGCTCAGTTCGGGATCGGCCAGCAGCGCTTCGGGCGTATCGAAATGCTTGCGCGGATTGGGCGCGTCGTCGTCCATGACCAGCACGGCGGGTGTGGCAGCAACAGACGCCTGCTCGCGGTGGAACAGCAGCGCCTGGCCGATCGTCGCGGCGACGGTTTCCGGGCTGAACGGCTTGGTGATGAGATAGGTCGGCTCGGGCCGCTCGCCGGTCAGCAGCCGTTCGGGGAAGGCGGTGATGAAGATCACCGGCACATCCATCATGCGCCAGAATGTCCTTGACCGCATCGATGCCGCTGGAGCCGTCGGCGAGGCTGATATCGGCGAGCACCAGTTCCGGGCTGGTGCTGTGCAGCCATGGCCACCGCTTCGCTGCGGGTGCGGGCGATGCCGGCGACATCGTGGCCGAGATCCTCGACGATCGATTTGATGTGCAGCGCGATGATCGATTCGTCTTCGATGATCATGACCTGCGACTGGAGGCTGTCGGCAATCGCCTGCCGCGCCGCATCGATTTCCGCCGTGACATCCGCGATCGTGCTGCCGAGGATGTCCGCCGCCTGGGCAACGGTGAAATCCTCGATCGCCGTCAGCAGCAGCGACTGGCGCGTGTGCATCGACAGGCTGGCGATTGTACCGCCGCCCAGTCCGACGCTGGCCAGTCCGCGCCACAGGCGGTGGAACACCCGGTAAAGCTCTTGCCGGGGCGGCAGCGTCATTGTCGAATTCCTCGGGCGCGGCGAGCAAGCGCCTCCAGCACTTCGCGCACGGCGGCGTCGCCCAGCGTTTGCGATCCGGTCAGCGCGCGCGCATAGCGGCGCAGAAAGGGAAGCTCTGGCCCCAGTTCGGCTTTCAGTGACATGTGCGCTCCTTGGCTGGAAACAGGAAAACCGCGCGGGCAGGAAAAAGTTCCGCGGCCATGAAACTTTTTCCGTTCTCGCAGGTTACACCCGCAGATTAGCACCTTGGAAGCAGGACAGAATGGCCAAAGACCAACCACGGAAAGGATCGAAGATGCGCCAACGCCGATACCGCCTTCGATCCGGTTTCGGCGGCCTTGCAGCAATTGCATCAAGCCGTTGCCAGCGAGGAAGTGCCCGAGGATTTCCTGCGCATCCTTGAGGAAATCGATGCCAAGATAGCGGCGGCCAAGCCCGCTGCGAAGCAGTGAGCCCACTTCTGCCGAAACCGACGTCTCGCCTGAGACGCTGGCGGCCGATCAGCAGTTCAGGGATCAGCTGGTTGCGCTGATACCCTCGCTGCGCTCCTTCGCGCGCGGGCTGTGCGGCTGGCGCGACATGGCCGACGACATGGCGCAGGAAGCGATGATGCGCGGCTGGGCGGCGCGCGCCAGCTTTACCCCCGGCACCAATTTCCGCGCCTGGATGTTCATGATCCTGCGCAACCAGTTCTACACGACGATCCGCAAGGACAAGCGGATGACCAGCTGGGATCCCGAAGTGGCCGAGCGGGTGCTGGTCGAAGCCCCGGCGCAGCAGGATGCGATCCATGTCGCCGATGTCGCCAAGGCGCTGCAGAAGCTGCCACCCGAACAGCGCGAGGTGCTGCTGCTGATCGGCGCGAACGGCGTCTCCTATGAGGAAGCCGCCGAAGTCATCGGCTGCGCCATCGGCACGATCAAGAGCCGCCTGGCGCGCGGACGCAAGGCGCTGGCGCTGCTGATCGACGGACCCGAGGGCGAAGCGCTGTTCGACGACCAATGGCGAAGCCCGGATCGCAAGGTCGCCTAGGCGATGGAATTCTGGATCACCAAGCTGCGCGAACAGGCAGCGCAGATCGCTGCGGGCGACTACCTGCCAGGCACGCCTGCATTCACGCGCGCACCTGCCGGAATGGCGGAACTGAGCCGCGATCTCGACGATCTGGCGCTGGTCATGGCTGATCGTGAACGCGTGCCAGCAGGCAATTGACCCGTGAAGTTCACCACCGGGTCAAGAACAACCTCCAGATCGTCACCAGCCTGCTCAGCATGCAGGCGAGCAAGATCGAGGACCCTGCGGTCAGTGAAGCGCTGGGCCAGGCACGCGCGCGGATGGGCGCCTTGGCGCTGATCCACCGGATGCTCTATGAACAATCGGACGATGGCAATCAGGGCAGCATCGATCTTGCCCGGCTGATGACCGAGCTTTGCGCGCAACTGCGCCTGTGGCATCGTGACCGGGTCGGCGTCGAATTCGTCTGCGATGCCAAGCGCCATTGCTTTGCCGCTGGACAGCGCGATGCCGCTGGCGCTGTTCGCGGTGGAAGCCGTCACCAATGCCTATGCCCATGCATTTCCGGCAGGGCGCAGCGGCACGGTTTCGCTGCATTTCAGCGTCGAGGGCAATGGCGATGCCTTGCTATGCGTCGGCGACGACGGGGTTGGTTTCGATAGCAGCGGCGATACCAAATCGATGGGCCGCCAGCTGATGAATGCCTTTGCCCATCAACTGGGCGGCACCCTGCGATATCGCAAGCAGCGCCGAGACTGGCACCGAGGTGAGGCTGGCATACCGGATCGGCGATCAGGCCCCCCAGCCCGCTACTTGATCGGACGATACCGGGCGACGCCTTGCGCGCGCCGCCCGGCAGGGTTCGGCTAGGGGAGGTTAGCGTCCGTTGCTCAGGATCACCGCTGCGATCACACCCGTCGCAACCGCGACCATCAGGAAGCGATCGTCATTGCGGCGCCATTCATAGCCGCGCGGCGGCTGGCGCAGGTTATAGCGGCGATAATCGATGCGCTGGGCATAGCGCCAGTCGTTATAGCCCATCCGCTGGCCCGGCCCCAGCGGTAGTTGTGGCCGCGATCGCGCTGCCAGCCGCGATGCCGCCCATTGTCGCGGCGACCGGCTCTGGTCGTGCCACCGGCCATTGCGCCACTGGCTGCCATGATTCTCGCCGTCGTTGCGATGGCTGCGTCTGTTCGCTGCTCGCCGCGCTGACCGCGATGGTTGTCGGGCTGCGCAATGGCAACCGGACTTGCCAGTAGGGCGATTATTGTCGCCCCGATCATAAGTCTTTTCATGGGTTTTTCCTGGAGGCGCAAAAGGCGCCGGCACGCACTGCGGATGTTCCGGAGTGACATTGCCTTAACGCCAGGGCCGCCGGAAAGTTCCGGGCCAGGCCTTGACGGCGTCAGCCGTTCGAGCAACGGTCACCCGTGTGCCCGGGATGGGCGTCGGCAATGGTGACACGGGCATCGAGTTGTCCGGCCAGCGCTTCGACGATGCCGGTCCCCAGGCCCGGCTTGGCCTCCGCGACATCGGCCGGAAAGCCGACCCCGTCGTCTTCCACCCGCAAGGTCCAGCCCGCCCCGGTCGAGCGGTAAGTAACACCGATTGCCCCGGAGCTGCCGGCTGCTCGGGAAGGCATGCTTGAGCGAATTGATCACCAGTTCGGTCACGATCAGGCCGAGGCTGACCGAGACGCGGGCATCGACCTTGCTGTCATCGACATCGGCAGCTGAGCGTCAGATGGCTGGTATTGGCAATCATCGAAGCGGAAATGCTCTCGCACAGCTCGGTGAAATAATCGCGCAGCGTCGACCTCGCCTTCCTGCGTGGTGGCGAGCTGCTTTTGCAGCGTGGCGATCGACATCACCCGGTGATGGGCATCGCTGAGATGGCTGCGGGTTTCCTCCGAATTGACCTTGCGCGCGCTCTGCAGCAGCACGCTGGCGATGATCTGGAGGCTGTTGGCGACGCGGTGCTGGAGCTCCTGCATCAGCACCTGCTTTTCGTGCAGCAGTTCGTCCTTGAGCTTGTCGGCAAGCCGGGCAGCGGTGACATCCGTCACCGCCAGGACGAGACGCGTATCTCCCTCCTCGCCCTCATAATCGAGCTTGTGGGCACTCAGCACCAGGCGGCAGGTGGGTTCGTCCGGCCGGACAAGGTCCATCTCATAGGCTTCGATCTCGGGGCTGCCGGCGGCTATCGAGCGAAGCAGCAGGAGCAGTTGCGGCACGTTCCATTCGCCTTGCCCAAGTTCGGCAAACTTGGCGCGGCCCGTTGGTTGAGCGGGAAATGTTGAAGTTGCGATAGAACGATGCGCTCGCCGCCACGACATCTAGCTCGCCATCGAGCAGCACAACCGGTGCCTGCGACGAGATGATAAGCGCCATCGCCAGCGTGCTCGCCGGGGCAACGGCTTCCTGGGTCAAAATATCCATTTATTCTGGCTTTCGAGGCACCGAAGGCTTGCGAAACGCTGGCCATTCCCGGTGCCGAACTCATCCGGTTTCCCCCACAGTGGCGACCTGTGCGCGCGGGAGAATTGAGCTTCTCTATCATCGTAGCAGGGGATCGTTGCACGAATTCGCGTCTTGCCGCCGCAACTGCCGATAGTCGAGAAAGGCCCGCCATCCCGAACACGGGATGGCGGGCCAGTTTAGTGCCTGCAACGGGTGGGGGGAGCGGCAGGCACTCTTGTCAGATCGGCTGTCTAGGATCGATTGATCCGCAGTCGATCGTTCAGGCGATTGATCCGGACCTGGAGCTGGGCTTCGTCGCGGACGGAAAGCCCGCCCGAGCGGTCATGCCGCATGCTTCTTTCGCGGCTTCGGATAGAGCGCAATTCGCGCTGGGCGCTGTCGGATTCCCGGCGGCTCAACGTGCGCTGCGCATTGGCGTTGCGGACATATTGTTCAAGCCAGGTCACCTGTGCAAGGATGCCTCGGCGCGGACCAATCCTGTCGTCCCCGCCAGCCTGCATCGCCGTCGATACCCAGCGACCACGGCTGTCATAATAGCCTGTGGTCTCGCCAGCCTGCCAGCGGCGATTGCTGTCGTAGTAGCCCGGCTGGGGATCGGCGATCCAGACGCCATTGGCGTCGCGGCGACCACGCGCCTCCCCCGCCACCCAGCGCCCACGCGCATCGTAATGGCCGGTGGTTACACCCGCCACCCAGCGCCCGTTCCGGTCATAATAGCCGCTTGCTGTTCCTGCGACCCATTGGCCATTGCCATCGTAATAGCCGTTCGAGGAAGCGGGGATCCAGCGGTTCTGACCATCGTAGCTGCCGCTGGACGAGCCATCGTCCTTATGGGGAATCCAGTTGCGGCGCTCGTCATAGTGCCCGTTGGGAGTGCCATCGACCCAGGTGTTGTTGCGGTCGTAATAGCCCTTCGCCCGGCCCTGCTCGACCGAATTGGCATGCCACATGCCCTGGCTGTCGTAATAGCCATAGGCATCTTCGCGGCGCGTCGTCTGGGGGGCGGGGCCACTGCCGGTATCGACCCAGCGTCCGCGACTATCGTAGTAGCCCGATACCCTGCCCGGATGCCAGCGGCCTTCGTTGTCATGATAGCCTGCCTGCGGCTCGGCATTCCAGTTGCCATTGGCGTCGCGCCGACCGCTGGCGACACCGGCGACCCAGCGACCGCTTTCGTCGTAGTGCCCGGTCGTCGCGCCGGCGATCCAACGGCCGCGTTCATCGTAATAGCCGCTGGCCGAACCGGCGACCCACTGCTCGTTGCGGTCGTAATAGCCATTGACCGAAGCGGGAACCCACCCGCCGTTCTGGCTGTAGGAACCGTCCTGCTCGGTCGTGCTCGAGTTCGCGATCCAGCGATTGCCTTGGCCATAATAGCCGTTGGGCGCACCTTCGACCCAGCCGCCTTCGCGGTCGTAATAGCCCCGGGCATCGACCGGGCGGACGCCCGTGGCATGCCAGCGGTTGTTCTCGTCGTAATAGCCATAGGCCCGACTGCAATCGCCGTCGGGCTTGGTCACCTGGTTGCCGATCACGCCCCCGACGCCGGCGCCGATCACCGTCCCGACGGTCTTGTCGCCCTGACCGGCAATGACATTGCCCAGCACGCCGCCGACGACCGCACCCGCTACGGTGCCGACCACCCGGTTGGAGCGCTGGCGCTCGCAATTGGACTGGGCATAGGCGATAGACGGAATGAGGGCTGCTGCGGCGATACTCGCCGCGAAGATTGGCCTGCGCATTTTGGATGCTCCTGAAGCGAGCGAATGTCCGCTTCCCGGGGATGAAACCACTGTTGCGAGCGATTGTTCCATCCCCATAACTATTATTATGTTCTATTTGAATTTTGGGTCTTAATTATGAAAATAGCCAACAGAATTACCTTGCGGCGATGCTGCTGGCCATTTTCGATGGCTGCCGGAGGCGGCCCTTCGCGGACCTGGTTCCCGGTCGATCCACGCCGGGAACCAGGCCGCCATGCGATCAGATCTTGTCGCCCAGCACGCCCTTGGCGCTGCCGACGATCTTCTGCACCTGGCCTTTGGCCTGCTGCTTGGCACCGTCGATGATCAGCTCGGGGCTATCGGTCTTCTGGCCCACGGCCACCTTGGCCTTGCCGATGGCCTCATTGGCAGCGCCCTTCGCCTTGTCGATAAATTCGCCCATGATCGTTCTCCGATGAGACGCGCAGGGATTGCGCGATTCTTGGGCTTAACCCATGCGGGGCGGATTGGTTCCGTGCCGCAAAGCCTCTAACGGCAGCGCGCCTCGCCGCGGTCGATGGCCTGGCCCGCGAGAGCCCCTGCACCGGCGCCCAGAATGGTTCCCAGCACTTCCGATCCGCCCGGTGCGATCTGGTTGCCCAGCACACCGCCGACAACCGCGCCGACAATCAGCCCGGTCGATCCGTCCGAACGGCGGCAATAATAGCGCCCGTCCTGGCCGCGATAGACACGATCATTGCGTGACAGGCGGCGTTCGCGCTGCCTCGGATTTTCGCGATAATACCGCCCGGCGTCATAGCTGCCATAGCTGGGATCGGGGCGGTTATAATCGTAATCGCGCCACTGTCTGGAAGGGCGATCATAGCCGTTGCTGCTTGCGCAACCTGTAACCAGCATTGCACCAACTATTGCTGAAGTTAAGATACGCATGACATTTCTCCATTGAAAAAGGTATGAGACTCAGCTCGGTTGAAGTCAGTTGCCAATCCGGAAGCTGGTCAGCGAACCCATGACGCCGAACACCTGAAGCAGCCACAAGACCACCACGATGACCACAACGCCGTTGAGGATGCTCTTAATCTTGCCGTCCATCGGCAGGTAGTTGTTGATCAGCCAGAGAATGACACCGACGACGATAAGGACAATGACCACATTGATCAGCGGCATGGGGAATCTCCCGAACAGGCAAGCAGACCGGAAGCGGCGCTTACTCCAGGATGATCAACGCAGGACGTTGCAAAGAGTTCCATCGCAAAGCGATTTTCCACCGGGCCACCAGCAGCCCGGACTATTGGCCAGGCGGCGCCGGAGCCGGCGCGCCGATCGGGCGTGGAATCGCGCGCAACCGCACTTGCCGCTATGAGGTATTGGTCCGGTCCACCATGTCCATGAAGTCGCGCGCGGCGTTGCGGTCGGTCTCGTCCTTGAAGGCGACATCGAGGTCCGGCGCCGCACCGAGCATGTGCATCAGCGCCCACATGGCAAAGCGACGCCCGCGATCCCTCTCCAGCCCAAGGTCAACCGCCATCCGCTCGATCCCGCCGCTCATCGCTGCGGGCGTGATCGCGGAAAGGTCGCTTGTGCCGAAATAGCGCCTAAGCTGGTCGTCGAAGTCCATCACGAGTTCTTGCCTGACATTGCGTGCCGGGTCGATCCCCAAGGAGGAGGCCTGTTCCTGCCCTATGGTGTGGCGGACAGCTCGGTCTGCTTTGCCTTCGTAGCCATAACGGACATCCTTGCCGCCATGGCATGAATGGGGGTCAGCCCTGATCCGCGCGCGAAACGCCTTTGCCGTCCAGATTCTGCGCGACGAAATCCCAATTGACGAGATGGCCGAGCACCGCCTCGGCGTAGTCCGGGCGGGCATTGCGGTAATCGATGTAATAGGCGTGCTCCCACACATCGAGCGCGAACAACGGCAACATCCCTACATGGGCCACCGGCGTATCGCCATCGTGAAGCGACACAATCTTGAGCGCGCTCTTGTCGAGCAGGAGCCAGATCCAGCCGCTGCCAAAATGTGCAGCCGCCTGGTCCGCAATCGCTCCGAGCAGTTCTTCGGTGGTACCGTACCCGTCGGCGATCAGCGACGCGAGATGACCGGACGGGGGCCTCGCATCGGGTGAAAGGCATTGCCAGAAGAAACTGTGGTTCCACAGCTGCCCGGCATTGCTGCGCAGGGGTCCGGGTTTTGTCATACGGATCAGCTCCACCAGCGATGGTTCGCTAATTCCCGCTTCGGCAGCCAGCTCGTTGGTCTTGTCGACATAAGCGCGCTGATGCTTGCCATGATGGAAGTCGAGCGTTTCCGCCGACATGTGCGGCGCAAGCGCCGTGCGATTGAAAGGAAGTGGAGGCAATTTGAACGGCATAAGGAGAATCCTGCGAGTGTTGCGATCAGCCCATTCAACGCGCCGCAGGGCCGAATGTTTCATCCTCGTCCAGGAATTGGGTCGTGCAGCCGCCAGGCCGTTCTATTCGTCCTGATCAGGCGGACGTTTTTTCCAGAAATTGCCGCTCTGCCCAAGCGCCAGACCATGAGCGTAGAGACCGCGCATGTAAGTCGTATCGAACAGTTTCCTGTCTTCCCCGGGATACTCCCGGTCGATGAAACTCATGTTGAAATCGATCCCGCGGGCCTTGGCGTAGAGATAGCTTAGGCCGACCGTTCCGACCATCGAACTGCGCAGGTTGAGGCTGATCGACCGCGAGGCAATCGGAATCGTTCTGGGGTTCACCAGGCGGAATTCTCCATTCAGCTTGTTGTTCACAATCAGATAGATGTGCAGTGGCCTTGGCCCGGCAGGCGGGCGATCTCCGGTAATCGCTTCATCGGGTAAGGTGAGCATCTGCGCGGTGGTGCTGCCATCGACGTGCATTTCGCTGATCGTCTTTCCGGCGAATTCCGATTTGATCATCACCGGGGTGAAAAATGCAGGGATCGCCGAGGAGGCCAGCAACACCTGGCGAAATAATTGGTAGCGCCCGGGCGCATCGCTCGCCGCGACGGCGCCCATGTTCCAGATCACCATGCGCTGGGCATCGAGGTTGGCGGTGCCGACGAAAAGACGCCTGCCCCGGACATGCTCGCGCCCGATCCGGTCGATCAGGGCATCGGTCATCGTCGATGCAATCAGACGGGCAAGCGGTTTTGTGCTTGCGGCGCTTGGCGAGACGGGAATGGCGAGCGCGAAGCGGCCCCGGTAAATATCCTTGCTCGAAACGGTGGTGAATATCCTCTCGAGCGTAGCGTTCTGGTCGGGTCCGAGGAATGCCAATGGCGCGATCAGCGCGCCGGTGCTCACCCCGGTAACGATGGTGAATTCGGGGCGGGTCCCCGATTGGCTCCATCCGTTCAGCAAGCCTGCGCCATAGGCGCCGTTGTCCGAGCCGCCCGATAGCGCAAGCATCGTCTTCTCGCCTTGCGCTCCGACGAGTGAAGGTGACATTTGCCGAGCCGCATCGGGCGCATCGGCCCAGAAGCGCGCCAGAGGTATGCCGGGGATCGTCGCCTCAATCTGCTGCGCTTCGGTGAACTGCTCGCGGTGAATGGTTGCGCAGCCTTGGAGTGACAGTGCTGCGAGCAATGCAAATCGTATTGGTGCCGGGTTCAAGGGTGCATCAACTTATCGGGAGCGCCAGTGCCAGACTTTGCGCCGAGTGTTGGCGCGTCAACCGGTGTCATCGGCGTACCGGCGATGTCTTTCCTTGATTCGAAAATGACACTCGGCAGCAGTCCGCCAACTACTCTCACATTTATGTCCGGCAAAGATCCGGGATGCTGGACCTGTGCTTTCCAGAACCCGGTGGCGAAGAGAACGCCCATGAGCAATGCGAATACAATCACCCACAAGGCAATTGTGCGTCCCCACCCGCTTTTCTCCTCGGCTTCCGAGATGGGGTCGCGGCTTTGTCGGTATTCGGCCATTTGGCTCTCCTGCATTGCGTGCATGCAGCCTAACGACGCAAACTGACGATTGTTCCGCATGGACACCGGCATCAACGTTGGCGCGGAATTGTGTCTGCAGCTTTTCCGATCAGGCATCGCCCTTCATGCGATCTTGCATTTGCAGCTTAATAGGAGCCGGTCCGCATCGCGCGCTCGATTGCTGCGCCGATCATCGACAAATATTTATGAAATAATTGCGATTCCGGCTCCACCTTGCTTTCGCGCATATAATAGCTCCAGACCCTATGTCAGCCGCTTCCTGGAATATCGCATCACATACTTTCTCAACTGACGGTGGTGAAGGCGACCTGCGCGCGTTCGAGGAACCAGAAAGTAGAAAACGACCCGATCGCGTAGATGCTTGCCCAGCGGGCCACCGCAGTCGCCCTCGCCGGCGCGCGCACAAGCCGCGCGGTCCGGAAAAGCACGGCGACCCCGGCAATGAATATCAGCTGGCCGATCTCGACGCCCAGATTGAACAGCAGCAGGGCGGCGGGGATGTTACCCGCCGGCAGGCCGATCTCCTTGAGCGCACCCGCGAATGCGGCGCCGTGCATCAGCCCGAAGGCGAACGCGACGGCCCACGGGAACCGCTGTGCCGCGCTGGGCCGCCCGGCATATTTGTAGGCCAGTTCCACTGCCAGAAAGACGATGCTGAGCGCCACCAGCGCTTCGATCAGTTCCGGACTGACGTCGATCGCCCTGAGCGCGGTGAGTGCCAGGGTGATCGAGTGCGCGGCGGTAAAGGCCGTGATCGTCAGCAGCAGCGACCGGGTGGTGGAGCACAGGAGGATCAGCCCGAACACGAACAGCAGGTGGTCCACCCCGCTCAGGATATGCTCGATCCCTAGCCGCAGGTAGGCGGGCACTGCGATACCGCTCGCCGCGCGGACGACGAAGGCCGGCTGGGACGGGTCGACGATTTCCTGGAGCGTATCGCCGTTCCTGAAGTGCACGACGACAAGCGCGTCGGTGATCGTCCGCTCGAGCCCGGCGATGCGGACTTCCTGGCCGTCCAGGCCATTTGCCCCCAGGTCGACGCCGTTCCACCGGGCTATGCTGAAACCGGTCTGCCGCTCCACGGCATCGGGGCGGCGATCGAGCAGGCCGCGTCCGATCTCGGGCCGCAGCGCAACGGCGATGTCGCCTTGGGCCGGCTGCTTCCAGAGCACGTCAGCGCGGCCGTCGCCGCGCTCGGTGATTTCCATATAGGCCGGGCGCACCTCATGCGCCCCGGCGGCAAAGGGGATGGCGAGCAGGAGCGCGGCGAGCAACCACGCCAACCCCTTCATGGCCGGATGTCCCAGCTCATGACTCAGGCTCCTCGCCGGTGCGCCTGTAGGGAGTGATCGAAACGATATGAACTTTCCCTGCGCATTCGGACAGGAATACGCCGTGAGTTGACAGCGTCAACTAGCCCGTGCGAGGCCTTGCGTGACAGAGTGCGTCACGGGCGAGCGGCCCACCGGTTGCCGCCCCCGGGGTCAGCCTCCCGGAAGCTTCGTGAACGGTTCAGCCTCGGACAGTGGACAGCATGAACAGCAAACTCGGTATCGACCGCCTTGGCACCTTCGGGATGCCGCCGACCCAGTTCGTGGAACTGACAGCCGATCTCGGCTGCGATTCCGTTGGCATCGCCCTTGCGCCAATGCCGGGCTACAACCCCGACAATCATCCCGACTGGTCGCTGCGCGACGATCCTGCGCTGCGCCGCGAGCTGATCGCGACACTGCAGGATCGGGGGGTAAGCATCGGCATGGTCGAAGGCTTCGCGCTGGTGCCGGGCCAGGATATCCGCGCCTATGCGCAGGATCTCGATCTGGTGCGCGAGCTGGGAGGCGACCGGATCGCCTGCGTCAGCCTGGACAAGGACTTGCCGAACACGATCGACGGCTTTGCCGTGCTGACGGCAATGGCGGCGGAGCGGGGCCTGCTGGTCAGCGCCGAGATGGGCTCGCTTGGTCCCTACGGGCGGGTCGAGCCTGCACTGGCCATGGTGCGCGGCATCGGCATGGATAATTTCTCGCTGATGGTCGACACGATGCATTATTTCCGGATGGGCAACACGATCGAGCAGCTCGCTGCCATCGATCCCGCGCTGATCGGCTATGTCCAGCTCTGCGACGTGCCCTTGGCGAACCGCTTCGACACTTACATGGAAGAGGCCATGTATGAGCGCATGGCACCGGGCGATGGCGAGCTGCCGCTGCGCGAATTCGTCAAACTGATCCCGCCCGGCGTGGTGGTGAGCCTGGAAATCCCGATCCGCTCGCTAGCCGAGCAGGGCCTCGGTCCGCGCGAACGGCACGCTCCGAGCGTCGCGGCAGCGCGGGCCATGCTGGCGGATCGCAAGGCTGAGCCTTCCGCAGGCGCGGGTCGAACTCAGCCCGCCTCGTCCTCGAACCTGGGTTGATAGAGGCCGGTCGCACGCGCGAAGTTCCGGTGCATGTTCTGCACGCCGATCTCGTGACGGCCATAGACGAATTCCCATCCGTCCGGCAGTTCGCCGAGCGAGGGATAGGCCTCGCCGGTGACAGAATAGTCCTCGTCGATCACCGCGCCGCGGATCAGCTTGAGGCTGTTCTCGATCTCGGCGATGTGTTCGGGGCCCGGCTTGCCGTTCTGGGCGCAGGCGACAATGCGCGTGACATTCTCGCCGACATTGGGCGGGAACAGCCGGTTGAGTGTCAGGCTACCGCCGATCTTGCTGACCGAGCCGACCGACAGAACCGTGTTGGGGAACAGGAAATAAGTCACCGGCAAAGAATTCACCGGCCATTCCGCCTCAGGCTTGCCGATATAGTCGCGGACATTGAGGTGAGGAAAGGTGAAGCGGTGGTGCGGGCCCCAGGTGTCGAACAGGCACAGGCCATGCGCGAAAATCCGCGCGAAGCTGTCGCGGTGCAGTACTGGCAGATGATAGTTCTCGAAATAAGTGTCGAGCGCGTATTTCCAGTTCGAAACGCTGCGCGCGCTGAACTCGTCGACCCGCCAGGCGTCCTTGAGGTTGAGCAGTTCGAGCTGGCGATCGAAGTCGCCGAGAAAGGCATCCAGGTCCATCGCCGAGCCCAGCGTTGCCTGAATGAAAACCAGGCCGTGCCGCTCTTCGCAGGGGAAAGAGGCCAGGCGCTTGCGGTCCTCGATCCGGCCGCAGAACATCGGTTCCTCGGGAATGCCGACAGCGTCGCCTTTGGTGTCGTAGGTCCAGCCGTGAAACCGGCAGCTAATACGCATTGCCTTGCCGTGGTCCTCGCGTACCAGCCGCGAGCCGCGATGCGGGCATATGTTGAGGAAGGCGCGGACCATCCCGTCCTTGCCGCGCGTGACCACGATCGGCACACCGAGATCGTCGAAGGTGCGGAAACTGCCCGGGTCAGGAATATCGGTCGACAAGCAGGCTACCTGCGGCGATTCGCGAAACAACAGGCGGAATTCCTGCTCGAACCATTCGGGGTCCCGGTAGGCCGCGATGTCGAGAAACATCGTCTTGCCGGCAAGCGCGGTGTCGCCGGTTTCCATGTATTCGAGGATGCGGGCAAACACGTTGCGCCGAACGTCGCGGAGCGAGTGTTCGGGGATCGGGGCGGTGCGATGGCCCACCGGTGTCTGGTCGTTCATTCGCCCCGTCCTCTCCGGCGGTAGCTCGCCGAAATTGCGCCTTGCGGGCCATGGCAAATTTCGCCGGAACATATGGCGGTGCGCACTGTTATGGCGAACCTACCGGAAAACCTGTGCGAAATCGCGAGCGGTTGATAGGCTGCGACGCAAAGGATTCGGGGGAGGCTGAATGAAGGCGCCTGACAGGTTCGATCGCTGCGAGGATTACCTCCACGATGCAGCGCACAGGCTCTGCGGGCTGACCGATTTCGGCACGGGCTACCGCGCTGGCCTTGCCGTCGTGCTTGCCTCGATGGACCGCGATCCGTTGTTTACTCCCGCCGGTCGCGAGCTGGCCTGGGACGCGGTAGTCATGACTCTGGTCAGCCGCGCCTATGCCGAGGAGGGCTGGAAGCGCTACCCGGAATGGCGCGACTACCGGCTTGAAAAGCCGATCCTGATCACCGGTCTGGCGCGTACCGGCACCACCGCGCTGCACAAGCTGATGGGGGTCGATCCGCAGTTTCAGGGGGTGGAAAACTGGCTGACCGCCGCGCCGATGCCGCGCCCGCCGCGCGATACCTGGGCGCAGGATCCCAATTTTTTGCGCGCCATGCGCTGGCTGCACACCCAGCATGCAGAATTGCCCGGCGTCGCCATCGCCCATAACGTCGCCGCCGACGAGATCGACGAGCAGCTGGAATTGCAGCGCCAGAGCTTCGTCTCCAACCGCTGGGCCTGCACCTGGTATTCGCCCGGCTATGATGCCTGGTGGAGCGCGCAGGACGAGAAACCCAGCTTCCTGCGCGAGCTGGATCTGCTCAAGCTGATCGGCTGCCACGACGAACGCCGCTGGTTGCTCAAGAACCCGGGCAGCATGGGAATGCTCGAATGGTGGCTGGAGGCGGCGCCCGATGTCTGCGTGATCCAGACCCACCGCGATCCGGTGAAGGCGACGGCCTCGATTTCCAGCACCCTCCAGCATATCCATGCCTCGTTCGAAGGAGCCGACGCGGAGCGCAGCCGGCGGCTGCTCGGCCCGCGCGAGCTGGAGAAGTGGGCCGGGATGCTCGACAAGGGCGCGCCGCACCGCGCGCGCAATGAAGCCAATTTCTTCGACGTCCACCACGCCGATTTCCACGCCGATCCGATGGGCACGATAGGGCGGGTCTACGATCGCTTCGGTCTGACACTGAGCGCCGAGGCGGAGCGGCGCATGGCGGCGCGCATTGCCGAGAACCCGGAAGGGCATGGCCTGCACACTTACGATCTCGACAGCTTCGGCCTCAGTCGTGGGATGATAGTCGAGCGGTATAACCACTACATCGAGCAATACGGACTCCCGGTGAGCGGGTGAAGGTTTGGAGTAGAAGATGACTGAATCCGGACTGAAACCCTGGAGCGAATATGTAGATCTGCTGCGCGATCAGGAGCAATTGATCGGCCTCACCTGGAAGCCGGACGATGAGCAATACCGGGCGGACTTCTACCGCCAGCTGCTGATGAACCTGTCCTATGCCTATGTGCAGTATTTCCAGTCCAACCCCGACCATCCGGAATTCATGCCGTTGTGGAATTCGGTATACCTGTTCCAGCCCAATCCGGACGATGTCTATTACTATGCCCCGCTCGACGGGCGAAAGCGCTACCGGATCGCCGGGGATCGCGGCACGATCCACATGATAAACTTCCAGTTCGGCAAGGGCATGATGGGTATGGTCGAACCAGGCCTGGGCGAGCAGCACTCTTCCTACCTCGATGGCACGGATATCGCCGTCGATGCGCAGGGCCGCTTCGACATCTTGCTCGCACCTGAAAAACCCGCCGGTTTCACCGGCACCTGGCATCCCATCCGCGAGGACGTGGACTGTGTGATGGTGCGCATGCGCTCCTACGACTGGGGCAATGAGGCCGATACGCGCATGGCCATCGAATGCCTCGATCCGCCGCTGCTCAAGCGCCGGATGCCGGTGGCCGAGATCGACGAGAAGCTGCGCGGTGCGTTCACTTTGTCCAACCGGCTCAATCCGCTGTTCTATGGCTTCCAGAACAAGACGATGGAGCGCGTCGGCAAGAACACCTTCGAGCTGGAGCCCTTTGCCGACACCGGCCTCGCCAACCAGCTCTACTGGACCTGCGTGTTCGACATCGCCGAGGATGAGGCGCTGATCGTCGAGACCGGGCTGCCCGAAGTGCGGCCCTACTGGAACATCCAGGTCAACGATCCCTATTTCAACGCGGTCGAGTTCGTCTACCGCCAGACCAGCCTCAACGGCCATACCGCCCGCATCGACGGCGATGGCAAATTCCGCGCTGTTCTGGCCCACAGCGATCCCGGCGTTGCCAACTGGCTCGATACCGGCGGCTTTACCGAAGGCACCCTGTTTGGCCGCTGGACCCAGTGCGATTCCGCGCCGCTGCCAACTGCAACAAAGGTGAAGCTGGCGGACATCCGCCCACACTTGCCCGCCGATACACAATGGGTCACGCCGGATGAGCGGCTCGAGGCACTCCGCAAGCGCCGCATGGGCGCGCAGTTGCGCCGGCGCTGGTAAGGGGGCAGACTGAAATACTGCCCCGAGATTGAGAGGTGGGGGCGGAGAGGAGCAAGAGGCCATGGCCCAGAGCACAAATGGAATTGTCGATGCGGTAATTGTCGGCGCGGGGCTCGGCGGGCTCTACGCGCATTACAAGCTGCGCCAGCTCGGGCTGAGCCTGCGCGGATTCGAGACAGCGCCGGAAGTCGGCGGCACCTGGTGGTGGAACGGCTATCCCGGCGCACGCTGCGATGTCGAGAGCCTGGAATATTGTTATTCCTTCTCGGACGACTTGCTCGAGCAATGGCAATGGAGCGAACGCTTCGCCACCCAGCCGGAAATCTTGCGCTATGCAAACCACGTCGCCGACCGCTTCGACCTGCGCCGCGACATCGAGTTCGACACGGCGATTGTCTCGGGAGCGTTCGACGAGGCAAGCAATTGCTGGACGCTGGAAACCAGCAACGGCGAGCGGGTGACAACGCGCTTTCTTATCACCGCCGTCGGCTGCCTCTCCGCACGCATCCTGCCCGATGTGCCCGGCCTTGAGGACTACGAGGGCCGCTGGGTGCAGACCTCGAACTGGCCCAAGCAAGGAGTCGACTTGGCAGGCAAGCGCGTCGCGGTGATCGGCACAGGCTCGTCGGGCATCCAGGCAATTCCGGAAATCGCCAGGCAGGCGGCGCATCTCACCGTTTTCCAGCGCACCCCCAACTTCAGTCTCCCAGCCAAAAACGGCCCGGTCGATCCCGGGCACGAGGCAAAAATCAGAGCGGATTACCCGGCCTACAGCCGAGGCTTGAAGCAGACCCCTGCCGGCTTCCAGGTGCATTTTCCGGAGGACATGCCGACCGGATGGGAGCCTGGCCATTCGATCCTCACCGCCGATCCGGCGGAGCGCGAGGCAGTGCTGGAGGCGGCATGGAAACGGGGCGGGGTCGGCTTTACCGGCGGTTATACCGATGTCACCCGCGACATCGACGCCAATGCCGTGGCGGTCGATTTCGTCCACCGCAAGATCAGGCAGATCGTCAAGGACCCGGTCGTGGCGGAAAAGCTCTGCCCGACCGACCACCCCTTCGCGACCAAGCGGCTGTGCCTCGATTCCGATTATTATGCGACCTACAACCGCGAGAATGTCGAACTGGTCGATATCCGCGCCACGCCGATCGAACGGATCACACCTGCCGGGATCAGGACCAGCGAGCAGGAATATCCTTGCGACGTGCTAGTCTTCGCCACCGGCTTCGACGCCGTCACCGGCCCCCTCACCAGGCTCAACCTCACCGGCAGAGGCGGAGCGCGGCTGGATGAGCTCTGGGCCGGGGGGCCGCGCACCTATCTGGGACTGATGATCGCGGGCTTCCCCAACCTGTTCACGGTCACCGGGCCGGGCAGCCCGTCGGTCTTCACCAACATGATCCCCACGATCGAGCAGCATGTCGACTGGATCGCCGACTGCCTCGGCCACCTGACCGGGCGCGGTATCGAGCGGATCGAAGCCGAGGTGGAGGCACAGGACAGCTGGGGCGCGGAAGTCAACGAAGCTGCCGCGCAGACGCTCTATCCGCGCGCCAACTCGTGGTACATGGGCGCGAACATCGAGGGCAAGCCGCGCATGATCCTTGCCTATATGGGCGGGCTGAACACCTATGGCGAGCGCTGCACGCAGATCGCGCGCGAAGGCTATCCGGGGTTCCGATTATCGGGAGCGAACGTGACAGCCTGAAGCCGGGCGCGCGATTGGGAGAGTGAATAATGGGATTGCTGGAAGCTCATGCGGCGCTGGCCGGGAGGCGCGCCGTCGTCGTTGGCGGAGCCTACGGGATCGGTCGGGCGATCACCCTGGCGCTGGCCCGGGCGGGGATCGATGTCGCGGTCTGCGATAACGACGCAGTCGGAGTCCGGGCCATCGTACCCGAGGTCGAAGCACTCGGACGGCGCATCGTCGCAGTCGAGGCCGATGTCTGCGACCCCGCCGCCTTCGACGCCTTCTTCGACAAGGTGGCGACCGGGTTCGGAACCATCGACATCTTGATCAATGTCGCGGGCGGCGTGAAAGCGGGGCCTTTGCTCGAAGTCTCCCGCGAACTGGACGCTTGGCACATCAGGCTCAATTACGGCTACATTATCAACTCTATCCGCCGGGCGTTGCCGTTGATCCGCAAGGGCGGACGCGGAGGCAGCATCGTCAACTTCACCACCATCGAGGCGCATCGCGGCGCGGCGACCTATTCGGTCTATGCCGGGGCCAAGGCGGCGACGACCAATTTCAGCCGGGCGATGGCGGTCGAACTGGCCGCCGAGGGCATCCGGGTCAATCTGATCGCGCCCGACACCACGCCTTCGCGCACGAGTTCTTCCTCCGCCTCTCCCGAATGGATGGCGCGCTATTACGCCCTGCCGGAGGAGGCGCGGGCAAAGGGCATGGAAATGTACATCCCGCAAAAGCAGCCGCCAAGCGAGGACGATCTCGCCAATGGGGTGCTGGTGCTGGTCAGCGACCTGTCGCGTTCGATCACCGGCATTACACTGCACATCGACGGAGGCACCATGGCCAGCGCCGGCTTCATCGACTGGCCGTTCAACGAAGGCTTCGGCCCTGCACCGAGGATCGGCACACTGGAGAAACTGTTCGGGGGTAATGACTGATGCAGTTCCACCTGTTCCTGCCGCAAATGCGGCTGAGCTTCGAGCGGCTCGTCGCCTCGGCCCAGGCAGCCGAAGCGGCCGGATTTGGCGGCATTGCCGGGATGGACCACATGATCCCGCCCGCCGCCGAGGACCAGCCGATGTATGAGGCGATGGTGACCAACACCTGGCTCGCCGCGCATACCAGCACGCTCAAGGTCGGATCGCTGGTGCTGTGCGACGCATTCCGCCATCCGGCGTTGCTGGCTCGCGAGGCGGTGTCGATCGACCATGCGTCGGGCGGGCGGTTCGAACTGGCGATCGGCTGGGGCTCGTGGGAGAACGATTTTGTCAATTTCGGGCTTGGTCCGGAAAAGCCGCGCGACCGGGTGGAGCGGCTGCGCGAGACGCTGACGGTGGTGAAGGCGCTGTGGGCGGGGGAAACGGTGACCTTCGAAGGCCAGTATCACCACCTCACCAATGCCCGCCAAGTGCCCGGGCCGCTCGCCAGGATCCCGATCATCGTCGGCGGCGGCGGGCCCAAGACCCTGGCGCTGGTCCGCGATTTCGCCGATTGGGCCAACCTCGATGTCCGCCACCTCGACAAGCTGGAAGGCGACGGCCTCGCGAAAGTCCGCGATCAGATCGGCAGCGCGCGGATATCCTCGCAGGAGATGGTGGCCTTTGTGCCCAGGGGCGGCGACCGGGCAGCGATTGCCGATGCGGCAACCAAGCGCTTCGGCCATAGCCGCCCGGTGATCGGGACCAGCGCCGAACTGATCGACCACTTCGCCCGCCGTGCCCAACGGGGCGTCGAGCGCACCTATGTGTGGTTCTGCGATTTCGGCAAGCCGGAGACGCTGACGGAATTCGGCGAGGAAGTGATCGTGCCGATGCGGCCCGGAAATTAGCCATGAGCGATGTTCTCGCCGGAATCCGCGTGGTCGAAGTCGCAAGCTGGACGTTCGTTCCCAGCTCTGGCGCAATCCTTGCCGAATGGGGCGCGGACGTCATCAAGATCGAGGACCCGGAGCGCGGCGATCCGCAGCGCGGACTGATCTCGTCGGGGATCATCCCCAAGGGCGGGGTCAATTTCATGTACGAGCTGCCCAATGGGGAAAGCGCTCGGTCGGTCTCGACATCTCGACCGAAGCTGGCCGCGAGCTGCTCTACCGGCTGGTCGAGACGGCAGACGTCTTCGTTACCAACTACCTGCCCGGCGTGCGCCAGCGGCTGGGGATAGACCTGGCGCAGATCCGCGCGCGTAATTCCAAGGCAGTCTATGTGCGCGGCTCGGGCAACGGACCGCGCGGGCCCGAGGCGGGACGGGGCGGGTTCGACAGCGCCACTTACTGGTCGCGCGCGGGCATCGCCTCCGCCCTGACCGAACCCGATGCCGACTGGCCGCCCAATGTGCGTCCCGGCTTCGGCGATCTGATGGGCGGCCTCGCATTGGCGGGCGGGATCGCCGCCGCCCTGCTCAAGCGCGAGCGCACCGGCGAGCCGAGCGAAGTCGATGTCTCGCTGCTGGCGCTGGGCATGTGGAACCTGGGGCCGGACATCACCTCGGCCAAGCTGTTCGAGGGAGTGGAAATACCGGTGCAGCACCGCGACAGCTACGGCAATCCGCTGGTCGGTTTCTATCCGACCAGCGACGGCCGGTTCGTCTCGCTGATGCTGTTCCAGGACCAGCGCTACTGGCCGGACCTGTGCGAACACCTTGGCCGCCCCGACCTGATCGAGGACCCGCGCTTCGCCACCACGGCGGCGCGTTACGAGAACCGCCGCGAATGCATTGCCGTCCTGCGCGAACTGTTCCGCGGGGCGACGCTGGCGCAGTGGCGCGAGCGGCTGCAAACACTGAAGGGGGTCTGGGCGCCCGTCGCCAGGCCGCTCGAAGTGCATGACGATCCGCAGGTCGCGGCGAATGGCTATCTCGAGGAAGTCACCACCCCGGGCGGCGGCACTTTTCGGATGCCGGCCAACCCGGTACAGTTCGACGTGACCCCGCCTTCGGTCAAGGCCGCGCCGGGGCATGGCGAGCATACGGATGAGGTGCTGCTGGAACTGGGCCTGAATTACGACGAATTCTGGCGCACAAGACGGAAGGTGCAGTGCTATGATCCGCAGCTCGGAGCAGCAGCTCGAATTCGTCTCCAGCCGGATGGAGATACTCGACTGCATCAACCGCATCGCACGCGGCGTCGATCGGCTCGACCGCGACATTTTCCGCACCGGCTACCATGCCGACGCAGTGCTCGATTTCGGCACCCATATCGGCAATCCCGAAGCGCACATGGACTTCTTCTTCCACCTCCACGCGACCATGCAGAAGGCACACGCCCACACCATCTGCAACCACACCTGCGAGATCGACGGCGACATGGCCCATGCCGAAACCTATTTCACTTCGCTCGGAAAACGTCTCTGGCACCCCGACCAGTGTCGCGGGCGGGCGTTATGTTGACAGGTTCGAACGCCGCGACGGGCGCTGGGCAATCGCCTTGCGCAAATGCGTCACCACCTGGAACCTGACCCCGGACAGCAACGTGACCAAGCAGATATCGGCCGCCTTCGCGCTGGTCGGCACCAACAGCCGCGACCGGAGCGACCTGTCGTACCAGCGGCCATCGGTGGTGCCGGCGGAACGGATGGGTGCTATCGTCAGAGCTTGAGGCTGATTGCACTACCGGAAGTGCATTACCGCTGATAAGGCGCAAGCGATTCACTACTCTGAGCCTTCGTCAAGTCGGCCATTGCTGAGCAGAAACATCTCCGGGAGTTACCATGCCGACTATCTCAAGTTCTACATCGATGGCCAATGACCAACCCGGTCGAGCCGAGGACTCGACGTCGAAAACCCGGCCACCGAGGCAGTCTGCGGCCGCATCTCGCTGGGCTCAGCCGCCGATGTCGACAAGGGCGTGAAAGCCGCGCGCCGGGCCTTTGCAACATGGTCGATTTCCAGCCGCGCCGAGCGGATCGAGCTGATGGAAGTCATCGCCGCCGAATACCAGAAGCCAATGGGGATCTCGCCGATGCCGTGACCGAGGAAATGGGCGTGCCCGCTTTCCTGGCGCAGAACGCGCAGGCACCGCAGGGCTTGGCCATCTCAAGAACGCGATCGAAGTGCTCAAGGCCTTTGCCTTCGAGGAGGCGCGCGGAGCGACGCTGGTCGTCAAGGAGCCGGTCGGGGTCTGCGGGCTGATCACGCCGTGGAACTGGCCGCTCAACCA
>CAVZHP010000008.1:0-72807 GCA_963775115.1 uncultured Alphaproteobacteria bacterium
GGTGGCGTGTGACGATGGTCTTGGGCGCGAACAGCCCGGCGACCGCAGCGCGGCGCTTGCGATGCTCGTCGCCGTCCAGAAAGAAGAAGGAAACGTCGCCCGGGGCACTGACATCGGTTTTCCGGGAAGGGGAGTCGGTTGGCGGGCCGGCCTGGCGTACCTTGGATGAGCGCAGGATATCGCGCGATGTCGCGAATGAGCCGATAATCCGCGCGCCGTCTTGCGCCTTGAGATTGGCATCGGCCATGCGAGCGGACTTGCGATCGTCGCGATCCCGATGTGCCGGACAGGCCGTTGTTGGCGCATTCATTGATGCACCTCGTTGCTGGGCGCGAAACCACTGTTCATGTCCCGGATTTGCCGAACTTCGCAAGGAGCGGACGAGGGCCGCCTTGCGTGCGGCCATGCTTGAAATTCTTGCCGAAAAGCCTTTCGACCAAATACAGATCCTCGATCTGACCAGGCGAGCGAAAGTCGGCTATGCCACATTCTTCCGGCACTACTCGGGTACGCCCGATGTGCTGGACGAGATCGCCGGAGACCAGATCAGCGAACTGCTCCAGATGACCATTCCGACTTTTCAGCGCGTCGACAGCACGGCCAGCGTGCTGGCGCTGTGCAACTACATCTACGAACGGCGAACCTTGTGGCGTGTTCTGCTGACCGGTGGTGCCGCCCACTCGGTTCGAAGCGAATTCGTTCGGCAAGCGCGCGAATGGAGCCGCAAGGTCCAAGGGAGGCAGATGTCTGTACCTCTGGATCTCGGCACGGTCTGCGCCGCCGGCTCGGCAATCGACGCGTTGGCGTGGTGGCTGGATCAGGGCTCGTCTTATACCGCGAGTGAAATGGCCACATTCATCAATAGGATAGCCATCGCACCATTCGTGCAGGTCGATTAGCCGATGTCATGACTCACTCAGGGTAATCGCATTTGGCCCCGCAAACTGTGCAGCGCGCTCGAAGGCCTCGTTGACTACGTCAAGATACGTTCGTTCGAAATGCTCGCGATCTTCGGCGTCCAATACGATGAGCGGGAAGTTGTCGCGCACCGCGCGCAGGGTCATCTGCGCGACATCGGCCGGGTCACGGAAATTGAGATTCTGATTGGGATCGCTGGTGAATTCTGCGGGAAGCACGACAGGGCCCGCTGTCGGTCCGCCGAACCGCGCCGGCCGGTAAAGGCCATTGTTGTCCTTCATGCCGGTGGATGTCGGTCCCGGACATAGGACCGAGGCACCGATACCCTGCAGGCCGAGTTCGTAGCGCAGATTAAACATCAGGCCGATGATCCCCATTTTCGCCGATGCATAGCACGACTGGCTGGGCACCCAGCCGGGCAGCAGGCCGGAGGTGGAGGCGGTTGCCACGACATGGCCGTCACCTGATTCGATGATCTGTGGAAGAAAGGTTTGCAGCGAATACAAAACCCCCATCAAATTGACCTGAAACAGCCAGTCGACATCTTCGTCGGGCATGGCAGTCAACCGCTCGAAGCTCGTCGCTCCGGCATTGGCGAAGAGCAGCTGGATCGGCCCGAAAGCTGCGTTGGCCGCCTCCTTCAGCGCCTTTACTGCCGCGCGTTCGCAGACGTCGGCCATAACGGCGATCGCCTCGCCGCCGCTTGCGCGAATCGTGCTGGCCACGGCCTCCGCCTTGTCAGAGATGATGTCCGCGACGACGACGCGGGCGCCAGCAGCGGCGAGTTCAATGCACAAGGCCTGCCCGATGCCGCTGCCGCCACCCGTGACAACAGCCGCCTTGCCGGAAATTTCGGTCATATTACTACCCTTCGCGCTGGAACCCGGAACGGACTGGGTCAGGCGGCGCGCCTTTGCGCCAGCCTGGTGATGCCCTGGATGATCGCCCGGTCATAGAATTCCTCGATGAAGTCCTTCATATCTGTGCCCGCGTCGGCTGCGATGTCGTACTGGCAGGCGCAAGTCACCCGGCAGCGGCCCGCATCGAGCGCATCGACGAATGTCGTCGCGTGATAATTGCGCACGCCGCCAGGTCCGACGCCGCCGAACGTGTAGTAAAGCCGCTTTGTCTCGGCGTCGAAGTGCTCCAGTGTTTCGTCAAGGAAGGCAGGCCCCACACCGCCGTTGTCCAGATGGACGCGTCGCGTGAAGGGCAGGTTTTCCAGGCTGTGACCGGGCAGCACTTCGCATCCCGAAACCGGAGCCGGCGGATTTTCATCCAGCTTCGGTATCCAGTCCATCAGCGCGCCCCAATCAATCAGGATATCCCAGAAATCCTGGGCCGGCACCGGCACTTCGACAGCCTTGACCGCGTTGATCCGCAGATATTCCATGTGCCGCTCCTCTCGATCGATGTCGTCGCTTAGAACCGCGACGCTCCCGCAGCAGCCGGCAGTTGTTTACCGGTTCCCAGCTCTGCGCGTGCCCGTGCCCGGATGAATGCATGGATCTGATCGGACTGCTGACGGGACAAGTTCTTGAACGGCGGCATCCCGCGTTTCAGGAGAGCCCCGTCGTGCACGACCTGCCACAGTGTGTCGGCTTGCAAGGCGACCGGCAATTCACGCAGATCGGGTCCGGGAGCCCCGCCAGAGACTGCATCGAGCCCGTGGCAAGCGGCGCAATTGCCGGTGAACAAAGGCTGCCCTGCGGCCGCATCGGCCTGGCTTATCCTGATCGCAGGATCGTCGATTGGTTGTATTTGCGTGCTGCGCGGCGCGGAAGGCGGAAGCACTGCCTTGCCATCCAGGGCAAAGGTCAGCAGGCGCCGTTTCTGGGCACCGTATTTCCAGCCGATGTTCATCGAGCTGCCGCCCAGAATGTTGGTGCCCCCATAGCCGACGAGGACGGAGACGTACTGCTTGCCGTCCACCGCATAGCTGATTGGCGGCGCGATGATGCCGAGGCCTGCGTTGAACTGCCACAGGCGTTTGCCGGTTTCCGCATTGTAGGCCGAGAAATGGCCGTCTGCGGTGCCCTGGAAGACGAGATCGCCGGCCGTGGACAGCGTTCCCCCATTCCACATGAAGGCGTGCTGCACTTTCCATCTCACCGACTGCGAGACCGGATCGTAGGCAACAAGCGCGCCCTTCGCGTCTTCGGCATCCTGCACGACAGGTTCCATCGCCAGTCCGCCGAGGACGTTGGGTGATTTGATGAACTTCATGCCGAGCTGCATGTAGGGAATGTAGACCAGCCCGGACTTGGGATTATACGACATGTCCTGCCAGTTGTGCGCGCCGTTCGGCCCGGGCCACAAAGTCGCTTCGCCTGTTTCATAGCGGATATTCGGCGCTTCGACCGGCCGCCCGGTCTTGAGGTCGATGCTCTCCGCCCAGGTGACCTTGCCGATCTTTCCGGCGGAGATCAGCTTTCCATCGTTGCGGTCGAGTACGTAGAAAAAGCCGTTGGTTGGCGCTTGCATGAGCACCTTGCGCGGCTTCCCCTCGATCTCGATCGTGGCCGAGATCATGTTGGGCGTCGATTTGTAATCCCAGGCTTCGCGGGGGTTCATCTGGTAGTGCCAGACATATTTCCCCGTGTCGGCATCGAGAGCGACAATCGACGTCAGATAGAGATTGTCGCCGTTGCCCGGACTGCGCACGGATGGATCGAATGGGCCGCTGTTGCCCGTTCCCAGATAAATGCGATTGAGTTCTGGATCGAAGGTGATCCCGTTCCAGACCGTGCCGCCAGTGCCGGTCTTCCAGTATTCGCCCGACCAGGTTGCCGCCGCGCGCTCCATCGCTGGATCGCCCTTGTTCTCTTCGGGCGAGCCGGGAACGGTGTAGAAGCGCCATGCTTGTTTGCCGGTCTTCTGGTCGTAGGCCGTAACATAGCCGCGCGCGCCGAAGTCGGCACCGCCGTTGCCGATGATCACCTTGTCACCGAAGGTGCGCGGAGCGCCGGTAATCGTATGATATGAATCGCGCGCGACTGTCTCGGCGCTCCAGGCGAGTTTGCCGGTCTTGGCATCGACTGCGATCAGGCGTCCATCGAGCGTGCCGACGAAGAGCCGCCCGTCCGCGTAGGCTGCGCCGCGATTGACCGGGAGCACATAGCGCAGCTTTTCGGGGTTGTGGTCCGATGTTTCGGGATCGTAGGTCCACAAGACCTTCCCGGATACGCCATCGACCGCATAAATGTTGGCATAGCTGCCAGTGAAATAAAGCACGCCATCGACGGCGAGCGGGGTTGCCTGGAGGGTGCGTTCGTCATCCAGATCGAGCGACCAGGCCAGCCCGAGCTTATCGATGGTCCCAGTGTTGATTGCGTCGAGCCGGCTATAGCCGCTCTCGTCCACGCCGCCGCCGTGCATCGACCAGTTTTCGTTCGTCCCCGCAGTCTCGGCGCCAACCGGGTTTTTTTGCTGCGAAGTGCAGGACCACGACAGGGACAGGACAAGCAAGGCCAGCAGGCCGGTGCGGCCCAGCGAGCGGACGGCAATTTTTTCTGACATCGTCGTTCCCAATATCTTGGCCGGCTTCGCCATGCGTCGGTTATTCAGAGCAAATGTGGCATGACCTTGTCAGCGAAGAGCCTGGCCTGTTCCCAGACGTCTTCATACGACATGCCACCATAACTTACATTCAGGCTCAAATCGGAATCACCAATGATTTCTGCCCGCCTTTGCAGGTTCTCGACAATCTGTTCAGGCGTTCCGGCAAGGTTCGCGTTGATATAGGCTTCCAGGGCCTTTGGTGCTCCGTCGCGCTTCAACATTTCCGCGCCCGCAGCATAGCTCGCGTAGGACGGCATGTCCTTGAAGTGCGATCCGGTCATCTCGTAATGGCTCAGGACCGACTGGTGGTAAGCCCCCATGTAGTAATGGGCGTGGTCCCTGGCTTTCTGCTCGTCGGCAAAGCAACTGACGATATCGGAGATAAGCAGCGGCGGGGCTTCCTCGGCATGGATATCGCGATACTTGTCGCGATAGGCGTTCACCTCTGTCATCGCCTGGTCCCACGGCCCCTGCGAGAATTTGAGGCAGCCAAGGCCCAGCCTGGCGGCTGTATCGACCGAAGCGGGTGACATCCCGACCATGTAGGAACGGCCCTTGAAGCTGTGCTCGGGTCGCGGCCGGATTTCCACCCGTGGTTGCTTGTAATATGGGGTGTCCGCTTCGACGAAACCGTTCTCGACACCGTCGAGAACGATTTTAGCCGCTTGGTCAAACCGGTCCCGCGATTCCGCCATATCGGTGCGGAAGCCCTCGAATTCGCTCCGTGCCAGTCCTCGACCAAGCCCCAGGATGACCCGCCCTTCGCTCAGGATGTCGAGCATGATCGTCTTTTCGACGACGCGCACCGGATCATTCCACGGCAGGATGAAGGCTGCGGGCATCAGCTTGAGCGTTTTGGTCTTCGCGGCAATGTGGGCAAGCACCTGGGCGTTGTCCGGGCACATCGCGTAATCGCCGAAATGGTGTTCCACCAGACCAACGAATTCATAGCCCATCGCTTCCGCTTCGATCGCAAGCTGGGTCTCTTTCCGGAACATGTCGGCGTCCGCCATGCCCGGATGGTTCTGATAGCAAATCTGCAAGCCGATCTTCACAGTGATCTCTTTTCCTGGAACACGGGTAGGCCTTGCCCTGGCGAGGTGATTGGTCGTTCGGTCAGAACGCGGTGGGTCGCAGCGTCAGCCGCAGGAAGACTTCGCGTCCTTTCTCAGGGGTGCAGGCTAGTTCGTCGATGCCGGCGATGTTGCGAGAGTTGGTGCCGGTTTCGGGTGCGAGGAATATCTGACCCGTCTGCGCGCTGAATTGCGCACAGGCTCCGGCGATGAATTTGTTGGTCAGATTGTTACCGATAAGATCGAGCTGCCAGGATCCGTTTTCGGAGCCAATGCCGATGTTTGCATTCAGCTTGAAAAAGGCGGGCTGAAAGAAGTCGTCGCGCCGCCCCAGATTGTTGAGAAATTTGGACGAATACTGGCCATTCATCCCGGCCCTCAGCCTGAACTTCGACAGCATCGTCTCATAGTCGAAGCCGCCTGTGGCGGTCCAGTCGGCCGCCTTGGGCAATGGCAGACCTGAAAGGTCCTGCGCCTGGAACTGGCCGGTCGCGGGGTTGAACGATCTGTTGCAACCATCGACGATCCTTTGTCCGCCGGAACACGGCGCATTCGGGAAGCTTGAAAAGCGCGCGTGGTTCCAGTTCACTGCCATACGTGCGGTCAGGCCATCGACCGAGGGCGGGCGATAGGTCGCCTGGAGGTCGATGCCATAGACATTCGATGTTGCGGCGTTGATCGTGCGAAGAACGGGCAGTCCGCCACTTGAGACCTCATTCGCACCGACCTGCAAATTGTCATACTTGTAATAGTAGAAAGCGGTATCGAGACTCAATGCGCGATCCAACAGCCGCGCTTTCAGGCCCACTTCACCGCCACGGACGCGCTCGTCTCCGAAGGAGTTGTCGCATGGCCCAGGCGCGGCGCAATCACTCGGCGGCACGAACGGCGGCAAGGTCATGATGAATGAACCTGACTTGTAACCCTGCTTCAATGCCGCGAACAGAGTCAGGTCGTCGGTCGGTGTATAGGTAAGCGTAAGCTCGGGCGACCAGTTCTTCGAGCGGAGAGTCGGCTTGGCGATCGTTATGGGCGTAAGCGGAGAGGCAAAGCTGCTGGCGATCGACGGATCATTGTGCCGCTTTTCATCCGTGTAGCGTGCGCCTGCTGCGATTTCGAGAGTCTCGACTGGACGCCAGCGTAGCTGCCCGAAGACCGACTTCGCCTTGATCGAAACATCGTTCACGCCGCTGACCAGAGTGGCGAACGCCGGGTTCTGAAATTGGATGATGTTCCCGCCCACCCAGACCCGGTTGCTGACGCGCGCGTCCTGGTAATAGCCGCCCAGCAGAAAGTTCAGCGGACCGTCGAAATCCAAATCAAGCCGGATTTCCTGCGTGAAATCACGGCGTTTGAAGCGGTTGTCAGCAATCAGCGGAGTGCCGGCGAACCCCGTGTTCGTCCCATTCAGGAGTCCGTCGAACACGGTGTGATAGTATCCGGTAGTCGAGGTGATCGTCAGTTTATCGGTAGCATCATAATTCATTTCAAGCGTGCCGAAGGTGGTGCGGCTTTTCACAAACGGTACGCCGTCATTGCGCACCTCGGGAAATGCCGCCGGGTCGATATCGACGAGGTATACCGTGCGATCGACACGGCAGTCATCGTTCGGGTTGATGAACGGGATTCCGATGACGGCAGCCGTTCCGTCGGGGCAGCCGCCCATCGACGATGCACCGCCGATCACTTCGCGCTCGGTATGGTTGATCTTTAGCCTGGCGGAAAACTCGGGGACGGGCTTCCACATCAGCGTGCCGCGAAGGATGTATTCTTCGGTGCCGTTATAGCGGGTGGTGGTTGGGGTCTTCGCACCCGTGCCGGGAAGTGCCGTCGCGCGGTTGAAGAAATAGCCGTCGCTGTCAGAATACATGCCTGCCAGGCGGACGCCCAGTGTATCGCCGAGAGGGGCCGAGACGATCAGTTCGCCGCGCTTTTCAACTGACTCGAACCCGTAACTCGCCCGGGCGATCACTTCGACCTCATCGCCCGGATCGGCGGTGCGGATCGCAATTACGCCACCGGGGCTGTTCTTGCCGAAGAAAAGGGCCTGCGGGCCTTTGAGCACTTCGACCTGCGCCATGTCGAACATGCCGACCGAATAGGTCGCGCCCTGCGAGAACTGGAGGCCGTCGATGTTCAATGAGACGGACTGGTCGATACCCGCATCGATGGCGCTGGTCCCCACGCCGCGCAGCGAAATCTGCGTGCCGACGCTCAAAACATTGCTGCCGACTTGCAGGCCGGCGACCTGCTCGGTGATGTCGGTTATGCTCGTCACCTGTTGCCGATCCATGGCTTCGGCTGTGAGGACAGTCGCAACCACCGGAACCTTGAGGACCAATTCCTGGCGCTTGCGCGCCATGACGATGATATCGTCTGAGGCCGGGCTTGCTTCCGTCCCGGGATTCTGAGCAAAAGCTGGGAAAGACCAACCGAGTGCCAATGGAGCGGCGGCGGCAAGCAACACCAATGTGGATTTCTTCATGGCTAATTCCTCCCCAGTGTGACGGCGGCGAAGGGGTCGATCTCCGACCGGCCGTTCTCCGCGATTGATTGTCCCGACATATGTCGGTAACATGCACCTGCAAGTGCCGACATATGTCCATAACCGACATATGTCGAGTCATGGTTTATGCCAAGTGAGATAACTGGCAAGGGAAGGGAGTTTGCGAGGTGACCTTAGTATCTGAGTTGGCGTTGGCTCATTTGCCGGTCGAGGATCCAGCATTCTGGGCCGATCCAATGCCCGGTATCGAAGCCGCGCGCCGACAGCATCCCTGGTTAGCCATCACGAATTTCGGCTATTTCATTCATGGCTATCAGGCGATGAAGGACATTATGCCGCTCGACAAAAAGTTGCGGCCAAATTTCGAAGAACTGGTCGATCACTATAAGGCTGAGGGAACGCCTTGGGCCAAATTTCAGGTCGAACAGCTTATTGGCCACAGCGGGTCCAAGCATATTCGGATTCGCACGAGTGTCGGGGATGCCTTTACGCCGCAAAGTATTTCGCGACATATTGATCTTATTCAAACAGCAGCAACGAATTTGCTCGACGAATGGGCGCCAAAGGGTGAGTTCGATTTTCCTGAATTCGCTTCATATTATCCGATATCGGTACTCTGCGGCCTTTTGGGCACCAGCACGGATGAGATTCCGGATATCAAGGAGGCGCTAGAGACGCAGGGGCGGGTCATGTCGATGGATCCCGCCATCGTCCCGGAATTGCTCAGCGCCTATCACGTATTGTGGGATTTCTGCGACCGGCTGATCCTGGCGCGCGAAAAGTCTGGCGCGCGGGGCAGCCTGATAGACGAGATCATTGCCGCCAAGACCAAGGGGTCCATGGACGAGACGGAACTGCGCTACCTGCTCATCGTCCTGTTCGTCGCAGGTTACGATACATCGAAAAACATGCTGGCATTGGCCATGCACAGATGATGCTGGAGTTTCCTGAATACTGGAAGAAGTGCGGGGAAAGTGTCGAGTATGCCAGCAAGGTGACGCAAGAGATATTTCGTTACACCAGCACGGCGACGATGTCGCGTTCAGTGAACCAGGAGTTCGACTACGACGGCGTGACATTTCCGGTCGACACCAGGCTGATGTTCGGCAACTCGACTGCCGGGCGCGATCCGCGCTGCTTTGACAATGCCGATGTCTTTAATCCAGAGCGGGAGCAAACTCTTCGGCATGTCGCGTTCGGGCGCGGTGTCCACGTCTGCCTGGGCCAACACCTCGCTCAAACCCAGATCGCGCACGGCTTGCACCTGATGGCGCAACGCATGCGCAATCCCCGGCTGACGGGTGAGATTGTCTGGCGCCCGTTCCTGGGGACATGGGGCATCGAACACTTGCCGATTGCCTTCGATCCAGCTTGAGCGGGCGGCATTCCCCCGCTCAAGCTACTTCACTGAGAGATCACCTCAAGTCGGCGCGGTCCCCACAGCGCCCATGTATCTCCGTAGTCGCAGTTGGCTACGCGTATGTCGGGCAATAGGTCCAGCAATACGCCGACAAACGCGATCGCTTCCTGCCGGGCGATGTTGATTCCCAGACAGTTATGAAAGCCGTATCCGAAGCCCAGGTTCTGCTTTGGCGGGCGGTCGATATCGAACGCGTCAGCGTTGCCGAATGCGGCGGGATCGCCGTTTGCAGCGCCGAGAAACAGGAGCAGTTGATCGCCGGCTTTCAAGGCTTGGCCGCAAAGGCTGACGTCCTCCGCCTTGACGCGCCGCATGATCACCTGGGCTACGGTGTCCAGGCGCATGCCTTCCTGCAACACGGGTTCGAGCAGGCCCGGCTCTGCCAGAAGCCGCTCGCGTAGCCGGGGGTCCGTCGCCAGCCGCACAATTGCGTTGCCGATCCACCGCTCGGTAGTATCCGACCCTATTATGATGTTGAACAGATTGTCGGAAACCATTGCCGACGTGATCCCATCGCGACCTTCGGCCGCCGCCATCAGGCCAACCAGATCGTCTGGCTCCTCGCCCAGGGCCAGACGCCTGCTGCGGTCAGCCACTTCTTTGGCCACCAGGTCGTAGACATCCCGTTTTGCCGCGAGGTGCCGTGCGGCACCGTCTTCGGCCAGTTCGAGGACCGGAGCGTCGCTGGACAACTGGCTCCAGCGCACGATGACGTCGAGCCGATCTTCGGGAATGGCGAACAGGCTGGAGACAAAACGCAGTGCGTAACGCTGGATGACGGGCATAAGATCCACGGTTTCGCCCGAATCGAGTTGCATACGCACGTGTTCGAGCACTTGCCCAGCGATCCGTTCGAGCTCATTGGACCGCGCTGCCATCGATCCCCTGGACATCGCCTTGGTCCACACCGCCCGCATCTTGTTGTGCAGGCTCGTGTCGTTCAGGAGCATGCCTTCCGGTCCGAGTGTTTCCTCCACCGGCGTCCCGACCGAGGTGAAGCGGGTCAGGTCGGTCAGCACCTCCTGGACAGCGTCGTAGGAGTTCACCGCCCAAGCGCCGAGCGCCTCGCTCCAGAATACTGGACCGGCTTCGCGGATCCGTTGCAGCGCGGTATGCGGCAAGCCTTCACCGGGCCGGTAAGTGAAATCGACGTCCATGCTCGCACGTTAGCAGACTGGCCGCTCCGGCATTTGACATCCCGCGCTCATATCTTGGCAGAAGCCGCCCAAGCTTGATTTGCGGTGCTGGACCATAGCAAGATATCCGCTGTTGGATTGAGCGCGGCGAGGAGTGCAGGATGGACATACTGAATTCTTCGCTCGATCGGATGGAACGGGCGCGGCCCCGCTTCTCCCGCGATGTCGAGACTCCTTGCCTGCAATTGCCTGCGGGCAAGAAGATTGCGTCGGTTCTTGCAGTCGCGGTGGCGCCGAACGGCGATATCTTCCTGCTCCATCAGCCCAATGCCCAAGGGATGCATCCCGGTGTGGAACAGTTGGGCCACTGGTTGCCACCGCTCGTGCATCTGTCAGCAGCGGGCGATTTCATCGATGCCTGGGGCGGTGCCGATCACGTGCCTTCAGCCAATGGCGTGTCGCAGTGGCCTGAGAAACTGGAAGGACTGGAATGCGACGCCAACGGCGACCTGTGGATCTTCGGTTATGGCGCGAACGACAACGCAGTGCTGCGATTCTCGCCCGCCGGGGAATTGCTGCTCCGCATCGGCCAGCGCGGGACGCGCGGCGCGGATACCGACACGGCGCATCTGGGTAGCCCGACCTCGTGCCATCACGATATTGGAAGCGCGTGAGGTTTTCATCGCCGACGGCTATGGCAATCATCGCGTGATCGCCTTTAATTCCGACACCGGCGCCTTCACCCGCATGTGGGGCGCCTATGGCAAGCCGCTGTCAACGCCGCTTCCTGCCGACGCTTTCGATTCTCCGGTCCATAAGGTCGTGCGGGGGCCGGGCGGACGGCTCTATGTTGCTGACCGGACGAACAGCCGGATCCAGGAATTCGAGATTGGCGAGGATACCGTCTCTTTCACCCGCGAGGTGGTCGTCGCACCCGGTACGCAGGTGCTGAACACCGGCTCCGCCTGGGACATCGGCTTCGCACCCGAAGGCAATTTCCTCTACGTTGCGGACGGGCCAAACTTCAGGGTCTGGACGTTGGACATGGAGAGCTTCGAGGTGCTTGGTTCGACCACGGTGCACACCGAATACGAAAACAGCGTCAACGAGCCACTGCATTTCAGCCTGGTGCATCGCTTCGCCGTCGAACCCGACGGCAACCTGCTGCTGGCCTGCGTGAACGGCGGACTCAAACGGCTGAGGTTGCTCGGCGTCAGCTAGTTCTGCGCAGACCGTCCGGACGCAGGCGCGCTGCGCTGACGGTATCGCTCGGGCGTCTCACCGGTCCAGCGCTTGAAGGCGCGGGTGAAGCAGGAATGCTCCGCATAGCCAAGGTCCAGTGCGATATCGCTGATTGAGTGTGACCCAGTGGCCAGACTTTGCCGGGCCTTGTCGAACTTCGTCTGCTCAGCGAGCGCGGAAAAGGTAGTGCCGTGTTCGGTCAGGCGTTTCTGGAGCGTCCGCGAGGATGTGTGCAGCTCAGCCGCGCAATCCTCGATGGTGGATCGTCCGCTGGCAAGCGATGCGGCCAGGAAGCACCTTACCCGCTCGACAAGGCTCTCCGATGCCGCGCTTACGATCATTTCGAGCGCTTTGCGCAGGATATTGAACGCAACGGGATTTGCGGTGTCAAGCGGTCGATGCAGCAGCTCCCGGTCGAAAGCGATCATGTTCGCACCCGACCGCGCGTGCAGCGTGCAACCCATTGCCGCACTCATCGTTTCCAGGTCCGGTACGCGAACGCCGCAGCGTAGCGAAGCTCGCTTCGGGCTGAACCCGCGGCCCGCCAGCATCCTCAACGATTTGTAGGTGATGAACAGGTGATGGTAATAGGCCTGCTCGCAATAATCGACCTCGATTGGCGAAAACCATCGCAACTCCGCCGTCTGCCGGCCGACAACAAGTTCGATATGGGCTTCGCGTGAATGCGTGTGTGGCAGGTAGGTGATGAGCTGCTCGATCGCGGAGCCGAAGTCCGGTGCAGCCCGGGCGAGCGGGATGGCGCAGCCGAGGATATCCGGTGCCTGGAGCTCGGCGAGGTGGAAGCCAAGCAGCGAATCGTTGGTCGTGCGGCTGGAGCATTCCAGCAGTGCAACCACAGTCTGGCATGACAGGTGGTTGCCAGATTGCTCCAGCGTCTCGGGATCGAAGCCGTATGGATCGAGCAGGTCTCGCGGGCGGACACCGCGCGCCTGGACGCAGCTCGCGAAGCCCCGCAGATAATCGGCATGCGCCTGCCCGCGCCCAGGGAGCACGCCGGACGGACTCCGGCCCTGCAGCATCGTCCCGATAGGCATGGCTCCCACCTCTCGTCCCCAGTCGTTCCGGTATCCAGTATCGACAGCCATCGGGATGCGGCTACGCGTGCGTTCCTGTCAAGAGCCTCGCCCAACCTCTGGTAGGCGGCAAGTGTCAAGAATTCGGCGGACCATGCCAAGCCACACTGCTGCGGAATGATAGTCTCTGCACCTTGAGCGTCACGCTAGCTCCAGAGGTCGCGCCGGTTAGCTAAAAATAGAGGAAAATGCCGTTGTCCAGCGATCCGGTCCATCCTGATTTCACGATCGACGTAGACGCGCTGCAAAAGAAATATGCAGAGGAACGCGCGAAACGGCTGCGGCACCTTTCGCGCGATCCTTATCCCGAACTGAAGGGCAGATTCGCGAACTTCGATCGCGATCCCTATGCCGATCCGGATTTTCAGCGTGCACCCGTGACTGACGAAGTGGATGTCCTGATCGTTGGTGGTGGTCTCGCCGGTCTGATGGCGGGCGTACGCCTGCGCCAGCAAGGCGTGAAGAGCTTGCGTATGATCGACAAGGGCGGCGATTTCGGCGGGACCTGGTACTGGAACCGCTATCCTGGTGCCGCTTGCGACATCGAATCCTACATCTATTTCCCGCTCCTGGAGGAAACGGGATACGTTCCGAGCGAGCGCTATTCCGGCGCCAGCGAGATCCAAGCCTACCTGAAAAAACTGGCCGAGCGCTACGAACTCTACGACGGTGCCTTGTTCCAGACCGTGGCCAATGACCTTCGCTGGAACGAGGAATGTAAGCGCTGGATCGTCAAGACCGACCGGCAGGATGAGATCGCCGCACGTTTCGTGATCATTTGCTCGGGTCTGCTGAGCAATCCCAAGCTGCCCAAGATACCGGGCATCGAGAGCTTCAAGGGGCACAGCTTCCACACTAGCCGGTGGGATTACGACCTATACTGGTGGCGGGCCGGGTGAAGACATGGCCGGCCTCTCCGACAAATCGGTTGCGATCATCGGGACCGGTTCTACTGCGGTCCAGGCGATCCCGCATCTCGCCCGGTCGGCAAAGCGTCTTTATGTTTTCCAGCGCACCCCATCGTCGATAGATCCGCGCGGCAACCGACCAACCGACCTCGAGTGGGCGAAGTCGCTCAAGCCGGGCTGGCAGCGGGCGCGGTCGGACAATTTCAACAGCATCATGTCGGGCGTCGATGAGCTGGAGGATATGGTCGCCGACGGATGGACCGACATCTTGCGCAGCGTGCCGGTGCCCGACCGGGCCCGACGCGGCGACGCCTGACCAGATGCTTTGGTCCGCACTGGCGCGGATGGAAGTCACCCGGCGCCATATCGCGGACAGCGTCCATGACCCTGCTACTGCCGAGGCGCTGAAGCCGTGGTACGCCTACTTCTGCAAGCGTCCCTGCTTCAGCGACGAATTCCTCGATGTGTTTAACCGGCCCAACGTTACGCTCGTCGACAACGAGGGAAGGGGGGTGGACCGGATCACCGCCGATGGCCTCGTCGTTGGCGGCAAGGAATATCCTGCCGACTGCATCGTTTATGCGACGGGCTTCGACTTTCTGGCCGAGTTCACCAAGGAAGCCGGGCTCGAAGCCTACGGCCGCGACGGGCTTCGCCTTAGCGAGCACTGGCAGGAGGGGCCACGGACCCTGCTTGCTGTCCAGACCGATCGCTTCCCCAACATGTTCTTCATGCGGCTGGCGCAGGCCGGCGGCTCGTTCAACTTTACATCGGTGGCGGAAGAGCAGAGCGCCTATATCGCCCATGTCATCGGCAGTTGCCTGCGCTCCGGCGCGGCGACCGTCGAGCCAACCGAAGCGGCGGTGGATGCCTGGGTCGATCTCGTCGTCGAGAAGGCTGCGCCGCGACAGGAGTTGATGAAGACCTGCACCCCCGGCTACTACAACTATGAAGGGAATCCCGGAAATGGCGCGCTTTGCCGCCTTGAGCGATCTTTGCGGTGAGGGGCCCTTGCCCTATTTCGAGCGGCTCAGGGCTCGCCGCGAAACGGATCTGCCCGAAGGGCTGATCTTTGCCTGACGGCGGAAGAATATGAGAGGATCCAAGCTGTGAAGACACGACATCTGGTCGACCCGGAGCTGAGGCCGGCACTGGACCAGCTTGGCGAACTCGATGCGGAGTATTCGGTCGAACGGCTGCCGGCGCTGCGTCAGATGATGGTCGATATGTACACTTCGCCTGATGCCGTCGCACCGGAAGTAGCGGGCATAGAGCGGCGCGACATCCTTGTGCCAGGCCCCGAAGGCGCACCCGAAGTGCGCGTTCTGGTCTATACACATACCGATCCTGGTGCTGGTCGCCCGGCCTATTTTTACATTCACGGCGGCGGGTTCATCATGGGCTCGCCCGATTTCGCCGACACTGCCAACCGGCTGCTGGCGCGCGAGCTCGGCTGCGTCGTTGTCGCCGTGGGCTATCGCATAGCGCCCGAGACGGCGTTTCCCGGCAACGTGGAGGATTGCTACGCGGCGTTGAAATGGCTGCATGGGCATGCAACCGAACTCGGCGCTGATCCCACGCGGATCGCGATCGGCGGCGAGAGCGCGGGCGGCGGGCTGGCGGCCGCGCTCGCTTTGCTGGCGCGCGACCGCGGCGAAGTGCCGATCATCCACCAGCAGCTCATTTATCCGATGCTGGATGACAGGAGTCCGGCCAGCCAGCATCCCTATACGGGCGAATTCGGCTGGACGCGCGAACGGAATGCCTTCGGCTGGGCCTGCCTTCTCGGTGAGGCACCAGGAGGTTCGAGCGTCTCGCCCTATGCCTCACCTGCTCGTGCGGAGAGTCTGGAAGGTCTTCCGCCGACGTTTATCGGCGTGGGTTCGCTAGACCTGTTCCTTGAGGAAGATACCGCCTATGCGCTACGCCTGATCGAGGCGGGGGTGCCGGTCGAGTTGCATATTTACGCTGGCGCGTTCCACGGCTCCGATCTGATGACCGAGGCACGCGTCACCAAGGCGCACGCGCGCGATCAGCTGGACGCCTTGCGTGCCGCATTCGCCCGTTGATGCTGTCTTTCCGAGCGCCTAGACCGGCGGGACGGACTTCGCCGCCTTGTAATCACCGTTCATCACAGGAGTAGGCCAGCCATGCTAGCTTCGCTGCCAAGCCGCAAATTCATGCAGGTCTGCTGGGTCGTCCCCGATATCCACGCCGCGATCAAGACATGGGCCGACCAGACCGGCGTTGGTCCCTTCTTCTATTTCGACGACGTCCGATACGAAGATGCCATCTACCGAGGCCAGCCATGGAAGGCCGTGGAGTTCCACGCGGCGATCGCGCAGGCGGGCGACCTTCAGATCGAGCTGGTCAGCCAGCTGGAAGAGGGCGCGTCGATGTTTCGCGACGTCGTTCCGGCGGGCCAATCGGGCCTGCATCACATGTCGATCTACACCGAAGACTATGATCGTGACGTGGCGTTCTATCAGAAGTCCGGTGTGGAGATCGCTTTCAGCGGTCTTATGATGGGCGCGCCGGTCTGCTGGCTCGATACCACGGCAACGCTCGGTTTTATGACCGAGGTCATCACCGCGAACCCGCTCAAGGAGCAGGTCTTCGCGATGTTCCGCGATGCCGCCGACACCTGGGACGGGATCGACCCGATCCGCCGAATCGGCTGAAATCTCGCTATTGCGGAAGCTGCGCGATCAGTGCCATCACATCGTGATCGAGCATCGCCTGTCCGGCGCGCGCGGCATTGGCCGTATTGATCGCGTCAGATTGATAATGGGACTCGTTGGTGATCCACACGAAGTGCCCGTAGAGCAGCAGAATCTTGTACTGGTAGAAGGCCTCGTCGAACGGGACTGTCGCGACCCCGTTGCGGGCCAGTTCGTCGAGATAGATGGCGACCAGTGCCGTTTCCCAGCGCGCGCGATCCGCCAGGTCCACAGCCGCAGAAACGTGGTAGGCCACCTCCAGCATACCCGGGCCCGTCGTCGCGAGGCTGTCGTAGAATCCCGGCGTGCCGTCGGTGTCGATGTAGAGATTGTTCAGGTGCATATCGCCGTGGATGACGCACTGCGGCAGCGTGCGGGCGAATGTCACCATACGCGGGAAGGCGTCGGCCATCCATTCGCGGCTGAGCAGCGTCTGCGACACGCAGGCGCGCTGGGCTGAGCCGTTGAAGCGTTCCCAGGTTTCCGGCTCAAGGTGATAGTTGACGAACCCCATCATGCTGCCGAAGAACTCGTGCAATTCGCCAAACTGGCCGCCCGGCTGAATATCAGCGCTGTCCCAGGTCTTGGCGTGAAATGCGGCCAGCGCTCTTAGCCTGGCGGAAGCCTCTTCGAAGCTCTGCGGCCGCAGGGCATGGCAGAAGGTCACGCCGCGCGCGACGAGGTCTTCCATGATGACGATGCCGTGCTTGTGCTCATGATCGTAGTCGGCGAAATAGCAGGCGGGTGCTGGCAGCTTCAGCGCGGGGAAAACATCGCGGTATGCCTGCACTTCTTTCAGGTGCATCTCGGGAATGCCGACCTTCTGGCTGTGCGCCTCGAACCCGCCTTTCAGGATGACCAGTTCCGGGATGCCCGCGCGCCTGGCCTCACTGTCAAGCTTCAGGCGCAGGCGGACCTTGGTGGCGGTGGTACGAATGTAATCGACCGCTTCAAAGCCGAGCACGGTTGCATCCGGCGCGCGCTGCCGGATCGCGGCGGTCAGCCACTCGGCAGTAATTTCCTCAAGCGTGACAGGTAGCGGGAAATAGCTGGTCATCGGCTAGGAGTCAGCGCCGCGACGATCGCGCGCGTGCCCTCGACGACATCGCGCACATGCTGTTCCGCAGTTACCCCGGCCTTCCTGCGATGGGCGGCGGGAACCTCGATCTCGATCTTGATCGATTCCGGCACGAGATTGAGTATTTCGCGCAGCGGAAGCTCGCCCTTTCCGGGCACTTCGCGATTGTGCACATCGGCGATGTAGTCTTCCGAGGTGTGGGTGCCGATCGCGTCGTTGATCTGGGCAATGCCGAAATAGCGCGGATCGAGCGCAGCAAGCGTCTCCATGCTGGCCCCGCTGCGGACAAAATGGAGCGTATCGACGCCCATGCCGAAGTCGGGTCTGCCTAACTGGTCAACCAGCCATATCGAACGGTCGAGCGAGGGATTGCCGGCAGTCATCGGGCAGAATTCGGAGGAAAGCGTCAACCCTTCGCGCTGGGCCAGGTCGCAGAGCTTGCCAAGCTTGTCGACGACCAGACTGTCGTCACGGATGAAAAGGTGCGACGAAGCCCGGTTGGCGCCCAGCTCGCGCCCCATCGCCAGCGCCGGGACATAGATATCGAGGTTTACGTCCTCGGTCAGCGGGAAGAACTCGATGCCATCGACCGAAACCCCGGTTTCGGCGAGAGCTGCCAGTGTTTCTGCCTTATTTTCAGGGGTCACCGGTTGCGGGTAAGACAGGCCGGTGTTGGTGCGCGGCACCAGATCGCCGCCGTCGAAGGTGAACAGCGTGACAAGATTGCAGCCGGTGGCTGCGACAATCCTGATGAATTCCGCCGGCGATACGCCGGTGGCGTTGAGCTGGTGGACGACAATCGGTCTTTCGGTTCCCATGTCTTGCTTTCTTTGCTGTGCTGGCGAGCGCTTCAGGCCACGCGGGAGAACGACATCGGCAGCGACGCGAACGACCGCGTCGTTACCGTCGGTACGAACTTGATGTCCGCGATATCGATCTCGAGCTTGAAGTCCTTCAGCCGCTTGATGATCTCGCGGGCGGCGACCTTGATTTCCATGCGCGCCAGCGCCGCGCCCACGCAGCGATTGGCGCCACTACCGAACGCCATGTTCTGGCCAAGATTGCCACGGGTCAGGTCGAAGGTCAGAGGGTCCGCGAAAGCGGCCTCGTCCTGGTTCGCCGAAGCAAACACCAGCAGCATGTGCGCATCTTTCGGGATGACCTTGCCGGCCAGCTCAACCTCGCGCGTTATCCCGCGAGAGATGCAGCGCACCGGCGGGTAGAGGCGGAGGAATTCCTCCACCCAGCGAGTCAGCAGGCGATCGTCGTCGGCGACCTGGCGCAGCAATTCGGTCTGCTGCGGATTGGTCGCGAGCAGGAAGAACAGGTTGGACACCGCCGTTGCCGTAGTCTCGTTGCCTGCGGCGATCATCGCGCGGGTCAGCGAAAGCGTCTCCGCCAGCGAGAGCTTGCTGCCGTCCTCACCCACCGCGTGGACGAGGTCGGAAGTGATGTCCTCGCGCGGTGTGTCCTGGCGTTCGCGCAGGCGGTCGAGCAGGAAGAGCTGGAGGCCGGCCATCTCCTTGGCGTTCGCCACCATGGTCTCGTAGGTCTGCATCGCGCTGACCGTCTGCATCACGGCGTGCGACCAGCGCTCCACCCGTTCGGCGTCCATCTGCTCGAAGCCAAGCTGCTCGCAGATCACCGCGATCGTCATCGGCTGAGAGAATTCGCGGACGGCATCGCAGCGGCCGCGCTCGGCGATCTTGTCGATCATGCCGGTGACCAGCTTGACGATGCCGGGTTCGAGCGACTTGACCCGCCGCGCGGTGAAAGCCTGCTCCAGCAGCTTGCGAATGCGGGGATTGTGGGCGTCGGTCGGCGCCACGTCCTCGAAGAAGCCGCCACCGTCGCGTTCCAGGATCTCGCGGAATTCCTTGGCGAAGGCACCAGCGTAGAACAACTTCAGCCCGTAATTGGCCGAATAGGTAAAGGGATCGCGGTAGACCGTCTGCATGTCTTCGAAGCGTGAGACCAGCCAGCTGCCGAGCTGGGGGTCGAAGTGCACCGGGTCGCCAAGCCGCATGGCCGCGTAGAACTCGTTGGCGTGGGCGGCCAGTTCCGGATCCTTGAGTGTCGCCGTGGCAAGCAACTCCTCCTGATGCGGGGTGAGCTGCGCGGCGGTGGTATTCGGCGCCATTTTCGTAAGGCCCTTTTCAAGATTCGATGTGCTTAAATGCCGGTCGGTCAGGAAACAGCTGTCGGATTGAAATACTCGATATGCTCGCAGACTTTGCCGTCGCGCAGGCGGGTGAGCAGAATATAGTCGTTCGCGTAGGCTTCGCCCGAAGGCCTTGTCGCGGTGGAGCGGCCGGTGGTCACGTAATAGTCTTCGCCCTCGATCTTTTTGATAACGACGTCATGCCAGTCGAACGTCGGGAAGCCCTTCCACACTTCACGAAAGACCGTCCTTGCGTGCTCCACGCCATTGATGTCGCCGCCCATGCCCGCTGGGATGTAAGGAAACCGCATGAGCACATCGTCGGTGATAGACGAGACGAACTTCTCTTCGGGGCCATGCGTCGTGGTGTCGAGCCACTCGCGAATGAAACTAATGCCGTCGCTCATGTGGGGTTCTCCTGAAATGCGGTTTATCGGGAACTGGCGTTGCCAAGGAACTCGGCCTTGGCCTCGCGCAGCATCGCGTTGAGGTTGATGGGATCGCCTGCGGTTATTCCACCATCGACGGCAATGACCTGACCAGTCACGTGCAAAGACCGGTCGCTGCCGAGAAACACTGCCGTCTGTGCAACATCGCGCGGGGAGCCGCGGCGCTTCAGCGGTTGGTTAATCTGCATCGTCTTCTCGATCAGCCGGTCCAGCTCGGCCTGAAGATCGGGTGGCAGTGTGGCATCTCGAAAGGGGTTCATCCCCGTTGCGATGTGGCCGGGGGCGATGCTGTTCACGCGGACCTGGTATTCGCCAAGGTCGATCGCCAGCGACCTGGTGAAATTGATCACACCGGCTTTCACCGCCCGGTAGGTCAGGAGGCCGTAGCTGGCAGCAAGGCCCGCCACCGAGGAGGTGTTGATGATCGAGCCTTTGCCTAGCTTGGCCATGACGCGCGCCGCACTCTGGCTGCCATACATCACCCCGGCCAGATTGATCCGGACGACGCGGTCGAAATCTTCCAGCGGATCGTCGAGGAAGCGGTTATGCGAGCTGCCCGACACACCGGCATTGTTGAACATGATGTCGAGACTGCCGAATTCGGTCAATGGCCAGATCGACCAGTGCCTGGACATCGGACTTGTCGGCCACGTCCGTCCGTTGGAAGCGTGCGGCATCGCCTAGGCGGGCCGCCAAGCGCAGTGCCGGAAGCATCGTCCAGATCGGCAATCACGACCTGGGCCCCTTCCTCGACAAACAGCTCTGCAGTTGCTGCACCGATGCCGTTGGCACCACCGGTCACGATGGCGACCTTATCCTCGAGTTCGCGGGTCATGGCTGTCTTCCGGTCATGATCGAGTCAATCAGCACCAGGCCGGGGCGGGGCGCGCAGCGGCGCTTCGGTCTGAGCGATCCTCTGCGTGAAGCGCCATCGGCCATCGACATCCTTGATCAACTCGTCGCGGTACTTGCCCATCAGCAGCAGGAATGGCGGTGCATAAGGATCGGGATTTTCGCTGATCCGGGTGAGATAACTTTTCACGGTTGCCCGCCCGGCTTCAAGGTGCACGATGACTGGTGCCAGGACACAATGCTTGGTGATCCGGGTTTCGTTCGCCCGGAAGTTGCGGAGCCAGCTGGCCAGCGCCGGCCGGCCCTGCTCGCGCAAGATTTCGTTTCCCTCACGATCGACGCAAAGGAACACGCCATTTTCGACGAAGAGGTTTGCCCAGACCTCATCCTGCCCCTCGTCGGCCGCCTGTCCGTAGCGGTGAAGCGTATCGACGATGGCGCGTTCATCCTCCAGCCGGGTCACACGCGCCACCAATGCCCGCAACTCGGCAACCGAGACGGCGTCTGCCGTCTGTCCCGTATCGCCAATGCCGGGCACATCGTCTGCCATTCCTGAATCGTCCTCTCGTTCCACCCGCTCGCAGCAGTTCACTGCCATTGCAGATCATGGCGACCGGCCGCAGTCACATAAGTGCGATGCCCGGAATGCCTGTGTAGGGACTTAGTCCAAGTTCCCTCAAGACCGGTGACGCACCGCGCCTTCGCGTTGACATTTCGCGTCCCTGTCCGGCCCTGGAGCTCGTCACTGCTCAGGGGCTTGAGCGGAAGGTGTTCGGGGTTATTTGCGTTGCGCGCTTGAAGGCCCGGCAGAAGCTGCTCTTCTCCGAATAGCCGAGATGGTCGGCGATCTCATCTAGCGTGTTCCAGGTCGTGCGCAGCATGTCCTTCGCCGCTTCTATACGCTGCACCTCGACAACTCCGGAGAAGCTGGCACCGAGTCTGGTCAAGCGTTTCTGCAAGGTTCTCGCGGAAAGCCCCAGCCGGGCCGCACAGCCCGCGATCGAGCAGTTCCCAGATCGAAACGTGCCAGCCACATAGGCCTCTACCTGCTGAACGAGGCTCGGCCCCGCCGCTTCCTTCAGTTGCATCAGATAGCTGGACAAGAGGCCGAACACGAAGGGGTTGGATAGCTCAAGCGGCTGGTCGAGCAGGTCAGACGAAAAGCCGACTGCGTCATTATGCGCCCGCCAATGTACAGGACAGCCAAGTGCGCGTTCGATCGTATCGCGGTTGCGGGCTTGCGAGACCGAGACGACGTAGTTCGGCCGGAAGCGCTCGCCGCCAACTTCCGTCAGCAGCTTGATCGCCAGCATGAGCCCGTGATGGTTGGCCTGCTCGAAAGTGGCGAAATCCGCGCCGGGGAACCAGCGCAATTCGGAAGTCTGGGTGCCGACAACCAGTTCCACTTCCGCGCCCGGGCTGTGCAGGAACGGTAGGAAGTCGCTAATACTCTGAAGCGCATGCCGAAGGCTTGGCGCGGATCGCGCCAGCGCGGCGACAAGGCTGTAAACTTGCGCGCCCTGACGGCTCGCGAGATTCAGACCGAACAATTCGTCGTTCAAGGTGCGGCTGCAGTAGTCCAGCAGGCCGACAGCAGTCGTCCAATCGAGAGGACGGTCGGGATCGCCAACTACGGACGCGCTGATCTCATTTGCATCGAGGATCTTGAGCCAATCACCCCCGCGGCTACCGACGAGATCCTTGAAGCCAAGCAGGTATTGGCCAGAACGCACGCTTCCTATGGGGGGAGGCAGGATGCTCGGCCCTTTTACGGCGAACGATAACGCGGTGTTGTACACCATTCCCCTCTCCAAGGGCCGGACGGCGGCACAGGGCGGGATCATAGCCTCTCGCAGCACGCTCCACTGCATCCCTTGCCCGAAGGTACCGTATCTTGGTGAACGTCGTGGAACAAGCGCAAAGCCGGGGCGGAGATTGTCAACGCAGTGGCGCAAGATGTCACCTACGATGGCGCGAGCATCCACTATCCTTTGTGATTGAGCATGTGGAGCGGTTTACACCCGCGGCCAGGCAGGATGGAATCACCGGAATGAACGAAGCGTCCGAGCAGCAATCCGTCGCGACCTCCGCAGATAGTGCGATGATGGACCTCGGTGGCGACGAATCCCGGCTGGACCCCCTAATCAGCACGAACCCGTTTCCCTTCTACCGGGCGCTACGTACGCGCAAGCCGGTGCATTATGACCCGAAGCTGGATGTCTACCTGATCTCCCGGCACGACGACGTCATGGCCGTGCTGCGAGATGACGAGGCTTTCTCGCTTGAGCGCGGCTATCAGGATCGCTGGGCGAATGGCCATGCCGAAGAGCTCGCCGAAATCCTGAACCGGGACGGCGGCGGCTTCATCCGCGACCCAGTCTACGATCCCCCGGTCCACACGCGCTACCGCAAGCTGATCGAAAAGGCCTTCACAGCACACCGCGTGAAAACCCTTGAGCCCCGCATCCGGCAGATTGCCGCCGACGTGCTCGATCCGCTGGCCGAACGCGGTCATGCCGACGGGCGCCTGGATATCGGCGTGCCGATGACTGCACGGATCATCTGCGACCAGCTCGGCTTCGACTACGCGGAAGTTGGTGCCGAGCGGCTGTCCCGCTGGTCGATGGCGATCGTCGCGCAAATGGGACGCATGCAGACCCGCGAGGAAATGCTCGGGCACGCGAAGGAAATCTGCGATCTCCAGAATTACATCATCGGCCAGATCCACGACCGGGAGAAAACTCCACGCGAGGATATGACCTCGGATCTCGTCCATGCCCGCATCCCCGATGAGGAGAACCCGACGCTTTCGCTGCACGAGAAGATTGCATGGATCCGCGCATTGCTCGTCGGCGGGAGCGACACAACGGCGACGGCGCTTGCCAATCTGACCCTCATCCTGGCGACGCAGCCGGACGTCGCGAGCCAGCTGGCCGCTTCAGTGGACGATGACCGCCTGATGACCCGCTTCGCCGATGAGGTTCTGCGCATTGCGCCGCCGACGCATGGCCTGTTCCGGACTACGACACGCGAGGTAGAGATTGCCGGCACGGTAATCCCTGCGGATGCTCAGATATGCATCCTTTTCGCGTCGGGGAATGACGATGAGAGCGTCTTCACCTCGCCGCGCAAGTTCAGCATCGAACGGCAGAATGCGGGCCAGACGCTCACTTTTGGCGGGGGTGCCCACCGCTGCGTCGCTGCGGCGCTGGCGCGCATGGAAGTCAAGATCGCGGCGCAGGAAATGATCCGCCGCTTCGACAATATCGAACTCGCCGTGCCCGTCGAGGAACTGACTTTCCTTCCGACCGTCGAGCCTCGCACGCTTGAGCGGGTGCCTGTCACATTCACGAAGCGAAGCCATTAGGCCCTCTGCCATGAACGACATCGAGCAAATCAAAGCGATCCAGGAGATCAAGCAGCTCAAGGCCAGATATTTTCGCGCCGCAGATACCAAGGACATGGCTCTGATGGCGACCGTGCTGGCGCAGGATTGCGAGCTCGACTATGCTGGTGCCTGCAAGGATCCGGTCACGGGGATCGATCTCCTGCCGGACGTCACCGAAGGCAAGATTCGTAGCCGGGACGAGGCGATCGAGAAGTTCAGCCATGGCGAGGGCGTGGTCACGGTCCATCATGGCCATACCTGCGAAATCGAGCTGCTGGCACCGGACAAGGCCAGCGCGATCTGGGCGATGACAGACCACCTGTATTTCTCGCCGGATTCGCCCGTCGAGATGCTTACCGGCCATGGTCACTATTTCGAAACCTACGAACGGATTGACGGGGCGTGGCTGATCAAGACTTTGCGCCTGACCCGTATCCGCGTGGAAACCACAATGCGATGATGCGCAATCAGGGTCGCATCGGCGCAATGGCGTGACCGAACGCGGCAATTGTTTGCGATTGAAGGATGTGTCCATGGACGACCGCTTGCGCGAAATGCTCGACCACCACGATATTCGAACGCTTCTCGCAGAATATTGCCATGGCTGCGACCGGCACGATTATCTGCGAATGGCCGATACCTATCACGAGGACAGCTGGGACGATCATGGCAATTACAAGATGCCAGGCAAGGAATTCGCCGCCGTAGCGGTCACTGAAAATTTGAGAGACGCCAACATGCTGATGCACCATCTTGGCCAATCCCTGATCCGGGTGGATGGCGATGAGGCGGGGGCCGATACCTATTTTCTCGCGTCGGTCAGCACGACCGAAAATGGAAAAGAAGTCATCAACCAGATCGCCGGGCGCTACGTCGATCATCTGGAGCGCCGCGATGGGAGCTGGAAGATCAAGAAGCGTATCTGCGTGCGGGAATGGTCGATCAGTTTGCCGGTCGATCGCGATTGGCTTGCCGGGCACGATTTCGTGATGGGTCAACGTTCGGGTAGCGATCCCTCCTTTGCCGCGCTCGGGATCGAGCATCGCGGGTTTCCTGCAGGATCAATCGCCCCGGCTGACCGCCAGGCCCTTTGAAGGAAGTATCTGCAGTCGACCAGAGTCCGGGATCTGCGATGTTAGCTGCCGGGACTGTCGGGTCTTGAAAGATCGCTTGGTGCCATGCACAGAGACTTCAGCATCTCAATGTGATTTGCGAGAGCAGCAGGGCAGGCGCCGCATATGTCGAAGACAGTGCCGAAACAAAAGCGGGCGCAGCAGACTTACAATGCGATATTGGATTGTGTTGAAGAGCTCATACTGAAGGGCTCATCGGAAAAACTGACGCCAAGGTCGGTGGTTCTCGCCACAGGCGTGCCTCAGGGAACTCTCTATCGCTATTTCGCCGATGTCTCCGAGATGCGCGATGCCTTGTTCGAACGCTACATGATCAAATTCCGGGAGGACGTGCGCAATGTTTATGAGACGGCCAATCCTCCCGATACGATTACAGCAATGGAAACGCTGTTCGAGCTGATCCTTGGTCTCAATCGCACCAATCCCGTTTTGCTTGCGCTATCGCTCGATCCGACGACCCAGAGCCGCGCCCGCGCCGTGGTTTATCAGCGCGAACTGATCGCAACCTGTATTGCCGACGCCCTGGTCCGGAAGGGCCTGATCCGGGACTATGACAAGGCATTTCTCGACGAGATATATCTATGCGTCCTTGTCGCCGCGTCGCTGACAAAAGAAGCGTTCCTATGGGATCCGGCGGGCGACGAATTCGTCATTGAATCGGGACGGCAAATCATCCGGCGGCAAGCCGAGGGTTTGTCGTCGCGTTCGGCGGCGGGGCAGAGCAAAGCATCCGGAACGCTTGTCGATGCGGGTCGGTCTGGAGAACGCCGGGATTTGGGCGGCTCAAGCATCTAAGGAATTATCGCCGGGCATCGCATCAAGTTGACAGGGCAGTCAGTTGGCTGGAGTGACCGCTCGAAAGCGAAGACCGACTGCTGATCGCAGTGCTCGTAGACGCCGACGATTTTTCCGTCGCGAAACGTGAACAGCGACAGGAATTCGTTCTCATAAACCTGCCCGCCATTTGCTTCGCCCCGCGCGGTGAATTCCACCACGACGCGGTTCGCCTCGGCGGTCGTGCTGACGATGTCAAATTGCAGGGAGCGGAAAACCGTAGCGAAGGCGTCGAACATCGCAGCGCGGACATGCTTGGGCTGCGGGCCTGCCTGCGGGAAGGTTTCCGCCCGCCCGGCGACTGTCCACACCGCGTCTTCGCTCAGCAGCTCGAACATCGGCTTGAAATCAAGCTGCGACATCAGTTCGAAGAAGCGCAGCGCCATTGCCCGGTTGGCTTCGGTCGACATTTCGGAAATCCTCCCCTTGCGGCCTGCTTGCCGGCTTAGCTGTTGGCGGCGCCCATGCCCGAATGGTCGGGGCTATTCTCGTCGAGGCCCGGCATATTGGGCGGCGGACCATAGTCGGTGTTGCGGAAATAGCTGCCCGACAGATCGGTGGGGCCGAGATAGTGCAAGTGGAACAAGCGCCAGGAAAACCGCCAGCGATCGCCCTCTAGTGCGTAACGCTCGTAGTAATTGCTGATCGCCAGGGTCCGATCTCCGTTGGCGAAGGCGCTCAGCTCGGTGACATAGGTCCGCCCGCTGGCGACGCCGTCCCCCACTTCGAGCGCGGGCGGCTGAAAATTCATCAAGACGTGCTCGAAGCTGCCGAGAATGGCGCCGAAGGTCTGGGCGATATGATCGCGGCCCTTCAGGACCATCCCGGAGATCCGCCACTCGCCATCCTCGGTGAAACAATCGCCGAATGCGGCGGCGTCCTTGCGCCATACGGCATCGACACAGCGGGTGTGGAGCTGGCGGATGCCCGCTTCCGCGACCAGGAAGTCCGTCATCGCTGGTTCTCCCTCATGGCTCAGCCGTCATCGGGGTGAAATAGGCCTCGCCGATTGTCGAAGGCTTGCTTGGCTCGCCAACATAGCGCGCGAACTTCTGGCCCTCGTAACTGGCGGTTGCCCACATCCGTGCCGAGGCTGCATCGCCCACCGTGAACAGCTGGGCGACCTTGCCGTCCAACTCGCGTTCAAGCTGATTGACGGACAGCCGCCCGGTCGCGAGCACGACTGCGTCCACATCGCTGATTGTGCGCTCTTCGTCGGTGTGAACGTCGTAGACCACGACTTCGCGATTGCCGACGCCGCGGATGTAGCTCGTCGGGGTGATCTTGACCCCCAGCTGTTTGATCCGCTTGAGAATATAGGGGGTATCTTGCGTCGCGGTGACGCGCAGCGCCAAGGGGGCGAGCAGCGGCGAGATCACCTCAACCTGCGCGCCTTCTGCGGCGAGCATCTCTGCGATGCCGGTGCCGGTGTGCAGCCCGTCGCCGTCGAGGACGATCACTTTGCCCTTGGGCCGCGCGCCGCCAAGCAGGATATCCTCGGGCAAATGGACCAGCGGGCTTTCGTGCCCCGGCAACGCTGCGTCGCGATGGTTGCTGCGTCCTTCCGCGCTGTAGACCGCGCCGGTCGCGACGATAACGGCATCAGGCTGCGCTGCCAAAATCTCGTCCGAGGTAATGCTGCGGCCCAGCTTGATGGTGACGCCCAGGCGCTGTAGCTCGCGCTCCCACCATTCGATGCTCTTGTTGTAAAATGCGCGAGCAGGAAGGCGCGACCAAAGATTTAGCGCGCCGCCCAATTGGTCGCGCGCTTCGTAGAGTGTGACATCATGGCCGCGCAGTGCGCCGACGCGGGCGGCTTCGAGTCCGGCTGGTCCGCCGCCGACGACGATCAGCTTGCACGTGTTGGTCGCTGGCGTGAAGGTATCGACACCCCAATGGCCCTCGCGCCAGCTGCCCGGATTGATCGTGCAATTCTGCGCGCCGTCGAAATAGAGCGAGGCCATGCACCAGTTGCAGGCGATGCAGGTGCGGTTGCGGTCTTCGTTGCCGTCCTTGGCGTTCTTGACCAGATACGGCTCGGCTATCAGAGCGCGGGCTGCGCCAACCATGTCGCAAACCCCGGCCTGAAGCGCCGCTTCGCCATCGGCGATCGAGGTCAACCGGCCAAGCACGCTGAGCACCGGCAAATCGCCCGCTGCGCTGCGCACGGCCTCAACGAAGGGGCGGTAGGACTGCGGATCGACGAACACCGGCGGCATGCCGATGTGATATTGATCAGGCTCCACCGCGACATCGAGATCGGCGAAGTCGATGAAGCCGGAATCGGCGATCTTCTTGAGGATCTGGTATGCGTCCTTGGTGTGATATCCGCCCTCGATCAGTTCGTCGCAATTCAGCCGCATGCCGACCGCCATCGTGCTGCCCGCCACTTCGCGCAGGGACTCCAGTATTTCCATCGTGAAGCGCAGCCGGTTGTCCAGGCTGCCGCCATATTCGTCCGTCCGGCGGTTGAAATAGGGCGACAGGAACTGCTCGGGCACGGCGCCGTGCGAGCCGTGGAGCATGATCCCGTCGAACCCTGCGTCGCGCAGGTTCTCGGCGGCCTGCTTGAAGGTCGCCTGCATGCGGCGGATTTCATCCTTGGTCATTTCCCGCGTCGTCGTGCGGTTGCCGAAAAGGTTGTACTGGGTCTGCGATGCGCCCATCGAGGGGGCAGGGGGGCTGAGCGGCCCCCAGGGACCGGCGGCGCCCCACCAGTACCAGAGTTCGCCGAAGATCCGTCCTCCCTCGGCATGGACCTGATCGCAGAGCACCTTGAGCGCAGGGACAGTCTCCGGGGGGAAGCAGGTCGGCTGGACAAAGCGGCTGCGTTCCAGCGCCGACATGCTGACGATCAGCAAGCCGGTGCCGCCCTTCACCCGCTCCATCTTGTAATTGATATATTCGTCCGACGGGCCGCCGCGCGCATCGACCAGTGGGCTGGCGTGCGGGCTAAGGTAGAACCGGTTGGCAACCTCGATTGGCCCCAACTGGATCGGCGTGAACATCTTGGGATATTTCGGGTGCATGGAAAACCTCTCCTGGTCCCGTCAACGCGTTGGTCTATCGGGCGTGCGCCGGCATGATTGAAGCTCGCTTTACTTCCACTTGGTCTCGAGGCCCTGGCTTTTGCGGTAGCCCGTATCGAAGCTGAAGCCGATATGATCGTCGTGCCCGGCTGGCAGGATGGGAAACGATACCGCATCGCTGCGGTCGCGGATCGCGTCGATCTGCGCGGCGACCCCATCGATCGTCCATGACGGATCGTAGACCCCCCGCGTCTCGGAGACGAAGGCCTGGGCCAGGCGGCCTCCGATCGCGGCGTACATCTCGCCCGACACCGAACATGTCTCGTGCGAAAGCCAGCCGACCATCGGCGCGACCTGCTCCGATGTCATCGGCGGGTAGCTTGACGTATCCCAATCGCCCGCCATGCGGGTGATCGCGGCGGGCAGGATGATGTTCGATTTGACGCCGTCCGCCGCGCCTTCCAGCGCGATGATGTTGTTGAGCCCGATCATGCCCGGTCTTGGCGACGGCATAGCTGATATTGTAGGGGCAGCCGTAGAGCCCGCAGATCGATGAGGTCAGGACGATCCGGCCATAGCCCGCCGCGACCATGCGCTGGAACGCGGGATGGCCAACGTGGATGGCACCGGTTTGATGCACCGCGACCACATCGTTGTAGTCGTCGATGTTCATGTCCTTGAACGGTGTCGGGCGGAAGTTCCCGGCATTGTGCACTAGGATGTCGATACCGCCAAAACTGTCCAGCGCCGCCTCGACAATGGCCTTGCCGCCCTGCGGTGTCGCTACCGTATCGGTGCAGGCCACCGCCTCGCCGCCCGCAGCGCGGATTTCCGCGACCACATCTTCTGCCGGGCCGGCATCCTGCCTTCGCCGGCGACGCTTCCGCCGAGGTCGTTGACCACCACCTTGGCGCCGCGCGAGGCCAACAGCAGCGCGTAGGAGCGGCCCAAACCCCGTCCCGCGCCGGTGACTATGGCAACGCGGTTGTCGAATCTCAATTGGGACATCGTCGGCCTCTCCATGCTGCGATACCGTTCCGGTCATGTTGGACCGCCGTTTCGCCTTGTGCTCGTTGTCCGGCTTAAGACGCGGCTTGGCCTGGGTCAACAATCAACGACATATGTCCGTTTATTCTCGTTCAAATCTTGACACCCGATTGTGATTGTGGCGATCTGGCGCCGATAGCCGACGTTTTTTGCCGCTCAAACCGCTTGCAAAACTGTTCATTTCGATAACCGAAAACGTCTGCGAAAGGGAGAGGCCGTGAACAAAAGTATTACGTTCGGCTATTTATACGATTTCCGGAATCCGCCGCAGTGGCGAAAGCCATGGGCTGAATTCTACGCCGAACTATTGGATTTCATGGTCTGGACCGAATCGGCCGGGTTCGATGGTATCTGGGTGCCCGAGCATCATGGCGCCGAGGACGGCTACCTGCCTTCTCCGCTGACCATGCTCGCCGCCGTCGCCGCGAGAACCAAGACCATCAAGCTCGGCTCGGCGGTTGCCCTCGCCCCGCTCTATAATCCGGTACGCTTTGCCGAAGATTGCGCGGTCATCGACATCCTGTCCAATGGCCGCCTCGAGATGGCCATTGCCGTGGGCTATCGCCAGCGCGAAACCGACGCAATCGGCGTGCCGTTCAACACGCGCGGCAGCCGCACCGACGAATTCATCGAGATCGTCCGCCGGTTGTGGGCGGGCGAGACGGTCACGCATGAAAGCCGCCATTTCTCGATTCAGGGCGCAAAAATCATGCCGCTTCCGCTCGAAGGGCAATATTCCGCTTTATGTCGGTGGTTTCAGTCAGAAAGCGCTGATGCGCGCGGCGCGGCTCGGCGATGGCTACCACGGCAAGATCGAGGGCTTCGCCTCCTATGTCGAGAAGCTGCGCGAGTGCGGCAAGGATCCGGCGTCGGCGCGGCTGCGCGAGCACGATCTGAACTTCTTTGTCGCGCGCGATCCGGATGCGGCGTGGGAGGAACTCGGCCCGTATATGCTCTATATGCACGAGACCTATGCCCAATGGATGAGCGAGAACCAGGCCGACTACGATCTTGGCGACAATGTCGAGGTCATGCTCAAGTCGATGACGCTCGACGAGTTCAAGGCGAGCGGCAATGTGCGGATCATGACGCCGAAGGATGCCATCGCCCATATCGAGGGCATGCTCGAACGCGCGCCGGTCGAGCACTTCATGATGTTCGTGCCGCCGGGCCTGCCACTGGCGCGGTTCCGTGAATATGCCGAACTGTTCGCCAGTGAAGTGATGCCGGCGTTTCAGCCCGACCGGGCCGTTTCCTGACGGTTGTCGATGAACTTGCGAGAGAGACCAGCCGATGTCCGCTCTGCTTCTGCCCCTTGCCCTGACCGCCGCTCCATTGTCAGGTGAGCCCGCCGCCATCGCAGACACCGAGCAAGTGCGGGCGCGGGAGGAGCAGGTGCTCGGCCATCCGCCGCGAGTGGCCCCGATCGAGGCGATCACCGATGAACTGCGCGAACTGACCCTGCCGCCGCCCGGCTATGGAACGCCGGGTGAAATGACGATGGTCTATCGGATCATGCTCAACAATCCGGAGATGGTCCGCGCCAACAAGCCGATCGGCAATTTCTTCATTGTGGAAGGCTCATTGCCCGCCAGGGACAGGGAGCTGATGATCCTTCGTGTCGCCTGGCTTGCCAAGTCGCCCTATGAATGGGGTGAGCATGTCAAAATCGCCAAGGCAACGGGCGTCGCCAATCGCGAGATTGACGATATCGTCGTAGGTTCGGCTGCACCTACATGGTCCGAACACGACCGTGCGCTGCTCGCGCGCTGTCGAGGAACTGCACGCCGATGCCATGATCTCGGACGCCAGCTGGGATGTTCTGAAGAAGGCTTACGACCGGCGCCAGCTCGTGGAAGTGCCCATGCTGATCGGCCAGTACTTTGCGACGGCCTATTGGCTCAACGCGATGCGGATTCCGTTGCGCGAGGGCAATGCCGGGCTTGGCGCGCGGTGATGAAGTAGGCGGGAGGTTGGATCAATGGCCGCAATCGCCTCAAATTTTGCCGATGTACCGCAACATGTGCCCCGCGATCTTTGCTGGGACCACGACATCGATGTTTTCCCGGCACAGTTCGACGATCCCTATGTCAGGGCTTGCGGCGCATTGCATTCAGGCCCCGACATCGTCTGGGCCGTCAAGGGCGCCTATTGCGGGCGCCCCGGATGGATGCTGACTCGTTTCGAGCACCTCCAGCAAGTGCAAATGGATCCCGACCACTTCGCTGCTTCGCTCAGCCGCGATGCGTCGAGTTTACTCGGCTTCGATTTGCCTCTCGTTCCGTTCGAAAGCGATCCACCCCAACACAAGATCTATCGCCAGCTAATCCAGCCATGGTTTCAGCCTAGCGCGGTCAGCGCGCTGGAGCCAATGTTGCGGGACATCTGCGCGCAATTGATCGGCAAGTTCGAGGATCGGGGCGGGTGCGAATTCGTCAGCGAATTTTCCAGCCTGTTTCCGTCATATGTGTTTCTCGGACTGATGGGTCTGCCCCGGGAAATGCTCCCTCAGTTCCTTGCATGGGAAGACGCATTCCTGCGGGGCGATTCACTGGAGACGCGGGCGGGGGCCATGCGCGCAATCTATGATTATTTCAGGGAATTGCTCAAGGAGCACCGGGCGAGACCGCAAGATAATCTGATGACGCTGATCGCCACCGGCGAAACCGATGGTCGCCGGCTGACCGACGATGAAGCCATCGGCATGTGCATCACGCTCTATATCGGTGGTCTGGACAGCGTCGCCAGCGGGCTTGGCTGGTATATGCGCCATCTCGCACTCGACCGGGATATGCAGCAATTCTTGCGTAACGAACCGGGACTGATCCGTCTCGCCGTGGATGAGCTATCGCGCGCTTATGCCACGAATTCGACGATCCGGACCGTCACGCGGGACACCGTATTTCACGGCGTGTCGATGCGGCAGGGCGATATTGTCGCCATGCCGACCTTCCTAAGCGCCAGGGATCCGCGCGCGTTTTCCGATCCTCACAGGATCGACATAAATCGCAACGCGCGAAGCATGACATTTGGAACGGGCCCGCACAATTGCGTTGGCATTCACCTTGCCAAGCGGGAAGCGACGATTGTCCTGTCCGAATTCCTGTCCCGCTTCGAGAACATTCGCATTCCCGCAGGCGACCATGCGAGCTGGACGACGCAGACGATCTGGGGCGTCAAGAAGCTGCCGCTTGTGTGGGGCTAGCGAACAGGTGTCACCCTGGCCCGAGTGATCAAGCGGCTGGCAGGTCTACAAGCGGAGCATCGGTTTGCGAAATCCGCTGGCGGAACCGCCACTTTCCGTCACTGCACTTGGCAAAGAGGTCTCGGTAGCACCCCGTGAAGCGGATATGCGGAGCCGCATACCGGTCCTGGTTCTCGACGAGATTGGCGTACTGGCTCACCACCTCGGCCGTGTCGCCGGTAATGCTGACTACCGGTGCCAACACGCAGTGCTTCATCTGCAAGGTCTCGCCGGCCTTGAAGTCGCGGACCCATTTAGCCAACGCCTCGCGGCCTTGCTCGCGCAAAATGACGGTTCCGAACCGGTCCACACAGAGAAATACACCGTCTTCGGTGAAGAGTTCGGCCCATTCCCGGTCCAGGCCACTGTCGATTGTCTGTCCGTAACGGTGAAGCGTATCGAGGATGGCGCGCTCGTCCTCGAGCTGGACGATGCGTTGCCGCAGGGCTTCCACCGTGGCGCTGAGGTCGTCGTGCACTTCGCTTCCTTCGAACCGCGCCGACGCGACGACTTCAGACGCTTGCCTTGCTGCGCACCGGCGTAAGTTGCTCTTCTCCGACGAGGGTAACCCGGTGGAGGCGCCGGCCACATTCAATATCGTAGGGGGCAGCCCGGTGCATTGTCCCGGTATTATCCCAGATCAATACATCGCCCATGCGCCACTCGTGCCGGTAGACGAACCTGGGCTGCTCGCACCAGTCGGACAGCCAGGCGAGCAGGGCATCGCTCTCGCCTCGATCCATTCCGACGACATAGTCGGTCGAACTGCTCAAAGCGATCGAATTGCGCCCCGACAGCATGGTGCCAGACGAGCGGATGAATCTTTTCGCCATAGCCTCGCCAATCGTCGAGCTGTTCCTGGGTCGGGTTCGGGTAAACCCGGCTGTGCGTCCGATACATCGTGTGCGCGGTCATCAGGGTGTCGAACAGGTCCTTTTTGTCCTGGGGAAGGGCTTCATAGGCGGCATAGGTGTTGATGAATTCGGTTTCCCCCCCGCTCGGTGCAAGGACGCGCGGTGTCAGCACCGATGCGCGCGGTGGCAACTCTTCCCAGAAGCCGTCGAAATGCCACGTGAACGTGCCAAGAAAGTACTCGGTGAGGTGGCTATGCTCCTTGTCGAAGGTCACCTTCATCAGGCTTTCCTTCTTGACCCCGTCCTTGCCGTCGAGCCGGATCTTGCCGAGGGTTGCGGCCAGCGTATGCAAATCCTCGTCCGAGAAATCCAATCCCCGGACGAAAACCACGCCGCGTAGCTCAAGAAGATCGCGGATTTCTGACGCATGTCTACCACTCAGCAAGCTGGCCTGATCGATTTGGATCTCGGCTCCAACCAGTGGAGTGGGGTTCACCGTTACAAGCGCCATTTCGCCTCCTCCTTGCGTTCTGGACAATCCTGTCGCACGCCTTGCTTGCCGTGTCACAAGAATCGGACATGTGTCGGTTATAGACATTCCTCACCGTCTGCGGCAACGGATTTCGGTGACCATGGTTCGGCGGAGCACCTTGGCCTTGTTTCGATGCGGGGTAGGCGCAATGGTCTCAATCGACGGTAATCTCGGGTCAGCCGTATCGAGCCGGATCATAGAGACCGCCTACCTTGATCACGACGGATGAATAATCCGGCAGGCGGGTTATCAGGTACGTGCCGCAATTCCCGCAAAATTCCCGGGTCACCGGCCGTGCGATGTCGGACCGGGCGAAGCTGGCGGGCCTGCCCTTGGTGTAGCGAAACTCAACAGCCGGCATCATCATGAAATAATTGGGACCGCCGCCGGTGATGTATTGGCATTCGCGGCAATGGCACTGGGCCTTCATCGCCGGCTCGCCGCCCGCGCTGTAGCGCACCTCGCCGCAGTAGCATCCGCCTTCGAGTGTCATCTTCGTCCTTCTCCTTCGTCGACTGGTTCAGAATGTAACGACGCAACGCAGCCCCTTGCTTCACCTGCCCACGTGGGCAACAACGATGCCGAGGCTCTAATCGCAACTGGATGAAGGTTGGGGGTCACGTCAGGAGTCTACTGGGGATTTACCGCAAATGCCATTCCTGGCGACCTACCGGGGCTCCTATCCCGACCTTGCGACAACACTTTGATTCGTCAGGTTCCTGCGACGAGGTAGGGTGCGGGGACTTCTGCACACTACCGCAGGAAACTCCTCGGCAATGCGACTTGCGCGGAGCGGGCTGGTTGGGCCCATCCAAGCAAGGCGACGCGATCCGAGGGGCTTCCTGCAGCAAACCGCAGGGACCGGCTGATGGCATCTGGTCCTAGCGCCAGATCACCGGGATCGCCGACATGCCGCGCTGTTCAAGCCCGCCGGTCAGGCGCTGGGGCGGAGCTTCGGGGTCGAGGCGCAGGCGCGGGAAGCGGTCCATGAGACCGTCGATAGCAGCGATCATCATCTGGCGGGCGACGTGTTGACCGATGCACAGATGCGGGCCCATGCCGTACCCCAGATGCGCCTGGCGCTTGCGAAAGATATCGAAGGCATCCGGATCGTCCCAGCGCTGTGGATCGCGGTTGCCTGCCCCAAGGCACACATCGACGCGCGAGCCCGCGGGAATGGCCACTCCTTCCAGTTCGGTGTCTCCCTGTACCAGCCGCGGAAATACCGGACCTGTCGCATTCCAGCGCACCGCCTCCTCCACCGCATCGGCGACCAACTCGCGCCTGTCGCGGCAGGCCTCCCAGAAACGGGTGCGACTGAGCAACGCGTGGACGGCGATGCCAAGTTGGCGCCAGGTCGTGCCCCCGCCGGCCAGCAACAGGTGTCGCGAGAAGCCCATGATTTCCTCGTCATTCAGCTTGCGAATGCCCTCGCTCGTTTCGAAATCGGCACCGATCAGGCCGGATACGACATCGTCGCCTGGCTCGGACCGCCGGGCGGCCAGCAGATCCTGAAGCATCTGCTGCACAGCCATTGCCGAGGCTTTCTGGTCTTCGACCGCGCTGCCAGGTCCTGCCATCGACTTGACCAGATGGGCACGAAAAGTGAGCGCATCCTCGCCCCTGAGGCCAACGCCTCGGCTGACGACATGCAAGGGCAGCCGCGCGCAGAGTTCGGTGTTTAGATCGGCCCTTTCCAGCGTCGCGATATGGGTCAGCAGGCTATCGACAGTTTCATCGATCCAGTTGGTGCGCCACCAATTGAGCGCTACCGGCTTGGTGAACATTGCCGCGCCCGTCGCGCGAAAGCGGCGATGATCGGCCCCAATCCGGTTGAGCATGATCGGGCCCATGTTGCGGAAGCCTGGAATGTCATTGTAGGCGAAGGAGGTGAACGTCTCATTCTGGCGAAAAGCGATGTCGCAAGCCTGAAACGACAGCGCGGTGAAATGCGGCCGATCGGTGTCATATTGCTTGCGCCCCTCGACGCCGAGCAAATCGCGCAGGCTTCCCGCAAGCACCGGCCCGCGGACTCGCAGCGCATTCATTGCGACATTTGTGTCAAAATCGGCGACATTGCCCATATTGCGCGCTTCGTTGCCGACATCGAACAGCGAGCGATAGCGGGAATCCTCAACAGTCAGTGCGTTTTCCATCGATCACTCCCAACTCGCGCCTTCAAACCGGCTGAGTTCACTCTCGATATGCCGGCTTGCCCGCCAATAGAAGAAGGCGGGCACCAGATAGAGCAACGCCGATCCCATCAGTGTGTAACGCAGGCTAACCTGTCCCGATACGCCGAGGTTCGTGCGAACGGCGTCAGAGACGAACCCGAATAGCGTCACACCCAGTCCCGGACCAAGCAGCATCGTCACCATTCCCAAAATCGATGTTGCCGTTGCACGAATACGGGGAGCCAGAAGCCGCTGGCCTGCGGCGGAAAGCCCGCCCACACTCAGATTATCGGCCATATAGGGAAGGAACAGCAGCAGCATCGCGATCCACCAGGTGCCTGATGCCCATGCGAAAAATAGCAAAGGAGCCGCAATCGTCATGCCCAGGATCGCCGGGGTCATGTAATGCGCCGCGCGTTTGGCAGCGAAACGATCGGCAGCCCAGCCGCCTATCAGATTTCCGGCGATCCCGCTCAAACCCGCCAGCAGCCCCAGCCACAGTCCCGAGGTGAAGGCGGTCATGCCAAGATTGCGCTGGAAATGCATCATACCCCAGAATGCCGCGCTCATGGCCAGTGCACCCATCACGACATCGCCCACAGTGATATAGATCAGCGTCCGTGATCGCAGGATCTGGTGCAAGGCTGTCCGCACTTTCGATTTGGATATGTCCACTGCCGCAACGCGGTGGCCGTGGCCGAATATGCGGAAGACAATGGCCAGCCAGACAGCGCAGGCAATCCCGGGCAGTCCGACGACCAGGAATGCGGCCCTCCAGCCCAGTGTGTCGGCCAGATAGCCGCCCATCGGCCGTCCGATCAGCACGCCCAGCGGCATGCCCAGCCCGAAAATCGCCATCGCCCAGGCCAGTCGCGCCGTCGGCACGCCGTCGGCAATCAGTGCCTTGGCCGGTGCAACGCATCCTGCTTCCCCTGCCGCCACGCCCATGCGTCCGATCACGAGCTGCGAAAAGCTCTGTGCCAGTCCGCAGACTGCGGTCATCGCCGACCAGATTGCCAGTGCCGCCGAGATCACCCAGACCCGGTTGACGTTGGGCCTGTCGGCCAGCCAGCCCCAGGGCAGGCTGAACACGAAATAGGCGGCGGAGAACACGATCCCGCCAAGCAAGCCGATCTGGGTGTCGCTCAGTTTGAAGTCATTGCCGATGGCAAAGGCCAGCAGCGTCATCATCTGGCGGTCGATGATATTGATCGCCAGAACCGCAGTGAGCGCCCAGATCAGCAGCCACGTCTTGCGATCGAGTGCGGGTTCCGTCGCCGCCCCGACGGATGCTGCCTCATCCATTCCGGTCATGCTGCTGCGGATAGCGCAGTTCGATTGGAACCTCCGCGCCGCCCGGCAAATCCTTTAACGCATCCCGAACATACAGCGTCATCAAATTGGCCGGAACAAGGCAATCGGCACATGCACCCTCCTGTGCGGCGATCTGGAGCGTTATGCCCTCCGGTGTTGCTGCGACCATTTGCAAATCATAGCCATCGGCGCCGAGCAGGTCGCGGAGCGGGGCCAGCGCGATTTCGGCCTGTTCATGCGTCGGGCTCATTTGCGGTCGATCCTTGCTGGCGGGAGCCTGACCTCTCGTGACGCGACTTCGAATGTCGCAGCATAGGTCTGGATGAAGGTCGGAAAATTACCGGCAGGTCCGCCGCATATGACGATGTGAATATCATCGGGACTGGTTGCGACGCTCAGCATGCTGGTCTCGTCTCCTGGCTCCAGCGCGCCGCCGCGTTCATAGCGTCCGCCGATCTTCCAGCCGTTCTGCTTCACCCAGGCCGTGCTGCGCCGGGAGCGTTCGAACAGGGCGGCGGCGATGTCGCGCTTCGACCAGTCCGCAGCCACGAACATGGCAGCCGCTTCCGGCGGGATCATCAGCACTCCGAAGCCGTCGTCGGCCAGCCGGCCCGTGCCGACAAGATAGTGGGCGAGCGTCTCGATCCATTCGTCCGGCGTCTTTTCGAAATGGTTCGACAGCATGATATGGTTGCCGACGGTGAAGGCAGTCACGACACTGGCCTGCCGGTCAAATCCGCGCGTGACGTGCAGCGGCTCAAGCGCGGGAAAGGCCTCTTCATCCTCAATGATGTGATAGGCCACATATTTCGCCGGATGGCCGATGGTGGAACGGTCCAGCACCGGCTGCCCATGGGCCAAATCTGCCCCCGCGCCGGCCACCGATCCCATGACATTCAACTGCACCAGTCGCAGCGCCCGGCCGATCGATGCGTTGGCGCGGTTACCGGGTCCCAGTACATTGCCGTCGCAATTCATCCCCAGCGCCAGACGAACCGGGCCGTTGACGATGAAACCGAGTGCGAGGCTGCCGGTCGATGAGTTCGCGACATGCAGGTTTACGCCGGGTTCGAGCAGGCATTCCACCAGCGCGATGACGACCGGAAGATGCTCGGGCAGGCACCCCGCCATGATCGCGTTGATCGCAACCTTGCCCACCGTGACCGGACGGTTGCGCATTTGGTAAAAGCCGATTTCCTCCGAAGCCTCGCGCCCGGCATGGCCCAGGAACTCGGCCAAACGCTCTGCCGTAGGGGGAACAACAGGCAGGCCGTCGGTCCACCCCCTGGCGTGAAACAGCTCAATCGCTTCGGTCAGATCGCCAACCTCGATGACGTCCGGCGTCATTCCTATGCGGCCCGGCTGGCCTGTGCCGCGGGGGACGCGTCCAGCATCGCCGCGCGAAACTGCGCCGCCGCTGACTGCGCCCGCACGCGCAATTCGGCCTCACCAAGGCTGCCGATAGGATGGTCCACGATTGCCCATTCGATGTCGGCCATGCCGTTCAGCCGGGCCATGGTGCCAACGGCTTCGGTAAATGGCGGGGTGCTGATCAGGAACGCGGGGATGCCGCGCCGTTCCAGGGCGACGGCATTGGCGATCCCCGAAGAGCTGCAAGCCCCGCAATCCCCGTTGGCAAGGATAACGACGTCGCAGGCATCGACATTGCCCCACTCGTCGTCCGCCATCAGATTTTGCGCGGAATAAGTGCCCAATTCGGTGGAGAAAGTGTAGTCCTTCGCCAGGTCCCCAGCGATCATTTGCAAGATACTGTCGGCGTTCAACTTGCCATTGCTGAACAGGCCAATCCGCTTGCCATCGAGCGAACCGGGGCGCGGCGGTCGCGCAGCTTTTGTTTCCATCGACTCCTGGACGGGATTGAGAATTCTCAGCATGTCGCTCTCCTTCGGTTTGCCATCACCAGCCCATTCTGAGCCTCACAGAGCGCCCTTGCAATCGTTTTGGGTGCGGCTCGGACTGACGAATTGGCTCCGGATTATCGGACAATCGCCGCAGCAATTGATTGAGCGTCATCGAGCAACTGGTGAACTTGGCAACAATAGACCAAAGCGGCATCGTTTGGGCCCGGTGACAAGCCCTTACGGAAACCGAAGGCGCAGCAAGGCACGGGTTATGGTTACCGGCAATCGAACTTTGGATTTGCCGATTACGAAGTAGACAATTCGTGCTGCTACCTAGTGAGCTACCTAGCGAATGAGGCGCAACGAGTTTCCGCCATGGTCTCCTGCCAAGTGGTTCTATTATCAAGTAAAAATGGTGGACGCACTAGGGCTCGAACCTAGGACCCGCTGATTAGCTGATTAAGAGTCAGCTGCTCTACCAACTGAGCTATGCGTCCATACCTGCGTTTTCGTCCGGCGGCTGCTTGGCCGCCCGAATCGCGGGAGCGCCCCCTATAGCGATTGCGCGCGTGAGGAAAAGGGGTTTCCCATCGCCGCGATCACGACATCGTCCCGCGGCGCTTGCGCCAGCGATCGACCGCCAGGATCGTCCCGATGCAGATCATGTTGGTCATCATCGACGAGCCGCCGTGGCTGACAAACGGCAGAGGAATGCCGACAACCGGCGCCAGCCCCATCACCATCATCAGGTTGATCGCGACATAGAAGAAGATGGTCGTCGTCATGCCGGTTGCGAGCAGGTTGCGAGAAGCGGTCGGGGCTGTTTCGTGCCACGCTCAATCCCCCAGCGCAGGATGATGGCGAAGACCGCCAGCACGAACAACCCGCCGAGCATGCCCCATTCCTCGGCCATCGTGGCGAAAACGAAGTCGGTGTGCGATTCGGGCAGGTATTCGAGGTGGCTTTGGCTGCCGTTTCCGAAGCCCTTGCCGAACATGCCCCCGGAGCCGATCGCGATCTTCGACTGGGTGATGTGATAGCCAGAGCCTAGCGGGTCGCTCTCGGGATCGAGAAAGGTGGTCACGCGGCTGCGCTGATAGTCATGAAGAAATGTGAAAAAGGCCAGCGGCGCGGCGACTGGGGCAGCGGCGCCAGCGGCCAGAAACCAGCGAAGCGGCAGCCCGGCAAGGAAGACGACGACGATGCCGCCGAAAGGTGATCGCCAACGCCGTACCTAGGTCGGGCTGGATCAGCACCAGCGCGGCGGGAAGGCCGATCAGCCCGATTGCGGGAACCAGGCCGCGCCAGCTGGCCGTCATCGCCGGTGGCAGCGAATCGAAGAAATGCGCAAGGATAAGCACGATCACCGGCTTCATCAATTCGGAGGGCTGCAAGGTCATGAAGCCAATGATTGAGCCAGCGCTGGCTTCCGCCGCCGATACCGCCGATCAGCTCGACCAGCAGCAGCAGCACCAGCACCGCGCCGTAGAGCGGATAGGCGGCCAGCTTGAACATTCGCGCGGGAAGCGTGCCATTACCAGCGCCATGGCCAGGAAAACCGCGAAACGAACGATGTGGCTGAGCGCCCAAGGCCGCATGTGGCCTCCGGCCGCCGAATAGAGGACAGCACTGCCGAACAGTACGAGCGCGCTCAGCGGCAGGATCACCCGCCAGGGCTGTCGTGCCAGCGGAGCAGGAATAGTGTGTTCGAGCGCCACTGTTGCAGCTCGCGGGGCCGGGTGTGAGCGACCGGCGAAGTGTTGGCGGCGGGGCCTGCAGTCGGGGTTTGCGGCCGGATTGGGCGAGGGCGGTTCGGCAACTGCGGCAGGCGAGGGGCCTGCTCCCCTGCGCCGGTTGCCGCGGGGCCGCGTCTTTGGCGATAGTGTCGCTCTGCTTTTCCGCACTGGCCTCGGCGGCCTTGACTGCTTCTTCGCCTTCAACCTTGGGAGCCGATGTGCCGTATTGCGCGGCATAGCGCGTGTATTTGGTCGCCATGCGCTCGGCCGGCGTTCCGCCCCATCCTTTTTCCAATTCCACCAGCACGTCCATGGCGGATACCGGATCGAACAGAAAGGTCATGACGTCTCTGGCAATCGGATGCTGCGGCGCGGGCACCGAAAGTACCGTGTTCGATCACCACGGCCATGGCGTATCGAGCGTTGTCAGTTGGTGCGTAGCAAATGAACGGCGAGTGGTCGCGCGACTTCCAGTCGCCAACATGGCCGCGGCTGACTTGAGCGCACGCACCTGTGCGGTGCCAGTCTTTCCCGCCATCTTGACCCCACCGATTCATCGCGGCTTCGCGCGCCCGGCGGTTCCCGGCCCGTTGACCACACGGAACATTCCGTCATGCGCAACATCGAGCTGCTCAGGCGTGAACGGCAGCGCCGGGCCCACGGCTTCCAGGGCCATGTATCAGCAAAGGCTGGAGATTCGTCCCGAGGCAATACGCGCAGTCATTACCGCAAGCTGCAGCGGGCGAGACCGAAACATAGCCCTGGCCGATCGAGGCATTGAGCGAGTCGAACCGCGCTCCACTCCTGCTTGTATCGGCGCATTTTCCAGGCGGCATCGGGAACCGTGCCATAGCGTTGTCTGCTGCCCGGGAGATCGAATTCCTGCCCCAGGCCGAGCAACTTGGCGACCAGTGCGATGGCATCCGTAGCCGACGCGGTGCGACATGGTCCAGAAATAGATGTTGCAGCTGTGCTCGATGCGGCTGCGCATGCCGACCGACCCGTGGCCGCGCCGGATCCGCAGCGGAAAAAGCGGCTGCCAAGGCGCATAGCCGCCCGCGGCAGCGAAACCCGCTCATCGGGCGAGAACCGGCCATTCGAGAAAGCGAGGCGGCCATCGGCTTCATTGTCGAGCCGGGCGGGTATAGGCCGCGCAGCGCCTTGTTCAGCAGCGGTACGTGGTCATCCTCGTTGAGCATCTTCCATTCCAGGCGGCCGATCCCGTCGGCAAAAGCGTTGGGATCGAACGCCGGCATCGAGGTGAGCGCCAGAATGCCGCCGGTCAGACAGTCGATCGACGACAACCGAGCCTGATTCAAGGCCGATGCGTCGCGCGGCATAGTCCTGAAGTGGACCGTCGATGGTCAGCCTGATCGACTTTCCAGGCACGTCTTCGCGCGAATTCGAGGTCGCGCACGATCTTGCCGCCGGCGGTCACCTCCACCCGCCGTGCGCCAGGTTCGCCGCGCAATTCCTTTTCGAAATGTTTTTCGAGGCCATCCTTTCCGACCTTGAAGCCAGGTGTGACGAGAAGCGGATTTTGTTCCTTCTCGTAGTCTTCTGTCGAAGCCGGGCCGACATAGCCGACGAGATGACCGACGGCGGGACCGGTCGGGATAGAATCGCGAGAAGCCGCGCTGGGCGATCACACCGGGGAGGTCGGGCAGGCGCACGCTGACTGCGGCAAACCGGTCCCAGTCGAGTCCCGAGGCTGCTTCCACCGGCTGGAAGCCATGGGCCTTGTCGATCTTGTCCTTAAGGTCCTGCACCTCAACCTCGCCGAGCCCGAGAAGGTGGCCGAGGAGATTGATCGCGCCTTCCGGATCGATCAGCCGGTCGGGGATGACGTCAACGCGGAAGTCGGTCTTGTTCGAGGCCAGCGGCGCGCCATTGCGGTCCAGTATCCAGCCACGGCGCGGGGGCACAAGGGTCAGGTTGACGCGGTTGCTCTCGGAATCGAGCTTGTACTTCTCGTTCTGGAAAATCGCTATCCAGCCCATGCGCACGGCCAGAAGCATGCCGACGCCGCCCTGGAGCGCACCGATCACCACGCTGCGGCGGTTGAAACTGTTGTTCAGCGTCGCCGAACTGACGTGCCGGCCTTGTGCGTTCATCAATCCGCTTCCACCAGCGGAAATAGCCTCACTCTATCGAGCAAGGCGACTAGGCGGCCAGTCAGAGGAAACAAAAGGATAGCCGTCATAGCCTGTGGAACGATCAAGAGCAGCGCCGCCGACCCGCCAGCTGCATTGGCGAAGATCAGGGACAGCACCAGATAGGCGCAAATCATCCCCGAGGAAACCAGCCAGTCGAGCAAATGATTGCGCCAGGGAAAGCGCGCTTCGACGATATCGAGCAGAATCATCGCGGTCGACCACAACAAGATTGCCGAACCGAAAGGCTGGCCGCTGAACAGGTCGTCGAAGGCACCGAGCGGCAGTCCGGCCCAGACCGGCATCATGCCGGGCCGCACCTGCCGCCATGCCAGCAACAGCATGAAGCCGAGCGGCGGAAACACCGGTGCAGAGGCTATAACAGGCAAGGCGGGACTCAATGAGCAAAGCATGATCGCCGCCCACGGCAGGCCATTCGCCAGGGCGGGCGAGGGCACCCGGTTGATGCGCTTGCGGAAGCGATTGGTAATCGGGCGGATGAACCGGGGCATGGCTGTCATTGCGGTCCGGGAACAGCCGGCGCTGGGGCCGGCGCCGGGGATGCGGCGGAAGGTGTGGCGGCAGGTAGCACCGATTCGGGCGCCCATATCTGCTGGATGGCGACATATTCGGCCGCCGCCGGATCGCTGATCAACTGGGCGATCGCCCCGTCGCGCGTCAACGATGTGACTATGGCAATGGGCGTGCCGGGCCAGAACAGCCCTCCCGATCCCGACGTGACCAGCGCATCGCCGGGTTTGAGCGGATTGATGCCCAGATTGATCAGCCTGACTTGCAGCCTTCCGTCCGACCTGCCCTGGGCAAATGCGGCAACGCTGTCTCTGGCGCGCCGCACCGGCACGACGCTTTCGGTATCGGTGATCAGCAGGACGCGCGAGGTCGCATTGCCTACTTCCAGCACCCGGCCCACCAGCCCAAGCGGCGAGCGCACGGGCATGCCCATGGCGACGCCGTCACGGGCACCGGCCGACAGCGTTGCAAACCGCCGCGTGCTCGACGATGTCGAACCTATCAGTCGTGCGAATGCTACCGGCCTTGCGTCGCTCTCGCTGAGTCGCAGCAATGCTTTCAACCGGCGGTTCTCTTCCGCTTGCGCCTGGGCCTCGATCAGCCTGACTTTCGCAGTGTCGAGCTCGCGCTTGAGTTTAGCGTTCTGGCTCGCGGCGTGGAAATAGCCGCCGATATTTTCGATCAGGCTGTAGCTTCCCGAGCGTCCCTTCGCGCCAAGTCCTGCTACCGGCGCGGTAGCATCGCTGCCCAGCATGCGAAGGCCGGAAAATGTCGTGGGACCGAAAATCGAGACGATCAGCAAGGCACCACCCAGCAAGGCCCCGAGGATGCCCGCAATGTAGCCGAAGAAAGTGGTGTACTGCGCCCTGCGGGAATAGCCGGGGCGCCGGTTCGGCGGCGCCATGCGGTGCCTTCTCCCTCTTGCGGCGCTACTCCCGTGAGGAAGCAGTGCGCCGGTAACTTCTCGACTAGGCCGTCATCAGGACGCCGCGGTAGATCGGATCTTCCATCGCCCGGCCAGTGCCCAGCGCGACGCAGGACAGCGGATCTTCGGCGACGCTGACCGGCAGCCCCGTTTCCTCGCGCAGATACTCGTCGAGTCCCTGGATCAGCGCGCCGCCACCAGTCAGGACGATCCCCTGATCGACGATGTCGGCGGCCAGCTCCGGCGCGGTGTTTTCCAGCGCGATGCGCACGCCTTCTATGATCGCGCCGATCGGTTCGGAAAGCGCCTCGGCGATATTGGCCTGGGTGATGGTGATTTCCTTGGGCACACCGTTGACCAGGTCGCGGCCCTTGATGTGGATGGTCTCGCCGATGCCGTCGGCCGGCACGGTGGCGATGCCGTAGTCCTTCTTGATCCGTTCGGCGGTGGCTTCGCCGATCAGCAGATTGTGGTGGCGGCGGACGTAGCTGACGATGGCCTCGTCCATCTTGTCGCCGCCGACGCGTACGGAGGTGGTGTAGGCGAGCCCGCGCAGCGAGAGCACCGCGACTTCGGTGGTGCCGCCGCCGATATCGACGACCATCGATCCGACCGGCTCGGTAACTGGCATGTCGGCGCCGATCGCGGCGGCCATCGGCTCGAGAATGAGGTGAACCTGGCTGGCACCGGCATTGGAGGCGGCGTCGCGGATCGCGCGACGCTCAACCGAAGTCGAGCCCGAGGGTACGCAGATAACGATTTCCGGATAGCGGAACAGGCTCTTCTTGCCATGCACCTTGCGGATGAAGTGCTTGATCATTTCCTCGGCGATTTCGATGTCGGCGATCACCCCGTCGCGCAGGGGGCGGATCGCTTCGATGGAATCGGGCGTCTTGCCCATCATCATCTTGGCGTCGTCACCCACCGCCTTGACCCGTTTGACGCCATTGATGGTTTCAATTGCCACCACCGAAGGCTCATTGAGGACAATGCCGCGATCCTGGACGTAGACCAGAGTATTCGCCGTGCCGAGGTCGATCGCCATGTTTTGCGAACCGAATTTGAAGAATCGCGACCAGAAATGTGGCATTGAAAAATCCGTAATCTTTCCGGCCACTTGTCGCGCGAATGGCAACAGCGTCAGGCCGTCGGGTGGACATGAAGGCGGCTGCTTAACCTAAGCTAAGGCGAAAGGCTAAAAATTTGTGTCGAAATGGGCATTTGACGCCGCCTCCTGTCTCGAATTCGCGGCAGTTCATCGCTAGCATGTGGACATGAGCCAAATCCGCCGCCTGCCCGAGAATCTGGTCAACCGCATTGCAGCCGGAGAAGTGGTCGAACGGCCGGCCTCGGCGCTCAAGGAACTGGTCGAAAATGCGATCGACGCCGGGGCGGCCAATATCGCGGTCCGGCTGGGCAGTGGCGGCCTCGATCTGGTCGAAGTGACCGATGACGGCTGCGGCATGACGCCCGGCGACACAGCGCTGGCGCTGGAGCGGCATGCGACCTCGAAACTGCCGGACGAGTGCATCGAGCAGGTCTCGACACTGGGTTTTCGCGGCGAGGCGTTGCCTTCGATCGCCAGCGTTTCGCGTCTGACCATCGAGAGCCGGACGCGGGATGCCGGAGAAGGCTGGAGGCGCGTGGTCGATCACGGAGCGCTGGCGGGCGAGGGGCCCGCCGCCCTGCCGCCAGGCACCCGCATCCGCATGGAACAGCTGTTCGACCGTGTGCCTGCCCGGCGCAAGTTCCTGCGCTCGGCCCGCTCGGAATATGCCGCCTGTCTCGATGTCGTGCGGCGTCTCGCCATGGCCAGGCCCGAAATCGGTTTCACTCTCGAACACGATGGCCGCCGTGTGCTGGCGGTGCAGAGCGGCGAGGACCTTGCCCAGCGCGTCTCGCGCATTGTCGCGCGCGAACTGGCAGAAGATGGCGTGGCCATCGATGTCGAGCGCGGCTCGGCGCGTCTTACCGGAGTTGCCGGATTGCCGACGTTCAACCGCGGCGTCGCCGATCACCAATACCTGTTCGTCAACGGCCGCCCGGTGAAGGATCGGCTGCTGATCGGCGCGGTGCGCGGAGCCTATGCCGATATGCTGGCGCGCGACCGCCACGCGGTGCTGGCGCTGTTCCTGCAGCTCCCTCCGGAGGAGGTCGATGTCAACGTCCACCCGGCCAAGACCGAGGTCCGCTTCCGCGATCCCGCCTTTGTGCGCGGCTTCATCGTCGGCGGACTGCGCCACGCGCTGGATAGCGCCGGGCAAAGGAGCGCGCAGTCACCCTCGGCCTCGGCAATGGGGCATTGGCAGACAGAGTCGCTGGCACCCGCTCCGGCGCTCACCTCGCTGTTCTCCCGCGAATATTCCGCCCCGCAAAGCCGGGTGAGCGAGGCTGGGCAAGTCTGGCGAGGTTACGAGGAAGCGATCCTCGCGCCGCCCATGGCCCGCGCCGAGGTGGCGGAGGAAGCATTGGGGGATGCCGCGCAATACCCGCTCGGCGTCGCGCGCGGGCAGGTAGCGGGAACCTATATCGTCGCCGAGGCGGCGGACGGGCTGGTCCTAGTCGACCAGCACGCCGCGCATGAGCGGCTGGTGCTCGAACGCCTGCGCGCCGCCGGGGCAGGGGAGACTGCCGCCGCTGCGCAGGCGCTGCTTTTGCCCGAAGTGGTCGAACTCGACGAACCGGCCTGCGACCGGCTGGAGGAGCGCGCCGCGCAGCTCGCCGATTACGGCCTCGCTCTCGAACGCTTCGGTCCCGCCGCGATGTTGGTCCGCGCAGTGCCTGCGGCGCTGGCCTCGGGCGATGTTCAGGCGCTGGTCCGCGACGTGGCCGACGACTTGGCGCAGAATGGAGACGCCTTGCTGCTCGGCGAGCGGCTCGATCATGTGCTGGCGACCATGGCCTGCCATGGCTCAGTGCGGGCGGGCCGGACGCTGTCGGTTGCGGAGATGAACGCGCTTCTGCGCGAAATGGAACACACGCCCCGTTCAGGGCAGTGTAATCACGGTCGGCCCACGTGGGTGAAACTGGCGCATGCCGATATCGAGAAGCTGTTCGGGAGGCGATAATGCGAACTCTGACCTTGTGTGCCCTGGTGCTCGTTTCCGGATGCGATGGCGATGCGGCCAAGTCCGGGCAGGAACGGGTCGCGACGGAGAGCCAGGCGGCACCCGCCAGGGCATTGCAGCTTCAGCCCATCACCGATGACGATCTCGCGAAACCGGGAACAAACGTCGGCAGGTGCGCTTTTCTGCAGGGTGGGTCGGACGACATGACTGCCTCGCTGGGCGGCGACAGCGGCTGGTTCAAGCTCGATGGGTCCACAGTGACCCTTGCTGCAGACAAGGTGGCCGAGGAGATCGACTACGGCGTGCGGCGGCGATACGCGGATGGCAAGCTGTCGATGGAACTGTCGATGCAGCAGGACGGACGCAAGGCGATCGGCCCAGAATCTCAGGAAATTCCGGGCACCCTGACCATTCGCGATGTCGAAGGGCGGGAGGTCTATCGCGCATCGGGCAGATTCCAGTGCGCAGCCTGATCGGTGCCGGCCGGCTCTAACGGGAGTTCCGAACCCGCACGAAAGCGGTTGCGACAAAGCCCAGCACCAGCTCGTCGTGCTGGTTGAAGACCCGCATCCGGCTTTTGAACATGCCAATTTCCGGGCGTGACTTGCTCAGGCGCTTTTCGAGGTATTCGCGCTCGCAGCGCAGCGTGTCGCCGGGATAGACCGGCTGCAGCCAGCGCAGCTCGTCCATCCCGGGCGAGCCCATGCCCTGATGACCAACCCGCAACTGTTGCTCAACCATCATCGCCATCGTCATAGCGCATGTGTGCCAGCCGCTGGCCGAGATGCGCCCGAAGAAGGTCTCCGCCGCCGCCGCGTCGTCGAGATGAAAGGGCTGGGGATCGAAGCGGCGGGCGAAGTCGAGCACGTCCTCGCGTGTCACGGCATAGCTGCCGAAGCGCTCTGTGGTCCCGATTTCGATGTCTTCGAAAAACTGCATTCTCAGTGTCCCAGCACCAGCTTCGCGAACAAGGTGTAGCCCACCGGATGCCTGCCATAATAGGCATCCAGCGCCGCCGGCTTGGCATAGGCCGAGAGGCTCCCGCCGATTGCGAGCCCAAATGGCCCGAGATCGACGCGCCTTGCATAGCCGAGCTGGAACTTGGTCACGCGGAAGGTCCGATCGTGCAGCGGGTGGTCGTGATCTGGGAACAGCTCGTCATTGGCGACGTTCTCGACGCGTCCGAACAGCGTGTTGTGCTTGTCGATGTCCCAATTCGCCTCGCCCAGCCAGGCGGTAATCGCGTCGCCCGGCACACGCTGCTTGTTGCTGAAGGCAAGCATCGCGGACAGGCCCCTGTCACTGGCGTAATGCGCAGAGGCAGTGAAGCGGTGCTCGTCCTCGCCGGGGTGGGTGAAAAACTCGGGCTGCTTTAGCTGGCCGTATGACGCCTGCACCGCCCAGCGCGGCGAGGGATTCCATGTCGCCCTGACCGACCAGCTGTCGAAGCGCATTTTCTCGAGGTTCCAGCGATGCTCGTCGGGCTCGCGGCCGGTGAACAACGAGGTTTCGATCTGTAGCTTTGATGTGGCCAGCCCGACTGTCGCGACGCCATAGGTGATGTGTGTGGAATCGAACCAGTGATGGGTGATCGGCGGCTCGGGATTATACCGGGCCGAGCCACGATGCATGAAGGCGCTGGGGCCGAGCGCCGGTTCCCCTACCGGTCCGCCGTAGAGAAAAAGGCGCGTGCCATCGGCGATGTTCACATCGACCCGCGCGGCGAGTTCCATGAACAGGTCGTGCGGATGCTGGCGGTCGACCAGCGGCTCGCCGCGCGAGGTTTCGCCAGTGGCGAAAAGGTTGGGATAGCCACTGCTGTCCATCGCCGGTTCGAGGCTGAGCATCGATTTGAACTGGATGCGGCCCCAGGGCGTTTCACGTGTCGCCATGAGCATCGCCATCGAGGTGGCATAGGCCTTGTCATCTCCGCGCGGGCCGGAATGATCGGTGTACTGGGCGGCAACGCTGCCATGGGCCATCAGCATCCAGCTGCCGGACATGATGTGGAGGCCAGGCATTTGACCTTCGTTGCCAGGCAGGCGTGCGGTGCCGGAGCCATCGACAGTCCATCGGCGGCCGCTCATCGAAATGGCGACGTTGATCCTGCATTTCTCGTCGCCGACCTCGCACAGTCCGTCATCGTCGATGACGGGTTGCGGGCTGTGTTTTGCCGCTTCCGTTTCATGTCCTGAATGGTCGTGGTCCTGCGCATCGGCAGGCGTGGCGAAGAGGGCCAGGGGGAGCAGCAACCGCACCAACCATTTCCCGTCACCCTGAACTTGTTTCAGGGCCCATTGCGCATCTTGCCCCGAAGCGTTGTGTGGCAAGCAAACAGCGCGGTTGCGCGTCGATCCCGGGAACTGCGCTGAAGGCGTGATGGGTGCTGAAACAAGTTCAGCATGACGAATGAATCTAGGGACGGGCATGATTGATCCGCCTGCCGTTCCCGCGAGGACCGTCACACATTGAACTTGAAGTGCAGCACGTCCCCATCCTGCACTACATACTCCTTGCCTTCCTGCCGCAGCTTCCCAGCCTCTTTCGCAGGGTTCTCGCCGCCCAGCGCTAGGTAATCATCGTAAGCGATGGTCTCGGCGCGGATGAAGCCGCGCTGCATGTCGGAATGGATCTCGCCCGCCGCATCGGGAGCTTTCGCACCCTTGTGCACCGTCCAGGCGCGAGCTTCCTTGGGGCCGACGGTAAAGAAGGTGATCAGGTGCAACAGGTCATAACCCGAGCGGATCACCCGGGCGAGGCCGGTTTCGTGGAGGCCCATTTCCTCGAGGAACACCATGCGCTCCTCGTCGTCCATGCCGGTCAGCTCGCTCTCGATCGCGGCGGAGACGATGACGGCATTGGCGCCCTCGGCCTTGGCCTTGGCGAACACGGCCTCGGAAAATGCATTGCCTTGCGCCGCTGCATCTTCCTCGACATTGCAGACATAAAGCACCGGCTTGGCAGTGAGCAGCTGCGCCTGCGCAAACACCCGCGCTTCTTCTTCGTCCTTGGGCAGGGTCAGCCGGGCGGGCTTGCCTTCGCGGAGCAAATCCAGCGCCTGGCCCAGCACCGAGGCGATAAGCTTCGATTCCTTGTCGCCCTGAGCTGCCTTCTTCTGCGCGGCGGGGACGCGCTTCTCCAGACTATCGAGGTCCGACAACATCAGTTCGGTCTCGACTACTTCGGCATCCGACACCGGATCGACCTTGTTGGCGACGTGCTGAATGTCGTCATCCTCGAAGCAGCGCAGCACGTGCACTATGGCGTCCACCTCGCGAATATTGCCGAGGAACTGGTTGCCCAGCCCTTCGCCCTTGCTGGCCCCGCGCACTAGGCCTGCAATATCGACGAAGCCAAGTTGGGTGGGGATAATCTTGGCGCTGCCTGCGATTTTCGCCAGCGCATCGAGCCGCGGATCGGGCACGCCGACCTGGCCGACGTTCGGCTCGATCGTGCAGAACGGATAATTCGCAGCCTGCGCTGCCTGCGTTTCGGTCAGCGCATTGAACAGGGTTGACTTGCCGACATTGGGCAGGCCGACGATACCGCATTTGAAACCCATCATGCACTCCGAGCGTTAGAGCGCGCGCCCTTAGCTGCCGTGACGGGAAATTGCCAGCGCGGGCGGTGCTGCGGCTAATCGAGCACCGCAAGCGCCATCGGTGCGTAAGGGCCCTTGCCGAGCAGTTGCCGCTGGGTTTCGGCCGAAACCCGGTTGATCTCGAGCTGGGGCTTGTTGCCAGGATGGACCGGACGGCGCAGTGGACGGCTGCCGCCGGGCATGGCGGCGATCTCGGCGATGGCGCGCGGCACGTCGAGCGGATCGGGCGCCGTGCCGCCATAGGCACGCGCCATCGCCTGCTGCATCGCCGGCCCGGTCGGGAGCGACCGCACCCCGGTGCGCATTGACGCGACCATCTCGGGATAGCCGGAAGCATGGCGCGGTTCGATGCGTTCGGCCAGTTCCGCCGAAAGCCGGGCGCGGTTGACGCCGATGCCGGTCGGAAAGCCGCCGGGCTCGATGATCGTAACTTCGATGCCGTGCGGGGCCAGTTCGTAGGCGATCTGTTCGCTCATCGCTTCGACCGCGAATTTGGTCGCCGAATAGATGCCGCCACCCGGCATGATGATCCTGCCCTGCTGCGAGGATACGTTGAAGATCAGCCCGGATTTCCTCTGACGCATGCCCGGCAGCACCGCGCGCATGGTCCGCTGCAAGCCATAGACATTGGTGTCGAACGAGAGTTTCATCGCCTCCATGTCCTGCACTTCGACAGGCCCATGGATGTTGATCCCGGCATTGTTGACCAGCACGTCGATCGGGCCGCCGTTCAGGCGTTCGGCTTCCGTCACAGCCTCGGCGACCATCCGGTCCGAAAGCACGTCGAGTTCCAGCACCGTAAGGTCGAGCTTCTCAGCCCGGGCAACCGCGCGCAGTTCCTCGGCCTGGGGTCTGGGCAGGTTGCGCATCGTGGCGAAGACTTTCGCCCCGAGCCGGGCATAGTGCAGCGCTCCCAGGTTGCCGAAGCCCGACGATGTGCCGGTGATGAGGAACGATTTCCCCTTGAGGCTGATCGGGGCGGGCGTCTGGGTGGCAGCGGTGGTGACGGCCGGCACGGCGGCGGCGGCAACCAGCGCTCCAGTGCCTGTAAGCATGCGGCGGCGGTCGAGTTCGGGCATAGCGGCGCTCCGGGGCAATTTCTTGGTTATGATATGCCCGCGAAGGCATGAGTCGAGTGTCGAATTGTCGCACGGTCAGGGGACCTGGGACTTTGCGATTGCACAGGCGCGTGCGGGCGTTAAGTCTCTCGCCCAGGCTACTCGTTGAATCGATTGGGGGGACTGCATCGTGACTGCAACCGCGCTCGCCGCCGATACGCCGACGCCTTCCCCGGCAGCCGGAGCAGAGCCCAGGCGCGAGCGCTACATCGGCGACATCATGTCTCCGCCGGTCGGCGTCTTCGCGCCAGAGACAACGGTGGGCGAGGCGACCGAACAGCTGCGCGAGCACGTCAAGACCGCCTTCATCACCTATCTCTACCTCGTCGATCCGGACGGTCGCCTGCTCGGGCTGGTGGTGATGCGGGAAATGCTGCTCGCCCAGCGGGAAGATACACTCGAATCGATCATGTTGCGCGATCCCTTCGCCCTGAAGCGCGCCATGCCGTTGGAAGAAGCGCTGCGTCAGGCGCTGAAGAAGCACTTTCCGGTCTATCCGGTGGTCGATTCAACGAACCGGCTGGTCGGGCTGATCCGCGGCGACGATCTTTTCGCCAACCGGGCAATCGAAATCAGCGGCCAGGCAGGCGCGATGGTCGGCGTCGAAAAGGAAGAGCGGCTCTCGACCCCGCTGTTGCGCAGTCTCAAGCTGCGTCACCCCTGGTTGCAGATCAACCTGCTCACCGCGTTCGTTGCCGCCGCCGTAGTCGGGGTGTTCGAAGACACGCTGAGCCGGCTGGTGATCCTTGCGGTGTTCCTGCCGGTGATGGCGGGCCAGACGGGTAATACCGGCTGTCAGGCACTGGCCGTAACCTTGCGCGGCATGACCCTGGGCGATCTCAAGGCGGGCGCGGCAAGGGCGCTGGTGCGCAAGGAAGGCATGCTGGGATTTTTCAACGGGCTGCTGGTCGGTGTGACTGCCGGCGCGGGTATGTATGTCTATGCATCGATGCAGGGCGAGGCCGAGCCATTGCTACTCGGCATCGTCGTGCTCATCGCAATGGTCGTGGCCTGTTCGATCAGCGGCATCGCCGGGGCGCTGATCCCGCTGACGCTGAAACGGCTGGGAGCGGACCCGGCGACTGCCTCGAGCATTTTCCTGACGACCGCCAGCGATGTCGCCAGCATGGGCATATTCCTGTCGCTGGCGTCGCTGGCGCTATAAAGTTCAAACACACGCCGAACGATCCGGCGGTCATTGGAGAGTCCGGCATGGCCGACAATTCCCCCCTTGCTTATGCACCCGGCGAAATTCGCGACGATTTCGTGCCCAAGGCCGATTCCCTCGACCGGCGGTTCCACGAACTCGAGAAAGTGCATCTCTGGCCCAAGGTGTGGCAGATCGCCTGCCGGCTGGAGGAAGTGCCCGAGCCGGGCGACTACATCGTTTACGAAATTGCCGATGAATCGATTATCGTCGTGCGGGGAAGCGCCGGGGAAACTGGGGGCGAAATGCGCGCCTTCCACAATGTCTGCCCGCATCGCGGCACTTTACTGGCCGAGGGCTCGGGTAACGCCAAACAGTTCGTTTGCCCGTTCCACGGCTGGCGCTTCGGCACCGACGGGCGCTGCATCAAGGTGATCGACCGGCAGGACTGGGGCGACTGCCTGGCGAAGGAAGACACCGATCTGGTGCCGGTGCAGGCGGGCATCTGGGGCGGCTGGGTGTGGATCAATATGGACCCGGACTGTCAGCCATTGATGGAATTTCTCCAGCCGATGGCGGCAATGACCGAAAAGTTCGAATTCGAGAAACTGCGCCCCGCCTGGTACAAATCGGTGGTGGTCCCGGCCAACTGGAAAACCACGCTCGGCGCCTTCACCGAGTTCTATCACGTGCAGACGACGCATGCGCAGATGCTGACCTATACCAATGACTATTCGATAAGCCGGGCGATGGGCCGACACGGCTGGATCAGCTATGCGGGCGGAACGGGCCTGCCGGTCAGCCGCAGTCCACGGCTGCCGCCCAAGGAAGTGCCCGATTTCCGCGAATATCTGTTCGAATATGCCGAGCAATTCAAACACGATCTCGCCGCCATGCAGACCGAACGCGCCTATCAGGCGACGCAGCGGCTACGCACAGAAGCAAGCGCCGATACCGATCCGGCGGAAGTTGCGGGCAAGTGGGGCCAGTTCATCTACGAAGCGGCGATCGAAAGCGGCGCGGGCTGGCCGGAAGGGCTGACCCCTGACTATCTTGCCGAGAGCGGCTTCGACTGGCACGTCTTCCCGAACACCGCCTTCCTCCACCCGGCAATCGAGGCCGTGCTGTGGTACCGCTTTCGCCCCTATGGCGACGATCACGAGAAGTGCCTGTTCGACGTCTGGTCTTTCGAACGCTACGCGCCAGGGACCGAACCGAAGATCGAGCACCAGGTGTTCGATGACTGGCGCGACGGTGACTTCCCGCTGATCTTCCGGCAGGATTTTCTTAACATCCCGCGCGTCCAGAAGGGCATGAAATCAAGCGGCTTCAAGGCCTCGCGGCCCAGCCCGATCCAGGAACGCGCGGTCTCGCACTTCTCCCGCACGCTGCGGCAGTTCATCCAGGACCCGCATGCCGACGATGGGCTGGCACCGGAGCCGATGGTGGAGATACCGGCGGCGGGCGACTGACAGGCCGGCCCAGACGGCCTCACCAGACGACGGGCACCTTCGGCGCGCCCAGCAGCCCAGGCATGGCCATGCATTCCGCACCCGGCTTCAGCCTGAACTCCGGTATCCGCCGCAGGAATTCGCCCAGCGCGATCCGCAGCTCGCAGCGCGCCAGATGCATGCCGAGACAGCGATGCGCTCCGGCGACGAAGGTGAGATGGTGGTTGTGACTGCGGTCGGTGCGGAATGTGCGGGGGTCTTCGTACTTTTCGGGGTCGAAATTGGCACTGGCGGCCAGGCATAGCAGCCGGTCTCCCGCCGTGATTTTGTGGCCCGCCAGTTCGTGATCCACCTTGGCGGAGCGGGCGGTGTTGACTGTCGGGTTCATCCGCAGGAATTCCTCGATCGCCCGGGGGATCAGCGCGGGCTGTTCGCGCAAGTGCCGTTGCAGGGCGGGATCGAGCGCGAGGCGGCGGAACATCAGCGAATGGGTGGCCGCGACCGTGTCCATGCCGCCGTCCCACAGGAAGAAGATGGTGCCGACGATCTCTTTCTCGGTCAGCGGGCGTCCGTCGATCCGGCCATGGACGATATGGCTGGCAACGGTGCTATTCGGCGGCGCCTTGCTGACCTCTGCGGCAAACTTTCGCACATAGTCCAGTGCCCCCCTGGTGCCCCACATCATCCGCTCGGGATCGTGCGTTTCGAAATGCATCGGGTGCGACCAGGCCAGGAAGTCGTCGAACATCTCCTGCGGGAAGCCCATCAGTTCCATGAATATGCGGACCGGATAGATGCGACCGAAATCGTGTGCCGCGTCGCACTCGCCCTTGTCGGTGAAAGTGTCGATCAGGCCATTGACGGTGGCGGCGATTTTCGGCTCCAGCGCCTTGATCGCCTGTGGCGAGAAATACGGCGCGATGAGAGCGCGGTAACGGGTGTGTTCCGGCGGATCGAGCTGGAGCGGGATCGCGACGATATCGTCACCGGTCAGTTTGAAATAGGGGTAGTTGTTGCCCGAGGTGTAGTGGGCGTTGTTCTGAAAGATTTCCCGGCAGATATCGAACCGGGTAGCGATCCAGATGCCCTCCGTGCCGAGCCGCTCGTTCTGCGGCTTGTGGTAGAACAGCGGCGGACTGCTGCGCAGCACCTCCTCGGTCAGCGCATAGGGATCGTCGAGCGTGTTGGGAGCCAGCGCCTGTTCCCACGAGATCTCCGGTGCGGCCTGGCTGGTCATGACCGTTTTCCCACCGTCAGGCATGCCGCCCGGTGTAGCGCACCGTATCGACGTGCATGTCGGCAGGCGAATCGACCAGCGTGCGGAACACCCAGGTCACCGAGCTGAATTGCGTGACGGCGGTTTTCGAAAGGTCCATGCCGCGTTCGATGCAGGCCTCGTGGAAGGCCCGGGCAGCTTGTTCTCCGGCTTGCATCCGGTAGTCCGCGTCCATCATCGGCCCGGCGCGAACCACGGTGACGCGGATGCCGCGCGGTTTGATCTCGTCCTGCAAATGCCGCGACATGCATTCGACGCCGCCCTTGGTTGCCTGATAGCAGACATGGTGCGGGTAGGGCGCATCCACCGCCTCGCTGGTGACGTTGATGATATGCCCTCCCGGTTCCATCATGCCGAGCGCCGCGCGGCTACAGAACATGTTGCCGAGCATGTTGGTGCCGACCGTGCCGAGGATGTGTTCGTCGCTGGCATCGGCTAGGGTGGTGTAGTCTATCATCGCGGCATTGTTGATAAGCACATCGACCTTGGAGTGGAGTTTGGCGATCGCGGCGAAGGCTGCCCTGACTGAATCCGGATCGGCGATGTCGCAAGCAACCGGCAGGGCGCGCTCGCCCAGTTCCGTAGCGACTGCTTCCAGCTTGGAAAATGTGCGGCCGAGCAGCACGACTTTGTCGCCGTCGCTCGCGAAGCGTCTTGCCAGCGCCCGGCCCAGACCCGAACCGGCGCCGGTGATGACTATAATCTTGCTCATGGCTTCTCCCTTTTCCACTTCTTGGCATCGCCAAGCCGGCAATGCCACGCCTTCCTTGCACATCGGCGTGACGGCCTGCGCGGTAAGCGGTTCCCGATGCGATCAGGCCTTCGCCTGGTCCCGGATCGGGAGTGACCGCACCCGCTTGCCGGTCGCGGCGAACAGGGCATTGGTCAGCGCGGGCGCGGCCGGTGGCAGGCCTGGTTCGCCAAGCCCTCCCATCGTTGCGTCGCTGCGCAGAAACTCAATAGCGATCTGAGGCGTCTCGGCGAGGGTCAGCAGCGGATAATCGGTAAAGCTCGATTGCACCACCGCGCCCTTGTCCACCGTGATCTCCTCGTGGATCGCGGCGGAAAGCCCCATGACGATCCCACCCATGACTTGCGCTTCGGCGTTAAGCGGGTTGACCACCTGCCCGCAATCGACCGCCGCCCAGACCTTCTCGACCCGGGGGTAGCCATCTTCGCGCAGGCTCGCCTGCACGACATGCGCGCAGACCGTGCCAAAGCACTCGACCACCGCGATGCCGCGCCCGGTCCCCTTGGGCAGCGGCGTGCCCCAGCCCGATGCCCTGGCCGCCGCATCGAGCACACTGGCCGCGCGCGAGCCGGTGGGGAGGTGACGCTTGCGGAACTCCAGCGGATCCACCCCCGCAGCATGGGCCAGCTCGTCGATGAAGCTCTCGTGGAAGAAGCCGTGCTGCGATGCTTCGACCGAGCGCCAGCTGGCGACCAGGATGTTGCTCTCATGCTTGGCGTTGTTCTGCTCGATTTCCGGGAAGGCGTAGAGCGGCTTCATCCCCGCTTCGAACTGCATGGCCTGCGCAAAGGTGCTGTGCCAGGCGCTTACCTTGCCGTCCTTGCCGAGCGCCGCCTTGAGGCTGATCGCGGTTTGCGGGCGATAGGTGCCCTGCCGCACCTCTTCCTCGCGCGGCCAGATCAGCTTGACCGGCCAGGGCGACTGCATCGCGAGTTTGACTGTTTGATCGATTGCCGCGTTCTCGCCGGGCAGCTTGCGCCCGAAGCCGCCGCCGAGCGGCATGGCGTGGAAGGTTACATCGTCCGCCGACAGCCCCGCCGCGTCCGCCGCGGCGTTGCGGCTGCCCAAGGGGTCTTGCATGCCGCCCCAGACGTCGAGCTTGCCGTCCTTGTGGTGCGCGGTGAGCGCGAATGGCTCCATCATCATGTGGTGCAGGAACGGCGCGCGGTAGCTGGCTTCGACTAGCTTGCCGCCCTTGGCATCGAGCGCTTTGGCCTCGGCTTTGACCTGCTCCTCCTGTTCCGCGAACATGGCTGCGGTGCTGACAGCGCCGTGACCGCCGTCGCCGAACTTGGGATTGAGCGCGCGAAGGCCCTTGATCGCTGCCCAGTATCCTGTCGCGACCACCGCCACAGCATTGTCGAACTTCACGACCTTCTCGACGCCCTTGACCGCCATCGCCGGGGCCGGATCGACCGCCTCGAGTTTGCCGCCGCGAACCGGGGCGGCCATCACCGTCGCGACGCGCATATCGGGCAGGGCGAAGTCAATGCCGTATTTGGCGCTGCCATCGACCTTGGCGGGGATGTCGATGCGCGGCACGGGCTTGCCGATATAGGCGAAGTCCTTGGCCTGTTTCAGTTTCGGCTCCAGATTGAGATCGCGCTCTGCGGCCTTCATGGCCAGCTCGCCATAGCGCAGCGACTTGCCGCTCTTGGCGTGGGTGACAAGGCCCTTGCCGATGGTCAGTTCGCCCGCAGGAACCCTAAGCCGCGCCGCCGCTTCCTCGACCAGCGCCTGCCGCGCCGCCGCCGCCAGCACGCGGAACCCGTACTGCCCGGTGGCCCGGACCGCCGATGAGCCTCCGGTGATCTGCCCGGCAACATTGCGTGCCAGGGCCGAAAAGACAGAACTGGGCAACAGCGATGGGATCTGCGACCCCTTCGAAAAGTCTCCGATCAATCCTTCGACCAGCCAGGCATTGGCAAAAGGCTCGACGGCAGGGGCTTGCTCAACTGTCAATTTGTCCCAATCGGCATCGAGTTCGTCCGCTGCCATCTGCGCCAGCGCGGTGGCATTGCCGGTGCCCATGTCGATATGCGGCGTATAGATCGTGACCGTGTCGTCCTCGTCGATGCGTAGCCAGCCGGTGAACGATCCCGCCTTGTCTCGTCCGGTCAATGCCAGCCCGTCGCGCCGCGCGGCGTAATCGCCGTATTGCAGTGCGAAAATGCCTCCGCCGATGACTGCCGCCCCACCGATCAGAAAGGCCCTGCGCTTTACGCCCATCATGCTGCTCCCGTTGCGGCGGCGGCTTGACCAGTCGCCTTGAGGATCGCTGTCCGGATACGCGGATAGGTGCCGCAGCGGCACAGGTTGGTCATGGCTTCGTCGATCTGAGACGGGCTTGGCCTGCCGGTCCGCGCGATCAGCGCTACCGCCGCCATGATCTGGCCGGACTGGCAATAGCCGCATTGCGGCACTTGCGCCTCGATCCAGGCCTGCTGGACCGCGTGCAGCGAACCATCCACGCCTTTCAGGCCCTCGATGGTAGTGATCGCCTTGCCCGCGACTTCCCCGATCGGCAGGGAGCAGCTCCGCACGACTTCCCCGTTCACATGCACCGAACAGGCTCCGCAGGCGGCAATGCCGCAGCCGAATTTGGTGCCAGTCAGCCCCAGCTCCTCGCGCACTGCCCACAGCAGCGGCGTGTCGGGCTCGCCAGTGAAGGAAACCGTGTTGCCATTGACCGTGGCTGCAATGGTCATTGCATTTCTCCCGTGCTGTTCTCTGCGGAATGCATGGGGGTAGTCCGGCGATGCTGCGCGCTCAAGCCCGATGCCCGAATCCTTGTTCACATCGCGCCGCTAATTGGCATTGCGAATTGGGCGGGTCTGTAACAGTCTTGCGAGAACAAGCGGAGAGATCGCGGATGGCCACTGTCGCAGGCTTCGAAGACTCGGTCTGGCAGGACTATTTCGTGCAGGGCCATGCGCGCGCGCTGGCGCTCCCCAATCGCGGGCCGCTGCGGCTGACGGCGGATGGAAAGCTCGATAGCGAAATCGTCGATGCCTATCAGCATTACGGCTTCTACGTCTTCGAAGGCGCGATCGCTCCTGCCGAGCTGGCCGAACTGGAGGCCGATTACCGCGACCTGTTCGAGCGGCTGCCAAGTGCGCTCGGCTCACCAGTCGACAGGCAAGGCAGGCCCGCTCTGGGGACCGGGCTGGAACTGCCGGTCGCCTATTGGGACAAACCGCTCAGTGACCCGCACGGCGGCACCGGCAATGCCCAGGGACGCCATCCGGTCAAGATGTTCGAGCCTGAGCCCGATGCCGCGCTTCCCGAAAAGGTGGTCTCGTCCATCGTCGGTCCGTTGCAGCACTCCGACGCGATGCTGCGGCTCTATGCCCACCCCGGCCTGCTGCGCGCTGCCGCGACGATTTTCGGCGACGATTTCACGCCGTTTCAGGAAGGCATCATCGTCAAGCGACCTGGCGAGGGGAGAAGCTTCGCCTGGCATCAGGACGGCACCACCCACTGGAAAGCCCGCCGCCGCAATTCGCACAGCCACGGTCTGAATTTCATGCCGCAGCTCTATGGCTCGACCCCGGCCAACGGCGTGTGGTTCGTGCCGGGCAGCCAGGCCGGCAGGGCGGATATCGGGGCGCTGGTAGAGTTAGCCGGGAGCGAGCGGCTTGCCGATGCCGTGCCGCTGGTTTGCGCGGCCGGCGACGTCGCGATGAGCAACCGGCAGATCGTCCACGGGTCGTTCGCCAACACCAGCCCCGATACCCGGGTCACACTGAACTTCGGCCTGCTCCCGCGCCGTTCGGTGATCGGGGTGACGGGCTATCCCTTCGGGCCGGACCGTGCGGTGACCTACACCGGTCAATATGTCCGTCAGCGCGCCGAAGTGCTCGGCTATGCTATCGATGCGCGGCGGCAGCGCTATCCGGACGAGGCGCCGTTTGTTTATGGCCCGCACCGCGATGCGGGGGACGTATTCTGCTGGGAAGAAGATGCCCGGCAAGCGATCCGGGATTACAACAAGTTCGATATCCGGATTTAGAGCCGCAACTGCTTGGCCAGATCCTCGTCCTGCGGCGGTTCCCAGCCCCGCAAAGCCGACATGCTGATCGTCGCACAGGCGAGTTTGAGGCGGGCAAAAGCCTGGTACCAGTCGATATCCGCCGCCGAAATGCCGGTCGCCTCGCTCCACAGCGCGATTGTATCCGCCCGCGTGCCCATGCCCGCCAGATGCGGGCGTCCCGGGCGCTCGCCGTGGAACATGTCCGACATGTGCAGCCACCAGGCGAGATCGTGCAGTGCGCCGCCCAGGGATGGCTGCTCCCAGTCCATCACCGCGACCACCTCGAAGTCCTCGCCGAACATGATGTTGCCCAGCCGTGCGTCGCCCCATACCAGGCCGTGCGGCTGATTGACCGGCCAGGCAGTCTTCAGTTCCGCCAGGCAGGTTTCCAGCGCCGGCCATGTCCGCTCCTTGCTGATCCAGCGGACAAAGCGGACATATTTGTCCCATTCCTGCGCAAGGCCATCTTCGGCGCCTGGCGGACCGCGCAGGAACTGGACCGACGCGAGGGGAACGCTCTGGATCGCGGCCAGCTGGCGCACGCCGTTCTCCCACAGCCGGTTGCGCTGAGCCGGCGAGGCATCGGCGACCCAGCCTTGCTCCGAATAGAGCGGGGTCACCACCGGCACCCGGCCATATTTCCGTTCCATGATGAAGAACGGCGCGCCGATCAGCGAGGGGTCTTCCTCGACCCAGTACACCTGGGCGACCCGTACCGCACCGTGATCGTGGAGCTCCTGCATAAGCCGGTATTCCTCTTCGAACAGATCGTCGGGGAATACGGTGTGATCGCTCGGCTTGATCCGCAGCACACAGCCCCGTTCCGCCCGCTCGCCGCCTTGCGTCCAGCTCGCCTCGAACAGGATCGTCTCGTGCGAGCGGCCCGCACCGAAGGGATAGGTGAAACCGCTGGTGCGGATATCGCGTGCGCCGGGCAGCCGCGCTTCGAGCCATGGCTGCAATTGCGCCGCGAGTTCGTCCAGATCGCGCGTCTGGTAAGCGACGATGACCTGCTCCATTGCCTCTCCTCTCAATTCAGTAATTGGTCAGCCGTTCGTTTCGAAATCGGTGCACCATCCCGAACAGGCCGATCTTCGGCGATTGCGCCGTGAGGGCTTGCTGGCACGGAGCGGCGCGTGTTTTCTGGCGACCGGCTTTTCGTGCGACAGTCTTTTCGTGCGGCAGTCTTTCACTGCGTCGTTACCGCGTGATCACGCCCTGGCCGCGCCAGCGAGCGCGATGGCCGCCATCGACGGTAATGTCGATGCCGTTGATAAAACTCGCCCCGTCGGAGGCGAGGAAATCGACGACATTGGTAATCTCAAGCATCGAACCCTGGCGGCCAAGCGGGATTTCCTGCGCCTTGTCGGCGCGGGTCTTGCGGCTGTTGGTGCCGTCGTGGCTGGGCAGGGTGTCGCCCTCGGCACGGGCCATCGGCGAATTGATCATGCCGGGCGATAAGGACAAGGCCCGCACGCCCCTCGGCCCCCATTCCACGGCGAGCTGCTCGGCCAGCCGGTTGATCCCGAGCTTGGCGTAATTGTAGGCCTCCTCCGCGTCGGGTTCGTAGCCGATGGCATTGGCCAGGCGGTCGTAGAACGCGGGATGCAGCGGATCGCGCAAGGCCGTATCGATCTCGGGCTTGTTGGCCGGCAGGTAGCTCGCCAGCGAGGAAATCAGGATTGCCGCGCCGCCCGGGACCATGGCCGGGCCGACAGCATCGGCAATCAGTCTGGCGCCGATGAAATCGATCTCGATCATCTTGCGCCAGCTGCCGACCGACTTGCCCACCGCCGCGACTACCGCGAGCACCCTGACGCCCGCGCCTCTGGCCATGGCCGCGCCAAGCGCCCGGGTCTGCTCTGGATCGGTAATGTCGCAGGTCTCGCCCGAGACAGTGTAGCCCTCGTAGCGCAGTCCATCGACCACTTCGCACAGCCGCTGCGCGTCGATATCGGCCAGCACCAGCGGATGACGCCGCCCCAGCGCCCGGGCGATCGACGTGCCAAGCCCGCCGCAGCCGATCACCAGTGCAACCGGCTCGCCGCCGTGGAATTCATCCGCCGCCATTTCTCTCTCCCGGATTTTGTTCTGACTTGCGCCGAAACTCGTTTGCGAATTGGCATGACGCGCGACATGCTGTCCACCGATAACCAGCCTGCGCAACGTATCTGCGAGCGAACGACAGAGGAACGGTCATGACCGCCAATCGCATCCCGCCGCTGCCGCGCGAGCTGATGGTGCTGCGCACCGCATGGCACCAGAAGGGCACGCCTGGCATTTCCATGTCGGCTATGCGATGCAGGCCGGGATCGCGCTCGATGAAGTGCGGGCAATCGGGATCACCCTGGGCGACGACATCGACGCGCTGGGCTTCGACCTGAAGACCGCTTCGGGCAAGTCGCCGGAAGTGCGTTTCCGCCCGGGTGAGCGCGAGGACTGGTCGGATACAGGGAATTGATTGCCGGCAATTCCTGAAGCCTCCTGCGCGCACAGCCGTGTCTAGCGCATGTTCGGCAAACTGAAACGACAACGCCGCATCGCCGCGCGATATGACAAAACTGTTCTGTCGTTTGAGAGCTTCCTCGATCTCGCCGCAGCGCGCCTATGGCTTAAGTCTTTTGTCAACGCGGCCTAAACTCCCGTCGCCCCTGCGAAGGCAGGGGCCTGGATAAGCTGTGGCATTGACGCGCACTCGGCGTCAGGATGCGAGATCTAGTGTTGAGGTTGCATGCAGACCGGCATTCGCTATTCCAGTTCGGTCGGGGTCAGCCACAACCAGCAGCAGGGGGGGAACCAATGGAGCAGGACGACGCGAACCTGGATAGCAATGCCCAGTCGGCGTCAGGTTTTGAACTCGCAAAGGATCCTCGTCTCCTATCCCTTCTTCGTCGGCGGTCGCGGTTTTCCTGGCGACTGACGGCACTCATGCTGGCGATCTATTTCGGATATATTCTGTTGATCGCCTTTCGCCGCGATGTTCTGGCGCGGCCGATCGGTGACGGGGTGACTTCGCTGGGTATACCACTGGGCATCGGCGTTATCCTTGCCGGGATTATCCTGACGGCCATATATGTGAATCGCGCAAACCGGGTGTTCGATCCGGAACTTCAGCGTCTGCGGCAGGAATATGGCGAATGAACCTGCCGCTGACGCGCTGCGCCCTGCTGGCCATACTGGCGACTTTGCCGGTCGCGGCGCTTGCCGATGCCTTGACGGGCGGAACGCAGCAGCAGGCGACAAATTGGCCGGCCATCGCGATGTTTGCCGTGTTTGTCGGTGCAACCTTGTTTATCACCCGGTGGGCGGCGCGCCGCGTCCGTTCGGCATCGGATTTCTATACCGGCGGCGGCATTACCGGATTCCAGAACGGCTTGGCTATCGCCGGGGATTATATGTCGGCGGCCAGTTTTCTGGGCATTTCCGCGCAGATTTTCGCCGATGGCTATGACGGGCTGATCTATTCGACCGGTTTTCTGGTGGGCTGGCCGATCATCCTTTTCCTGCTTGCAGAGCGCCTGCGCAATCTTGGTCAGTTCACTTTTGCAGACGTTGCAAGTTTCCGCTTTGCCCAGACGCCCGTGCGGGTGTTTGCCGCGATGAGCACGCTGGCGGTCGTCATCTTCTATCTGATCGCCCAGATGGTAGGGGCGGGGCAACTGATCAAGCTGCTGTTCGGTTTGCCCTATTCCTATGCCGTGATCATCGTGGGCGTGCTGATGACGTGCTATGTCTTGTTCGGCGGCATGATCGCGACAACCTGGGTGCAGATCATCAAGGCGGTGCTGCTGCTGTTCTGTGCCAGTTTCATGGCGCTGGCCGTATTGTGGAGCTTCGGCTTCTCACCCGAGGCGCTGTTCGCGCGCGCGGTTGAGGTCAAGACTGGCCTGGCTGCTGCGTCTGGGCTGGAGCCGTCCGCTGCCGCAGCGAAGGGGCTTGGCATCATGGCGCCGGGGGGCTTCATCAAGGATCCGATCTCGGCCATTTCATTCGGCATGGCGCTGATGTTCGGCACGGCGGGGCTGCCGCATATCCTGATGCGCTTCTTCACGGTTCCCGATGCCAAGGAAGCGCGCAAATCGGTGTTGTGGGCGACGGGTTGGATCGGCTACTTCTATTTGCTGACCTTTATCATCGGGTTTGGCGCGATCACGATGGTGGCCACCGATCCAGCCTATCTGGCTGCGGATGGCAGCCTGCGCGGCGGCGGCAACATGGCCGCCATCCATCTGGCCCATGCGATTGGCGGTGACTTCTTCCTCGGCCTGGTCAGCGCCGTCGCGTTTGCGACCATTCTGGCGGTTGTGGCGGGCCTGACGCTATCTGGTGCCTCTGCCGTTTCCCACGATCTCTATGCCTCGGTCTTCCGGCGGGGGCAGGCGAAGTCGGATGAGGAACTCAAGATTTCGCGGCGAACCGTGCCGGTGCTGGCTGTTCTGGCGATCACGCTTGGCATCGTCTTCGAAAAGCAGAATGTCGCCTTCATGGTCAGTCTGGCTTTCGCCATCGCGGCTTCGGGCAATTTTCCGGTGCTGCTGATGTCGGTGCTGTGGCCGGGCTGCACCACACGCGGAGTTGTGGCGGGCGGGTCGGTCGGCGTGATCCTGGCTTTGGTCCTCACCGTGCTGTCGCCGTCGATCTGGGTGAGCGTTCTGGGACATGCCGACGCCGCTGTTTCCCTACAGCTCACCGGCAATCTTCTCGATGCCGCTGGCTTTCCTGACGATCTGGCTGGTTTCCCTCACGGATCGCAGCGGGCGGGCGGCTGTTGACCGGCAAGGCTACGCCGCGCAGCGATTTCGTGCGGAAACCGGCGTCGGCGCAGCGGGTGCCTCCGGACATTGAGCCATATCTGGCAATCGCCAGAAGGAGTCCTCAATCCCCGCAGCGATAGAGCGGCAATGGCCTGCCGGGTGCGGGCGCGTCGAAGGCAAACAGCGCGCCCGCCATTGGTTGCTGCTGCCAGTTGGGCCGCATCGAGACCGGTGCGGGCGGTCGTGACATAGGCGGTGCGCAGGTCCGGCCCGCCGAAGGCGATCTTGGTCACGCGGGCGCAGGGCAGGTCGACTTGCAGCAGCAGGGTGCCGTCGGGCGCATAACGCCGCACCGCCCAGCCATCCCAGAGCGCGACCCACAGGCAGTCCTCGCTGTCGAGCACGACGCCGTCCGGATGGCCGTCCGCTTGCCCCAGCTGGAGAAACAGGTCCGGCTCCGCGATGCCGGGGCCGTCGACTAATGTCATGACGCCAGATGCGGCGCTGCGCGGAATCGACGAAGTAGAGCGTTCGCGCATCGGCGCTGACCGCCGGGCCATTGGTGACGATTGCCCTGGCTGGCATGGCATGCAGCGTGCCGCGATCGAGGCAATAGAGCGCGCCACTTTCCAGCACTTCGTCATCATCCATCGTGCCCAGCCACAGCCGGCCCAGGGCATCGACGGTCGCATCGTTGGTGCGGTTGTGAGCGGGCATGGGGATCGCAGCGACCTGTTCGCCGATGGCGCCTTGCTCGAACCGGAAGATGCCGTTTCCCGAGCCGACGAGCATGCCGCCCTCATCTGTTGGCACGATGAAACTGGGCATGCCGCCCACCGGGAAGGTCTCGCAGGCACCCGTTGTCGGCACATGGCAGTGGACCCTGCCACCCTTGATATCGACGAACCACAGTGCCTGCTCTTCCGGGCACCAGACCGGACCTTCGCCCAGCTGTGCGCCCAGTTCCCAGACAGGCCTGACCGCTGGGCTCACGCAGCCGCCTTGGTCTTGCAGCCCCAGATCGCGTACCACAACACATAGAGCTCGCAGGCCGCGGTGAGGTAGAAGCTCTGTTGCAGGCCATAGCGATCCGCCAGCCAGCCCTGGATCACCACCAGCGCGCCGCCAGCAATAGCCGTGATCAGCAAGCCCGAGCCTTCTTCGGTCAGCGGCCCGAGATCCTTGATGCCGAGTGCGAAGATCGTCGGGAACATGATCGAATGGCACAGGCCAACCAGGATCAGCGCCCACATGGCGATCGGGCCGTGGAGCGCCGATGCGGCAAGCATGACGACAAACGCTGCCAGGGCAAAGGCCGCCAGAACCTTGTTCGCGGGCATCGAGCGCATCAGGAATGCCCCGGCAAACCGCCCGACCATCATCCCGCCCCAAAGCAGAATGAGGTAGTTGGCGGCATTGGCATGGGTCATATTGCCGATGCGGGGTTGCGAGACGAAGTTGATGAACAGGTTGGCGACGCCGATTTCGGCGATCAGGTAGATGAAGATCGCGGGCACGCCCCACACCAGGTTACGGTGTTTCCACAATGACAGATGCTTGCGCTCCTCGGCATTGGCGCGGCGGGTTTCCTGCCCCAGTTCGGGCAGCTTGGCGCGGCTGATAATCAGCGCGATAACCACCAGCACCACCGCGACCAGCACATAGGGCAACTGCGTCGCCTGCAGCATCGGCCATGCGCTGCTCCAGGCTGATCGCGGTGCCTTCCATCGTCGTGCCTGAAACCGTGCGGCTGAGGATCAGATAGCCGCCGAAATAGGGGGCGAAGAAGGTGCCCATCGAGTTGAAGGCCTGCACCAGCGTCAGCCGCGATTCCGAGGTTTCTTGCGGGCCGATGACGGCAACGTAGGGATTTGCCGCCACCTGCAGCAGCGCTATGCCGCAGGCGATGACAAACAGCGCTGCCAGCGTCACCTCGAAGGATGGTATCCGCGCTGCCGGAACCATGGCGAGCGAACCGACTGCCATGATCAGCAATCCAATGATGATCGCGCGTCTGTAGCCGACCCGCTCGATCAGGAAGGCAGAAGGCATCGAGGCGACGAAATAGGCAATGAACCAGACCGATTCGATCAGCGTGGTCTGGGTATAGTTGAGGTCGAACACGCTGCGCAGGTGCGGCAGCAGCGTGTTGTTAATTACGGTGATGAAGCCCCACATGAAGAACAGGCTGGCCAGCAGGGCGAGGGTCTTGCCGTAGGCCGGGCCGGATGCCGGCGCGCCGTCCTGGCGGGATCCCGCAGCATTGCCAGAAATCGGAACAGGTCCCGCCATTTTCATCCTCCCGTGTGTTGTCATTTAATTAGTAGGAGTATATTTGAGGCTGGTCAATCGGATCACACGCCGAATCGCCGTCATTCAGATGATGGCGCATTCGTGACATGCGGACAGGAGAGTGAGCATGAAAATCAGGTCGATCAAGCACGGTGTTGCGGCAATTGTTCTCGCACTTTCCGGTCAGGCAATGGCGCAAGATGCGGCTGCGCCTGCACCTGTACTGCGCCGTCGCAGCTGATCCCGGTCCGCTGACCATCGAGGCCGACAAGCCCGGCGCGGTGATCAACCGCGACATCTTCGGCCAGTTCGCCGAGCATCTTGGCAAGGGCATCTATGAGGGCGTCTGGGTCGGCAAGAATTCGCGGATCCCCAACGTGCGCGGCATCCGCAGCGATGTCGTCGGCGCGCTCAAGGCGATCAAGGTGCCGGTGGTACGCTGGCCGGGCGGCTGCTTTGCCGATGAATACCACTGGCGCGACGGCATCGGCCCGCGCCGCAAGGTGACGACCAATACCACCTGGGCGGGCTCAGTCGAGCCGAACACCTTCGGCACGCACGAATTCATGGACTTCGCCGAACAGATCGGCACCGAAGCCTATCTCTCGGTCAATGTGGGCTCTGGCACAGTCCAGGAAGGGGCCGAATGGCTCGAATACATGACCGCCACCGGCCAGACGAGCGCCGCGCGGGAACGCGCAGCCAATGGCCGCACCGCGCCCTACCGGGTAAAGTACCTGGGCCTCGGCAACGAGATGTGGGGCTGCGGCGCGCCCTATTCGGGCGAGGAATATGTCACGAAGATGAAGGTTTTCGCCCACTTCCTGCACAACTATAATCCGGACCAGGCGCCGCCGCGCGTCGATTTTTCGGTCATTGCCAAGGGGTTGGCGCAAGCTGCACGGCAATTCGCTCGCGCTGGTCGTGGCCACTGGGCTGATCCTGGCGTTTGCGTTGGTCGCGTTCTTTCGTGCGCTCGAGGTGCGCCAGCGGATGGACCGGTTCGACACGTGGGTGACGCTGCCGATGCTCGGGTTGCTCAGCGGCTGGCTGACGGCGGCCGTGTTCCTGAATACGATCTCCTGGTTGAAGCTCGCCGGGCATGTGCCCGCAGCGACGTCGCCGATTATCGCGGCCGCGGCCACGCTGGTGGCGGCGACGATACTAGCGGCGATCGTGCTGTGGCGCGCGGGCGGCTATTTCTGGTATGCGGCGGCCCCGCTCTGGGCACTCGGCGGCGTCATTGTCGCCAATCTCGAGCCGCGCGGCAGCCGCGACATCGTCATGCTCTGCGCTGTTCTCGCGTTGCTGGTGGTGGCTGTCCTGCTCGCGAGCTGGCGGCGGGGCCCCAAGGAAACCTGAGGCGACCTGTCAGCGGTTCGGTGTGGCGCAGTCGCCGGCGGCGGTGCCGTCGAGGGCGCGCAGCTCGAACCTCGGGCTGGCCGGAACGCGCAACACAGGCGCGGTGGCGGTGCCGGGTTGGATTCGGATCGCGTCGAGCGCAAGCATCGAGCCGGGCGCGTCCGGTTCGAGGGCGGCGGCGATGCGCAAGCTGGCGGCGTGCGCCATCAGTATGTAGAGCGCCCCTGCCGGGACCGAGACGCGGCGGGCGGTCATGACGGCCTTCAGGCTCGCGTCCGGATTGATGGCGCGGCGGTCGACCGGGGCGCGGTCACGGATCTCGAACATCTCGACGTCGACGTCGGTCGCCGCCTTCAGCACGCAGATCGCCGCGCCGAATAGTTTGATATCGCGCGCCAACGGTGCGGCGTCGGTGAGCAGCAGATAGCCTGCGGGGCGCGGTCTGCGCAGGGTTACGGTGATCCGGCGGCTGTCGTTCAGGGTCGTGTCGGCCGCGCGCGGCTCGCCGGTCGCGGGGTCGATCAGCGGTACGCTGACGGGGGTTGCCGCGACGGTGTGGCCGATGGTCAGATCCGCGCGCGAGGTTTCGATGTCGCGGCGGGCGGCGGTGGTCGCTGCCTTGAGCGTGCGGGCGTGGGCGGCTGCTGTTTCGAGGACGGCTTTGATCGCGATGTAGTGGGTGGCGACGCGCCGCTGGTAGCTCTCCGTGCCGATGCCGACACCGCGCGTCTCGAGCAGCAACGAGATCGCACCCATCGAGCCGAAGGCATTGCGCGCGATACCAGGCGCATTGCCGCCGAGCATCACGGTCTTGTCGTCGCGGCGCTGGCCTGTGGTGTAATAGGCGACGGTCTTCAGGCCGTAAGCTGCAGCTGCGCGTTCGATGGCCGGCTCGAAAAGGCTCGCGGCGAGTGACGACGTCACCGCCGGCACCATCGGATGCGTGGCGGCCAGCGCCATCAGATCGACGCATGCAGGCCGCCGAACTTCTCGAGCCAGCGGGAGGCTGCGGCGAACTCGTGCGCGTCGACGACGATGTCGGGCGGCAAGGCCTGGATCGCGTTGTGAAGCGCGCGGACTTCCGGCAGGGCGAACGTGCCGTGGTCGCGGTTCATGTCCATGCGGCTCGCGGTATCGCGGGTATCGGCTGCTGCGCCGTCTGGGTTTGCGCGCGGCACGATCACGACGTTGAGGCTGGCGAGCAGCGGCCGCAGTTCTCCCTCGCTGAGCGACTGGGCCAAGGCAACATCGCTTCGCCGCCGGCCGGTTCGTTGCCGTGCTGCTGGCCAATCGACCACACGACCGGCCGACCGTTGGCGCGGATCGCGGCCGGTTCGGTCAGGCGCTCCTGCGTGAGATAGAGGATCGGGATATTGCGGCCCTGCGGGGTCGTCGCCAGGATCTGCAGGCTCAGGGGCGCATCGGGCTTGGCGAGGCCGAGCAGAAACGCTTCCATGTCGGATTGCGATGAAGCCCTGATGGCCGGGCTGCAAGGCCGGGATCGCGAGTTTCAGCGGCAGATCGGGAAACTGCGCGAGTACGGCTGGTGACTGACGATAGCGGCCCGGCGAAACGATCTCCTGCGCGGCGGCCGGGGCCGCCGCGATGATCACTCCTGCAAGGGCGTGGCGCCAAGCACTGCGCAAGGTGGGCAAATCGTCTGGTCAATTGATGGCGAGAGGGTAGGACGCGCCGTGGCGCAAGTCATCTGTTCCGGATCGGCACAGTGATGCCGCCGGGACGCGCCTGGCCCCAGGAGCCGCGAACTCAAACGCGCAAATGGCGGCCGCGGATCTGATAGAGCGTGAGGGCGGTGGCGACAGCGAGATTGAGGCTGTCGAGGCGGCCGGCCATCGGAATTTTGACGAGGCGGCGGCACACTGCGGCGGCGCTGTCCGAAGGCCGGGGCCTTCGCCGCCCATCATCAGCAGGGTCGGGCCTTGGTATTCGACGTTGCGGAAATCGTCTGTTGCGGAGAGGTGCGTGCCGATGCTGTCGCCGGGCCAAGCCTGAGCGAGCGCCAGAAATGTCGCGTGGTCGAGGCGCACCAGGGGGACCGAAAAGATCGAGCCCATCGTCT
>CAVZHP010000009.1:0-559277 GCA_963775115.1 uncultured Alphaproteobacteria bacterium
GCTCCACCGCCTCGACCATTCTCAACGAATGCGGCCTGTGGCACCCCAACGCCATCGAACGCGCGTTGGCGCATGGGGACAGCAACGCCATCCGAGGCACCTACAATCGCGGTAACTACTGGGACGAGCGCGTGCGGATGGCCCAATGGTGGAGCGATTATCTGGATGGGTTGCGGGGTGGCGGGACAGAAACGTGACTGTCGTTTGGAAGGCTGGCCACGGCTCCGGTCGAGCGATGACTAGAAGACATCCTCAATGGATATTCCTTGTGTCCGGCCCCTGACGATCTGAACGTCAAGATCGAGTGTGCCGATTACACGGAACAGCGTATCCAGTTTGGTCCCGGCGCTGCCGTTTTCGATGGCCGAAATGGTTTTCTGCTGAAGGCCTATCAGGCTTGCGAGTTGCTGCTGGGTCATGCCTTGGCGTCGGCGTTCATCCTGAATGATTGCGCCAAGCTGGCGGGGCTGTCTGACAACCAAATTCATGGAACTCTCCCAGCCTTTGGACTATACCCTGTAAGGCATATTGCTGCAATATACCCTACGAGGCATAAACTCTAAGTATACCCTTTAGGGGATGAAGGCTGCCCAGTTGTGATGGGTGGCATTGCCGGGCGCAAAGCGCCCGGCTTCTCCACGGCCTAATCCTCGCAGGCTTGCCGCTCGCTCTGGCAAGGATCGCGAAGCCATCGGCGATCATATCCACGCCATAGCGGGTCGCGCCATCGGCTTCGTAGCTGGTCTGGCGGACGCGCCCGGTGATCCGCACCAGGTCGCCGGTTGCGGCCTTGGCCAGCCGGTCGCGGAGTTTGCCGAACAGCGTGACGCGGTTCCAGTGGGGATCGGTCTTCCATTCGTCGCCGTCGCGACGGTTGTAGTTGGCGGCAACCGAGAGGTGGGTGACGTCCTTGGCGGCATCGATCTTGCCGATACGCCCGATGATGTGGAATTCGGCGATGTTCTGCATGGTGCTTTCTCCTGATCGTGTCAGGCGAACTGTCCTGACGGACGTGGAGGGGCCGCGCGCCGCCCGCGCGCAAGCCAAAAAACGGAGGCTCCATTCATGGAAACCGTAGGCGCGACACGCGCCGGTTTTTTGCTTGCGCGCACAAGGGCGGCGCAAAGCGGCCAAGGGCCCGTCGATGAAGGGCAGGAGCTGGTGCGGTCGGGAGAGGCCTGCACCCACGCGCGGAAGGGAAATGGCAACGGGTTCGGCGCAGAATGACCCGCCTTTCCCGGCACAACTCCCGATTTTCGGTCATCGGATTCCCGTTTTTCGGAACTTGAATTCCCGATCAGTAGACCGCTGAATCCCATTTGGCCGCTGACAAAATCCCAAATGGCCGGTCTTTCACTCCGTGCGCATGGAGGCCCAAGCCGCTTCGCGCTTCACCGCGTCGATGCGAACTGCTTGGGCGTCATACCGAATTGCCGTTTGAACGCGGCGATGAACGCACTGGGGCTGTCGTAGCCACAGTCGAGCGCAACATTGGTCACGCTGCTCCCACCCGCCAAGGCAACCGTCGATGCGATCAGCCGCGCCTTTTGCCGCCAACTATCGACAGTCATGCCGGTTTCGGCGAAGAAGCAGCGCTGGAGGGTGCGCACTGAAGCCCCCACCTGCAACGCAAGCCTGGGCAGATCGGCACGGCTGTGCGGCTCAGCCTGAAATTGCTCTGCCAGGCGCATGGCCCTTGGATCATGCGGCAATGGCAGCATCAAGTCGATGGGTGGAGCGGCGTTTATCAAGTCAATCAGAACTCCCGCCAGCCGGTCATGCCCCGGCACTGCGGGATTGAGCATCTGCACTTCCAAAATGTGCAGGACGAGTTCTCCAAGCAGCGGCGATACCTCGAAGGCTCCGATGCCACGATCAACCTCTGCCGCGCGCGAAACCGAGACATAGAGTGTCCGAAAAGCGACGACGCCCCTGGTCCGGAACTGGTGCTCGGCACCCGCCGGAATCCAGATGGCGCGGGTGGGCGGCACGAGCCAAATCTGGCCCGCGCTTTCGACCCGCATCAACCCGCTGCGCGCGTAAATCAGCTGAGCCCAGTCGTGACGGTGCCGCCCCATGTGCGATCCGTCGCTGAAAGTGAGCGATAGTGAGCGGACATCGAAGGGATCGGCGCTTGTCTGTATCAATCCCATTCCCCCGGATTCGTATTGCGCGACGCCGCAGATGTTGCCCTCGCAGTCTTCGAAATAGGCAATGTCTCCGACTCCATCGATACGGAAGGGAGGCATCAGCACCCGCCCGCCGTTTTCCGCCACGGCAGCAAGGGCAGCGGCGATGTCATCGACCCCGAAGGTGGTGTCGAACGAATGCATCCGCCGATCGCCCCAGTCGCGCCTCTGCTGCAAAGCGCCCTTGACGCCGGGGCCGACATCATTGGTCTGGTAGAAACCGGGCGGTCCCCATGGCGCGAACGTCCAGCCAAAGACCGCCTGATAGAAGTCTTTGGCGCGAGGCACGTTGTCGGCATTGATGGCGAAATGTCTGAATCGCGCTGGCATGATATTCTCCGTTCTGATGACGGCTGACAGCTTGCGCTAAATCGCCGTGACATTCTAACGCGATAATGTCGATTTATGCTCGAAATACGCCATCCAGCGGCCCGCCCGTGGGCGGGTCGCCAATTCCCTGCGCTGGTCAGAACAGCTCCAACTGATCGCGCATCGGATCCCAGAACCCGATGTCGAGCGGCTTCTGCATCCGGCGTGGCTGCATCGGCAGCCCGGCCTGCCATTGCAGCCGCTCGCCAAGGCTCACCGGTTGCACGCCGGGCATGGTGATCTGGTTCGGGTCGGGTTCGGCAATGCGAACCGGCTGCTTGCGCTTGGCCATTTGTCCGCCCCCCTCAATATTCGCTGGCAAGCATGATGGTGAGCACCCGCCGGGTAACGGCGGGATTGGCCGGGTCGTCGCTGCCGAACCGCAGATCGCGGTCGTAGGCGTCGATCTTCCAGAACACGGTTTCGACCGGATCGCCCGCCTTGGGCGGCAGGCAGCTCCAGCGACCATTGCACCCTTGATAGATCGCCCCGAAATCGCGTTCGCCATAAGGATCGTTGCCCGGATGGAATCCGTCATAGGTCTCGACCAACTCGCGCACCCGCGATTGGTCCGCCTGTGGCAACGCCCGAAAGCCCTCAGTCGCCACTGCCACACAGGCCAGGCCCATTGCCTGCCGTGCCCGGTCATTGAGCCGGGCGATCCGCGCCGTGCGGTCGCCAGCGCAAGCGAAGCGCTCATAGCACCGCCCTCCCGTGCTCTTCGCAGATACGCAGCAGCGCCCCAAAGTCCTCACGCTCGCCAAGTCGGTCGGCCAGCCGCCGCACGCAATCGAACGGCAAGCCGTTATCATTGGCCAGTTCGCGCAACCAGTCCTCGCGGCACTCGGCCCCGCACGCCCGATACTGCAACAGCAAATCCGCCATTTTCCGCCTCCTTTTCCGGCAAAGCCGCATTCGACATGCGACATGCGGCCTGCCTTCCGGCGAGGATGGGAGGGGGAGGGGAAACCGGAATCGATGCCCTGGCGCGGGCCAGCGGGCATGTAGAACGGCCTTCCGCGCCCCAGCCGCCACACGGGGGCGTCTATTCCGGTTTGGGGAACGAGAGGGCAAAGCCCTTGGCGTTCTCGCCCGGATCGCCCTGCGATCCAGCAAACAACGGCACCCTTGCAACGGCGCGAAGCCGCCGGACGCCCTGCGCGCGCGCAAGTGCGCCAGCGGGCGTCGGGCAATGAGAGAGGCAAGAGTGCCTGCGGGTCAGGACAGGAAACGCCGCACCCTCAGGAGCGCGCAGCGCGGGACAGAGTGCGTCCGCCAGAATTCCCGCTCCGCTTCCTCTGCACCTGATCGTCACCCGGATGGGCTGAAACCTTGCGGGTTCAGTCGAGCGCAGCGAGATAGAGCGGGTCGCCCGCTAGGGCAGCCCGAATACGTCCAAGAGGGCAGACACTCGACGACTGCTACTTCGGTTCAGCCGCTGGCGGGAATTTCAAGTTCTCGATCTCGAAGAGCTGCTCAAGCTCTAGCTTAGTGTGCAATGGCCAGGTGAATTCTGGAAAATCGATGGATTTTCCAAGCGCGATTGACAAATATTTCCACGCCTCGTTTAGCCCTGCTTGGGATGGCTCCTTTTTCTCCCTCACCAAATCCATCTTCAGCAACGCCATGTTATTGAGAATTAGGGGATGGTCGACGACTTGCTCGGAACCCGGGCGCTTTGAAGCTTTCCAAGCGATGCGATATTCATTCATTGCGCCTGCGAAATCTCGACGTGTCTCCTTCAAGAACGTTCCAAGCCAGCAATGCGCAAATGGTTCATCGGGCCAAAGCGTTATTGCATCGCGCAGCAAGGCTTCGATCAGTTCCAGTGAGCTGCTGCCGGTTTCACGGACACCAAGTTAGCCTACCCCAGCTTTCTTCTCGAAGTCCATGGGGCTGAGATACCCCAAGGTCGAGTGCCTGCGCGTCGGGTTGTAGAAGCGCTCGATATAATCGAACACATCGGCCCGTGCCTGGTCCCGCGTCCGGTAGGTTTTTCGCGCGACGCGTTCGGTTTTCAGCGAGGAGAAGAAGCTTTCCATCGCAGCATTGTCCCAGCAGTTGCCTGACCGGCTCATCGAACAGGTGACGCCATTGCTCATCAGCAACAGCTGGAACTGCACGCTGGTATACTGGCTGCCCTGATCCGAGTGGTGCAGCACGGCATCGGGCTTGCCGCGCCGCCAGATCGCCATCATCAAAGCATCGGTGACCAGCTGAGCAGTCATGTCCGCCTTCATCGACCAGCCAACGACGCGCCGTGAGAACAGGTCGATGACGGCGGCAAGGTAGAGCCAGCCTTCGACAGTCCAGATGTAGGTGAAGTCTGCGACCCACTTCTGGTTGGGGCTCTCTGCGGCGAACTGGCGATCAAGGATATTGGCTGCAATGACCGAGCGTTCGCCTGTGTCCTTGGGAAGCCCGCGACGGCGTGGACGTGCCCGCAAGGCCTGCTGGCGCATCAGCCGTTCGATGCGGTGCAGGCCGCAGGAGATGCCATCGGCCAGCACGTCATGCCAGACACGGCGCGCGCCGTAAGTGCGATCACTGCCCATAAAGCTGGCCCTGACCTTGGCGCCGATCTCTTCGTCGCTTCTGGATCGCGCACTCGGCGATCGGGTCAGCCAGGCATGGAAGCCACTGCGCGAGACTCCGAGCGCCTCGCAAATCCAAATACCGGCCATATCGCTCGGTGCTTCGCGACGAACCCGAACTTCATATCGAGTCCCTCGCGAAATAGGCCGCGGCTTTTTTTAGGATGTCGCGCTCCGCTTTCAGCTTCACGATCTCGCGGCGCAGCCGCTCAATCTCCAGCTGCTCGGGCTTCATCTGGCCATTGCCGGGAAAGGCTTCACGCGGATCCCCGGCAAACTCCCGAACCCAGCTGCGCAATACCGTCGCATGCACGTCCAGATCGCGGGCGGCCTGCGCCACTTTTACCCCACGCTCCCGAACCAGCTTCACCGCCTCGAGCTTGAACTCCCGGCTGAACTTCCTTCGCTCCACCTTCGTCCTCCAGTTCCAAAAACACCTTAACTTGGTGTCCATGAAACCGGCAGCAGCTCATGCTGAGGCGAGCTTGCATTGATTTTTGCGGTGTCCTGCTAAGCTCCCGATCAGAAAAGAGCGCGTCCTCTAGGCCATAGTTGACAAGCTCCCGCGCGCGCAGAGGGCGCCGATGCTTTCGAAGGACGGTTTCGGCAACCCAAAGATAAGTTGCTGCCTCATCCTCCACCAGATTTTTCCCCCTTCGTCAGAATGTTTGCTGAATCACGCTTGAGTTCGCGCTGCCCGTATCTGGTGTAATGGCTGCCAGTGGCTTTCAAAGGCTTGCTTCCTCGATACCGCGCAAACCGCCAACGCCTGCAAACCGCGAAACCTTGATTTCCCCCTCGCGCTTCCGCGCCTGCGCGATGTCGTAGCTGTTCTGCATCCGCATCAACGTGTCCATCGACACGCCGAACGCCTTTTCGATCCGCAGCGCCATTTCGGACGAAAGCTGCGAATGCTCGTTGAGCAAGGTCGATAGCGTCGCACGGGTGACGCCTAGCACCTGCGCCGCCGCCGTCACCGACAGGCCCAGCGGCTCGATGATTTCGGACTTCACGAAGCCGCCCGGATGGGCCGGGTTCTTCATGCGGATGCCTGCAATCCTGCTCATGTCCAGCTCCTAGTGGTAGATCTTCATAGTCGAGGTCGATGATCTCGATTTCCTGTCGGTCGATCCGGAACGTCATCCGCCAGTTCTCGGGTGACGGACAGGCTCCACGTTCCCTTGCGGTCGCCGGTCAGCATATGCGCTTTCCAGCTCTGCACGGTGCGAAGCTCGTCTTCGTTCTCCATGTCCTGGAGGAAGGAAACGATGCGCTGCACCTTGACGACAACGGCGGGCTGCAACCCGCTGGCGTCATCGTCTTCGATGAAGCGCCGCAACCCTTTGTGGATCACGTTTCTGATTCGCATGATGCCTCCTAGCAGAAAAAGGCGTTCGGCGTCAAGTTACGCCATACGATGAAACCTGCCGTAGCCGGTTCGTTTCACGCCGCCCTGCGATGCGTCGGCAATAGGCGATAATCTCCGCACTATTCGCGGTGAATAAGCTGATCAATCTCCGCATCGCGGCACCATATGACGCATCAACCCAATCCCGCGCCAAGGCTCTTGCCAGCGGCAGGCGCTGCCATCGCCGCCTCGCTGACCGCTGTTTGCGCCAATCCCGCCCGCTCGTTGATCGCTGAAACCAGCTTCGCCCGGTCGTTGGTGTAGATCGCGACCGATTCCCTCGCGCGCGACACGCTGACGTAGAACGACTTCTGATCGACCAGATTGGTGGCGCGGCTGTCGGCGTGGATGATGACGTGATCGGCGGTGCGGCCCTGGGCGGCGAAGGCGGTTTCGACGTAGGCGTGGCGGATGTGCTGGTCGCGGGTGGCGTCGAGGTTCAGCGTCTGGGTCTGGCCGCGCGGGCTGCGGATGGTTGCCGAGCGGGATTGCTCGTCGATTGCCGTCACGGTTCCGCGCCCGCCGTTGATCCGCCCCAGCTCGCGGTCGTTGCGGGTGAACTGGATGCGGTCGCCTGCTTTCAGTTCGAGCGCCTGGACGGTGAACGCTTCGACCTTTCCCGCGCCCCATTGCCGCAAACGCCAGTCGATGTCGCGCCCGTCCTCGCGATTTGAGAGCAACGGCAGACTTGGCCGGATCGATGCCCTCCACGCGGTAGGTCTCGCCGCGCGATACGCCCTTGTCGGCGTAGTCGCGCGCGAAGCGCACCATGTCGCCCCGCTCGTAACTCATCGGATCGCGCGCCTCGGCGCGGGACAGGCCCTTGCTGACCAGGCTTTGCATGGCGACGGCGGGACCGGTGAGCGCGCCCGACTTGGCTAGTTCGGCGCGAATGTCAGCGGTCAGGGCGTCGCGGCCTTCGCGCGATGGTTCGATGACCAAGGTCCGCGCGCGGGTGGCGCTGTCGAGCTGGGCGTAATGTTTGGCGATGGCCGCGAAGCGTTCGGCCCGGTCGGGGCTTTCCATGATCCTGCCCCCGCCGCGTTCGAGCGCGGCGATGGCCTTGCGCGCGTCGCCTTCGATCGAGGCCAGAACGGCGTCCTTGGTCGCCGCATTATTCTGGCGCACGATCTCGTCGAGCTTGGCGGTCTCCATGCCCGCGCTTTGCAATTGGGCGAAGGCGGCTCCGGCGCCAACCGAGCCGAGCTGCTTCACGTCGCCGACCAAGACCACTCGGGCGCTGGCCTTGCCGGCGTGGTCGAGCAGCGCTGCCATGTCGCGGGCGGAAAGCAGCGAAGCTTCGTCCACGATCCACATTCCACCGCGCTGCAAGCGCGTTTGACCCATAAGGTGCTTGGCGACAGTCTCGCCCTTCATGTCCAGCGCATCGCCAAGCGTTCGCGCCGCCGATGCGGTGGGGGCGAGCGGCGATAACGCGCAGGCCGCGCGCCCTGGCCTCGCTGGCCAAGCGTCGCCAGCACGGTCGTGGTCTTGGCGGTTCCGGCATAGCCTTGCAGCGCCGTAACGCGGTTGGTGCTGGTCAGCAGCGCCTTGGTGGCTTCGCGCTGGCCGGAATTCCAGCGGTGTTCCGATTGCAGCACGGCGCGCGCAACGGCTTTTGCCGCCTGGGCGGGTGACAGGATTGGCTTGACTGCCCCGCGCCCCATAGCCTCGGCGCGCAACAGGCGGCGCTCGTTCTCGATGTTGGTCGCCGTGGTGAACCCGGCGAACTCGGCACCCCGCCTGTCGAGGAAGGTGCGCGGGACCAGCTCACCGTCGCGGCTCGACCGGGCGATGGCCGCGCCGATCTGCGCGGCACTGACTTTGCCCAAGCCGAACCGTCCGGCTTCCTTCTCAAGATCGGCGGCGGAGAATACCGACTGCCGCTCGCCAAGTTTCTCGGCGGCGAAGGCGACTGCGCGATGGGCAATCAACTCGCCCTGCGCCGAAATCAGCGCGGCATGATCGACCTGTGCGGCATTGGACTTGGCCAAGCTCGACCAGCCCCTGCCGCGCTTCCTGCCCAAATCCCGCTGCATCGGCGGTCTCGCGCCATTCCCTGACAAGTTCGCCGCGATCGATCTCCTTCTTGGCCTCGCGGGTTTCGAGGGTGGCGACCTGCTTTTCTTCCGGCGATGCAGTCGCGGTGGTTTGGCCGCGTTCGGCCAGGCGCGCTTCGATCTGGGCGGTGCGCTCGCTGAAGGCGCGAATGACTTCGGGCGACACGCCCTTGATCTCGAACAGCGAATCCTTGCCTGGCCTCGATCTCGTAACCCAGTGCGCGGACGCCCACGGCCAGCTCTTGGCGGTAAACCGCGCCGATGGATTTCTGTAGCTGGTAGATCGCGCGCGGCTCAAGACTGCGCCAGTTTCCTTCCGCGTCCCGTGTGGCATTCATGATGACATTGTGGGTGTGGAGTTGCGGGTCCTGCGCGCGGCTGGTGTCATGGCGGAAGCTGGCGATAGCGAGATTGCCGGTCTGGTGCCGCTCGACAATGCCGTCCTGTCCTGATCCTGGTCGCGGCGGCATGGCGCTCGGCGAAGGCCAGCGCGGTCTTGACGGCCCGGTCGTGCGCACCGACCAGGCGGCGGTCGCCTGCGACCTCGGCCATGATCGACACCGACTTGGGCGCGCTCAGCGTCACGTCCCATCCGGGGCGATGCTCCAACTTGCCTTCGCGGACAGTGCCGAGCTGCTGCCCATCGGGCAGCTTGCCGTCGAGCATGTCGCGGAATGCGTCGCGCTCGACCTCGCCCTCAAGGCCAAGTGCCTTGGCACCTTCGCCCTGCCACTCGCTCGGCGATAGGCCGCCATCGGCGTAGTAGTCGTCGGCTTCGTAGTAGCTCGAAGCAGCCGACGAACTGGTGATCGCGCCGATGGTGGCGACCATCAGACCGGCCCGGCTTCCTTGATCGTCGCCTCGGCCTTGGCCCCCTTGATCGGCAGCTTGCCCCACAGCGAGCGGCTGACATCGACCGGAATGAACCCGCGCTGGCGGGGAGCGCCGCGCGCATCGATATGTGCCCGCGTCAGTCTGATCTTGGCCACCGGCAGCGCATCGGGCAGTTGCAGGAAGCCGTAATGCGGCTCCAGACGCATCTCGCTTTCGATTACGGCGGCGCGGACATGGCGGGTGCCGCCAAGCGCGGTCTTGCCGCTGGTCGGGCCATAGTCGAAGCTGTCGGACGGGCTGCGGATTTCGACCTCGACATCGCCGATGTTGCGCGATGCCCACTCGCGGGTCTCGCGGTCGATGATCTGGAGGTAGAGTTTGGTGTTGCAGCACCCAAGCACGGCCTCGGCACTGTCGCGGCCATAGCGGCGGTGCATCTGGCCGATGGCCTGGAATGTCAGCGTCACGCTCGCGCCGAATTTGCGGCCCTCGGGCAAGAGGCGGGTGAGATTCTCGACGCGGGGAAGATCGGCAAGCTCGTCGAGGAAGAACCACATGCGGCGGCTCGACGATGGTTCCAGCCCCAGGGTCGCGCTGGCGGCACATTCGAGCCAGCAGGCGAGCAGCGGCTTCATCGCCTCGAAGTAGTCCTCCTTGCGCGGGACGAAGATCCACGGCTTGGGGCCTTTGTGCTGATCCAGCCCGGCGATGAACTCGCGGAAGGAAAAGCTGCCGGTATCGCCCGGTTCGCGCCACAGGAACTGCAACAGGTTGGAGGCCTTGGCGAGCATGAACAGCACCGAGCCGGTCGCCCGGTCGGCGTCGTCCTCGAAGGTCCGGGCCGAGGACGTTCCGGCCAGCCAGACCTTCATTTCTTCCTTGGTCTTGGCCTGCAAGGCGTCGAGCAGGTCGGGGAGGCTGGTCTTGCCCTCGGCGTTCAGCACCCGCAGGACATTGGCGACCAGGATGCGGCTGGTTTCCAGCCAGACATCGTCATCGCGCTCGCCGGTTTCGGAGACGAGCTGGCGGGCAATGCGGTCGGCATCGGCGGGGTGGGCGATCTCAAGGAACGGCGACCAATAGGCCGAGCGCGCGTCGAACGGATTGAGGATGACGTCGCCGCGTTCGGGCCGGTAGTAGTGCGAGACGAATTCGCCGCTGGTGTCATAGACCAGCGCCGGTTCGCCGCGCGCCTCCACCATGTCGAGCATCTGGCGCAGCACGGTGGTCTTGCCCGATCCGGTCGTCCCGGCAATCGCGAAGTGGCGGCATTCGAGCCAGGGCGGAATGCCGACCGTGGCGATGCGCAAGGATCGCTCATCGGTCCCGCGTTTGGTGAGGTTGCGAAGCGTCGCGTTCCGATCGACGATCCGGGTGCCGGCAATGAACTTGTCGAGGCCCGCCTTGCGCCCCTGATCGCGCATCCAGATCGCGAGGCCAAAGCACAGGCCAAAGCCCAAGCAAGCCGCCGAGCAATGCCCCGATGATCGCTTTGCTCTCGATGTCCTCCCAGCACGTCCTTCCAAAGCGGATCATTGGCGAGCACGCTCGCCGGAACGCGACTGAGTCCTGCCACCGATGCTTACCGTGACCAGGGGATCGGACTTGCCGGCGAACAGGCTGACCAGGTTGCCCTGGCCATGCTGGTAGGCGCAGACGGAATTGCCACGGCTCGACCTTGTGAGCGGCAGTCCGATTCCGCCGATTGCGGCGGCACCGGCGATGGTCAGGCATAGCCTTTCCAGCGGACGGCGAAACCCGCAATGGCCTGCCGGAACAGGCCCTGGCCGCGCAGCAGGTTGTCGTGATCGCGGCTCATGACAGCGCCTCCCCGGCAAGGACGCGCTGGCGCTTGTAAGCCGCCTGTGCGGCATCGCTCGTTGCGGCATCGACGCGGTCGGCATCGCTGTCGTTGCGGAGCGCCGCGCGGCGCGCATAGGCATAGGCGGCGCTCGCGGTGAACAGGCTGCGGTCGGTCAACGCCTCGATGATGGCGAGGCGGGAATCGAGCGAAGCGATGGCTTCAACGCCAGCGTCCGATGACGCCGGTTTGGGTGTCGCCATGATCGCATTCAGCCCGGTTTCGATGACGCGGGCAGCGCCTGGTAGCGGGTCAATCCGCGTGTCTGCGCGACGTGGCGGATCATGGTTTCCTGCGCTGCGGGCACCCTGATCGAGAGTTTTACGCGGTTCATGGGTTTACCTCCCGGAGCGCGCCATCCGCGCGCTCCGTTCGTGGCTGAAATGCGGGGATGGACGGGCGATGCCTGACAGAGCGCGCGCATCGCCCCCCAAGAAGATGGCGGACTTCCGGCACCGGCAGTGCGTAAGGTCTGTGGCTGTAATTCCTCTGCGATGCGCAGCATCGCAGCCCCTCTCGCGATCCGGAATGACAGTCGCGATTGCCATCAGCCATCCCCCTCGGGCTTTCCGGTGGAACCCAGAAAGTCGCGGATGATCTGCGCGGCTTCGGCATCCGCTGCCGTCCGATCCGGGAAGGGCTTTTGCGGTCTTGCGGGCAGGAATTTCATCGGCCTTCCGCCGATCCAATCGGTGACCACTTCATCGACGGCTGCGCGCAACCGGCGCCGCAACACGGCCGCTTCGTCGGGCGCAATCCGCACCCATTCGATCTCGCGCTCGATCATGCAGCCGATGGGAAATTCCTCGCGGTCGATGACAACCGCCGGTCCCTCGAACTGGACGTTGAAGCGCGCGCCCCTGAACCGGTCGAACATGGGGCGTTGCAGATAGAGCCAGTCCATGAGGAAGGTTCGCGAGGTCTTTCCGTCCGCACCGGGAAGGGTGAGCTTGCGGACATATTCATCGACCATCGGGCCAGCGATTGCCTCCTGGTAGCTCTCGGATTCGACGATTTCCAGAACGAGGTCGCGCTTGATTTTCATGACAATCTCCGTTGGTTGGTGGGGGCGGGGAACTCGCTCAACACGGCATGATCGATGGCCGCGCCGAAGCGGTCGGTGAGGTTGCAGGCATGGTGGGGAACGCGCCACATCTCAGTGGCCCTGTCGGCAGGGTGTCGGGCGGTGAATGACCGAACCCGCTATCGCGGAATCGATGGCTGCCCGCACCTTGTCGGCAAGTTGGCGGGCATGCTCCGAGTCGATCGCAACACGATCCGGCCCGAACCGAAGGGCTCCGCCGACGATGGCTGAATCCGCCCAGTCCCTTTCGAGCCAATAAAGGTCGAGCTGAAAGAAGTGGCCGCGCAGCGATTCCACATCGGTTTCGGCGGCATGGGCAATTCCGGCGGCGACGACCTGACCGGGGATGGGAACATCAAGCATGGCCCTGTGCCTTCCCGCGCCGGTAATCGCGGCTCGGTAGCTTGCTCAGCCAGTCGCGGACTTCATCCTCGCGCCAACGGATTTTGCCATTGCCGATGTCACATGGGAGCGGAAATCGTCCGTCCCGCGACATTCGAAAGAGCGACGTTCGGCTAATTCCGAAAAGCGCTCCAATCTGCTTGCCGGTAATGAGGCCCGGTAGGGGCTGTTGTTCCACGATGTATCCTTTCGCTTTGGCATGAAGCGATCAGGATCGGGATGTTTCAGTTCCTACGAAAGCGTTTCGCGGCGTATTTACGGAGTAACTTCATCCACGCCGAAGCGCACTTCGGGATGACCGCGCTTGGCGACTTCGACATGCACCGTTTCGCCATTCTTGCGAGCGATCAGATAGCGCAAGATATAGGCGTAATCGTCCGAAGACTTGGTGCCGTGCAGGATTTTGTCGATGGCCTCGCGGCTGTAATGATCGGTGCTGCCGTCAAGCCGCTTCAGAATTTGATCGATCACGTTGGCGGAGCGATTCCGCTCCTTGTCGTTTGCGACGGCATGCATGGCATTGAGAACGCCGGTCAGGCGTTCGGCGGTGTTCCCCCTGGCCATGCAGACAAGTTCATCGCGCCACGCCGCGAAGTCATCGGATTGAACGTCCTCCAGAACGTTCACGCAATGCGGTTCCGGACGCGCTGTTTTGGTCGGGGCATCAACCGCACTGCCTTCGCCAATCGGCGCATAGCGATGCGGCACCCACTCGACCCGGATGGCTCCAACCGGTTTTGTCGCCGAGGGCCTGATCGCGCCTCGGTCGCCGATTCCGAGAATCAGGAGCCTGCCGCCATCGGCAGCAAAGAGAGCCGGTGGCACTTGGTCTTCCGAATCAGTCGATGATGACGGGTGCGCGGCAATCACGCCATCGGCCAGAAGTCGCCGGAATTCCTTCAGCGCCTCAACACACTTTGCCTGCTCGGGGGTTAGGTCAAGTCCCAGTAGTTCTTGATGGCTCGGTTCATGCGGCCTGGAATAGAGGTGGCCGATGGTCGCAAACATTCCGACTACCGATGCCGCTACGAAGCCGTTGTAGAGGCCGCCGAACAAATCCAGAAAGGTTGTTCCGACCAGGCATACCGACACCGTGCCAAGCGCAACCGATGTCTGAAACATCCGTATCGATCCCTTCGCTGCGTCAACGATCAGGTCGGCGGCACGCTGACCGATCAGCGAGGCGGGCGGGGTGTTGATGTCTGCCCCGCAATAGGAGGCAAAGGCCTCCTCAATGAGCCAGTCGCGCTTGTCGGCCATTGCGGGAGAGCCCTTCCTTCTCCGGTAACCTATTCAAACCATTGATAACGTCATTCGGCAATCCCAACCAGCCAATGCAGATTGCCGATCATCGATCCGCCGTTTCCGGAGAGCCGGGTCCGGAAATTGCCCGTCAAAGCTCCCCAACTGCTGCCTCCAGCGACCCAATGCGACTCTTGATCGCCCTGGAAATGCTTTCGTGGATCGTCACCGCGAAGTCGGCAGGCATGGCGGCAAGGGCGATGCCGGGAGCCTTCGGCGCGCGCTCCAGAATTTCTTCGATGGCGCGGCGCATGACGGTCGGTCCAAGCCCAGCAGCCTTGCCGGTCTGGACGAAATGGCGGCCAACGATCTGGTCCAGCCGGTAGTGGCGACTGGTTCCTGCCGACATCGCCAGTTTGTAATGCTTGAGCGGAATTTGGCCGAGGTCGAACGCGGGCTGAGCGGACAGCACGTCATAGATCGGCGTCATGACGAAGCGCCCTTGGGGGCGCAGGAACAGGCTGAAGTTCTTGCCGTGCCCATCGGTCGCGCCGATCAGCCAGAACAGGATCTGGCATTTGAGGAATGCGGCCTGATCGGCAAGCGGCTCGTTCGCTGCCTGAAGCAGGCGGAGTATGTCGGCGATGCCAGGACCGCCGTTGCTCTGGTATTTCTGGCCCGGCGGCACGCCAAGCGCCTGGCAGCAATCCTCCTGAGGCAAGCGCAGCAGCTCGTCTTCGCTGCGCCAGCGCCGATCAAAGCGCTCGACGACCAGGACGCGGCGCGCGCCGAAAGTGACAATCTCGGTTGAGGCGACCGGCAGGCCGAAGGCCCCCAGCAGCTTAAGGCAGTAGTGCTCGTTATCGACGCTTGCCGCCATGTCGATTGGCCCGAATGCGGTCGGGATCGTGCCGAGCTGCGGCTTCAGGATATGCGTCGTCGGGGTTGTGCCGACGGGACGAAGCCATTTTCCCCCGTGGCGCAGCAGCGCCGTCTTTTCCTGTGCGCCAGCAACAGAAATCCGGAAGTCATGCTCGGGGTCGATGCCTAGCGGCGCTCGGGCGAGGTTGGCGAGGGTCGCCTCGATCTCATCGTCGCTGACCGGCTCGCCTCTGATCCGATGATCGGTTTCGAGAGGAACATCGTCGGGCAGGAACTGCATCGCGCCGACGCAGTCCCGGCCAATGCGACCAAGCAGGCTATAGGCGTCAGTGCCATCCGCGCCGGTTCGTTCGGCAACGAGACGACGAACGGCGTCGCTGTCCGGCAAGAGATTGTCGAAGACCGCAATGACCGGTGCCCCGGCAAAGACCGCCTCTCGCAATGGCAGGGACAGCGAGATGGCAAAGGCGTGCTCCCATTCGAGCCAGGCCCGATCGTATTGGAATGCGATCCTGCCGCTTGCCTCGCGCGACAAGCGGCCAACGTGACGATTGTTGATCAGGACGTTGAGCGGCACATGCGCCTTGCGACGGCCCATCAGAAGACGTCCTCGATGTCCTTGCCTTGCCGCGCTGATCGTTGATCGACCAGCATGTCGAGGTCCAGCGCGGCGAACAGCGAATAGAGTGCCGCAAGCCTGGTGCTGTCGTGACCGGTTTCGATCTTCGAGACCATTTCCTGACGCAGTCCGGCAAGGTTTGCCAGCTCGGTCTGGGTAAGCCCTCGCTGCTTGCGCGCGCGCTGGATGAGGTTTCCGAGCTGGCGAGGTGATCGGGCGATCTGTGACATCAAGGCCTCCGCTGCAAGCCCTATGTCGAAAATGGCATAAATTGTCAATATGCGTCTATAGCATAAAGTGGAATTATGCGATGAAAGACATAGAAAACGGGTGGTCTGACACCCCCGATGAGGCCCCCAACGCCCAAAGGGCGAGGCCCCCACCTTCAAAATCGGAATTGCGCGCGAATCGCCTCTGTGACACTATCGCACCCACGCAAATCCGCCATTTATTGGGCCTTCGGGACTCGAATCTTCAAGACAACTTTGGTCCTGGGGCCTCAACTGGGGCCTCGGCAATGTTCGAATTGCTATATCGTATATAAATCAATACTATATGGAACAATATCGAGTCCTCTTCTGGCACCAGTCAACCACTTTATCGTGTTGTTTTTACACGATAAAGTGGACTCCGGAAAAATCCGAACCCACATAAGTTCCCACGTTTTGTGCGGGACTTGGTGAGGCAATTCGGTCCTGGGTGGGACAAGTTCAAGGTTCCTTTTTTGTGTTTGGCCAGTAGCGATGAGCTGGCGCACCGCCTATCGACCCCGTTTCGGTCATCGTGCAACGTGGTGTCATTTTCGGGAAGGCTCAGGTGAATGGCCCAGGTGATCATTGCCATCGTCGCGACAGCGTTACTGATCAGAATGTCGGTTTCCGCCAATACAAAATTTCGCGATCAAGCACGTCTGCCTATGCAGTGGCTCTTAAGCGGTGAAGTGACATGGACGGCACCTCGCTGTCTTGCGCTGGCGGTAATACCTACGTTGGCGATCCCCATTATATGGGCAACGGTCGCGATGACGATTTTGATGACCCCACGTCCCGGACAAGAGGGTTTCGAAATCCCAGTAGCTTTGTTCATGAGCTTCGTCTTTGTCGCAGTCCACTATCTGCACATTCGGCTCATCGGTAATCATCTAAGGCGGAACGGCAGGGTCAACTTCGATCACCAGCTCAACATCGTCAGAATCCGTCTGTTCCATTGCCTTCTCCTATCGGCTCATTCCAAGATTGCGCCCGTGGTCAAACGCCACGGAGTTGGCGAGGTCGCGGGACAGGCTGCGGCCCACTCCCAAGTCGATGCCCAGTTCGCGGGTGCGCCCGCGCAGGATCGATTCCATCTGCGCATCGCGTTCCAGCCCCCTGGCCATGCCGCCCATCTGCTCGGATACCTTGCGCACCCCCCGCAAATCGCCGTCGCGCTGCAACTCGTTGCGGTGCTGCTGGAGCTGTTGCCAGCCTTCGACAAAGCGGTCGGCCCGCTGAAAAGGATCGCTGCGGATTTCCGCCTCTAGCTGCATTGCCTGCATGGCGGCCTGGGTGCGGCCTCCGGCGGCCTCGTGGACAAGCCCTGGCTGGCGCTGGATCGCGCTCGCCAGATCAGCGGCGGCATGGGGCCGAATTGCCCCCACTCCCTCACGGGCCTTGTCCAGCGCCTCGCGCTGATGCGGCAGCACAGGCAAGCCCTGACCCTGCATCCGCTCTATGTCAGCGGCAGCGCGGGCATAGCGCTCCACCGCGCGGCGCGGGTCGGGTGCGCGGGCCTGGCCCGCACGCGCCTGTTCCTGCCCTCTTTCCGGCTCGTGGGGCTGGGGGCGGAAATTTGCGAACAGACCCTGTCCGCGCTCGGGAGCCTGCGCTTTGGGTCGGAACCTATCGAACATGCCGCGCGCTCTTTCCGGCACGATCTTCCTGACGATCTCGGCCACGTGCTCGCGGAACGTGATGCCGCGCCGTTCGGCGAACTGCTGCGCCGGATCGCGGCGTTCATAATCGCTCGCCATGTCCTTGGTGCGCTCGCGGGACAGGGTGCGGACAAGGCGGGATTCGTCCTTAAAATCGTCGCGGCCATAGTGAAGCTGCACGCCGTCCCGGTGGCGGGAGAGCGAGACATAGGAGCCGTGGTGGTCCATGCCGGGTGTCGCCAGCACATGTGCCTTGTCCACGGTCATGCCCTGCGCCTTGTGGATCGTGGCGGCATAGCCGTGATCGACATGGGCATAATGTTTGGTGTCGAAGGATACGGAGCGCCCGTCATCGGTGCGGATGCCTGCTTCGTCTATCACCAGCACGTCGCGGGCGGTGAGAAGCCCGTGCCCCTGCGCCCAGCCATGTTCAGTACTGGCGATGGTGCGCGAAGCGATGCCGGAGCCATTCTCAAGCCCTTCGGCGGCGATGCCGGACAGCGCCAATGGGCTGTGCAACGCCGCGAACGCAAGCGGCATCTGATCGAGCTGGGTGGCCTCGTCGCGAAAGCCGGGCTGGTCGATCTCATCGACGATGATCGCGCCACGCTCTATGGAGCGTTCCTCACCGTCGCTGCCAAGCTTCGCAGCGAAGAACGTGAACAGGCGATGACGCTGTTCAGGCGGAAGGGGAAGCGCGCATTTGAGGCAGAAGTGGACACTGGAGAGGCGCTATCGCGGCGAATGAGATCGGCGAGCGCTTCATCAAGGCCATGGCGGCGTAATGTTCAACCGCCCGCCCACACACGAAAATCCTGACAGGCCCAAGTTCATTGGCTTGGTTATCGACCTTGTGCGCAAATCAATCGTCTGGCAACATTGCGCAATCTTGAGACGGCAAGTGCCGACTTGACAATGGGGGTAACGGCATAGCCAGTCGGATACGTCTCGCGAGCGCGGCAGCATCGTTGAAGCTCGGCATCATGGGGTCGGGATTACTGCTCGACGGGACTGCTTTCGCGCAAGTCGAGGCAGATCCGGCCAATGCGTACAAGTCCGGCGCTACGGAAGCCGGAAGCGAAAGCGAGATCGTTGTCACCGGCACGCTGGTTCGCGGCATCGCGCCGGCGGGTACCAATGTGATCGGCGTTTCGCACGACACCATTGCGGCAACCGGTGCATCGACGACCGCCCAGCTGCTGCAATCGATCCCGCAACTGGCCTCGTTCAACAGCTTGCAGATCCCGGTCGTCGGCTTCAATCTGGCGACTTCCAACCGCCCGAACCTGCGCAATCTGCCTGGCAATTCATTCTCCGGGTCATCGACCACGCTGGTTCTGGTCGATGGACACAGGATCGTCGGCATGGGCGTGCAGTCGACCAGCCCGGACATCGATATCGTGCCGCCTGGCTTGGTCGAGCGGATCGAGATCGTGCCGGACGGCGGGTCGTCGATCTATGGCTCGGACGCGGTTGGCGGCGTGCTGAATTTCATCACGCGCAAGAATTTCGATGGTCTCGAACTTGACGCCCGTTTTGGCTTCGCCGCTGACTATCGCACTTTTGACGCAAGTGCGACGACGGGCCGGAATTGGGCCACCGGCTCAGCCTTCATATCCTATAATTATTCGCAGCACGATGCGATCTACGGGCGCGACCGTGACTTCGTCAGGCAGTTTCCGGTTAGCCTGGCCGGCATTCCGTTCCCGGTAACCGACCTTCGCTGCAGCCCGGGCAATGTCCAGCTGGTACCCGCCGGCACCGTCCATGCGCTGCCGTTTGCCAGCGGCGCGGCGGTGCGCGACAGCGCGAACCAGTGTGACGCAAGCGATGCCGCGTCGATCTATCCCAGCGAACATCGCCACTCCGTCATGGCCGGTCTGTCACAGGAACTGGGCGATGCGGCCAAGCTGGACCTGCGTGGCTATTTCATGAACCGCGAGGCGTATCAGTCGCAGGGGCCATTCCTTTCGACCCAGTTCCTCGGACCGGCAGCTTTCGGCTTTACGCCAAGTCCTTTCATGGCCGCTCACAAGTTGACCGCGAGCCCGGCCGAAATCCAGCAAATCAGTTTCGCATGGGGGGGCGACGAGGCGAACAATGCGAATGTCGCGCTCGAAACGTGGGGCATCGCACCTACCTTGACCGTCGGCCTCGGCGCCGCCGGCTGGCAATTGCGGGCGCTGGCCAGTTACGGCGAAAGCAAGACCAGGTCGCGCACCCGGGCAGTCAACGGCAATGCGCTGCCCAATGCGATCAGGGCCGGCCTGTTCAATCCCTACGATCCCGAGTCGAGCGATCCGGCGGCGCTGGCGGCGGTGGGCAACCTGGAAACTTTCGGGCTTGCCCGGCAGCGCCTGCTCAACGCGCGGCTGGTTGTCGATGGCGACCTGCTGACGACGCCCGGCGGAGCGGTGAAGCTTGCTGGCGGGGTCGAATACCTCCACGAGCAACTGCAATCGCAAAAGGGCGCGACGGTCCGCGGCTTCGAGGATAGCGGTTATCCCGGCCTGTCGCTGCCAGCCAACCTGCCCGGAAATGCGCTCACGCTGATACAGCCCGCAGTCGCGCCCCTGCCGGCCGCGAAGCTGAAACGCGAGGTCAAGGCGGTGTTCGGGGAGCTGGCGGTCCCCATTTTCGGTCAAGGCAATAACCGGCCGGGCATTGCGGAACTGACGCTCTCCGCATCGGCTCGCTATGACCATTACAGCGACGCCGGCGGCGCGTTCAATCCGCGGTTCGGCGTCACGTACCGACCGCTGGAGTGGATCCGCCTGCGCGGCTCGTGGAGCAGATCGTTCGTCGCGCCCAGCCTGGCCGACGATGCACGGGCAAATCCGACGACGTTTTCGTGGCTCTCGGGCAATGCCTTCGCGGTGCTCTCTCCGCCGCCCGATCTGGTCGCCAACGGCTCCTGGCCGGCACCCGTTCCCGGTCAGAACTATACTGCGCTCATGCAGGGCAGCGTGCCGGGAATCAGGCCGCAGAGGGCGAAGACACTGTCGCTCGGCGCGGATATCGAGCCGCCGTTCGTTCCGGGCCTCGATCTTGGCCTGACTTACTGGAAGATCGACCTCGAAGACACGATCGTGGTGCCGCCCATCACCCATCGCAACTATTGGACCTATCTGGGGCAGCTGATCACAGTCAATCCGGCGCAGCCACAGATCGGCGAAGCCCTTGCCATTGCCGACACGATCAACAACACGGCGTGCACGCCGCTACCCGGTTGCCTTTATGCGATCCTCGATGGGCGCCGGCGGAATCTTGGCAGTTTCAAGCTCGATGGGCTGGATTTCGCCGCCGCTTACAACCACGCCACGGGCTTCGGATCGATCGATATCGCAGTTGACGCCGTCTACGAGCTGGGCCGCAAGCAAAGGCCGCTAGCCGGTGCGCCTTACGTCGATTTCCTCGCTGCCAACTTCAGCCGGTTCAAGCTGCGGGCGAGCATGGGCGCACAGATCGGCAAGCTACGCGCGCAGGCGACACTCTACCATAACGCAGGCTACCGGCTGGACCCGCCGGCCGGCCTTGCCCCGCAGCAGACCAGCGTCTCCTCGTTCGATGTCGTGAACCTGTTCTTCAGGTATGACGGTTTTGGCCAAGGCGGGTTAAGAGACCTCTCGCTCACGCTGAACATCGACAATCTGTTCGATCGGGAACCACCGGCGTTCCGGCAGAGCACTCTCACCCTGCCCGCCAGCGGCTATGCCAATGGCCAGACACTCGGTCGACTTGTTCAGTTGGGCCTGCATAAGCAATTCTGACCGGAGCCTGCTACCGGCCTCAGCCTCGGCGGTAATCCGGCTTGGTGCCCGATTTGCGCCAGTAATCTTCCAGCCCGGTCCGCTTGAGCAAGGCGGCGTGGCGCGGGTCGCCGCGCAAGGATAAAACTCCTGGCGCGAACAGCAGCCAGGTCGGATGTCGCTCCATCAGTCCCGGCGCGCGGATGCGTCGGCCATCGTACCTGCCGCCCAGATAGAAGGCTTCCAGCGCATCGAAAACGCTTGAAGTCGCGCCCAGCTCGGCGAGCATGGGCACCGATCCCTGCACCCTCTGGATATCGCTGGCGATTTTCCCGCGGAGTTGGGATACAGTTCGATCAATCCCCTTCCTCGTGACGAGTGCCTCGGCAACTCCCACATGAAACGTCTGGAATTGCGGCGGAAGCATCGGGGGAATGTTGCTGGAATCGCGAGCAAAAGTGGCGGCTTCAGCATAGCGCTTGCTGCCGATGAGAATGGTGAAATCGCGAAATCCACAGGAGCATATGCGCGGGAAAGCGCTTGAACCCCGCTTCGATCGAGGTGTCGGCTTCGTATTCACGCCCTGCATAGTGCTGGGCAACGCTAAGGCGGGCCCATCCGAACGGCAAGCTCGGTTCAACATCCAGCATATGCCGGTAGAAGGCGATCGCTTCCTCGAACCGCCCAACGCTTTCCAACAGCATGCCGAGCGAGCCGACCGAAAGCGGATGGTCGGGATGGCGGTGGACGATAGATCGGAGCCGCTGCTCGTGGTCCAGCCAGCGGCCGAATTCGGGTTCGATCCGGATCAAGGCGAGCTGGCCCTCGGGCTGATGGGGATCGAGCGCCAGGGCGCGCTTTGCCGCCGAAGCGATAAGTCGCGTGGATGTCGGAATGCCGCGCCTCGGCTCGCAATAGCTGATTGCAAGCGCGCCCCAGGCGTCGGCCAAGTTCGGATCGAGCGCCACGGCTTGCTCGAAGTAGCTGATCGCCGCCATCGCATTACCTGGCGACGCCGACCGGCGCATCAGCATGCCGCGCTCGAACAGTGCGCGCGCGCTCAGGCCCTCGGTCTGTGGCAGCGACTGGTTCCAGCGGGCAAAAGCGAACGCCGCCCCCGCCCCGATCGCGACAACTCCGCCCGCCGCCGCGCGCCGCGTCAACCTTCGCGCCCTGATCGGGGGTTCAGCGGGGATGTGCCTGGTCGGCAACGGAGCGGGGCCCGGAGCCACTTCGGCAGCGGTCTGTTCGTAAACCAGCCTGAACCCCACCTTGGTGATCGTCTCCAGCTGGACCGCGCCGCCGCTCAACTCGTCGAGGGCGTGGCGCAAGCGGAAGATCACACGCTTGATGGCATTGTCACCAACGATGGTTCCGTCCCAGCACAGATCGATCAGATCGTCGCGCGAAAGCACTTTGCCGCCGGCCCCACCGAGCGCGACCAGCACCCGCATCACCCGCGGTTCGAGCATTTCGCTGCGCTTGGAATTGCCGATCCGGCGCGACGGCGGATCGACGGTGAGCGGACCCAGCGCAAAGCCTGGAGCCTTGGTCAAATCCTTCGCCGCGTGGCGTGCCGACGGAAAGGGACTGGCTTCCATGATGACTTGATATCCAGTTTCGCGCGGCCGCGCCAGCGCACAACTTTGCCGTGCGTCCATGGATAGGACGCGCGACTTCCTGCCCGCCCAAAGGCCGAATCGCGGGCAACACCTGAAAAACAACCGAATGATACCCTGTTGGCAACCGTTTGGGTGCCGCACCCAAGTATCGTTGACTGCACAGTGACAGGCAAGGCGCGGAAGGGAGAAGTCCCATTCGAGGCCAGCCTACTCATTTCAAATCACGGGAGCATCAACATGCAAAACAAACAGCCTCTGGCCTCGAACCTGTTGATGGTGACCGCCATTGCATCATTGGCATGGGCACCTGTTTTCGCCGACTTCGGCAGCGCTCAGACCAGTCCCGAGAGTGACCAGGCCAGCCAGAGTCAGAACGCCAAGCCAAAGGGCAAGAAGCGCAAATCGGCGCTCCTCTTGCTGCTTGGCGCCGCGGCTGTCGGGGGAGGCGTTGCTGCTGCCTCGGGCGGTTCAGACGACAATGCGTCGCCGTCGCCAACCCCGGCACCTGCTCCGACCCCAACTCCCACATCTGCGCCTACCCCGACGCCCACCCCTGCGCCAGCGCCAACGCCGACCCCCTCGCCATCACCGACCCCGACGGCGACGACAGCGGCTGTCTTTTCGGAGACGGCAACGTTCAGCGGCGAATTGACGATCAGCGGCGGAAGCCCGTCAATTACGTCAGTTGCATTGGTTCATGCGTCCAGCCTCGATGGCCGGCTGGTCAACAGGTCGAAAGTCTCGGATTCGAGTGCTTCGGGCTTCACCGAAACCTGGACTTACGAGACACCGGGCGGCACCGTCACGGTGCGATCTGGAGGAGCGAATGTCCCCGCATCGACACAGTCCGTCGGCAAGCCCAATGCGCAGGGGGGTATATATGCGATCGCCAGCAGCACCGATGCATCCATCCCGGTCACCGGCTCGGGCACCTATGCGGACTTCTCGGCCATAAATGGCCTGCAGTATTCGAGCTTCGGGCTTTGGGCATTGCTCCCCTGCGCTCCCAGTCAATGCCTGGCGAAATACCCGGGAACCTATGGCGGCGGCGCGCCGGGCAATGCGCAGACCGCTGCGATGCCGACGACCGGATCGGCCAGTTATACCGGGGGAGCGGTGGGGCGGCTTGTACAGCCGACCAGTCTCAATCCCAACAATGCCGCGAATTACTATGGAACGATCAACCTGACGGCCAATTTCGGAACCGGGGCAGTTTCCGGCGCGGTCACCGCGATCCAGCTCTTCACACCCACAAACAACACGACGCCGATGAGCGGAACCTCGAGCGACGTCATGCTTGCCGGGACGATTTCCGGCTCGGGTTTCTCCGGTACGGCGAGCGCGGGAGCGACCCCAGGCACCGCGTTCGACCTTACCGGGGCGACCGGCAATCTGCGCGGTGGCTTCTATGGTCCCAATGCCGCGGAGACGGCAGGAGTCTTCTCGCTGACCGGCGGGCCGAAGGAGACCACAATGTCTGGCTCTTTTGGTGCCAAGCAGGCGGCCTCGGACCTCAGGCTGAAACAGGAGCTCACCGCAGTGGCCGAATTGCCTAACGGGCTGAAGCTCCACAGCTGGCGCTATCTCGGCGGAACCCGGCGCTTTACTGGAGCAATCGCACAAGAGCTCCTCGCCGATGCGCGTTTCGCCGGGGCCGTGCTCGCCGGACCTGACGGCATGTTGCGGGTCGATTACGGCAGGCTCGGCTACATCCCGGACGATTTTGCCGCGATGCGGGACGAGGGCGAAGCGGCCGTCGCGGCCTATCAACGCCGCCACTGACCGCCGGGCCGAAAGCCGGAATGGACCGCCGGCTTTCCGCTTCCCTTGACCGCCGCCAGTGAAGGGTTGGCCAGATGATCGAACTGGTTGCGATGCTCGCGGCGCAGCCTTCTCAACCGGCCCCGCCAGATCGACCGCCTGCATCGCAGAGCGGTGCGCCAGTCACCGCCGAGGCTATCGGCCAGGCGGAACAGCTGATGCTCGCCAGCCGGTTCGAAGAGGCGCGCACAATTCTGCTCGAGCTCGACGCCGCCCCCTCGGGCATCCGCTCCAGCGACAACCAAGTCCAGTTCTTGCTTGGCATGCTCGACATGCAGGACAAGGATTACGAGAGCGCGGTCGGCCGGTTCCGCCGCATCCTGGTCAGCGAGCCCAACACAGTGCGGGTCCGGCTCGAGATGGGCCGGGCGCTTTTCCTTGACGGGCGTCTGGGCGATGCCGAACGGCAGTTCATGTATGCAAGGGCGGGACAGGTTCCCAGCGGCGTACTTGCGAATATCGACCATTTCCTCATCGCCATCCGCCAGAAGAAGACCTTCACGTATGGCTTCTCGATCGCCATCGCGCCGGACAGCAACCTCAATGCTGGGCCGGCAACCGATACCGTCACGCTCTACGGCCTGCCCTTCGAGCTGTCGCCCGAGGCCAAAGCCAATAGCGGGGTGGGATTGACCGTCGCCGCGAATGCCGAATGGGCGCCGCGCGTTTCGGCCATCGCCCGTTGGCGCCTGGGAGGCCAGATCTACCGGGCGCAGTACCGCAAGACCCAGTTCGACGACATGACCCTATCGGTCTACACCGGTCCCCGCCTGACGCTGAAGCGCTGGGACATAAGCGTTCTCGGCAGCCTCGCCAGGCGCTGGTACGGCAACGACGGCTATTCGACCAGTTTCGGCCCTTCCGTCGATGTAACCTATTACGTCAGTCCGCGCTTCGGGCTCGGTCTCAGCGCCAGCCTCCAGCGTATCCGCTACGACATCGGTACGGACCGGAACGGTACCGCCAGATCGTTCGGTGGGAGCTTCTTCTATGCTCCGAGTTCCTCGAGTTTTCTCCGCGGGGCCGTCGCCGCAGGCAGGCAGAGCGCGCAGGCAGCTTCCTTTGGCTTCGACAGCAGGCAAGTATCCCTGAGCTATATCCGCGAGCTAGGCGGCGGGCTCACCATCGGCGTCGCGCCCAACTTCACCGCGATTCGCTATGACGCGCCGGTCGCCGCCTTCCAGCGCACGCGCCGCGACCGCCAGTACAACCTGCAGCTCAGTGTCCTCAATCGCCGCCTGGACTTCTATGGCCTCACTCCGCGCCTCGCCTACACCCTCAACAGAAACGACAGCAATATTGGCCTCTACGCCTCCACGCGGCACCGCTTCGAAATCGGCTTCACCAGCTCGTTCTGACACAATCGCTACAATGCCGCATGTTGCTTGGCAGTATGGTTCGAGGATAAATTGCCTACATTATTAATTTTGTCTCGATCGGACAAGCAACGTATGCAACCCACCACCGAACTCGTACATAGAGCGCGCTTCAATATCGAACACCATTGTAACTTGTATAATTACTTGTGTCACCAATTCGTGTGTCTTTAGCCATTTTCCGGATAGGTATTGTTCAGTCCGCGAGACCCGTCACCAACTTACCAGTTACTGGGGCCTGTTCGTCGGAGGCAAGGAAGGAGGACATGCATGAAATTCATTGTCGCCATCATCAAGCCGTTCAAGCTCGACGATGTCCGTGAGGCTCTTAACGCGGTCGGCGTCACAGGTATGACTGTGCTTGAAGTCAAAGGCGTCGGGCGGCAGAAGGGGCAGACCGAAATCTTCAGGGGAGCGGAATATTCGACGAATATGCTGCCCAAAGTCAAGATCGAGGTGGCCGTGCTAGACAGCCTAGTGGATCAGGTCGTCGAGACGATCCAGCAAACAGCGCTCACCGAGGCAATAGGGGACAGCAAGATCTTCGTTCTCGACCTCGTATCAACCGTGCGCATTCGCACCGGCGAGTTCGGTGAAATGGCGTTGTGACAAGCGCGTCCGTAAGATGAGGCGATTGATGGCGTTTCGGAGATCGGCGTCGGGTGGAGCACGGCCAAGCATAGCCACCGAAACAATGTGGCAAGGCGTTCCTCAGTCACAGCCATTCATTGAACGATGCCAACAATCGTTCGGTATTGCAAAACACCAATACTTCGGACTTCGGTCATCCAAAACGAAAAGCGGCAAGGCACGCCGCGCGGCACCTAGCAATCAGTCGCCCGGTTCAACCGCTGTCTGGAGACCTCGGCCACGTGCTTCGACTGCTGCTTGAGCCAGGAAATCCTCGATTCCGGCAACGGATTGTTGACGGCATAGGTTGAGGGCTTCGACTTCTGTAAGGCAGTCGATTCCGTAGCCGAACTGGCTTTTCCATAGGTCGTCAAGTGCTTGGCCATGGCGCTCCCATAGCACGTTCCGCGTATCAGGTCGCAAGGAAATTGCGCGAGCGTCGCGGCTTTCGGTCAAGGTAATGATCGCGATCACCGCTCCGCCTTGCGCCTCGACATAACCGCGCAGATTGGCGAGCGTGCCGCCAAGGCCGACATGATCGTCAACCAGCACATAGTCCGCCCCTGGCTGCACCGGTCCCTCAAAGGTCGCCGGAGTGACAAGGCGCTGGAACGCCGGGGCACGGGTGTGACCGACCTTGTTGGTCTGGACGATTTCACCGGCGATAACCGCAAGGCCGAGTTCATTCCCCAACATCTGGGCCATCGCGTCCGGGATTGCGTTGAAGCCCATCAATTCGTCCGCGACGACAGGCAGCAGTAGTGCGGGCTGGTTGCCGACAATATGCCGGAGGCGCGCGATCCCGTCCGGTAACAACAGATCGGAGGCGAGCGTCAATGCCGCGTCGGCATCTCCCGCCTTGGCTGCCTTGTAGCCGGGATGACTGTCGCGTGTGCGGACATCGGTATGGATGACAACATCGGGGAAGTCAGGCGGCCAGGGTAGGCGGATCGGCAGTGGATTGGTCATGCGCGATACATGCCCACGGCAACGCCGAAACACCAGAATTTGATCGTGCACCGGATTGCACCAGCAACATGGCGGAATTGGCACTGACATGGCCTGTCCCTTGCGCGTCTGGCACGGCAGGATGCAGATTGGCTTTCGGCGGGCAGGCCATCGGAAGGTAGGTCTGCAATCGAGCGCGATTCGGGCGCAGAAAGTGGCCGACACTGGCGCAATACTGCGTCGATGGTGCCGCCGATCATGGCGCGTTCAGCACAGTCTCGGCGAAAACGTGAAATGGCTGTACGCCAGCGACCGCCTGACTTCGCCGTCCGCCACCATCCCTATCCGGCCATAGCCGTCTGCCACCGTTTCCCTGTCTTTACCGCCGTGCCTACGCCGATGCTGAGAGTCGCCAGATACGCTCTTGCATGCAGAATCAGAGCCGCCAATCTCGGCTCAGGGGGAGCCATTGACCGTCACAAAATGGAAGAACGTCCCCATGAACTGCCCTGATCGTATCATCCGCCTGAAAACCGTTCTCGCCCGCACGGGCCTGTCCCGTTCAACGCTTTATCGCAAGATCACCGAAGGCACATTTCCTCGGCAAGTGCCGATCAGCATCCACGGCACAGGCTGGCACGAATCCGCCGTCAACCGCTGGATCGCCGATCCGGTGGGCTTTCGCCCCGAAGCCGAAAGGGCCGTCAATGACCGCGCATCCGCCACCTGATCCGATCTGCGTTCGCATAAATGACGCAGCCCGCATGATCGGCATTGGCCGCACCAAGCTCTACGAACTTATCTCGGCTGGCGAGGTCGAGACGGTCAAGCTTGGCAAGTCCACCCGTATCACTACTACCAGCTTGCACGATCTTGTCAGGCGGCAGCGGGGAGCGACGTAGGCTCGGACGCCGTGGGGGCGGCGTCCTTGCTTTCATTTGCAGGCACCTCGTCCAGATATTCAGTCCAGCGCGCCATCAGGCCACGGCGCTTGTCGAAGAAATCTGTCCGCCGATATGCAGCCTCGACCTGATTGGTCAGTTTGTGCGCCAGTGCCTTGTCGGCAACCTCCTTGGGAAAATCGGTTTTCTCGGCTGCCCAATCGGTGAAGGCGGAGCGAAAGCCGTGGACGGTCGCCCCCTTGATGCCGTCATCGCGCAACAGCTTGGTCATGGTCATATCGCTGATCGGCTTTTCTCCGTCCTTGGAGAACACAAGACCGTCGTCGCTCGTCCGCTCATTCCACCGCTTCCGAAGCAGCGCGACGGCGGGTGGCGTTAAGGGAACGACGTGGGTTTCCCTTGCCTTCATACGTTCGCCCGGAATGGTCCAGATAGCCTTATCCAGATCGAACTCGGTCCATACAGCAAAGCGTGTCTCGTTCGACCGCACGGCGTTGTAGATGGTGAAGCGCAGCGCGTCGCGGCCCGTCGTCGGCGATGCCGCCGCCAGCTTCATCATCAACGCGGGAACAGCGGCATAGGGCATGGCTTCCAAGTGTACGCTCTTGGCCGTCTGACGCGGCAAACCCTTGCGCGCGGAGCGTAGGGATGCCTCTTCTTCTCGCCACCCCTTGATGTGCGCAAAGTCCAGCACCGCGCCAATGCGCTGCAAAAGGCGGCGGGCTGTTTCCGGGATTTCGAGCCAGATGGGTGACAGCACCTCGACGACACAGGCATTGTCCACCTGATCAACAGGCTTCTTTCCGACCTTCGGGAACACATGATTTTCGAAGCTGGAAATCCAGTTGGCATAGCGCCGATTCTTCCAGCCTTCCTTCAACGCCTCGTAGCAGTCACGCGCCGCAGTCTCGAAGCTCGGCACCACCTTGCGCAACTTGCGGCGCTTCGCGACCGGATCGGCACCGGCACGAACCTTACTGCGCAACGCCGCCGCCGCTTCACGGTCCTCGGCCAGGGACACATCTATGGCTGATCCCAAACCATAGTCCCGTCGCCTGCCATTGCGCTGCATCCGCAGCACCCATGTCCGCGCGCCGCTGTCCTTCACCAGCAAACACAAGCCCCGGCCATCAACATGACGGCCCGGTTTCGCGTTCTTCACCTTCAATGTTGTAAGTGCCATCGGTTCGAGTCCCTGTCAGGAATTTTCCGCATCCGTTCCCACATTATGGATGCTGAAATTGCTCCCACATTCGTTCCCACAATTCAGTGGGATTTCAGGCAAATGTGGGCGACCGACCGCGAACACCTTACAAACCAAATTGGCAAATTTACAGTGTGGTTAGGGATGCCCCGGCATTGCCTGAGACAGAATTTCTACGCCTCTTCTGGGCACCATTTTCCGTGTCAGGGAATCCGCAGCTCTGTGTAGCTGAAAACGGACCGCCAGACGGCTCCTGCGGAACAATAGTCCAGCTGAAGCAAGAGAATCGCTCATCCGCTCTCGCCGCAACCGGCGGATTGCCATCCAGCGATTGCCTGGCTACAAGCCAGGCAGCCGGGGCAAAGCAACCTCCCGGTCAGGCGTCACCGCCCAAGCGTTGCCTGCCATGTCCGCGCATCGCGGATCGTCAGGCGTGGGGTGACTTGTGACGAATACCGGTAATCAACCAGACTTTCGCGAATTGCTGCGCGTGTTCACGCGGATCGGCCTGCTCAGCTTTGGCGGCCCGGCCGGCCAGATCGCGCTGATGCACCGAGAACTGGTGGAAGAGCGCCAGTGGGTGAGCGAGGACCAGTATCTCCACGCCCTCAATTTCTGCCACTTGCTGCCGGGGCCCGAAGCCCAGCAACTCGCCACGTGGATCGGCTGGAAGCTTCACGGGCGGCGCGGCGGACTCGCGGCCGGCCTGCTGTTCGTCATCCCGGGAGCCATGATCATTCTGGCGATGTCGGTGCTCTATGCCGTCGCCGCCAGGCTCGACTGGTTCGCGGCGCTGTTCCTTGGAATCAAGGCGGCGGTGCTGGCGATCGTAGTACAGGCACTGATCCGCATTGCCGGACGCGCGCTCAACACGCACTTCAAAAAGGTGCTCGCCGGCCTGGCCTTTGCGGCGCTGTTCTTTTTCGACCTGCCGTTTCCGCTCGTGGTGCTGGGAGCCGGTGCGGCGGGGTTTGCCGTGGCTGCCGTGCAGCCGGGCTGGCTGGCGATCAAGGCCAGCGGAGCGCCGTCGCCCGCCGGGCCGCGTCCCTGGGGGCAATCCATCCGCACCATGCTGGTCTGGGGCGCGATCTGGGCCGCGCCGATGGTGCTGGTGCTGGTCACGCTCGGCCGGGACCATGTGCTGTGGCAGATCGGCAGCTTCTTTTCGCAATTGGCGGTGGTGACCTTCGGCGGCGCCTATGCGGTGCTGGCCTATATGGCGCAGGAGGCGGTGCAGGGGTTTGGCTGGCTGTCGGCGGGCGAGATGGCCGACGGCCTGGGCCTGGCCGAGACCACGCCGGGGCCGCTGATCATGGTGACGCAATTCGTCGGCTACCTCGCCGCCTTCCGCGCGCCCGAGCCGTTCACGCCGCTGGTGGCCGGCCTGCTTGGCGCGGCGCTGACCACCTGGGTGACCTTCGCGCCCTGCTTCCTGTGGATTTTCACGCTTGCTCCGTGGATCGAGCGGATGGAAAATTCCCCCCGGCTCAAGGGCGGCCTGGCAGCGCTGACCGCCGCCGTTGTCGGCGTGATCGCCAACCTCACCTTGTGGTTCCTGATCCATGTGCTGTTCGCCAGGGTCGATGAAGCCCGCGCTGGTCCGCTGAGGCTCTACAGCCCGGATTGGTCCAGTTTCGACTGGCGCGCCGGCGTGCTTGCGGCGATTGCCGCGTTCCTGATCTTCCGGCTGAAATGGAATGTCATCAAGGTACTGTGGCCTTGCCGCCGCAGGCGGGCTGTTGCTGAGCCAGATCGGCGGGCTGTGATCGCCGTCCCGGCCTGGTGCGGTGCAGGGAAATCGCTTTTTGCGGAAAACCGTTTCCTACTTTCCGGCGCGATGCTCTAAACTGCTATTCCGCCTGCGCCGCCGGTCTCCGGACGCGCACCTGACTGCCCGCCCACCCGCATTGTGCCGCGTCAATTCCGGGAAACCAGCTTGACCAGACCTTCCGGCCGTCTCGATCGCGACTTTGCACGGAACCTCGACTGGAATCTGCTCAAGGTCTTTCTCGAGATTGTCCGCGAGGGCGGAATTGGCGCGGCAGCGCGGCGGCTGAACAAGCAGCAGCCCAGCATCAGTGTGGCGCTGAAGCGGCTTGAAGACCAGATCGGCGCGCAATTGTTCGACCGCTCGACCGGGGGCATTCGCATTACCCCGGCAGGCAAGGCACTGCAGGCGCTGTGCGAAGACATGTTCGAAGCCGCGCGCATGGCGCCGCATCAGGTCGCGCAGGCGACGCGGCAGGTGTCCGGCGTGGTGCGCATCCAGTCGATCTCGTCGATTGTCTGCCCCGAACTGGACGAGGCGATCGCATCGTTCCACCGGCGGCATCCGGCGATCGCCATGGAGCTGCACGTATCGCCGTGGCGCGGGGTTCTGGAGGCGCTCGAGCGCGGCGATGTCGAGGTCGGCATCGGCTACGAAGGCCGCGCCGGGCTGGAACTGCGCTACGAGCCGATGTTCGTGGAATCGCAGCAACTCTACTGCGCCCGCACCCACCCGCTGTTCGGGGCGAGGATCGATCGGCCCGAGCGCCTGCGCCGCGAAGACTTCGTGCTGACCGGCGCGGACGAATCGGAGGCGGTGACCCGGGTTCGCAACCGCCATGGCCTGGGAGCAGATCAGGCCAGTCAGGCGGAAGACATCCACGAAGCGCTGCGGCTGATCGCCCTGGGGCTGGGGATCGGCTTCCTGCCGACCGGGGCGGCGGACGCCGCGGTCCGGGCGGGCAAGCTCTGGCCACTGCTGCCCGACGAACTCGCGCCGCAGTATGAAATTTTCCTTATTTCCCGAGCAGTTCCGTCCCGCGACACAGCGACCCAGCTGTTCCTCGACGAGATTCGGCGGCGGCTACGCGCCAGCAAGCCATAATATTTATCTATGAGCGATATTCAAAATTCCCATCTAGCCGCATGAGCTGCTCTCGTTAGACTTTTCCGCAGTGCAGCATGGTCAGGTGCGGCGATGCCCGATGCGATCCGTTACAGAGGACTGTGGCAGCGGCTGCTGCTTTCGCTGCCGGGCCGCCCGGTCGATACCCTGACGCGGGTCGATTGGCTGCAGGGTGACAGCTTTTTCGTCGACTTGCGGCAGCCGCCTGACCTGGCCGGATCGGTTTCGGCGCGGTGCCTGGCGGAGCTCTCGCATGGAGAGGCGCTCGCGCTCGCTGCGCAGGAAGCCTTTGCCGGCCGTTTCGTCCTGTCGGGCGACGAGGCCGAATGGCAACGCGGCATCGATTTCCGCCCCTGCCCGCTGGGCGACCGCGGAAGGCTCGAAGACCGCGGCGATCTGCTGATCGAACACGGCATCGAAGCCGACTACATCGAATACTGGCAGCGCGAGCCGCAGACCGCGACCGGCACCAGCGGCAGCGCGCTGTTCCGCAGCGAAAGCGACGGGTGCATCGCGATCCTGGTGCGGCAGGGCAACCGTTTCGGCTATGCACGCGACCGCCAGCGCCCGCTGGAACGGCATGAAGTGCTTGCCGAGCTGCTGCGCGACGCCTCGCCGGAAGCCGCGCGAGACCTGATCGATTGCGAGGTCTCGCTGGGAACCGTAACCGCCGGGGGCTGGCGGATCGATCGCTCGACCCTGCCCTGGCGCAAGGGCTCGCGGCTCATCGCCGCCAATTCGCAAATCGGCGAAGACCGGCTGATTGTAGAGGATGCCGATGCCGAGGGCGCGCCGATGCCGCGCGCGATGCGCTTGCTCGAATGTCACGGCAGCCTGGGCGACGGCGCCATGGCCCGCACGTTTTCGCCGCCGCCCGCCGCACCGCCGCAGTTCGTTCCGGTGATCGACATTGCCGCGCTCGGCGGCGGCGATGCCGAAGCCGAAGCAGCCATCGTCGCCAGTCTGGGGCGTGCGGCGAGCGAGTCCGGCTTCTTCCATGTCACCGGACACGGCATCGCACCCGAAGCAATCGCGCGGATGCAGGCGGCGGCGGCGCGGTTCTTCGCCGAACCGCTGGAGCGCAAGATGGCGTGCTATATCGGAACATCCGGCAACCATCGCGGCTATGTGCCCGAGGGCGAGGAAGCGCTCGGCGATGGCAAGCGCGACCGCAAGGAGGCCTTCGACCTGGCGCTCGATCTGCCGGCGGACAGCGTGCCGGCCGGTCACCCGATGCTCGGCCCGAACCGGTGGCCGGGTCTGCCGGGTTTCCGCGAGGATGTGATGGCCTATTACGGCGCTGCCTTCGCGGTCGGCCGCCGCCTGCTGCGCGGCTTCGCCCTCGCCGCAGGGCAGGCCGAAGACTGCTTCGACGATCTGGTGATCGCGCCGCCCAGCCAGTTGCGGCTGATCCATTATCCGTTCGACAGCGACGCCGTCGATGCCCCGGGGATCGGCGCGCATACCGACTATGAATGCTTCACCTTGCTGCTGGCCACCGGCCCGGGGCTGGAAGTGATGGACGGCAGCGGCCAGTGGATCGACGCCCCGCCGGTGCCCGGGGGCCTGGTCGTCAACATCGGCGACATGCTGGAATTCTGGTCGGGCGGCAGGTTTGTCGCCACATCGCACCGCGTCCGCAAGGTGGCGGGGGAGCGCTATTCCTTCCCGCTGTTCTTCGCGCTCGATTACGATGTCGCGCTGCGGCCGCTGGACGACGCCCGCGCCGATCCGATCCGCACCGGCGAACACCTGTTCGCGCAGACCGCGCAGACCTTTCGTTACCTCAGGGAGCGGGCCGCCGGGGGCACAATCGCCCTGCCGCCGGCGGCGCTCCCGGTATCGTCGTTCGGGCAGGAAGCCCGCCACCGCCAGATAATCGACCACACAATCGACGAGCCAACCAACAAGCAACAGGAGCAAGCATGAACATCGCATGGAAAAAATCGCTGCGGGCCGCGAGCATCGCCGGACTGCTTTTCGTCGCTGCGTGCAGCGGCGCCAAGGACGAAGGCGCAGCCGGCCCGCCGGCCGAGGCGCCCAAGCAGGAATTCAACATCGGCTGGTCGATCTATGCCGGCTGGATGCCCTGGGCCTATGCCGACAAGAGCGGCATCCTGAAGAAATGGGGCGACAAGTACGGGATCAAGATCAACCTCATCCAGGTGAACGACTATGTTGAATCGATCAACCAGTACACCGCCGGCAAGCTCGACGGGGTGGCATCGACCAATATGGACGCGCTCACCATCCCGGCTGCCGGCGGCAAGGACACCACCTCGCTGATCATTGGCGACTATTCCAACGGCAATGACGGTATCGTGCTCAAGGACGGAGCGACGATGGCCGATCTGAAGGGCCGCACGGTCAACCTCGTCGAGCTGTCGGTCTCGCACTACCTGCTGGCCCGCGCGCTCGAAATGAATGGCATGAAGCTGCCCGATGTGAAGACCGTGAACACATCGGATGCCGATATCGTCGGCGCGTTCGGATCGAAGGACGTGGTTGCGGTAGCCGCCTGGAACCCGCAGCTCGCCGAAATCAAGAAAGCTGCCGGGGCGACCGAAGTGTTCGACAGCTCGAAGATACCGAACGAGATCCAGGATCTGATGACCGTCTCCTCCGCCACGCTCAAGGCCAATCCGGCGCTTGGCAAGGCGCTGGTCGGTGCCTGGTTCGAAGTTCTGGGGATCATGGCGAAGGGCGATGCCGCGTCCAAAGCGGCGATTGCCGAGATGGCCAAACTTTCGGGCACGGACACCGCGAATTACGAAGCCCAGCTGAAGACAACCTACCTCTACTACAAGGCTGCCGATGCCGTTGCCTACAACATGGGTGCCGACATCATTAAACATGAGGACGCCGTGCGTCAGTTCAGCTTTTCCAAAGGACTGTTCGGACCCAACGCCAAATCGGTCGACGACATCGGCATCGAGTTTCCCGGCGGCAAGGTGCTGGGCGACAAGACCAAGGTGAAGCTGCGTTTCGACCCGAGCTTCATGCAGATGGCGGCAGACGGCAAGCTGTGACGCGATGGGCCGGCCGGTAACGGCCTGCCATGCAGGCGGGAGCCCCGGCGGAAACGCCGGGGCTCTTTGCATTTGCGGAATCTGGATGCGGGCCGATGCCGCGGGCGCCAATCGCCGGTCAGGCGGCTCTGGCGTTCAGCGCGCGCCGGCGAATGCGGCAGGAATGATCGCCTCGCCATCGGCTGCCTCACCGCCTTTGCGCTTCACCGGCATGTCGTAGACCGCCGTCGCGCCGAAGCGGTTGGGGGCATGGGGATCGATCCGGCGCTTGTCGAAAGCGAGCACCCTGGTGCCGAGCTTGAAGGCTTCCTTGATATCGTGCGTGATCATGACGATGGTCAGCCCGTGATCGCGCCACAGACCCGTGACCAGCGCGTGCATGTCGAGCCGGATGCCGGGATCGAGCGCACCGAAAGGTTCGTCGAGCAGCAGCACGCGCGGGCGCTTGATCAGCGCCTGGGCAATCGCCAGTCGCTGCTGCATGCCGCCGGACATCTGCGCGGGATAGGTGTCGAGACTGTGTTCCAGGCCGACGGCGGCCAGCATCGCCGCCGCCTGTTCCCTGGCCGCCTTGCGCCGGGCTCCAAACAACCGCGCCGTGACCGGCGATGCTTCGCATTCGAGCCCGAACATGACGTTCTGCAGGGCAGTCAGGTGCGGGAACACAGAATAGCGTTGGAACACGACGCCGCGATCCGGCCTGCACTCGGGGGTCAGCGCTATGCCGTCGAGCAGGATCTGGCCGCGGCTCGGCGCCTCCTGACCCAGGATCAGCCGCAGGAACGTACTCTTGCCCGCGCCCGACGGCCCGACCACCGAGACGAAGGAGCCCTGCGCGATATCGAGCGAAACCCGCTCGAGCACGACATTGGCGCCATACTCCACCCAGACGTCCTTGAGCGAGAGCAGCGCGCTCACTTGGCGGCTCCGTGCGCCCAGGGAAAGGCCTTGCGGCTGATCAACAGCAGCAGCACATCGGTGGCAATCGCCAGCAGCGATATCCACGCGACATAGGGGAGGATCACGTCCATCGCCAGGTAACGGCGGACCAGAAAGATGCGGTAGCCAAGGCCGACATCCGACGCGACCGCCTCGGCCGAAATCAGGAAGACCCAGGCCGGCCCCATCGACAGGCGCAAGCTGTCGATCAGTCGCGGCAGGGCCTGCGGCAGGGCGACACGCAGCGCCAGTTGCCAGCTGTTCGCGCCCAGTGTCTGTGCCTTGACCCATTGTTCCACCGGCAGCGCGGCGACGTGGCCCGCGAGATCGCGGACCATGAAGGGGGCAATGCCAATGGCGATCAGGGCGATTTTCGAAGCCTCGCCCAGGCCTAGCGCGATGAACAGGATCGGCAGCACGGCAATCGGCGGAATGACGGCGATGACTGTGATCAGCGGCCCCAGCGCGGCGCGCACCAGCGGAACCACGCCCAGCGCCAGACCCATTAGCAAGGTGGACAGAGTGGCGATGCCGACTCCTATGCAGAGCCGCCACAGGCTGGCGGCAGTATCGGCATAAAGCGCGATTTCCCCGCTGCGGGGATCGGCCACTGTCGCCATGCGCCACGCCGCCTGCCCCATCGCGGCAAATGTCGGCAATACTTTATCGTTGGGATTGGCATCCGCCCGCAGGCTTGAAACCATGGCATAGACAAGCAGCAGCGCCACGATCGGCAGCGCCCCGATCAGCATGCGGACGCCGCGATGCGGCTTTATGTTGACGATCCGCATGCCGCCCCCCGCTTCGGAATGGTCGGCCTCCGCCCGGCGGGCGGAGGCCGTAACCTTTCGATCAGAACGCTGCGGTCAGCGTTGCGACGATGTCGCCCTTTGTGATCTTTCGGCCCGTTTTCGAGCCAGCGCCGAAGTTCGTGTTGGCGTAAGCGCTGTCGAGGTCGGTGCCGACATAGGAGAGATTGAGGGTCAGCGCCTTCCAGGTGAAGTCGACGCCCACGGCGTAGTCGAATACGCCATGGCTGCCTTCGCTATCGAGCGGGTCGAACGCGGCCGCGCCCTTGGTGTAAAGGCTGTCGCCGCTCGAATAACCGGCGTGGCCCTTGAGCGTGAGAGGAGTTCCTCCAATCGGCAGGCCGAGGTCGGTGTAAACCCAGATGTTGTTGCCCTTGCTGCCACCGCTGACACCGATGTTCGTCTGCGGGGGCGTCCAGTAGGTGCCGAGCTTGGCGTTGACCGGGCCGAGTTTGCCCGACACCGAGCCGTAGACTTCGAAGAAATCATGACCCGACGTGCCGGGATAGATGTAATAGACCGCGCCGGCGTCGAGCGTCACCGCACCGACCCCGGTCGAGAAGCCGGCGATCGCATCGAACTCCATGTTCGATCCGCCCCACGTGCCGTTGCCGGCCAGGTTCGAGGCCCAGGCACCGACATAGACGCCCGAGGAGTGGCCGACGGTGATGGCGCCCTGAATGGCGGGGTCGCTGTCCGACTGCGAGATGCCACGCAGACGATACTCGGTGGCCAGCACGGCGCTGCCGGTGACCTTGAAGGCGCTGGCCGGCTCTTCTTCTTCGGCGTAAGCGACGGGCGCGTAGATCGCAGCAGAGAGTGCGAGCGCGGCGGCAAAGGATTTGATCATGGGTTCCCCCTTGGTTGAACATTGGCCTTAACGGCTCGAAACTACCAAGCAAACTCTGTGCCATTCATTGGTCCGCCCAGTTTGGCGGTCATTTCCATCGAAACCGGCGCACATCTGCCTGAAAATTGGGCAGCACTCGCAATTCTGCCTGCTTTTTGACCGTTGCGTTGCAGCAAAGTTATTACACTTTACACAATTCGTAATATTAACTAGGGTCGCGCTCGATGAATTCAGCTGCCCAGCCTTCGCTCGTGCGCCTCAGCATCAGCCTCCCTGCGGAATTGGCCGGGAAGCTCGACGCCATGGCCAGCGAGCGCGATGCCGCCAACCGTTCGCAGCTTATCGCCGAACTGATTCGCCATGCCGTGGCCGAGCATTCCGCCCGGGAACGGCCTGAAACCCCGCTCGCAGGCACGATCACGCTGATCTATCGGGCCGAATCCGGGCGCGTCCGCCAGGCTCTCGCCCGGGTCCAGATCGACTACATCGCCGAGATCATCTCGTCGCAGCATGTCTTCCTCGAAGACGATCAGTCGCTTGAAGTGCTGCTCGTCCAGGGAACGGCATTGCAGTTGCACACGCTTTGTGATGCACTGCGAAAAGTCCGGGGCGTGCAGCAGGCCCGGCTGGTGACCACCACGGCTCTCCTGCCCCCGCTCGAATCGGAGAATCGCACGTCATGACCAGCACCACCGCCAATCCGCATGGCGCCCGCGATCATGCCCGGGCCATGGCAGGGACCCGTGTGGAAGCCATGCCCACGGTGCCTGCGGCCGCCGCCGATGCACCCGGCGAAGTGGTTTGGGAGGAAACGCTTGCTCCTGGCGGCTATGCCGCGCGGCTGTTGGCGCGCGGCACGCGGCTGCGGCTGATCGACCTCGATGGCGACGCCTGCGCCGCGATGCTCTTGTTCAACGCCGAAAACCCGATCGAACGGCTCAATGTCGCCGATACCATCAAGGTGCAGTGGAACGGCTATCTCGGTGCGGGGAAGCTGCTGCTTTCGGATATGGGCCGGGTGATGGCAACCATCCTGGAAGACGGCGCAGGCACACACGACACGTTTTGCGGCGCATCCAACCGCGCGTCCAACGCGCGCCGCTACGGCGATGGCGACAACCATGGCGACCATCCCAACGCGCGCGACCGCTTCATGCTCGGGGTCGCCAAGCACGGACTCGCCCGCAAGGACATCCATCCCTGCGTGACCTGGTTCAAGGGGGTGCGGATCGAAGCGGACGGAGCGGCTACGCCCCAAATCGGCCCCTTCGCGCCGGGCCGGAAACTGGTGCTGCGTGCCGAGATGGACGTGATCGCGGTGCTGGCGAACTGCCCGCATGTCCTCGATCCTCGCCCGGTCTACTCCGTCACGCCGCTGCGGACGACGGCCTGGCGCGGACTGCCCGCCCCGGCGAGCGATCCCGCGCGCAATGCCACGCCCGAAGGGCAGCGAGCCTTCCTCAACACCGAAGACTATTTCCAGCGCTAGGAGCGGGACAATGACGTCGAGCGAAATGGCGGCCTCAGGCGAAGCAGCAATCCAGGGCCTGCCCGGCCGCATCGTCCACGACGAGGTGGTCGCCGCCCGCGCGCCGTGGCTGCATCGGGTGCAGGCGGGCGAGACGCTGCGCATTGTCGATCTCGAGGGCAATCAGGCAGTCGATTTCCTGATCTATGCCGCTGCCGGCGATGCAGAGCGCTACAGCGCCCAGGATACGGTGGCCGCGCAGGGCAATATTTTCCTCAGGACCGGCGCGGTGCTGCTGTCGAACGAAGGCCGGCCGATGATGACCATCATGGCCACTTCGGTCGATTATCACGACACCATCGGCGGTGCCTGCTCGTGCGAAAGCAATACCTTGCGCTATGGCCACCACACCAAGGCCCAGCACAGCTGCGTCGACAACTTCCTTACCGCCAACGCCATTGCCGGGCGCGGCAAACGCGACATGGTGTCGAACATCAACTTCTTCATGAACGTGCCGGTCGAAGCCGACGGGGCGCTCGGCATCGTCGATGGCATCTCCGCCCCGGGTCTGACAGTCGATCTGCGCGCCGAAATGGACGTCGATGTGGTCGTGTCGAACTGCCCGCAGATCAACAATCCCTGCAATGGCTTCAACCCGACGCCGGTGCGGATGATCGTCTGCGCATGACACCTTTCGACACTGTCCTGATCGCCAATCGCGGCGCGATCGCCTGCCGGATCATCCGCACATTGCGGCGGATGGGCATCCGCTCGGTCGCGGTGTTCAGCGACGCCGACGCCGGGTCGCTGCATGTCGCCGAGGCGGACGAGGCAGTGCGGATCGGCCCGGCGGCGGCGGCGGAGAGCTATCTGAACATCGCCGCGATCATCGAAGCCGCACGCGCATCGGGCGCGCAGGCGATCCATCCGGGTTATGGCTTCCTTTCGGAGAGCACCGAGTTCGCCGAGGCCTGCGCGGCGGCGGGCGTGGTCTTCATCGGGCCGACGGCGGCGAACATTACCGGCTTCGGACTCAAGCACAGCGCGCGCGACCTTGCAGAAGCGCACGGCGTCGCGCTGGCCCCCGGCACCGGGCTGCTGACCGACGTGGACACCGCAGTCGAGGCAGCGGATGCAATCGGCTATCCGGTTATCCTCAAGGCCACGGCGGGCGGCGGCGGCATCGGCATGAAGATCTGCGGCGATGCAGGCGAACTGCGCGACGCCTTCGCCGGGGTGGTGCGTCTGGGCGCAGGCAATTTCGGCAACGGCGGGGTGTTCCTCGAAAGCTATGTCGAGACCGCGCGCCATATCGAAGTGCAGGTGTTCGGCGACGGGCAGGGCCGCGTCGTCGCACTGGGCGAGCGCGATTGCTCGCTGCAGCGGCGCAACCAGAAAGTGGTCGAGGAGACCCCTGCTCCGCTGCTCCCCCCCGCCACCCGCGAGGCGATGATCGCTGCCGCAGTGCGGCTGACCGCGGGCGCGAATTACCGCTCGGCCGGCACCGTCGAATTTCTCTATGACGCGGCGCGTGACAGTTTCTATTTCCTTGAGGTCAACACCCGCCTGCAGGTCGAACACGGTGTGACCGAGCAGGTTACCGGCATCGATCTGGTCGAATGGATGGTGCGCGGCGCGGCGGGCGACTACAGTTTTCTCGACGGCTTCGAGGCGAAGCCGCAAGGCGCTTCGATCCAGGTGCGGCTCTATGCCGAAGACCCGGCGCAGGATTTCCGTCCGAGTTCCGGCATGCTCACCGAAGTGGTGTTCCCCGAGGGGCCGCGCGTCGATGGCTGGGTCGCGGCGGGGTCGCAGGTCAGCGCCTGGTACGACCCGATGCTCGCCAAGCTGATCGTCACCGCGCCCTCCCGGGACGAAGCCGTGGCGGCGCTACAGTCGGCGCTCGGCGCGACACGGCTGGCGGGGATCGAAACAAACCTCGACTGGCTGCGCAGCGTTGTGCGTTCCGAAGTATTCACCAGCGGCAAGGTATCGACCCGGGCCCTGGCGGAGATCCCCTATGAACCGCGTTCGATCCGGGTGATCGCGGGCGGCCCTTCGACTACGGTGCAGGACTGGCCCGGCCGCCTCGGCTACTGGAACGTCGGCGTGCCGCCATCGGGGCCGATGGATGCGCTGTCGTTCCGCCTCGGCAACCGCCTGCTCGGCAACGAGGACGGCGCGGCGGGGCTGGAATTCACCGCCGCAGGACCGACCCTACAGTTCACCGCGCCGGCGCGGGTCTGCCTGACAGGAGCGGATTTTACCGCCCGGCTGGACCGCGAGCCGGTTGCAGTGGGGCAGCCCGTCGATGTCGCCGCCGGACAAGTGCTGACGATAGGGCGGGTCACTGGTGGCGGGATGCGCGGCTATCTGCTGGTCGCGGGCGGGATCGAGGCGCCGCTGTTCCTCGGCAGCCGCAGCACCTTCACCCTGGGCGAATTCGGCGGCCACGCGGCACGTGCGGTGCTGACCGGGGACACGCTGCATCTTGGCGCGATGAAAATGTCGGTGCCTCCCGCAGCCGGTCTGCCGCTCCCCGTCATCGCGCGGGAATGGGAGCTGCGCGTGCTCTACGGTCCGCACGGAGCACCCGATTTCTTCACGGCGGACGACATCGAAATGATCGCCGGGACGGCGTGGCAGGTGCATTACAACTCCAACCGCACCGGCGTGCGCCTGTCCGGCCCCAGACCGCAATGGGCCCGGCGCGACGGCGGCGAGGCAGGCCTCCATCCCTCGAACATCCACGACAATGCCTATGCCATCGGCGCGGTCGATTTCACCGGCGACATGCCGATCATCCTCGGCCCCGACGGGCCATCGCTGGGCGGCTTCGTCTGCCCCTTCGTGACGATCGCCGCCGACCTGTGGAAGCTCGGCCAGCTCGCCCCGGGCGACTCGGTGCGGTTCCTGCCGGTGAGCGACGAGGCGGCGGCGGAAGCGCTGGCCGCGCAGGATGCGCTGATCGCCGGAAGGCCCCCATCGCCGCCGACCTTCCTTCCGCCGCGCCGCCGGAGCGCGCGCTCGGCAGCCCGGTCCTCCACACCATCCCCGCGGCGCGGCACCGTCCCGAGGCCTGCTATCGCCGCCAGGGCGACCGGCACCTGCTGGTCGAATACGGCCCGATCGTGCTCGATCTCGAACTGCGGCTGCGGGTCCATGCGCTGATGCTCGACATCGAGGCGATAGCCCTGCCCGGTGTCGTCGATATCACTCCAGGTATCCGCTCGCTGCAACTGCATTATGACAGCCGCCTGCTCTCGCAAACCGCACTGCTGGACGCGCTGATTGCCGCCGAGGACCGGCTGGGCGGGCTAGACGACTTCGCCATCCCCTCGCGCACGGTCCACCTGCCGCTCTCGTGGGACGACCCGGCGATCCATGAAACCGTCACCAAATACATGAGTTCGGTGCGCGACGACGCGCCGTGGTGCCCCGACAACATCGAATTCATCCGCCGGGTCAACGGCCTCGCCAGCCGCGACGAGGTGCAGCGGGTGGTGTTCGATGCCGAATATCTGGTGATGGGCCTCGGCGATGTTTACCTCGGCGCGCCGGTTGCGACCCCGGTCGATCCGCGTCACCGGCTGGTCACCACCAAGTACAACCCGGCGCGCACCTGGACCCCGCCCAACGTCGTCGGCATCGGCGGGGCCTACATGTGCATCTACGGCATGGAAGGCCCGGGCGGCTACCAGCTGTTCGGCCGCACTATCCAGGTATGGAATTCCTGGCGCCAGAGCGATGCCTTCAGGGACGGCAAGCCATGGCTGCTGCGCTTTTTCGACCGCATCCGCTTCTTTCCGGTGAGCGCGGATGAGCTGACCGAATGGCGGCGCGACTTCCCGCTAGGCCGCCGCGCCATTGCCATCGAGGAGGCGACCTTCCGTCTTGCCGATTACCGCGCCCTGCTGCGCGACAATGCGGCGGAGATCGCCGAGGTCCAGCAGCGCCGCGAAGCCGCCTTTGCCACCGAGCGCGCCGACTGGGACGCGCGCGGCGAGTTCAGCCGGGTCGAGGCGCTGACCAGCGAAGCGGAGGCCGCCGCCGAACCCGTCGCCATCGAAGTGCCCGAGGGCTGCGAACTGGTCGAGGCACCGTTCGGCGGCATGATCTGGTCGCTGGCCATTGCCGAAGGTGCGGAAATCGATGCCGGCGACACTGTTGCTGTAATTGAGGCGATGAAGATGGAATCCGCTGTGCCCAGCCCGTTCGGCGGCGTGGTCCGCAAGCTCTATGTGGCGGAGCGCCAGACCGTCATCCCCGGGGCCGCGCTGTTCGCCGTGGAAATCAGGCCATGACCGCACGCGCAATTGCCGAGGCGGTGCGCGCAGGGCAGACCAGCGCCGAGGCCGTGGCGCGGGATGCTCTGACCCGGATCGCCGCCTACGATCTCATCCAGCCGCAGGTCTGGATCGGCCGCTTCACCGGCGAGCAGGTCCTCGCCGCCGCCCGTTCCGTCGATGCCCGCATCGCCGCCGGAGAGGCGCTGCCGCTCGCCGGGGTGCCCTTTGCGGTGAAGGACAACATCGACGTCGCCGGGATCGACACCACCGCCGCCTGCCCGCCCTTCGCCTATCGCCCGGATGCCAGCGCGCACGTGGTGCAGCGATTGCTCGACGCGGGCGCGGTGTGCTTGGGCAAGACCAATCTCGACCAATTCGCCACCGGGCTCAACGGCACCCGCAGCCCCCACGGCGCCCCGCGCTGCGTGTTCAACCGCGCCTATGTCAGCGGCGGTTCGAGCTCGGGTTCCGCAGTCGCGGTCGCGGCGGGGCTGGTGCCTTTTGCGCTCGGCACCGACACAGCGGGATCGGGACGAGTGCCCGCAGCATTCAACGGCCTGATCGGGCTCAAGCCGAGCAAGGGCCGCTGGAGCACCTCTGGCCTGCTACCCGCCTGCCGCTCGCTCGATTGCATCTCGGTGTTTGCGGCAGATGCCGAAGACGCCGCACTGGTGGACAGCGTCGTCGCCGGCTTCGACCCGGCCGACGACTATTCGCGGGATCTGCCCGACGTGCTGCTGGGTAAACGCATCGGCGTGCCGATCCCGGCGAACCGTCCGTGGTACGGCGATCTGCAGGCGGAATATCTGTTCGACCGCTCGTTGGAGCGGCTCGCAGGGCAAGGCTTTGAACTGGTCGAAGTCGATATTTCGCCGCTGCTGGAGGCGGCGAAGCTGCTCTACTCGGGGCCTTGGGTGGCGGAGCGCACTGCTGCGATGGAAGCGGTGCTGCGTGACATGCCCGAGGCGATTGATCCGACCGTGCGAGAGATTGTTTCGGCGGGCGCGGCGATGAGCGCGGTCGATGCCTTTCGCGGCCAGTACCAGCTCGCCGCCCACGCCCGCGCCGCCGAAGCCTTGTGGCAAACGGTCGATGTGCTCGCGGTGCCGACCTCGCCGACGATCTACCGGGTCGCCGAAATGCTGGCGAACCCGGTTGCGCTCAACAGCCATTTCGGCACCTATACGAATTTCGTCAATCTGCTCGACATGGCGGCGATTGCCGTGCCGGCGGGTTACCGGCGCAATGGCACCGGCTTCGGTGTCAGCTTCTTTGGCCCTGCCGGCAGCGACCGGGAGCTGCTGGCGATGGCGGCACGCTGGGGCGATCCTTACCCGCGCCCCGCACTCGATCTGGCCAAACTCGATCTGGAGGGAAGAATGGAACGCATCAGACTTGCCGTGGTTGGCGCCCATCTCAAGGACATGCCGCTGCACTGGCAGCTCACCTCGCGCGAGGCGGTGTTCATCGAGGCAACGCAGACCGCGCCGACTTACCGCCTCTATGCCATGGCGGGCACCACGCCGCCCAAGCCCGCGCTGGTGCATGACGAGACAGGCGCGGCCATCGCCGTCGAAGTCTACGAACTCGATGCCGCCGCCTTCGGCAGTTTCGTCGCCGAAGTGCCGCCGCCGCTGGCGATCGGCACGGTAACCCTGGCTGACGACTCACAGATCAAGGGTTTCGTCGCCGAGCCGCGCGCGTTGACGGGCGCTGAGGACATCACCGAACTGGGCGGCTGGCGAGCCTGGTGCGCCAGAACCTGAGCAAATGGCAATATGGTGGGCGGTAACGGGCTCGAACCGCTGACCCTCTCGGTGTAAACGAGATGCTCTACCAACTGAGCTAACCGCCCGGCCAAGAGCCAGGAAGCGCGCCATTAGCGCAAGTGCCGGGTCAACGGAAGAGGCCTCACACCAGCCGCGAGGCCGAGCTGCCCAGCTCGGCGAAAAAGCGCGCCATGGCGTCGGCCGCCTTGTCGCTGAGCGCGACGAAGGCCCGGCGGCGGTCGGCTTCGTCCTCGACCCGCTGGAACAGGCCGGTCTCGGTCATCTGGCCGATCCAGCGTAGCGCCGTGGTCGGCGGCACGCCCGAGGCGATGCACAGCGACGTGACCGAGACCCGCGTGTGTTCGGCCCGCGCGGCGGTGAGGTCGAGGAGCATGTCCCAGGCGGGATCGGCGAACAGCTCGCCATCGAAAAATCGTGCCCGCAGTTGCCGCTGGCGGATGATCCGGCGCACCAGCCGCGGATCGGGCAGCGGCGGGCGGGTCGCGCGCACCAGCCGGCTGCTACCCCCATCGTCGCTATCGTCCTGCTGTCCGGAAAAAGCGGGCCTGGGGCTTTCGAAACGGAAGGCGCTGGCACTTGCAGCGGCGGCGGGATGCTCAGAAGCCGGGGACTGGGCCGCCTGCGCGCTCAACCGGTCAAGCCGCTCGGCGATCTGGCCGACCTGCTCGGTCAGCCGCAGCAGCACCAGCCGGTCTTCCTCGGTCAGCTCGCGCAGCCGCAGGTTGGGCACTCGCCCGAGCGCCCGGCCCAGCGCGATCACCCGGTCGGCGCGGCCGGGATCGACCAGAATTTGCGGATTGGACTGATCGAGGCAGGCGAAGACATCGTCGAGCGCGGTAACGCTGGTAGAAACGATCAGATGCGCCCCGCAGTGCGCCGCGCGCATATCGAGCCGCACCAGCGCCGCCAGTTCCGCCCCGTTCACTTCCGGGCAATCGAGCACCACCACTTCGCCCAGCGGCCGGGCATCGCCGTCCAGCAGGCTGGCGACTTCGGCGACTTCGGCAATACGGAAACCGGCAGCTTCGGCATCGTCGCGGATCGTGCCGCGCACATGCGCCCGGTCGGCATAGATCGACAAGGCCAGCGGCAAGCCAGCGGGATCGTTGGCAGGGGTGGCGTAAGCGAAATTGGCCTGGCTCATGATGTTCCGACTCCGTTCTTGAACATAGGTAGAACAAAAAGGGACTACGTCAAGAATAGATGTATCGGGGCATCTGCCCGGGCCGCGCTTGCCGAGCGACTGCATGGTCACGGGCGGTGTGAGGTTTACAAGGTTGACAGTGTGTCAACCTGACTGCGCGGGGCGGAGAGGCGCGGAATTGTGCGGGCTTCCGGGACTGGCGCGGTGTGCGGGGCGCGCGGAAAAATAAAATCGGCACGCCCGGACCTTCTGCAAGCTCGCCCGAGTGGCGCATGGAAAGTATCTTGGGGCGAATCGGGTCCGAACATGGCGCGGCGAGGATAGCGGCGGGCGGGGATGTAGGAAAATGGCCTCCCTCGTACCACACATTCAAGCCGCATCGTTGCTCGGGGACACGGAATACCGCGTCCCCGCCTTTCATCAAACCCACCCCGCCAGTTCGCGCCGCACCAGCCCCTCCAGCATCGCCATCCCCGCCTCGCTGTCGTTGAGGCAATCGAGCACCGCGAACTCTGCGCCGCCCGCCGCGAGGAATTGTTCGCTGCCCCGGATCGCCAGCTCTTCGCGGGTTTCGAGGCAGTCGGCGGCGAAGCCCGGGGCGGCGATGGCGAGGCGCCTGGTGCCCCGCGCTGCCTCGGCGCTCAGCATGCTTTCGGTCGAGGGTTCGAGCCATTTCGCCCGGCCGAAACGCGACTGGAACGACACTTCGATCCTGAGGCCGGGACGCGAAGCACCCAGCGCTTCGCCCAGCAGCCGCGCGGTCTTGCGGCACTGGCAGTGATACGGATCGCCCAGATGCAGCGTACGCAGCGGCATGCCGTGGAAGCTGAGCAGCAGCACCTCAGGCACGAAGGCAAGGCCCGCGAGCTGGCGTTCGATATCGGCCTTCAACGCGGCAATGTGCAGCGGATCGTCGTGGTAGGGCGGCAGCGCACGGATGGCCGGTTGCCAGCGCATTGCGCCCAGCGCAGCGCCGGCGGCGTCCATCGCGCTGGCCGTGGTCGCGCCCGAATATTGCGGATAGAGCGGGGCGATCAGCACGCGCTCGCAACCTGCATCCTTTAGCCGCGCCAGCTCTGCCCCCAGCGCCGGATTGCCATAGCGCATCGCGAAGGCGACTCGCACGCCCTCGCCCAGCTGCTCCTGCAAGGCCTGCGCCTGCCGCGCCGTATAAACGGCGAGCGGCGAGCCTTCGGCCATCCAGACTTGCGCATAGGCGTGGGCCGACTTGCGCGGGCGGGTGGTGAGGATTACCCCGCGCAGGATCGGCTGCCAGATCAACGGCGGTATCTCGACGACGCGGCGGTCGGACAGGAATTCGGCGAGATAGCGGCGCACCGCCCCCGGTGTCGGCGCATCGGGCGTGCCGAGGTTGACGAGCAGCACGCCGATTGTGCCCGGCGGGATGGGGGGATGGTTGGGGGGCGTGGTCATCAGTTGCACTGCCAAAACGACCTAGAGAGCCCCTCCCCGGTGGGGAGGGGTTGGGGAGGGGGTTCTACGCGAGCGTAGACGCGAGGCCTGGCGGCCTCGCTCCCCCACCCCCGTCCCCTCCCCGGTGGGGAGGGGGGTAATTGAGCAGTGAGCGAATGCGCGCTCATATGTCCTCCGACAACAGCGGCAATCTGCGGAACCTGAGGCCGGTTGCCGAAAACAGCGCATTGGCGATCGCCGGGGCCACTGCGGCGACGCCCAGTTCGCCCGGATCGGCCGGGTCCGCGTCGCTGTCGATGAAATCGACCGCGATCGCCGGGCAATCCGCCAGCAATGGCAGGCCGAGCGCGCCGAGCCGCCCGGTCACCGGCAGTCCCTCGGCATAGGCGGTGCTCGATCCCAGCGCGAGGCCGAGGCCGAATATCAGTCCGCCCTCGATCTGCTGGCGGGCAATGTCGAGATTGACGATGCGGCCGATGTCGGCGACCGCGCTGATCCTGTCGACCCGCACACCGGTCTCGTCACGCCGGGCGGTAGCAATCACCGCGATGCGGCCCGCCGCCACGCCGGGACCGCCGATCAAGTGGCAGGCCAGCCCCTGGCCGCTGGCGTCGGCGCCCGCATCCCAGTTGGCCAGCGCCGCGACGCGCTGCAGGCATTCGACCAGCCGGGCGTCGTGGCCCAGCATGGCGATACGGAACGACAACGGCTCGCGGTTTGCCCGGCGCGCCAGCTCGTCGACGAAGCTCTCGTTGAAGAAGGCGGTATAGCCGTGCGCATTGCCGCGCAGCCGCGCGGTTGGCAGCGTGATAGTCACCGGCACATGGTCCACCGCCATGGCCGGGATCGCATAGGGCGGGATCGCGCCTTCCATTGCCAGCATATCGCGTTCGCCCGCACTTTCCGCCGTCGCCTGCCAATGGGTCTGCCCGCCGAATAGGCGGCGGCCGAATTCCTGCGTGCTGGCCGGCAGGGCCAGCCGGGCGAGCCAGCCGGTGATATCGCCCGCCGGCGAGGTCTTTGCCGCCAGCACCGCCGCCACCGGCGTGCGCGGCCAGCCCGCGACATGTTCCTGCCAGCGCGACCAGGTGAGCTGCACCGGCTTGCCGGCAGCTCTGGCGATCGCCGCGACTTCGATGGCGTGGTCGATCTCCAGCCGCCGGTCGAAGCTGCCGCCCGCCGGCATCGGATAGAGCACCACGTTGCGCGGATCGATCCCGGCAGCTTCTGCGGCGGCGAGCCGCGCTGCTTCGGGTGCCTGGGAGGCGATCCACAGTTCGAGCTTGCCCCCCGAGAGCCGCGCCGTCGCGCTGGCGGTCTCGAGTGTGGCGTGAAGCGCCGGGGCGACGTCGTAACGCAGCGCCAGCGCATAGGGCTTTTCGGCCAATGCGCCGCTGTCGCCGCTTTCGTAATAGGACCGGGCTTCGCCCTTGCTCAGGCCATCTTCCAGCGCGGCTTCGATCTGGGTGCTATCGGCCTTGCCCTTCGCCCGGAATGTGGGTGCAATCGTTTCCAGCGCGCGCTCTGCCGCCCACCAGTCGCTCGCTACCGCCGCCAGCCAGCGCTTGCCTCTGACCAGCGAGATCAGGCCGGAAATGCCTCTGGCCCTGGCCTTGTCGAAACTCGCCAGTTCGCCCTCGCCGATCGGACCGTGGCGGATCGCGGCATAGACCATGCCGGGCAGCCGCACGTCGCCGGCGAACAGGAAGCTGCCATCGACCTTGGAGGGCAGGTCGAGCCGGGGGAAAGCGAGCGGCGCGCCCGCCGGGGTCCCTGCCGCAATCACGGCAGGCCGCTCCCGAGCCGCATCAGGGCGCAGCACGGGCGGCGACGGCGGATCGAAGCCTGCCGCCTCTTCGGCCAGATCGCCAAACGAGAGCCGGCGCTTGCCGTGGATGATGAAGCCGTTCTGCGCCTCGCATTCCCGCCAATCGGCATCCCAGCGGTCCGCCGCAGCCATCGCCAGCAGCGCCCGCACCCCTGCGGCGGCGATGCGCGCCGGGCCTTCGTGGGCGGCAATCGACATGCCGTCCGCCGTTGCCATGAAGCGGTTGTCCCGCGCCCAGCGCCCGGCGACGCTGGGGCTTTTGCCGAGAGTAGCCAGCGCCGGCATCCACAGTTCCGCCCAGCGCATGGCGAGCGGCACATTGGCGTAATGCGCGCTGACCGGCGCAGGCTCGACCGCGATATTCCGCCAGTCCGCGCCGAGCTCGACCGCAACCACCTGCGGGATCAGCGTGGTGATCCCCTGCCCCATCTCGAGCTGCGGCACCGCGACCGTGATAATGCCGTCCTTGCCCAGCTTGATCCAGGCATCGAAAGCAACCTCGCCGCGCGATGCGGTGAGTGGCAGAGGGAATGTGCGCGGGCGTAGCAGATAGCCGAGTGCCAGCCCGCCTCCGGCCAGGGCCCCGATCGCGAATTGCCTGCGCGTGATTGCCACTCAGCGCCCCTGATTATCCAGCCATGTCCCGATCCGCCGGGCAATCGCGGCAAAGGCTTCGGCTTGCGGCCCCTCGCCGGCAGCGGGCGGTTTGCCGGCGTCGCTGTCCTGCCGGATCGACAGGTCGAGCGGAACCCGGCCGAGGAAGGCCTGCCCCATCGAGCGGGCAACCGCCTCGACCCCGCCATGGCCGAACGGATCGCTGGACTCGCCGCAATGCGGACAGATGTAGCCGGCCATGTTTTCGACCAGGCCGATCACCGGCACGCCGGTCTGCTCGAACAGCTGCATCGCCCGGGTCGCATCCATCAGCGCGAGGTCCTGCGGGGTCGAAACAATCACCGCTCCGGCTGGTTTGAAGCGCTGCACCATGGTCAGCTGGACATCGCCGGTGCCGGGCGGCAGATCGACGACCAGCAATTCGGTATCGCCCCAGTCGGCATCGATCAGCTGTGACAGCGCATTACCCGCCATCGGCCCCCGCCAGGCGATCGCCCGGCCCGGCTCTATCAGGTGACCCATCGACAGCACAGGCACACCCCACGGGCTGGGCACCGGGATCAGCTGCTTTTCCGTGGCTTCGGGCTTCCTGCCTTCGTTGGCCATCAGGCGCGGCAGCGAAGGCCCGTAAATGTCGGCATCGACCAGCCCGACCTTGCGCCCCATGCGTGCCAGAGCCACGGCGAGGTTGGCCGACAGCGTCGACTTGCCGACCCCGCCCTTGCCCGAGCCGATTGCGATAATCCGGGAGCGTTTCGGGCCTGCCTCGCGTTCCGCTGTCATCGCAACGCGCACTTCGGTGACGCCTGGCTGCCCGCGCAGGGCATCCTTGCAGGCGATCTCCAGCCGGTCGCGTTCCAGCTGGTCCATGCCGCCGACGTCGAGCACCAGCGCGGCCTTGCCATCCTTGAGGGTAAGCGATTGCAGCCTTCCCTGCGCCAGCGGCGGCAGCGTGTTCTTCAGAAATTCGCTGTCGCTTGCCTGGCTCATTGGTCCTCCGAAGCCGATCCCGGCCCCCTAGCAGGGAAAAAGCACGGGGCTAGCAGGGAAAAAGCACGGGGGGGCACTGTTTTTGTGGCAACTCCATACCTATAAGGTTTGCCATGAAGACAATCGGCGATGCGATCGCACGGGGAGTGCTTGCCATGGCGGGCCGGAAGAGCCCCTGGGGCGGCGGAGACAAGGGCGAGGGCGACGAAACCGGCGGCAGCGATTCCGGCGGCCAAGAGCCGTCCGGGGCGCCGCGCGGGCCGCGCAATCCCTGGCTGCCCGGCGGCGAACCGCCGCGGCGCTCCGCCAGCATCGAAGACATCTTCCGCGCGCGCAAGGGCGGCCCGGGCGGCGGCGGCCCGAGCGGAGGTGGAGGTGGCGGTGGCGGCTTTCCGAACTTCCCCCGCCGCGCCGACGGCAGCAGCTGGCTGCCGCTCGTTCTGGGCGGTGCCGCGCTGCTGTGGCTGTTCTTCACCACCGGGCACATGCTGGGGCCGAAAGAGCAGGGCGTCGTAACCACATTCGGCAGCTATTCGCGCACCATCGGCCCCGGCGTCTCGCTGACGCTGCCGTGGCCGATCGAGAACGTCGATGTCACCGATGTCACCTCGATCCGCCGCGACACCATTCCCGACAACGATTCCGAAAAGCTGATGCTGACCAGCGACAAGAACCTGGTCGATCTCAGCTATCTGGTGCGCTGGACGATCAAGGACCTGAAGCTTTACAAATTCCGCCTCGAAGACCCGGACGGAGCGGTCAAGGAAGTGGCCGAGGCGGCGATGCGCGCCTCCGTCGCCGAGGTGGCGCTCAACGACGTGATCGGCGGCACCGGGCGCGGCAAGCATCGAGCAGAACGTGCGCGTGCGCATGCAGGTTATCCTCGATGCCTACAAGGCAGGCGTGCTGATCCAGGGCGTCGAGCTGAAGAAGACCGATCCGCCTGAAAAGGTTGTCGGCGCATTCCAGAACGTCAACGTCGCGCAGCAGCAGGCCGAACGCTACCAGGCCGAAGCCCGCGCCTGGGCTGGCCAGGTCATGGCGATCGCCCAGGGTGAGGCGGCCTCGTTCGACAAGGTCTATGGCCAGTACAAGCTGGCGCCCGAGGTCACCCGGCGGCGGCTTTACTACGAAACCATGGAGCGGGTGTTGCGCAACAACGAGAAGGTGGTGGTCGAAGCCAGCGGCGTGACGTCCTACCTGCCGCTGCCCGAAATTCGCAAGCGTGCGGCACCCGCTGCCGCTCCCTCGCCCGCTACGGGAGGACAGTGATGCTGCGCAATCTCTGGATCGAAAACCGTCCGGCCATGGTCGCGCTCGGCGCACTGGTGCTGGCGGTCCTGTCCAGCATCGTCGTCGTGCCGGAAACCGAACAGGCGGTTGTCGTGCGGCTGGGCGATCCGGACCGGGTGATCAACCGCTTCCGGCCCGAATATCGAATTCGGCAACACCGGCGCCGGGCTAAGCTGGCGCATCCCGTTCCTTGAGCGGCTGGTTCGGATCGACCGGCGCATCCTCTCGGTCGACATGCAGCCGCAGGAAGTGCTTTCGACCGACCAGTTGCGGCTCGAAGTCGATGCCTATGCTCGTTTCCGCATTATCGATCCGGTAAAGATGGTGCGCACCGCCGGCACCACGGACAAAGTCGAAGAACAGCTCCAGCCGATCCTCACCTCGGTGTTGCGGCAGGAGCTTGGCAAGCGCACCTTCCAGTCGCTGCTCAACGCCGATCGCGGCGCCGCCATGCTCAAGATCCGCGAGGATCTCGATCGCCAGTCGCGCGAATATGGCGCCCAGGTGATCGATGTGCGGATCAAGCGGGCCGATTTGCCCGCCGGTGCGCTGGAAAGCACATTCGGCCGCATGCAGGCCTCGCGTGAGCAGGAAGCAACCACGATCCGTGCCGAAGGCCAGCGGAATGCCCAGATCGTGCGCGCCGAGGCCGAGGCGCTCGCCTCGAAGATCTATGCCGACGCCTTCAACAAAGACCCCGAATTCTACGACTTCTACCGTGCGATGAAGAGCTACGACGCGACCTTCGCCGATCCCGCCAACAAGGCGGGAACCACGCTAATCCTTTCGCCCGACAATGACTATCTGCGCCAGTTCAAGGGGCGCTGACCACTTCATTCAATTCCCGTTAAGGCATCCGGGCCTGAATCGGGTAAGCGAAATTGGCGCATTGCAGCGCCGGATCTGAAGGAAACCGAAGGACGTGAAGCCCGTGCGATATGCCTATGGAGTTACCGCCGCCCTGCTGCTCGGCGGCTCGGCCCTGACCCTCGCCACCGGATACCCCGCCGGGGCACAAGTCGCGCAGAACGATTCCCAATCCATGCAGAGCGTCGTCCCGCGCGCCGGCGCGCCGGCAAGCTTTGCCGATCTCACCCAGCAGCTGGCACCCGCCGTGGTCAACATCTCGACACGCCAGCGCGTGCAGGTGTCGAGCGGCAATCCCTTCGCGGGAACCCCGTTCGAGGATCTGTTCGGCGGCGGCGGCGGACAGGGTCCGCAGACCCGCGAGGCCCAATCGCTCGGATCGGGCTTCATCATTTCGCCCGACGGCTATGTCGTGACCAACAACCACGTGATCGTCGCCGACGGCAAGGGCGAGGTCGAATCGATCACCGTGACCATGCCCGACGGCACCGAATATCCCGCCAAGCTGATCGGCCGCGACGCCGCGTCCGACCTGGCGGTTCTGAAAATCACTTCTGCCAAGGCGCTGCCTTTCGTCAAGTTCGGCGATTCGCGCAGCGCCCGGGTGGGCGACTGGGTGATCGCCATCGGCAATCCCTTCGGCCTCGGCGGTACAGTGACTTCGGGAATCATATCGGCGGTCTACCGCAACACCGGCAGCGGTTCGGCCTATGACCGCTACCTGCAGACCGACGCAGCGATCAACCGCGGCAATTCGGGCGGGCCGATGTTCGACATGAAGGGCCAGGTGATCGGCATCAATAATGCGATCTTCTCGCCCACCGGTGGCAGCGTCGGCATCGGTTTCGCCATTCCCGCCGAAGTCGCCTCGCCGATCGTCGAACGTCTCAAGCAGGGCCAGGCGATCGAACGCGGCTATCTGGGTGTGCGAGTCCAGGCGCTCAACGAAGATCTCGCCGATTCGCTCGGTATTCCGCACAGGCGCGGCGAATTCGTCCAGGCGGTCGAGCCGGGCAAGCCCGCCGCCAATGCCGGGATCCTGCCGGGCGATGTGGTGCTCAAGGTGGCCGGCAGGGACGTCAGCCCCGACCAGACCCTGTCCTACATCGTCGCCAATATCGCACCGGGCAGCCGCATTCCGCTCGAGTTGATCCGCGACGGCAGGCGCATGACTGTCACCGCAACCGTCGCCAAGCGGCCGACCGAGGAAGAACTGGCGCAGCAGAGTTTCGACCCGAGCCCGGGTCAGGACGAAAATCCCCTGAACCGTCCGCCGCAGCGGCAGGGCGAAGGCGTGGCCGAAAAGGCGATGGGCCTTTCCGTGCTGCCGATCACCCCGACGATCGCCCGCCAGCTCGGCACCAGCGAGGATACCCGCGGACTGGTGATCAGCGCAGTCGACCCCTCGTCGGATGCCGGCAGCAAGGGGCTGCAGCGCGGCGATATCGTGCTGTCGGCCAATTACCGCCCGATCGCCACCGTGGCCGGTCTGGAAGAGGCGATCCGGTCGGCGAAGAGCTCGAACCGCGTCGCCGTGCTACTGCGCATCCAGCGCCGCGGCCAGCCGGCGACCTACGTTCCGGTCCGGCTGCGCTGACTTTCTAGCAGAGCTAATGGCAAGCAAGGCTACTGGCCCGCGCGCTTGCCCATTCCGGTCGCTTGGTCGAGGAAGTCGTCGTTGGCCGCCGGCGGTGGCTCGACCGGGATCAGGCCGCCATCGCCGTTCTGAATATCGACCGGCGGCTCGCCCGGGCCGATATCGCGCGGATCGATGACCCCCCCGCCGCTCCGCGGCTCGATCAGATTGCCATTGTCGTCGATGAACGAATAATTGTCCGGATTGCCGAAATTGACCTCGTCGTCGGGCTCGATCTGCCAGGCGGGCAGCTTGAGTTCGGTCTCGAACTTCTCGACCGGCCGCGATGCCACGGCGGTGCGCATGAAGGCGGCGAAGGCCCGGGCCGGCGCCATGCCGCCCTGCAAGCCCGGTACCGGCCTGGCGTCATCCCGTCCCATCCACACGCCGGTGGTGATCCCGCTCGAAAAGCCCAGGAACCAGCCGTCCTTGTTCGAACTGGTGGTGCCGGTCTTGCCAGCCACCGGCCGGCCGATCTGCGCCGCCTTGCCAGTACCTATGGCAACGGCGGACTGCAGCAGGTCGGTGATCCCCGCCGCGACATAGGGCGGCACCAGCAACTGCCCGCGGGCCGCCGGGCGGGTGTACAGCACCTTGCCGTCGGTCGTGGTGACCTTCGATATCCCGTAGGGCTCGATCGCGGCCCCCTTGGCCGAGACGGCGGCGAAGGCGCGGGTCATGTCGATCAGCCGCACGTCGGACGTGCCCAGCACCATCGAGGGCAGGGTATTGACCGGGGTGGTGATGCCGAAGCGCCGCGCCATGCCTGCCACCGCGCCGAACCCGACCTGCTCGCCGAGTTTCGCCGCGACCGTATTCTTCGAATAGGCGAAGGCGGTGCGCACGTCGATTTCGCCGGCATAGGAGCCGCCCGAATTGTGAGGGCTCCAGCCGTTGATCGTAACTGGCTCGTCAACCACCTTGTCGTTGGGAGTAATTCCGGCCTCCAGCGCACTGAGATAGACGAAGAGCTTCCACGCCGACCCCGGCTGGCGCACGGCGTTGGTCGCGCGGTTGTAGTTCGAAGTGACGTAGTCGGTCCCGCCGATCATCGCCAGCACCGCCCCGTCGCGGTCGAGGCTGACCAGCGCACCTTGTGCGCCCTTGGGCGCATATCCGTGGATCGATGCCGCCGCCGCGCTCTGCAGATTGACGTCAAGCGTGGTCCACACCTCAATCGGCTCGCTATTGTCCTGCAGCAGGAAATCGAGCTGGGGCAGCGCCCAGTCGGTGAAGTAACGGACAGAATTCTGCCCTGCCTCGGGCGCGAATTTGATCGCGCCGAGCTTTACCGAAGCAGCCTCGTCAGCGCCGATCGTGCCATTGGCCAGCATAACATCAAGTACGATCCTGGCACGTTCCACCGCCGCCTTGGCGTCTGCCGTCGGCGAAAACCGCGAGGGTGCCTTGACCAGCCCGGCGATAATCGCCGCCTCCGGCAGCGAAATGTCGGTTCCCGCATGGCCGAAGAACTTGCGCGCGGCTGAATCGACGCCATAGGCGCCGCCGCCGAAATAGACCTTGTTGAGATAGAGCTCGAGAATCTGATCCTTGGAGAACTTCCACTCCATCGCCAGGGCCAGCACCGCCTCGCGCAGCTTTGCGGGTGAAAGTGCGGCTGTTGTTGAGGAAGATGTTGCGGGCGAGCTGCTGGGTAATGGTCGAGGCGCCCTGCCGCCAGCTGCCACCGGTGATGCGCACCGAAAAAGCCCGCGCCACGCCGATCGGATCGACGCCGATATGCGAGCGGAAGCGCCGGTCCTCAACCGAAACCATCGCCTCGCGCATGACCTTGGGAATCTGCTCGTAGGGCAGCCATTTGCCGTAACTCGGCCCCAGGCTGACCAGTTCGGTGCCATCGCGCGCGCGCACGACGATCATCTGCCCGCCGGCCTGCGTGTCCTTGAGCTGGCCGAAGCTGGGCAGCGACTGCGCAGTCAGCCAGACCGCAACCACCAGCACCAGCGCAGCCAGCAAGCCCAGCGAGAAACCCCAGACAAGCAGGCGGCGGAAGAACCGTCCCAGGCGCGAACCCTGGCGCTTTTTCTTCGGCGGTGGCGGAGGCGGCGGACGCTGCCCACCCTGCCGGCGGAGATTGTCGCTGCGTGCCATCAGGCGTCTATGCCCCTATCGAGGACGCACGCGTCCGAACCGTAAGCCGCGATCTGCACCGGGCATACCTAACACAGGGTGAACGGGCGGGGCAAAGGGCGAGCGGGGATCGTCCCCGGAACTGCGCCAAACCGCAGGACCCTGCTTACTCCTCAGGCTTGAACTCGAGGCTGGCGCTGTTGATGCAATAGCGCAGACCATTCTCGCCGGGCCCGTCGGGGAAGACGTGGCCAAGGTGACCTTCACACTTGGCACAGCGCACTTCGGTGCGGACCATGCCATGCGAGGCATCGCGCAGTTCTTCCACCGCGTCATCCGCGAGCGGCGCGGTATAGCTCGGCCAGCCGGAACCGGAATTGAATTTGGTCTGCGAAGAAAACAGCGGCGCACCGCAACCGCCGCACATATAGACGCCAGTCGCCTTGTTCTGCTCGTACTCGCCGGTGAAGGCGCGCTCGGTGCCGGCCAGGCGCAGAATCTGGAACTTGTCCGGGCCGAGCCTGGCCAGCCATTCGTCTTCGGTGAGTTTCAGCTTGTCGGGCATGGGTTTCTCCGTCGCTCAGGATTGCCGGGTCAATGCATATGCTCCACCAGCAGCACCGCGCCATCGTGGCCGGTGACCCGCATCCTGGTCCCCGGCTCGGCATCCGGTCCCTTGGCCAGCCATTCGCTGTCGCCGTGCTTGATCCGGCCGGTGCCGCCATCGATGGCGTGAGTCACCACCACTGTCTCGCCGACCAGCTGTCCGCCGCGGTCGTTGAGCATCGGGTCGGCGGACTGGATCGGATTGGCACGCAGATAGCGCCGCCCCATGAACACCGATACGATCGCCAGCACGGCAAAAACGACGATCTGCACCGGCAGGCCGATCGGCACTGCCCAGACCAGCAGACCGGTGATAATCGCCGCGCCGGCCAGCCAGATCAGGAAGACGCCGGGTATCGCCATCTCGGCCATCGCCAGCACCAGTCCGATGGCGAGCCAGCCGAAGTGGGGTTCGAACGGGTCCATCGGCCTAACCCTGCCTCTCGCCACCGGAGCCGCCAATCGCGTCCTTCACCAGCTCGCCAATGCCGCCAAGCGAGCCGATCAACTGGGTCGCCTCGACCGGGAACAGGATGGTCTTGGCATTGGGCGAAGTGGCGAAGGCGGCAACCGCCTCGGTGTATTTCTGCGCAACGAAGTAGTTGAGTGCCTGGGTGCCCGAAGTGGCGATGGCTTCCGACACCACCTGCGTCGCCCGCGCTTCCGCCTCAGCCGACCGCTCACGCGCCTCTGCATCGCGGAAGGCGGCTTCCTTGCGGCCCTCTGCCGACAGGATGGCACCCTGCTTTTCGCCCTCGGCGCGCAGGATTTCGGCCTGCCGCAGGCCCTCTGCTTCGAGGATGTTGGCACGCTTTTCGCGCTCGGCCTTCATCTGGCGGGCCATGGCGTTGGAAATATCGGCCGGCGGGCGGATGTCCTTGATCTCGATCCGGGTGATCTTGACGCCCCAGGGCGAAGTCGCATGGTCGATCACCAGCAGCAGCTTGGCGTTGATCTCGTCGCGCCTCGACAGGGTCTCGTCGAGGTCCATCGAGCCCATCACCGTGCGCAGGTTGGTGGTCGTCAGCTGCATGATCGCGACATAGAGGTTGGACACCTCATAGGCGGCCTTGCCGGCATCGAGCACCTGGAAGAACACCACCGCATCCACCCCGACCATGGCGTTGTCCTTGGTGATGATTTCCTGCCCCGGGATATCGAGCACCTGCTCCATCACGTTGACCTTGTGGCCCACCCGGTCGATGAACGGGATGATGACATGCAGCCCGGGGGTCGCCGCCAGCGTGTATTTGCCCAGCCGCTCGATGGTATAGACATAGCCCTGCCGCACGACGCGCACGCCCATCAGCAAGAAGATGAAAACCACCCCGACCAGCGAAAGCAGAAAACCGCCCATGTCTTTACTCCCCAATGACTCGCGCATGTTAGCGCGCGCAATGAGGGGAGCAAGCGAAAGCGGGATGGGGGATTGCCCGACCGGTATCCGGTGGAGCTCGCCGGCGGTTATCGCAGTGCGATCACGCCCGGGGCGGCAGGATGGCGCGGACTGCGGCCCGCCATACGGCAAACTGGGTTGCGGGCCAGGACGGGATCGGAGGTGTCTCCTTCCCCGCCCTGGCACCGGCATTGGTCAATCGGCGAATTATGCCGGATTACTTTGCCGCTTCGCTGGGAGCTGCGGCTTCGGTTGCAGCCGGAGCGGCGGCATCGGACGGCGCGGCGGCATCGGCCGGAGCGGCGGCATCGGCCGGAGCGGCGGCGTCAGCCGGTGCAGCGGCTTCTTCGGCCTTCTTCTCACAGCCGGCAACGCCGAACGCGGAAACGGCAAATGCAAGGATCAGTGCAGTCTTTTTCATGGATTCCCCCTTGAAATGCGCGGCAGTCACAAAGGGCCGGGCGCGGGGAGGATTGTCATAAACCAAACAGCTTGTCCAGCGCGCGAATGGCGCGCGATATGGCTTCCCATGCCCGGATCGCCAGCCTATTCGCCCGGAAGACGTTTGGGACCGCTCGATTGAGGGCATTGGATTGGAACACCGGTGCGAAGGCTGATGCGCGATCTGCTCAAGGCAATCCGGCTGGGCCCGGCAGGCTGGGCCGATCTCGCCCGCGCCGTTTTCGAACTGGCGCTCGCCAATCGCCGGCTGAACGGGCGCAGCATGAGCGAGCTGCTGGGTCCGAATGCGCCGGAATCGCTGCCTGCCGGATCGACCGGTCTCTCTGCGGCCCAGCTCGGGACGATCGCGCGCGTCGCCTTCGCGGTGCCCCGCATGGGCAGCCGCGTGCCATGGCGTTCGGATTGCCTGATCCAGGCCCTGGCCGCCCGGCGCTGGCTGGCCGGCCAGGGCATCGCCTCGGAGCTGTGCATCGGCGTGCGCGCACCCCGGGAGCCGGAATTCGCCGCCCATGCCTGGTTGCGAGCCGGCGAGACCATTGTGACCGGCGGCGACATCGGCGGCTACGCGCCGTTGCTCGCCACGGAAAACGAGGTGCTCGCGCTATTCCCCTCCGGACGCTGAGCAGGCATCGTATCGGGTGTTTCACCGCTTGCCGCGCACGTCCCGGCGCGGGCGATTCCGGCGCGATCCGGCAAGCGTGTGGAAAACCCCCGGTTCAGCTTGTCGCCACTAGATGTGGTGTCTAAGCGGAAATGCAGACATGCCAGCCCCCTTGATCTCGCCATCGATCCTCTCGGCCGATTTCGCCCGTCTTGGCGAGGAAGTGCGGGCGATCGACGCGGCCGGGGCCGACTGGATTCACGTCGATGTGATGGACGGGCATTTTGTGCCCAACATCACCATCGGGCCCGGGGTGGTGAAGGCGCTGCGGCCCCACACGGCAAAGCCCCTCGATGTCCATCTGATGATCTCGCCGGTCGATCCCTTTCTCGAGGCGTTTGCCGAAGCGGGAGCCGACATCATCACCGTCCATCCCGAGGCGGGCGCCCACACCCACCGCACGGTCCAGGCGATCAGGGGTCTGGGCAAGCTGGCGGGAATATCGCTCAATCCGGCGACTCCGGCCAAGATGCTCGACTATCTGATCGACGAGATCGACCTGGTGCTGGTGATGAGCGTCAACCCCGGTTTCGGCGGCCAGAGCTTCATCGCCAGTCAACTGCGCAAGATCGAAGCGGTGCGCAAGATGATCGACAAGACCGGGCGCGACATTCGCCTCGAAGTGGACGGCGGGGTCGATCAGGCCACCGCCCGCGCCTGCGTCGAGGCCGGTGCCGACGTACTGGTCGCGGGCACTGCTACCTTTCGCGGCGGGCCCGATTGCTACGCGGCGAATATCGCGGCATTGAAAGGGCGGGTCTAGACCATGGCCGACGCCTTGATCCGCGATCAGATCATGCCGGACGATGCGTTGGATGCTGCTGCGGGGCCGGCCATTCCGCTGGGGGGGGCAGCCGAGGAGGGGGTGGAGCACTTGGAAGCTGCCAGTCATCTCCCGTCAGACAATCAGCTCCAACCGGGCGAACTGATCGAACCCGGACGCGCGCTGGCGATAGCCGATTTCGCGCCGCCTTCGCTGGGCGCGGGCGAGCGGCTGATCCGGCTGGCCTATCGCGCCGGCATTCCTGCATCCCTGCTGACCTCGCCGATCGGCAAGAAGGCAAGGCCGCGCGTAATCGCGGCGGCGGTCAATCCGGTTCCCGGCCAGGCAGCAGCGGGAACCGCGCTGCGCGCCGGCCATTTTCTTGTCCATGGCGTCAAGGCACCGATTGCCCAGATCGATTTCGCCGGTGCCGCCCGGATGACGCCGCCGTTCGAGAAAGTGGTTCACAGCTTCTCCTGGCTTGCGGATCTGGAGGCCTGCGGCGCGCGCGAACAGATATCCGCAGTCTCCGCGCGGATCCTCATGGCCTGGCTCGATGCCAATCCCAAACCGCCGTCGCGTCCGGGCAAACGGCCGGCCTGGTCGGTCGCCAATGCCGGAACACGCGTGCTGAACTGGCTGGTTCATGGCCAGCTGATCCTGTCGGGTGCCGACAAGCAGCGCCGCCAGCGCCTGCTGGATGCGATTTCGGACACGGCCCGCTGGCTCGACCGCAACGTCGGCCGCGCCGAAGATCGGCTGGCGGAAGTTGCGGGATGGTGCGGGATAGTTGCGGCGGGGCTGTTGCTGGCCGAGGGCAAGCCGCGCCGCCTCTTTGGCGAGGCGGGCCTCGCCGGTGCGCTTGGCGAGCTGGTGGGCGACGACGGCGGCGTGTTGTCGCGCAGCCCGCTGGCGCAGATGGAGGCGATCGGCCTGCTGGTCAAACTGCGCGCCTGCTACGTTGCAGCGCACCGCGACCCGCCGCTGCTGCTCGAAACCATGCTGACACTGCTGACGCCGCCGCTGCTGGCGCTGACCCACGGCGACGGGTCGCTGGGTAGCTGGCAAGGATCATGGGCTGTCGATGCCGAAACGATTGCCCAGCTGATCGCGGCGAGCGGCGTGCGCACCAGGCCGCTGCGCGAAGTGCGGCAATGGGGCTATCAACGGGTCGCCGCGCAGAAAGGCATCCTGCAGTTCGACGCTGCCCCGCCGCCTCTCGCCCGCCACGCCCGCAACGGCTGCGCTTCGACGCTGGCCTTCGAGTTTTCGCACAACGGCGATCGCATCGTGGTCAATTGCGGCGGATCGGCCTGCGCCGGCGGGCTGGTGCCGGTGCGGCTCGAACAAGGACTGCGCGCCACTGCCGCCCATTCGACGCTGGTACTCGACGACGCCAATTCGACCGCCGTCCTGATCAACGGCAGGATCGGCGCGGGAGTCGGCGAAGTCGAGATCGACCGGCGCACCCTGGACGGCGACCAGGCCAAAAGAACCGGGATCGGGGCGACTCGGCTCGAAGCGAGCCACGACGGCTATGCCGCGCGCTATGGCCTGGTCCACCGCCGTATTCTGATCCTGCGCGACGACGGCACGGAACTGCGCGGCGAAGATATGCTGGTGCCCAAGGGCGGCAAGGGCAAACGCGGCAAGGTCGCGTTCGCCATTCGCTTCCACCTCGGCCCGGGCATCGAGGCGGGTGTTTCCGAAGACGGCCAGGGCGCCGGGCTGGCCTTGCCCGATGGCAGCTACTGGCAGTTCCGCACCGGCGGCGGCGGCGAAGTGACGATCGAGGACAGCCTGTGGATCGATGGCCAGGCGCGCCCGGTGCCGGTGCAGCAGCTGGTGATCCAGGGGCTGGTCTCGCGCGGCGGCGGCAATTTCGCCTGGCTGCTGAAGAAGATGGGGTAACTTTCACGTGAGCGACGTAACGATCCGCCGGGCGCTGCTTTCGGTGTCGGACAAGACCGGCCTCGCCGATCTCGGCAAGGCGCTTGCCAGCCGGGGTGTGGAACTGGTCTCGACTGGCGGCACTGCCAAGGCGCTGCGCGATGCCGGGCTGAGCGTGCTGGACGTCTCCGAGCTCACCGGCTTTCCCGAGATGATGGACGGGCGGGTGAAGACCCTGCACCCCAAGGTCCACGGCGGGCTGCTGGCGGTGCGCGACAATCCCGAGCACGCCGCCGCCATGGCCGAGCACGCGATCGGCGCAATCGACCTGGTGGTGGTCAACCTCTATCCCTTCGAGGCAACTGTCGCCAAGGGGGCAGAGCGCGACGAGGTGATCGAGAACATCGACATCGGCGGCCCGTCGATGGTGCGCTCCGCCGCGAAGAACCACGCTTATGTGACCATCGTCACCGACCCTGCCGACTATGCCGGATTGCTGGCCGAGCTGGAGGAAAGCGGCGGCGCTACCCGGCTGCCGTTCCGCAAGCTGATGGCTGCCCGCGCCTTTGCCGCCACGGCGGCCTACGACGCGATGATCAGCCAATGGTTCGCGTTTGCCGACCAGCAGCAGACTTTCCCGGAGATGCTCAGCGTCAACGGCCGCCGCGCTACCGAGTTGCGTTACGGCGAGAACCCGCACCAGTCGGCGGCGCTCTATATGCCCGTCGGCCCGCACATTCGCGGCATCGCCCAGGCCGAGCAGCTGCAAGGCAAGGAACTCAGCTACAACAATTACAACGATGCCGACGCCGCGCTGGAACTGGCGGCGGAATTTCGCGGACAGGCACCGGCGGTGGTGATCGTCAAGCACGCCAACCCCTGCGGCGTGGCGCAAGCATCCTCGCTGCTTGAGGCCTGGGAAGGTGCGCTGGCCTGCGACGACGTTTCGGCCTTCGGCGGAATCGTCGCGGTCAATACACGGCTCGATGGTGCGACGGCCGAGGCGATCTGCAAGATTTTCACCGAAGTGGTAATTGCCCCCGAAGTCGACGATGCGGCGCGCGAGGCCTTCGCGAAGAAGAAGAACCTGCGCCTGCTGGTCACCGGCGACCTGCCCGACCCGCGCCGCGCCGGGCTGACGGTCAGAGGGATCACCGGCGGGCTGCTGGTGCAGACGCGCGACAACGGCGCGATTTCGGAGGCCGACCTCAAAGTCGTGACCCGGCGCGCGCCGACCGCGCAGGAACTCGAAGACTGCCTGTTCGCCTGGACGGTAGCGCGCCACGTCAAATCGAACGCCATCGTCTATGCCCGGGACGGGATTACCGCCGGGATCGGCGCGGGGCAGATGAACCGGCGCGACAGCTCGCGCATCGCCGCGATGAAGGCGGCCGAGGCGGCAGAGAAATTCGGCTGGGCGCAGAGCCGCACGGTGGGCAGCGCGGTGGCTTCCGACGCCTTCTTCCCCTTCGCCGACGGACTGCTCGCAGCTGCGGAAGCGGGGGCAACCGCGGTGATCCAGCCGGGCGGTTCGATCCGCGACGAGGAAGTGATCGCGGCGGCGGACAAGGCAGGACTTGCCATGGTTTTCACCGGCATGCGGCACTTCCGGCATTGATTCGCGCTCAATTCACCGCAAAGCTCCAACCGTTCATCGCTCTGCTGCGCTTGCGAACATGCTGTTCACTGGACGGAAAGGCTTTTTCTGCCACGGACCTTTCCAACGCATCAACCATATCGAATTACCGAGTCGAACAACCATGGGCCTGTTCAAACCCGATCTCTTCCGCTCCCTTGCCGCCGGCTTTGCGCTGGGCGCGGTGATCGTGTTTTCGATGCTCGATGTCGATGCCGGCAGCCAGATCGCCAATGGCGTCGCCCCTCAGGTAGAGGCGCGCGCAGCCAACTAATGGTGGAGCGGTGAACCGCACCAGACTTCTTGCCGTATGCCTGGCGCTGGTCGCCGCCTGTTCCCAGCCTGTCATAGCCGAGACATCGGTGCTCGCTCCCGCTGCCACGCGCGAGGCGCGCGAAACCCCGGGGCTCAAGACCGCGGTTTTCGCCGGCGGTTGCTTCTGGGGCGTCGAAGGTGTTTTCAGCCACGTAACAGGCGTGACCGGCGCGGTCACCGGCTACCATGGCGGGACCAGGGCGAGCGCCACTTACGCCCAGGTCAGCGCACACCGGACCGCGCATGCCGAAGCAGTGCGGGTCACCTACGATCCAGCGAAAGTCCGCTACGACCAGTTGCTGCGCATCTTCTTCTCGGTCGCCGCCGATCCGACCACGCTCAACCGCCAGGGTCCCGATGAGGGAACGCAATACCGCTCGGCGCTGGTGCCGTTAAGCGAGGAACAGCGCGCCACCGCCGCCGCCTATCTCGCCCAGCTCGGCGCGGCGCGGGTCTGGCGCGCGCCGATCGTCACCCGCATCGAGCCCTACCAGCGCTTCTATGCCGCCGAAGAGTATCACCAGGACTTCATGGCGAAGAACCCGCGCCATCCCTATATCCAGGCCTGGGATGTGCAGAAGGTCGATGCGCTGCGGCGGCGGTTCCCCGGATTCTACAAAGCGGGCTTCACCACAGGCTGATTGCGGCTGCGGCATGCCGCGCCTATAGCGCGCGGATGTCAGGCCACGATCACAGCGAACATTCTGGCGAGGGCCTTGTCGCCGCCGCGCGCGACGCGCTGGTCGGTTCGGGCGAGCAATGGACCGAAATGCGTGCCGATGTCTTCGCCGCGCTCGCCGGTCAGGATCGGCCGGTCTCCGCTTACGATATCGCTGAAAATGTATCGGCAGCGCGCGGCAAACGGGTGGCGGCGAACAGCGTCTATCGCATTCTCGACCTGTTCGTGCGCACCAATCTCGCCCGCCGGGTCGAGAGCGCCAACGCCTATATCGCCAACAGCCACCCGGGTTGCCAGCACGACTGCATTTTCCTGATCTGCGACAGCTGCGGCCAGGCGGTGCATGTCGATGACGACAGCCTGACCGGCGCCCTGGTCAAGGCCGCCCGTGCGGCCGGTTTCGCCGACGTGCGCCCGGTGGTGGAACTGCGCGGCCACTGCGCGGCGTGCTCGGATTGACGGTCACCCGAACTGGGTCAAGCTCAGCACATTGCCATCGGGATCGGCGAACCAGGCGACCTGCGCCCCGCCTCCCGGCGCAGTCCAGATGGCATCGGCGTCCTGGCCGAAGCCATCGTAAACTTTGAACGTCACGCCCTTGCCGCGCAGTTCGGTCACGGCACTGCGGATATCAGCCACGGCCCAGCCAAGCACGGTGTGATCGCTGGCGCTGTGTCCGGGCAGATCGGTCAGCCGCAGCGCCGCGCCGCCTTCCAGGCCCAGCGTCACCGCGAAATCGTCCTCGCTCTGAATCGACAGGCCAAGCGCTCCGGCGTAAAAAGGCTTCGACTTGGCGCGGTCGGCGGTGAGGATGAAGCTGACCGGGCGGGACGAGGCAAGTATCGACATAGTCTGGCCTTTATTCGCTGTTCATCGTGGCGGCAGGATTTCCCGACTATTGCACGCAGCCACAATCGACAACCCTTGCTCACATGTATAAGGGGCTCCGCATGACCGTCTCCCCGGCCACGCCGCTACTCGACAAGGTCGATACGCCCGACGACCTTCGCAAATTGCCGCAGGCGCAATTGCGCCAGCTGGCCGACGAGCTGCGTTCGGAGATGATCTCCGCAGTAGGCACCACCGGCGGGCACCTCGGCTCCGGCCTTGGCGTGGTCGAGCTGACAGTGGCGATCCACTATGTGTTCAACACCCCGGACGACCGGCTGATCTGGGATGTCGGTCACCAGGCCTATCCGCACAAGATCATCACCGGACGCCGCGACCGCATCCGAACCCTCCGCCAGGGGGGAGGGCTTTCGGGCTTCACCAAGCGCTCGGAGAGCGAATACGATCCGTTCGGCGCAGCACACAGTTCCACCTCGATCTCGGCGGCGCTTGGCTTTGCGGTGGCGAACAAGCTGGCGGGCAAGCCCGGGCGCGGCATCGCGGTGATCGGCGACGGGGCGATGTCGGCCGGCATGGCCTACGAGGCGATGAACAACGCGCGCCAGGCGGGCAACCGGCTGATCGTCATCCTCAACGACAACGACATGTCGATCGCGCCGCCCGTCGGGGGCCTCAGCGCCTACCTCGCCCGGCTGGTCTCCTCACGCCCGTTCCTGTCTTTCCGCGAGCTGGCCAAACGGCTGTCGCGCAAGCTGCCCGAGGCGCTGCATGTCGCCGCGCGCAAGACCGACGAATTTGCCCGCGGCATGGCGATGGGCGGCACCCTGTTCGAAGAGCTGGGCTTCTACTACGTCGGCCCGATCGACGGGCATAACCTCGATCACCTGATCCCGGTGCTGGAAAACATCCGCGACGCTGCGGAAGGCCCGTGCCTGATCCATGTCGTGACGCAAAAGGGCAAGGGCTACGGCCCGGCCGAGCGGAGCGCCGACAAGTATCACGGGGTGCAGAAATTCGATGTCATCACCGGTGAGCAGGTCAAGGCCGCCGCCGGACCGCCCAGTTATACCGGCGTCTTCGCCAAGGCGCTGATTGCCGAGGCGGAGCGCGATCCCACGGTCTGCGCGATTACTGCGGCGATGCCTTCGGGCACCGGGCTCGACAAGTTCGAGGCGGCTTTCCCGGAACGCAGCTTCGACGTCGGCATCGCCGAGCAGCACGGCGTCACTTTTGCGGCGGGGCTGGCGGCCCAGGGCATGCGCCCGTTCTGCGCGATTTATTCGACCTTCCTGCAGCGTGCCTACGACCAGGTGGTCCACGACGTCGCGATCCAGAACCTGCCGGTGCGCTTCGCCATCGACCGGGCGGGGCTGGTCGGCGCCGACGGGGCGACCCACGCCGGCAGCTTCGACATTACTTATCTGGCCACCCTGCCCAATTTCGTGGTGATGGCGGCATCCGACGAAGCCGAGCTGGTGCACATGACGCACACCGCCGCGATGTATGACGACGGCCCCATCGCTTTCCGCTATCCGCGCGGCAATGGCACCGGCGTGCCGCTGCCCGAAGTGCCGGAGCGACTGGAGATCGGCAAAGGCCGGATCGTTCGTCAGGGGACGAAGATCGCGCTGCTCTCGCTCGGCACCCGCCTGGCCGAAGCACTCAAGGCCGCCGACCAGCTCGAGGCCAAGGGTCTGTCCACCACAGTCGCCGACCTGCGCTTCGCCAAGCCGCTCGACGAAGATCTGATCCGCAAGCTGATGACCAGCCACGAGGTTGTTGTCACGGTCGAGGAAGGGGCGATCGGCGGGCTCGGTGCGCACGTGCTGACCATGGCGAGCGACGAGGGGCTGACCGATGGCGATGGCATCAACCGGGGCCTGAAAATCCGCACCCTGCGCCTGCCCGATGTCTTCCAAGACCACGACTCGCCGGACAAGCAATACGACGCGGCGGGTCTGAACGCGCCGCATATCGTCGAGACGGTGCTGAGGGCATTGCGCTGGAACGATGCTGGGGTGGCCGAAGTTCGGGCCTGACGCGGTGCCGCGCATCGGACGCGCAGCACTCCGCCTCCTGATTGCCGCCGCCATCGCCTATGCAATAGTCTTGCTGGGCATGTTTGTCGCTCAGCGCAGCCTGCTCTATCCCGCACCCGACCGCTTCCCGGACGTGCCTGCCGGCTTCGCGAAAGTCAGCCTGCGGACCGCCGATGGACTCACCCTTTCCGCCGCATATCGACCCGCCCGCCCCGGCCTGCCGACGCTGGTGTTCTTCCATGGCAATGGCGACAGCTGGGCAGGCGGGGCTGCGGCAACGGCGAAACTTGCCAGTGCGGGAATGGGCGTGCTGCTCAGCGAATACCGTGGTTATGGGGATAACCCCGGCAAGCCCAGCGAAGCGGGACTGTTCGCCGATGGCCGCGCCGCGCTTGCCTGGCTGAAAGCCAGGGGCATAGGCAGCGAGCAGCTGGCGATCGCCGGTAATTCGCTTGGGTCCGGTGTCGCAGTCCAAATGGCGCTGGAAACCCGACCGGCCGCGCTCATCCTCATCTCGCCGTTTTCAAGCATGTCCGACCTGGTTGCCGAGCGCTTCAGCTGGCTTCCGGGCCGACTGCTGTTGCTTGACCAGTTTGAGAACGGCCAAAAGCTCGACCGCATCCGAAGCCCCTTGCTCATTCTGCACGGCAAGGCGGACGCGGTAATTCCTTATGCCCACGCGCGGCGGTTGGCGGTGAAAAGCACGCGAGCCAAACTTGTCCTGTTTGAGCGCGCGGGGCACGAATTGGCCTATATGGAAACTGCCCAGGACACCGAATTGGGCTGGTTACGCAAGCTGTGGCCAAATATCGCTGCCGGAAACTGACCAATTGGATCAGCAGAGTCTCGACCTGATTCAACTCGCAATCATCCCCGCAGGTCTTTCCACTCCGGATGCTTGGCAAAAGCCGCCGCAACAAAGCTGCATTCCGGCACAATCCTGAAACCCTGCGCGCGCGCGTCCGAGATCAGCGCTTCGACCAGTTTGCCGCCAACGCCCTTGCCGCCCAGTTCCGGCGGGACGATGGTGTGTTCGGCCACGCGAACGCCGCCCCGCTGCACCCAGGACAGCCGGCCGATGCGTTCGCTGCCCGCGACATGGGCATGGTATTCGCCGCCATTGAATTCAGGATGGCGGGTAATTGTAACAGTATCCACGCGGCAACTCCTGCCAATTGTAGTCATTGCCTTGACGTTACCGGCCAACGATATCGCTCTATATGGTGATGCATTCCTTACCGACAATGCCGCGCCGGTAGATACCCGTATCCGGGCGGAAATGCAGGCCGCCGGCGCGGCGTTCGCGCGGGTTATATCGCGGTCATAAGCGCCCTGAGACCTTCGCGGTAGGTCGGATACATGGGCCGCCAGTCCAGAACCCGCTTCGCCTTGCCATTCGCGACCCTCCGGTTCTCGGCATAGAAGGCGCGGGCCATGGGGGAGAGGTCAGCCTCCACCAGCGTCTGCAACGGCAGCGGGGGCAGGCCTAGCAGCCGGCAGGCGAGCTCGATCACCGCGTTCTGGTGGCAGGGGTAGTCGTCGGCGAGATTGTAGGCACCCGGCGGCGCAAGCAAGCCCGCCATCACGCCCGAAACGATATCGTCGACATGCACCCGGCTGAACACCTGGTCCGGCAGGTCGATCCGGTGCGCCTTTCCGGCGCGCACCCGGTCGAGCGCGCATCGCCCGGGACCATAGATACCCGGCAGGCGGAACACCCGCGCACCCATCGCCAGCCAGTCCGCGTCCGCCTGGGCCCGGGCGGTGCGGCGGCCCTGGCCTGTTGGGGCCGCCTCATCGACCCAGGCACCTGCACTATCGCCATAGACCCCGGTCGAGGAGAGGTAGCCGAGCCATTTGCCCGGAAGCGCATCGCCGTATCGCTCGAGTGCCGGGTCCACCCCCTCACCCCCCGGCGGCACCGACGAGAGGACGTGGCTGCTGTCGGCAAGCGCCATGCGCACGGTTCCACTGTCGTCGAAGCTGAGCGCGCCCTCGCTGCCGGTGGCAATCACCTCCCAGCCGCACGGGCGCAGGGCATCGGCGATGCGGCTGGCAGTGTAGCCGAGGCCAAAGATGAACATCCTTTTCACTCACTCCCACTAGCCGTTTGTGCCGAACGAAGTCGAGACACGAACGGAGTTGGGGGTTGTGGCTGGCAATCGGATGAGCTTTGTCTAATTTAACCCCATGGACATCGCCAGCACCCCCGAAGCCGCCCCGCCTGCCATCACCATCCGCCGCGAGGACTACCGTCCGCCCGATTGGCTGGTGCCTGAAGTGGCGCTCGATTTCGCGCTGGGGGCCGACGAGACCCGGGTGACATCCAGCCTCAAGGTCGCGCGCAATCCGGCGGGCAGCGGCGCGCAGACCATCCGGCTCAACGGTGACGGCATTGCCGCGCTGTCGGTCAAGGTCGATGGCAAGGCGGCGAACGACTGGCGGTTGGAAGGGTCCGATCTGCTGATCGACCTGCCCGGCGACAGCCACACCGTCGAAATCGAAACTCTGGTGCGCCCCGCCGCCAACTCCCAATTGATGGGGCTCTATGCCTCGGGCGGCATGCTCTGCACCCAGTGCGAGGCCGAGGGCTTCCGCCGCATTACCTTCTTTCCCGACCGGCCCGATGTGCTCTCCACCTACCGGGTGCGGATGGCGGGCGACAGGAAGGCGTTCCCGGTGCTGCTGTCCAACGGCAATCGCACCGGCGGCGGGGAGAACGGGGACGGCACGCACTGGGCCGAGTGGCACGACCCCTGGCCCAAGCCCTGCTACCTGTTCGCGCTGGTGGCGGGCGATCTCGTCGCCAACCGCGCCGCATTCACAACCATGAGCGGCCGCAAGGTCGACCTCGCGATCTGGGTCCGCGCGGGCGACGAAACCCGCACACAGCACGCGATGGATTCGCTGATCGCCTCGATGAAATGGGACGAGGAAGTGTTCGGCCGCGAATACGATCTCGATCTCTACAACATTGTCGCGGTGTCCGACTTCAACATGGGGGCGATGGAGAACAAGAGCCTCAACGTGTTCAACACCCGCTATGTTCTGGCCGACCCGGAGACCGCAACCGATGCCGATTACGACGCGATCGAGGCGGTTATCGGCCACGAGTATTTCCACAACTGGTCGGGCAACCGGATCACCTGCCGCGACTGGTTCCAGCTGAGCCTCAAGGAAGGCTTCACCGTGCTGCGCGACCAGCTGTTCAGCGCCGACATGGGCAGCGAGGCGATCAAGCGGATCGAGGATGTGCGGGTGCTGCGCGGAGGGCAGTTTCCGGAGGATTCGGGGCCGCTGGCCCATCCGATCCGGCCGGACAGCTATCAGGAGATCTCGAACTTCTACACCGCCACGGTCTATAACAAGGGCGCCGAAGTGATCCGCATGATGCGGACGATTGCGGGGACGGAGCGGTTCCGCAAAGGCACCGACCTCTATTTCGCGCGCCACGATGGCGAAGCGGCGACCTGCGAGGACTTCATCGTGGCAATCGAGGAGGGGGCCGGGCTCGATCTCGCGCAGTTCCGCCGCTGGTATGCACAGGCTGGCACGCCGCAAGTGAAGGCCCGGCTCAGTCATGCGGGCGACGTGGCCACGCTCCACCTCGAACAGACCGTGCCGGCCACGCCTGGCCAGCCAGACAAGCAACCAGTGCCGATCCCGCTGCGGCTGGCGCTGTTCGACCGCAAGGCTGGGAGTTCCGGAAGAGAACACCTGGTGATTCTCGACAAGGCGCAAATGAGCGTGCCGTTTGCCGGATTCGCCTCCCGCCCGGTGCTTTCAATCAACCGCGGCTTCTCCGCGCCGGTGTCGGTGGACGCGGACGCGACGCCCGACGATCTGGTCTTCCTCGCCGCGCACGACGACGATCCTTTCGCCCGTTACGAGGCGATGCAGAGCCTGGTGGTCCGGCATCTCGTTGCGGCGGTGAGTGGCGGAATGTTGTGCGATGCCGAGCGGCAAGCCGGGCGCGACGCCATTGGCCGGGCGCTGGCCGCCGTGATCGACGATCCCGCGCTCGACGATCTGATGCGCGGCGAGCTGATGATCCTGCCAGCCGAAAGCTATCTCGCCGAACAGGTAGCACTCGCCGACCCCGGCGCGATCCATAACGAACGCGAAGGCCTCAAATCATGGCTGAGCCGGACGCTCGGCGACAGGCTGGCCGCGCTGCACGACCGGGTTACGGCGCTCCCTTATGGCCGCGATGCAGCTGCGCGCGGCGCGCGCAAGCTCAAGACCCAGGCACTGGTCTACCTCGCCGCCGGTCTGCCGGTCGAGGCCGCCCGCCGCGCCGCCGCGCAATATGCCGCAGCCGACAACATGACCGACCGGCAGGGCGCATTGATGGTGCTGTGCGGGCTCGATACGCCGGAGCGGGGCCGGGCGCTGGACGATTTCCATGCGCGCTACCGGGGCAACGCACTGGTGATCGACAAGTGGTTCTCGCTCCAGGCGGGCTCGCTGCATCCCCGGGTGCTGGAACATGCCGCCGCGCTGGCCTCGCACCCGGACTTTACCCTGCACAACCCTAACCGGGTGCGCGCGCTCTATATGGCGCTGGCAGTGAATCCATCGGCCTTCCACGCGCCGGGCGGCGAGGGCTACCGCACGATAGCCGATCTGATCCTCGCGCTCGATCCGCTCAACCCGCAGACCGCGGCCCGCTTCGTCCCGCCGCTCGGGCGCTGGCGGCGAATCGAGGCGAAACGTTCGGCCTTGATGCGCGCAGAACTGGAGCGGGTTGCAGCGGCGACGGCCCTGTCGCGCGATACCCGCGAGCAGGTGAGCAAGAGCCTTGACTGATCCGTTCGAATCCTGCCCCGTCGAAGTTATCCGCGCCGATGCGCTGGCGCAGGTGCCGCACGGTTTCCTCGGGCGGCGCGGCGGCGTTTCGGGCGGGCTGGTCGCCGGTCTCAATACCGGGCTGGGCTCGGGTGACGATTCCGGTGCTGTCGCCGAAAACCGCGCCAGGGCAGCGGCGGCGGTCTTGCCGGGGGCGGTGCTGACCAGTGTCTATCAGATCCACTCGCCGCATTGCGTTACGGTCACCGAGCCCTGGAGAGATGCCGAACGCCGCGAGGCCGACGCTCTGGTAACCTCGCGGGAGGGAATTCTCCTCGGCATTGTCACCGCCGATTGCGCGCCGGTGCTGCTCGCCGATCGCGCGGCCGGCGTGATCGGCGCGGCGCATGCCGGGTGGAAGGGCGCGCTTGGCGGCGTGATCGAAAACTGCATCGCGGCGATGGAGGGGCTGGGTGCCCGACGCGAGACGATCGCCGCCGCAATCGGTCCCTGCATCGCCCAGCCAAGCTATGAGGTCGACGAGGGCTTCGCTGCCCGTTTCACCGGAACCGGCCCCGCGAGCGCGCGCTTCTTCGCTGCGGGGCGGCCCGGGCACTGGCAGTTCGATCTGGAAGGCTATGTCGCCCACCGGCTCGAATCGTGCGGGATCGCCCGGATCGAACGGCTGGGGCTGGATACCTATGCCGACCCGGAGCGGTTCTATTCGTTCCGCCGCGCCACCCATCGCGGCGAACCTGCCTATGGCCGCCAGCTGTCGCTGATCGGGATGAGGTAGGAGTGCAATTCCCCGCCGTTGAAAAAGGCCAAAAACACGGTTGGCACGGCGGATTTTCGCGTCTATCAGCGCGCCAAGCCGGTCCCTGCCACAGGTTGATCTTGCGGCAAGGGACAGGCGCCGGGGGCATACTCAGGCGCAGAATTATCAGGGATTTCGGCCCGCTCCAGCAAGTGGTTGCGGGCTTCTAGAGCAAGGCAAGATCGACCATGGCACAAGATGCGGGTTTCGCCACTCCGGACGGGGCCACTCCGGGCACGGAAGGCGGCGAAGGCGTGCGGCGCCGCGATTTCATCAACATCGCGGCAGTCAGTGCGGCCGGTGTCGGCGGTCTCGCCGCGCTGGTGCCGCTGATCAGCCAGATGTCGGCTTCGGCCGACGTGCTGGCCGAGAGCTCGACCGAAGTCGATATCTCGGCAATCGCGCCCGGCCAGGCGATCAAGGCGGTGTTCCGCAAGCAACCGGTGTTCATCCGCAACCTGACCCCGGCCGAGATTGCCGCTGCGGACAAGGCCGATGTCTCTAGCCTGCGCGATCCGCAGACGCTGGAAGAGCGGACCAAGGAAGGCAAGACCAACTGGCTCATCACCATGGGCGTCTGCACCCATCTCGGCTGCGTGCCGATGGGCGCGGGCGAAGGCGAGGTGAAGGGCGAGTTCGGCGGCTATTTCTGCCCCTGCCACGGTTCGCACTACGATACCGCCGCGCGCATCCGCAAAGGCCCTGCGCCGAAGAACCTTCAGGTTCCGGAATACGCATTCCAATCCGACACTGTCGTCAAGATCGGCTGAGGTCCCCTATCATGAGCTTCCCCTGGGCGAACGAATACAAGCCAAGCCACCCGTTCATGCAATACATGGACGAGAAGCTGCCGTTGCCGCGCTTTGTCTATAACGCGATCGGTGCCGGCTATCCGGTGCCGCGCAATATCAACCACTGGTGGAATTTCGGCTTCCTCGCGCTGTTCTGCCTGGTGCTGCAGATCGTCACCGGCATTGTCCTGGCGATGCATTACGCGGCCAATGCGGCGATTGCCTTCGATTCGACCGAGCACATCATGCGCGACGTCAACTGGGGCTGGCTGATGCGCTATGCCCATGCCAACGGCGCCGGCGCGTTCTTCGTGGTGATCTATGTCCACATCTTTCGCGGCTTCTTCTACGGCTCCTACAAGGCGCCGCGCGAGATGGTGTGGCTGCTCGGCGTGGTCATCTTCCTGCTGATGATGGCGACCGCCTTCATGGGCTATGTGCTGCCCTGGGGCCAGATGAGCTTCTGGGGCGCCAAGGTCATCACCGGCCTGTTCGGGGCGATTCCGCTGGTTGGCGAGCCGATCCAGCAGTGGCTGCTGGGCGGCTATTCGCCCGATAACGCCGCGCTGAACCGCTTCTATTCGCTGCACTATCTGCTGCCGTTCGTCATCGTCGCCGTAGTCGTGCTGCATATCTGGGCACTGCACATTCCCGGCTCGTCGAACCCCACCGGGGTCGAGGTGAAGACCGAGAGCGACACCGTTCCGTTCCACCCCTATTTCACCGCCAAGGACGGCTTTGCCGTCGCGGTGTTCCTGTTCCTCTTCTGCGCGGTGCTGTTCTTCGCACCCAACGCGCTGGGCCATCCGGACAACTATATCCCTGCCAACCCGATGAGCACTCCGGCGCATATCGTGCCCGAATGGTATTTCTGGCCATTCTACGCGATCCTGCGCGCCTTCACATTCGACTTCTTCTTCATCCCGGCCAAGCTGCTTGGCGTGCTGGCGATGTTCGGGTCGATCCTGATCTGGTTCCTGCTGCCCTGGCTCGACCGCTCGCCGGTCCGCTCGGGCCATTACCGGCCGCTGTTCAAGAAATTCTTCTGGTTCGGCCTGATCCCCGCGATGGCGGTGCTGTTCTATTGCGGCGGCGCCCCGGCAGAAGAGCCCTATCTGATGTTCAGCCAGATCGCCACGCTCTACTATTTCGCGCACTTCCTCATCATCCTGCCGATCGTCTCCTCGATCGAACGGCCCGATCCGCTGCCCTTTTCGATCACCGAGGCTGTCCTCGGCACGGACGGGAACGCGGCGCTCGGCAAGCCGGCCTGAACTCTTGGCTGACGGAAAGAGAATCCCATGATCCGCATCTTCTCCATCCTCGGTGGCCTGTTCATCGTCGCGGCGCTTGCCTGGTCCATGCTCTGGGGCGCGGTCGGCCTGTCGCAGGAAGGCCTGCCCAACACCGTCGAAAAGCAGTTCCACAAGCATCCCAAACATCTGGCCCTGGCCAGTGACGGACCTTTCGGACATTTCGACCGGCAGCAGCTGCAGCGCGGTTTTCAGGTCTATCAGGAAGTCTGCGCGGCCTGCCACACGCTGAAGCACGTCGCCTTTCGCGATCTCAAGGCGCTGGGCTATAATGACGACGAGGTAAAGGCGATCGCCGCCAAAGCGCAGGTGCCGGTCTATGATCCCAAAACCGGCGAAGTGAAGAGCCACGCCGGTCTGGCAACCGACCAGTTCCCACCGGTGATCTACGGCGGCCAGGGCACGCCCCCCGACCTTTCGCTGATGACCAAGGCGCGGCATGACGGCGCGGCCTATGTCTATTCGCTGCTGACCGGCTACCAGAATGCGCCGGCCAGTCTGCCGAAGGAAAACCAGCCCGGCGCCGGGCTGCACTACAACCCCTATTTCGCCAACCTCAACATTGCGATGACGCCGCCGCTGACCGGCGACGGGCTGGTGACTTATGGCGAGCACAATCCCAAGCCGACGGTCGATCAGATGGCGCAGGACGTCTCCGCGTTCCTCGTCTGGACTGCCGAGCCCAAGCTCGAAAAGCGCAACCAGACCGGCTGGCCGGTGCTCGGCTTCCTGCTGTTCGCCTGCATTCTTGCCTACATGGCCTACCGCAATGTCTGGGCGGGCATGAAGCACTGAGTCTCGCCGCAGCGATGCGGAACAGGCGCCCCTTGCATCTTCCGATGCTTGGGGCGTTTGCATTGGAGGAATGCCGATGTCTCCCGATGAACTCAGATCGCTGATCCGCACCGTGCCGGACTTCCCCAAGCCCGGCATCCTGTTCCGCGATATCACCACGCTGATCGGCCACGGCCCCGGGCTCTCTGCCACGGTAGAGTTGCTGGCGGAACGGGCGCGCACGGCGCAGGCCCAGACCATCGCCGGGATCGAGGCGCGCGGCTTCATTTTCGGGGCGGCAGTGGCGGCGCGGCTGGGACTGGGCTTCCTGCCGGTGCGCAAGCCGGGCAAGCTGCCGGTGCCGGTCCTGGCGATCGACTATGCGCTCGAATATGGCACCGATACGCTCGAGATCGATCCCGATGCAATTTCGCCGGGCGAGCGGGTGGTGCTGATCGACGACCTTATCGCCACCGGCGGCACTGCGCTGGCGGCCACCCAGCTGCTGCGCAAGGCCGGGGCCTTGGCGCAGCATGCCTTGTTCGTGATCGACTTGCCCGACCTGGGCGGTGCGGAGCGGTTAAGGGAAGCGGGAATGCAAGTCGAAGCGCTGATCGCCTTTCCGGGGCACTAGAACGTCGTGCGTTAAGACTGAGCCACTTTCCCCTCTCCCAGTGGGGAGAGGATACGCAGGCTTGGCAGCTTGCTGCCTAGCCGAAGTTGGAGAGGGGGTTGTGCCCTCGATAGGTCGAGCCCCCTCACCAAGCTACGCTAGCTCCTTGAGGAGCAAGCTGCGCTACCCTCTCCCCGCCGGGGAGAGGGGGGAAACCCGATCCAGATTTTGCGCAACGCGCTCTAAGCCGTATAGTCTGACGAGCTCACGCCGCCTTCCTGCCGTTCTTTGTTTCTTTCGGCAGTTCCACCCCGGCCAGTGCCAGCACCGGCTTCGATGCCGCAACAGTCCCCAGCTCGGCCAGGGCAAAGTGGTTCGCCTCGATCTCGGCGAGGTCGTAAACGTAATTCACCATCACCCCGTGCGCCTGGCGCATGCCGTTTGGCGAAGTATCCGCACCGGTGTGGATCGCCTCGAGCCGGGCCCCGTTGCCGAGATGGAAGCGCGCGACCGAATCGAGCACGCCGCCTCTGGCCGTACGCCCGGTGACCAGATAGCGCGCCGCCAGTCCTTTCAGCTCGCGGTCGCCCGGAACCTTCTGCCTGTCGCCTCTCTCCTGCTTGAGCCAGGCGGCAAATCCGGGCACCGGCGACAGCGTGGCGAATGTCTTGAGCTGCGACAGTTCCTGCTGCAGCAGGCCGACCACGCGCTTGATCAGGAAGCCGCCGAAAGGAATGCCGCGCAGCCCGTCCTGGCAGTTCGAAATCGAATAGAAGATCGCGCAGTTGGCCTTGTGCGGATCGACCGTGTGGCGCTTGTCCGAAAGGATCTGGCCGATCGTCCCGGGCAATGTTCCAGTCAACGCCACTTCGACGAAGATCAGCGGCTCGTCTGGCATCTGCGGATGGAAGAAGCCGTAGCAGCGGCGATCCACCGGTTCGAGGCGGCTGCGCAAATCGTCCCAACCGGCGATCGAATGGACCGCCTCGTACTGGATGATCTTTTCGAGCACCGATGCCGGGGTATCCCAGCCAAGCCGGCGCATTTCGAGGAAGCCGGCATTGAACCATGCGGTGAAGGCGTCCTCGAACTCGGCGTCGAGCGCCCGCAGTCCGCCATTGCGGCCCGGGGCATTGAGCAGATCGGTGCGCATCGCCAGCAGTCGCTTGGTACCGCCCGGCGCGAGGTTGAGCATGTTGATCAGCTTGAGACAGGGCGATTCGCTCGCGTCGTTGAGCGCCTGCGCCGCTTCCTCGCCGCGGCTTTCCTTCCAGCGGGCGATAGCCAGATCGATCGCATCGGCATTGCGCGGATAGAGCGCGTGCAGTTTGGCGAGGAAAGCCTGCCGCGCTTCGATGTCGCTGGCTTCGTACAGGTCGAAGAAAGCCGACGCCAGCGCCGGACCGGAAGCCTTGCCGCGCAGCGACAGCAGCGCGCCCGCCAGATCGAGCAGGCTCTCGCTACTCGCCGGGCGCGGTACCGCGCCGATCCGGCCAAGCATCTTGCCGAGCCGCGAGCCCATGACCCGCTCAAGCGGCGCCCAGCGGCGCACAGGTTTGGCGGCATCCTGGGCAAGGCTTTGCCGGGGCACATTCATCGTATTGCTACCTGTCCAAATCATCGCACTTCGCCTGCTATCGCGATTCACGCCATACCACGCTTGGTCTAACCAAATTGTGACAGGCAAACAGGCGATCGCGCAAGCGATTCGTGTTGCGATGCGGCAAGCGGGACGCGGCGGCTTCCGTGCCGCCGCGTCCAGCCTGAGTCATCTGTCAGGTGTCGCTGCCGTCGGCGATATGCCGGTAGAGCCAGCCGCCGATGACACCGCCGATCAGCGGCGCAAGCCAGAACAGCCAGAGCTGCTGCAAGGCAATCCCGCCTTCGACCAGCGCCGGCCCGGTGCTGCGCGCCGGGTTGACCGAAGTATTGGTCACCGGAATCGAGATCAGGTGGATCAGCGTCAAGGCCAGGCCGATGGCGATCGGCGCGAAACCGGCCGCCGCGTTCTTGTGGGTCGAGCCCATGATGATGAACAGGAAGAAGCCGGTCAGCAGCACTTCGATCGCAAACCCCGAGGCCATGGCATATTTGCCCGGCGAGTGTTCGCCAACACCGTTGCTGGCAAGCCCGCTGGCGGCGAGGTTCCAGTCGGCCTTGCCGCTGGCGATGAAATAGAGCGTGAAAGCGGCGATGATCGCGCCAACCACCTGGGCGAGGATATAGGGCAGCACATCTTTCGCCGGGAACCGTCCACCGGCCCACAGGCCGGCTGTCACCGCCGGATTGAAATGCCCGCCCGAAATATGCCCGACCGCATAGGCCATGGTCAGCACGGTAAGCCCGAAAGCCAGGCTGACGCCCAGCAGTCCGATGCCGACATCGGGAAACGCGGCAGCCAGCACGGCACTGCCGCAGCCGCCAAAGACCAGCCAGAATGTTCCGAACGCCTCTGCCAGCAAACTTCTTGTATTTGTCATGGACCCCTCCATTGCCGTCGATTGAAACGGAAGCGGAAGCTGGATTATTGCCTCGGGCAAGTAAAGCGCGATGTGATGCCGCCCCGGAAGGGGACAATTGACCCTGCGCGCGTGCTGACGCATAGGGGCCGCCAGGCCACTGGCCGATGGGCGGGTATAGCATAGTGGTAATGCACTAGCCTTCCAAGCTAGCTAGAGGGGTTCGATTCCCCTTACCCGCTCCACTTTCCCCCCGCTCCACGTTCCTACGTTTTTCCAGCCCCGAAGCGGGGTATCTGGTAATCGGGGCGGAGCCAGCGGACGGTTCCGGCCTTTTCCTCGGCGGCGCGGGTGCCATTGAGCGCGACCAGCCGGGAGACGATTTCGGCAGGCGGCAAGTTGCCATTCTTCCAGTCATCGGCCCAGCCATAGGCGGCGGCGACTTCGGCATCGATCTGTTCGTGCAGGCGGCCCACGATGCCGACGCGGGCCCTGGCGGCACGTTCGGTTTCCAGCAGGTCTTTCAGCTGCCCGGCGCGCTGGCGATCGCGCAGGTTGTAGATCTCGGTCATGGTCAGGCCGGGCACTTCGGCCAGCGCAGCCTTGCGGGTTTCGTCCAGTTCCTCGGCGAGTTCGGCGATGGCGGCGCGCTGGGCGGGTGTGGCGTCGGGATCGTTTTTCATGCGCCAGCGCAGCCAGCCGATCCACAGCACCAGCTCGGCAATCACGGCGGCGCGCGGGTTCAGTTCCAGCCCGAGGAACTGCTGCGGCCCGACCTGCGGGGAGGCCGCGCCGCCGAGCTGGCGGATCGTTTCGATCACGTCGCCTTCCAGCCGCATCAGGTTTTCATCGCGAATAGAGGAAATTGCCGGTGCCGCATGCTGGATCGAGAATGCGCAGGGAAGCGAGGCGGGCGTGGAAAGCGGTGGCCAAGTCTAAAAGCCCCTTCCCGGTGGGGAGGGGTCGGGGAGGGGGTGCGACGCCAGCGTGTACGCGAGACCTGTCGGCCTCGCTCCCCCACCCCCAACCCCTCCCCTGAAGGGGAGGGGGGAGCAGCGCATTCGCACTGGTATCGGCGATGAGCGCCAGGTGATCTTCGATTACCGCAACGGCCGCAATCTGGCCTCACGATCGCGCGGAGTGAAAGTGATCGATCTTTACGGGTTGAGCGAGGCCGAGGTGCGCGACCGGCATCCGGCGGTTTATCAGCATGTGCTCGACGCGCTGGCAGGCATCGGCATGGCCCGGCGGCTCAAGGACGGGCGCTACGCAGCGTGACGGCGAATGCTTACGCCGCCTTGCGCATTTCCAGCCTGCCCCAGATTTCCACGAGTGCCTTGGTCAGCTCGATCATCATCGCCTCGCTGTGCGCCGGGCCGGGGGTGAAGCGCAGGCGCTCGGTGCCGCGCGGCACTGTCGGGAAATTGATCGGCTGCACATAGACGCCGTATTCGGCGAGCAGGATATCGCTGATCTGCTTGGCGCGGACCGGATCGCCGACCATCAAGGGCACAATGTGCGTGGTCGAGGGCATCACCGGCAGACCGGCCTCGGCGAACAGGCGCTTGAGCAGGGCGGCATTGGCCTGCTGGCCCTCGCGCTCGACGCTTGAGGCCTTGAGGTGGCGCACCGAGGCCAGCACACCCGCAACCAGCACCGGGGCGAGGCTGGTGGTGAAGATGAAGCCCGGCGCGTAGCTGCGGATGACATCGACGATCTTGCGGTCCGCGGCGATATAGCCGCCCATCACGCCGAACGCCTTGCCGAGCGTGCCTTCGATGATGGTGATCCGGTCGGCTGCCGCATCGCGGTCGGTAATCCCGCCGCCGCGCGGGCCATACATGCCGACGGCGTGGACTTCGTCGATATAGGTCAGCGCGTTGTACTTGTCGGCAAGATCGCAGATCGCATGGATCGGCGCGACGTCGCCGTCCATCGAATAGACGCTCTCGAAGGCGATCAGCTTGGGCCGATCGGGGTCGGTCTCGGCGAGCAGCTGCTCGAGATGCTCGACATCGTTGTGCCGGAACACCTTCTTTTCCGCGCCCGAATTGCGGATGCCGGCGATCATGCTGGCGTGGTTGAGCTCGTCGGAAAGGATCACGCAGCCGGGCAGGACCTTGGCCAGCGTCGACAGCGTGGCATCGTTAGAGACATAGCCCGAGGTGAACAGCAGCGCGCCGTCCTTGCCGTGCAGATCGGCGAGTTCATGCTCCAGCTCGACGTGGTAGTGCGTGTTGCCGCCAATGTTGCGGGTGCCGCCGCTGCCCGCACCGACATCGTGCAGCGCCTCTTCCATCGCCGCGATCACCTTGGGGTGCTGGCCCATCGCGAGATAGTCGTTCGAGCACCACACGGTGATCGGCTTGGGACCGTTGTGCCCGGCAAAGCAGCGCGCGTTGGGATAGGCGCCCTTGTTCCGCAGGATGTCGATGAAAACGCGGTAGCGGCCCTCCGAATGGAGCCGTCCAATCGCTGCGTCGAAGATCTGGTCGTAGTTCGTCATGGTCTCTCCTGGCCCTGCCGGGCCACGTTTGAAACAGGATGTCCGGGCATGTCGGGGCTGCCTTGCCAGCCATATCCGGCGACCCCGGCCAGCAGGATCGCGCCGCTCAGCTCCAGCGCCAGGCGCGAGCAGCGGCGACTGAGGTAAAGGGCCAGCCAAGCGAGCCCGGCAAAGCCTAGCGGAAATATCCAGCCCATCACTGCACACTCCGTTTGATCCGGCGGCTCACCAGCCAGATACCCGCCAGCAGCGCCATGATCGGGATCAACCAAAGTGGCGCGGTTTCGGGCTTGGCCTGCGGCTTGAAGCTCACCCAGTCGCCGTACTTGCTTATCAGCCAGCCGCGCACCTGCTCGGGCCTCTCCCCGGCGGCGATGCGTTCGCGGATCGTGCGGCGCATGTCGCCCGCGAGATCGGCGTTGCTACCCGAGATCGGCTGCCCCTGGCAGACGACGCAGCGGATCGAATCCATCAACGCCAGCGCCTGTTGCTCCTGCCGGGGATCGGGCAGCGAAACTTCCGCATAGTCCTGGGCTAGCAGAGGCGCGGCGAGCAGCGCCAGCGCAAAGACGAGGCGAGCCGGCTTCATTGAGGTGGCCCTAGCATGGCCAGCAGCTTCGGCACGTCGGCATCGGTCACCACGCCGATATGCTGGTAAATGACCTTGCCCTTGCCATCGACCACGAAGGTTTCCGGCACTCCGGCCGATCCGAACGCCATCTGCGCCCGCCCGGCCTCGTCGAGCCCGATGCGGCTGTAGGGATTGCCGTTCGCGGCGAGAAACTTGGTCAGCTCGCCGGTCGAATCATGAACGGCGAAGCCGACGATGTCCGCGCCCATCGCCTTCAGCCGCAGCAGCATCGGAATTTCCGCGACGCAGGGCACGCACCAGCTGGCGAAGACATTGAGCAGACGCGGCTTGCCGTCGCGAAAATCCGCTGCTGGCAAGGCCGGGCTGCCCGGGCACGGCTGCTTCTGCGGTGAAGTCTGGCAGCGGCTTGCCGACCAGCTGCGAGGCGATGATGTGATCGGCGGGATTGCGCAGCCCGACGTAGAACATGCCGAAGCAAGGCGATGCCCAGCGCGAACGGCAGCCACAGCAGCAGGCGGCGCTTCATGCGGCCTCTCCCGGTTCAGCCGGCTTTCGACCCCAAGGCAGCCGCCATGCCGCGCCGAGCAGGTCGCGCCTGCACCCGGCCGAGCAACGACAGCATGCCGCCCAGCGCGATCAAGGCGCCGCCCAGCCAGATCAGCGTGACGAACGGTTTCCACCACATCCTGAGGAGCCAGCGATCGCCGTCCGATTTCTCGCCGACGACGAGATAGAGCTGGCCGTTCCAGAAGGTGCGGATCGCCGCCTGGTTGGTCTGCATCGGCGGGTCGGTGAACTGGTGCAGCTGGGGCAGCATTTCGAAAGGCGCGCTCCCGCCGCGCTGTACCGACAGCACCGCTTCGAGCGCGGCATAGTTGGGTCCGGGTACCTCGCGCACGCCTTGCAGGGTGACCGCAAAGGGGCCGACGCTTTTGGTCTCGCCGGCGGCCACCGCGACCATATTCTCCTTGGTGAAGGCGCTGTCGCTGGCCATGCCCGCAATGCTGACCGCGCAGCCGAGATGGGCGAGCACCATGCCGTAAGTGAACAGCGGAGCGCGCGCCAGCTTGCGTTTCCACAGCGGCGCGACACTAGCCGCCGCGACACCGGCTGCGAAAATCAGCCCGAGCATCGGCAGCACACCAATTGTTCCGCCAAAGGCCGCGACAAGTAGCAGCGCGGCGGCGGCGATCAGCAGCGGCAGCGCCACCCGGTCTAGCAGCGCGCGCGGGCGGTCGCTGCGCCAGCGCAGCAGCGGTCCCGCCGCCATAACCGCGATCAGCAGCAGCGCCAGCGGCCCGGCGGTGGCGTTGAAATAGGGCGCGCCGACCGAGATTTTCTTGCCCGCGATAGCCTCCAGCCCCAGCGGATAGAGCGTGCCCGCCAGCACGATAACCAGGATCACCGTCAGCAGCAGGTTGTTGAACACCAGCGCCGCCTCGCGGCTGAACAGCTCGAAGCGGCTGCCTTCGGTTACCGTGCCGATCCGCAGCGCGAACAGCGCCAGCGCGCCGCCGATGTAAATCCCGAGCAGCGCCAGGATGAACACCCCGCGCTCCGGATCGACCGCGAAGCTGTGCACGCTCGTAAGAATGCCCGAGCGCACCAGGAAGGTGCCGACCATCGACATCGAGAAGGCCAGCACCGAGAGCATGATCGTCCAGGCGCGGAGGCCATCGCGGGTGGCCAGCACGGTAACCGAGTGAAGCAGCGCGGTCGCGGCCAGCCACGGCATCAGGCTGGCATTCTCCACCGGATCCCAAAACCACCAGCCGCCCCACCCGAGTGTGTAATAGGCCCAATAGGACCCGGCGGTGATGCCGATAGTCAGGAACACCCATGCTCCCAGAATCCACGGGCGCATCGCCCGGGCAAAATCGGCGCCGACATTGCGGGTCACCAGTGCGCCAACTGCAAAACTGAAAGCCGCCGACATGCCGACATAGCCTGCATAAAGCGTCGGCGGATGGAAGGCGAGGCCGGGGTCCTGCAGCAGCGGGTTGAGGCCTTGGCCATCCGCTACCCCGGTGATCCGGGCGTAGGGGTTCGAGGAGAACAGCAGGAACGCGTAGAAACCGAGCGCAATCGCGCCTTGCGACGCCAATGTCGCCACCTTGGTGTCGGCGCGCAGCTTGCGCTCGAACAGGGCGATGGTTGCGCCCGCCGCGCCCAGGATCGCCACCCACAGCAACATCGAACCTTCATGATTGCCCCAGGTTCCTGAAATCTTGTAGATCAGCGGCTTGGCCGAATGGCTGTTGGCTGCCACCAGCAGCACCGACATGTCGGAGCGGACGAACAGGGCGATCAGGCAGCTGAACGAAATCGAGACCAGTACCGCTTGCAGCACCGCCACCGGAACGATCGCCGGAGCTAGGCCTTGGCTCCGCGGACCGAGCGCCAGGGCCCCCAAGGCAAGCTGAAGCAGCGCCAGCGCCGCCGCCAGCCAAAGGGCGGCGAGACCCGCTTCGGCAATCATCGGTTGTTCACGCGAAACAGGGGCATTGCCAAACCGGGTCCTTCAAAAATCGATGCGATAGCCCGCGCTCAGCACAAATCCGGTTTCCCGGGTAGTGTTGAGCGCGCCGGCGACCATGGTGCGCTGGTTCGAAAAGTTTCCGCCCGCTTCGACCTCGATCTCCGAATTGCGCATCGGGTAATAGTTCATCCTCAGGGTCGGCTGTATTTGCTTGAACTTGCTGTCGATGAATTTGTCCGTGCGCAGGCCCCAGCGGATACGCGGGCTGAGGCGGAACTTGGACGTGATCGGGACGCGGGCATTGAAGTCCGCCGTGTAGGTCCGCGAGCGCTGGGTATCGGAATAGCGGCCGCTGAGGATATAGATGTCATTGCTCCACAACAGGCCCGAACCCACGAGTTGGGCGCCATAATAATATTCGGTTCCGGTCGGCAGCATCGCGGGAATTCCGCCGCTTTCCGGCGTGCCGCCGGTATTGGTCAGGGTGAAATCGAAGCTGGTCTGGAGCTTTTTGCTAAGCGGCCGCGAATAGTTCACGGTCAGCGACTTGGCGACCAGCGTCCGGTCGCGGGCGAGCTGGTAGATATCCCCATCGGTGAAAAACTGGCGCAGACCACGCAGATTGTCGATCGGTCGGAACGTCACCGGATCGAGCTGGCCGATCAATGCATTGCTGGTCGTCAGCAGCGGCGACTGGCGATAGTCGGCGGTGATGCTGATGTTGGATGTATCGGGAAACGTGTAGTTGAGCGTCAACAGGCCGAGATTCAACTTCTTGTACTTCACATCGTAATCGACGATCGAGAAGGCGTTGAATTGCGACTTGAGGAAGCGGGCCTCGATGCCGACCGACTGGCGATCGGTGAAGCCGCCCTTCGCCCGTTGGTCGAACCAGTAGACCGTGGTCTGCAAGGCGTCGCTTTTCCCGCCCACGTCCATGCTGGCGCCATAGAAGAAGCGGTCGCGCAGGATATAGGTCTGGCGCGATGACAGCACCGGAAAACCGCCGACGAGATTGAAACGAAGCTTGGGCTTGGCCCGCCAGCCGAGCAAGGCCCCATCGAAGCGCCCGAGCACGCCCGACGAATTGCGCGTCTGGCGGCCTACCCGCATCGTCATGTTCAAATCGTTTTCGGCATAGTCGAGGTACAGCGCGGTCAGCGACCGGATGTCCCGGCCTGCAGGGCGGAAATCCCACGAGTAGGAGCCCGCCGCGCGGAACTGGACCTGGCGGCGATCGTTGCCGCCCGACAAGGTGATATCTGCGCTCGACAACAGCTGGTTGAGATTGACCGAATTGTCTGGCTCGGCGTTGATTTCGGGCCGTGCGGCATCGACGAATTTGGTCGAGGTCTGATCGCGAAAATAGAACTGCGAGAAGCTGCCGCGCGCGCCCCAGGTCCAGGCGGTGGCGGATTGTTCACCGCTACTGGCTTGCCGCAATTCCGGGGTTGACGCGGTTTCCGCCGGAACACTGAGCGCACCAAGGCGCTGGCGGACGCGGTCCGAGGCCTCTCCGGTGGGATAGCGGCGGAGATATTCTTCATATTCGGCCTGGGCATGCGCCATCTGGCCCTTGCGCTCGCGGGTGAGGCCAAGCAGTTCGAGCGCGCGCGGCGTGTTTTCGTTTTCCGGTCTGGCCAGCGCATTGGTCAGCAGCTGGACCGCGCGATCGTTCTCGCTAGTGCTGATTGCCAGCTCGGCATCGGCGATCAGTTTCGCGGTTTCGGCCTTGTCGGCATCGCTCGCCGCAACATCGGTGGAAGCAGGCGGGGTGGCAGACGTTGCTGACGGTGCGCTGGTTTCAATACGGCTGGCGACACCCTGCGCGCGTTCGTCGGCGGTGACCTTCACTACCCAGGCATCGGAGAATTGCGCCAGGAGCCTGTTCCGCGCGGCATCCGCCTCGGCCCTTGTCGCAAAGAAGCCGGCGCGCAGGCGATGCCATTGCTGGGCATCGCGCTGAAAGCTGGTTTCATAAACAAGCAAGCCGGATACGGCGTCCTTCTGGGTCTTGTTGAGTTCGCCCAGCGCACGAGGGAGTGACAGGACGTTGATCGCATAGAGGCCCGCAGGTACCGGGACCGCGGGACGTTGCGGGGCGGCAACCGGCGGCACGGCAGTTGCTGTTTCTGGAGCAGCCTCCGGTGCGGAAGGCGGTGGAGGAAGTTGCGGCGCTTCCGCGACCGGCGCGTTGCATATCCTCCCCGCGCCCGGTTCGGCCAGTTTGATCACCAATGCCTGCGCCTGTGCGCCAGCCGTCACTTCGAAGCGCATGTCGCGTGTGAAGAACAGCGACAGGGTGGGACCGGACGGATTGTCGGCTTCGTACTCGATCGAACGGACCGACGGCACGCTTGTCGGCGTCCGCAGCGATTCCCGCAGCGAATTGATGTTCGCGGTATCGAGCGGCCTGACCCGGATATGCAGTTCGCGCCCGCCGGTCGTCGGAAAGTAGCTCAACAACTGTACGCGGATGTTGAAATTGACGGTCAGCGCCGTGCAGCCGCCGACATTGTCGGCCTTGACGTCGTTCAGCGTCCGGTCGGAAACCGCCTGGCCGAACGCCGGCGCGGGGATGGCGATACCTACCAGCGATGTGATGGAGATCGCGGCCAGTGAAGCCGCCCAGTGGGAATCACGTCTGTTCAAGATGCTAAATCTCCAGTGCCCGTGGCTGGGTTTGGCGCACTACTGGCATCAATCGCCCCAGCCTCTGGTGTTGTGGCAAGCCGCGCAATCCTGGCTGGTCGTGGGATGGCCGTTTCGCGGCTTGCCCTCTGCGATCGTGCCGTTGTGGCATGAGTCGCAGCGTCCCGAGACTGCGTTGTGATTCATGTTCACGCTGGCAAAGCTGGTGGTACTGCGATGGCAGCTCTCGCAGACATTAGTCGTCTGCCCGTGCGTGGTATTCTTCCCGGTCGCGGTTGTGCCGTTGTGGCAGGAAGAGCAGTTGGTGGTTATTCCAGTGTGACTGAAAGTCGCGGGCAGCCATGCGGTGGACCTGTGGCAGGATCCGCAATCGGCGGTAGTGGTGACGTGGTTGCCGGGTTTGCCCGTAGCCTTGGTGCCATTGTGGCAGCTGGCGCAAGTGCCGGTCACCTGCGTGTGATCCATCCGCACCGTCGTCCAGGCAGTCGTGACATGGCAGAAATCGCACTGGCTGGTCGAGGTGATATGGGCAGCGGACTTGCCGGTGGCCTTGGTGCCGTTGTGGCAAGTCGAGCACGCACCGACGGCATCGGCATGGTTGAACGTCGCGGGGGTCCAGCCGGTGTTCCTGTGGCAGCTCTCGCAAACATTGGTCGTGGTGAGATGGGTGGCGCTCTTGCCGGTGGCGGTGGTGCCGTTGTGGCAGGAACTGCAGGTGCCGGTGACATTGGCGTGGCTGAAGTTGGCCGGGGTCCAGGCATTGGTCGAGTGGCAATCGCTGCACTGCGCGGTCGTGGCGACATGGTTGGCCGGCTTGCCGAGCGCCTTGGTGCCATTGTGGCAGCTGGCGCAGGTGCCGGTCACCTGGGTGTGGTCGACCCGGGTCGCCGGCGTCCAGGTGTTGGTCGAGTGGCAGCTGGAGCAGCTGGTGGTCGTGGTGATGTGGGTGGCGCTCTTGCCCGTCGCCGTCGTGCCGTTGTGGCAGCTCGCGCAGGTGCCGGTGACATTGGCGTGGCTGAAGTTCGCCGGGGTCCAGGCATTGGTCGAGTGGCAATCGCTGCACTGCGCGGTCGTGGCGACATGGTTGGCCGGCTTGCCGAGCGCCTTGGTGCCATTGTGGCAGCTGGCGCAGGTGCCGGTCACCTGGGTGTGGTCGACCCGGGTCGCCGGCGTCCAGGTGTTGGTCGAGTGGCAGCTGGAGCAGCTGGTGGTCGTGGTGATGTGGGTGGCGCTCTTGCCCGTCGCCGTCGTGCCGTTGTGGCAGCTCGCGCAGGTGCCGGTGACATTGGCGTGGCTGAAGTTCGCCGGGGTCCAGGCATTGGTCGAGTGGCAATCGCTGCACTGCGCGGTCGTGGCGACATGGTTGGCCGGCTTGCCGAGCGCCTTGGTGCCATTGTGGCAGCTGGCGCAGGTGCCGGTCACCTGGGTGTGGTCGACCCGGGTCGCCGGCGTCCAGGTGTTGGTCGAGTGGCAGCTGGAGCAGCTGGTGGTCGTGGTGATGTGGGTGGCGCTCTTGCCCGTCGCCGTCGTGCCGTTGTGGCAGCTCGCGCAGGTGCCGGTGACATTGGCGTGGCTGAAGTTCGCCGGGGTCCAGGCATTGGTCGAGTGGCAATCGCTGCACTGCGCGGTCGTGGCGATATGGTTGGCCGGCTTGCCGAGCGCCTTGGTGCCATTGTGGCAGCTGGCGCAGGTGCCGGTCACCTGGGTGTGGTCGACCCGGGTCGCCGGCGTCCAGGTGTTGGTCGAGTGGCAGCTGGAGCAGCTGGTGGTCGTGGTGATGTGGGTGGCGCTCTTGCCCGTCGCCGTCGTGCCGTTGTGGCAGCTCGCGCAGGTGCCGGTGACATTGGCGTGGCTGAAGGTCGCCGGGGTCCAGGCATTGGTCGAGTGGCAATCGCTGCACTGCGCGGTCGTGGCGACATGGTTGGCCGGCTTGCCGAGCGCCTTGGTGCCATTGTGGCAGCTGGCGCAGGTGCCGGTCACCTGGGTGTGGTCGACCCGGGTCGCCGGCGTCCAGGTGTTGGTCGAGTGGCAGCTGGAGCAGCTGGTGGTCGTGGTGATGTGGGTGGCGCTCTTGCCCGTCGCCGTCGTGCCGTTGTGGCAGCTCGCGCAGGTGCCGGTGACATTGGCGTGGCTGAAGTTGGCCGGGGTCCAGGCATTGGTCGAGTGGCAGTCGCTGCACTGCGCGGTCGTCGCGACATGGTTGGCCGGCTTGCCGAGCGCCTTGGTGCCATTGTGGCAGCTGGCGCAGGTGCCGGTCACCTGGGTGTGATCGACCCGGGTCGCCGGCGTCCAGGTGTTGGTCGAGTGGCAGCTGGAGCAGCTGGTGGTCGTGGTGATGTGGGTGGCGCTCTTGCCCGTCGCCGTCGTGCCGTTGTGGCAGCTCGCGCAGGTGCCGGTGACATTGGCGTGGCTGAAGGTCGCCGGGGTCCAGGCATTGGTCTTGTGGCAGCTACCGCAATCGGCGGTGGTGGCGATGTGGTTTGCTGACTTGCCGGGAGCCTTGGTTCCGTTGTGACAGCTGGCACAGGTGCCGATCGCATCGGCATGGTTGAATGTCGCCGGGGTCCAACCGGTGCTCTTGTGGCAATCCTCGCAAACATTGGTGGTCGAGAGGTGCGCATTGCTCTTGCCGGTGGCAGTGGTGCCGTTGTGGCAGCTGGCGCAAGTGCCGGTCACCGCAGCATGGCTGAAAGTCGCGGGCGACCAAGCGCTGGTTTTGTGGCAGGTGCTGCATTCCGCCGTCGTCGCGACGTGGCTTGCGGATTTTCCGGTCGCCTTGGTGCCATTGTGGCAGCTTGAGCAGGTGGCGGCCGTATCGGCATGATTGAAGGTTGCCGGCGACCAGCCGGTTGTCTTGTGGCAGCTCTCGCAGACATTGGTTGTGGCGAGATGGGTTGCGGACTTGCCTTTGGCGCTGGTCCCGTTGTGGCAGGAGGAACATGTCGCGGTGATTCCTGCGTGCGAGAATGTCGCGGGCGACCAGGCGGTGGTCTTGTGACAATCCTCGCATGCATTGCCGGTAGTCAAGTGGGTCGCCGACTTGCCCTTGGCGCTTGAACCGTTGTGACAGCTAGCGCAATTGCCGGTGACCCCGGCATGATCGAAACGCGCTCCTGCCCAGCTGGTGGTGGCATGGCAGGCGCTGCAATCCTTTGTAGTCGCGATGTGGGTCGCCGATTTGCCGGTCGCCTTGGTGCCATTGTGGCAAGAGGCGCAGCTTCCGGTCACACCGGTGTGATTGAAGCGGACGCTCCCCCAGCTGGTGGAAACATGGCACGATGAGCATTGCTGCGTTGTCGCAATATGGGTGGCGGTCTTGCCGGTGGCCTGAACGCCGTCGTGGCAACTCGAGCAATTCGCCGATGCCCCGCTATGGTTGAACTTGGCGATCGGCCATTGCCTGGTCGTGTGACAGGTGTCGCAGCCATCCTGGGTGCGGATGTGGCGTGCGGGTTTGCCGCTCGCACGGACGGAATTGTGGCAGGTACCGCAATCCTTGGGCGTGCCCTTGAAGGTCGCTTCCTTGTGGCAAGATTCGCAGCGGACGGCCGCATGGGCGCCGGTCAACTGGAAGCCGGTCTTGGCATGATCGAACGCGGCCGAGACCGTGATCGGGGCTGCGGTATTTTCGCGTGCGATCGCGGACACAGGTAAGCTGGCGGCAAACAATGCCGCCAGGATCAACAGGATCGTCGAGAGACGTTTCCCGAACAGAATCTAACCCTTCAATTTCCGCCCGACCGGGAACGATTGCCTGCAAGGCCCCCAATCCGGGCCGCGACCCATTCTAGCTATGGAACTGAATTTCTAAGCAATATGAATAGAAAGAAGGTACCTAAAACTGCTCCGGCCATCGCTGCCGGACATCGCTTCGGCGGAAAATCCGGCTGGCTGTAAGGTTAATGTCAGCTTTCGCCAGAATCCGGCCGCGCTAGCGCCTGGTGCCCATGATGATTTCGCGGAAGGTGCTGGTCACGTGACAGCGCTCGCAGTCCTCGCCGAATTCGCCGCGATGGATGTCGTTGCGGCGGTGGCAATCGACGCATTGCCCGCCAATCCTTGCCGGATCGCCTGCCCGGCCATGGCAGGCCGAGCAGATCAGGCCCTGGTGACGCCCGGTCAGCGGGAATTTCGTCGCCTTGTCATGATCGAAAGTCCAGGCCTTCCAGCTAACTGAATTGTGGCACCGGCCGCAGGCAGCGGGGGTGCCGAGCGTGCCCTTGTGACGGTCGTCCACATGGCAGTCGGCGCAGGTCACGCCCTTGGCAGCGAAGCGTTTGTCGGCGTGGCAGGCCGTGCATTGCGCGGTGATATGCTTGCCGATCAGCGGGAAGCGGGTCAGCGCATGATCGAAGGTGACCCTTGTCTTCCAGTCATTGCTGTCATGGCACCGGCCGCACGATGCACCAAGCTTGCCGGCGTGGGCATCGTCCTTGGTGTGGCAAGACGCGCATGTGTTCGAAAGCTTGAGTTCGCGCGGCGGCCTGGTGTGACAGGTCTCGCAGCGCGCGGCAGCATGCTTCCCGGAAAGCGGAAACTTGGTCATCGTGTTGTGGTTGAAGCTGACCGACTTCCAGCCTGTCGCGTTGTGGCAGCGCTCGCAATCCTGGCCGTTGCCGCCCTTGTGGGTATCGTCCGGAGCATGGCAGCCAAAGCAGGTGACCGGCGGCTTGGCGACCTTGGGCGGCTGCTTGTGACAGCCCTGGCAGGTTGTGGTGCGATGAGCGCCGCGCAGGGGGAATTCGGTCATCCGGTCATGATCGAAACTGGTCTGCCGCCACGACCGGCTGTTGTGACAGGACGCGCAATTCGTGCCATTCGCGCCCTTGTGCGTGTCGTCGCGGGCATGGCAGCCGATGCAGGTCTGCGGCGGATGCTTGTTGGCATTGCCCGCACCGTGACATCCCGCGCAAGCTGCCCCGGCGTGTGCGCCGGTGAGCGGGAAGCCAGTAGTCGCATGATCGAATGTCGCCGAGCGCCAGGTCGCGGTGGTGTGGCAACTGGCGCAGTTGGTCCCCCGGCTGCCCTTGTGGGCGTCGTCGCGGGCATGGCAGCCGATGCAGGTCGATCCCAGCCCCTTCCAGCGCTGTCCGGCATGGCAGGACAGGCAGGCCTGCTGCCGGTGCGCTCCTGTCAGGGAGAAGCCGGTGCGGCTATGATCGAACGGCTGCACCTGCTTCCAGCCGGCGGCGGTGTGGCAGGTCTGGCAATCGCGCCCCAGTTGCCCGCGATGGGGATCCTTGCGGGCATGGCAGTTGGCGCAGGTTGTCGCGACGCCCCGGAAATGCGTGCCGTTGCCGTGGCAGCCAGCGCAAGTCGCCCGGGCGTGGCCGCCGGTCAGCGGATAGTCGGTGAAGGCAGTGTGATTGAACGAGGTGCGATCGAGCCGGATCAGCCCGTAACCACGCCCCTTGTGTTCGCTGTGGCAGGTCTTGCAGGCACCGGTTCGCGCTGCCGCGAATTTGCCGTGAAAGCCGCGGCCTTGGGCAATGTCGCCGCCGATCCCGCTGTGGCAGGCGGTGCATCTGGAATTCTGCGCCGTCTTCTGGAACGAGGTGTGGCAGCTATCGCACCGGTTCTCCAACCGGGCATGGGGAGCGCTGAGGGGCCCCGGTGTAATCAGCCGCTCGACGATCGACTGGCCGAACGCGGGCGCCGCCAGCATCAGGCACAGCAACCAGAATAGGCGCAGTCCCCGTGTCATCAATACATGTGGACTGCGACAATATGCAGCACCGCCGCCGCGATCAGCAGGAAGAACAGCGGCAGGTGAAACAGGTGCCACAGGCGCAGCAGCCGGTCATAGAAGGCGAATTCGGCGGCGCGGCGCACCGCGTGGAAATACTCGCCAACTGCTTCGCGGATGGGAACAGCCCCGTCCGTCTCAATTCCGGGAAGCGAGCGCAGCAGGTTGCGCTGTGCCCGGCGCGTTTCGAGGCTCAGGCCGAGGACCGCCCCCGCGCTCGACCAGAAATTCGCCCCGGCGGAGACCGCGCGCTCCTCGAACGGCAGCAGGCGATCGAGAATCGCCGCGCGGGAAAGCCCTCGGCCTTCGATATCAGCCAGCATCGTGTCCATGTCGGCCTTAAGTGCGCGAATTTCGAGTTTTCGGTCGGAATAGCCCCGATGGACCCGCGAATAAAGGAAGCGTCCGATCAGGCCGCTTGACGCAACCACGATCATCGCCCCCAGCGCCACGGCGCTGTTGAGCGCGCCCCAGCTGAAGCGCGAATGATAGAGGATCGCCAGCGGGCCCATCAGGCCCAGGAACATGTGAAACCGGAACCAGAAGCCCACCGACCCCGCCGCCTTGTTGCGCACCCGGACGCGCTTGCGCACCGGATAGGCCAGCAGGATCACCATCATCGTGCCTCCGGCGATCCCCAGGGCATAACCCAGCCCATGCTCGGGATCGAGCCCGCCGTCGCCGCGATCCAGCCAGCCAGCGACAATCGCCGCAGCGACCCCGGCAATCACCAGCAGCGACGCTATTCTTTCGAAAGAACTTGCGCTTAACCTTGGTTGTTGACCCGAAACTGACAATCTATCTGCCTTGCTTGCCATGGAATTCGCAGCACCGCGTTGTTAGAAGTGGGCCACATCTTTGTCACAAGGTGCTTAGCGATTGGTTCACGCAAAATGCGGCGGAGGGCCCGCCGTTCGTCTCTCTACACGGGCAACATGTCGCCGTTTCGTCAGGAATGACAGGTTGGAGTCAGGTAAGGCATGGGCCTCGTTAAGGGGGCAGCGAATAAAGGGCCGCCGATAGAGCGATCCGGGAAGCAAAACAGGTAGAACAATGCTGCAATACATATTGACCGGTCTGGCGGGCATTGCGCTCGGAATTGTCGCGATGCGGGTCTGGCAGATGTGCCAGACGCGAGAGCCGGCCGCCGCGGATGCCGGCGAAGCCCCTGCCGGTAAGGAACAGGCTGCCATTACAGGATCGTCTGCTGCCTCCAAGCCGAATTCCCGGTTCATTCTGATTGGCGCGGGTGCGCTTGCGGCAGTTGCGGTCGCCGTGATCGCGCTGAAACCGGGCGACAGCGCGGGCCCGTCGCCGAACGCCGTCGGCATGCCGGGTGCTGTCCGGCGGGCCCCGGCGGCGACAAGGCGCTCGACGATGTCGATACGATGATGCAGCGGCTCGCCGAACGGCTCGAGAAGAACCCGGCGGACGGCGAAGGCTTCCGGATGCTCGGCTGGTCCTATGTCATGACCGGCAACCCCGACAAGGCCGTCGCTGCTTACAGGCGTGCGCTGCCCCTGCTGCCCAAGCAGGCCAACGTCCACGCCGGCTTTGGCGAGGCATTGGTCGGCGTCGCCAAGGGCACGGTCACCCGGGAGGCCAAGGACGCCTTCGACAAGGCCATCGCGGCCGATCCCTCCGAGCCGCGGGCGCGCTATTTCCAGGCGCTGTGGCTTGCCCAGCACGGGCAGGAGAAGGCGGCGCTCGACAAGTGGATCGCTCTGGCAGGCAGCGCCGGCGCCGATGCTCCCTGGCAGGCCGACCTGCGCCGCCAGATCGGCGAGACCGCAGCCAGGCTGAAAGTCCAGGTCCCGGCGAAGCTGGCCGCGGCCCCGGGCGCACCTGCCCCGGCGGGCGAACTCGGCGCACCGCCGCCTCTGGATAGCGGCACCGTCCAGGCCGCCAGTACGCTGCCCGCCGCCGATCGGCAGGCAATGGTCGACCAGATGGTCGAAGGCCTGGCGAAGAAGCTTCAGGCCGAACCGAAGAATGCCGACGGCTGGGTGCGGTTGATGCGCTCGCGCATGGTGCTCAAGCAGGGCGAGCAGGCAGGCCGCGACCTCGCCACCGCCCGGCGGGCGCTGGCCGGTTCGGCGGCGGATCTCGCCATGGTCAATGGCGCGGCCAGGGAATTCGGGGTTCCGGGAAGCTGATGCCATTCGATCCGATATTGTTGGTCTATGCCGCCCCGCTACTGGCGATCTGGGCCGGCTGGACCTTCGTCAAACTGAAGCGTTCGCGGCGCGATCTGGCGGTGCTGGAAGACAACCGCCAGGCGGGCTTGCTGGAGCCGCAGTCGCTCCACCCGGTCATCGACCCGGCGCTGTGCCTGGGCTGCGCCGCCTGCGTCAGGGCCTGTCCCGAGCATGATATTCTTGGTATCATCGATGGCAAGGCAGCCCTGATCGAACCGACCATGTGCGTCGGCCACGGCGCCTGCCAGGCGGCCTGTCCGACCAAGGCAATCTCGCTGGTGTTTGGCACCGAAACACGCGGGGTCGACATTCCCATGCTCTCGGCCGAATTCGAAACCAGCGTGCCCGGAATTTTCATCGCCGGCGAGCTTGGCGGCATGGGCCTGATCAAGAACGCGATCGAGCAGGGCCGCCAGGCGATCGGCCATGCCGCGGCCCGCGCGCGCAAGGCGCCTGGCGGCGGGGATGTGCTCGACGTCCTGATCGTCGGCTGCGGCCCGGCAGGAATTTCCGCGAGCCTTGGCGCGATGGAGCAAAAGCTGAAGTTCCGCACCATCGATCAGGCGACGCTGGGCGGCACGGTCGCCCACTTCCCGCGCGGCAAGCTGGTGATGACCGCGCCCGCGACCCTGCCCATCGTCGGCCAGGTCCGCTTCGGCGAGATCAGCAAGGAGCGCTTGCTGGCATTCTGGGAAGAGGTGCTCGCGCGCACCGGGCTGGAGCCGCAATTCGAGGAACAGGTAAGCGCCATCGAACGGGCGGGCGGGCATTTCGAGGTTGTCACCACCAAGGGACGCTATCGCACCAAAACCGTCGTCCTCGCCATTGGCCGGCGTGGCACCCCCCGGCCGCTGGAAGTGCCGGGCGAAGACCTGGAGAAAGTCGTCTACCGGCTCATCGATCCGGAACAATATGCGGGGCGCAAGGTGCTGGTGGTCGGCGGCGGCGATAGCGCGCTCGAAGCGGCGGCGCGGGTGGCGGAACAGCCCGGTACGGATGTCACGCTGGCTTATCGCGGCAAAGCCTATTCCCGGGCGCGGGCGAAAAATCGCGACCGGGTAGCCGAACTCGCGGCAACCGGCCGGTTGCGGGAACTGCTGGGTAGCTCGGTCCGGCACATCCTGGCGGAAACCGTCGAACTCGATTGCCAGGGCGAGTTGAGAACCATCGCCAACGAAGATGTCATCGTCTGCGCGGGCGGGCTCCTGCCAACGCAGTTTCTGCACGAAACGGGGATAAATGTCGAAACCAAGTTCGGTACAGTTTGATCGAAATCGCTGTCACTGCAATGTATTGCGGTGATAAATACAAGAGGCGCCTTTAGAATGGCGCGCGGGAATCGCGGGTTGATGCAATTACTGCTTATCGAACATGAGCGGAACTCCGCCGACTGGCTGGCCGAGCGGCTGGCCGGATCGGGATTTGTTGTGACCCGGGCCTGTTCCAAGGCGCAGGCGCTTGCCACCGGCGCCGTCACCAGCGCCGAAGCAATTGTCATCGATCTTGGCCCCCGAGGCATGGATGGCCGCAATGCTGTCCAGAGGATCCGCGAAGACGGACTCGATCAACCGCTGCTCATCCTCTCGCCACAAAGCAACTGGCGCGAAAAGGTGGAATGCCTCAATGCCGGGGCCGACGACTTCATGGTGAAGCCGGTGCGCGCCGAAGAGGTGACCGCCAGATTACGAGCCGTTATTCGCCGCTTTGCCGGCGGCTCGACCGACCTGATGAGATCGGGCGACGCCGAACTCGATCTCAAGGCGAGGCGCGCCTGGCTGGCAGGCGAGCCGCTCGACCTGACGCGAAACGAATTCCGCCTGCTGCGCCTGTTCGTCATGCGGCCCGACCGTTTCCTGTCGAGCGACGAATTGCTCGAACAGCTTTATGCCCGCAAGCAGGATCGCGGCGTCAACACGGTCGAGGTGCAGATCGCGCGGTTGCGGCGGAAGATTGGCAAGGACCGGATTCAAACCCTGAGGGGCGTCGGCTACCGGCTGGTGCCCGAATCTCGCCAGATTATTTGTCCTGACGCTGTAGCCGAAATCGATCCGGCGAATGGTGTCGAATCCAGTCTTGAAAGCTGGACCCCGCAAATCTGATTGGCGGGCAAGCACACCGCAACTCCGACAGGAACAACCATGCATCGCTTCGCCAATCCCGCCCGCTTCTTGCGTCTCGCACGCTGGCTGACGCCGCTATTGCTCCTGACCGGCATCGTCCTGGCATCGGTCTCGCTGGCCTGGGGATTGCTGCATGTGCCGCCAGACCGGCTGATGGGCGATACCGTGCGTATCCTGTTCATCCATGTGCCCGCTGCCTGGCTCGGCATGGGCGGCTGGACGGCAATCGCCGTCGCCAGCCTGGCCGAACTGGTCTGGCGGCACCCGCTCGCCGGCATCGCCGCGCGCGCGGCCGCGGTTCCTGGCGCTGCCTTTACGGCGATCTGTCTGGCCACCGGATCGATCTGGGCGCGACCGACCTGGGGAACCTGGTGGGTATGGGACGGGCGGCTGACCAGCTTCCTCGTGCTGCTGTTTCTCTATTTCGGATATATCTCACTGGCAGACGCTGCGGGGCGCGAGAGCGGCAATGCGCGGGTCGTGGCCGTGTTCGGCCTGGTCGGCGCGATCAACATTCCGATCATCAACCGTTCGGTCGTGTGGTGGAACAGCCTGCATCAACCCGCCAGCATTTCGATGGGCAAATCGGCGATCGATGCCGCCTTCCTCTGGCCCCTGCTTGCCGCGACAGCTGGTTTCTCGCTGATTTTTGGCGGAATTGTGCTGGCGCGGATGCGAACGATCCTCGCCGATACCCAAGCCGATGCCCGGCTGCGGCGCAAAGCCGATCCGGGAGTTATCGCATGATACGCGAAGCGCTGAACCAATGGGATTTTGTCCTCGCAGCCTATGCTGTCGGCATCGTCGGGACAGCGCTGGTGACGGGCTGGAGCTGGCTCGCCATGCGCCGCGCCGAACACCGACGTGAGCGGAGCCGTGACCTGGGGCGCGAAACATGAGCACGATCAAACCCAAACACCAGCGGCTTATGCTGGTTGCAGTCGCGCTGTTTGCGCTGGTCGCCGCCGGGCTTCTCGCGGCGTGGGCGCTGCGCAACCAGGCTTCCTATTTTTACGTCCCAAGCGAACTCTCCGCCAGCCCGCCTGCCCCGGATCGCGCGGTGCGGTTGGGCGGCATGGTCGAGCGCGGCTCGATCGGGACAGCGGCAGACGGCGTGACGATGGCGTTTGTCATTGCCGACGGAAAAGCCAAGGTGCCGGTCCGCTTCAAGGGTATCGCCCCTGCGCTGTTCGTCGAGGGATCGGGTGTGGTCGCCGAAGGGAAGCTGAGCGCGGATGGAACTTTCATCGCCGACAATCTGCTCGCCAAGCATGACGAAAAATACGTCCCGCGCGAGATGAAGGACATGACGGCCGCGCAGGCAAAACAGGTCGTGGCGGGCACAAAATGATCGCGGCCGCTGTCTGTCCGTGGATCGCCGCGCTCGGTGCCGGGCCACTGCTGGATGATATTACCTATGGCGGCCCCCCCGCCCGGATCGATGATCGTCGGACAATATTCTCTGCTCATCGCGCCTGCGATGTCGCCAAGCAAGACTTCAAGCGACCGCCTCCAGCCCCTTGCGTTGAATGATCGAAAGTAGCCTCAACGCCGGCCCCCCGCTCCACTTTCCCCCCGCTCCACGTTCCTACGTTTTTCCAGCCCCGAAGCGGGGTATCTGGTAATCGGGGCGGAGCCAGCGGACGGTTCCGGCCTTTTCCTCGGCGGCGCGGGTGCCATTGAGCGCGACCAGCCGGGAGACGATTTCGGCAGGCGGCAAGTTGCCATTCTTCCAGTCATCGGCCCAGCCATAGGCGGCGGCGACTTCGGCATCGATCTGTTCGTGCAGGCGGCCCACGATGCCGACGCGGGCCTTGGCGGCGCGCCCGGTTTCCAGCAGGTCCTTGAGCTGCCCGGCGCGCTGGCGATCGCGCAGGTTGTAGATCTCGGTCATGGTCAGGCCGGGAACCTCGGCCAGCGCGGCCTTGCGGGTTTCGTCCAGTTCCTCGGCGAGATCGGCGATGGAGGCGCGCTGGGCTGGTGTGGCATCGGGGAAGGGGAAGGGGTCGAAGACCTTGGACTTGTTGTAGCGATTGTCATTGCCGAAACCGAGCCAGCCGCCTGACTGAAGTGTCCATTCGCAATGAATCAGGGACGACAGCACCCCCAGGTGAAAGGCATCATCGCTGCCAGTCACGACCAGCATGTTGTCCGGTATGATTTCAGCTTCCAAAAATTGGAAGATGCGATGCTTCGATGTTTCGACCGTCGCAATGTAGCGGGGGAGGTCTTCGAGTGCTGGTCGCAAATCCTTGCGCGGCTCGCCGAATACCCACCAGTATTTCTTGTAGCTTTCCCGCCGGTTGACCTCCCGGCCCTCCCAAGCGCCCTTGCCGCCATCGGCATCCTTGTTCCACGTCTTGGTGTAAACCTTGGCCCGCACATGCTGATAGACCTCGGGAAAGCGCGTCCGCACTTCCTTCTCGTCCAGCCCCAGCAGGTCGATCACCAGCTTGTCGCGCGAGTTCTGCATCAGGTCACGCCCGTTGCGATAGGGGCGGATGTGCTTCTCAAGTCCTTCACGTTTGCCAAGACCGAGGTGTTCGGCTTCGGTCGGTGTGACCATGAAGCCGGCACCAATCAGCTGCACCCCGCGATAGCCCAGCCCTTCATTGGCCTTGAGCGGCACCACCGATCCGGCATCCGCCCCCAGCTTCAAATCCGGATTGATCTGCCCGCGCAGTTCGCTCTCGACCAGCATCGGCGCATCGCTGTCCAGCCCACTTTCGCCGGTGATCTCGACCAGCCGCCCCTCGTGTTCGCCGCGTTCCGCCACCGTCATGGCAATGCGCACGGCGGCGGCGTCCTTGGTCGCCTTGGTCCAGGGGTGATCGGGGATGGCGAGGATAAGGCTCAAGCGCCTCTTAAGCCCCTCCCCGGTGGGGAGGGGTTGGGGTGGGGGTTCGCCGCCAACGTGGACGCGAGACCTGTCGGCCTCGCTCCCCCTCCCCCGGCCCCTCCCCGCCGGGGAGGGGGGAATCGAGGTTGCTATACCGGGGTTCAAGTAGCCTTCGATCACCCGGCGGCTGAAGGTCTGGGTGATGCTGTTGGTGGTCACATAGCCAAAGCGGACCAGCGGGCTGCCTTCCGCCACCAATATGTGCGCCGCCCGGTCCCACCATTGCATGACGAAATCGGCGCTTTTGGGCACGCGCGGATTGGCCCGCCACAGCGCCTCGGCATAATCGCCGCCGAGATTGCGCCGTATATCCTTGCCGCCGATAAACGGCGGATTGCCGACAATGAAATCCGCCTCGGGCCAATCCGGCAGCATCGGCTGATCGGTATCGGCCTCGCCGCTGGGCTTGTGGCGCAGCACCGCGTCATAGCCGGCATGGCCGCCGAAGTTGATGTTGCCGAACTGCTTGAGCACCGGATCGGGCGCGGCGAGGGGATCGTTTTTCATCCGCCAGCGCAGCCAGCCGATCCACAGCACCAGTTCGGCAATCACGGCTGCGCGCGGGTTCAGTTCCAGCCCGAGGAACTGCTGCGGCCCGACCTGCGGGGAGGCCGCGCCGCCGAGCTGGCGGATGGTTTCGATCACGTCGCCTTCCAGCCGCATCAGGTTTTCCATCGCGACATAGAGGAAATTGCCGGTGCCGCAGGCTGGATCGAGAATGCGCAGGGAAGCGAGGCGGGCGTGGAAGGCGGTGGCCAAGTCTAAAAGCCCCTCCCCGGCGGGGAGGGGTTGGGGAGGGGGTTCTACGCGAGCGTAGACGCGAGACCTGTCGGCCTCGCTCCCCCACCCCCGGCCCCTCCCCGCCGGGGAGGGGGGCAAAGGCAAATCGGAGGAACTCAGGATCGCCTCCCATTCGGCGTCCAGCACGTCCATGATGGTCGCCTGCACCAGCCGCTCGACATAGGGTCGGGGCGTGTAATGCGCGCCCAGCTTGGCGCGCTCGCTTGGGGTCAGCGCCTGTTCCAGCAAGGTGCCGAAGATGGCCGGTTCGACCTTGGTCCAGTCCGCCTTGGCCGCTTCCAGCAGTTCGCCCCGGTCGGCATTGGAAAGTCCGTAGGTCTTGGCCGAGGCAAACAGGCCGCCGTTGAAATAGCGCACTTCCCCGCCGATGGCCGAGGCATAGCGGCTCCCGCCCGGGCTGCCCATGATGCTCCACAGGGCGCGGAGTTCCGGCTCGAAGGCGGATTCGTTCCCGACTGCCTTTTCCAGAAAGCCGGAAAAGCTGTCCTTGGGCAAAAGCCCCACGTCCTCGGCAAACATGCAGAAAACGATCCGCATCAGGAACAGGGCTGTTTCCTCGACTGCCAGGCTGCGCTCGCTGTCGGTGGCTTGCGCAGTCCTGGCGCGCTGGGTGCCTTCGAGCCACTTGGAAACATCGGCCAGCCGCTTGGCAATGCTGCGCGACACCTCCGCCGATCTGGCGCGCGGATCGATGCTGGCCGGGTTCGTCCAGACCGCCCTGATTATCTCCTGCACCTCCGCTTCGGCAAAGCGGTGCAACTCGAACCGGTAGGAATGCTGATCGGGAAAGTGGCCATAGCCGCGCCCGTTGCCGGACCAGTCGAAATAGAGTTCGAAAGCGCGGCCAACGTCGCAGACAATCAGGAAGGGCGGCCAGGGATGGTCGCCCGGCAGGTTGACCGCATAGCGCTTGGCCTGACTGAGCGCGTCGCGCATGAACCTGTCATAGCGTGCGCCCGAAGGTGAGGCGGGAGCGGTCTCGGCAACATCGAACAGCTGGGCCTGATTCCTGTCGGCCTCGCGCAATTTCGATTGCTTGGCTTCAAGGATGAAGCAGCCGCGCTTGTAGAGGTCGATCGCCCCGGTGTTGCCGCCCGCACCGCCGCCGGGTACCGGCGTCCCGGCCTATCCTTCCCCGGGCCGCATCCGGCCGGCGTCCTGCGCGGACCAGGCCTGGGCCTTGTCGCCCAGCATTTGCTCGGTGCCGACATGGCGCAGCGCGCCATCGACATTGATGTTCTCGCCGGTGATATAGCTGGCATCCGGCCCGATGACGAAGGCGACGGCGGCGGCGACATCTTCTGGCGTCGCCACCCGGCGCAGCGGAATGTGGGCTCCGGCACGCGCGCGGTCCTGCTCGCTGCCCAGTGCATCCTCGGTCGAGCGCGACAGGGTGAGGCCCGGCGAAACGCAGTTCACGCGGATGCCGTGGCGGCCCCATTCATAGGCCATCTGGCCGACCAGCATCGCCAGCGCCGCCTTGGCCGCATTATAGGCCCCGGTATAGGGCTGCACCGTCTCCGAGGCGGCCGAGCCGATCGCGCACATCGACCCGCCAGACTTGCGCAGCTCGCGGTTCGCCGCCTGGCCGAGCAGCAGGAAGGCGCGGGTATTGATCGCGAAGACCGTATCCCAGTCGTGCAAAGTCACCTTGACCAGCGGCGAAGCGATGGCACCCCCGGCATTGTGGACGACGGTATCGAGGCCACCGCAGAACTGGATGGCCTGTTCGACAAGCTGCGCCGGGAAAGCGGGATCATTGAGATCGCCAGTGACGGCGAGCGCAGAGGCTCCCATTGCCTGCAATTCGGCGACAAGATTGGCGAGATCGGGAGAAGCACCGGTGGCGCTGACGGCAATGCGCGGTTGTTCACCGCGCTTCAGCACATCGGCCGCGATCCGCAGACAGATCGAGCGGCCAATCCCCCGGCTGCCGCCTGTGACCAGCACTCTCGACACTTCGGTCTCCTCCCGGCCCAATTCGCATACCTGCTTAACAATCAGGGAATTCCAGACAACCCCGCCGTGCCGGCCAGGGCTGCCCGGGTCATTCCGTTCCGCCCTCGCCAATCTTTTGCAGCAGCACTTCCTTCATCCGCTGCAGCGTACGGACGGTGACTTGCACTTCCTCCTCGCTGTTGGGCCCGAGGATTTCCTGCTCGACCATTTCCACCTGCTTGCGGATATCGCGCACCAGCCGGGTGCCTCGCGCGAGTGAGATAGACCCGCCTGATCCGCCCGTCGCTGCCATCCAGCCGCCGTTCGACCAGCCCTGCTGTTTCCATCCGCTCGAGCAGGCCGCCGACCGCCACTTTGGTGAGATCGAGATCCGCCGCCAGCGCAGTCTGCGTCATGCCGTCGCGCCGCGAAAGAAAGGCCAGCACCCACCACTGCGACCTGGTCACGCCCAGCGGCTTCAACTCCCGGTCGACCAGCACCCGGCGCAGGCGGGAGACATCGTGGACCAGAAAGCCGAAGCGGATAGCATCGTCGGAAGTGATGGTCATGACAGACAGGTAAGCCCCGGTTTGCGCTGGTGTCAGCGCTCGTTAGCTGGTTTACATGTTTGTGCCCGTCTGGCAACTCGCCTGCCGCGAGGAGGAGTGGGCGCAGGAATATGTTTATTTTTCAATACTTCCCGGCGCTGCTGACGTCCCTTCCACCACCTGGCGTTCGCGCACCAGCCGCTTGAGCCCGGGCATATCGATCTTGCCGCTGGACAGCATCGGCAGCTCGTCCTCGCGCAGGCGGACGATCCGGCGCGGCACTTTGTAACGCGAGAGTTTCTCCGCCGCGCGGGCAATGAGATCGGCTTCCTCGAAGGGAGCATCGCCGACGATGGCAGCGGCCACCACTTCGCCGCGTTCCCGATCGGGCAGGCCGATCACGAAACACAGCGCCGCGCCGGTCAGGCTGCACAGCACCGCTTCCACTTCCCTGGGCGCCACGTTGGCTCCGGCGGTCTTGATCATGTCGCCGAGACGCCCGGCGATATAGAACAGGCCGTCGCGGTCGATCCGGCACATGTCGCCGCTGCGCCACCAGCCCTCGGCGTCGAACACTTCGCCGCGCTCCCGCCCGTAATAGCCCTGCATCATCAGGGGACCGCGAATCCACAGCTCGCCCACCTCGTCCGTGCCGAGCACCGCGCCGCTCTCCGGATCGACGATCCTTGCCTCGAACCCCGGTAGCAGTTCCCCCAGCGAACCGCGCCGGTGTTCGCCCTGGTCGCTCTCGTCGGCGCTCATGGTCAGGGCACTGCCAGCCTCGGTCATGCCGTAGATATTGTGGCGCAGGTCCATGTCGCGCGGGCGAATGCCGGGCGGCATGATCGGATGGAGGTTGCCCTTGCGCAGAAACGAGAAATCGCGCGCCGGCAAAGCTCGGGTCCTGGGCGAAGCGGACCATCGCAGGGGCAAAGCCGTTGCTCATCGTCGGGCGCTCGCGCTCGATGAAATCCAGCACTTTGGCGGGTTCGGTCTCGTTGGAACAGACAATCCGCGCGCCCGCCACCAGAGTGCCGACCAGCCCGAAGGCAAATCCGGCGACCCAGAACCACGGCGATGTCGCGAACAGGATGTCCTCCGGCACCAGATTGCGCACCCGGTTGATGTTGGCGAGGTGGCGGATCAGCGTGCCATGAGCGTGGATCACGCCTTTGGGTTTGCCGGTCGATCCTGACGTGTGGATGATGACGAAGCGGTCCGCCGGGGAGACATGGGCCTCGGCGGCATCGAGCAGGGTATCGGCGATAGGCTCGCCCAGCGTTTCCAGCGCGGCCAGCGACCAGCCCGGATGTTCGCCCGGGGCCAGCTCGCCGGAAAACCAGACATGCCGCAGCCAGGGAATTTCCGGCGAAACCAGCGGCGGCGCGGCGGCCAGATCGAGCGCCGGGACAGCCAGCGGCAGAATCGCAGCGAAGTCCTGCGAGCGGAATTGCCGCGCCGCGAGGACAAAGCCGGTGTCCGAGTTTTTCAGCAGCCAGCCAAGCTCGTCCGCCGTCGACAGCGTGCTGAGCGGCAGCACCACTGCCCCGATCCGCGCGGCGGCGAGCATGCACACGACAAAATCCGGCGAATTGGGAAACAGCAACGCGACATGACTGCCCTTGCCCGCCCCCGCTGCGATCAGACCCTTGGCAAGCCGGCGCGAGCGGGCCTCGGCCTCGCCATAGGTCAGCCGCTCGCCGTCGCAGACGTGGAGCAGCTTCGCCGGATCGGCCCAGGCATGCCGCCGCAGCAGCGCGGGCACGGTCAGTGGCAGGCCGGGATCGCTCGTCATGATCCGGTGATCGCGTTGTGCCTGTCCGGTCGGATGGGTGCGATCGCGGCGACGCTACCGGCGCGGGATAGCACTGCACTCACTTTGCATCCTCCGCTTCGGGATGGCCCACTTGCGCTTTTGAGCGCAGCTGCAGGATCGGCTTGGGGAACCTGTCCGGTGCATCGAGGATGGCGCAGATATGCTGTCCGACCTCGCTGTCCGTCACCCAATCCGGCTGCGCCCTGTCCCGGTTGCTTGCCCCTGCGACCATCGAGACGATCATCAGCTCGCGCAGCTGAGCGCCTTCCTTGCGCTCCTTCGCCAGCCCGCGATAGAGCATCCGCAGCGCCGCCTGGCCCATCGAGGTCGCCGCCATTTTTGGGAAGATGAAATCCGCAGTGCCGCCGCCGATGCCGATCAACATGCCGCTGGCGGGCAGACGCGGCAGGAACACTTTCGCTGCGTTGAAATGGGTCAGGACATTGGCGGCATAGAATGCGGCGAGATCGTCTGCATTCCAGCCGGCCAGCGCCTCGATCCGGCCGGGCGCGTTGACCGAGACCACTACGGCATCGATCGCGCCGAATGCTGCGGCGGCATCGCTCCACAGCTGCTCCGCTCCGGCCTCGGTGGCGATGTCCCCCGCGACGCAGGCGAGCGCAGCGCCCCCATGCCGCGCCTTCAGCCGCTCCAGCTTGTCGGCATCGCGCCCCGCCGCAACCACCTGCCGCCCCGAGGTCAGGGCCTCAGCGACAATCCCCTGCCCGACATCGCCCGCCGCGCCCGCTACCAGAAGTGTTCCTCTGCCCATCGCGAACCATTCCCTTCCTGCGCCAGCACAATATCCCTATTGTAGTAAACCTGTTTCCGAATCAATCGCCGCCGGGTGGCGTGGCCAAAAGCCCAAACAGCCTGCCAATTCCTGCTTCGCAGCGCCGCGCGCAGGCGTGGCTAACCAAATGGTAATGTCCTCTCGTAAGGTACTCTTAAACCTTCATCCGCTAAGTTCCCCGACCAGTGTATTCGCGCGCAGGCCGCGCATGTCAAAGGTCGGACAAGACGATGAGGCGCACTTTACGCACGGCATTGAGGACGTTTCGCGACGAGAGTGGCAACGTCCTGCCCATGGCCGCAGTCGGCATGCTGACCCTTGCCGCGATGATCGGCTCGGGCGTGGACATGAGCCGTTCCTACATGGTGAAAACCCGGCTCCAGGCCGCCTGCGACGCCGCGACACTGGCCGGGCGCCGGTCGATCGAAAACGACGGCTACGACACCGTCGCGAGGAACAAGGCGGCCTCCTATTTCAACGCCAACTTCGATTCGGGCGAACAGGGCGCCCGCGCCACATCGTTCTCGTCGAGCACGCCGGATAACGGCAGCACCATTGCCGGAACCGCCTCTACCAGGGTCGATACGATCATCATGAAGCTGTTCGGCTTCAGGGAAATGGCCCTGTCGGTCAATTGCTCTGCCTCGATGCAGGTCGGCAACAGCGACGTGGTGATGGTGCTGGATACCACCGGCTCGATGAACTGGTACCCGACCAGCAATGACGAGGCTCCCGTTGGCAGCCGGAGAATCGATTACCTGCGCACCGCGATGAAGAGCTTCTACGATACAGTAGCTACAGCGACATCGGCGTCGAACGCCCGGGTGCGCTATGGCTTCGTGCCCTACAGCTCGTCGGTGAATGTCGGCAGCCTGCTGTATGCGCTGAACCCGGCCTATCTGAAAGACAGTCATCCGATCCAGTCGCGGCAGGCGAACTATGCCGTCGTAGCAGCCCAACCCGCCAGCTGGGGTACTCCCGATGTCAATAGCGATACCTCCACGGCAAATTCCAATACTGGCGCTTGGGCCGATACCGGAGCGACATATACGAACAGCTCCAACTGTAGTGACGCCATTCCGAATCAGAACCCCACCTCATGGGCGAACAACGGCGACCCCGTAGTAAATATCGGTACTGCCTATATCGATGGTAATGGCGACGAGATCCAGGTAACCACCTCGACGCAGCCGCAGCAGCGCTACGAATACCAATGCGTGCGCATCACCTCCGGTCAATCGCCGCGAAAGATGCAAAGGCGCACCTATACCCGCGACCGGGTCACTACGGACACAACGACACGGCAATGGAATCCCGCAATCCCGGCATCGAGTACCTTCTCAAGCTGGACCTACCGGCAGGTTACCTACGACACCAGTGTCTACAAGACATTCCAGCCAGTGGTGACCCAGACCGGCAGCAGCGGCGCGAACGTGTCATCGACCTGGGGCGGATGCATCGAGGAGCGCGAGACCGTGGCGAGCGGTTCGATAGCCTGGTCGGCGCTGACCGGAATGTCGCCGAGCGGCCTGCGCGATCTCGATATCGATAGCGCGCCCACGAGCGACAATGCGACGAAATGGGCCCCGATGTGGCCGCAAGTCGCCTATCGGCGCAATAGCGACGTCGCCACAGCGACCACTGGCTCCGCGGCTTCGTCGGCTTGTCCTCGCGCGGCGCGACTGCTGGCGACGATGACCGAATCCGCCTTCGATACCTATGCCGACTCGCTGACTGCCAGCGGCAGCACCTATCACGATTTCGGGATCCTGTGGGGCGGGCGGATCGCTTCGCCGACAGGTATATTCTCGGCCAATGTGGCAACTGCGCCATCGAACGGCGGCGCGGTCGCCCGCCACATAATCTACATGACCGATGGCACACTGGATCCGGATCCCTACATCCAGAGCAGCTATGGCATCGAATATCACGACAAGCGTATCACCGCCGATGGCACGGAGAGCAGGCAGGTAACCAGGCACCGGCAGCGCTTCCTTGCCCTGTGCGAGGCGGTGAAGGCCAAGGGCATCCGCATCTGGGTCATCGCTTTCGGCACGGCGCTGACTGCCGACCTGACGACCTGCGGTTCCACCGCAAGCTCCTACAGCGCGGCGAACGGGGCCCAGCTGAACACGGCCTTCCAGGATATCGCCAACCAGGTCGGCGAGTTGAGGATCACGCAATGATCGCGAACCGGCTTATCCGATCGCGGGCGGGCGAACGCACGCCGGGCATCGCCCCGGCCCGGCTCGCCGCCGCGTCGGAGGGTGTGTCCACTCTGGAATTCGCGCTGATCGCACCGGTGTTCCTCACCTTGCTGATCGGGATGTTCGATGTCGGCCAGATGGTCTACGCCAAATCGGTGCTGAGCGGCGCGGTGCAGCAAGCCGCGCGGGTTTCCTCGCTGGAAACAGGAAATACCACCGCAGCGGACAATATGGTCCGGCGGATCGTCGCCCCGGTGCTGCCCACCAACACAATCATCTCCACCCGCGCCAGCTATTACGATTTTGCCGACATCGGCCGCAAGGAACGGTGGAACGACATCAACAACAACGGATCGTGCGACAACGGCGAAAGCTATGTCGACGAGAACCGCAGTGGTTCCTGGGAAGCCGACATCGGCCTTTCGGGCAACGGCGGGGCGGGTGACGTGGTGCTCTATACCGTGACGGCGAACTACACGCCTACGTTCAAGGTGCCGTTCATGCCGGGTATGTGGAACCAGCGCAGCCTGCGCGCCACGGCCGTGCGAAAGAACCAGCCTTACGCCGATCAGACGCGCTATGGCGCAACTTCGGGGACTTGCTGATGAGGCCGCCCTTGCAGCCATCGCCGAAAAAGCGGTTCGCCAAGCTTCTTGCCCGGCTGCGGTCGTGCAACGGCGGGGCGGCGCTCATCGAATTTGCGGTGGTATTGCCGCTGATGACCACATTGGGCATGTTCGGGACCGAGATCGCCTATATGGCGAGCGTCAACATGCAGGTCAGCCAGCTCGCCCTGCAGCTCGCCGACAACGCATCCCGGCTTGGCCAGACCGACAACAGCGGCGTGACGCCGACGATCAACGAAACCGACATCGATTCGGTGATGAAGGGCGCGGTCACCCAGGGGCGCGATTTCAATTTTCAGACGCGCGGCAAGGTCATCCTGTCAAGCCTCGAGATCGACCCCGACACCGACCGGCAATATATTCACTGGCAGCGTTGCTCTGGCAGCCTGGTGCGCACATCGGCTTACGGCGGTGCCGGCTATGGCCTCACCGGGGCGGAGATACAGGGCCTTGGCAAGGCAAGCAGGCGAATTGCCGCAGTGCCAAATTCCGCCGTGATGTTTGTCGAAGTCTACTTTGAGTACCGGGGCCTGTTCGGCAGCATGTTCGTCAACCCGACGACCTTCAAGCATGAAGCGGCCTTCGTCATCCGCGACGACCGGAACCTGAACCCCGCCGCCGCGCCCGGCGGCATAACCGGCACCGGCGGCACTTCTCACTGCACCTGAGGCGGTGAGGGTCCGGGTCAGGAAAAGCCGATCGGATAAGCGATCTTGCGCGCCCGCTCGTTCGCCGGAAGATCTTCCTTGCGTCCGATCCTGACCCGGGTGTGGGCAATTTTCCAGCCGTCCGCCATGCGCACCAGCGTGCGGTCGTACCAGCCGACATTCCATTCGTCGGCGCTGGTCGCGACGAACAGGTAGTTCTGCAGAGTTTCGGCCCTGTCGCCGGTGATAGCAATGCGCATCGGGCCGCCGATATGGACACCGTGCGGCGCCTGGGCGAGGACCCCTGTCACTTCCTGCTTGCCGCGCAGCACCAGCTTGTAGACCTCGTAAACCGTGTCGTCTGTGAAGAGGTCGAGCCAGTCCTCGAAGCTGTTGGCTTCGAGCCGCAGGCAATATTCGTCCAGCACCCGCCGCACCGCAGCCTCGTCGATCATCGCCTGCATGTCTTGTCCGCTCATCGCATCGCTCCCAGGTTGCGCCTGGCTTGCATATTCGAACGGCATTTTGGCGCAAGGTTTGTCGTGCACGCTCTCGACTTCAACCGGCGCAAGCGGATAAGGCGGGACGATAGCAAACGGGAACAGCCGATGCACCGCAACATCGAATGCAGCGACGCCGAATGGCATGCCCGTCAGGAGCTCGCCGTGTGCTACCGGATATTCGACCACCTCGGCTGGTCGGAATCGATCTACAACCACATCTCGCTGCGGGTACCCGGCGAGGATCATGCCTTCCTGATCAATCCTTACGGCCTGCTCTACAGCGAAATTTGTGCCTCCAACCTGGTCAAGATCGACATTGACGGCAACAAGCTCGACGGCAGCGAATGGCCGGTCAACCAGGCGGGCTTCGTCCAGCATGCCTATTTTCACCGGCATCTCGATCGCGCGCATGCCATCTGCCACACCCATACCACTGCAGCGATGGCCGTGAGCAGCCTCGAAGGCGGGCTGCGACCGGTCAATTTCTATGCCTGCAATTTTGCCGGACGCATCGGTTATCACGATTTCGAGGGAGTCACGGTGCGACCAGAGGAGGGCGAGCGTCTGCTCGCCAATCTCGGCGAAAAGCCGGTGCTGATGCTGCGCAACCATGGCCCGGTGGTGCTGGCTGCAACGCTTGCCGAGATGTTCTACATCCACTGGGGGCTGCAACGCGCCTGCGAAGTGCAGATGGCAACGCTGTCGATGGGGACACCGATCACCGTTCCCGACGAGGTTATCGCCGTCCATCAGCGCGATCTGGCGCTGGCCCGTCCACCGGGCGGAGCCGGGGTTGCCGACTTCGAGGCATGGAAGCGCAGGGTTGACAGCCGCGACCGCAGCTGGCGGGACTGACCCGATCATGCCCAGCCTGACTGTCAACGACCGCCCGCTCGACTTCCGTATGGACCCCCAGACCCCGCTGCTCTGGGCGCTGCGCGATGCAGCCAATCTGACAGGCACCAAATATGGTTGCGGCGCGGGCGATTGCGGCGCCTGCATGGTGCTGGTCGACGGCGAGGCGATGCGCAGCTGCATGATCTCGCTGGCCGAGGCCGAGGGCCGCTTCGTCACCACGATCGAAGGCCTGTCGAAAGACCGGAGCCACCCGGTGCAGCAGGCGCTGATCACCGAACAGGCGATCCAGTGCGGCTTTTGCACTCCGGGCATCGCCATCGCCGCCGCCGCCCTGCTCACCCGCAACGCCGATCCCAGCGAGGCCGACATCAAGGCGGCGATCCCCAACCTGTGCCGCTGCGGCGTCTATCCCCGGCTGGTCCGCGCCGTGCAGCGCGCCGGGGAAGCGATGCGCGATCGGGAGATCGGCGCTGCGGCGACCGCTCCGGGCATCGATGCCGGTGCTGCAGCCGGGACCATGCCAGCATCGACAGGGGACTGACGCACCGAGGGGTTGCCGTTGACAGGTCAGGAATCGCGGAGAACGAAAGGGATCTGGACGAGGCCGGTGATAGCCACAGGCCGGCCATCGCGAACCGTCGGCGACCAGCGCCATCTGCGCACCGCTGCTAGGGCGGCATCGTCCAGTGCGGCAAAGCCGCTTGAGCGCTGCACCGATATCTGCGTCACCCGTCCGTCCTCGGAAACGACCAGCCTCAGCACTACCGTGCCTTGTTCGCGCTTGCGCCGCGATCCCATCGGATAGGATGGCGGCGATCCGCTGAGCAGGTTGGTGTTGAGATTGGATACGCTGACCGGTCCGGAACCGGCCGAAGGCGCAGCAGGCGCAACTGGCGCTTCCGGCGCGCTCGGTGCGGGAGCAGCTGGTGCGACAGGGGGAGCAGGCGGTGCCGGTGCTTGCAGTACGGGGGCGGGCACGGTGCTGGAAAGCTGTATCCTGGGCGGCGTCTGATGCAGCGGCGGCGCCTCGGCTCTGGGCTTGGTGGCTGCGGGCGGGGGTGGAGGAGGCTGCTGCCTGCTTGAGAGGACCGTGAGCGTGGTCCGCTGGGGTTCCTTGCGGAATCCCGAAACCACTCCCATCGATATCAGTACCGCGAAAAACCCGCCTTGAATTGCGACGGAAGCGATGAGCGCGGCCCAGTTGGTGCGCCGCAGCCTATCGGCAATGCCTTTCCAGAGCGGGTTGGAGTCGAGCGCCATAGGCCAGGTTTCCGCAGAACTCACCTGGCGACCGCGATGCGCTGCAAGGTCCGCGGATCGAACATGGCCTGGATCGGTTTGCCGGTCTCGTCGGTGCCGTAAACCTCGTAGCAGCCATGCTCGATCTCGATCTTGCGGATCCACCAGCCGGCGGCGCGCAACTGCGATTGCAACCGGACGGAGGGTTGCCGTTCGTTGCGCGGTACCGTGCAGGTGGGCGCGTCACTCGCTTGTGCCGGGATCGCAGCCAGTCCGGCCAAAAGCAGTATGCCGCTGCCCAGCAATGTCAGGCGCGCATGTTTCATGGTCACAATTTCTTCCTCATGTCAGGTGACGGCCCAGCGGCGCAGGAGGTTGTGATAGATCGCGGTCAGGCCGACCAGGTCGGAGCTTTCGCTATCGAGCTGGCCGCGCAAACGCTGGATCGTCTGGTCGAGTTCGAACAGGGTGGTGCGCTCGCCTTCGTCGGCAACCAGGCTCTCGGTCCAGAAGAACGAGGCGAGCCGCTCGCCCCGGGTCACCGGCGTTACGCGATGGAGGCTGCTGGCCGGGTAGAGCACGGCATCCCCGGCGGCGAGTTTGACCGTCTGCGCGCCGAAAGGGCCTTCGATTTCCAGTTCGCCGCCGTCGTAGTCGGCAGGATCGGTCAGAAACACGGTGATGGACAGGTCGGTCCGCAACATGTCCGCCGAGCCGGCCGGCCGCATCAGCGCGGCATCGACATGCGCACCATAGGTCTCGCCCTCGCCGTAACGGTTGAAGCGCGGCGGATAGATCTTGCGCGGCAGGGCCGCGGAGATGAACAGCGGGTTGGTCCAGAGCTTCTGGATGACCTGCTCGCCGAGGCTGACGGTCGGCTCCGCGCCATCACGCAACTGCCGGTTGACCTTGCGGCCGGTAGCGACCGGCCCTGCTGTGCGCGCGCCGTCCTCCCATTGCGCCTGTGCAAGCTGCTGGCGGAAGTCTGCCAGCTCGCTGCTGTCCAGCACCTTTTCGATGACGATAATCATTATCAGTGTTTTCCCGAATCGGGCGTCGGGGTCTGCGCCAGCAAGACGGTGCTGGCAAGACGCTGGAGACTTGAAAAAGGTCCGGGCATTGCCGCCCGGACCTTTTCCGATTTCACGTCTGCGGCCATCAGAAATTTACATTGAGCGTCGCCACGATCTGCCGCGCATCGCCCTTGTAGAGGAAGAACCCGGCCCGATAGACCGCAAGGTAGTAGTCCTTGTCGAACAGGTTGTTGACGTTCAAGCGCAGGTCGATGTTGTTAGTGAATTTGTATTCGACGGACAGGTCGGCGACGGCATAGGCCGGTACCGGCTGGCTATAGGCGAAGGCATCGGTGCCGGTCGCAGTGGCGGGGGTGAAAACGGCTGCGGTATCCGGCTGGCCGCCATAGCGGCGGCTCTTGTATTTGACCGCGGCACCGATCGCGAACTTGTCGGTGACCTGGTAACGGGTCATGAACTCCGCCTGGGTGTTCGCGAAATTTGTCAGGGTCTTCCCGACGTTGGCTGGGGTGAACGATTCAAGGATTTTGGCGTTCATCGCCGTGAATCCGCCCTGCACCGACCACCTGTCGGTTATGTTCCCCGCAATGCTGAACTCGAAGCCCTGGACCCGGTTCTTGCCGGTGTTGAGCGTGCCCGCCGGGTCATAGCCGACAGGAATGCTGCCCACCGGCGGCTGGGCGACGCCCTCCATCACATCGGATTTGATCGCCTGGAACACGGCCGCAGTCAGCAGCAGTTTCTCTCCCAGAATGTTCCACTTGGTGCCAATCTCGAAGTTCCACGAGCGTTCCGGCCTTGCCGGGGCGGCGCCGCCGTTGAACAGCACCAGGCCGCCATAACCGGCGCTGGTGCCGGAGTCAGGCTCGCCGCCGTTGATATCGGCCGCCGTGGCAACACTGGCATAGAACATGCCGCCGCCGCCAACCTTGTAAGTCAGGCCGAGGTGGCCGTTCCACAGGGCGTCGGTGTACCTGTAGCTGGCGGTATTGACGCCGGTAGCTCCATTGAGCGTGTCGAGCTCGAAGTCATAGTGGTCGAGCCGCACGCCCGCGAACAGCGTCAGCGCGGGCGCCAGGTCCACCGTATCCATCAGGTAGCCCGAAATTGTGCTGATGCCCCACTTGCGGGTCGGGGCGAAGCTGCGGACGGACGTCTGGCCCAGCAGGGTGCCGAGATTGGGGACGGCATTGCCACTGGCGTCGGTGATGCAGAACTGGTCGTTCGCGCCTGCGCTGTTGGCGACGCGGCAATTGCGGGTGCCGGTCCGAGTCAGCGTGAAGTTGCCGCTGTCGACGTCGTGCTTGGTATATTCCATACCCACGATGAGCTGGTGCTTCGCCCCCAGCAGGTTGGCATCGACATAGAGGTTGGTCTGGTTGGCGATGTATTTGACGTCCTGCCAGCCGGAATGACCATTATCGATGCCGCCCGTGTTATATATCCCTGTGGCGTTGAAGGCCGAGGTCGTCCGCAAGCCGATGCCGGAGTTGACGTACTGGTTATACGAGGTGCCGTAGCGGGTAAGGTTCGAAATCCGCACATCTGGCGAAAAGCTGTAATTGATGCGGGCGGTGAAGGTATCGACGTCCGACTTCAGGAAGTCTGTATCCTGCGCGTAGACCGGAAGGACCGGGCCGGGGACACGCTCGCCGGCAGCGTCGGTAACGAGGAAGCCGCCAAGGTCCGGATTATCGTCCGCGCGCAGGCCATAATAATCGAGCGTGATCTTCAGGTCGTCGGTTGGCGCATAAAGCGCGGAAACCGCCAGGCCCTTGCGTTCGCGGTCGGCGGGGCCGCGATCGGGAACGTCGGTTTTGGCGTAAAGCGCGTTCGCGCGGATCGCGAAGCTGTTGCCGGTCGAATAGTTGATGTCGGCGGTCGCGCGGATGAATGCATCGGTGCCGACGCCGACCGAGGCTTTGGCGAAGTTGAAGTCGGTTGTCGCCTGCTTGGTGATCGCGTTGATCGCGCCGCCCGAGGAGCCGCGTCCACCGAAGCTGGAGTTTGGTCCCTTTGAAATCTCGATCTGCTCGATCGCGAAGCTTTCGCGGATCGTCATGCCAGGATCGCGCAAACCGTCGACGAAGACGTCGCTCTTCGCTTCCTGGCCGCGGATGATGTAGCGGTCGCCGAAGGCATTGCCGTTCTCGCCGGTGCCGACAGTTACGCCCGGCTGGGCGTCGAGGATCCGGGTGAGGTCGGTATAGCCCGACTGCTCGATCTGCGCGCGAGTCAGCACAGAGATTGTTGCCGGAGTTTCGGCCAGCGGACGGCTGTGGCGATCGTCGCCAGAGGTGCGCGCCTTGAACGGGACGCCGAGCTGGGCATTGGGGTTGGGATCGATCGCAGTGTCCTCGACCGTCATCGTAGCCAGTGGGGCTTCTCCGGCGTCTTGCGGCTGGGACTGGGCGAATGCCAGGCCAGGCATCAGCATGGCAGCGGACAGGCCCAAAAGCGCGGTCGTGGCACGTGCCATGTCGCAGCCTGCCCGCAGAGTGCGCGGCGCAACGACACCGGATTGCGTATTGGACATTCCAAACCCCCTGAGTGAGTTGCATTTGTTGCGATTGATTCGCAACATAACGGGCGCCTTATTGCGAGGGCATCTCAATAGCAAGTTATATAAATGCAAGATTTCTGCGCGAATTGCCGATATTGCGACCCGGCAGGCCTTGACCAGGCGCCTCCGGCTCAGCCAATCAGCACCGGCGCAGCATGGCGAAAGGGTGCCGAATGAAAGCGACAATCTGGCATAATCCGGCTTGCGGCACCTCGCGAAAGACTCTGGCTATCCTCGAGGAAACGCCGGGCGTCGAAGTGACGGTCATCGAATATCTCAAGCACCCGCCCAGCGCCGAAAAGCTCGCCCAGCTCTATCGCGACGCGGGCATTACCCCGCAGCAGGGTCTGCGTATCCGCGGGACAGACGCCGAGGAACGCGGCCTGCCGCAGGCCGGCGACGCCACAGTGCTGGCCGCGATGTCCGCCGATTCGAAGCTGATCGAACGGCCTCTCGTCGAAACCCCGAAAGGTGTGCGGCTGTGCCGCCCGCAGGAGAAAGTGCTCGAAATCCTTTAGCGGGCCTGCAAGATCATCGCCCCACCGGGCCCCGTACGGGTGTTGCGGCTGGAATTGTGGTTATCGGCGCTTGCCAAGCTGGAACAAATTTGCAAACCCGGGCGTCCGACCTATCTTGTCCAAAACATTCGAGGCCGCCTCCCAGCATGACAGGTTCACAGCTCGCCCGCGAGGCGCTGCCGCACAGGATCAAACGCCGGCTCAAGCACAAGCTTGGCCCGTGGGGCGTGTTTTTCGAAGGCTTCCTGCGCCATCCGGTGATGGTCGGATCGATCATCCCCTCGTCGCGTTACACCATTGCCAAGATGCTGGCCCGGGTGGATTGGGAGGAGTGCCGGTTGTTCGTCGAATACGGCCCGGGCGTCGGCACCTTCTGCCGTCCGGTGCTCGACCGCTTGCGGCGCGACGGCGAGCTGATCGTCATCGACACCAACCCGCTGTTCATCGACTATCTGCGGTCCACCATCCGCGACAGCCGCTTCACCGCAGTGCTGGGCTCCGCCGCGGATGTCGAAGCGATCGTTCGCGCCCACGGCCACGATCATGCCGACTATGTGCTTTCCGGCCTGCCGTTCTCGACTCTGCCCGATGGCGTCGGCCCGGCGATCGCCGCAGCGACACACCGGGTGCTGCGTCCGGGCGGCGCCTTCCTGGTCTACCAGTTCACTGCCCGCGCACGCGATTTCATGGCGCGGCATTTCCTGCACATCGACAAGGATTTCGAATGGCGCAATGTGCTGCCCAGCTACCTCTACTGGGGCTGGAAGCAGGAGCCCGGCGACAGCTGAGCCGATCTATTCGAAAGTAGCGCCGAGCGATTCGGCGGAAGGCCCCGCCAGCTGGCGGTGCACCGAGGCCAGAATCGCGGTCAGCAACACGCTTGCCACCGCACCGATCGTCCCCGAGACCAGTCCGCCGATCAGCAGCGAAAGCATGCCCTCCCCGGCAGCCAGGGTAGCTGCCGCCATGGCGATGCCGCCCAGAATCAGCATGATCACCAGATAGATCAGGAACAGCAGCAGATAGAAGCCGAACAATCGCAGGCTGTTGCCCTTGGTCAGCCGCCACGAGCGGAGCAGAGCCGCGAGTGGATTGTGCACGCTCTCGATGACGATCACCGGCAATGTCAGCGACAGCTTGACCATCGCATAGACGACCCCCGCGACGAACATCAGCAGCACCGCGAAGGCCAGCGCGCCCAACCCGGAAACCGACCCGATGGCGGCGGCAATCAGCCCGAAAACCATAATCGCCAGCAGATAGGCCGCGAAAAACAGCAGGACCGTGCCGATCACCGTCGGCAGCGAGCGCAGGCCGGTGAGAATAGCCTCTCCCACCGTCGGCCGCGCACGGTCGGTCAGCAGGGCGAGCAAGGCCATGTATCCCACCACTTGCAGCAGAAACGAGATCAGGCCGAACGACGCGATCTTGCCAAATTCACCCTGCATCAGCTTTTCGGCAGCGGCGGGGTTGCCGAGATTGGCGAACAGGCTTTCCTGGATATCCGACAGGAACAGCACCGAGGCGAGACTGGGCAACAGGAAGAAGACGCCGGCAATCGCAAGCAGCACGTCGCGGTTGGCGCCGGCGGCGGCCAGGGCCTCCTGCCAGGCGCGATTACTGTCGAATTTCATGGCTGCGCTTCCTCATGCCCGGCAATGATGCTTGATAACCACAGCGATTGCCGCCACGCAATGACGCATGGAGAATGCGCTTCCTACCAACAAACTTCCCGACTCCATCGAATTGCGGATCGAGACCGCGCCGGTGCCCTATCGCCAGGCGCTGGCCGAGATGGACCGGCGCAATGCCGCTATCGGCGAGGGAACGGCACGCGAGCTGGTCTGGCTGCTCGAACACCCCCCGGTCTATACCGGCGGCACCAGCGCCGCTGCGAGCGAACTGCTCGATCCGCGCTTCGAGGTGGTCGCGGCCGGGCGCGGCGGGCGCTATACCTACCACGGCCCTGGCCAGCGCGTCGGCTATGTACTGGTCGATCTGCGCAGCCGCGCGCGCAACGTACGCGGCTATGTCCACGCGCTGGAAGGCTGGGTGATCGCCGCGCTGGGCGATCTCGGCGTCGAAAGCTTCCGCCGCGAGGGCCGCATCGGCATCTGGACCATGGATATCGACGGGCGGGAGGCAAAGATCGGCGCGATCGGAGTGCGCATCCGCCGCTGGGTGACGATGCACGGGTTTGCCGTCAACCTGTCGCCCGATCTTTCGCATTTCTCGGGCATCGTGCCCTGCGGCATCGGCGAATTCGGCGTCACCAGCCTGGAGCGGCTGGGACTGAAGGTTGATCTGGGCCAGTGGGATCGCATACTGCTGGCCCGCGCCGGCGAATTCCTCGCCGCGCTCGACCAGCCCTGCGCCCCGAACCTTCAAGCCCCGAATTTCCAATCCCCGAATTTCCAATCGGAGTCCGCCTGTGAGATTTGATTATCGCCTCGCTTGCCTGGGCATGATGCTGGCGCTGGCCGCCTGCAATGGCGAGAAGACGTCCGCAGCGGCGGGCTCGGCCGGCGGCGAGATTCTGCCGGGCTCGGTGAGCGACGCCATGTTGCCGGTCGATAGTGTCCGCTCGCAGCCGCCGCTCGCGCCAAAGGGCAATGACGAAGGCGACAAGGACGGCAAGAAGGACGGCAAGAAGCCCGGCAAACCGCAACCTTCCGCCAAGGCGGCGGAACCGGCGGCTCCGCCCGAACCGCCGGCATCGCCGGCTCCCGTTGTCAAGCCGGACGCAGAATAGGCGCGCGCTCCGCTTCGGGAATTTGCACTTCGGCCAGGCCCAGCACCTGCCGGGCCAGTTTCAGCTGGGTCTGTTCGATCTGCCTGCGGTCGATATCCGGCCCATCCGCAGCCGCGATCCCTTCGAATACCGCGACAATCCGCCGCGCCTCCTCGATCTCCGCTTCGTTCGGCGCGAAGGCAGCGTTGATCTCGGCAATCTGCGCCGGGTGGTGGGCGAACATGCCGGTGAAGCCATCGGCGCGGGCATCCCTGACCGCCGCCTTCAGCGCCTTGTCATCGGTGTGATCGGCGATCAGCGACTCGAGGGCCATGACCCCGCAGCTGTGCGCGGTGAGCAGGCACTGCGCCCGCACGAACCCGAAACTGCCGGTCCAGGCGCCTTTGGCATCGCGCATGCGCGTGGCGTTCAGCGCCGGGGCAAGGCCTTCCGCGCCCCAGCCGAGCCCGGCCAGCCGTGGCAGTGCCTCGCCGATATAAGCGCCGATGGTCATCGCCGTCTGCGGGGTTTCGCCAACCAGCGGCAGGATCTTGGTCGATCCCGGCTGGATCTGGTTGACCTGCTCCAGCTCGTAAAGCTCCGCCGCCAGCTGCCGCACGGCATCCGGACCCGCAGCGCGAGGCAGGACGATGCCATCGGGCGCGCCGGCCATCACCGCCACCAGGTCGTCGCCCCACGCGCGGCTGTCGAGACTGTTGATCCGCACCCAGCGCGACCGGCTGTGCCGTTCGACAATCTGCCGGCGCTGAAGCCGCAGCCATTCCCCGGCCATGCCGCGCGCCTCCCGCTTGGCCTCGAGCGGCACAGCGGCGTCGAGATCGACAACCACGACATCGGCCCCGGCGCCGATCGATTTCGCCAGCTTGCCTTCGCTGTGTCCCGGCACAAGCAGCCATGAACGGTATGCCATCGGTCGCAATTCCTGTTTTCGCTCAGGACTGCGGATCGGCAGCCCGGGCGATTCTCCGGAGCGGATTTTAGGGCCCGAGTATGAAAAAAGGGTGCTTATGGATGGGGTGGCGGGGATCGGGATTTCGGTCCGTTGTGGACGTTGTTCAAATTGCGGCCTATAAGTGATTCACATAGTATGCGGCATGGAGTTCGAATGGGATCCGGCCAAGGACGAGGCCAACCGGTTCAAGCACGGGTTGCGTCTGGCATTCGGCCGAAGGGTGTTCGACGATCCGGATCATGTGATCGTGCCGACAGTTCGCCTCGGCGACGAAGAGGAGCGCCACAAGGCAATCGGCATGGTCAATGGCAGACTTCATACTGCCGTCCATGTCTGGCGCGGCGATGTGATCAGATTCATCTCCGTCAGGAGGAGCAACGCAAGTGAACAAAGAGACTACTATCGCGATACCGGCGGACCCCAACGATCCTGAGGATCGCGACGTCACGGTCGCCGCACTCGAACGCGGCCTGATGGGGCGCCGGATTCGCAAGTTGCGTAACCGGCTGGGGATGAGCCAACAGGAATTCGCGAACGCCTTCGGTATTCCGGCGGGAAATATCCGGCAGTACGAAATCGGCCGCCACATGCCGCCGCCTGCGGTGCGGGCTTACCTCAAGGTGATCGAGGCGGAGCCGGAAATGGCGGCGCGGGCGGTGGCGGGGTGACATGACCAAGACCATCCCCCTTTCGAAGCTGAGCGACGAGTGGTTCAAGGATCCGGAATTCGTGCGCGAATACGATGCGCTTGAGGAGGAGTTCGCGCTCGCCACCGCGCTTATTCTGGCGCGTGCCGACGCCGGGCTGACGCAGGAGGAACTGGCGCAACGCTGGCCCGAAGGCTACGGGGGCGAGGCTGCGGCGTGAGTTTTGAGCGGGTGGCTTGACGAAGTATGGCAATTCGCCGACTCATCTCGAACGCAGCCTAAAACGGACATGGTCCATCGTCCAGCCGCCAACTTGCAAAGTTGATACCTATCGCATTGTTCGCTGATCTTTGTTCAAGCAGCGCAGCAATTTCCGAAGCCAAGTTCTCGGCAGTTTTCTCACCGCGTGATAGCACTTGATGTTTCGAAATGAATCCCTTTGGGTCTTCCCCCATACGCACGGCGATTATCTTGACGCCCTTTGCAATTGCAAAGCCAATCTCCATGTTGGGCCCATACGCTATCCTTGAACCCCGGCGTATGAATCGAAATGAAAAGCTCCATTGAATGCAGTGCCCTTTCAATTTGCACTTGCCATTCAAGGGTCGGCTCAATGTCTTCGTGCGCCACGAATGCGCTCAGCCCAAAGGGCGCAAGCGTGTCCCGTAACCGCGTAGCCTTCAGCTTCTCGATTGAGAGATGGCTAACAAAGACGCGCAATTTCAGGTCGATCGGCCCACATCGAAGGTCGTTGAATCGAGGCCGATACCTGAGACAGGGCCTCAATGCCGAGGTCATCAATCATTTCAGAAAGCACAGACTCTTTGGCATCTGACAAAGCGTAAAATACGAGATCCTTTATATCTTCGAAATCTTCGAAGTTCCCGCCTGGGTTTAGGCTGAAGGCCCTCAAGAATGCGTAGGCTTGCGCAAAACTGTATCGACTTTGAATTTCCGAACCAAGCCTTTCAATGAGGGCAAGTCGTGCTGAAACCTTCATCACCGCGCCCCCAAATCCCCCTTGCCGACAGTCCCCGCCGCCATCTCCAGCATCCGGTCGAGGCTCTTCTTTGCGCGCAGCCGCAGCCCTTCCTCGATCTCGATCCTCGGGCTGCAAATCGCGCAGCGCCACATAGAGCTTCTCCAGCGTATTCAGCGCCATGTAGGGGCAGATGTTGCAGTTGCAGTTGCCGTCCGCGCCCGGGTGCGCCGATGAAGTGCTTGTCCGGCAGCGCCTTTTCCATCTGGTGGATGATGTGCGGTTCGGTGGCGACGATCAGGGTGTCGCCGGGGAAGGTCTTGGCGAAGTTCAGGATGCCGCTGGTCGAGCCGACGTAGTCGGCGTGATCGATGATCGCGGGCGGGCACTCAGGGTGCGCGGCGACCGGCGCGCCGGGGTGCTGGGCCTTGAGTTTCAGCAGTTCGGTCTCCGAGAACGCCTCGTGGACGATGCACACGCCCGGCCACAGCAGCATCGGGCGGTTGAATTTGCGGCTGAGATAGCCGCCCAGGTGCCGGTCGGGGCCGAAGATGATCTTCTGCTCGGGCGGGATTTGCTGGAGGATCGTTTCGGCGCTGGATGAAGTGACGATCACGTCCGACAGCGCCTTCACCTCGGTCGAGCAGTTGATATAGGTCAGCGCGATGTGATCGGGGTGGGCTTCGCGGAAGGCCTTGAACTTCTCTGGCGGGCAGGAGTCCTCAAGGCTGCATCCCGCGTTCAGGTCGGGCAGCACGACGATCTTTTCGGGGCTGAGGATTTTCGCGGTGTCGGCCATGAATTTGACGCCGCAAAAGGCGATGACTTCGGCATCGGTCGCCGCCGCCTTCTTCGACAGCTCCAGCGAATCCCCGACATAGTCGGCGAGGTCCTGAATCTCCGGCCTCTGGTAATAATGGGCAAGGATCACCGCGTTGCGCTCTTTGCGCAGGCGGTCGATTTCGGCGAGCAGGTCCGTACCTGCAAGGGGGGTGAGCTGGTTCATGGGAACCCTATAGCGCGGATTTTCCCGTTGCGGCAGGGGGCGTGACCGCTGCGGCATGCTTCGCGCGCGCAGACAGGCCCGGCGCGGCGCGGTCGCCGCGGCAGATGAACATGTCCTCGGCGAAATCGCAGTAATGCGAGGCGGCGATATGCGCGCCGAACTCGCCGAAAGTGCGCGGGGTCAGGATGTATGCCGTGCGCTTTTCCGCCGGTGCCGAAAGCAGCAGCCGGCGCGGAAAGGTCTCGCAATGATAGAGCGCCTGCCCCATCGGCGTGCGTCCGGCATAGAACGAATTTGTCGGCAGATTGCTGTCCATCGCCAGATTCGAGAACTTTAGGAACAGGATGCTGGGATAGTCCGCCCTGGGGATTCCCCAGGTCCGGCACTGCCACGGCGGCAGGACGATCAGCCGGTCATGCCCCTGCCCTAGCTCCGCAAAGGCTGCATCGTAGAACTTGTCCGAACCCTCCCGCTCGGCAAAGCGCTGATGCATCGTCGTCAACGGACCGGCGAGATCGGCGATCTGCACCACTGCGGCGAGCGAGAGGAACAAGGCCGCGCGGCCTGGCGTTTCCCGGCGGATCAGGCTGGCGATGGCGATGAACAGCAGGCCGTAGATCGTCACCCAGACGAACCGGCCGGACGAGCGGAAGTTCTGCAGGATCGACAGCAGGATATCGGGGATCGGCACTTCGAATTTGTAAGGGCCGAAGGTCAGCACGTTCGACATGGCCAGCAGCCAGGCCATCGCCATCACGGCGAACAGGGGCTTGTAGAGGCCGCCGCCATCGTCGCGCCGCCAGCGCGCCACCACCAGCCCGCCAGCGATCAGCAGCAGCGCGCCCATCCCAAGGTAGCCGAACCCCTCGTATTGGCCATGCTGCGCGATTTGCAGGTCGGGAACGAACTGCGATCCGAGGTAGTAGGACATCGGATCGATGAAAGTCAGGAAATTCGCCGAATACAGTCCGAACCCCCGCACGCCGACGGCGCCCTTGCTGCCCGGGTCGATGAACCCGAAAGCGATCAGCCCGGCGATGGCGCATTCGAGGGGAATCGTGCAATAAATTACCTGCATCCAGGTGAGTGACTTCTCCATGATCTGCTTGATGAACCAGGCCCCGAAGATCAGCAGCGTCATCACCATCAGGTAAGGGTTGATCGCAGTGGAGAGCAGATTGATCAGCGAAAAATCGCGGATGTTGCGCCAAAACCCGAACCGCGGGCTGCGGGCGTAGATCAGCAGGCTGACGATGATCGGCCATTGCGAGGACAGCGACATGTGGGTGAAATAGAACCGAACGATCAGGATCGGTGCGGTGGCGAAGAACAGGGCGCCGATCAGCAGCGAGAACTGGTAGGCCGGGCCGGACTTGCCGGGCGTTACCTCGCGCAGCAGCGCCCAGCCGGCCAGCGCCTGCAGCGCCGCGCCGATCAGGAAAAGCGGGCCAAAATACTGCACCGGCCACGATTCGCCCGATGCCAGCAGTTTCACGACGAAAGCGGCGCTGGGAACGATGTCGAACATCGCGATGGGCATGGTCAGCGGATAGGAATAGCGATCCGAGACCATCGGATAGAGGTGCGCCGGATCGGTAAAATACTGTTTCCAGCCGAACAGTCCGGTGACCGCGTCGCCGGTGATCCAGCTGACATCGCCGGGATCCGCGATGCGCCAGCCGAAAATCGCGAGCGCCAGGGCAACCGCTACGATCGCCGCGACTGCCGGAACAACTAGCGTTGATTTCATCCGGCCCAGCCCCCGCGAAAGGCCGTCCCGGCCATGCCGGTCCTCGACTAGGGGAGCAACGGCCGGGCATCAAGACTGGTGCCGGTTCTGTACCCGCGCGATGGAGGCCTCAGGCCGCTGCTGTCCATTCCTCACCCTCGCGCGCAACCTGCCCCCGGTTTTCGAGATCGATCAGGTGCGCCAGCACCGAGCGGCCCGCCGCCGGCCACATCCGCTCATCGACGCCCTTGTACATCCGCGGCACCATCTCTTCGATAATGCCGGTCCCTTCGCCGATCAGCCGCAGGATCTGATTCTCGCGCTGGCGGCGGTGGCCGATCATGCCGCGCACCAGCTGGCGCGGCTTAGTCACTTCGGGGCCGTGGGCGGGGTAATAGACCCGGTCATCGCGGTCCTGAAGCTTTTGCAGGCTGACCATGTAATCGGCCATGTCGCCGTCAGGTGGCGCAATCACCGTGGTCGACCAGCCCATGACGTGATCGCCGGTGAACAGCGCGCCGGATTGTTCTAGAGCGAAGCACAGGTGGTTCGAGGTGTGTCCAGGGGTGGCGACGGCGGTAAGTGTCCAGCCCGCGCCCGACAGCACCTCGCCATCGGCCAGCACGCGTTCTGGCGAATAGGTCGGATCGAAGGCGGCGTCGGCCCGGGGGCCATCGTCGGTGAGCGAAAAGGGCGCGCAGCCGATCACCGGAGCGCCGGTGCGCGCGGCGAGCGGTGTGGCGGCGGGGGAGTGATCGCGGTGGGTATGCGTGCAGACGATGGCGGTTACCCGCGCCGCGCCGATCGCCGCGACCAGCGCCTCGATATGATCGGCCTCGTCCGGGCCGGGATCGATCACCGCGACATCGCCCTCGCAGCCGACGAGGTAGGTCTGGGTGCCGGTGAACGAAAAGGCCGAGGCATTGCCGGCCAGCACGCGGCGGACCAGCGGTTCGGTCTGTTGGGCAAGGCCGGTCGGCCAGGGCTTGGGCGGAAACTCCATGGGGCGGATATGGACGCGCACGGGCAATTCGCCAAGCCCTTCTCCCCTCCCGCTTGCGGGAGGGGCTGGGGGTGGGCCAGTGTAAGGCGAGGCCAGCTTTTTGACTCGCCCACCCCTAACCCCTCCCGCATGCGGGAGGGGAATGGAAAGGAAAGCGAATGAACCCGCCCGGCGAACTGATCCTGGTGCTCGACGCAGGCACAACCTCGACCCGCGCCATGGTGTTCGACCGCGCGGGAGGACTGCGCGCAGTGGCTCAGCAGGACCTCGCACAGCACTACCCGCTCCCCGGCTGGGTCGAACACGACGCGGAGGAAATCTGGCGATCGACGCTCGCTTGCGCCCGCGATGTGGTGACCCAGGCCGGCGGCGCGGACCGCATTGCCTGCCTGGGCATCGCCAACCAGCGCGAGACTGTCGTCGCCTGGGACAAGGTCACGCTCGAACCGCTGCACCGCGCGCTGGTGTGGCAGGACCGGCGCACCGCCGATGCCTGCGCGGCCCTGCGCGAGGCCGGGCACGAAGCGGCGGTGCAGGAGCAGACCGGGCTACTGCTCGATCCCTATTTCTCGGCGACCAAGATGCGCTGGCTGCTGGATAATGTGCCCGGGGTGCGGGAGGCTGCGGCTAACGGGAGGCTGGCGCTGGGCACGGTGGAGAGCTGGCTGGCGGTCAAGCTCACCGGCGGCCTGCATATCACCGATGCCAGCAACGCCAGCCGCACCAGTCTGCTGGCGCTTGCCGGGGCCCGGTTCGATGAGGGTCTTTGCGATCTGTTCGGCGTGCCTCGTGCGTCACTCGGCGAAGTTACCGACAATGCGGGGACATTCGGTGCGACCCTGCCCGATCTGTTCGGTTCGCCGATACCGGTCACCGGTCTGGCCGGCGATCAGCAGAGCGCCACTATCGGGCAAGGCTGCCTCGCGCCCGGCGACACCAAGGCTACCTATGGCACCGGAGCCTTCGTCCTCGCCAACATGGGCGCGGCCATTCCGCAATCGCGCCACCGCCTGCTCGGCACGGTGCTGTGCCAGCTTGCGGGCGTGCGCACCTATGCGCTCGAAGGCTCGGTGTTCGTCGCAGGCAGTCTGATGCAATGGCTGCGCGACGCCCTCGGACTGATCGCCAGCAGCGGGGAGAGCGAAGAACTCGCCCATTCGGTGGCGGACAGTGGCGGGGTGGTGGTGGTGCCCGCGCTATCGGGCCTTGGCGCACCGCACTGGCGGCCCGAAGCACGCGCGGTCATTACCGGCATGAGCTTTTCCACCACCCGCGCCCACATCGTGCGCGCCGCGCTGGAGGCCATGGCGCACCAGACCCGCGATCTCGCCGAGGCATTCAGGGGCGATGGCGCGGCCTGGACTTCGCTCAGGATCGACGGCGGCATGAGCGCCAACGACTGGATGGCGCAGGACCTGGCCGACATGCTGGCGCTGCCGGTCGAACGGCCCCATTTTGTCGAGACCACGGCACTCGGTGCGGCGATGCTGGCAGGCTTGGGCGCCGGGCTGTTCGCCTCGCTTGAGGAAGCCGCCGCCATGCGCGGCAGCGTTCGGCGGTTCGATCCGGCGCTGAGGGCCCAAGAGCGCAACACCCGGTTGGCCGCCTGGGACAAAGCCCTGTCCGCGGTCTGAAACGCTACCAGGCCTAATTCGACGCCGCGACGGCAAGACGATGGCGCAGGCGCGCGATCGCGGTCGGCGCGGCAGGCGGGTGGTCGCGCCAGCCCAGATCGAGCCGCAGCAGCCGCGCGTGGAACCGCTCGGTCGCGGCGACCAGTTCGCGAATGCCGGGTTCGAGCAATTCCATTCGGTCCAGTGCGGGGGCGGGGTAGTCACTCGCCAGCCGGCCGTGGCGGCGCAGCTGGAATTCGGAGAGCTCACCCAGGAAAAAGGCGCGGTAATTGAGCAGCCAGGCGATCGCGTGCATCATCCGGGTGGTGGTGCGCAGCCCCTCGCAGGACAGCGCCACCCGGGCGAGGTCTTCGTCGCCGGCCCGGCTGAGCCGTCCGGACAGCGCGAAAGCCGCGCGCACTTCGTCCGACAGCACGAGCGCCTCGCAATAGAGCGCTTCGATTATCCGCGGGTTGATGGTGGCCGGATTGGACATTGCCGTATCCGTTAGTCCTGCTGCGAGCCCGGCGGCAATCACTCCGCAAGGGGTTTTGCACACCGAAATGGGACTGTCCGAAAGCGGTACGCGCTGCAAAACAGCTGTGGGTAAGGTTTGCCTCTGTGCACCCCGGCGCGAACCCGTGACGAGCACCCCCAACAAGGACTGGGGGAATCAGGCGATGATATCGGGGATCAGATAGTCCGCGATCAGCGCAATCTGGTCTTTCAGGCGCAACTTGCGCTTTTTCAGCCGGGCGATCTGCAACTGGTCGCCGGCGCCGGCTGCGGTGAGCGCATCGATCGCCGCATCGAGATCGCGATGTTCGATCCTGAGAACCTCCAGGCGCTTGCGCATTTCTTCTTCGTTCACGCCGCGATCCCCGAGTTTCCACCTGCGGCGCACCCCCTTGGTCCGCCCCGTGCGCCCTGCCGCATCCCAGGCCTATTCCACCGAAATGCATTCATTAGCTGCTTCGCAAGATAAGACGATTATGCTTAACTGACAATCGTGCCGGATATTCTCTGGCTGAGTTGGCCAGATGATCCGGCCTCTTGAAGGAGGACCGTCGATGGATACTTCGCACGTCAGTTCCCTGCAGCACAAGCATGCCGGACTCGAACGCAAGATCGAGGACGAGTTGAGCCGCCCGCTGCCTGACCTAGCGATGCTCCAGGAACTCAAGAAGCGAAAGCTCCGCATCAAGGAACAGCTCGAACACATCTGAGCCTACAAACTTCCGGCCTGTAGGCAGCGCGCTCAACCGCGCGTTCCCAAAGCGATCGCTTTGGGTTAAGTGCGGCGCATGAGTGCTGTTGCTTCCTCCAGAACCATCCTGACCCGCCTGCACGATGTCATGGCGTCGCGAACGGCGGCGCAGGCAAAACTCAACCGTGTGGTCGAGGCGATCGGCGAGGGACTCCATAGCGAGGTCTGTTCGATCTACCTGCTCCGCGAGGGCATGCTGGAGCTGTTCGCCACACGCGGGCTGGAACAGGGCGCGGTGCATATCACCCGCATGGCCATCGGCGAGGGACTGGTCGGCAGTATTGCCGGCAATGTCGAAACGCTCAACCTCGCCGAGGCGGCCGCCCATCCGGACTTTTCCTTCCGGCCGGAAACCGGCGAGGACAAGTTCCATTCCTTCGCCGGCGTACCGATCGTGCGGCGCGAGCGGGCAGTTGGCGCGCTGTGCGTCCAGCACGTCGAGCCGCGCCGCTACGAAGAAGTCGAGATCGAGACCTTGCAGACCGTGGCCATGGTCCTGTCCGAACTGATCGCCAATGCCGGCCTGGTCGACGACGAGGTCATGCTTGGCCTGCCCGCCGCGCTGACCGGCCCGCAGCACCTGACCGGACTGCCTCTGGTCAAGGGGCTGGCCAGCGGCAATGCCGTCTATCACCAGCCGCGCATCAACATCGAACATGTCATGGCCGAGGATACCGAGGCCGAGCGCCAGCGGGTTTTCCTCGCCTTCGACAAGATGCGCGAACAGATCGACAAGATGGCGAGCCAGGCCGAATTCGGTGCCGGCGGCGAACACGAGGAGGTGCTCGAGACCTACCGGATGTTCGCCTACGACGAAGGCTGGGCGCGGCGGATCAACGAGGCGATCGATTCCGGTCTCACCGCCGAAGCCGCCATCGAGCGGGTGCAGCAGCACACCCGCATGCGCATGCGCCAGATCGACGACCCGCTGCTTGCCGACCGCATGCACGATCTGGAGGACCTGTCCAACCGGCTGCTGCGCACAGTCTCGGGCCAGCTTGGCACGGCCGCATCGCAGGGGCTGCGCAGCGATACGATCCTGATCGCCCGCAATCTCGGCCCGGCCGAATTGCTCGAATACGACAAACGGCGGCTCAAGGGCGTGATCCTCGAGGAAGGCTCGCTCACCGCCCATGTCGTGATTGTCGCCCGGGCGATGGGCGTACCGGTGCTTGGCAGGGTGCGGGGACTGCGCGGACTGGTGCGCGATGGCGATCCGCTGCTGCTCGATGCCTCGCAGGGCACTGCTGCGGTCAGGCCCGCCCCGGCGATGGCCGAGGCCTTCGCTGCGCGCTTCGCCAAGAGCCGCGAGCGCCAGGCCGCCTATGCGGCGCTGCGCGATGTCGAGCCGGTCACAACCGACGGCGAGCGCATCGTGCTGATGATCAACGCCGGGCTGCGCGACGACATGCCCAATCTCAGTCTCACCAACGCCGATGGGATTGGCCTGTTCCGTACCGAATTCCAGTTCCTGGTCTCGGCGACACTGCCCTCACGCGAACGCCAGACGCGGCTCTATCGCGATGTGCTCGACATGGCCGGTGAAAAGCCGGTGGTTTTCCGCACGGTCGATATCGGCGGCGACAAGGTGCTGCCCTATCTGCGCCACGACGAAGGCCAGGCCGAAGAGAACCCGGCGATGGGCTGGCGGGCGCTGCGCCTCGCGCTCGAGCGCGACGGCCTGCTCAAGGTCCAGGCGCGCGCCTTGCTGGAGGCGGCAGCCGGCAAGACGCTCAACGTCATGTTCCCGATGGTCTCCGAACCCTGGGAATTCGATGCCGCCCGGGCGGTGTTCGAAAGCCAGCGCCTTTACCTCAAGGGCCTGAAGAAGCAGCTGCCCGATGCCATTCGCTATGGTGCCATGCTCGAAGTGCCCTCGCTGGCCGAACAGCTCGATGTGCTGGCGCCCAACCTGTCATTCCTGTCGATCGGCACCAACGATCTGACGCAATTCCTGTTCGCCGCCGACCGGGCGAATGCGAAGCTGGCCGAACGCTACGACTGGCTCAGCCCTTCGATCATGCGGTTCCTCCGGCGCGTGCTGACATCGATCGACGGGCATGCCATCGATGTCACGGTTTGCGGCGAGATGGGCGGCCGACAGCTGGAAGCACTGGCGCTGATCGGCATCGGCATCCGCCGATTGTCGATCACCCCTGCGGCCGTCGGCCCGGTCAAGGAACTGGTCCGCAAGATCGATGCCCGCGAAATCGGCGAAGCCATGGCGGGCTGGCTCGCCGCGCCGCCGCCTGACCTGCGGGCAACGCTGATCGAATGGGCCGCAGCGCGCGGGATTTCCTTCGACTGACCGGCAGCTCGGCACGGCTTGCCGCGCCTTCCCCGTTCACCAGGCACCGTCCGGCGCGGAACGGGCGGGTTTCTCCGAACAAATCGTTGACTTTGCTGGCAGCAGTGCTTTGTCTGCATCCGGGACGCCCATAACAGATCGCGAGCTTGGACAGGCATGGCCGAACGGGACGAAGAGATTGCCGAGCTTCCGCTCGACAGCGCGGGAGCACGCCTGCGCCGCGCGCGTGAAGCCGCAGGGCTGAGCCTTGCCGATATTGCAGCGCGGACCAAGATTGCCGAGCGCCACTTGGGATCGATCGAAGCCGGCAAATTCGGCGAAATGGCGAGCCGCGCCTATGCGGTGGGCTTTTCCCGCAGCTATGCGCGCACGCTTGGCCTCGACGAGAAGGAAATCGCCGCCGCAGTGGGCAACGAGCTCGACGGTATCGAGGCTGGCAGCGACCGCCACTCAACCATGCAGTTCGAGCCGGGCGACCCTGCCCGTGTGCCTGGTTCCAGACTGGCGTGGATTGCCGCACTTGCCGCGCTTGCGGTCATCGCCGCGCTCTTCCTGATGTGGCGCAGTTTCGTCGCGCCTGCAGCATCGTTGCCCGATCTGACCTCGGACACGCCGACCGCCAGCGAACCGGCGGTCGCGGGCACTTCGGCACCAGCCCAACCTGCGCAAGGTCCGGTGGTTTTCACCGCGCTCGCCCCGGGTATCTGGGTCAAGTTCTACGATGCCGCAGGCACGCAGCTGTTGCAGAAGGAACTGGCGCTGGGCGAGACCTATACGGTGCCGGCCCAGGCAGCCGGACCGATGATCTGGACCGCGCGGCCCGATTCCTTGCAGGTTTCGGTCGGCGGACGGGTACTGCCCAAACTTTCCGAACAGCAGGTGACGATGAAGGACGTGCCGGTCGATGCGGCGGCGCTGCTGACGAGGGCAGCCCCCGGCGCGCCGGCAGCGCTACCCTCGGCGGCGCAGCCTGCCCCGGCCGGGGCCGCGCCGGCTAGCCCTGGACCGGCCAGCCCAGCGGCGTCGCGCGGAAATGCGCCCGTACGGGCCTCGCCCGCGCCTGCACTGCGGGTTGCGGCGCAGCAGGCCGTTCCGGCGCCGGTGGCAGCAGGGCCGGCAGCCCTTCCGGCACAGGCCCAAGCAACTGCCCCTGCGCCCGCCGCGACCGCCTCCACTCCGCAGTCATCCACCGTTTCGCAGTAAGTCCCGCTCGACAGCAAAGCGGCGCTGCGGCAATCATCCAAGTGGTTCATCTGCGGTTTGGGTTCATGCCGTCATGTGGGCAGGAGCGACCCGGGGATTGTGGAGCTGTAGGGCAATGATGAAATGGCTTGAACGCGCCCGTCACTCGAAAGTGGCGGCATCGGCGGGGGTATTGACCGCCCTTGTACTGGTGCCCGTGCTGGTAATGGCTGTTCCGGCAAGTCCGTTGAACGCACAGGACAACGTCATGGATGCGCGCGTCAGGGCAATGGAGGCGGAAATCCGCGCCTTGCAGCGCAAGGTCTTTCCCGGCGACGGCAAATTCTTCCCGGCGGAGATTGCTCCCGGAGGAACGGCGGGGCAGACCGCCGCAGGGCAGGGCGCTGCAACACCGGTTGCCGATCTGCTGTCTCGCATGGAGGCAGTCGAGGCTCAGCTCAAGCGGCTGACGGCCCAATCGGAAGAAAGCGCCAACCGGCTGGCGCAGCTCGAAGCCAAGGTCAGCGGGACCGCTGCCCCGGCGGCGGCATCTGCGACGGCGGCCACGCCCCCCGCAGCGGGCACATCGGCGGCGGTGACTGTACCCCCGGTCGCGGCGACTCCTGTGGCGACACCTTCGCCAACGCCCGCAGCCAGCCCCGCGCCCGCGTCAAGCCCGGCACCTGCGGCGACGTCATCCAACCTCTCGACGATGACCGGCGGCGCCTCTGCGCCCAAGCCGGCGGCAGCGCCCGCCGCGCGCCCTGCCGCGCCTTCAGCCCAGCGGCTCGCGGCGGTTCGCGCCATCGCCAAGCCGGAGACCCAGGACCCGGGCGACGACGAATACTCCTATGGTTTCCGCCTGTGGGAAGCCAAATTCTTTCCCGAGGCACAGCAGCAGCTCAAGCTGATGATCGACCGCTATCCGCGCCACGCCAAGATCAGCCATGCCCGCAACCTGCTCGGGCGCGCCTATCTCGACGACGCCAAGCCGCGCGACGGCGCAACCTGGTTCCTGCAGAACTACCAGGCGAACAAGTCGGGTGAACGTGCAGCGGACAGTCTGCTGTATCTCGCCGAATCGATGCGCCAGCTGAAGGACACCAATCGCGCCTGCATCGCGCTGAGCGAATTCGGGACGTCTTTTCCGCGCGAGGCCGCCGGCAGGCTGAAAGCGCAGTACGATGCGACGCGCGGCGGAGTGAAATGCAATTGATAGGCTGTCCGGACCCGATCCCGCGCTGATTGCCCGCTTCGCGGCGGACCTGGCGGCGCTGTGGCCCGAAGGCGGGCAGCGTTGCTCAGGACGGCTGGGCCTTGCTGTTTCGGGCGGTCCCGACAGTCTGGCATTGTTGCTGCTGGCCAGCAGCGCGCTGCCCGGGCGGGTCGAGGCAGCGACCGTCGATCATGGCCTGCGTGCTGAAAATGCCGCCGAGGCAGCGCAAGTGGCGCAGTTGTGCAAGGCGCTCGGCGTCGAACATGCCATGCTGAAGGTCGAACTCGGCGCAGGCAACATTCAGGCCCGGGCGCGCGAGGCGCGCTATGCGGCGCTTGCCGGATGGCTTGAACATCGCGCCCTGGAAGCGCTCGCCACCGCGCACCATGCCGACGATCAGGCCGAAACCCTGCTGTTGCGGCTAAACCGGGCAAGCGGCGTGGCGGGCCTGGCCGGGGTCAGGGCGCGCGGTACCATCCCGGACACCGAAATCCCGCTGCTGCGCCCGCTGCTCGGCTGGCGAAGAGGCGAACTGGCCGGCGTCGTCACGGCGGCCGGGCTGGTCGCGGCCGACGATCCCAGCAATGCAGACGACCGCTTCGACCGCGCGCGGCTGCGCAAGGTGCTGTCGGGCGCGGGCTGGCTCGACATTCCCGCGCTCGCCGCCAGCGCCGCCCATCTCGCCGAGGCCGACGCTGCGCTCGATTGGGCGGCGCAGCGCGAATGGGCCGAAGGTGTCACCTCAGAGGGCCGGGGCGAGGTCCATGGTGTGACTTACTCGCCCTCGCGCGCCCCGAGCGATTGCCTTGCGCGTGCTGGCCCGGATCGTGCGCGAACTGGATGGCGAGGGGGCGCGCGGCAGCGCGGTTGCGCGACTGTACGATGCCTTGCTCGTGGGGCAGACCATGTCGATCGGCAATCTCGTCGCGCGGGCTACACCCCGTGGCTGGACTTTCAAGCCCGCTCCGAAGCGGCGCGGTCAGGATTCGATGAGCGAATCTCCCTGACCGATCGTCTTGCCGCGGGTGATATAGACCTTGTCGCCCATTTTGGTGGTCTCGAACACCTTTTTGGCGAACTCTTCGGGCATGCCGATGCAGCCGTGACTGGCGTAGCCCCATTCCACCTTGGTGGCGTGCAACGTGATACCGTCGTCGGTCAGCCGCTGCATATAGGGCATCGGCGAATCATAGAGATTCGAGACGTGGCTTACCTTCTTCTGGGTGATCGGGAAGATGCCGGTTGGCGTCGGCTTTTCCTGACTGCCGAGCAGCACCGCCGCCGCGCCGATCTCGTAGCCGCCCCGGAACACCGAAATCACCCGCGCATCGAGATCGACCGTGACGACAATCGGACCATCGGGCACTTCCGCCTCGTCCCAGTGCCATTCGCCGTATTTGATCGGGCCGGAGATCGGCAGGATGCGCTTGACCACGAAGCGCTCGTCGGGCGCGGGCTTGGGGGTAGCGGCTGGCGCGGAGGACGGCCCGGCAGCGGCAACCACAGTGCGCACGGCGCGCGACGGGGGTTCGGCCAGCAGCATTGCCAGCGCCGCGCCCACTGCCACGATCAGCGCGCCCGCCAATGCGATCTTGCCGTTGAATTTGATGTCCATGCCGACCCGCCAGTTTCCGTGATGCTGTTTTCGACGCTTTCGGCGTCCAATACCAGCCAATCGTTAGGGAAGTTCCATCCCGGGACTAGGCTGGCAGCAAAGGTTAATCCAATAGCGCGGCGGCGGTCCGTGCCGCGGCTTCGATGGCTGCCGGATCGGGCGCTCCCTTGGGCACCAGCCAGCTGCCACCGACACACAGCACCGCATCGAGCGCGAGCCACTGGCCGGCGCTCGCCTGGGTGATCCCGCCGGTCGGACAGAATTTCGCCATGCCGAAGGGCGCGGCGATAGCCTTGAGCGCGGCGATCCCGCCCGAGGCTTCGGCGGGGAAAAACTTGAAATGGGAGAGGCCAAGGTCGAGGCCGAGCATGATGTCGCCGGCATTGGCGGTGCCGGGGAGGAACGGCACGCCCGAGGCTATCGCCGCCTTGCCAAGCCTTTTCGTCAGCCCGGGCGAGACGATAAATTCGGCTCCGGCCTCGAGTGAGGCTTCGAGATCGTCCGGGTTCAGCACGGTCCCCGCCCCGACGATTGCACCCGGAACCTGCTTCATCGCCCGGATGACATCGAGCGCGGCGGGGGTGCGCAGTGTTACTTCGAGCACAGGCAGGCCGCCCGCGACCAGCGCTTCGGCGATAGGCACGGCGTGGGCCGCGTCTTCGATCACCAGCACCGGGATCACCGGGGCCTTGCGCATGATTTCGCCGATAGTGCTCATGTAAACTCCCTTGCAAAGGCGGCGGCAGCGCCAAACAGGCCGGGCTGCGGGTGGGTGACGAGTTTGACCGGGATTGACTCCATCCGCTTGCGATACCGGCCCTTTTCGCAAAAGCGGGCATGGAATTTGCTCTGCGGCAGCAGGGCGCGCAATCGCTGGGTCAGCCCGCCGGTCAGCGCCACGCCCAGCGAGCCATGCGCCAGCGACAGATCACCGGCCGCCGCGCCGTAGCAAGCGAGGAATAGATCGAGCGCCTTTGGCTCGGTTCCGGCAATCGCCGCCGCCCACAAGGCGGCGTCGTCACGCCGGTCGCCGGGGTCGAAGCTGCGGATCATCTCGCCAAGCCCGGGTCCGGAGACCACTCGTTCCACCGATGTCCGGCCATGACGCGCGGAGATGGCCGCAGAGACCAGCGCTTCGGCTTCGTCGAGCGGGGCGAAATGGATATGCGCGCCCTCGGTCTCGAGAACGGAGATACCCTCGTCGCGCCGTTGCAGCACGGCGACGCCCAGCCCGGTGCCCGGCCCGATCACCGATATCGCCCCGCGCTGCGGCAATGGCGTGTCGGGGCCGCACAGATGCGCGAAATGTTCCGGCCCCAGCGCATCGACCGCGTGGGCCATGGCGCCGAAATCGTTGAGCACCAGAAACCGGTCCAGCCCCAGCTCCTCGCCCAGCGCCGCCGGATCGACCACCCAGGGTGAATTGACGAAGCGCACCGGTCCGCCGGTCACCGGTCCGGCGAGGCCGAAGGCGGCCTGGCGCGGCAAGGCGTCGCCAAGCGCCGCACCGAAGGCCGCCCAGGCATCCGCGAGACCGGGATGATCGGCCACCCGCAGCACCACTGGCTCGCCGAGCGACACGACCCCGCCTTGCGCTACCTCCGCCAGGGCAAAGCGCGCATGGGTGCCGCCGATATCGGCGCTGACCACGCGCGTCACGGCGCTGCTCTCGATTGCCTGGCCGCCGGGTATCGCATGCCATGAGATATTAGCAGGTCGGCGGCTTGTGCACCAGCGGCGAGGGGCCGGGATGACAGGCCTGGCCCGAATTTAATGCGCGCACTGCCTCACTCAATATCCCGCCAGTCCTGCTCCGACGGGATCAGCGCCCCGCGGGCGATCACTTCCCTTGTTACCCCCGGCATCGAGCCATCCAGCTGTTCCCCCGCCTCAAAGCTGTCGAGCTGGTCGAGCAGCAATTGCCGGCAGCGCTGCACGCCGAGATCGGTGTGAGTGAGGAATTCGCGGCTGCGGCTGGCAATCGAACCAATGCTCGCCTGGACAATCGCGTCCTCCAGCAGCACGTGATCGACGATCCCGCTGAAATGCCCCTTGGCCATAGCCGCGCGGTCCTGCCCCCAATTGGTGTCGGCGGAGCCATCGACCACGACATAGTTATCCGGATCGGTGCACTGGTCGCGCATGAAGAACGAGCCAAGCGGCGCGTGCTGGCTGAAGAAGCCGAAGAATTGCAGGTGGCTGTGATCGTCGACCGGCACGAAATGATAGAGGCTGGCCTCACCCTTCTCGCCGGTCAGCGAGCCCGGCGTCATCACCACGAAAGGCATCAGGAATTCGGAGATACGCACCAGCGAAAGCCCGTCGTCGCACTTGCGCACCCCGGCCGAGCGCATGCCGTAGACTGTCTCCTCGATTTCGAAACGCGGGTTGATGGCGAAGCGTTTGCTCTGGTCGTTCATTTCGCCGGCGGGCCGCCCCCAGCCGCTGTGGAGATGGCCGACATGTGCGGTATCGAGTGCGGCCTCCATCCCCTGCAACCAGTTGCACGGCCAGACACTGCGGGTGATCCACAGGTTGTCCTCGGGCAAATCGAGCCAGGAGAAATCCGGGAACGGCGGCGCCTCCCCCTCGCCCAGCCAGACCCAGACAAGCCCGCCCTGCTCGACGGTCGGATAGTGGTTTACAGGCACCCGAGCGGCGATCTCAGCCGAGCGCTCGCCTTCGGTCGGCACTTCCAGGCATGCGCCGGAGACATCGATCAGCCAGCCGTGAAAGATGCAGCGCAGCGCGCAGCCCTCGACCCGGGCCAGAGCCATCGACACGCCGCGATGCGGGCAACCCTCGTCGATAAAGCCGATCCGCCCGTCGGGTGCGCGCCAGGCAACGTAATTCTCACCCAACAGCCGGACCCGCGTGGGCGGCGCGCCGGTCTCAAGCGACTGGATGCGGCTGAACGGCAGCCAGTAATTCCCGCGCATCATGCGCGCCATCGGCGCATCGCCCTCGACCGAGGTGAGCCGCCGGTTTTGCTCCGTGGTCAACATGGGGCCTCTCCTGTTCCGGTTTTGCGGAAGAATGGCGAAGGTGCGCGCGGGATGCAATCGCGAGGTGGCGCGTGGGGGCTGTTACGTGATAGCCGGGCAGAAGGAGTATCCCGTCATGCCGCCAACCGCCGAAGCCCTGGGCCGCGAATATCTCCGTGCGCTGTGCGCTCACGACAAGCCCGGGATCATGGCCGTGCTCGCCCCCGATTTCGCTCTCGAGGTGCCGAGCAACCTCAGCGGGACCAACGACATGGCCGACAGCTGGTACGGCCTTGAAGCCGCCGATGCGAATTTCGACACAGCCTTCCGCATCATCGCGGTCACCGCCTTCTCCGAGCTGGAATTCACGCCGGGCCAGAACCCGGACATCGCCTTCGCCGAAGGCCTCGGCGCGATGACGATGGCCAACGGGCGGCCCTACAACAACCGTTATGTGTTCCGCTTCGACAGCAGGGACGGCAAGCTCGTCAGGGTCCGCGAATACGTCAATCCCATCACCTCGGCGATTGCCTTCGGCCTGCCGCTGCCGCTCTCGCCCAGCGACGGGGTGGATAACACATTCGTCTGACCCTTGACCGGCGTCCGGCACTTGACCCCTCGCGGTAATCCGCGAAGTCTCAGACGGATCGGTATGGGCCAGATCGGTATGGGGTAGAACCACATTGGCATTCGCAGCGCGACGATGGCTGAGAGCCCAGGGCCTGCCGGTGCTCGCCGGCCTTGCTATGATCGCGCTGATCTTCGCGCTGCAACTTGCACAAGTCCCCGCGCTCGAACGCATCGGCCTGCTGCTGTTCGACTCCTACCAGCGCGCAAGCCCTCGCGCCTATGAGGACGCCCCGGTCCGCGTCGTCGATATCGACGAGGAGTCCATCCGCCGCCTGGGTCAATGGCCCTGGCCGCGCACCGATGTCGCTCGGCTGACCATGCGGCTGAGCGATGCCGGAGCCTCGGTGATCGCCTACGACATCGTCTTTTCCGAACCCGACCGCACTTCGCCCGCGCGCATCGCCGAGCAGCTGCGGCGCAACGGCGGAGCAGGCACGGCAATTGCGGCGCTGGGCGCCATGCCCGATCACGATGCAAAGCTGGCAGAAGCGTTCGGACAAGCACAGGTCGTCGCCGGCTACTTCCTGCTGCGCGAGAAGAACGGGGAAACTGTCGAACCCAAGGCCGGTTTCGCCATATCGGGCTCGCCGCCGGGGGGCGGCATTCCGCGTTACACCAGCGCCATCCAGTCGCTGCCGCCCCTGCGCGATGCGGCCCGGGGCAGCGGCTTTGTCAGCCTGGCGGGCGACAGCGACGGCATCGTCCGCAAGGCGCCGCTGCTGGCCATGCAGAACGGCAAGCTGCTGCCGGCGCTGTCGCTCGATGCGCTGCGGCTGGCACAAGGCGCGGGGGCAAACATGGTCAAGACCAGCGACGCCAGCGGTGAGACCGCCGGAGCGCCGGGGCAGGTTGTCTCGATCAAGGCGGGCGGCTTCGAAGTGCCGGTGACGGCTTCGGGTGCGCTGTGGATGCATTACACCAGGCCGCGCCCCGAGCGGACAGTTCCGGCATGGAAACTGCTGACGGACGGCGCAATGTCCTCCGCGCAACTCACCGAAGCATTTTCCGGCCGGATCGTCTTCGTCGGCGCGGGGGCGATCGGCCTGCGCGACCTGGTCTCGACCCCGCTGCAGGACCGCGAACTGGGAGTAATGGTGCACGCCCAGGCGGCCGAACAGATGATCCTCGGCCGCTTTCTCGTCCGCCCCGATTGGGCCATGGGACTGGAGCGCTCGCTGCTGCTCGCGCTCGGGCTCGCCATGGCGCTGCTGCTCCCCCGGATCGGGGCGGCCTGGGGGGCATTGCTCGGCGCGGCGCTGGTCGCGGCCCTGACCTGGGCCAGCTGGCATGCCTTTTCGGTCAGGCAATATCTGCTCGATCCGACCTATCCGGTGCTGGGACTGGTGCTGGCCTATCTCGTGCAGACCGCGCTCAATTTCTACCGCGAGGAACGCCGCCGCGCCTACATTCATAACGCCTTCGACCGCTATCTCTCGCCAGAACTGGTCAAGCGCATCGCCGCCGACCCGGGCCGTCTCGAACTCGGCGGCGAAGAGCGCGAGATGACCGTGCTGTTCTGCGACATTCGCGGCTTTTCGCGCATCTCCGAAAGCCTCGGGCCCAAGGAGATCATCCGCTTCCTGATCGGCTTCCTCACCCCGATGTGCGACATATTGCTCGCCCGAAAGGCGACCATCGACAAGTTCATCGGCGACGCCATTCTCGCTTTCTGGAACGCCCCGCTCGACGATCCCGACCAGCATGAGAATGCCGCACGCGGCGCTCTGGAGATGATCGCGCGGCTGGAAGCGCTCAACCGCGAGATGCCTGGGCGGGCGGACCAGCCCTGGCCGGGCGAGGTAAAAATCGGCATCGGGCTCAACACCGGCCTGTGCTGCGTCGGCAATATGGGATCGGCGCAGCGGCTCTCCTATTCGCTGATCGGCGACACGGTGAACCTTGCTTCCCGGATCGAGGGGCTGACCAAGCACTACGGGGTCGCGATCCTGATCGGCAGCGCGCTCCACGCCCGCCTCCCGCACTTCGCCGCGCTGGAACTGGACCGGGTGCGCGTGATCGGGCGCGATGCGCCGGAGACGCTGCATGTGCTGCTGGGGGACGAAGTTCTCGCCGAGAGCGACCCCTTTGCGGCACTGGCAGAAGAACACGCGGCCTTGCTGACGGCATACCGCGCTCAGGACTGGAACGACGCGCGGCAGATCCTTGCTTCGCTGTCGGCCAAGGCTGCCGCCTTCGGTCTTGAGAGGTCCTATGCGCTCTACCGCGAGCGGGTCGACAGCCTCTCCGCCGATCCCCCCGGCGCGGAATGGGACGGGGTGTTTCAGGCCACGGAGAAGTAGGATTCAGCGCTTATCGGGTGGCGGGCCGTTGTCGTTCTGCATGTCGCGGGGCTGGTCCGTTGGCCTTTGCGGCCCATCCGGTGTTCCCGGCGAATCCTGCGATCCACCCATCGGGATACCGATGTTGATGCGGAAGCGCGGGGCCGATTTCTTCTGCGCTTGCGGCGGCGGGGCCAGCGACGGGAAAACCAGTTCGCGCAGGCGCGCCAGCCCCACGCTGGAAATGACGAAGGGACCGACCGGTTCGGCACCCTCGCCGGGCACATAGGCGGCCAGCATTGGCCGGTCGAGCGCTACGGTCTTGCCCCCGGAAGTGATGTCGATCGCGCCCGGCAGCGCAGCGCCCTGGACGCCTGGGCCGGGGCCGCGCAGCACGATCAGGGTAGCATTGGCATCGGCAATCCGCCCCTCGCCGATGCCTTTCTCGCCTTTGGCGATGGCAATGGCATCCTCGCCGACGACGCCTTCGACGATAGTCCCGCGGATGCCGATAGAGGAGACCGGCGTGGCAATCGTCGAAGCGCCGCCCCGGTTCGGCCTCCCCGACATGAAGCGGAATGCACCTTTGGCGACGCTCGCGGAGAAGGATCGGCCGGTCGCGGGATCGTAAACGAACCGGTCGATGGTCAGCCGGGCATTGGCGCCGACGGTGAACACCGCGCGATCGAGCAGCAGCACCTGCAACTGGCTGCGCGCGCCGGTCTGCACCTGGTCGGCGAGCGCCATGCGCTGCCGCAGCACGGCCTGGCGCGGCCGGCTTGCTCCGGCGCTGGCGATCTTGACGTCGTTGAGCACGGCCGAGGCAATGCCGATAGCGGGCGGTGTGCCCGCCGCAAGCGCCGTGCCAGCCAGGCCCGCCAGCGCGGCGAAGGCGATGATGCGAACTCTAGAAGCCAAAGCCGGGCCTCCTTCTGGGCCGCGCCGGTTTCGCCGCAGGCGGCGACTCCGGGGTTGCGGTAGGTGCAGGGGGCGCGGCTGGTTGCGGCGCGGTTGCCGAGGCCGGAGCCGCCACTGGGACAGGAACCGGCGCATCGGGCTGCCAGCCAGGATCGCACGGAGCCAAAGCCTCGTTCAATTCCTTTGCCGGCACTTTGCCCTTGCGCAGATAGTCGAATTCCACCGCCGCTCCCGGCCGGTCGTCGAGCCGGCAGAGCAGGCTGGCGTGGAGCAGCAACGCGTCTTTCGACTGGGGCCGCTGCATCAGCACCCGCTCCAGCGCGGCCAGAGCGCCCGGCAGATCGCCCTCCGCCACTTGCCGCCTGGCCAGGGCCAACCCGGCCCGCTCGCTGGCCGTCGCTTGCGACAGCGCATCGAGTTCCTCGACAGTTTCGGCCCGGGCCGGGGATGCTGCGATCGCCGCACCCGCAAGCGCCGCGCAGACCAGTGCCGCGCCAGGCAATATCGAGGCTGCATGCATGGCCATTCCGCGCATTCCCCTGACTGCTCCAATCCCGGCGACTATGCGCCCAGTTCTTAACCCGCGCTGAGCGGCGGCAGTCGACGCCGCGCGCCAATTTGCCGGAAAATCTCTTTGCTTCAATCCCGAAGCATAACCGGTTATGATGTCCCGAATAGAGACAAGACCGGAATATGACCGGAAATCCCCGTTTCAGGGACGGGCGACAGGGCGAGAAGGAGGGCAGGTGGCTTCGTTTCCGCCGATTCTGGCTGGAATTGCCAGGCTAGGCCTGCTCAGGACAGGCGCATTCGCTGCATTGCTGCTGCTGGCCGGTGCATTTGCCGAATCGGCGTCTCCGGCGGCGTCTTCTCCTGCAGCATCGAGCGCCGCCCGCTACGAAGGTGTAGCATCTTGCGCCGGATCGACCTGCCATGGCCGGGCCGAGGGCAATGGCAAGGTGGTGCGGCAGGACGAGCTCAGGCGCTGGCAGGAGCCGTCGTCGCAGAGCGGAGCGCACAGCCGCGCCCTTGCCGTGCTCTCCGGCCGCCGTGCCCAGCAGATCGCCGCCACGCTGGGCCTCGGCGCGGCTTCGAGCGCACCCGCCTGCCTCGGCTGCCACGCCACCAATGCCCCCCTCGCGCTGCGCGGTGAGCGCTATCAGCAGGGCGACGGGGTCGGATGCGAGAGCTGCCACGGCGCCTCGACCGGCTGGATCGCATCGCATTACACCGTGCTCGGCACCCACGGCGCGAATGTCGCCAATGGGCTGACAGCGCTGGAAAATCCCGCTGTCCGGGCCAGTGTCTGCCTCGATTGCCATTTCGGCAGCGCCAGGCCGGGCCAGTTCGTCACCCACCAGATGATGGCAGCGGGGCATCCGCAGGATCGCCTTCGAGCTCGACCTGTTCTCGTCGCTGCAACAGCATCACGACGAGGACGACGACTATGCCATGCGCAAGGGCCGCACCGATTCGGTCCGGCTGTGGGCCGTGGGCCAGGCGGAAGCAGTGCAGCGCTCGCTCAGCCTGTTCGCCAGGCCCGGGCTCGGCAACCAGGGCATCTTTCCGGAATTCTATTTCTATGACTGCCATTCCTGCCACCGCCCGATTTTCGATGGTGCGGAGCGCAGCCTGACCTTCGAGACCAACCCGGGCCGCCCGATCCCCTTCGCCATGCCGCCCTACAACGACGAAAACATCCTGATGCTCTCCGCCGTGGCGAAAGTGCTGGCCCCGGCAGATGCGGCGCGGTTCGATGCCGCATCGCGCACTTTCCATACAGCGATGGGCCAGGGCCGCGCGCCGGCGGTGGCAGCGGCAGCCCGGCTCGGCTCGGCGGCGGCGGCGCTGTCGCGGGGCATGGCACAGCAGGCCTATGACGGCGACACTGCCTTCACGGTGATTTCGGCACTGGCCGGCCGGGCAATTTCGCCGCGCTTCACCGACTATGCCGGATCTGCCCAGGCAGTGATGGCAGTGGACACGCTGCTCAATGCGCTGGTCAAGCAGCAGCGGGTGACGCTGGGCGCGGCGGCGGGCATCCGCGCCAACATCAATCTGGCCTATGCGGCGGTGAAGGCACCGAACACCTACAATCCCGCCGCCTTCCGCGCCGCGCTTGGCGATGCGGCGCGCAGTATCGAGGCGCTGCGCTGATGCGCCGGGGCCTGTCTATCCTCGCGGCGGCAGCCTTGCTGTTGCAGGCTGCCTGTGGAGGCGAAGGCGGGACTGACGGCAGTGCTCCGGGCGGCAGCAGCGGCGGATCGACGGGAGGATCGAGCGGGGGTTCGACCGGCGGCGGCGCTCCGGCCTCGGTCTATACCGCCCCGGCGCTTGAGGCGCTGACCACCGGCGATGTCGAGCGGATCATCGCCCAGGCGGCCCGTCAGGCCGCGTCCGCCGGCACGCCCGCCGTCATCGCGGTGACCGACCGGGTCGGCAATGTCCTCGCGCTGTTCCGCATGAGCGGCGCGCCCGCCACCGCGAAGACCAGCCCCGCACCCAACGGCGCGAACATCGACGCGCAGAATCTCGACGTCCCTGCCGAAGCCGCCGCGCTCGCCAAGGCGATCACCGGGGCCTACCTGTCGAGCGGCGGCAATGCCTTTTCCACCCGCACCGCCAGCATGATCGTCCAGACCCATTTCCCGCCCGCGCCCTCGACCGCAGGACTCGAGAGCGGGCCGCTGTCCGGGGTGCAGTTCAGCCAGCTGCCCTGTTCGGACCTCGCCGCGCGCTTCCTGCCTTCGGGGCCGGACGCGCTGATCGGGCCTAAGCGCTCGCCGCTTGGCCTCGCAGCCGATCCGGGCGGATTCCCGCTCTACAGGAACGGCGTGCTGGTCGGCGGGATCGGGGTGATTGCCGACGGAGTCTATGGCTTCGATGCCAATGTGCTCGATATCGACAATGACGCCGACGAGCGGATCGCCCTGGCCGGAACCGTCGGCTATGAAGCCCCCGCCGTGATCCGCGCCAGCCAGATCACCGTCGATGGCACCTCGCTGCGCTATTCCGACATCGAATATTCCGGCCTGATCGACCTTTCGGGAGCCAGTTACGCGGCGACCAATCCGGCGCTCGGCACGCTGGTTCCGCTGACCGGATACTATGCCAGCCCCGCCACGATCCGCGCAGGCACGGCCTATGGCAGCGAGACTTCGGGCGTGCGGCGCGCAGGCAGTGCCGAATTCGCCCACCCCGACGCCTTCGTGCTGACCGACGGGCTGGGCGGGAACCGCTACCCGGTGAGAGCGGGGACCGACGCAGCGGAAGTCGGCACGGCGATGAGTGCCGCCGAAGCCAGGGCGATCCTCGACCAGGCCTTTGCGGTGATGGCCAGAGCCCGCGCGCAGATCCGCCGCCCGCTCGACAGCCGCGCGCAAGTGACGATCTCGCTGGTCGATACGCGCGGGAGCGTGCTCGGCATCGTCCGCTCTCCCGATGCACCGGTGTTCGGCATCGACGTCAGCCTGCAGAAGGCGCGCAGCGCGGCGTTCTTCTCAAACGCCAATGCCGGGGCGGACCTGCTCGCCGATCCCAGCGCCGATGTGCGCGCATTTGTCGCGGCGGCGCGCGGCTTTACCGGCGACCCTGCTTTCCTCACCGGCGCGACCGCATTTTCCAACCGGGCAATCGGCAACCTTGCCCGCCCCTATTTCCCCGATGGGGAAGTCGGACGCCCCAATGGGCCGTTTTCCCGCCCGGTCGCCCAGTTCAATCCCTTCTCCACCGGCCTGCAATCGGCGCTGGTGCTGACCAACCTCGCCCAGCATCTGACCTTCGTCGCCGGAGCCAGCGGCACCGACACCGCGCGGCGCTGCACCTTCCTGCCGGACGTAGTGCCCGGGCAGAACCGGCTGCAAAACGGAATCCAGATCTTCCCCGGCTCGGTCCCGGTCTATCGCGGCGCAGCGGTGGTGGGCGCGATCGGGGTTTCGGGCGACGGTATCGACCAGGACGACATGATTTCCTTCCTCGGGCTTGCCAATGCCGGGCAACCGGCGGGAGGAATCGGCAACGCGGCCCCGGCGAGGCGCGCCGATACCGTGTCGATAAGCGTGGGCGGTTCGCCGGTGCGGCTGCGCTATGTCAGTTGCCCTTTCGCCCCGTTCATCGGCACCACTGACCAGAACGTCTGCCAGGGTTTGTGATGGCGGGCAGCGCGGTCCTTGTTCCCATCCTGCTGGTGCAGGGCGCGGCATCGGGGCCGCCGGAAGCCGTGCCCGCCGTCCCCGCTCCAACACAGTCGCAAGTGGAGCCGGGCAGCACATTGCCCGAACCACAATTCGGCCAGCCGGAAATCGGTCAGCCGACCGGCGACGAGGAGGACATCGACATTCCCGATGTCGAGACCGGCAAGATCGAAGGCCGCCGCCGCCCCGGATTTCAGCAGGGCCTGCCCGAGGCGGTTACACAGCGAAATCCCGGCGCGGTGCGCGCGCCGCCGCCCGAGGCCTTCGCCACCGACCAGTTCCCGGTGCCGGACCGCTGGCGGATCATGACCGGGCTGTGCCCCGGCAAGGGCGGCGACCAGTCACTGCTCGCAGTGTTCGGCTCGTTGCGCGAGGTGTGCCATTCTTCGCGCGATCCCTATCACCAGAACCTGCTCAAGGGTGACCGCCCGCTGGCCCAAGGCAAACGGCCAGGCTTCCTCAAAGGCGACGACTGGTTCCTCAACCTGGGCCTGGTCAGCGACTGCAGTGGTCGAGCCGCGCACCTTTCCGATTCCCGTCGGCGTACAGACCACCGAGCGGCCGGGCAGCCTCGATGTCTTCGGGCGGAGCGGCAGTCTGGTGCTGTCGCAGACCTTCATCGCCAGCGCCTCGCTGGTCAAGGGCAGCACCGCGTTCAAGCCGCCCGATGTCGAATACAAGATCGCGCTGGCCTTCAACATCAGCCACGTCCGCGTGCCCGAACGGCGGGTGCTGTTCGTCGAGCCGTCGAAGGGCACCCGCCGCACCGACAATTTCCTGGGGGTGCAGGAATTATTCATCGACCGGCATTTGCGCAATGTCTCGGACCGCTACGATTTCGATTCGATCCGCTTCGGCATCCAGCCGTTCCAGGCCGATTTCCGCGGCTTCCTGTTCAACGATCAGCAGCTCGGCCTGCGGCTGTTCGGCACCCGCGACAACAACCGCTTTCAATACAATCTCGCGGTGTTCTGGCGGCTGGAGAAGGACACCAATTCCGGGCTCAACAACCTGACCGAAAGCCCGCGCAAGGATTTCGTCTTCCTCGCCAATCTCTACCGGCAGGATTTCCTGATATCCGGCCTGACCAGCCAGATCACCCTCGCCTGGAACCGCAACCGCGAGGACGGCGGGATCAAGGTGGACGACAACGGCTTCCCGGTGCGCCCGGCCCTGCTCGGCGACCTGCGTCCGCGCAAGTACGATGCGTTCTACATCGGCTACAACGCCGACGGGCGGATCGGGCGGATCAATCTGACCGCCTCGACCTATGCCGCCTTCGGCAGCGACAGGAACAGCTTCTTCACCGGCAAGCCCGCCAAGATCCGCGCCTGCTTCGGCGCGGCGGAAGTGAGTTACGACCGCAACTGGATGCGTTTCCGCTTCTCGGCGCTCTATGCCAGCGGCGACAGGAACCCCGGACGACAACAAGGAAACCGGGTTCGACGCGATTTTCGAGAACCCGATCTTCGCCGGGGCGGACACCAGCTACTGGATCCGCCAGTCGATCCCCTTCGCCGGCGGCGGACGCGCGGTGGCGCTGAACGGCCGCAACGGCATCCTCAATTCGCTGCGCTCGTCGAAGGAACAGGGGCAGTCGAACTTCAACAACCCGGGCACCGTCCTGCTGGGCGCGGGCGCGGATTTCGACCTGACGCCGAAATTGCGCGTCTCGACCAATGCCAACCGGCTGTGGTTCGCCCATACCGCGACGCTGCAGGCGCTGCGCAACGAAGGCAGCATTCCCAAGTCGATCGGCTGGGATCTGTCGGTCTCGGCCACCTATCGCCCCAAGGCGACGCAGAACGCGGTCTTCCGCCTTTCCGCCGCCGCGCTGGTGCCGGGCAGGGGTTTTCGCGACCTGTTCGAAAACCGCAGCCGCCGCCGGACCTATATTTCGGCGCTGGCCAATGCGGTAGTGACCTTCTGATGCGCCGGTTCGTGCCAAATCCTTGCCGTCATGACTCATTGCCCCCCTCCCCGGCGGGGAGGGGCTGGGGGAGGGGGAGCAAGGCGAAGCCGAGCGTCTCCGCCAGCGTGGACGCGAGGCCTGACGGCCTCGCTCCCCCTCCCCAACCCCTCCCCGCCGGGGAGGGGCCTTTTGCGCTTCTTGTCAGACCATTGCTGTTACTGTTTGCGCTGCTTCTGCTGCTGCCAACCGCAGCAAGCCTCGCCAGCGAGGACGAGAAGCCGGTCGCTCGGATTTACGTCACCGCCCCGCCCGCTCCGGCCAAACAGTCGGTGGCCGAGGCCGAAGCAAAGTCGGCAGGCTGCGTCAGTTGCCACACCAGGTCCGACGCGGCGACCATGCACGTCTCTCCCGCCGTCCGGCTCGGCTGCACCGATTGCCACGGCGGCGATGCCGGGGTGCGCGGCGATCCCGCGCTGGCCCGCGATGCTCCGGCCTATGTCGCCGCGCGCGAGGCCGCGCATGTGCTGCCGCGTTATCCCGAAAGCTGGCATTACCCCTCCTCGGCCAATCCGCAGCGCGGCTATACCCTGCTCAACAAGGAAGCGCCGGAATTCGTCCGCTTCGTCAACCCCGGCGACTACCGCGTCGCGCGCGATGCTTGCGGCGCCTGCCACATGGCGACGATCGAGGCGGCGGAGCGATCGCTGATGGCATCGGGCGCGATGCTGTTCGGCGGCGCGGCCTACAATAACGGCATCGTGCCGTTCAAGAACTACATCTTCGGCGAGGCCTATACCCGCGACGGCAAGCCCGCGAAGATCGTCTCGCCCGGCAATCCGCCCGGCAAGCTGACCAGACGCCAGCAGGCGCGCGGGGCGCTGGCCGAACTCTATCCGCTGCCCACCTGGCAGGTGATTCCGCCGGGCGACGTGTTCCGCGTGTTCGAGCGCGGCGGGCGCAATATCTCCACCCAGTTCCCCGAGATCGGCCTGCCCAATCCGACTGGCAGCATCCAGCGGCTGGAGGAGCCGGGGCGGCCCGACCTCAAGCAGTCGAACCGCGGGCCGGGCACCGGGCTGCGGGTGGCGATCCCGGTGCTCAATATCCACAAGACCCGGCTCAACGATCCCTACATGTGGTTCATGGGCACCAACGACCAGCCGGGCGACTACCGCCATTCGGGCTGCACCGGCTGCCACGTGATTTATGCAAATGACCGCGAGCCGAGGCACAGCCTGACCTATGCGCCGTTCGGCCGCGACGGCCAGACGGCGACGGTCGATCCGACAATTGCAGACAAGACCGAGCAGGCGCACGGTGCGTTGAAAGGCGGGCATGGGGACGATGGCCACGACGCGCCTGCCGCCCCTCCGGAGAAGGAACGCGGCCATCCGCTCCAGCACGTCTTCACCCGGGCGATCCCGACGGCGCAGTGCATGAGCTGCCACATGCACCAGCCCAACATCTTCCTGAACAGCTACCTCGGCTACACCATGTGGGACTATGAATCCGACGCGCCGAAGATGTGGCCGGAAAAGCAGAAATACCCCACTGCCAAGGAAGTCCGCGAGGTCGAGGACCGCAATCCCGAAGGCGCCTCGCCAAAGGGCAAGTGGGGCGACATCGACTTCCTGCGCAATGTCTACGATCTCAATCCCGAACTCAAGGACACCCAGTTCGCCGATTACCACGGCCACGGCTGGAACTTTCGCGGCGTGTTCAAGCGCGACCGCGAGGGCAATCTGCTCGACGCGGCGGGCAAGCTGGTTTCGCCCGACGATCCCGAGAAATGGCGCAAGCAGGGCGAGGACAAATTCGTTTCGCCGGGCGTCAATCCCGGCAAGGCGGTCCACTTGATGGACATCCACGCCGAGAAGGGCATGCAATGCGCCGATTGCCACTTCGCGCAGGACAGCCACGGCAACGGGCTGATCTACGGCGAGGTCGCCAATGCGGTCGAGATCGGCTGCAAGGATTGCCACGGCACCGCCGATGCCCTCCCGACGCTGATGACCTCCGGGCCCGCCGCCCCGCCCCGGGGCAACAATCTGGCGCTGCTGCGCAATCCCGACGGCAAGCGCCGCTTCGAATGGAGCGAGGACAATGCGGGGCGGCGGACCTTGGTGCAGCGCTCGATCGTCGATCCGGAACTGGCCTGGGTGGTGCATCTGGTCAAGGACAGCGTCGATCCCGCCTCGCCCTATTTCAACATCAAGGCGGCGCGGGCCAAGCTGATGGGAAAATCGGGTGCGGAGGACGGCAAGTTTGCCTTTGGCCCCGGCGTCGCCCGCAAGGACCGCGCGCACGGTGAAAGCGAGATGGCCTGCTTCACCTGCCATCTCAGCTGGACCACCAGCTGCGGCGGCTGCCACCTGCCGATCGAGGCCAACTGGAAGAGCAAGACCCACCATTACGAAGGCGAGGAGACCCGCAACTTCGCGACTTACAATCCGCAGGTCGCCCGCGACGAGATGTTCCAGCTCGGCCGCCACCAGACCACCAAGGGCAGCCAGATCGCCCCGGTGCGCTCAAGCTCGGCGCTGGTGCTCAGCTCGACCAACATCAACCGCGAGCGCATCTATGTGCAGCAGCCGCCGATCAGTTCCATCGGCTTTTCCAGCCAGGCCTTCGCCCCGCATTTCCCGCATACCGTGCGCACGACCGAGACCAAGACCTGCACCGATTGCCACGTCTCGGCCAAGGAAGACAACAACGCGATCATGGCGCAACTGACCCTGCAAGGGACCAATTTCGTCAACTTCGTCGGGCTCAATGCCTGGACCGGGCTTGAAGGCGGGTTCGAGGCGGTGCGGGTCACCGAATGGGACGAGCCGCAGGCGGTGATCGGCTCCTATCTGCAGAAATACGCCTATCCCGACTGGTACCGGATGCATGTCGAGGACAACGGCCGCGAGCTGAAGAACTGGACACGCGGCAAGACCTTCAGCGACGGCCTGTCGGGCGAGACCCAACCGCTCGAGGAATTCCGCAACATCGTGCAGGGCACCGGCGGCCCGGCACGCTGCCTTCAGCTGCGCGGGGAATACATGTTCGTCGCCGAAGGGCGCGGCGGTTTCCGGGTCTATGACGTCGCCTCGGTCGCCAACAAGGGCTTTTCCGAACCGATTGTCACTGCTCCCTTCTCGCCCTTGGGGCAGGACACCCATGTTGATACCCAGAACGCCACCTGCATGGCGCTCGCCACCAACCAGCCGATCAATCCGCTGCGCAACACCCCGCAGATGCGCGAAATCAACCAGGAGCAGAGCTTCCTGCCGATCTACAGCTACGCCGCGATCACCGACAGCGCCGAGGGGCTGATCCTGGTCAATGTCGAGACCCTTGCCGACGGCGAGTTCCGCAACAACTTCCTCAAGCGCGCGGTCACCTGGAACCCCGACGGGGTACTGAACGGCGCGCGGCACATCGTGCTGGCGGGCGAAGTGGCTTACATCGCCGCCGACGCCGGGCTGGTTACGGTGGACCTCAAGCACCCGCTCCAGCCCAAGTTGGCCTCGGTCTCGCCGCTAAGCGATGCGCGGGCCAGCGCGATCCAGTTCCGCTATCTGTGGGTAACCGACAGCGAAGGGGTGAAACTGTTCGACGTCACCGATTTGCGCAATCCGGTCGCGGTGCCCTCGGGCACGGTGCCCATGGCCGACGCGCGGCGCATCTATCTCGCGCGCACCTATGCCTATGTCGCGGCCAAGGCGGAGGGGCTGGTGATCCTCGACGTGACCCGGCCCGCCGCGCCGAAGCTCTACATGAAAGTCACGCTCGACGGAAAGCTGAACGATGCCGAGGACGTCATCGTCGGCACCACCAACGCCTCGCTGTTCGCCTATGTCGCCGATGGGCGCAATGGCCTCAAAGTGCTGCAACTGACCTCGCCGGCCAGCCAGCCCAATTTCTACGGTTTCTCGCCCGCGCCCAAGCCCGAGCTGATCGCCTGGGCGAAGACGCCCTCGCCCGCGCTGGCCCTGTCCAAGGGCCTCGATCGCGACCGCGCGGTGGACGAGACCGGCGGGCAGATCGCGGTGTTCGGGCGGCTGGGCTCCAGGCCGTTCAACCGGGAGGAGACGGAGCGGTTGTTTTTGAACCGTAAGCGGTTCCCGTTCAAGGTAAGCGATGAGGCGGATATGGGGGCGTGGAAGCCCAAATAGGCTGCCATATCGTGCGACGGTTCACCCCCGCTCGGCCAGCATCCCCCGGATCATCTGCTGCAACCGCCCGTCATAGCGCGCCACCGCCTCGTAGCCGCCGACCCGCTCGAAGTGCGACACCAGCCTGCCGTCCTCCCACAAGTGAAGCGCATAGCCGGGCGGGGCGTCGCGGATCAGGGCGCGGTTGTCGGGCTCGGCCGGGTCGATCGGCGTCAGGTCGAGCGCTACCGAAGGGGCAGTCGACGGGCATACCAGCAGCGGCGCGCCGCGCCAGCCGGTGATGACAGAGCGGTGGAGGTGACCGCACAGCACCGCCACGATCTGCGAATGCCCGTGCGTTGCCCCGGCGAAACGGGCGATCCATTGCTCCCCGGGATCGGGGTCCATCCAGTCGATGCCGGAAACGAACGGCGGATGGTGCATGACGATGACGGTCGGCCGGTCTGGGTGGGCCGCGAGTTCGGCGGCGAGCCACTCCGCACGCGCCTCGCAGAACGCCCCGCCGTGGCGGCCGGGGTCGAGCGTATCGAGCATCAACACGCGCAGATCGCCCGCATCGATCGCATAGTGCGCGAAGGGGCCGTCGAACGGCACATGCGGGAAAGCCTTGGCAAACTCCGCGCGCTGGTCGTGATTGCCGGGAATCAGCCAGACCGGGCAGGGTGCCTGTTTCAGCGCCCGCGCCAGCCGCCGGAAGCTGTCCGCATCACCATTTTCGGTGAGGTCGCCGGTCAGCAGCAACATGTCGAGCCGGTTGGGCCCGTCGAACATCCGTTCGAGCACGGCGTTTAGCCGGTGCATGTTGGGCTCGTCCGGATTGCCGGGCTCGAAGCCGATGTGGATGTCGGTGATCTGTCCGATCAGCACGTCTGCCCCCTCCCCGGATCCATCGGGTCAGCTTCTGTCCGGTCGCAATTCGCGCGGCGCGGTCGCGGCCGGGTGATAGGTGTGGCACATGGCGCAGCTTGAGGGAACCTTCGCGCTGCTGCCTTCGCCCAGATGGCAGGTGCGGCACTGGGCAATGCCGGGCAGCAGCAGGTCCGCCGCACTCGAAGACTTGTCCGCCGCGTGGCAACTGGCGCATGTTTCCTGGCGGTGATCCCTGTGGTCGAACCAGCCATTGATCATGTAGCGCACCGGCTGGGTAACCGGCATGACCGCAGTCTTGCCGCCCGAAACAACCGGCGTGTGGCACTCGCCGCAGACCCCGTCGCGGGTGAAGGCCTTCTGCAGGACACTGCCGCCGCTGGGCGGGGTGAAATTGGCGTAATAGCTACCGCCCGCCGCATATTCGCCCGGGCGGGGACGCGCGGATGCAACTGGCCATGTCGGCCTCGCCAGGCTGAGGTCGGCGATCATCTGGGGCACGTTACCGTGCTTCAGCGTGCGGAAAGTCCCACCCACGCGGTCATAGACCAGGCTGTGACAGGCCTCGCAATCGCGCTCCATGTTGACCGGCTTGAAGCGCACCCCGTCTTCGGTGGGGCGGTGACAGTCCTTGCAGGCAAGGCGGCTGGCGTAACCCCGCTCCGCCCTCAGGGACGAGGCCATCTTCGCCGCCCCGCCGAGCGGATCGAGGTGGAGGCTGTGCGGGAAGAACAGCCCCCCGTTCTCGCGCGGACGGTCGTCGAGCGAAACGCGGGACGTGGCTCGGCTGGCGGGATTGGTCACGATCCGCACCTTGAACTGCGGATGCAGCCTGCCAAAATCGCCAGCATTGCCCAGCTTCGTGTCGGTCAGCTGCTCGGTCAGCGCGGTGTGGCAGGATGCGCAGAATTGCTGCTGCGCCGGCTCCATCCGCCCCGCGCCGAGATGCTCGGTGTGGCATTCGACACAGGCGCCGGGGCCAGTCTTGCCGAACCTGGCCGCGACTGCCTGGAGGAATTTCTCACCCGGTGCCGGCGCGCCGCGCGCACCCGCCTGACGGGCCATGGGCGCGTGGTCGTGAACATCGGTGTGGCATGCGAGGCAGGCCGTATCGCGCACCGATTCGAACGGCTTGACATGGCAGGCCTCGCAGCGCTGCTCCAGCGCGTGGTGCGCGCGGCTGAGCTTGCCGGGTGTCCAGCTGCCATCGCCGGTCACCGACGATTTCGGGCCGGGATCGCGGGTCAGATGGCTGGCGACGGGCAGGGCCAGGAACAGGCCGAGGATGAGCAGGGCGGAAAGCCAGGCCATCAGCCGCCGCGAAGGCATGACCCCGGCGAGCGAGAAGCCGCGCTCTTCGTCCACCTGCTCCGCCTCGCCGTCGATGCGCTCGACTGTCAGCAGCACAGCCCCGTCGCCATCGAGCGAGACCGAAATCCGGCTGCCGCCGAAGCGCAGTTCCGCCCCGCTGCGGCAATCCACGCTAGCGGCGGTAGCCGTCGCGCCATCGAGCCCGAACCCGAGCGTCCCGGTCGCTTCCACCTCGATCCGGTGGGGGCCGGTCTGGATGATCCGGGCCTGTTGCGGCTCGACCGCGAGATCGGGCAAATGGACGCCGCTGCCCGCGTCGCGGCCGACAGTCAGCAAGGTCCCGGCCAGGTCCCGGTCGCGGACGATCCTGCGGCCATCCGCAGTAAAATCGATCTGTCTCAGCCGGAACGCCATCGCCCGCTACCAGTAGTAAAACACGCTGACGACATGCGCGGTGAGCGCGGCGATCAGCGCGATTGTCGCGGGTATATGCAGATAGAGCCAGACCTCGAGCAGAGCCTTCAGCCGCATCTGCCGCCGCAGCCGGTCGAGCTGGGCCTGGCGGCGGCGCAGCAGGCTCTCCACCCGTTCAAGCGCCGGTTCGGCATTGCCGGCAAGTTCGAATCCCGCAATCGCCCGCTGGGTCGCGCAGCGCGGATAGCGCCCCGACAACCGGCTCATCAGGCCTGGCACGAACGGCGATTGCCCGGTCGCCGCCAGCACCAGCGCGGCCTTGTCCTGCGCCAGCGGCTGGGCGGCATCGGTGAGCTGGCGATCGACCGCGCGAATGCCCTCGACCATCTGGCCCAGCGTCATTGCCTCGCGGTTGTTGCTCAGCGCCGCCGGCAGCGTGGCATAGGCGATGGCACCGAACATGCCCGAAACGATCACCAGCAGCATCAGCGCATAGGCGAGCGTGTGCACGTTCCAGCCGAACTGGAATGCGGTGTGCAGCGTCGCGACGACGATCAGCGCAAGGCCGAGATAGACATGCGCCGAAGTCCAGGCCTTCAGCGACCAGCGCCCCCGCGTCATCGCCCGCTTGCGCACGCCGAGCATGGCCAGCCAGACGATCAGCAGCGCGCCGATTGTTCCAAGCGCGTAGCCATACCAGCTGCCGCCGTTGGGACGCGGACGGATGTCGGCGGCGATGTAACCGGCAAGGGAAATCAGGCTGACAAACGCCGCCACTTTCAGCCAACGGAAGCGGGCATGGCGCAGAAACCCTTCGTGTTCGGCAATAGCCCGCCGCGCCTGGGCATTTCCCGTTTCGGGGGCGCTCGCCATCAGCCCTCCGCCTCCATTCGCGCGACCGACAGGAACCCCTCGGGCGAGACCCGGATCGCAGCTCCCGTGGGACAGGCACGCACGCAGGCCGGGCCGCCATCGATGCCGGCACACATGTCGCACTTGATCGCCTTCTTGGGCTGTTCGGCGCCGCTGGCATTTTTCTTGCGCCATGTCTTCGATGCTTCGCCGGGGCCGGGGCCAAGACCGAGGAACAGCCAGCTTAGCAAGGGCGGCTTCTTCGGCGGCACGGCATCCATGCGGATCACCCCATAGGGGCAGTTGCGCTGGCAATTGCCGCAGCCGATGCAGGTTTCGTCGATGAACACTTCGCCGTCTGGCCCGCGCTGAATCGCATTCGGCGGGCAGTCGGCCATGCAATGCGGGTGCTCGCAGTGGCGGCAGCTGGTGGGGACGTGGAGATGGGCATAGGTCTTGCCTGCCTCGCGGTCGAGGCGGCTGAGCCCGTCGTGGCTGTCGGCGCAGGCCTTTTCGCAATTGTCGCAGCCGACGCAGAGCGTCTCGTCGATCAGCAGCACGTCGGTCGCCTCGCCGATGCCGTTGTCGATCAGGAACTGCGCGGTTTCCGAATACATGTCGGCCGCGCCGGAGAACGCGTCCTTGCGGCTTTCGATGAAGGCGTTGGTGTCGCGCCGCGCCGCCATGTCGGCACGCGCCTTGCCGAGCAGATCGGGCTTGCGCGCCAGCAGCCGGGCGAATGCCTCACCCGGCAGGCGGATGACTTCCGACTTGATCGCCGCCTTGACCGTGGCTGTGCGCGGACCCCCGTCGATCAGCGCCATTTCGCCGACATAGGAGCCGGCGGGGAGGTAGGAGAGGAACACCTGTCGTCCGGCGATGGTTTTCTCGACAATCATCGAACCAGAGCGGATGACGAAGATGTCCTGGCCGTCCTCGCCTTCCGTCATGATCGGCTCGCCGAACTTGACCTGGAGGATTTCCGCTCCCTCGACAAGTTCGGCAAGATCCTGAGGGGTCAGCCCCGAACCGAAAATCTGCAACAGTTGCCGCTCGGTGGAAATTCTCTCGATCGCCCGCTTGGCGGCAGGCACCTGGCTTTGCAGCTTAAGCGCGGCGGTGCGGCCGATTTCGACGCAGATCGCATCCTCGGCGGCGGCGACCGTCGCGCCGCGCGGACGGCCCGAGATCAGCCCTACTTCGCCGAAGATCGAGCCGCTGGGGATGACCGCGACTTTCGCCGGGTCGAGAGGATCGAGGCGGACATGCACCGATCCGCTGGCGACGGCGAACAGCGATGAGCCGGGATCGTTCTTCTCGAACACGGTCTCGCCCCGGGCGTAGCTGCGCATCTCCGAATCGAGCATGAATTCGCGCATCTGCAGCGGGCTCATGCCGCCCAGGATGGCGATGCCGGAGCGCAGCTGTTCGAGCCACTCGGCAACCGTATGCCGCCCGGGCAAGTCGCGGAATTTGGCCTCGAGCAGCGGCTCGTCGGCAGGCTTCAGTGCGGTGTTGCCGTTGATGAATTCGACGACATCGTGGCCCTGGTTCATACAGTGCTTGATCAGCGGATAGCCCGCCAGCGCGCCGATGACGAAAATCCCCGGCGCGCTCGATTCGAAAGTGGGCGAGAGCACCGGGAAGGCCAGCCGGTCGGCGGAAGAGAATTCGATACCGCAATTCTCGACAAAGCCGCGCGGCGGAGCGGAGCCGATGCGGGCGATAATGCGGTCGCAGCGGATGCGCTCCTCGCCGTCACGGGTGGTCAGGGTTATCCAGCCCGGCTCGACTGCCTTGGTCTCGGTCTCGTAACGGATGACGAGCTTGCCGGCATCGTGATCGGCGACCAGCGCCAGGGCATTGGGCTCCTTGGCAGTGGCAAAACTCTCGCGAACATTGGTGGATTTGGGCGCGCGGTTGAGGATCGTGACTCTATTGCCCTGCGCCAGGTCCTCGGCGAGACCGCGCGCGTTCTCGATCCCTGCATCGCCGGTTCCGATCACGACGATATGCTCGTCCAGCACGGCATAGGGATCGTCGAGCTGGTAGGTGACATGCGGCAAATCGGAACCCGGGCAGCGCACCAGATTGGGGTTGCCCTGGGTGCCGATGGCGAGAATCACGGTCTCGGCCAGCACTGTTTCGCCATTGGCCAGCTCGAGCGCATAGGGCGGGGCGTGGCGTTGCAGTTCGGTGGTGCTCAAGGTGCCATCACGGGCGCGGGTGACGATCTTCTGGACCGATCCGGGGATCGCCAGGCCGGTGCCCCGGATCGACTTAACTTCGGCATGGTATTTGACGTTGACGCCAAGTTCTGCCGTCCTGTCGTTCCAGGTCTGGAGAATCGCCTCGCGTTTTCCCGCATCGAACATCTGGTCGGAGCGCAGCACCAGTTGCGACGGCGTCGCCATCACATGCTTGCCCTTCTGGTATTTGTGGATCGTGTCGGACAGGTGATCGGATTTTTCGAGCAGCACATGCGGCAGCCCGAGTGCCGCCGCCCGTCCCGCCGCACTGAGGCCCGCCGGACCCGATCCGATGATGGCGACACGGAAAATGTCAGCCATGCCTCTGCCGATTCGCCATTGTCATTTGGACTTCCCTCCCCAAGGTTGTCCGGCGCGGGGAGGCGCGAGCTTAGCATGACTGGACAGGGCACAGGAAGAGTCGGCGTCAGCAGAATTGTGCTGTGGGCGGCGGCACTGCTGGCGGCGGGCTCGATCGGCGCGGCACTGTTGCGGAGCGGCGGACCGGCGGAGACGGCAGCGCCGCCGCCAGCCGCCACCGGAGCGGCGGGCGACCCGCTGACAGCGCTGCAAGGCCGGGTGGCAGAACGCCCCGCCGATACCTCGGCCTGGCAGGCGCTGGGCGAGGAGCAGTTTGGCCGGGGCGCCTTTGCCGAAGCGATAACCGCCTTCGAAACGGCGGCGCGGCTGAGCCCGGACAAGGCCGCGCTGTGGTCGGCGCTGGGCGAGGCCCGGGTCATGGCCAGCACCCGCGATCCGCTGCCGGCCGAAGCGCTCGCCGATTTCCGCCGGGCGCAGGCGGCCGATGCGAAGGAACCACGCTCGCGCTATTTCCTCGCCGTCCGGAAAGACCTCGACGGCGATCACCAGGGTGCCATCGACGACTGGCTGGCGCTGCTTGCTGACACTCCGCCAGACGCACCCTGGCGCGGCGACCTCAAGCGCACGATCGAGCAGGTCGGCAAGATCAACCGGATCGATGTCACTGCCCGGATCGCCAGGGCCGAAGGTGCCGCGCCGCAGCCTGTCTCGCAACCAGCCAGCCCGGCGCTTCCCGGTCCCACGGCACAGGACCTTGCTGCGGCGAAATCCATCCCGCCCGCCGAACAACGCAAGATGGCCGAGGGCATGGTCGCGCGGCTGGAAACCAGGCTGAAGGGCGATCCCAAGAACCTCGATGGCTGGGCCATGCTGATCCGCAGCCGCGCGCATCTGGGTCAGGCGGACGAGGCCGCACAGGCCTTGCGCGATGCAGTCGCGGCCAATCCGGGCGCGGCGGAGCAATTGCGTTCGATGGCGGCGGGGCTGGGGGTGAAGTAGGCCTGCTATGCCGCCCGCTGGAACCAGACCGGCGCATGGTCGACCAGAAAGGCCGATGGCACTCAGGATCAGACCGGCGAGGAACAAGCCGGTAGGCATAGCTCAGGAAGCGGTATTTCTTGCGCTGCAGGACCAGTCCGTTCTGATGGATATCGCGCAACATGGTGCGGAAGACCCTTTCGTCGGCCACCAGTTCACCGAGCACCCGATCGGTGAATTCGCTTTCACCCAATTGCGAGAACACACCGAAAAACAGCATATTGTCATCGCCCGTCGGCCGATGCGGCGGTGTCACAGACGGCATCACCACAACCACCGCGCAGATCGCCGAAAGCAACGCGAACAGGCCCAGCACCAGCAGGGCAGGCGAAGGCGCGCCCCGGCTGGCCTGGCCGATTGTCAGGGTGAAGACGACAAAGGTCGCACCCAGCAGGATACTCGCCTTCTGGTCGGCCATCTGGCTGAGCGTGAGATTGGCCTGAACCGCGGTACGGACGAGATGGATCGCATGGGGCGAATAAGTGGTGACGGCAGCGCCGGGCGGTTTGGTCTGTTCAGGCGCGGCAGTGGCCATTGGCACTCGATCCCCCTTGTCCGGACCGCGATGTCGGACAGCTTTGCCGATCCGTCAATCTAAACCACGCCGATAGCCACCATTGCATCGGCGACTTCCTGCACCGCCCGGACGAATTCGGGCTGCTGCGGATTTCGGCCAGATATAGCGCACAGACCCGTTTCCGGGCCTTCCGCCAAGGTCAGTTATCGGCTCTCAGCGTAGCCAGCAGAGCCGCAGAGCCGAGCGCGATGGCGCATCCGGCCCACAGCAGCGGGTCGTATGAACCGAAGCCATCGCGGACCAGACCCGCACCGACCGGTCCGGCGATGCTCGACAGTGCCATGACGCTGGTGAGCGATCCATAGACCGTGCCGAAATCCTGCGGCTTGAACACGCTGGCGGTGGCGCTGGCCATCACCGACATAATCCCGCCGCCCGATGTGCCCATGGCGAGACAGCCGACAACCACGCCCAGTTGCCATCCGGGATACTGCAACAGGATGCACGACAGCGCCATGCAGGCCATCGCCCCGGTGGTCACCACACTCGACCGGACATGGCCGTAGAGCCAGCCGGCCAGCGGGGTTCCGACAATTGTACCGATGCCGGCCAGGCCCGCCATCCTGGCCGCCTGCGAACGGTCGAGCCCGCCGTCGATCAGCAGTGGCGCCAGGTTCAGCACGACCGCCGTCATGACCATGATCGTGCCGAAGATCGCCAGCGCAAGCTTGATGAAGGCGGCCGAGGCAAGCAGCGCACGCACCGGTGTGCTCGCCGGTGCCTCTGCCGCTCCGGCAGCAGCCGCGCCGCCCCGCTCGCGCCGGTCGAAGAAGAACAGCAAGGTCAGCAGCAGGGCGCTGCCGCCCCACAACAGCGCGAGCAGCTGAAAGGCCATGCGCCAGCCGTACCCGTCGATCAGGAACTGCGCCGCAATCGGTGCTATCGCCGAACCGAAACCGGGCCCGCACAGTGCGATCGCCATCGGCAGGTCGCGACCGGACTTGAATGCGCCGTTGATGCCGGGCAGCCAGACGATCGGCGAAATCAGCATCGCCCCCACGGCAAACACGGCCCACAGCGCCAGCCATACCGTCAGCGAACCCGCCAGCGAGAACCCCGCCAGTGCCAGCGCGCAGACAAGGATGCCGAACACCGCGACATGGCGAACGTTCACCCGGTCGACGAGGCGGCCCAGGAAACCCGCTATGGCGAAGGAGACGAAAGCCGCGAATGACGCACCCGTCGAAATTTCGGTGCGCGACCAGCCAAACTCGTTCTCCAGAGGCTGCATGAACATGCCGAGCGAGAATACCGCCACGGTCGAGAGCGCGATCCCCCAGGTGGCGGCGGCGACCAGCGGCCAGTTGCGTTTCCATTCCGTGCCGGCAGTTGGCGGCGGCGCAGCCCCGGCTATTGCACTGGTCATCGGCTGGCACTCCCCTCAACCGGAGCCTAACAGAAGGGTCGGCCGTTGCACAAACGCAATGCGCTCGATCCTACCGGCGATGGCGCGCGCCTAGCTTGGATCGTTGGTGAACACCGCCGAACCGCCAAAGTGCGGCGCCGAATAGGTGAACAGCGCAGTGTTGGCCGCGCGCTGGCGTTCGCCCGCTCGCCCGGCAAGCTGCATATAGCATTCGCGCAGTTGCGGCAGGCCGTGCAGCCGCCCGTGGCCCAGCGCGCCGCCGCCCGATAGCACCGCGAGGCTGCCGGGCTTGTCACTGTCGATATTGCCATCGAGCACGAAGCGGTGCGCCTCGCCTTGCGGGCAATAGCCCAGCGCCTCCAGCCAGATATACACAAAGGGCGAGAAGGCGTCGTAGACCTGCGGCAGGTCGATTTCGTGCGGGCCGAAGCCGCTGCTCTCCCACAGCCGCGCCGCCTGGGCCTTGCCGGCCTCCTGCATTTCGTCCAGCGTCCAGTGCAGCGGAATGCGGTGATGTATGGGATAGTGGTTGGCGTATCCCGAGACGTAGACCGGCTTGTTGGGCAAGTCCCTGGCCCGGTCGGCGCGGGTCAGAACGAAGACGCCGACGCCCTGCACCGGGATGTCGCAATCGAGCCGGGACATCGGATCGACGATCTGCGGCTCATTGAGATAATCCTCGATGGTCAGCGGCTTTTCGTACCAATAGGACCACGGCATCCGCGCCCCGTTCTTGCGCGCTTCGACCACCACATGCGCCATCGCCTCGCGCGTTGCGCCATAGCGCTGGCAATATTCCATATAGGCCATGGCGATCGCCGGAACCGAGCCGAAGAAGCCCTGCGGCGCCGACCATTGCTGGTCGCCGCGAATTCCGGTCATCGGGTTGTCGTTGTACTTGCCTGCGGGATTGTGCAGCGCGCGGTGGAGCAGGACATAATCCGCAGCCCCGCTGGCCAGGACATTCACCGCCAGTTGCAGCGAGCCCGACAGCTGGCCGATGCCCTGGAAGCCGACGACATGTTTCGCATCGACGCCCAGGCTGCGCGCCAGCCAGTTCGAGGTAACCACGCTGACGCCGTCCTGCGCATCGTGATCGCCCGAGGAAGGCAGCAGCGCCGAGGAAGCGAAACCGTCGATCTGGTCCACCCTGAGGCCGGCATCGGCGATGGCGGCGCGGGCGGTGCGCAGAGCGGTGATGCCGAGTGGCTCGGCGGTGCGGCGCACTACCTGGCTTTGCGCATGGCCGACGATGGCGACCTGGTTGCGCGCGAGGAACAGCCCGCTCATGCGCCAGACTCCAGTCGGCCGGGCTCTAGCCGGAAGGCGGGGATTGAGACGTCCGGCGCGATGTCCTCGAAGTCCACGCTCACCGCATCGCCTAGCTTCAACGGCGCATCCGGCCCGTCGAGCAGCCGCCCGATCATACGCACACCCGGCTGCTCGTCGAGCTGCACATCGACCAGCAGGAACGGCACGTCGAAGCCCGAGAGGAACGACTGGCGGATCACTGTCCAGCTACGCACTTTGCCGCGCCCCGAAACCTTTTCGAAGCTGAAGGCAGGCTCGGAGCTGTTGCAATTTGGGCAGGTGACGCCGGGCGGCAGCGTGAATTCCCGGCACTGCGAACAACGGGGCAGCGTCAGTTCGTGGCGGGCGCAGGCCTGCCAATAGGGGGCGGAGCTTTCGTCCGGGACGGGAACCGGCCGCAAGCTCATCGCCGGTCCTCCAGCACCATGCCGGCGCATTTTTCCGCGACCATGATTGCCGGCACATTGGCGTTGGCCGACGGCATGATCCGAAGAACTGAACAGTGGGCCTCCACGCCCGCAGGCGCGGTACTGAAACCTGCTTCGAACATTTGAACCGGCACTCTCCCTCCTCTCGCGCCTGTGCGGCACTTGCCGGAAAGCGTCACCCTTCCCGATCCTGTTACCATTCCTGATTTTGAAGGCGCTGTCGATATGGTGAATTGGCGGGGGGACAATTAGGCTTGATGCGCGGCCGACTCCATGTTCTCATATGGTCATAAGTTGCGACGCAGGGGCATAGAGCCGCAAGCGGCCACCCCTTCGGACGCGGAGAGAGGAAGGGGTACCCATGGATAAGGCAACACGGAGGATCCGTGCCCGGCGGGCGTGCGGCATGTGCGCCCTTACAGCACTGGCGGCGGTCCTGGCCGCGCCTGCGGCCTATGCGCAGGACGGACTCGGGCAACACTGCGCGAACATCCAATTCGGCCGGCCTCGAAGAGATCGTCGTCACTGCCACCCGCCGCGAAGAAAATCTCATGGACGTGCCGATAGCGGTAACTGCGCTCCAGGAGGATACCCTGATCAGGCGGCAGATCGTCGATGTCGAATCGCTTCAGCGTATCGCTCCGAGCCTTTCGGCGGCACCCTTTGGCGACGCGTCGAGCCAGCTGCTGGCGATCCGCGGTCAGGTGGCACAGGATATTGTCGGGGCGGTCGATCCAGCGGTCGGTACCTACGTCGATGGCGTCTATCTCGGCCGCTTCACCGGCGGCAACATGGCCTTCATCGATGTCGCACGCGTCGAGGTGCTGCGCGGCCCGCAAGGCACGCTGTTCGGACGCAACACCATCGGCGGCGCAGTGTCGATCACGCCCAACCTGCCGAACGACAAACTGGAAGGATCGGTATCCGCGCGGTACGGCAACTACAATGCCTGGGGCCTGACGGGCGTGCTCAATGTGCCGATCTCCAATTCGGCCGCATTCCGCCTGGTGGCAAATTACGCCAAGCGCGACGGCTTTGCCCGCAGCGCGCTGACCGGCGCCGAGCTGAACGACCAGAACCAGACGTTCGTCCGCGGCGCGCTCAAGGCGGACCTGGGCGGCGGCTGGGACGTCATGGTGAGCGGCGACTATTACAGATCGCGCACCAACGGCCAGTGGTTCACTTTCATCAAGGCCTTCCCGCTCGCCGAAACGCTGGCGCGCGCCGCCTCCGGCGGCACGCAGACGGCGGCGCAATTCATCGATCCGTTCAGCCGGAACCCGAGCTCGCAGACGCGCGGGCCTTTTCTTGCGCGCAACTGGGGCGGTTCGATCATAGTCAACGGCGAACTGGGTGCGGTCAACGTCAAGTCGATCACCGCCTACCGCGGGGTCAACCGCGACCTCAACAACCTCGATCAGGACGGCTCGCCGTTCGAGATGCTGCAGATCTACCGCAATTATTCGCGGCAGCGGCAGTTCAGCCAGGAGCTCCAGCTGTATGGCAAGGCGATGGACGATCGGCTCGACTGGATTGCCGGCGCCTACTATTTCCACGAGACAGCCCGCGACGAAGTGACATCGCACTTCCTCTATCCGCTGGGGCAGAATTTCACGATTACCGACGGCACGGCGCGCAACACCAACTTCGCCGTCTTCGGCCAGGTCACCTTCAAGATCGTGCCGAAGCTCGAGCTGGTCGCCGGCGTGCGCTATGCCAAGGACGAGCGGCAACTCGACGTCAACAGCCGCAATACCAGCACCTTGCCAAACGGCACGCCAGGGCCGGTGGTGTCTTGCGGCATCGCAGGGCTGACCGCGCCCAACTGCCTGGTGGTGCTGCCCAAGCGTTCGTTCGACTATGTGCCTTTCACCATCGGTTTGAACTTCAAGCCCTGGGATCGCACGCTGGTCTACGTCAAATGGTCGCGCGGACATCGTTCGGGCGGCTACAACACGCGCGGCACCACTGCGGACACGCTGCTGCCCTTCGGCCCGGAAAAGGTCGACAGCTACGAGCTGGGCGCCAAGTTCGAGGTATCGGACGTGCTGCGGGTCAGCGCCGACATCTTCCAGTCGGAATTCAAGGACATCCAGATTCTGACCAATGTCGGTTTCGGGCCCGGAACTGTAGTCGCGATCAGCCAGAACGCCGGCACCGCCCGGATTCGCGGGCTGGAACTGGAGGCCGAGGCTGTGTTCGGCCCGCTCAGGCTCGGCGGGTCGCTGGCCTTGCTCGATGCCAAATACCGCGAGCTGCTCCCCACGGTGGTCGGCATTCTGCCCAACTCCACCTTCGCCTATACGCCCAAGACTTCGTTCGCACTGAGTGCCGATTACACGATACCGGCCGGCGGCGTCGAAGTGGTGCTGCACGGCGACTATGCCTGGCGGTCGCTCACCTGGTTTGCGCCGGTGCCGCCGACCGATCCGCTCAGCCAGCAAGGCGACTTTGGGCTGGTCAACGCATCGATCACCGCCAAGATCGCCGATCGCCTGACGGTGTCGGTGTTCGGCAAGAACCTGGCTGACAAGCGCTATTTCAACCGGACCAACGCGATCCCGACGCTGGGCTATATGAGCGCCTATCCGGGCGATCCGCGCACTTACGGCGTTTCCGTTTCCTATAAATTCTCGCAGTGAGAGGGGCATCAGCGATGTTCGATTTCAGTAAATTCCCGAGGCTTGCAATCGCCACTGCCGTGCTGGCTCTGACCGTCCCCGCCTGGGGTGCGGACAAGGCGCCGCTGCCCGAATGGAGGGACTATATGGCGGAGCTGACCGCCGCCGGCGAGAGCGGGATCGGCAGCGTCTACAAGTCCGGCAATGCGCAGGACCGGCAGGAAGCCTGGAATATCCTTTTCGGCGAGATTGCGCGCGGCTATCTCAGCTATGTCGGAATCGACCCCGACCATCCGGAATTCGTGCCGACCTACAACACCGGCTTCAATATCGCCGCGCCCAACCCGGATTACGTCTATTACGGCACCCCGCTCGACGGGAAGGGGGTTTACCGGCTGCGCGGTTTGAAAGGCAGCAACCGCTTCACCTTCATGCAGATGACCGGACCTTCGACCGGCGATCCCAATACGGCGAAATCCTCGATGTTCAACCACTTCCGGCTCGACCAGGTGCCGGCAGGGCTCGACGGTTCTTTCGATTTCATCCTCAGCGCCGAGCGGCCCGCAGGCTATACCGGGCACTGGGAGAAGATCGATTCCCGCTCGACGGGCATGTTCATGCGATCGGTCGCCTATGACTGGCTGCACGAACGCGATCCGGTGGTCGGCATCGAGCGGGTCGACAAGCCGGTGCGCCGCCTCAGGCCTACGACCGAGACAACCGCCGCACAGCTCACGTCCCTGGTCGAATTCGTCAAGCGCAACTCCATGGTCTGGTGGAAGCATATGAAGGACTTGCAGGCCAAGAACCTGTGGAACCGCATCGATGTCGAGCCCTGGGGCACTTTCCCCGGGCAGGTCTATCTCGAAGGACTATACAGGATCGCCGACGACGAGGCGCTGGTGCTGGAAACTTCCGTGCCGGACAAATGCCTCTACTGGAGCTTCCTTGTCGGCGACATGCAGTTTCGCACCGGGGACTATGCCAACAACCAGGCGAGCATCAATGGTTTCCAGGCGAAGCTGGATAGCGACGGCAAGTTCCGCGCGGTGATCGCCAAAAGCGATCCGGGCGTGGCCAACTGGCTCGATACGGGCGGCTACAACGAAGGCGTGATCCAGGGGCGCTGGAACGTCTGCGATTCCGCACCGGTGCCGACGGCGAGAGTGGTCAAGCTGTCCGCCCTGCGCGGCACTCTGCCAGCCGATACGCCCATGGTGACTGCTGCGGAGCGCGACCGGCAATTGCGCGACCGCCGCCTGGGCGCGCAGATGCGGCGCAAGTGGTAGCCGGACCGGCGAATAACTCTGGGAAGAGGACAAGACACCATGGACAAACCGCACGTAAACTCGCCCGCTCTGGGCCGGATCGACCGCCGCAGCCTCCTCGCCGCTGCCACTGCGGCGCCGGCCCTGTTCGCTGCCGCGCCGTCCCTGGCAGCGCCATCGGGTCCCGCGCCGGTCGGCGGCTTCAAGGGCGCGGCACCGGCCGATGCGGAAGCGGCGGTGGAGGAGTTCTTCTCCCTTCTCGAGCCGATCAAGGATGCGGTGCGCGAACTTGCCCAGACCTGGCGGCCCAACGATCCCGCCTATCGCACCAATCTGTACCGCCAAGTGATGATGCACCTTTCGTTCGGCTATTTCGTCTATTTCAACGCCGATGCCGAGCATCCGGACTGGAGCCCGCTGTACAACCCGGTCTTCGCCTGCCAGCCCAATCCCGACGATATCTACCTGTTCAGCCAGATCCGCGACGATCTGACCTACCGCGTCAGCGGCCATCGCGGTTCGGTGACTAAGTTCATTTTCGTTACGCAAAAGGGCACGCCCGGCACGCTCAGCCGGGCCGATCAGACCTCGGCCATCACCATGCTCGACGAACAGGACTTCAAGGTCGCTCCCGACGGGACGTTCGAGATCGTGTTCAGCGCCAAGCGGCCCGAGGGCTACACCGGCAACTGGTCGCAACTGAAGCCTGGCGCCGACGTCATCTTCAGCCGCTATCGCATGGTCAACTGGGAAACAGAGGTCGATCCGCAGATGACGATCGAATGTCTCGACAAAGTCGGCCCCAAACCCCGGCTCACGCCCGAACAGATGCGTGAGAAAGTGCGGCAGGTGGCGACAGTGCCGTTCAACCAGAACAAGATCTTCTATGAAATGCAGAACGTCATCCTGAGGAACGTCGGGATCAACGCCTTCGATCCGATTCGTCTGGCAGGTATCGGTACCCGCCAGGTCTACTGGCCGGCCGTGTTCCAGTTCGACGAAGGCGAGGCGCTGATCATCGAGACCGAAATGCCCAAGGTGCGGCCCTACTGGAATATCCAGCTCAACGACGAGCTCTTCAACGCCGTCGAATACGTTTATCGCAGCAGCCACCTCAACGCGTGGAATTCGCATATCAGCAGCGATGGCAAGCTGCGCGCGGTGATTGCGCTGACCGATCCCGGCGTGGCCAACTGGCTCGATCCCGCCGGCTTCACGGAGGGCACGATCTACGGTCGCTGGTACGATTGCGACAGCTCGCCGACACCTGTGATCAAGCGCGTGCCGCTGGCGCAGTTGCGCAAGCACCTGCCCAAGGACATGCCCACGGTGACCCAGGAGCAGCGCGCCGACCAGCTCGCCCGCCGCATCCGCGCGGCGCAGCGGCGGCGGCGGTGGTGAGCATTCTTAAACCTTGCGAAACACAACCGACAGATTGTTCGCCGGCATCTCGATCACGCTTTCCCGCTTGAAGCCATGCTGCGCCGCGATTGCGGTCACCTCGTCGAGATCGCGCAGTCCCAAGTCCGGATCGCGGCGGCGCAAGTCGAGGTCGAAATCCCTGTTGCTGGGGGCGAGCGGATGGCCGGGGCGGATGTAGGGACCGTATAGGTAGAGCGGCGCACCCGGGGGCAGCACGCGGCCCGCGCCTTGCATCAGGCCAAGTGTCGCCTGCCACGGGGCGATATGGATCATGTTGACGCAGACCAGCCCACCGGCATCTGCGATTGGCCAATCACCTGCTGCCGCATCGAGATCGAGCGGCGGGAGCACGTTGCCAAGGCCTTCGGCCCCGGCCCAGGCGGCGATCGAACCGCGCGCTTCGGGCGAGGGGTCGGAGGGCTGCCAGGTCAGGGTAGGTAAGTGCCGCGCAAAATATACCGCGTGTTCGCCGGTGCCGCTTGCCAGTTCGAGCACCAGACCTTTGACCGGCAACACCGCGCGCAGAACCTCCAGGATCGGCTCGCGGTTGCGCTGGGTCGCGGGGGCGTGGCGGCGGTCCTGTTCGCCGCTCATGCCAGCGCCCGCACATGTTCGGCGGCGCATTCCGCCAGCGCCCGCAAGTCGTAACCGCCTTCGAGCAGCGAAACCAGCCTGCCGCCGCAATGCCGCCCGGCCAGCGCCGTCAGCTCGCGGGTGATCCAGCCATAGTCAGCCGTATCCAGCATCAGGCCCGCCAGCGGATCGTCGCGGTGGGCGTCGAACCCGGCCGAAACGATCAGCAGCTCGGGTGCGAAGTCGTCGAGCGCTGGCAGCAGCACGCGGCTCCACGCCTGCCTGAAGGCCTCGCCGTCGCTGCCGGGTGCCAGCGGCGCATTGACTACATTGCCCGAAGCGCCGCGCTCGTGGATCTCGCCGCTGCCGGGATAGCAGGGGCTCTGGTGGCTTGAGGCGAACAGCAGGCCGGGATCGTTCCAGAAGGCGTCCTGCGTGCCGTTGCCGTGATGCACGTCGAAATCGGCGACGGCGATCCGCGACAGGCCCCAGTGCTCGCGGGCATGGTGCGCGGCGATTGCGGCATTGTTGAACAGGCAGAAGCCCATCGCCTGGCCGGGCGTCGCGTGGTGTCCCGGCGGGCGCACCGCAACGAAAACCCGCTCCGCCTCGCCCGTCATCACCAGATCGACCGCGCGGATTGCCCCGCCCGCTCCGCGCAGCGCCGCCTCGCGGCTGCCCGCGCTCATCCAGGTATCGGGATCGAGCGGAATGCGCCCCTCCGGCGGCACTTCGATCGCGAGCATCCGGCGCACATGATCCGCATCGTGGACCAGCCCCAGCTGCTCCTCCGATGCCAGCGGCGCGTCCTCGCGCAGCAGGCCCGGGAAATGCGCCTCGTCCAGCGCCGCCAGCACCGCGCGCAGCCGGTCTGCCCGTTCGGGATGCCCCGGACCGGTATCGTGGTTCAGACAGGCAGGATGCGTGACCAGGGCGGTTGTCATGGCGGCGCAATGTGGCCTGCCTCCCGCATGCATGGCAAGCGCTTTGGCGTGCTATGGTCTGGCGCCAGCCGCGACGCCGCTTGCCTGCCCGGGGCGGCGCGATTAGGAGGCGCAATCCGATGGCACCGAAGCCATTTTCCGCACATATGGGAACAGGCCGCAATGACCAAATACGACCATTACACCAATCTGGCATTCGAGCTGAACGGTCGGATCATGACGGTCTATTTCAACCGGCCGGAAAAGCTCAACGTGTTCACCGCCGAGATGGAACGCGAGGTTTGCCAGTTCCTCCACGACGGGGCGATCGACGACGATTTCGACGTTGTTATCCTGACCGGCAAGGGCAAGGCCTTCAGCGCCGGCGGCGACATCGAAGGCTGGATGCTGCCCAATGTGCAGAACCCGGGCGCGCTGACGCCGACCCTGCCAAAGCGCGCGGTTTTCTCGTTGCTCGATTTTCCCAAGCCGATCCTCGCCAAGCTCAATGGCCATGCCGTCGGCCTCGGCGCGACGATGGCGCTCTATTGCGACGTCATCTTCGCCGCCGAGCATGCCAAGATCGCCGATCCGCACGTCAAGGTGGGGCTGAGCGCAGGGGACGGCGGCGCGATCATCTGGCCGCAGCTGATCGGCTATGCCAAGGCGCGCGAATATCTGATGACCGGCGAATTCATCCCCGCGCCCAAGGCCCTCGAGATCGGCCTGATCAACTATTGTCTGCCTGCGGACGAGCTTGACGCCGCAGTCGAGGCCTTCGCCAACAAGCTGCTGGCGGGCGCGATGAAGGCGATTGTCGCCACCAAGATGACAGTCAATCTCGGCCTCAAGCAGATCGCCACGGCGGTGATGGACGCCAGCATCGCCTATGAACTGCTGACGGTGCATTCCAAGGACCACGCCGAAGCCGTGCACGCCTTCCTCGAAAAGCGCGAACCCGTGTTCACCGGAACCTAGGCTCAGGACCTATTAAATCGCTTGCGTCGGGCATGATTGGTTGATTCAATGGCAGGGTCAAGGAGGCGCTGCCGATGGATGTTCCGTTTCTGCTGAGCGAGGCGCAGATGCGCCGGATTGAGCCGTTTTTCCCGCTATCGCACGGGATCCCCAGGGTCGATGACCGGCGGATTGTGTCGGGCATCATTTACGTCATCAAGCACGGGTTGATGTGGCGTGACGCACCCAAGGCCTACGGGCCGCACAAGACGATCTACAACCGCTTCATCCGCTGGAGCCGTCTCGGTGTGTTCAACCGCATCTTCGCCGAACTGGCAGGCAGGGCCGGCGAACCCGATCGGATCATGATCGACGCCACCCACCTCAAGGCCCACAGGACGGCAGCCAGCCTGTTAAAAGGGGGGCTCTTCCCAGACGTATCGGGCGCACCAAAGGCGGCTTGAACTCCAAGCTCCATGCCGTCTGCGACGGGTTGGGGCGACCGATCATGATGCTGCTCACCGAGGGCCAGATGAGCGACCACAAAGGCGCGTTTCTGCTGTTCTCGGCCCTTCCACGTGCCAAGGAACTGCTCGCCGACAAAGGCTATGACAGCGACTGGTTCCGGGCCGCACTCACGGCGCAAGGCACAACGCCGTGCATCCCGCCACGCAAGAACCGCAAAGTCCAATACCACTACGACAAGGACCTCTACCGCCAGCGCCACAAGATCGAGAACGTCTTCGGCAGGATCAAGGACTGGCGCAGGGTCGCAACCCGCTACGACCGATGCGCCCACACCTTCATGTCCGCCATCTCCATCGCCGCAACATGTTGCTACTGGTTGTGATCAATGAGTTCCTGTGCCTAGATTACGGGACTATTACAAATATTCCTGTTGATTTGCAGCGCGGCACTGGTTTGACGGGGCGCGAAGGTTTATATTCCTCTGGGGGGCTGCTGCAACTGCGGGAGTCGATCATTGGCGAACAACGATCTCTTTTCCGATTTCGTGCGTAAATTCGAAGAGCGGCGCCAGGCCGAAATGTCGCTCGAAGACTACCTGACGGGCTGCCGGAGCGACCCGCTGATGCATGCGACTGCCGCCGAACGGCTGCTCGCGGCGATTGGCCAGGCAGAGATCGTCGATACCGCCAAAGACCAGCGCCTGGGCCGGATTTTCATGAACCGGACGATCCGCGTCTACCCAAGCTTCAAGAACTTCTATGGCATGGAACAGACGATCGAACAGATCGTCGCCTTCCTGCGCCACGCCTCGCAGGGGCTCGAGGAGCGCAAGCAGATCCTCTATCTGCTGGGGCCGGTCGGCGGCGGCAAGTCGTCGCTGGCGGAGCGGCTGAAAGCGCTGATGGAAGTGCATCCGGTTTACGCGCTGAAAGCAGGCGACGAGATCAGCCCAATCTTCGAAAGCCCGCTGGCGCTGTTCGACGCCGATTTGCACGGCGCGATGATCGAGGAGCGCTACGGCATCCCCCGCCGCCGCCTGACCGGACTGGTCAGCCCGTGGTGCCGCAAGCGGCTGGAGGAATTCGGCGGCGATATTTCGCGGTTCAAGGTGGTACGGCTGATGCCGTCGCGGGTGAACCAGATCGCCGTGTCCAAGACCGAGCCAGGCGACGAGAACAACCAGGACATTTCCTCGCTGGTCGGCAAGGTCGATATCCGCAAGCTCGAGATGCTCTCGCAGAACGATCCCGACGCCTATTCCTATTCGGGCGGGCTCAACCGGGCCAATCAGGGCGTTCTCGAATTCGTCGAGATGTTCAAGGCACCGATCAAGATGCTGCACCCGTTGCTAACGGCGACACAGGAAGGCAACTACATCGGCACCGAGAACATCGGCGCGATTCCCTTCTCGGGCATCATCCTGGCCCATTCGAACGAGAGCGAATGGCAGAATTTCAAGAACAACAAGAACAATGAAGCCTTCATCGACCGCATCTTCGTGATCAAGGTGCCCTATGCGCTCCGCGCCACCGAAGAACGGATGGTCTATGACAAGCTGCTGCGCGAATCCGACCTGTCGGCGGCACCTTGCGCGCCGGGCACGCTCGATATGCTGGCGCGGTTCTCGGTGCTGACCCGGCTGCGCGAACACGAGAATTCGAACCTCTATTCGAAGATGCGGGTCTATGACGGCGAGATGCTGCGCGAGATCGATCCGCGCGCCAAGAGCCTGCAGGAATACAAAGACGCCGCCGGTGTGGACGAAGGCATGGGCGGCATTTCCACCCGCTTCGCCTTCAAGGCGCTGTCGGCGACATTCAACCACGACACCATCGAAGTCGCCGCCGATCCGGTGCATCTGATGTATGTGCTCGAAGGGATGATCCGCCAGGAGCAGTTTCCAGCCGATACCGAAGCGCGCTACCTCGAATTCGTCAAGGGCGAGCTGGCGCCGCGCTATGCCGAATTCATCGGCAACGAGGTGCAGAAGGCCTATCTCGAAAGCTATCACGACTACGGCCAGAACCTGTTCGACCGCTATGTCGCCTATGCCGACGCCTGGATCGAGGATCTCGATTTCAAGGATCCCGATACCGGCCAGCTGCTCAATCGCGAGGTCATCGACCAGGAGCTGTCGAAGACCGAAAAGCCGGCCGGCATCGCCAATCCCAAGGATTTCCGCAACGAGGTGGTCAAGTTCGCGCTGCGCATGCGCGCCGCCAACGATGGCCGCAATCCGTCGTGGACCTCCTACGAGAAGATCCGCGAGGTCATCGAAAAGCGCATGTTCAGCCAGGTCGAGGACCTGCTGCCGGTGATCAGCTTTGGATCGAAGAAGGATGGCGAGAGCGAGAAGAAGCACGACGAGTTTGTCACCCGGATGATCGATCGCGGCTATACCGAGCGGCAGGTCAGGCGGCTGGTGGAATGGTATATCAGGGTCAAGCAGGCTGGATGACGGAGGCGGATTGACGGCCAAGCAATGCACATCATCGATCGACGCCTGAACCCTCAGGGCAAGAGCCTGGTCAATCGCCAGCGCTTCCTTCGCCGCGCCAAATCCCATGTCCAGCAAGCGGTGCGCGAAACCCTCAAGGACCGCTCGATCAAGGAGCTGGACAAGGAAGGCCAGATTACCATCAAGCGCGGCGGCATCCAGGAGCCGACACTGCACCGCTCCTCTTCGGGCGGCAACCGCGAACGGGTGTTTCCAGGCAACAAGGAATACCTCGAAGGCGACACCATCGCGCGGCCGCCAGGCGGCGAAGGCAGCGGATCGCAGGCCGGCGAAGGCGACGCCACCGACGATTTCCAGTTCGTGCTGACCCGCGAGGAGTTCCTCGAGCTGTTCCTCGAAGATCTCGAATTGCCCGATCTGGCCAAGCGCAAGATCGTCGGGGCGGCGGTCGAGGGCATAAGGCGCGCGGGCTATACGGTTTCGGGATCGCCATCGAACCTGTCGGTGCCCAGGACCATGCAGAAGGCGATGTCCCGCCGCCTTGCATTGCAGCGGCCAAGCAGCGGCGAGCTGAAGCGGATCGAACTGGAGATCGCCGGGCTCGAAGCGCTGGCACCGCTCGGCACAGAGGATGCGGCCAGGCTGGAGGCACTGCGCGAGGAACGCGCCCGGGTGATCCGCAAGCGCAACCTGATCGCCTATATCGATCCGGTCGATCTGCGCTATCGCCGTTTCGAGCCGGTGCCCAAGCCGGTCGCCCAGGCCGTGATGTTCTGCCTGATGGACGTGTCGGGATCGATGAGCGAACACATGAAGGACCTGGCCAAGCGCTTCTACGCGCTGCTCCACCTGTTCCTGACGCGGTGCTATCGCCATGTCGACGTGGTGTTCATCCACCACACCGACAAGGCCGCCGAAGTGGATGAGGAAACCTTCTTTCACAGCCAGGTCAGCGGCGGCACGCTGGTCTCCAGCGCGCTGGAAAAGATGCTCGAAGTGTCGGCCGACCGCTATTCACCCGAGGACTGGAACATCTATGTCGCCCAGGCATCGGACGGCGACACCATGGCCAGCGACAATGCCCGGGTTCTCTCGATGATGCAGCAAGCGATTCTGCCGGTCGTCCAGTATTTCGCCTATCTAGAAGTGGGCCGCGAGGAATTGCCCCGGCCCGAGACGGTGCTGATGTCCAGCGACCTGTGGAGGGCCTATGGGCCACTTGCGGACGCCAATGCTCATTTCGTCATGCGCAAGGTGCACCACCGCCGCGAGATCTATCCGGTGTTCCGCGAGCTGTTCCAGCGCAAGGGCGCACTGGAGCGGGCGTGATGGATGCCTATCGCGCCTATCCGCTGTTCGAAGGCAGCGACTGGGATTTCGACCTGATCCAGCGCATTTACGACGCGGTCGAGGCAGTCGGCGTGGGCGAGATGAAACTCGACGTCTATCCCAACCAGATCGAGGTTATCGGCGCCGAACAGATGCTCGATGCCTATTCCTCGGTCGGCATGCCGCTGTTCTACAAGCACTGGTCGTTCGGCAAGCAATTCGTCTCGAACGAGCTGCTCTACCGCAAGGGGCTGCGCGGGCTGGCCTATGAGCTGGTGATCAATTCCGACCCCTGCATCAGCTACATCATGCAGGAAAACAGCGCCACCATGCAGACGCTGGTGATCGCCCACGCCGCTTTCGGGCATAACCACTTCTTCAAGAACAATTACGTGTTCAAGCAATGGACCGACGCCGAGGGCATTCTCGACTACCTCGATTTCGCCAAGCGCTATATCGCCCAGTGCGAGGAGAAGTATGGCGAACTGGCAGTCGAACAGCTGCTCGATGCCGCCCATGCGCTGCAGCATCAGGGCGTGCATCGCCATCCCCGGGTGCGCGCGCGCGATTTGAAAACGGAAATGGCGCGCGAGGCCGAACGGCAGGCCTATCGCGATTCGATCTACGACGATCTGTGGCGCACCATGCCGGCCAGCTCACGGGCGCCCGAGGCCAAGCCCGACGCCCGGCGCGCCGCGCTGCTGCTGCCGCAGGAAAACATCCTCTATTTCCTGGAGAAGTCGGCACCGAAGCTGCAACCCTGGCAGCGCGAGATTTTGCGCATCGTCCGGCTGATCGCGCAGTATTTCTATCCGCAGCGCCAGACCAAGGTGATGAACGAGGGCTGCGCCTCCTATTGCCACTACCGGATCATGACCACGCTGCACGAGCGCGGCCTGCTGACCGACGGTGCTTTCCTGGAGTTCCTGACTTCGCATACCGGCGTAGTCTACCAGCCGACCTTCGACTCAGGCCATTTCGGCGGCTTCAACCCCTATGCCCTGGGCCTTGGCATCATGCAGGATATCGAGCGCATCTGCCTCAGCCCTACGCAAGAGGACCGCGAATGGTTCGGCGATATTGCCGGTTCGCGCGATCCGATGGAGGTGCTCAAGGATGTCTGGGCGAATTACCGCGACGAAAGCTTCATCGCGCAATTCCTCAGCCCGCACCTGATCCGCGAGCTGCGGCTGTTCCAGATTCTCGACCATGAAGGGGAATCCGGCATCCGCGTCGATGCCATCCACAACGAGCGTGGCTACCGCCGCCTGCGCCGCGCACTCGCCCGCGAATACGATATCGGGCGGCAGGAGGCCGATATCCAGATCGTCGATGTCGATCTCGCCGGGGACCGCACCTTGATGCTGGAACATGCCGTGACCAATGGCGTGCTGCTGGCCGAGAGCGATGCCAAGCCGGTGCTGCAAAGCCTGGCAAACCTGTGGGGCTACGAAGTTTGTCTGAGCGAGATCGACTCTTCGGACCGGCGCGAGATCAAGCAGCACAAGGTGCAGCCGAACAGCACCGGGGTGTGACCGGCGGAGGGTTAACCACGAATCGCATTTCTGTTTTCAACTGGGCAAAACGGTAGTAAAACCGCCCTGTTTCGGACAAGGCGGGGACGCCCCGCCAATGTGCCGATGGTTGGCTGTGCGGCACCTGCCTCTCGATGGCTGGGCCCCCGGGCCGGTATGGTGGGAGTAGTACCCATGTCCAATGTGGATAATCAGGCGGACTGTCTGGACCGGGCAAGAATGCACGATCGTTTGGCGGATGCCACCGAAGATGGTGCCGCCCGCACCATGCACCGCGCAATGGCGGCGGAATACCGCCGCAGGGCCGGCGAGCAAGGCGCAATGACAATGCCCCCGCCGCGTGCAGAAAGCCTTGTCGCCGAATTGATGCATTAGAGCGGCGTGCGGTATATCTGACCCACCCTGACGGCTGCATCGCGGACGGGCTACCGCTCCAGGGCAAGCCGCAGATTGCCACTTGCATCCGCCAATAACTCCGCAGCCTGTTCCGGCGTTTTCCCGCGCGCAATCAGCACTGCCGGCTTGATCGCGCCCTCGGCCGTGTCCAGCCCCGCTTCGGCCTCTGCGGACCCCACGCCCGCGATTTCACCGATCATCGCGATCGCCCGCCCGCGCAACTTGGCGTTGGACACCCGCATATCGACCATCAGGCCCTTATAGACCCGGCCGAGCCGCAGCATGATTGCCGTCGACAGCAGATTGAGCGCGATCTTCTGCGCGGTTCCTGCCTTCATCCGCGTCGATCCGGCAATCGCCTCGGCCCCGGTATCCAGCAGGATCGAGTGTTCCGACGCCTTGAGCAAGGGTGAATTCGGGTTGTTCGCCATACCGATGGTCAAGGCGCCGCCAGACCGGGCGACCGCGATGGCGGCGAGGGTGAAGGGCGTCCTGCCGCTCGCCGCAACACCGATGACGACATCGGCAGAGCCGGGCATGAGGGCGTGCATCGCCTCCTCCGCAGCAGCCGCGTCGTCCTCGGCTCCCTCAACGCTCGCCGCCAGCGCACCGGTACCGCCGGCGATCAGCCAGGCCAGCCGCGCAGCCGGCCAGCCAAAGGTCGGCCCCAGCTCGACCCCGTCGAGCACCGCGATCCGTCCCGAAGTGCCCGCACCGGCATAGATCAGCCGCCCGGCGGGGCCGGACAGCCTCGCCGCCGCCGCTTCGGCTGCCCTGGCGATGGCATCGGCTTGCAGTTCGACCGCAGCGGCGGCGTCCCGGTGCGAGTCCAGCATCGTCCGCACTGCCCTGCCGGTCGGCCAGATATCGAGATCGGCAAATTTCGGGTCGATGTCCTCGGTCGGCACTGAATCAACTCCTGTCCGGGGTCTGCGGCTCGCCACTTACATGCCGCTGTCATTTGTGAGACTATACTGGCGCTTATGGAACTATACCTTGGAATCGACGCCGGTGGCACCCATTCGCGGGCGAGGCTGGTTTCCGGCGATGGACAGGTGCTTGGCACCGGGGAAGGCCCCGCCGCCAATACCCCCAGGGGCTTGCCCCAGGCCTTCCGGGCGATCGAGGAAACCTGCGCGCAGGCCTGCGCCGGGGCGGGGCTGAGCGCCGCCGAAATCTCTACGGTTCACGCCGGGCTCGGCATCGCCGGGCTCAACCGCAAAGGCGTGCTGCAAGGCTTGAAGGACCATGTCTTCCCCTTCGCCTCGATCGCCTTCGCCAGCGATGCCGCCATCGCCAATCTGGGCGCGCATGCAGGCGGTGACGGCGCTATCGTCATCGTGGGAACCGGCAGCGTCGGCTTCGGCCGCGTGGGCGAGCGGGTTTTCACCCTGGGCGGCTATGGCTTCCCGGTGTCGGACGAGGGCAGCGGGGCCGAGCTGGGCCTGCGCGCCATCCGCCGGGCGCTGTGGGCGCGCGACGGCCGCATCGCGCACACGCCGATGACCCGCGAAGTGCTCGAACGGTTCCATGGTTCGGCCGGCGAGATCGTCGATTGGACCGCCAGCGCGACGCCCGGCGATTACGGCGCCTTTGCGCCGCTGGTGCTCGACCACGCGATTGCCGGCGACGAGACCGCCGAACTGATCGTGCAGGATTCGGCTCGGCGGATCGACAACATGGTCCGCACGCTGTTCGATCTGGGCGCACCGCACTGCTGCCTGATGGGCGGTGTCGCGGCGCGCATGCGCGACTGGCTGGCCGCCAGCGTCCGTGCGCGGCTGCGCGAGCCGCTGGGCGATGCGCTGGATGGCGGGATATTGCTGGCACGCAGACGCGCGGCGCAGGAATAGCGCGAAAGTCATTCCGGCGAAGGCACTCCGGAAATCCAGGTCTCCCGAATTTGCAGCTCGTTGTCCGCCAACACCAGATCGGCGCGCAATCCGGGAACGATGGCACCGCGCTCGCCCGTGATGCCCAAGGCCGAAGCCGGTGTTGCGCTGGCCATTCGTACGGCTGTCACCAGATCCACACCCATCAAACGCATGGCGTTTCGCACTGCACCGGCCATGTCCAGACTTGAGCCGGCCAATGTGCCGTCCGGCCCGGTGCATTTTCCCGCCTCGTCGACGATGCGCTGACCGCCAAGCTGGAACTCGCGCTTGTCCGATCCGACAAGAGGCATGGCGTCGGTCACCAGCGCCAGCCGCTCCGGCCCCAGTGCCGCCAATGCTATCCGCAGGCTGGCAGGGTGGACATGATGGCCGTCGGCAATGATGCCGGACCAGCAGGAGCGGCTGTCGAGCGCCGCGCCGACAGCGCCCGGCTCGCGGCTGCCGAGTTGCGTCATCGCATTGAACAGATGAGTGAAGCCGCTGAGCCCTTCGGCCAGCGCCCCCTGCATCTCGCCGTAAGTTGCGGCGGTATGCCCGGCGGCGACAACTACACCGCGCCCCTTCAGCGCTCGGATCGCGCCGGGCGGCGCCAGTTCGGGCGCCAGCGTCACCAGCGTGCGCCCGCGCCGGAGCGAGCAGAGCAGGTCGATGGCATCCCCATCCAGTGTCCGGAACTTGGTAGAGTCGTGGATGCCCTGCTTCGCCGGGTTGAGAAACGGCCCTTCGATATGGATCCCGAGCACGCCGGGCACGGCGCGATTGATGGCGTCATCGACGGCGGCGATAGCTGTGGCCACAATCTCGAGATCGTCGCTGATAAGCGTGGGCAGGAAGCCCGTGGTGCCAAAGCGACGGTGCGCTGCTGCTATGGCGGCAATGCCATCGACCGTCGGGCAACCGTTGAACAGCACTCCGCCGCCGCCATTTACCTGCAGATCGATGAAGCCGGGCAGAAGATCGCCATCCAGCTGCTGCTTGCCGATCCCGGACGGGCAATCGGCGGCAGGCATTGCCCCGGCGATCCGCCCGTCCTCGACCACGACACACCAGTCCGTACGAAACCCGCCGGGAGTCAGAACGCGGGAGGGCAGGAGCGCGACCTTGCTCATCGGGTCCGGGTTACCTTGCGGAGATGCGGAGGGCGATCCGGGTCGCATCCGCGCGCCAGGCTCAGCGAAGCGGCGAGGCGGTAAAAGCTCTGGATCGTCGCGAGCGGCGCCATGGCAGGATGCAGCCCGGTCAGGGATGGGAGCGCGACGATGCCGGCGCCGGACATGCCAGCCGCGATCAGCGGAGTCCCGCGTGCGGCAAGGTCTGCGGCAAGCTGCGCGAATGCGGCTTGCGCCCTGCCGTTGCGTGCTCCGTTATCTGCCAGCATCAGCACCGGAAATTCAGGACCGGCGAGGGTCATCGGGCCGTGCCGCACTTCGGCGGCGCTGAACGCCTCTGCGTGGAGCGCGCAGGTCTCCTTCAGCTTCAGGGCCGCTTCCTGGGCAATGGCGAGGCCGAGGCCGCGGCCAAGCACGAACAGGCCGCTGGCCCGGGACAGAACCGGAGTTGCCGCAGTCCAGTCGAGCGCCCAGGCATCACGGAGAATGCCGGGCGCGCCTGCCAGCGCATCCCCGAGATCCTCGTCCCCGGTCCAGGCGGCGGCAATCCCGAGGATCGCAAGCAGCGAGGCCATGAAGGTCTTCGACGCGGCAACGCTGCGTTCGGTACCGGCGAGCATCGGCAGGACCACTTCCGCCGCCTGCGCGAGCGGCGATTGCGGATCGTTGACCAGGGCAACCACCAAGGCCCCCGCCTCGCGCGCCGCGCGCGCCGAAACAACGATGTCCGGGCTCTGGCCCGACTGCGAAATGGCGAGGAACAGCGCGCCCTCCAGCTTGCGCCACCGCGTCGCATCGAGCGAGCTGACAGATGGGGCGTAGTCGGCGACCGGTGTCATCGCGCGGGTTTCGATCAGATATTTCGCATAGGTTGCGGCGTTGCCGGAACTGCCTCTGGCGCAAGTCATGACAAAGGGCGGTTCGCGATCGCGCAGCCGCTGGCCAAGGCGGCGCAGATCGGCCTCAAGCCCGGCGAACTGCCGCTCCGCGACATCGGCGGATTCGGCCGCATCGGCGAAGAGGAGTGTCTGTTCAGCCTTCACGCATGCGCCTGTTCCAATGCCGCCTCGCTGCTCAAGCGAATTTGCAGCACCTGCCGCACACTACCATGCCCTCCAGCTTCCTGTCGATTGGCTGGCAGGGGCAGGCACGGCGCGCAGTGGCGGCAGGCTCCAGCCAATCACTCAAACAGCGCCCGCAGCCCTTCCCGGCGCGGTTTCATGCTGGCAGTGCGGGGAATCTCGTCCACCAGTGCATAACGCACCGGGCATTTGTAAGCCGGCAGCCGCTCGCGCAGAAACGCGTCGAGTTCTTCCGCGGTCGGCGCCTCTCCCTCCAGGCGCTTTTCGATTGCAGCGGCGGGGACCATGCCGAGCCGCTCGTCGGGGATGCCGATCAGCGCGGCGTCGCCGACCTTGGGGTGCAACCGCAGCACTTCCGCGACTTCTTCCGGATGCACCTTCATGCCGCCGCGCAGGATCGCGTCGTCGGCGCGGCCCTGCAGGAACAGGAAGCCGTCCTCGTCCAGATAGGCAAGATCGTTGGTGCGCACCCACTCGTCCGACACGCGCGGCACCAGCGCCTCGACCAGCCCGGTCTCGCCCGGGGGCAGTATCTCGCCGGTCTCCTGCGAGACGATGCGCTGCCGGATGCCGGGCAAGGCCCGCCCGCAGCTGCCGCGCTTGGCCTTGAGCAGGGCAAAGTCCTCGGGCACCCAGGACGAGATGATCCCGGCGAACTCGGTCGCGCCATAGGCATTGGCCACGGCCAAGCCGTATTCCTCCTCCATCGCCGTGCGGACATTGGGATCGAGCGGCGCGGCACCGTTGAAAAAGACCTGGATGGAGGCAAGGTCTTCCCTGGCCGGCTTCAGTTGCAATAGCATCGCCATGGCGGCTGCCGGGATCGACAGGAATGTCGGCCGGTAGCGCCGCAACTGCGCGAGAAAGCCCTGGGGTTCGAATTTTTCCTGAATCGCCAGCAACTGGCCGAGCGCGGCGGCGGGCAGTGCGCCATTGGCCCCGCCCAGCGAAGTGAGCGGCCAGGCGAGCAATTGCGGCGCATTCTCGCCCGCGCCGCCCGAACCGAACTGGAAGATGGTGCGTTCGATCAACTCGTCGATCGAATGGCGCGACAGCGGAATGCGCTTGGGCGTGCCGGTGGTGCCGCTGGACAGCAGCTCGATAGCCGTGTCGCTAGCGGTGTCGCCCGTCGTTGGGGACAGCAGGCCGGCGGCGGGCGCTGCATTGCCGGTGATGCGGCGGAAGGGAGCGGCAGGGTCATCGGTGAAGGCAAAGCCGAGCGTGCCGGCCGCCTCGGCGGCGGCGATCACCGGCTCGCTCCAGTCGCGCGATTCGCCCAGCAGGATCGGAAAGCGGTTGGCGGCGATGTCGTCGGCGAGGGCCTGGGCGGGCTGGAAGGCATGCACCATCGAGGTGCAGCAACCGGCGATGAATATCCCCCACAACGACGCATATTGCATCGGGCGGTTGCGCGCCATCAGACCAATGCGGGCGAATTCCGGCAATCCGGCCTGGCCGAGCATCTGCTCCACTGCCATGACAACTGCATTGGCATCGCCCCAGGTGAACGCCGCTCCGTCGAAATCGATCGCGGTCTCGCCCGGACGTTTGGCCAGGACCTCGCGGATTTGCGCCTCATAGGCGGATCGCGCCATGCATTCCCTCCAATCCTTGTAGCCACTGGCTTGCCAGCTTGGGCGCACTCTGTAAATCAGTGTATCAATGCGTCAGCCCCGGGGGAGTGACCGACTTGAATCGCCTTGCCGACAATGCCGCCAGGCTGGAAGAACTGCTCGACCGCGTTGCGATCGAGGACGTGCTCTACCGCTATTGCCACGCTGTCGATCGCTGCGACCGCGAACTGCTGCTCGGTGTCTACTGGCCCGGCGCCATCGACGATCACATCTTCTGGCAGGGCAAGGCGGAGGACTTCGTGGACTTCTGCATGCCCGTCCTCGAATCGCGCGACCAGACGCTGCATTCGATCACCAATGTGATGATCCGGATCGAGGGCGACCAGGCCTTCGTTCAGTCCTACTACCGCGCCTATGAGCGGCTTCCGGGCAAGGATGGCGCGGCAAAGGATCTTACCATGTATGGCCGTTATCTCGACCGGATGGAGAAGAGAGACGGCGAATGGCGGATCGCCGAGCGCAAGGTGCAGATGGATTGGTGGCGGCGCTGGGACGATTCGGCCGACTGGGATCGCGGCGTCTTCGGCAAGCGGTTCGAAGTCGGCAAGCGGCGCGAGGCGGACCCGTCGCACGCGCTGTTCGGCGACCGCCTGCACCGGCTCTGGTAGATGCATTACGCCGGCACCCTCGAGCTGGACCGCTTCCGCGAGGAAGTGCGCGACTGGCTGGCGGCGAACCGCCCGCGCGAGGAGCGCCCCCGCGATCCCGCCGGGCAAATGGCCTACGACCGCGCCTGGCAGCGCGCGAAATACGACGGCGGCTGGGCCGGGATCGCCTGGCCGGTGGACTATGGCGGGCGCGGGCTTCCGCCCTGGCAACAACTGATCTGGTGCGAGGAATATGCCTCGGCCCATTGCCCCGATGTCCACGATTCCTGCTGGCTGGGGCTCAACCACGCCGGTCCGACGCTCTATTCGCGCGCCAATGAGGAGCAGAAGCGCTTCCACTTGCCGCGCATTCTCACCGGCGAGGCGGCATGGTGCCAGGGCTTCTCCGAGCCCGGTGCCGGATCGGACCTCGCCAGCCTGCGCACCCGTGGCATGGTCGACGGCGACCATCTGGTGGTCAACGGCCAGAAGATCTGGACGACCATGGGCCATCTCGCCGACTATCAGGAACTGCTGGTGCGCACCGGCAGCGAGGACAGCCGCCACCGGGGGCTGACCTGGGCGATCTGCGACATGCACCTGCCCGGCGTCGATGTGCGGCCGATCGTGGCGCTCGACGGCGAGTGGCACACCTGCGAGGTGTTCTACGACAATGTCCGTATCCCGCTGGACAATGTCGTCGACGAGGTCGGCAACGGCTGGTCGGTGGCGATGACCACTTTCGGTTTCGAGCGCGGACCGGCGGGATTCGGGGCTTTCTGCGAAGTGGCGGTGGCACTGGAAGAGCTGATCGACCATGTCCGCGCTATGGCGCCGCGTGCGCCGGCGGCACTGCGGGACGGCGGTTCGCTGGCGTATCGACTGGCCATGGCGCGGGCCGAGGTTCAGGCGGTGCGGGCGCTGGTCTATCGCATGGTCTCGGGCGCCGAACGCGGGGCGGAACCGGGCTCGGAAGGTTCGCTGATGCGGCTGGTTTCGAGCGAGCTCGAGCAGACGGTGATGCGGCTGGCCCTGGACGTGCTGGGCCCGGCGGGATTGAGCCGGACGGGTTCCCGGCGCTGGGGAGCGGGCTATTTCGAGGCCTTCGCCGAGACAATCGCAGGCGGCACCGCCGAAATCCAGCGCAACATCATCGGCGAGCGTCTGCTCGGCCTGCCGCGTTAGGAGGCGGGCAATGTGGGACCTGATGCTCAGCGACGAACAGGCGATGATCGCCGATGCGGTGGCGCAATTCTGCGCGCATGAACTGCCCCTCGATCGCCTGCGGCCCAAGGCGAAGCCAGCGGACGCGGCGGCGCTGTGGCGCGACATGGCCGGGCTGGGCTGGTTCGGCATCGGGATTGCCGAAGCGGCTGGCGGATCGGGCCTCGGTCCGGTCGAGGAAATGCTGGTGCAGCGCACCTGCGGACGGCATCTCGCCAGCACCTCGATCCTTGCCACCGTGGTGGCGGCGCATGTCGCGCAGGCAGCGGGCGATGCGGTGCTGACCCGGGCGCTCATCTCGGGCGAACAACGGGCTGCACTGGCGATGCGTGCCGCGCCAGGCGGGGCGGATCGCTTCGAGGCGCTCGCATTCGATTGGGGTGAGAGCGACCTGCTGCTCGCCTGGGACGAGACCGGAGCCAGACTGTTCGCGGCGAGCAGTTTTGCCGGTGCCCAAGCCGAAACCGGACTGGACAATTCGCTGACGCTCCATCGCGGCCAGCTCAGGCTAGCCGATGCCGCGCATTGGGTTCCCGCCGTGCAGTCCGCCATTGCGCTGCGCGCCAATACCTTGCTTGCCGCCCGGCTGGCCGGCCTGGCCGAGGGCGCCTGCACGCTGGCGGCGGACTATGCCAAAATGCGCGAACAGTTCGGCAAACCGATCGGTGCATTCCAGGCAGTCAAACACCGCTGCGCCGACATGCTGCTGCGGGCGGAAGTGAGCAGCCACCAGGTCGCCTTCGCCTGCCTGAAGCTCGAGGCTGGCGCTCCGGACGCGGCGCTGCAAGTCGCCGCCGCCAAGCTCAGAGCCGCAAACGCCGCGCACGAGAACGGCCGCGCAGCGATCCAGGTGCATGGCGGGCTGGGCTATCACGCGGAATGCGACGCGCACTGGTTCATGAAACGTGCGCACGTCTATGACCAGCTCGGCGGGAACATGCAGGCGCAAGCGGAGCTGGTGTTCGCGGCGGATGTGCCCGGGTGGTGAGCGTTTATTTCCCTGCCGCTTCCAGCAATTTCACCAGCCCCCGCCGGTCCACCTTCGAGCTTGGCAGCACCGGCAGCTCCGAGGCTGCACGGATCAGCACAATCCTGGGCACCTTGTCGCTCGCCAGCGTCCTGGCGCAGGCCTCGCGGATCGCATCGGGATCGAGCGCGAACCCCGGCTCGGGCACTACTACCGCCCCGACCACCGTGCCGCGCGCCGCATCCGGCACCCCGACCGCATGCACCGCCGCGACCCCAGGCAATTGTGCGATTACTCCCTCGACCTCGCGCTGGGAAACGTTGACGCCGTGAGCGTTGATGAGAACGTCGGCGCGGTGGCCAGCGACGGCAGGGTTACGGCGATCGCCCCGATCCGCGCCGCGCCGAGTCAGCTGCTCAGCGTCAATCATGCGGCACATCCGTCCCGGAATCCCGCCCACCGGAGCGGGCACGAACCCAGCGCTTCTATCAAGACAAGCCGAACCTCGCCAGTCTCTTCGTACACATATGTATGAGTTCACGCGCGGCGCGGACAGGAGCCCATGCCTGGCCCGAACAGCAAAAACCCGGCCGCGCATAACGCGCGACCGGGCCTTTGTTATTGCGGAGCGTCAGATCAGAACTTGTAGCCGATGGTTCCACCGAAGCTCAGCGGCTCGCCGATTGGAACGTAGGTCCGCGAGCTAACCCGATTGTGCACGGCATATGTCTTGTTCGTGAGGTTGTTACCCCAGACGCGAACGAAATAGTGGTCCGTCGGATCGGTCCAGGTGACCGAAGCGTTGAGCAGAGCATAGCCTGACTGCCGCGTCCGCTGCTCGCTAGAACGGCTAACGTATGCAGTACCGGCCAGTTGGGCATCGTTGTTCGACGGCGTGGCAACTGTAGGCGCGGCCAGTCCCGTTCTGGCAGTGAATGCCGGCGCGTGATTCGCCGCCCCAGATCGCTGCGTCGGTGGGCACGAATAGCTCGAGGTATATTTCAGGTTTCCAGCAAAGCGGATCCCGCCCTCGCCCATGGGGATATTGTATTCGAAGCCGACATAGCCAGTGAGATCGGGCGCGCGGACCATCTGCATACCAGAAATGTCCTGCCACAAAGGAGCGACGGGCGACGTGTTACGGAAATTCCTGAGCGGATCGGCTGAAATCGTAGTGTCAAAGGTTTCGCCGGGTTGACGCTGCCGCCCTTGTAGATAAGCGCCTGAGCCGTAGCGGGCATTGAGCCAGGTGGCACCCGCTCGAAGCTTGAAGTCCTCGGTCACGTCAAAATCGAAGTTGCCCTCAAGGCCGTAGATCCTCGCTTTGGGTAAGGATTGCAGGAGAACGCTGGTGACACCGTTGACGAACTGGACCGAGCTGATCTGGAGTTCCGATAATCGTAGTAGAAACCGGAGAGGTCGAAGCGAAAGCGGGAACTTGCCCCCTTGATGCCGACTTCAAATGCTTCGATCGTTTCCTTACCGATCTGGCCGTTCTGTAGCCAGGTCGTGGGGTCGATCGCCGGGGATCACGCTATTCCACTCGCCGCGACTTGAAGCCCTGTGAGTAGCTGAAATAGATATTCGTGCGCGGCGAAATTTCGTAGCGGATCGACGCGCGCGGTGTAAACTTGGCGTATGTCGACTGGGCGGATCGCATTGAAGGTCGTCACTGTAGGGACTGATCGCTACACGGAAAGCAGCGCCAGCGAGCAATTCGCGACAGGCAAACAGATCTTGATCGCGGCAATGTTTTGCGTTTCGTAGCTATAGCGCCCGCCGACATTGATGGTGAGCCGGTCGGTCGCGTGGAAAGTCGCGTCGATGAAGCCCGCCCAAGCCTCCTTCGTCCTTCAGAAGAAGATTTCCTGAACCTCGGAGAGTTTGGAATATGCACTGAGCGGCGTTCGCGCCAATTTTGTCGGATCGGTGCTCGGGAAAACATAGGTGACGTTGGCTCGGCCCGGCGCGTACTTTTCCGCGTTGATGTTGAAATAGGTGGCGCCGATGATCAGGTCGAGCCTGTCGATTGCATTGACCGTGAAATCGAGGTTTTCCTGCCAGGTATTGTCGATGAGCTTGGAGTCGGAGTAGGTCTCGGTGGCGGAGGAGGCCCCCGCACTGCTGTAACGGCCGTCCGAAATCAAATGTGGTGGCAAGGTTTGAACTCTGGTATAGCCGGTTACCGAGCGCAGCGTGCCGATACCCGTTTCCAGTTCCAGTTTGAGCGAACCCTCATGCTGCCTGAAGTCGAGTTCGAACACATCGCCTGCGACTTCGCCGGGTTCCTGGGCGGCGTGGTGAGCCGTGTGGAAGTTGTGGGACGTTTTCGATCGGCGTAAAGATAAACGCCGCGCGGATCCCTCGCCCGCGTATAGTTGTAGGCAATTGTCGCCGTAAACGCGTCCGTGAGTTCCGACTTGATCTTGGCCCGGAGCGATTGCTGGTCCATGCCCAAGGCGCGGCCGTCGAACTTGGTCGGAGTCGGTAACGGCTGGCCTTCTTGTAATAGCCATCCGTCTTTCTGTAAGTACCGGCCAAGCTGAACCCGACCTTTTCGGAAAGTGGGCCAGCGACATATCCGCGGACGCGCCTGTCATTGAACCGACCGTAGGTCGCTTCGATATTGCCTTGCCAGTCTTGGCCAGGGTCCATCGTCGATGATCAGGATAGCACCGCCAGTGGCATTGCGACCATACAACGCGCCTTGCGGACCCTTGAGGACCTGAATATTCTGGACGTTCGGCAGATCCAAATTGAGGATCTGCGGCGTAATCTGATAAAGGCCATCGACCAAAGAGGGCGACGTTGTTTTCATACGAGCCGGCGTTGGCCGTGGTAACTCCGCGGATCGAGGGCTGCGGATAAGAACCGCTATTGTTGACCTGGAAGCCGGACGTCACATTCGCCAGATCGCGGACCGAGTTGATGCCAGCGTTGGACAAAGTCTCCTGCGTGACCACCGCCACCGACATCGGCACGTCTTCCAGCGCTTCCGCGCGCCGCTGCGCGGTAACGATGATGTAGTGTTGCTGTCATCCTCCGCCGCGCTGCCTTGCGCCAGTGCGGGCGATGCCCACAGCGGGATGGCCACTGCGCCAGACAGCAGCGATGCAATCGCGATGCTCTTACCCCGAAACTTGCTCATGAATTCCTCCTCCTTGGCGCAATGCGCAGAACCCGCGGGCTGCCCTTGTGCGCAATGGCGCGGCAGCTTCCCGACTTGGAGGTGTCTAGTGCGTCGGTTTACGGTTCGCAATGGCGAAGCACGCCCTGGCATATGATAATGCCATTAACTATTGCCTTTATGCCACACACTGGCTCGCAGGGGGTGCCACGGTCGAATCCCGCATGGCATCAAAGCTCCCTCGGATCGACACAGGTCCGCACCGGCGCCAGCGGCCCGGACATTTCCGCCATCGCCTGCGCCACGCCGCTCAGCCCGATCCGACCGCCCAGCCATGGAGAAATGTCGATGCTGCCATCGTCGATCGCCCGCAGCGCGGTCTCCATGTCCTGCGGCTCCTCGCCGCCGGCGAACTGCACGTTGAGCCGCTTGTTCTGGGCAACGAACGTGAACAGCTGCTCGGCCTCCATGCAATAGCCGCCCATGACGATGCGGCCATCGAAGGGCGCGGACTCGATGATCTGCTGGAGCATGCCGGGCAGGCCGACGGCTTCGTATATGACGTTGACGCTGCGGCCCCCGAAATCGGGCAGCGGCGCGTAAGGCGAGACTTCGCGCGGATCGACGGCGATGTGCGCGCCCATGTTGATTGCCAGCTCGCGGCGCGTGGGATGGAAATCGGCGGCGACAATGGGCGCGACGCCCATCAGCTTGAGCCCGGCGATGATCCCCAGCCCGATGGCTCCGCAACCGATCACCAGCGCGGCGTCGTTCTTGTCGGGGCGCCCGCGCCGGGCATGCTCGAGCCCGACCGCGAGCGGTTCGATCAGTGCGGCGTGATCGTCGGGCATGCCGTCGGGAATTTCATAGATCATGTCTTCGTCGAGCAGCATCAGTTCGCCGAAGCCGCCGGGGCAATCGTGGCTGTAACCGATCACCTGGTGCCCTCCTTCCTGCCGCATCACCGGCACCGAAGTGACCTTGCGGCCGACCTTGACCGGCTTCCTGCTGCCCGCGCCGTATTCGAGAATTTCGCCGACATATTCGTGGCCGGGCACGAAAGGCCGCGTAAAATCGAGCTGGGCATAAGGGCCGCCGAGCCGCTTCGACAGGTCGATGATATTCTGCCCGCCCTTGAGGAAATGGACATCCGAGGCGCACAGGCCGCAGCTGTGCGTGCGCACCAGCGCCTGGCCCTTGGTGGGCACGGGATCGGGCATGGTGCCGACATGGACCTGGCCGTTTTCGACATAGGCTGCTTTCATTGTTCTCCTCCTAACCCGGCAGACCTTGCGGAATCCATTTCGGCGGCCGCTTCTCCATGAAGGCGTCCATGCCCTCGCGTGCCTCGCTGGTTTCGCTCATCAGCGAGACGAACATGGTCTCGTAGTCGATCCGGGCATATTGCTGGTTGAGCATCCGCTTGACATGGGCGCGGCATTCGGGGGCGGTCTGAAGGATTTCGGTCGCGGCCTTGACCGCCTCCGCGCGCAGATCCTCGTGTTTGACCACCCGCGAGATCAGCCCGATGCGCAGCGCTTCCGCCGCGTCGAGCTTCCGCGCCGAAAGTAGCAGGTCGCGGGCCTGGGCCATGCCGACGTGGATCGGCAGGATCGCCGCGTATGTCGCATCGATGATCCCGCGCAGCAGCTCGGGCACGCGGAAAGTCGCGCGCTCGGAGCAGACCGCGATGTCGGACAACATGGCGATCAGCAGCCCGCCTGCCTGGCAGATGCCGTTGACTGCCGAAATCACCGGTGCCTGACTTTCGCGGACCGAGACGAAGGGAAGGATTTCGTAGGCCAGCCCTTCGGGCACCGGCTGGTCGCCTTCCTCATAGCGACCGCCCAGGTCGCCGCCCGGCGCGAAGACGTCGCCTGTGCCGGTGATGATCAGCGCGCGCAGTTCCTTGTCGGAATTGACCAGCCGCACCGCCTTCTTGATGCCGAAATACATCGACGGGGTGAAAGCGTTACGCGCCTTGGGCCGGTCGATGGTGCACCACAGGATCGGTCCCTCGCGCTCAAGCCGCAGGTTCCTGGTGCCGAGATCGTAGTCGTAGGGTTCCATGGTCTCTCCCGTCCGTTCGCTGATATGCGAATCGGCATGCTTGCCTTGCCGCCAGCCTGCTTGCAGGATGGGCCCCATGGCAAGCAATCATCCCATCTCGCTCCCGACCGAAATATCGGACCTGACAACCGGCTGGCTCCAGGAAGCGCTGCGGAGCTGGAATCCGGGGATCGGTCTGCTGGGATCGAAAATCGTCGACATCAATAACGGCACCTGCACCAAAATCCGCGTGGCGCTGGAACTGGACGCGGCGGGCAAGGCGGCGGGCATCCCTGACAGTGTGATCCTGAAAGGCGGGTTCGAGCCGCACAGCCGGATGATGCACACCATGCATCAGGAGGAAGCGCACGCCTATGCCGACGTGCGCCCGCACACCCCGCTGCGGTTCCCCGGCTGCTATTTCGCCGCCTATGACCCGGAGGCGCAGCAGGGCATCGTCATCATGGACGATCTTGTCGCGCGCGGGGTGGAATTCTGCCACCCGCAGAAGCCGCAGACCCCCGAGGCGGTGGCCAAACGCCTGACCATGCTGGCGCGCCACCACGCGATGACCTGGAACTCGCCCGATATCGAGCCCGGCGGCAAGTTTTCGTGGGCGGGGCACGTCGCCGACGCCAAGTATTTCCCGACGGTGCTGGTGCCCGATGTCTGGAAGCACTTCGTCGACAGCGCGCGCGGCGCGGCGGCATCGGTGTGCTTCCACGATCTCGAATGGATGAAAACCGCGGTCGACAAGTTCGGCCGCTTCGCCAAGACCCTGCCCAGCATGCTGATCCACGGCGATACCCATCTCGGCAATCTCTACGTCGATGTCGACGGCGAGCCGGGTTTCTTCGACAGCCTGCCCCACCTCGCCCCGGCGATGTACGAGATAAGCTACCACGTCACCGGCGCGCTCGACGTGCCGGTGCGCCGCAAGCACGAACTGGCGCTGGTCTCGCACTACCGCGACGAGCTGGTGCGCTGCGGCGTGGCCGCCCCGCCGCTCGAGCAATTCATGCACCAGTTCGGCGTGTTTCTGGCCAACGGCTATGCGATCTTCCTGGTCAACGCATCCGAGTTCCAGCCCGAGGCGATCAACACTGCGTACACCGCGCGGTTTTCCTCGGCGATGCTGGACCACGATACGATGGGGTTGCTCGAAGGCTAGAAATTACCGCTGAGGGCTTCGTCCTCGCAACGGGCCGACGATCGCGGGCGAAGGTTGTGGAGAGGTACACCTTTGATCTTACGCCGCTTCGTCTGTTTCGCCCCCATTTTTCGCCAAACTTCGCACGATTGCCCTGAGTTCAGCCGGTGTATTGCCACTGACGACTTCGATGAAGCCGATACCCGCGCGGCGCAGCGCTTCCTTCTTGACCGCATCGCGCGCCGCGGCGCTTCCCTGATGATGTCCGGTGCCCTGGAATCAACGGCGTGGAGCGGGCGGCAATCGGCATCAACGATCAAGAGATCGACGCGCTTGGAATTGATCGCAAGGATAGGCATGCCTTGTCCTCACTCGCGAGAATCTCGCCGAGCGAGACCTGACCCATCGCGCGCCACCCGGGCGTATCTCGAGAGGATGCGGTCGAGATGTGCGAAAAGGCGGCGTTCGGAGCGTTGAGCAAGCGGCCGGGCCTTGAAAGCTGCCGCCATGACAAGCGTAACTGGTCGGCGGCGATCGGTCTATCGGCGAATGAACCGAACCTGATCGATCGGCTGACGGGAGCGTCGCATCGCTTCCGACCGACCAGTTTCTTGACGGCATTGCGACCCTGCCAGTAGGCGCGACGTTCGGCGCGTTTCTGACCTTCGACCAGTCGCTCCACGCCAATGCCAATCGCTGCGCCGATGGTCAGGACGACCAGAAGCACAAGCGGCTTGTCGAGCGAGGGCATCAAGATCTGCAATCATAGTGCAGGCAAGTTTGCCATCACTCTGGTTAACAGCATGGCAAACGCTAATCGTCACCTAGGTCGCCCTCGTACTTCCCCCGTCGATACGCAGCAGTGCGCCGGTGGTGAAATCCGACCTCGGGCTGGCGAGGAAGGCGACGGCGGCGGCGATCTCTTCGGCTTTGCCGAGACGAGGGACCGGTTGCTGCCCGCGCTCCTGGGTAAAAATCCGCTCGCGTTCGGCCATGTCGTCGGGCCAGCCGTTCTGCTTGGCCAACGTCACGATATAGCGCAGCGCCTGCGGGGTCATCACCGTGCCGGGAACCACGCCGTTGACCGTGATCCCGTGCGGCGCGAGGCGGCGCGAGAGATTGCCGGTAAGGTGATCCAGCGCGGCCTTGGCGGCGCCGTATTCCAGCAAATTGCCCGACAGCTGCTTGCCGCCGATCGAGGAGATATTGACGATCCGGCCCCAGCCGCGTTCGATCATGCCGGGGGTCAGGTGCTGCGCCAGCCGGATCGTCGAGGTGACGTTCAGGCTGAAGCTGTGCTCCCAGTCGGCAGACGACATCTCGGTCCAGTCCGGATTGCCGTCGCGCACGACACCGCCCGCGCTGTTGACCACGATGTCGATGCCGCCGAACGCTGCCAGCGCCGCATCGGCGATGGCTGCGCAATCGGCGTCATCGGTGACCGAGCCCAGCGCGATGGCGGTTTTCGCACCAAGCGCAGCGCATTCGCCGGCGACCGCTTCGGCCTTCGCCCGGTCGCGGCCATGGATGACCAGATCGACACCCTCCGCCGCCAGCTCGCGCGCGCAGGCCGCGCCGATACCCGAGCTGCTGCCCGTCACCAGCGCGCGCTTGCCCTTTAGTTGCAGGTCCATGCTTTCGGCTATCCCTTGGCTGCAACGAAATGGCTCTCAGCCGAATTCCACTCGGTGTTTACCCGGCGGTGGGCGATCAGCCAGTCATCGCCGACCTTGCGGAACGCATCCTGATAAACCCCGCAGTGATCGGGACCCGCATCGGTCATCACCAGCCAGTAGGTTCGCGCCTTCGCCGTCTCGGGCCCGGTCTGCTCTATCTTGCAGGTGGTGAGATTATGCCGCGCGAACCTCGCGCTGCGCGGTGCATTGGTCTCCGCTGGCCTGTCGCGCCAGCCGCCCTGCCAGGCGAGGATCGCAGCGCGGCCATGCAGGTCGAGCCCGGTCGCGCCTTCCGGACCGGTCGTCTGGAGAATGCCGTCCTCGGTAAAGCAGCCGGCATATTCCTCTGCGCGCAGGCTGTCGCCGGCTTGCGTGCACCTGGCCATTGTCGCGCGGATCGCCTCCCGCGCGAGGAGTTCGTCGAGTGTCAAATCGTGAACCCCGCATCGACATTGATGGCCTGGCCGGTGATCGTCCTTGCCTGATCCGATGCCACGAAGATCGCCATGTGGGCGATGTCTTCCGGCGTGGAGATGGTCTTGAGCGGCACCCGGTCCGCCGATTCTGCCCAGAGCACGTCCTCCGCCACGCCGCGTTCGGCGGCGATGCGTTTGTAGTAGTTGCCCAGCAGCTCGGTCGCAATCGAGCCGGGCACGATGCAATTGGCGCGGATGCCGTGCGGGCCCACTTCCTTGGCGATGGTCTTGGTCAGCACGATCAATGCGCCCTTGGCGGCGGAATAGTGGCTCTTGCGTTCCATCCCGCTCCAGCCCGCGCCCGAGGAAAAGGTAACGATCGAGCCCTGCTTGCGCTCCAGCATCGAGCGGTTGAGCACCTCGCGGCTGCACAGCATCGCCGCCATGCAATCAACCTTGTAGGTGTCGAGCATATTGTCGACGGTCTGCTCCCAGATCCATTTATCGACCCCGGGCTGGGCGGCGTTGCTCATCATCACATCGACCTGGCCCCACTTGTCCATCGCCGCGCCGACCATCTTGGCGACGTCGGCTTCGTCGGTGACATCGGCTTTCATGCCGATGGCGTTTTCGCCGATCTCGTGCGCGACTTCCTCGCACAAGTGCCCCTTGCGCGCCGCCAGCACCAGCTTGCAGCCCTCGGCAGCCATCATCCGCGCCATGACCGGGCCGAGACCAGTGCTGGCCCCGGTAATGATCGCGACTTTGCCTTCGAAGCGGTTCATAGCGTCAGTATCCTCTTCATGACCTCGTGGCTCTCGTCCGAACCGTCGAGCGTGCGGTTGTATTTCTCCTGCACCCGCCAGCCGTCCGCCGTTCGCGTCAGCGTCCAGTGGTTCACGGCGGCGCGCCAGACGAACCAGCGCTCGTCCTCGCGCTTGATGACGAATGAGTAGCCAACGGCATCGGCCTCGTCGCCCTTGACGACGATCTTGGGCGTCGCCGCCATATGCGCCGAGCCGATCCTGGTCAGCTCGGCATGCCCTGCCTGGCGCCACACTTCGCCGATCGGTCCGGGGGCTTCGAGCCGCTTGGTGCCGCCGCCGGGGAGCCCGTAATTGTAGCCGCCGCCCGGCACCCATTGCGCTATCGCCGCCTCCACCGAACAGCTGTCGGCGAGCGGCCCATAGGCGCTGATGAGATTGAGTATCTCGAGGTGGTCCTCGGCGGCCTGCAGGCGCTTTTCGATCGAAGCGAGCCGGTCTTCGGTGCTCATCGATACCATCTCCCTAATTTTCGAACGGGCGGCTGCCCGCAGCGACGGGCTTGCCCGAGCGGGTCTTGAGATCGAAACCGATCGGGTCCGCCCCTTCGTCGACCGGAATGCCCATCGATCCCGCCGCCCAGCCAAGGATCACGTAATTGCCGATGGTGAACAGCAGGTCCATGATCTGGCGCTTGTCGAAGATCCCGGCGAGCGCGTTCCAGGTCGTGTCCGACAGGATCGAATTGGCGATCAGCTCATCGACCGCAGTCAGCACCAACCGGTCCTCGTCCTTGCCATCCCAGACCGGTGAGCTTGGCCCATCGCGAATTGCGGCGATCTCTTCGAGCGTCAACCCGGCGGCGAGGCCGTAAGTGACATGATAGTGCCACTCGTATTCGCATTTGAGATGCCAAGCGCAGCGCAGCACGATCAGCTCGCGCGGGCGCACCGAGATCGTCGAGGTCAACAGGATGTGCTTGCCGAAAGTGTTGTAGGCGATGGCGAGCTCGGGGTGCTGCGCCATGGTCATGGTCATGTTGGTTTTGGAGCCCTGCTCTCGGGCGTTGGGCTCGCCCCAGAAGGCGAAGACCTCGCGTGCTTCGTCGGTCCATTCCTCGCGCGGCAGGTTGCCGATGCGCGGCGTTGCGTCTTCAGACATGCTCTCTCCCGATTCTCGTTCTCCGCCCTTGTTCAACCGGGGGAGTGCATCGGGTCAAGCCTTATAGCTTGGGCAGCGTCACGCCCTGCTGCTTCATATATTTCCCCGCGCGGTCGGCATAGCTGACCTCGCAGGGCTCGTTGCCCTGAAGGAACAGGAACTGGCAGGCGCCTTCGTTGGCGTAGATTTTCGCCGGGAGCGGCGTGGTGTTGGAGAATTCCAGCGTGACGTGGCCTTCCCAGCCCGGCTCCAGCGGCGTTACATTCACAATGATGCCGCAGCGCGCATAGGTGCTCTTGCCGAGGCAGATCACCAGCACGTCGCGCGGTACGCGGAAATATTCGACCGTGCGGGCCAGGGCGAACGAGTTGGGCGGGATCACGCAGACATCGGTCTGGCGATTGACGAAGCTGTCAGGATCGAAGGCTTTGGGATCGACAATCGCGGAATTGACGTTGGTGAAGATCTTGAACTCGTCCGCCACCCGTGCGTCGTAGCCGTAGGACGACAGGCCATAGGAAATACACCCGTCGCGCCGCTGGCTTTCGACGAACGGTTCGATCATGCCCTGCCCGAGCGCCTGCTCGCGTATCCATCTGTCGCTGAGAATCGCCATGCCCGCGTGATTGCCGAAGGGGTGCGAGCGGGCAAGCGCGGGCAGACGATTTGTCCACCGGGGCGGCAGGGCTATCCCCCGGTTGCCCGGTCGAACCCGTGCTGCCCGGCACTCTCGCCAGCTTTCTCCTTGCGGCGGCGCTCGATGACTTCCTCGATCGAGATCTCGCGGTTGATGTTCATCCGCTGGAAGTGCGGCACGACATAGCGCGCGATCAGTTCATAGCTTTCCGCCGTCGCCCGGCTGTTGGCCCAGTTGTGCGCCATCAGCATGGCAACGCCGAAGCCGCCAGTATCGGCGAGATGCCGCTCAATCGCGGCGATGGCGTCGTCGGGCGTGCCGATGACGGCAGTTCCCGCATCGACGAAAGCCTGGACCAGATCGTCGCCCCGGGTGCCCGCAGGCGGCATCGGCAGGTCGCTGATGCTGCTCAGGTAATCGACCCAAGGCTCGAAGCCGAAGCGGCAATCGCGCATCGCCTGTTCGCGGCTCTCCGCGATGTGCATCTGCAGCACCAGCCGCCATTTCGAGCGATCCACGACATTGCCGTGTTGCGCGGCAGTTTCCTGCGTCAGCGCCCACATCTGCGGCAGAGTCGCAATCGGAAAGCAGCCGACCGACTGGAACTGCAGGATGCCCATGCCATACTTCCCGGCGGCAATCGCGCTGTTCTGCGAAGCCATCGCGGTGATCGCCATTTCGACCATCGGCTGAGTGTAGGGCAGCATCTGCAATCTTGCATTGCGCAGCGTGAACCAGCCCGCTTCGGCGCTCACCGTCTCGCCGCGCAGCAGCGGGATCAGCACGTCGAGCGCCTGCCCCATGCGCGGGCGAAGATCGTCGGTGGAAATCCCCATCATCGCCGCGTCGGAGGGCAGCGCGCCGGGTCCGACCCCGAACATCACCCGGCCGCGGGTGATATGATCGAGATAGTTGATCCGCTCAGCCAGCATCAGCGGCTGATGATAGCCCAGCGAGACGACGCCGGTGCCGAGGCGGATGTTGCGGGTGCGCTCGGCGGCGGTGGCGATGAACATTTCCGGCGCGCCGATGAACTCGAAAGCGGCGGAGTGGTGCTCGCCGACCCAGACCTCGTCGTAACCGAGCCGGTCGATATGCTCGACCAGCCACAGGTCGCGGTGCAGCGCCAGCGAGGGGTTCTCGTTGCGCGCGTGATAGGGCGGCAGGAACATGCCGAAGCGGAGCCGGTCTGACGTCATGATTGCCTCACCCTGCGATCTGTTTGGGCCAAACTAGATCATCGGGCGCGAAGCGAGTCAAATAGCGCGGGCCTGCGAGTGGCCTCAGGCTCGGTTATACTCCCGGTACCAGCGCACGAAATTGGGCACGCCCACTTCGATGCTGGTCGTCGGCTGGAAGCCCAGGTCGCGCTGGATCGCGGTGATGTCGGCGAAGGACTGGCGGGCATCGCCCGGCTGCATCGGCAGCAGTTCCAGCTCCGCCTTTTTCCCGCATTCCGCCTCGAGAATCTCGACAACCTTCATCAGGTGTTCCGACTTGTGATTGCCGATATTGTATAGCCGGTGCGGCTTGAGGCTGCCGCCCGCCTTCTCCAGCCCGTCATCCGCCGGCGGGTTGTCGAGGGAGGAGACGACGCCGGTGACGATATCGTCGATATAGGTGAAATCGCGCCACATATCGCCGTGGTTGAACACCGGGATCGGCTCTCCGGCCATGATCTTCTTCGTGAAGATCCACATCATCATGTCCGGGCGCCCCCAGGGGCCATAGACGGTGAAGAAGCGCAGTCCGGTCAGCGGCAGGCGATACAGGTGAGCGTAGGTTTCGCTCATCAGCTCGTCGGCCTTCTTGGTCGCGGCGTAGAGCGAGAGCGGGTGATCGACCCTGTCCTCGACGGCGAAAGGCAGCTTGGTGTTGCCGCCATAGACCGAGCTGGAGCTGGCATAGACCATGTGCTCCAGCCCCCGGTGCCGCGCGACTTCGAGCAGGTTCAGATGCCCGACCAGATTGGCGCTGACATAGGCATGCGGGTTCTCGATCGAATAGCGCACGCCCGCCTGCGCCCCCAAATGAACCACGCGGTCGAATTCCGAGCCCTCCAGCGCCTTGGTCAGCCCCGGGTAGTCCGCGAAATCCTGGCGGTGGAAGGTGAAGCGGTTGCCGCCCGCCTCGCGCAGCTTCGCCAGCCGCGCCTCCTTCAAGCTCACATCGTAATAGTCGTTGACGCAATCGACTCCGATGACCACGTCGCCGCGCGCCAGCAGGCGCTGGGCGACAGAGTAGCCGATGAACCCGGCGACACCGGTGACGAGAACTTTCACTTCACACCCAATCTACAAAGTCCAGTCCGCCGCCTCGCCCAGCTCGCCCTTAAGGTCCGCCAGCGTCCCCCCATCGGCGAGCAACCCGCGCAGCGCATTCCCCGCCCAAGGCCAGATACTCCCGGTGCGGCACGGCCAGCACGACCATGTCATAGCGGCGCTCCAGCGCATCCGCCACCAGCGGAATGCCGTACTCGTGCAATGCCTCCGCCGGATCGGCATGGGCGTCGTGCACAGTCACCCCATGCCCCAGCCGCCCCAGCGTGCAGACCAGATCGGCGACCTTGCTGTTGCGCAAGTCGGGGATGTTTTCCTTGAAGGTCAGCCCCAGCATCAGCACCGAGCCGGGCTTGCCGCCGCGCGCCTCGTGCAATTGCTTGCCGACCCAGGCCGCCATCGCATCGTTGATCCCGCGCCCCGACAGGATCACCCGCGGGTCGATCCCCAGCTGCTCGGCGCGGTGCAGCGAGGTAATAGGGATCGACCCCGATGCAGTGCCCGCCGACCAGCCCGGGGGCGAAGGGCAGGAAGTTCCACTTGGTCCGCGCCGCATCCAGCACATCCCAGACCGAAAGGTCCATCTTCGAGAAGATCTGCGCGATCTCGTTCATGAAGGCGATGTTGATGTCGCGCTGGGCGTTCTCGATCACCTTGGCGGCCTCGGCGGCCTTGATCGATGCCGCGCGGAACACGCCGCCCGAGGTGATCGCGCCATAGAGCTGCGCGACCCGCTCCAGCACTTCGGGGGTCTGGCCGGAGACCACCTTGGTGATCTTGTCGATGGTATGCTCGCGGTCGCCGGGATTGATCCGCTCGGGGCTGTAGCCGAGGAAGAAGTCGCGCCCGCATTCGAGGCCCGATGCCGCCTCGAGCAGCGGCGCGCACACATCCTCGGTGACGCCGGGATAGACCGTGCTTTCATAGACCACCACCGGCACCCGGCCCTCGGCAATCGCGGCGGGCAGCATGGCGCCGACGGTGCGGCTGGCGGCCTCGACCATGCGCAGGTCGGGCTTGTTGGCGCCGTCGATCGGGGTCGGCACGGTGACGATGTAGAAATCGCAGGGCGGACAGGCAGACGGCTGCGCCAGCAGCGCCAGCGCGGAGGCATCGAGCCGCTCGCGCGAAATCTCGCCGGTGCGGTCATGGCCGCCGGCCAGCTCCTCGATCCGGCGACTGTCGATATCGAGGCCCACTGTCTCGAACTTGCCTGCCAGCGCCACCGCCAGTGGCAGCCCGACATAGCCGAGCCCGACCACGGCAACGCGCAGCACATTGGCCTCGCCGAGCTTGGCGGGAGTGGCGTTTCCCGTGTCGGCGGGGGAAAATAGGGTGGTCAAAGGCTGGCCCCGTTGGTTTGCTGGGGTCATGCCTTAGCGGGAGGGTGTTATTTCGTGGTTAAGGCGGGGGGATGCGGGTCGAGTAGGAAAGAGGCCGCTTAAACCAGCCTAGATTTGCAACTGGCTGCCCAGTTCGACAACGCGATTGGTCGGAAGCTTGAAGGATTCCATCGCGCTTTCCGAGCTCTTCGTCATCCAGGCGAACAGCCGCTCGCGCCACAGCGCCATGCCCGGCTGTTCCTTCGATGCGATCAGCTTCTGCCTGCCGAGGAAAAAGCTCGCGTTCATCATGCTGAACGGTGCGCCGATCGCATCGACCTGGCCCAGATCGCGGGGAATGTCGATCTCCTCCATGAAGCCGTAATGGAGAATGACCCGGTAGAACCCGTCGCCGGCACCGTGCACCTCGAGCCGCTTCGAGGGTTCGATGAAAGGGACCTCCGCTACGGCGACAGTCAGGATCAGCACCCGTTCGTGCATCACCTGATTGTGCTTGAGATTGTGGAGCAGCGCCGAAGGGATTGAGTCGGGCGACGCCGAGAGGAAGACCGCCGTACCGCGCACCCGGTGCGCCGAGCTGGCTGACTTGATGAACACGCCAAGCGGCATGGCCGTTTCCTCCAGCCGCTCGCGCATCAACCGGCGACCGGTCGCCCAGGTGGTCAGGACCGTGAAAAGCACAGCGGCGACGATCAGCGGGAACCAGCCGCCGTCGGGTATCTTGGTGATGTTCGATGCGAAGTATGCCGCGTCGATCAGCAGAAACGCACCGACGGTTGCGCCTGCCAGCCAGCGGTTCCAGCGCCACACCCGGAAGATCAGGAAACCGAGCATCACCGTCGTGATCAGCATCGTGCCGACCACCGAGATTCCGTATGCCGAGGCCAAGCGCGTCGATGCCCCGAAGCCGAGGACGAGAATCAGCACCATTGCCAGCAGACCCCAGTTGATCGCCGGAATGTAGATCTGTCCTGCCGCCTTCTCGCTTGTGTGCAGCGTGCGGAAGCGAGGAAGGAACCCGAGCTGGACCGCCTGATGCGTGACCGAAAAGGCGCCGGAAATGACCGCCTGGCTGGCAATGATGGTCGCGGCCGTGGCTATGAACACCAGCGGCAGACGGGCCCATTCGGGCGCCATCAGGTAGAAGGGATTCGCGACGGCCGACGGCGTGTCGAGGAGCAGAGCGCCTTGGCCCATGTAGTTGAGCATGAGGCAGGGATAGGCCAGGGTTATCCAGCTGATGCCGATTGCCTTGCGCCCGAAATGGCCCATGTCGGCATACAGCGTCTCGGCCCCGGTCACCGCGAGGAAGACCGAACCCATCGCGAGAAAGGCGAGGCGCGGATCGTGGCGGAAGAATTCGATAGCCGACCAGGGGTTGAGAATCCCCAGTATCTCTGGGCGGTTGGCGATGTTGACCACGCCAAGCGTTGCCAGAGTGGCAAAATAAACCAGCACGATCGGGCCGAACAGCGCGCCGACTTTCGCCGTGCCGCGCGACTGGATGAGGAACAGCCCGACCAGGATCGCCACGGAGATAGGCAAGACCATCGGCGCGAGACTGTCCTCGACGATGGTCAGGCCCTCAACGGCGGAAAGGACGGAAATTGCCGGTGTCAGCATGGCATCGCCATAGAACAGCGAAGCGGCAAGCACCCCGAGCATGACAATCCAAGCGGTCGATCGATTGCCCTCGAGATGGCGGGAGATCAGTGCCAGCAGTGCGAATGATCCGCCTTCGCCCCGATTGTCGGCGCGCATCGCGATGAACACATATTTCACAGTGACGATCAGCATCAGCGACCAGAAAATCAGGCTGAGCACGCCGAAGATATGCAGGCGATCGACCTCCAGTGGGTGCGGGCCGATGAAGCTCTCCTTCAGGGCGTAAAGCGGCGATGTGCCGATATCGCCGTAAACGACGCCGATCGCTCCAAGCATCAGGACAGGCAGGCTATCCTTCGAACTGTGGGGGACCGGGGCGATTGCGCCGATTGGTGGAGCTGGATTTGCTGTTGCCATAGCCGCTCCAGTGGTCCTGAACCGCATAAAGATTCCATGTGGAATTGAATAATTCAGTCCGGGAAATCTCGACGGTAGAGGTCGCAGGGCGCATGTTAAGCGCATGAAACTGGATCTGATCGCCCTGGATGACCGGCAGTCCGCGCTCGCCCATCAATTCATGGGTTACGCATGTGCGCTGCTGGCGGTCGCGGCTTCAACAATTGCCGGTCTGCTGATCGTGCAACACTGGGGCAATGAGCCGGTTGTGCTCCTCTACATCCCGGGGGTCCTGGCAATCGCGGCCTACTGGGGCCTGTGGCCCGCACTCACTGCTGCGGTCGGATCGGCACTGGCGTATAATTTCTACTTCACCGCGCCCTATCGCACGTTCCTCATAAGCAACCCGGCAGACGTGGTCACAGTGGTTGTTCTGTTTCTCGTCGCGGCAGTCACCAGCCAGCTCGCCGGATTGCTTCGGCAACAAGCCCGCCTGGCTGCCGCGCATGCCGCGCGCAATGCGACAATCGCAGGCTTCGCGCGGCGACTCCTCTCCTGCACCAGCGAGCAGGAAATCGCAGAGGTCACGGTGTACGAGCTTTCGCGGTTGTTCCGGTGCCATGCAGTGCTCATGACCGGCGAAGACAGTCCGCATCCGATCGCAAGTGCGCCGGTGAACGTAGCGCTCGCACCGAGCGACTTTGCCGCAGCCGCAGTGACCCTGACCACCGGCGAGCCGACGGGCCGCGGTGTGCGCAGGCTCGATCTTGCCGACTGGCAGTTCCGTCCGATCGTTTCGGACCGCGCGGTCATGGCGGCGGTCGGGATTGCACGCGACGATGGCATTCCGCCCGTCGCGGAAGATCAACTGGTCTTGCTTGGCAATCTCCTCGACCAGGTGGCGCTCGCCCTTGAACGCGCGAGGCTCGAACGCGAGGCGCCGCGATGTAGCCACGCTGCGCGAACGCGACAAGCTCCGCTCGACGCTGCTCGCTTCGATCGGTGAGGACGTCAAACCCCGTTTGAACGCGATTGGCGCTGCCGCTCGTGCGCTCAGGCGTGCCGGGGAGGGCGACAAGAAGCTCGTCGCCAGCGTCGCGGCCGAAGTCGTCAAGCTCGACCGGTATATCGATAACCTGGTCGATCTAAGCCCCGGTTCCGACCAGGAACCGCTCGAAATTGCCCACCTGACGATCGATCTTCACCGCCGCGCAGTGCATGGTGAGCGTGGGGAAGTCCACCTGACCCCCAAGGAGTATGCGGTACTTGCCGAGCTTGCCAAGCACCGGGGGCGCGTGCTGACCCACGCGCATTTGCTGCGGGCCGTATGGGGGCCTGCCCAGGCAGAGCAAATCGAATACTTGCGAGTGGCGATCCGAGGCCTCCGGCAAAAGCTCGAAGTGGATCCTGCCCGGCCCGAATTGATCGTCAACGAACCGGCGGTTGGTTATCGCCTTGTGGCGCCATAGGTGCGTTATCGCGCTCGTGCCGGCGACGGTAAGGCAGCTCTCCCAATGAAATTCGCGCTTGCCCCCACACGACAACACACTTTTATCCCACCCTTAACCCCCTCATGCTAAGCGCTTAACCATGCCCGTCCCCGCATCTGGCCCCGCCACCATCCTAGTCGTCTTCGGCACCCGCCCGGAAGCCATCAAGCTGTTCCCGGTCGTCACCGCGCTGAAGGCCGATGCGCGGTTCGATTGCCGGGTCTGCGTTTCGGCGCAACATAGAGGCCTGCTCGATCAGGTGCTCGATATTGCCGGGATCGTGCCCCAGTTCGATCTCGACGTGATGAAGCCCGACCAGAGCCTGGATGCGCTGACCGCCGCGCTGCTCACGGGCCTGGGCCAGGTGATGGACGAGGTCTCGCCCGCGCGCGTTATCGTCCAGGGCGATACGGCGACGGCGATGTGCGGCGCGCTGGCGGCCTATTACCGCAAGGTGCCGGTCGATCACGTCGAGGCGGGGCTGCGTTCGGGGAATATCTATCACCCCTGGCCCGAGGAGATTAACCGCAAGATCATCGGCGCGATGGCCAGCCTGCATTTCGCGCCCACCGAAGTCTCGGCCTTGGCGCTGCGGGCGGAGAATGTCGATGCCCGCCCGCGTGCATGTGACGGGCAACACGGTGATCGATGCGCTGCACTGGGTGACGGCGAAGATTGCCGCCGATCCCTCGCTGGCCGCCGGGCTAGGGAGTCTCGAAGCGCGGTTTTCCGGCAAGCGCATCATAGGGGTCACCAGCCACCGGCGCGAGAATTTCGGCGGCGGGCTGGAGGCCATCGCAGAAGCGATCCGGCAGATCGCGGCGCGCGGCGATGTCGGGGTGATCTTCCCGGTCCATCCCAATCCCAATGTGCGCCGCGTGATGGATGCGGCGCTGGCGGGGCTGGATAACGTCGCGATGATCGAGCCGCTCGACTATCCCAGCTTCGCCCGGCTGATCGGGATTAGCGAGATCATGCTGACCGACAGCGGCGGGGTGCAGGAGGAAGCGCCCGCGCTGGGCAAGCCGGTGCTGGTGATGCGCGAGACGACCGAGCGGCCCGAGGGCGTGACGGCAGGTACGGCAAAACTGGTCGGCACCGATAGTGCTAATATCGTTACCGAAATATCAACCTTGCTCGACGATAAGGCGGCCTACGAAAAGATGGCGCGCGCCCACAATCCCTTCGGGGACGGGCAGTCCGCGCGCCGTATCGCGGAGCTGCTCGGGAATGAAATCGCCAAAGGGATATGACGCGAAGCCCCAGGTTTGCGTTGTCGGACTGGGCTACATAGGCCTGCCCACCGCCGCGATCATCGCCCGCGCGGGCTGCAAGGTGCTGGGCGTCGATGTGTCGCAAAAGGTGGTCGATACGATCAATCGCGGCGAGATCCATATCGAGGAAGTCGATCTCGACGGGCTGGTGCATGGCGTCGTGTCGCGCGGACTGCTGAGCGCTTCCACCGAAATGGCACCGGCGGACGTCTTCGTCATCGCCGTGCCGACGCCGTTCGACAAGAACCACGCGCCAGACATCTCCTATGTGCTTGCCGCCGGCCGTTCGGTCGCCGCGGTGCTGAAGGCGGGCGACGCGGTGATCCTTGAATCGACCTCGCCGGTCGGCACCACCGAGCAGTTGCGCGATCTGATCGCCGAACTGCGGCCCGGACCTGAAAGTTCCCGGGAAAAGCCGCGAAACGCCCGATATCTCCATCGCCTATTGCCCCGAGCGGGTGCTGCCCGGCCATATCCTTGAGGAACTGACCAACAACGACCGCTCGATCGGCGGCATCACGCCGCGCTGCGCGAGGAAGGCGCTGGCTTTCTACAAGCTGTTCGTGCGCGGAACCTGCGTCGTCACCGATTCCCGCTCGGCGGAAATGACCAAGCTGGTCGAGAACGCCTACCGCGACGTCAACATCGCCTTCGCCAACGAGCTCTCCATCGTCGCCGACAAGATGGGGCTCGATGTCTGGGAAGTGATCCGGCTGGCCAACCGCCACCCGCGCGTCAACATCCTGTCGCCGGGACCGGGTGTCGGCGGGCACTGCATCGCGGTCGATCCGTGGTTCATCGTCCACGGCGCGCCGGATGAAACCCCGCTGATCCGCACGGCCCGGGGCGTCAACGACGGCAAGATACATCACGTCATCAGGAAGGCGACGGCGCTGGTCGAAGCCAATCCCGGCCAGCGCGTCGCCTGCCTCGGCCTCGCCTTCAAGGCCAACATCGACGATTTCCGCGAAAGCCCGGCGCGGCTGGTCGCGGCGACGCTGGCGCGCAAGTTCGGCAGCCGCATCGAAGTGGTCGAGCCCTATGCCCGGGAACTGCCGATCGAGTTCACCGATACCGGCGCCCAGCTGATCGACATCGACACGGCGCTGGAAGATTGCGGCGTGCTGATTGTGCTGGTCGACCACGATGTTTTCCGCGTGGTGCCGCTGGCCGAGCGGGCCGGCAAGCTGGTCTACGATACGCGGGGGATCTGGCCGGATCAGCCGGTGGCGAGCGGTGAGGCGGATGTGGGGTTGCGGCTGGCGAGTTAGGGGCGCTTCAAACCCGCCCCCTCACAGCGTATTCAGATAGCCCAGCGCATCCGCCTGCGCGCCCGGTGTCGCCGCACAGGTGATCTTGTCGTCGCCGCCGTTCAATTCGCTGAAGCGCTGGATCTTGTTGTGGAGGTGCACGGTGCTGCGCCCGCAGGTGCATGGCTCGTAAGAGGCCTCGACCCGGTCGCCCGAAACGATGCCGCCCCAGCTGCCATCGTGAGTCATGTCGAAGAAGGCGGCGCGGCCGGCCTGGACACCCTCTCGAGGCAACACCGCGCCGGTTTCTGGATCGAGCAGGTAGAGCGTCACCCACGGGGCAATGTGGAAACGGCCTGCCTCGCAAGAGACCATGAAGCCGCTCTGTTCGGTCATGCCATAGCCGTCGTTCATCCGCTCGACGCCGAAGTAGGTCTGGATGGTCTCGAGGAAATCGCCGGGCAGCACCATGCCCTTGGCGCCGCCGCCGCCCATCACCGCCGAGCCGGGGGCGAAGGCCGCCCGGGTTCCCGCCGCGAGGCCATCGCGGGCGATTTCCCAGAACATCGCGGTGATGCCCAGCGCCAGCACGCGCTCGCCGGCCAGTTCGGGGATCGACTTGCGGATGAATTCGGATTGCATCTGCGGGATTTTGGCTTGCAGCTCCTCCCACTCGGCTTTCCTCGCCAGCAGGCTCTCGGGCACGTCGACCTTGCCGCCGTCGCCCTGCGCCTGGGCCGCGCGAACTCTCGCGGCGAGCCACATCAGGTCGGCGCTGGCCTTGAACGGCAGCGCGGTGTGGACCAGCGCCTTGTCGCCCTTGCAGAAGGCCTCGGTGAAATAGACCGGGATGCGCGAGACGGTGCTGTGCCCGTCGCTGTAGAATGGCGTGAGGATGTGTCGCGGGCGCTCGAACTCGTCCCAATCGACCGGTTCGCCGAACTTCTGCAGCAATTGCACCCGGATGCAATTGACCGCGACCCAGTAGTCCTTCTGCGAGCGCGGGAAGAACGACATGGTGCCGCTGGTGCCCGAGGAGGTCGCAACATCGAGCGGCGTATTCTCGCGCAGATGCACCAGCCAGTCGTCGATCGATCGGCAAGCCGAAACATCGAGGGCCGAGAGGTCGTAAGGCGTCAGCTTGTCGAGCCATTTGGTCAGCTGGTCGAAGCGGCCTTTGGCGAGGAGCGAGACCGGATAGCTCTTGTAGACATCGTGGCGCAGCAGTGCCTTTGCCCCTTCGTCGAGTGTCTCGGCGCGGGAGAATTCCTGCACATCGAGGAATTTCGCCAGCACCGGCAGCTGCTGCCGCCGCTGCTCGAGGCGGATGTTGAAGCCGGCCAGCTGCACGGCTTCCGCTTCCTCGCGGTCCACCGAGTGCATCGCCGTCACCGACATGCCGATCGCGCCGAAGGGATCGTCCATCCAGGCCAGCGCCTTGCGCTCTACCTCGGTGTCGTGTGCGCCGTCGGTTTTTGGGCCGATCTTCGCCATCTCGTTCATCGCGACTCTCCTCGCCCAAAATCGTCGAACGGCATCCTGCATCCCCCATGCGGCGATAACAATGTTTGTCGTTGGTGCACGGGTGTGTTTCTATGGCGGCAAAACATGGGAGAGAACAACCGATGCAGGCGCTTGAAGGCATTCGCATACTCGAGCCCGGGCAACTGGTCGCGGGACCGTTCGCCTCGACGCTGCTCGGCGATTTCGGCGCGGAAGTGATCAAGACCGAGCTGCCGGAGGTGGGCGATCCCGCGCGGCGGATGGCGCCGATGACACCGGAAGGCGATCCGATCTGGTGGAAAACGGTCTCGCGCAACAAGAAGTCGGTGACGCTCGATCTGCGCAAGCCGAAAGGCCAGGCGCTTTTCCGCGAGCTGGTCAAACATGTCGATGTCGTCGTCGAGAATTTCCGTCCCGAGGTGATGGACCAGTGGGGCCTGGGCTGGGATGTGCTGCGCGCGATCAATCCGAAACTGGTCATGGCCCGGCAGAGCGGCTTCGGCCAGGACGGCCCCTATGCCAAGCGTCCGGCATACGGGATGATGGTCGAGGCCTATGGCGGGCTGACCTATGCGAACCGTTATGGCGATTCGCCTCCCGTGGTGACCGGGCTGTGCGACTATATCGCCGGGCTGTTCATCGCCAAGGCGATCATGGTCGCGCTCTACCACCGCGACGTCCACGGCGGGCCGGGCCAGCTGATCGACAATTCCGCCGCCGAGAATGCACTGCGGATCGCCGGCGACCCGCATCTGACCTCTCTCGGCCTGGGCGTGCAGCCGATGCGGCGACCGCCGTCGCAGTATCCCTCGTGGCCGGATGGGGCGCTGCGCATGGCGGGCTTGTTCGAAACCGGCGACGGCAAATTCGTCAACCTGCACCCGGGGAACTCCGGGCACAGCAATCTGGGAGAACTTCTGCAAGGGGATCGACCGCGCGGACTTCCTCGACGAGGCGGGCTATCCGCCGCGTTCGGACGAGCGAACGGCACGCGGGCGCGAGATCGAACGGTTCGTTCGCGACTGGTTCCTGGCCCGTCCGCGCGACGAAATCGTCGCTTTCGCCGCCGAGAATGCGGTGACGATCGCTCCAGTGCAGGACATGGCCGATATCATGGTGGACCCGCAATTCGCCTACCGCGGCACGCTGATCGACGTGCCGGACGAGGAGTTGGGAGTGCTCAAGATGGTGCGCCCCACGCCGGTGATGTCTGAGACGCCCGGCGAAGTGCGGCATGCCGGGCCGAAGCTGGGTGCCAACAACGACGAAGTGTACAAAGGCCTGCTCGGGATGAGCGACGCCGAGCTGGCAGCGCTGAGGGATGAGAAGGTGATTTAGGGGGAGAGCAAATCCTTTCACGTCACCCTGAACTTGTTTCAGGGCCCATCGGGCCGCAAGCCTGGAGCAAGCGGAAAAGACCCAATCCGTGAAGTAAGCGCCCGAAGAAACGAGCTCCGGATTTGCCGCGAAATGGGCCCTGAAACGAGTTCAGGGTGACGATGTAGGAGTGAATGGAGAGATAACAATGCCAACCAGAACCGCCATATCCTATTGCCGCATTTGCGCCGCCAATTGCGGCGTCGTGCTCAAGATCGACACGGAGACCCAGGCGATCCTCAGCGTCAAGGGCGACAAGGACAATCCGGTGTCGAACGGCTACCTCTGCTTCAAGGGGTTGCAGGCGGAAGAATTCCACCACGGACCGCAGCGCTTGCTCAAACCGCTCAAGCGCCAGCCGGACGGCAGCTTCGTCGAGATCGGCGCCGAACAGGCGCTCGACGAGATCGCCGACAAGCTCAAGGCAATCGTCGCAAAAGGGGGCCCGCGAGCAGTGGCGGGGTTCAAGGGGACGGCGGGGGTCAACGTCACCACCCACATGATCCAGTACGATTTTCTGCAGGCGCTGGGAACGGACCAGTTCTATTCGGTCAACACCATCGACCAGTCGGCCAAGCTGGTCAGCTTCGAGCGACAGGGTGGCTGGATGGCGGGGCAGCAGGACTTGACCCAGTCCGAAGTTATCCTGTTTTTCGGCTGCAATCCGGTGCTCTCGCATTCGACCATGCCGGTGATGGGCCCCGACCCGCTGCGCACGCTGAAAACGGCGCAGGCGCGCGGGCTCAAGCTGATCGTGATCGACCCGCGCCGCACCGAAACCGCGCGCGAGGCCGACCTGTTCCTCCAGCCGATGCCCGGGCGCGACACCGCGATCGCCGCGGCAATGGTGCGGGTGGTGCTGGACGAAGGCTGGGAGGACAAGGAGTTTGTCGCGCAATATGTCGGCGCGGACAGGATCGCCGATCTGCGCCGCGAGCTGGAACCGTTCACCCCCGAACTGGCCGAACACGCCGCCGGGCTGGCGCCGGGGCAGATCAGGGCAGCGGCGAAGCTGTTCGCCAAGGACTGCAGCAGTGGCGGCGCTTTCGCCGCGACCGGGCCGTCGATGGCGGCTTTCTCCAACACCATGCAGCACATGGTCGATACGCTGAACATCGTCTGCGGGCGCTACCGGCGCGCGGGTCAGAAAATCGTCGCCGACATGATCAACACGGCATACCCCGTGCACGCCGAAGTGGTCCCGCCGCAGCGCAATTATGCCAAGCACCCGCCCAGCCGGATCCGCGGCGCCGGCATGCTCGGCTTCGACCGCATGGCGAGCACCTTGCCCGAGGAAATCCTCACCCCCGGCGAGGGGCAGATCAGGGCGCTGCTGGTCAATGGCTCGAACCCGGCATCGTGCCTGCCCGACCAGAAGAAGGCGGTCGAGGCCTTCCGCGATCTCGAACTGCTGGTGACGGTCGATCCCTACATGACCACTACCGCGCAGCTATCGCATTATGTGCTGCCGCCGCAGATGATGTACGAGCGGCACGATCTGCCGATCAGCGATCCCAATTTCAACATCGGCACCACCACCTGGTCGCGCTATGCCCCACCGGTGATCGACGTGCCCGAGGGATCGGATCTGGTACCCGACTGGTATCTCTATTGGGCACTCGGCAAACGGCTGGGGCTGACGATGCAGTTCAGCGGGCAGCAGCTCGATTTCACCGTCAACCACCCGCCCTCGACCGAGGACATGCTGGCGATGCGCTGCGCCACTGGCAGGATCAGCTTCGAAGCGCTCAAGGCAGACCTCGCGGACAATCCCTCGGGCAAGATCTACGATCATCCTTCGCTCGAAGTGCTGCCCACCCGGCCGGAGGCAGCGAATGCCCGCTTCGATGTGATGCCGGATGACGTGGCGGCGGAGTTGCGCGATTTCCTGGCTTCGGAATGGTCGCGGGATGCCCGGCCCGGCCAGGGCTTTTCGCACCTGATGATCTCGCGGCGGATGAACCGGACGATGAACACGCTGGGCAACAACCTCAAGGCAACTCTGAAGCACGACCCCGGCAACCCTGCCTACATGCACCCCGAAGAACTCGAAGGCCTGGGAGCCGCTGCGGGAGACAGGCTCGAAATCGCCTCGGCGAACGGCTCCATTGTCGCCGTCGCCCAGCCCGACAAGACGCTGCGCCGGGGCGTGGTCTCGATCTCGCACTGCTGGGGCGGACTGCCGGGCGACAATGCCCCGGGGGCCAACACCAACCTGCTGATCGCCGCCGACAAGCACGTCCAGCCGATAAACGCCATGCCGCTGATGTCGTCGCTGCCGGTGAATGTGCGGCGCGTGGCGTAGTCCTGCTCGCCCGTCCGGCAGGCCCAAGCCAGCGTCCAGCCGGTTTGACGCGCCAGCACCTGCATGACAGTCTCGCCATCGCAGCGGCAAAGGCCGCGCGGTGACGAGAGAGGAACCTTGGATGCGGTTTTCCCTGCTTTACGAAATTGCCCTGCCCATCGAACTCGAAGCGCAAGGCAAGACCGAGTCCGACTCCTTCTGGGAAGCGATCGAACAGATCAGCTATGCCGAGGAAATGGGTTTCGACGGCGTCTGGCTGGTCGAGCATCACTTCCTCGAAGACCTCTCGCGCTCATCCTCGAACGAGACCTTCCTCGCCGCCATTGCCCAGCACACCAGGAAGATGCGCATCGGCCTTGGCGTCTGCCTGATGCCGATGCCTTACAACCACCCGTTCAAGATCGCCGAGAAAGTCGCCTCGCTCGATATCGTCTCGCGCGGAAGGGTCGAGTGGGGCTGCGGGCGCTCGACCACCGCCGAGGAACTCGACGGTTTCGGCGTCGATACCGCCCACGCGCGCCAGATGATGGTCGAAGCGATGACCGTGGTGCCGCAGATGTGGCGGCAACGCGAATTTCCCGGCTTCAAGGGCGAATATTGCGATCTGCCAAAGCGCGTCGTCGTGCCCAAGCCGGTGCAGAAGCCGCATCCGCCGATGTGGATGGCATGTGGCAGCCCGACGAGCTACCGGCTCGCCGGTGAAATGGGGGTCGGTTGCCTGAGCTTTACCATCAGCGCGCCCGAAGAGCTCAACAAGGCGCTCGATCACTACCGCGAAGGGATCAAGCAGGCCAAGCCGGTCGGCGATTTCATCAACAACAACATCGCCGGCTTCACCACGCTCTATGTCGGCGAGGACGATGCCGAGGCGCGAGAGTGGGGCGGCTGGAACTCGGTCAAGCACCACGAGCGGGTCGGCAAGTACTATGGCAACGTCCAGGAACGGCAGGGCTATAATGAGCGCAGCCAGTCGGTGCAGGAGCGCATCGACATCGCCCACGAGGACCATCATGCCTCGATCGAGGAAGCCCGCATGTGTGTCGGCGGGGTAGAGACGGCGAAGAAGATCGTCCGGCGCTATGCCGATATCGGCATCGACGAATTCATCGGCGTTGCCCAGTACAACCACATCACCCACGAGCAGACGATGACCACCATCCGGCTGATGGGCGAGCATGTGATCCCCGAATACAAGGACCAGGCCAGAGCAGAGGCGGCTGCGGCGGAGTAGAACGACCGGCTTCCTATCCTGTTCCGTCATCCTGAACTTGTTTCAGGACCCATTGTGCCGCGCTTCCTCGCTAGCAGAACGAACCCCAACCTCACGGTTTGCGCAGATCCTGCGCCTGCGGAATTGACGGAGGGTTGGGTCCTGAAACAAGTTCAGGATGACGAACCTGGATGGGGCTGTTCCTGTGCGAAGACCTGCCTACATCGGCGAGGAATTTCGCATTGCTATCGATTGCCTCCCGCCGCATCATCTGCGGAATAATCCGGCGGAGAGGCCAATGGACTACCAACTGTTCGACGCGGACCAGCATTACTACGAGTCCGAGGATGCCTTCACCCGCTATGCCAGCGATCGCATGCGGAAAGAGAAATACATCCGCTGGATCGCCGAGCTCGACGGCAAGCGCAAGCGGCTGTTCTGCGGCGGGCGCGAGGTCAATGTCATCGGCAACCCGACATTCGACCCCATCGCCCGGCCCGGCGTCTATCTGGAAACGCTCAAGAACCTCGACGTCAGTCAGGACCGCGCCGCCGAGGCTTATGGCCAGCTTGAGCCGATCCGCCCCGAATACCGCGACCGCGAGGTGCGGCTGGCCTGGATGGACAAGGAGGGCGTCGACAAGGCGCTGTTTTTCCCGACTTTGGGGGTCACTCTGGAGGGCTTCCTGCTCGACGATGTCGAGATGCATTACGCCGCCTTCCACGCCTTCAACCGCTGGCTGATCGACGACTGGGGCTATGCCTACAAGGACCGCATCTACGCCGCGCCCTACCTGTCGCTGATGGATGTCGGGCGCGCGGTGGAGGAGCTGGAATGGGTGCTCAAGCAGGGCGCGCGGGCGATCACGCTGCGCCCCGGCCCCGCTTTCGGCCGCTCGCCCGCCGATCCCCATTTCGACCCGTTCTGGGCGCGGGTGAACGAGTTCGGGGTGCTGGTGACCTATCACGCCTATGAAGGTCCGTCGGATGTCGGCAAGGCGCTCGACCAGCTGTGGTGCGCGGCGCCCCGGCCCCGGCAGGCCGAGGACCGGCTGCTGCGCAATGTGATCTACAGCCAGGACACCGCGATCATGAACACAATGTTCGCGCTGGTGCTGCACAACCTGTTCGGGCGCTTTCCGAAGATCCGCGTCGCCACCATCGAGATGGGCGGCGGCTGGGTGCCCTATTGCCTGCACAAGCTCGATACGGCGGGCGGTTTCATGGCCCGCAAGATCAGCGCCTTCGGCATGGAGCTGCCCGGCAAGCCCTCGGAAATCTTCCGCGAAAAGGTCTGGGTCTCGCCCTTCCCCGAGGAGGATGTCGAGGGGCTGGTGGCCCTGCTCGGCGCGGACCGGGTGCTGATGGGCTCGGACTGGCCGCATGCCGAAAGTATTCCGGTACCGCGCGGCTATGTCGATTGCATCCCCAATCTCGACCCGGCGAGCCAGCGCAAGATCATGCGCGACAATGTGCTGGGGCTGGTGCCGCAATGAGTGTGGTGCTGCGCGAGACGATTGGCCCGGTCCGCATTCTCACACTCAACCGGCCCGAAAAGCTCAACGCCGCCAATCTCGAGATGCAGGAGCTGCTGCTGGCGGAACTGCGGGCGGCGGCGGGGGATGCCGATCTGCGGGCGCTGATCCTCACCGGCGCGGGACGGGCTTTTTCCGCCGGGGGCGACCGCGATATCCTGGCCGGCATGGCGGCGGGCACGCTTCCCGCAGATACCCATGCCCGGCTGGGGCAGGTGCATGTCGATACCATCGTGACCCTGCTGTCGCTGGACATCCCGGTGATCGCTGCGGTGGGTGGCTGCGCGGTCGGCTATGCTGCCGGGCTGGTGGCAATGTGCGATCAGGTCGTGATGGGCGAGAGCGGCTTCCTGTCCGATCCGCATGTCAGCTATGGCATTGCCGCGACATCGGCGGCGCAGATGATCTGGCCGCGGCAATGTTCGGAACTGCTGGCGCGCGATATCCTGATGTCGGGCCGCAAGGTCATGGCGGACGAGGCACTGCGCATCGGCCTGTGCAACCGCGTCTGCCCGGACGGCGAGGAGCGGGCCACGGCGCTGAAGATGGCCGGGGTCTTCGCCGCCCTGCCGCGCGAGGGCATCGCCGAAACCAAACGCATGTTCAACGCGCCGCTGCTTGTCGAAGCGACAAAAATTGCGATTCCGGCGGGCTAGGCGGGGCTGTCCGGTGAAAGTCCTCGACCTCAGCTGCGATGTCGCGGGACGTTTTGCCGCAAAGCTGTTTGCCTGGGGTGGGGACGAGGTCTTCCGCTGCGCGCCGGAACAGGACGAGCCTGAATCGCTGGCGCTCTATCTCGATGCGGACAAGCAGCGCACCGGGCCGGAGGAACTGCCCGCACTGCTGCGCGATTGCGACATTGTCTTCACATCCTTCGATGCGGGTCATTTCCTCGGGTACGCCAAACGCCTCGCCATTCCGGACGGCCTGATCCACGTCACCACTTCGAGTTACGGCACGACCGGACGATATGCCGCCTGGCGCGGCGGCTCGCTGGCCGACTGGGCGGCGGGTGGATACCTGTTCATCACCGGCGATCCCGACCGCGAGCCATTGTCCGGCCCCGAGAACCTGTGCGCCTATGCTGCCGGGTACACCGCCGCTGCCGGGGCGGAAGCCGCGCTGATCGACCGGATTCGCACCGGACGCGGGCGGCATCTCGACATCTCGGCGATGGAAGCGATGCTGCTGCTCCACCAGTCGACTTTCTCGCGCACCGCGGCGGGCGAATTGCGGCGGCGCACCGGGCGCTACACCGAAGTCTATCCGCTGACCGTGCTGCCCTGCGGCAAGGGGCATGTCTCGCTGGGCGTGGTCACAGATGTCGAATACGACAAGTTCTGCATCGCCATCGGCAGGCCCGAATTGTCGGTCGATCCGCGCTATGAGACCAAGGAGGCGCGCTGGACCAATCGCGATATGTTCGACCGCGAGATTGCTCCCTTCCTCACCGCACACGATGCCGATGAGGTCGTCGCCATCCTCCAGCACGGCGGCGTCGCCTGCGCCAAGGTGGCAGGGCCGCACGATATTGCGGAGAACCCGCAGCTTGCCCATCGCGGCTATTGGGAGGAGTTGCCCGGAGGCGGGGTGAGGCCGGGCTATCCGCTGCGGCATTTTCATGCGTTTGCGGATGGCGCGGCCAAGTCCCCCTCCCGCTTGCGGGAGGGGTTAGGGGTGGGGCTGTTACCGGCCTTCGAGGATGCACGACAGACCCTCCCCCGGCCCCTCCCGCAAGCGGGAGGGGAGAACGCCGATCTCCCCCTCGCCGGCGTGAAAGTCCTCGACTTCACCATTTTCTGGGCCGGGCCGAGCGCCGCGCGGACCATGGCCGATCTCGGCGCCGACGTGGTCTGGGTCGAACGGCCCGGCTCGCGGCTCGATACAGACATTCCTCCCGGCGCGGCGGCACAGCCCGCCGACGTCATGATGCATCTCTATGCGACCAAGATGTATCGCGGAAAGCGGAGCATCCTGCTCGATCTCGGCAAGTCCGGAGACCTCGAGGTCGCCCATGGGCTGGCGCGCGAGGCGCATGTGGTGATCGAGAACTTCCGCCCCGGCGTGGCGGACAAACTCGGCATCGGCCCTAAGCAACTTGCGTCGCTGAACCCCGGCCTGGTCTATGTCTCGCTGTCCGGCTGGGGCGCGAGCGGGCCCTGGGCGGACTGGCGCAGCTACGGACCCTCGATCGAGGCGGCAAGCTCGATCGAGGGCCGCACCGGCTATGCGGGCGGCAGTCCGCTGCGCCTCGGCCATGCCCTGCCCGACGCGACTGGCGGACTGGTCGGCGGCCTGGCGGCGCTGCGCGGACTGCGCTGGCGGCTGGAAGGCAGGCCGGGCGGCTGGTTCGATATCTCGCAGCTGGAGACCTACCTCGCGCTGTCGGGCGAAGGAATTATCGAGGCGACGCGGCATCGGCGCGGGCTGGACATGGTGGGCAACCGCTCGCGGCTGGGCGCACTGCAGGGCGTGTTTCCGTGCCGGGGCAAGGACAATTGGATCGCGATCCGCCTGGAGGGCGATGCGGACAGGGACCGATTTGCCGGGGCCAGCGCGATCGACGTTGCTCTGCTCGCCGATCCGGACAGTGCCGAGGCGGCGATTGCCGCGTTCACCCTCCCGCAGAGCAAGTCCGAACTCGCCGAGAGTCTGCAAGCAGCGGGGCTGTCAGCCTTTCCGGTACTAGATGCGCTGGAACTCGCCGCAGACCCGCACCTCGCGGCGCGCGGCTATTTCCTGAGCGTCGCGGCGGGAAATCGCATCTGCGCCATGCCCGGAACCCCACTGGTCGCGCAGCCCCGCCTCGCCGACGCCACCCGCCCGCCGCCCCGGCCCGGCCAGCATGGCACGCAGGTGCGGGCACAGATCGAAACTGGAGAGAACGCCGTATGAAATACCCCGAAATCCTGTCGATCGACCCCGCGCCCGGCACCTTCGCTTACGACGCCGATTACACGATCCTCTACGCCCTCGGCCTTGGCTTGGGCGCAGCGCCGGACGAGCTACCGTTCGTCTACGAGCGCCACCTCAAGGCGATGCCGAGCATGGCGGTGATGATGGCGCAGGGGGCCGGCGATTTCATCGAGCACGGCGGCATCGATTACACCCGCATCGTCCACGGCGAACAGCGCCTGACGATCCACAATCCGCTGCCGCCAACCGGCACGATGACCTCGCGCTCGCGCTGCCTCGGCGTTGCCGACAAGGGCGCGGACAAAGGCGCACTGGTCAATGTCGAGAGTACGATCATCGATGCGGCGACCGGCCAGCGCCACGCCACCGCGATCATGACGCTGTACTGCCGGGGCGACGGCGGCTTTGGCGGGCCATCGGATGGCGATCTGCCCTTGCACACGATTCCCGGGCGGGTGCACGATCTCGAGACGACGATCCAGACCCTGCCCCAGCAGGCCGCGATCTACCGCCTCTCGGGCGACAAGAATCCGCTGCACATCGATCCGGACATGGCGACGAAAGTCGGCTTTCCCGGGCCGATCCTGCATGGCCTGTGCAGCTACGGAATCGCCGCCCGTGCGATCCTGCGCAGCTGCTGCGACATGGACCCCGCGCGGATCGAGCGATTAGACGTGCGCTTCTCCTCGCCGGTCTATCCGGGCGAGGCCATCACCACCCGCATCTGGCGCGACGGCAATGTGCTCTCGTTCGAATGCGTGGTGGCCGAACGCGATGCGACCGTGATCCGCAACGGGTTGTGCCAGATCAGGGGGTAGCTCACCCCCTGCTCCGCGGCAGGCCCAGCGCTTTTTCGGCAATCATGCTGCGATGCACTTCGCTGGTTCCGGCATAGATCGTCGTGCCGTGGGCGTGGCGATAGGACTGGTTGACCATCATCGCCGCCCCCACCCGCTTCGACAGCGACAATGGGGCGGTCAGATCGAGCAGGTCGCTGCCGTCCTCGAGGAATTTCTCCGAGGAAAACACTTTCGACATCGGGCCCACTGCCGGTAGCCCCAGCTTCTCCTCCGCCGCCCATAGCGACCTGAGCCCGAGCATTTCGGCGACGAGGTAATGCGTCCAGGCTTTCGCCAGCCGCACTTGCGCGGTGCGGTCTTCGATCAGCGGGCGTCCATCGAGCACGATCTCGCGGCACAATTCCTCCGCCGCGTGGATCATCGCGCCCTGCGATTTCGAGAAGCCGCCGCCGTGCTCCATGTCGAGCGCGGCGCTCATCGTGCGCACGCCGCCATCGACTTCGCCGAGGCGCCATGAGTTCGGGCACTTTTACCCCGTCGTAGAAGGTGATGTTGGTGCGCTCGTCCTGGAAGGTGAAAACCGGCTGCACGGCAATTCCCTCCGCCTTCATCGGCACGATGAACATGGTCAGGCCCTTGTGCTTGGCCACGTCGGAATTGGTGCGGGTGAGCATGATGACATAGTCGGACAGGTTGGCGCCGCTGGTGAACATCTTGGTGCCGTCGATCCGCCAGCCGTTGCCCTCGGGCGTGGCTTTGGTCTGGGCCGCGAAAACATCGGAGCCAGAGCCGGGCTCGGAATAGCCCAGCGAACAGACCGCCTCGCCGCGCATGATCGGGGCGAGCACATCGCGCTTCAACTCGTCGCTGCCGAACTTGTCGATCATCGCCGCGACCATCTGGGTGGTGCCGGTGGCGTGGCCCGACCAGCCATGTTTCTCCCACACCTCGGCAGCGGCGTGACGGGCGTAGGGCGGCGCGCCGCGTCCGCCTTTTTCCTTGGGCCAGGCGGGGAACAGCAGGCCCGCCTCAGCGAGCTTGCGGTGGACTTCCGGGTGGTGGCCGTCCCACGAATAGTGCGCATGGGCCTTGAGTTCCGGGGTGAGCGTGCGTTCGAAAAATTCGTCGACCTCGCGGGCGAGGGCATGGGCTTCCTCGCCAAGGTCGAAATCGATCGGCACGCTACCGACGTCGGGCAGCACCGAGGCCTCCCCGGCGTAGAGCCGCCGTCCGGCCGCCTCGAGCTGGCGGGCGGGATCGCCGTGGATCAGCGGCCAGGCCTTGGCGCGCAGGTTGTACATATGGATGTCGTATTCGGTGGTCAGGCCATAGCCGCCGAATGTGCGCAGCGCCTGGATGCCGGCCTTGCTCGCGGTCTTGGCGTTCCACCACAGCGCGAGCGGGATGTGGGCCCCGGCATTGGCCTCGCCACTGGCGATCTCGTGGATCACTTTCCACACCAGCAGCTGGCCGCCGTCGATATCGGTGATGAGGTCCGCCAAGGGGTGCGAGATGGCCTGATAGGTGCCGATCGGCACGCCGAAGGCCTGGCGCTCGCAGGCATAAGCGGCGGCGAGCTTGACTGCCTGGCGCGAGAGGCCCGCGAGCGCGGCGGCGCTGAGCAGCTTCCATTCCTCGATCGAGGCGGCGAATATGTCGGAGGCAGCCTTGCCGCTGGCGAGGACGGTGTGCGCCGCCTTGCCAAGATCGACTTCGCCGATGCCATTGGAGGCGAGATTTTCCTCGGCCTTGCGGTCTGCCTGGGTCAGCGAGACGGCAACCACATCGCTCCCGCTTCGCGCCAGGACCAGGTCGGCATGCGCGCCGCCCGCCAGCCACTGCACTGGCTGTTTCGCAATATCGTGGAACGCCAGCGTCGCCACTTTCGCGCCGCTGGTTACATCCGCCAGATCGGCCCCGCCCAGCTGGCCAAGCAGCCGCGCCGCCAGGATCGCCTCGGCAATCGGGCCGGAGGCGAGCGTGCGGCCAACTTCTTCCATCACCAGCGCCGCATCGATCGTCCCCATGCCGAGTCCCCCGGCCTCCTCGGGCACGCGCATGGCGAAGGTGCCGAGCTCCGCCAGCCCCTGCCACAGCGCCGGATCGAAGCCGCCTGCCTCATTGGCCTTACGCACTCGCGCCATGCCGCTTTCGCTGTCGAGAAAGCGCGCGAAACTGTCGCGCAGCATCTGCTGGTCGTCGTTGAGGCCGAGATTCATGGTGTCACCGTTTCATTTCGGATTGGGATGGGAATCGTGGATGGCGTTGATCGCCTGCGTTACTTCTTTCGAAAGCTTCACATCGATCGCGCCGAGATTGCCGGAGAGCTGCTCCACCGAACTCGCCGCCATCAGCACCGATGCCATGAACGGCTGCTGCGCCGCGAAGGCCAGCGCCATATGGGCAGGCTCCAGCCCATTCGCGCGGGCAAGGGTGCCATAGGCCGCAATCGCTTGCTGCCGTCCGGGCGAGAGCATCCGCGAGACGAATGTGGGCGAACCGTCCGACCGGCTGCCGGGGATCGGCGCCGGGCTCTCGCCATACTTGCCGGTGAGCGTGCCGGAGGCCAGCGGCGAATAGCCGATCAGGCCGATCCCTTCGTTCAGGGCCACTTCGGCGAGGCCGATCTCGAACTGCCGGTCGAGCAGCGAGTAGCCGTTCTGGATTGAGGCCACGCGCGGCACGGTCATCAGATCGGCCATGAACAGATAGCGCATCACCCCCCAGGGGGTCTCATTGCACACGCCGATGGCGCGGATTTTCCCTTCCTCGACATGCTGCGCCAACGCGGCGAGGGTTTCCTCGATGCTGACCTGTCCCTCGGCATCGGGCAAGTGCGAGAAACGCTGGCGGCCATGGGTCGAGACCGCGCGCTCGGGCCAGTGGACCTGATAGAGATCGATGCAGTCCGTGCCGAGACGCCGCAGGCTGGCATCGACCGCCTCCGCGATATTCGTCCGGTCGAGATGGCTCTTGCCGCCGCGGATGTGCGCCATGTCGCCTGCGGCATTGCCCGGCCCGGCGACCTTGGTAGCGATCACCACCTTGCCCCGCACCCCGCGCGAGGCGACCCATTTGCCGAGCAGTTCCTCGGAGCGGCCTTGCGTTTCCGGCCCGGTCGGGGTGGGATAGTTCTCCGCCGTGTCGAACAGGGTAATGCCCGCCTCGAAGGCCATGTCCATCTGGCGCATGGCGTCGGCCTCGGGGGTCTGGCCGCCGAAAGTCATCACGCCCAGTCCGTAGGCGCTGACTTCGATGCCGCTGTGGCCGAGTCTGCGGTAGTCCACGCTGCTCTCTCCCCCGGCCGCAGACTATCCCGCCTTTCTCTCGCGCCGCAACTGCAATATGTTCGCCCTCGACAAGACAACCGGAGAGGACAGGCCAATGGACAGCGATACCGCCGCGCTGGTGCGCGAGCTGAAGGACCGCCAGGAAATCTACGACTGCATCATGCGCTATTGCCGGGGGATCGACCGGCTCGACCGCGACATGCTGCTGTCCGCCTATCATCCGGATGCGGTGGACGATCACGGAACTTACGTGGGCGGAATCGAGGGCTTTGCCGATCATGTATTCGAACTGCACTACGGCATGCAGCACTTCACCCAGCACCACATCACCAACCACCGCTGCGAACTGGACGGCGATGTCGCGCATTGCGAGAGTTATTACCTGTTCCGCTGCCTCAACCGCGAGAAGCCGTTCTATTGCCATTCCAGCGGGCGCTACATCGATCGCTTCGAGCGGCGGGATGGCAAGTGGGCGATCTCCGAGCGCATCTGCCTGGTCGAAGCGCGCGACGACAATTGGGGCCCGGAGGGGATGGAAGTGAATTCCGCCTACGTGGAATCGAAGCGGGCCAGGGAGGATGTCTCCTACATGCGGCCGCTGCGGGTCGATAGGGGAAGGGTTACGGGGTGAGGTTCGGACTTTGCTCCTCCCCCCTTGCGGGGGAGGACAGCGTAGCTTGCTGCGAATGCAGCTAGCGAAGGTTGGAGAGGGGGGAGGTGGCAGAGCGCCTTCGCCCTCTCTCCAACTTCGGCTAGCCAGCAAGCTGGCAAGCCTCCGTATCCTCCCCCGCAAGGGGGGAGGAGTCGCGTTCCCTCACGGCAGCAACCACGCCCCGTTCGCCGCGAAATACTGCTCCACCACAACCTCGCCCAGCGGCTCCAGCATCGCGTGCATCTTGTCCTTGATGTGCCGCCCGCCCTCGAGGTGCGGGTAGTCGGTCGAGTAGCAATAGCAGCTCGCGAGGTGCGGATAGCGCGCGAAAAACCGGTCCACCGGCTCGACGATATTGTGCGGGGTCACCCGCACGTTCCGCGCCAGATAGTCCGAGGGCTTCAGCGGGATGACATGCTTGATCCGGTCGGCGAAGATCGTGGTCGCCCACATGTCGAGATTGTCCGCTAACGGACCCAGCCAATGCGCGCCAAGCTCGATCGCGCCGAAGCGCAGGGCCGGGTGCCGCTCGAACACGCCGCCCAGCACCATCACCGTCAGGAAATGCTCGACCGGCAGGTGGATCGTCGCAAAACTGTAAGGTTCGAAACCCAGCTCGAAGCTCTGCTTGCTCGGCGCGAAGGCCGGGGCCTCGGCCCAAACGGCGGACCGGACGAACCCGAGATCGCTGCCGACATGGGCCGAGACCGCGACATTGTTCTCGGCCAGAAATGCCCAGAACGGATCGAGCGTGGGCGAGGCTGGCGACAGCCCGGCGGGCGGCTCGCCGGCGTTGATCAGCAGAGCCTTCAGGCCCTGGCCAATCAGCTCCCGGGTCTGCTCCATCAGGTCGCCTACATCGCGCGGAGCCTTGAGCATGGCCACGGGGCGCAGCCTGTCCGGATCGACCGCACTGGTTCGCACACACCAGGCATTCCACTCGTCCGTCGCGGCGAAGCCCAGTTCGCGGGTCTCGGCCTCGCTGATCTCGCCGAGAAAATGCCGCAGCGCCGCCGCGGTCGATCCGCCGCCCTCGGGCGTCGCCAGGATCTGGCCCCACAGGCCGAAACTCGGGAAGATCAGCTGGCGGCTGACCCCCATCAGGTCCATCGCCTCGAGCCGCCGATGCATGTCGAAGGCGCCGGGCGCGCCGGTGTGGCGCATGGTCCAGACGTTTTCCGAAGTCATCGGCGCGTCGTCGGCCGCCTGATCGGGGCGCAGGATATAGTTCTCGCCCATCGCCGCGATGAACGGCCCGCAAACTTCTGCAAGGCGCTCGGCCACCGGTCCGAAAGTGTCGCCCCATACGCGCGGCGGAGCAAATTCGTGCCCATCGACGTCTAGTGTGCGGGTGAGCACGTCCCCCTCCCGCTTGCGGGAGGGGTTAGAGGTGGGCTTGTTATCCATCGATTCCATAAAATGCCCTCCCCCAGCCCCTCCCGCAAGCGGGAGGGGCGAAAGTTACCTCGCCGACAGCCCCGGATTGCCCTCGCGCACCGGGAAGCGCAGCGAGTGCTGCATGAAGGCGGTCATGTGATAGTGGCCGACGATCATCGGCAGTTCGATAAGCTGCCGCTCGTCGAGCCTTGCGGCGAGCGCCGCCCAGGTCTCGTCGGAAATCATCGCGTCGAAATGCAGCTCTTCCGCCGCCCGCACGATGGCGCGGTCCTGCTCGCTCCAGCCCGGTGCCACCGAACCACGGGTCAGCCGCTCGATATCCGCATCGGTCAGCCCCGCCTGCTTGCCGCCGGCAAGATGCTCGCCCCATATGATCGGCGCGCCGCAGAGCCAGCCGGTGCGCAGGATCGCCAGCTCCTTGTCGCGCGGGGCCAGCGCCGGATCGGTGGTCAGCAGCACGCCGAGTTCGAGATAGGCCTGGGTCGCGTCGTGGTGGCGGAACAGGGTGCGGAAGGTGGGGTGGACCCGTTCGGAGGAGGATACCGAATGGACCTCGCGCAGCGCGTCGAGCAGCTCCAGCGCCCGATCGCCGATATGGCCTTCCGCCATCGGCTCGATCCGGGGCGGCTGCCCGGTGATCTGCCGCATCCGGGCATCGGTATCCGATCGATCGCGGACAATTTCCTCATGCGGGGATTTCATCGTCAGCTTCTCCCGCCCTCGTAAAGCAAACGTTCGACCCCGCGCGAGGTGCGCGCGAGGATCAGGTTGCCCGCCGCGTCGCTGGTGAATTTGTGCAGCGTACCGTTCATATCGCCGACCACGCCGTCCGGCGCCATGAAGTGCCCAGCGAGCTTCCATGCCGCGACATCGACCACCCAGATGCGGCTGTTGTTGCCGTCGTTGACCAGCAGGAACCTGCCGTCCGGGGTGAACACCAGATTGAACACCGTGCCGAACGGCGATTCCTCGCGGACGTAAATTTCGCGCAGGAATACCGGCTCACTCTTGCCGACCGCGTCGAACACTTGCAGCCGGTCGTTCTTGCGGTCGCAGACATAAAGCAGCCCGTCCGGGCCCAGCGTAATGGCATGGACCGGATTGTGGAACCGCTCGGGCAGCGGCAGCTCTGCATCGGGCTGCTTGCCGAAAGCGCCGAACGAGCGGATGAACGCGCCCGTGTCCGAATTGAACACGGCGACGCGGTGGTTGACGTAGCCATCGGTGACATAGACCTCGCGCCGGGCAACATCGTGCCAGCAATCGGTCGGGCAGCCGACGAGAGTGTGACTGTCATTGCCGCCGCTCTCGCCGAATGTGCCGATGCGCAGCAGCAATTTGCCGTCGCGCGAGAAGCGCTGGACCGCGTGGTCGTAGCCGACGTTGGCGCCGAACACCCACAGCGTGTCCTCGGCATCGAAGGCGATGGTCTCTTCCTGCCTGGGCCATTGCTGCAAGCCTTCCCGGCGCGGCAGGTGGTCCGGCCCGCCCCAGGCCTGCAGGAAGGTGCCCTGCGCATCGAATTCGCAGACCGCCGGGAGCCGCGCGGCGGGATCGTCCAGCGAGCCGGGCGGTCCCCATTCCATGTTGGAGGCAATGTGCAGCACCCAGATATGGCCGTCCGGGCTGACCTGCACGCCGGTCACCGCGCCGAACGTGCGGCCTTCGGGCAGGCGGACAGGGGGCACGGGGTCTTCGGTATAGCGCGGGAGCGTTGTGGCGCTGGCGTCGGCTTGCATGGCATCCTTCTCCAATCCCTTCCTCTTGGCGGGACGGGCAAACCTGTTTGAACCAACTTTACCCCTTTCGTCACCCTGAACTTGTTTCAGGGCCCATTTTACCTCCCGCCCGGATCAAAGGGGCAGAAGCGCTTACCGAGCAGTTGCGCTTTCAGAACCGACCGCAGAGCGTGAGGCGCGATGGGCCCTGCAACAAGTTCAGGGTGACGAATTTGTTGGGGCGAGCGTTCTAATCCCCATCCTCTGCCAGATCGATCGGCACGCCCTCGGCAAAGGCGGCATCGCGTTCCTTGAAGGCGGCTCCCAGGCCCGCTTCCTCGGCCCGCTTCATGAAGGCCGCCATTTCCGGGGCCTGGTTGGCCACCGAATCGAGCGAGGCGGCGATGTTCTGCAGGGTGCCCCGGCCCATCAGCTCGATGCCCCGGTTGATGACGAACTTGTTGATCCCGGCGATATCGCGCCCCATCGCGACGACGCGCCGGGCGAGGAATGTGACCCTCTCCTCCAGCTTGTCCGCCGGGGCGGCCTCCAGGGCGAAACCGATCTTCTCGGCCAGCCGCCCGGTGAAGGTGTCGCCCGTCAGCAACAACCGCTTCGCCCATTGCGGGCCGACGTTGTAGAGCCACATCGATGTCGGCGGGGTGCCGCCCATGCGCAGCGCGGGAAAGCCGATGGTCGCGTCCTTCGCCACCAGCACCAGGTCGCAATTGAGCGCGAGGTCGGTGCCGCCCGCCAGGCAAAAGCCGTGGATCTGGGCGATCACGGTAATCGGCGCGTCCCAGATGCGCGACCAGCCGCGCGACATCTCGACGGTTTCGAGCGTGCGGCGCGGCAGCGACATTTCCCCGCCCCCTTGCGCCTCGCCCGCATGCATTTCGCCGCTGCGGTCACCCGAGATATCGTAGCCCGAACAGAAGCCCTTCCCCGCGCCTTTGACCACCACCACGCCCGCCTGGGGATCGCGCCCGGCGGCCTCAACCGCCTGGATCAGCTCGCCCTGCATCGCGCGCGAGATGGCGTTGCGGCGATCGGGCGCGTTGAGCGTGACGCGGACAATGCCGGCATCGTTTTCGACGAGGATATGCCGATAAGCCATGTTCAGATCGTCCTTCCCGCCGCCTGCCAATAGGGCTCGCGCAATTCGCGCTTGCGGATCTTGCCGCTGGGATCGCGCGGCAGGGTCTGCACGAAATCGACCGACGCTGGGCATTTGAAATGTGCCAGATGCTCGCGGCAGAAAGCGATGATCTCCGCTTCGGAAACTTCGGCGCGCGGCTCGACGATGGCTTTGACGCTCTCGCCGAACTCCGCATTGGGCACGCCGATCACCGCCGCGTCGCCCACCGCCGGGTGGTTGAACAACACTGCTTCGACTTCGGCGGGATAGATGTTTGCCCCGCCGGAGATGACCATGTCCTTCTTGCGGTCGGTGAGGAAGAGATAGCCGTCCTCGTCGAGGTGGCCCATGTCGCCCAGGGTGAAGTAATCCCCCGCCCAGGTGTCCTTGTCGAGTTCGCTGGCGCCCTTGTAGCGGAACTTCATCACCGCGCGCGAATAGACCAATCCGGTCTCGCCCGGCGGCAGCACATTGCCAGCCTCGTCCATGATCTTCAGCTCCGCGCCCGGCGGGAAGGCCTTGCCGACACTGCCCGGCTTCCTGCGCCACTCGGCGGGCGAAATCATCGACATCGCCCCCTCGGTGCCGCCATAGACCTCCCAGATGGTGCCTTCGGGGAAATAGTCCATCGCCGCCGCCTTGACGTCGCGCGGGCAGGGCGCGGCGCAGTGGAGGATCGCCTTGACCGAGGAGACATCGTAGCGCGCGCGCACTTCCGCCGGCAGCGCCATGATCCGCACGAAATGGGTGGGCACGCAGGTCAGCCAGGTGACTTTCTCGGCGTCGATCGCGGCGAGGCACTGCTCGGCATCGAAGCCGCCTTCCATCATCACCACCCGGTGCCCGGCGCCGAGCGCGGTGCTGCCGAAGCCGATGGGCTGCGAATGATAGAGCGGGCCGCAGATCAGGTGGACTTCCCCCTTCCCGTGAACCCCGAGCATATTGAGCAGGCCGTTCTGGCCGGGCGAGGCCTTGGCCATGACCTCGGGCGGTATCGGATCGCGCTCGATCGCCTTGGGCTTGCCGGTGGTGCCCGAGGAATAGAGGAACATGTCGTAAGAGCCGAGCGGATCGCGGGTGCTTGCGGCGGGCGCGGTGCCGACGAGGGCCTGCTCATAGGCATCGAGCGAGACGCTGGTAAAGAGGCTCATCTGGCTGGCGCTGGCTTCGTCGCAGACCACCAGTTTGACGCCTGAATCCTCCACCAGATAGGCGACTTCCTCGCGCTTCAGCCGCCAGGCGATTGGGACAGTGGTCGCGCCCAGTGCCGTCGCTGCCGCCATCAGTTCGAAGAACTGGGGGCGATTGCGCAAGGCGATGCCGATACGGTCGCCCTTGGCGATGCCCCGGCTGGCGAGGAAGGTCTGCGCGCGCAGCACCCGGTCCCGGAATTCACCGCAGGTGACGCGGTGGCCGCCCAGCACCAGCACAACGTCGTTGTCGCCCATCATTCCTGTCCACTTGCCTTGAGCCCGGCCGCGCCGACACCCAGAATCCGCCGCGCATTCCCGCCCAGGATGGCCGCGCGTTCGGCCTCGCCCAGCCCTGCTTCCTCGACGACGTCCAGCGCCGAAATCCGCGCCACGCGCGACATTGAGTAGAAGTTGCTGCCGAACACCAGCCGATCAGCACCAACTCGGTCGACCGCACGCCGCACGCCGCGCGGGCCGCAGAGCGAGGAGGTGAGGTCGATCGTCACGTTGTCCAGCACTTCGGCAATCCCCAGCAACTGGTCGAGGTTTTCCGGGCTGGTCATCGCGTCGAGCGCGGCGAATTGCATGTCCGGGAACCGCTCGGCCAGCCGCCGCATCCGCCAGGGCGCCTCGAAATCGCCCTGGGCATAGCAATGCGCCATGAACACCATGCCGTTCGCTGCCATGCGCTCGCCAATCGCGAACATCGCCGGGTGATCCATCGGCAGGCCCTGCATGCGGTGGTGCCATGACAGGCCGCGAAAGCCCATGCCGGCGAGCCGGTCGACTTCGTCCGGATTAGCCTCGCCATGCCGCGGGTCGAGCGTGCCGAACACGGCGGCGAAGCGTTCCGGGGCGAGCTTGGCGTAGGCATGGAGCCCGTCGTTGATCGCCTGGACATCGGCGAGACCGCGCGGCGCGCTGTAGCTGTGCCCCGGCATCAGCGCTGCCTGCCCGATGCCGAAGCTGTCGAGGAATTCGATGCGGTTGGCGCAGTCCTCCTGCGGCGTCGTCACCCGCCCGCCGCTGCCCGGCACGCCGAGCAGGACGCCGTAATGCTGGTGGATGTCGAACAGCGCGCCGCTCATGCCATGGCCTCCAACGCGAACAGGCGAGTGGCATTGCCCGAGAGGATTGCTTCCTTCGCTTCGCCCGAAACCGAACTGCGCTCGACAACCCCCAGCGTCCGTTCCAGCAAGTCCGCGCCGCCGCTACCCAGCAGCAGCCGGTCCGCGCCCAGCGAGCCAACCAGGGCGTCGAGGTCCCAGCTCTCGCTGAGTAGTGACAGATCGTAGAACAGATTGTCCCCGCCGCCCCGATGCTCTCTGGCGAGCTGGATGTTCTCCCAGCTTTCGAACGCCCCCAGCATCACCAGCGGCACCCCGGGACATTGCGCCGCCAGCGCCCACAGCCGCCACAGGCCTTCGTTGACCGAATAGGGCGCGGAATGGATCATCGAGGCGAGGCCGCACTTATCGGCGTGGATGCACAGGTCGGCGAGGCTGCGATCGTTGCCGAACACCCCTTGCGCGCGCGGGCTCCACACCACCCCAGCCGCGCCGAGCGAGGCCAGCCGTTCGATTTCCGCCACAGCCGCCTCGCCATATTTCGGCTCGGCCACCCCGAATGCGCGCCAGCCGGGACGCGCGGCTGCCGCCGCCAGCAGCGCATCGTTGATCGCGCGGTTGTCGGCAATTCCATTGGCGAGGCTGTAATAGACCGGCGGGGTCAGCATCCGGCGGACTTCCGGCGCGACGGTATCCGGCGCTTGCTCGATCCGTCCGGCAATGGACGGGGAATCGATCAGTTCATACTCGCTCGCCGCCCGGACGCCGCGATAGTTGATGTCGACAATCGCGCCCATTCGCCCGCTAACCTCTCGCCCTTTTCCAGAATACGCTTGAGAGCGCTCCGGTTTCGCTGCAACGTTCCCCAAAGCGGGATTACAGTCAACAAACCCGATGAGGATGTGGGGAACGGATACGGCATGGCCGATCACGAGCTGGCGATCATTCACGGCATTCCGCTGGACGAAGAGCCCGGCCTCGGCGCGTTGACCCTGCCCGGCTTCCTCGCCGAAGTGCGCGAGCGGTTTGGGCCGCGTGAGGCGCTGGTCGCGTTCGAAGGGCACGCCGCCACCGGCCGCTGGACCTACGACGAGTTGTGGGAGCGCTCGATGGAAGTCGCCCGCGCCCTCATCGCCTGCGGGCTGGGGAAGGGCGAATATGTCGGTGTGCTGATGACCAACCGGCTCGAATGGGTGTCGAGCTGCTTCGGCATATCTCTGGCGGGCGGGGTGGCGGTAGGCCTCTCGACCTTTTCGACCTCGGACGAACTGGGCGAATTGCTGCGGCTGTCGGGAGTTTCGGTGCTGCTGTTCGAGCGCCATGTCGCGGCCAAGGATTTCGCGGCGATGCTGGGGGAGCTGGAGCCCGCCGTCGTCACAGCCGAACCGGGCAAGCTTGCTTCGCTGAAATTTCCGTTCCTGCGTCGCATTGCCATGGTCAGTGAGGGTCCAACCAGCCATCTCCCCCTCCCCTGCGGGGAGGGGGTCGGGGGGAGGGGGAGCAAGGCGAAGCCGAGCGTCCACGCCAGCGCCGACGCGATGCCTGGCGGCCTCGCTCCCCCTCCCCAACCCCTCCCCGCAGGGGAGGGGCTTTCTGGCATCGAAAGCTGGCAGGATTTCCTCGCCCACGGCGCCGCGGCCACCCCCGAACGCGTCGAAGCCCGCGCTGCCTCTGTCCATCCCTCCGATCCGGCGCTGCTGTTCTTCTCCTCGGGCTCGACCGGCAAGCCCAAGGGCGTGCTGTCGATGCATCGCGGGGTCAATGTGCAGTCCTGGCGCTGGGTGCGTATCTACAACTATGTCCCCGAACACGAGGTGCGCTGCTGGTCGCCCAACGGGCTGTTCTGGTCGGGCAATTTCTCCATTTCGCTCGGCGGCACTTTGGCGGCGGGCGGCGCGCTGGTGCTCCAGCGCATGTTCGATCCGGCGGAATCGGTGCGGCTGTTCGAAAAGGAGCGCGTCTCGATGCCCTATTGCTGGCCGCACCAGTGGGCGTAGCTTGAAGACGCCGCGGGCTGGGACGAGGCCGACCTTTCCAGCTTCCACTATTTCGAACCCGCCCAGAACCTGCGCCGCGCGCAAAAGTCGGTCTCGACCACATGGATCGAGCCCCACGCCACCTATGGCGCGACCGAGACTTTCACCATCTCCGCCGCCTTCCCCTGCGGCTCGCCCGAAGAATTGTGGAAGGGCTGCAACGGCGGCGCGCTGCCGGGCAACACGATCAAGATCGTCGATCCCGAGAGTGGCGAAGTGCTGAAACGCGGCGAGACCGGCGAGTTCGCCATCAAAGGCCCGACCCTGATGCTCGGCTACATCGGCGTGCCCAGCGAGGAATGCTTCGACGCCGAGGGCTTCTACCACGCCGGCGACGGCGGCTTCATCGACGAACGGGATCGCCTCGTGTTCCAGGGCCGGATCAACGACATCGTCAAGACCGGCGGAGCGAATGTCTCGCCGGTCGAGGTCGACTGGAGCCTGTGCAACTGCCCCGGGGTCAAGGTCTGCAAAACCACCGGCGTGCCGCACGAGACCTTGGGCGAAATGGTGGTGAGCTGCGTGGTGCGGGTGGAGGGCAGCGAGCTGAGCGAGGCGGAGGTGATCGCGTTTTTGAAGGCGCGGCTGGCGGCCTACAAGGTGCCGAGGAAGGTGCTGTTCATCGAGCAGGGGGAGCTTGATTTTACCGATACGGCGAAGATCAAGCCGGCGGAGGCGAGGGCGTTTGCGCGGCGGAAGCTGGCTGAGGTGGAACAGGGCGCTCCGGACTGATCCGGCGCGTCGATAGGGAAAGGACGAACATGCTGACAGGAGCCCGCTTCGGCACCAGCGATATCAAGCGTGCCATTGCCTTCTACGACGCCGTCGCCGGCGCGCTCGGCGGCGCGCGGGTGATCGACCACCATGGCATGGCCGGCTATCGCGGGCCGGACGGCGGCATTTTCATCGTCGGCACCCCGCGCGACGGCGAGGCCTGCGTGGGCAACGGCAGCCAGGTCATGTTCGCCGCCCCGAACCGCGCCGCGGTCGATGCTGCGCATGGCCCTGCGCTCGCACTCGGCGGCAGCTGCGAAGGCCCGCCCGGCCCGCGCGGTGAGCCCGAGCGCAACATGTACGCCGCCTATTTCCGCGATCCCGACGGCAACAAGGTGATGGTGATGAAGGTGGGGGATTGAACCCAACCCACCCTCCTTCGTCATCCTGAACTTGTTTCAGGACCCATTTCGCCTTCCATTCCGAAGCTCTGCGCGGTAGCAAGACGGTGCCGTCGCGGGCCTATCCCAAGCGCCGGACACGCGGCACAATGGGTCCTGAAACAAGTTCAGGATGACGAGTTCGATTTTGGGCTCCTGTTCCTCACTCCACCCCATAAACCAGCAGCACATTGCCCTTCGCCTTCGAGGCGAAGCCATAGCCCGAGGGGACGATCACCGTGCCCTGCCAGGCGATCGGAGCAACGCCGCCGCTGATCGCGCCGCCGCGGGCAGCCACGCCGTTGACCGTGACGAAATCGCGCACAGTATTGTCCTCCCACAGCAGTTTGCCGGTAGCGGCGTCGAACAGGCGCAAGTGGCCATCGTCGGACCCGGCCATGACCACCCCGCCGGTGACCGTCACCGAACCGCCGTAGCCGGGATGGCACAGCATCGTCGCGCAGCTGGTCACGGGCGATGGCGCCTTCCAGATGAATTGGCCGGTGGCGATGTCGAGCGCATAGAGCCCGGGCGAGGCGGGAAAATCGGTGGGGCCGAAGGCGAAATGGTCGGTGATCGGCACGAACAGCCGGCCATCGGCTGCCGCCATGCCGAAATGTACGCCGCCCGAAGGACTGCCGCGCCCTACCCGGGTCTTCCAGGCCAGTCTGCCACTGGCGGGATCGAGCGCGTAGACCCAGCCCGATTTCTGCCCGGCGAGGACATATTCGCGGCCGTTCTCGCCTTTGGCCAGCACCGTCCCCGCGCCGAAATCGAAGTCCGGCGCGGCGTCGTCGGGGCAGGAATCGCTGGTCTTGAACACGCAGGCGACATTCCAGGCATCGTCCGCCAGCGCCTGATAGTGCCAGCGGATGCGCCCGGTAGCGAGATCGAGCGCGACCACCGCATCGCTCAGCCCGGTGGCGGGCAGCGAATAGTTGTCGCCGGTCGCGAAGATCAGCAGGCCGCGCCGGGCATCGACCAGCGGGCTGTTCCACACCGCGACGCCCGAGGGGCCGAGCTTGTCCAGCCCGCTCTTGCTGGTACCGGTCGGCTTGGCCGGGGGCACCAGATAGCGCCGCCAGCGCGTCTGGCCCGTGGCGGCGTTCAGCGCGACGACCGAGCCGCGAAAATTGCAGCAGGCATAGCCCTGGCTGGTGGCGAAAGCCTCCTCGTTCGACGAGACCGGGACATAGAGCGTACCGCGATGCAGCGTCGGCGTGCCGGTGATGATCGTCGCGGGATGAGGATCGGCCTTGATCTGCCAGAGCTGGCGCCCGTCGAGCAGGCCCACCGCATAGACATTGCCCATGACGTCGCCGAAAAAGACGGTGGGGCGCGCGTTTGCGTCGCCCGCGCGCCAGGGGCTGACGACGATCCCGGTGCGCACTTCGGCCATGGCCGCAAAGGCCCAGCGCACGCAGCCGCTCGCCCGGTCGAGCGCATAGACCGATCCGTTCTGGTTGCCGACGAGGATCGCGCCCGCAGCCATGGCCGGCTGCGATCGCATGCGCTGCGAGCCCGGCGCGCCGAAGGCCCATTTGAGCTTGAGCTTGCCGGCATTGCCCGGATTGAGCCCGGAGAGCGCTGCGGGGATCGCATGGGTGCTGGCGGGATCGAGACCCCAGCCGGTGAAGGCAGGAGCTTCGGCGATATCGAACCTGGCGGCATCGCCGGTGCACATCTTGAGCGTGCCTTCCGCCGTGGCCGCGCCGAGCTTGCGCCCGGTGATATATTCGGCGACCTGGCCGCGTTGTTCCGCCGACAGCGCCTCGCCCTGCTGGCGCATCGCGCCATCGGTCAGCGCGCGCCGGATCGCTTCGGGCGTCATGTCGCCGAGATTGGCCCGCTGCGGTGCGCGATCGGCCCCGGCATCGTGGCAGGCAGCGCAGGTCTCGCGGTAGAGCGCGGCCCCGGGGCTCTGCTCCAGCGCCGGGTCGCGCCCCGTCCAGTCCACGACATCTGCCGGTGCCGCCAGATCGGGCGCGGCTGATGCGGGGGAGGACGGGATGACAAGGAAGGTCATCGCCAGCAGCGCGGCAACACCAAGCCCTGCAATTCGGACGAAACGGCCTCTATCCATGCAATCCTCCCCTTCCGGTAATGCTTCTTATCCGCATTCGATAGCACATGTTCGGCGCGAGAAACGAGGCGGCTATTGCGGCGCCACCACCACGCCAGGCAGCCGCCCGGTCAACGCGCCGTCCAGTACGATCGGCACCCCGTTGACGATGGTCGCGTAAACGCCTTTGCCATAGGCCTTATAGCGCTTGGCACCGCCCGCAAGATCGGGGACGAACTCCTTGTAGGTCGGCGCGATTTCGTCGGCGTCGAAGATCATCATGTCGGCCCAGGCGCCGGTGCGCAGAATGCCGCGGTCGGCGAAGCCGAGCAGCGCGGCGGGGACATGCGTCACCGCGCGCACGCCTTCCTCCAGCGTCCACATGGCTTCCTCGCGCACCCAGCGTGCCAGGAAATAGGAGCTCCAATCGGCCTGATCGTCCTTGGCGAGATGCGCGCCGCCATCGGACGTGCCGATGATCATGCGCGGGTCGCGCTGCGATTTGCGCAAGGCTCCCGCCCATTCCGGCCCGTCCATCCGCCAGCGCAATTTCGTCGCGAAATCGTCGGCCAGGGCCAGATCGAGCGCGAAATCGCCGGGCGCCTGTTGCCGCTCCTCGCCAAGGCTCTTGATGCTCTTGCCCTGATGCTCCTCGAACGAGATCGACGGCGAGCTCTCGATGAACACCTGATCCCATTGCGGCGGCGACAGGGTGGTGCCCTTGGCGGGATCCTTGTTCGAATTCTCGATGCCGAACCTCAGTTCCTCGCGCGCCTTGGAGTCCTTGAGCAGGGCGCGGCGCTGCTCGACCGGCAGCCGGGTCATGTCGTGCCAGCCGAAGGCGCCGCGCCAGTGGTGGTTGGTCTCGTCGAAAGTCACCGCCCGGTCGAACGGCTTGGTGCCCAGCATCGAATAGAACGGTGCGCCTTCGGCCTGCGCCTTGTCGAGGCTGACCACGGCATCGTCCCAGCCGGTGCCCGGCACATCGACCTTGCTGCGCGCGCCGAGCCCCTGGATGATCACCGGCAGCCCCGAGCGGCGGCCGATCTCGATGATGAATTCATGGTCCTCCGCCGTCAGCCCGCGGGTGGTGCCGAGCGGAAGGAAGCAGATCGATCCCGCGCCGTGGCTGCCCGCCGCCTCGGCCAGGGCCAGCACTTCCTCGTCTTCGGCAAAGCGCGAGGGCACCGGGCGATCCTGCAGATCGCTGTGGGTGGGCGACAGCGAGGTGGAGAAACCCGCCGCCCCGGCATCCATCGCCTCGCAGACGAGCCGGCGCATTGCGGCGAGTTCGTCCGCCGTAGCCGCGCGTTCGCTGCCCGCCTCGCCCATCACCCAGCGGCGCACATTGGAATGGCCGACATAGCAGGCGAAATTGATGCCGAGGTTGCCCTTCAGATAGGCCATGAATTCGGGAAATGTCTCGAACTTGTCCCAGCGCACCCCGCCCAGCGCCACCGGGTCCATATCCTCGACCCGGGCAAAAACGCCTTTCAGGAAATCGAGATCCTGCGCCTTCACCGGCGCGGCGGAAAAGCCGCAATTGCCGGCCAGCACTGTCGTCACCCCGTGGAAGCACGACATCGTTGCATAGGGATCGAAAGTGATCTGCGGATCGTAATGGGTGTGGGCATCGACAATCCCGGGGGCGACGATGCGGCCCCTCGCGTCGATTTCCTCGTTCGCCGTGGCATTTTCCAGCCGGGCGAGGCGAGCGATCCTGCCGTCCTTCACGCCGACATCGACACGGCGGCGCGGCAGGCCGGTGCCATCGATCAGCATGCCATTGCGAACGATCAGGTCGTATTCCACCAGTGCCTCTCCCGCTCTTATTACGTAACGCTATCGCACAAGCGCACCCTTAATCAAATTCGTCATGCTGAACTTGATTCAGCACCCATCGTGCCGCAAGCCCGGCACTGTGAGCGAGCGCACTGACGGCGCTGACTTTCTGCCTCACAGGGCTTCCGCGCAGGAGGCGAAATGGGTCCTGAAACAAGTTCAGGATGACGGAAATAGTTGGTTGGCGTGTTTGTTCACGGAGAATGGGCGGTCAACGAATTTGCTTGCGCTCGCTTCGCAACCCGCAAAGATTGCCCAGATGGAACTGATCGACGCCGACGCGCATGTGAACCCCGCCCCAACCTTCTGGGACGACTACCTGCCGAAGAAGTTCGCCGGGCGCGGGCCGAAATGGGAGGCCGGCGGGCCTGACGACGCGCATGACTGGATGGTGTTCGAAGGCACGCGCAAGCCGCTCAACCTCCAGTCCGCCACTTCCGGACAGGGCAAGCAATTCCGCCCGACCGGCAAGAAGGAGCTGCTCCGCGCGGGAAACTGGGAACCGGCCGCCCGGCTTGCCGACATGGACCAGGACGGGGTCACCACTGCCGTGATGTATGGCGGCGGCCCGCTCGGCACGGCGGACAACGATCTCTACCTCGCCAGTTTCGATGCCTATAACCACTGGCTGGCGGACTTCTGCGCCTATGCCCCGCAGCGGCTGGCCGGCGCGGCCTATCTGCCGATGCAGGATATCGCGCATTCGGTGGCGATGGTGAAGGATGCGTCGCAGCGCGGCCTCAAGGCGGTCAACATCCCGGCCTTCCCGCAGTCATCGGCGATCACCCAGGGCGGTTTCGGCGCGCAGGTGCTGGCGCTGACCGGCGATCCCGACGGGCCGCGGCAATACGACGACACGGAGTTCGATCCGTTCTGGAAGGCCTGCGTCGATCACGACATGGCCGTCACCATCCACCTCGGCGCACGCATCGCGCGGCCCGGGCAGTTCAAGTTCCTGCCCAACATGGTAATGAGCAAGCTGTGCATGGCCGAGCCAATCGCCATCATGATCTTCGGCGGCGTGTTCGACCGTTTTCCCGAGCTGCGCTATGGCGCGATCGAAAGCGGCGCAGGCTGGGTCGCTTTCGCCGCCGAGTACATGGACGGGATCTACGACAGCCAGCGCCACTGGCTGAAGCTGGAACTGGGAATGCGGCCCAGCGAATATTTCGACCGCAACATCTATACATCCTTCATCCGTGACCGCGAGGGCATCCGCAACCGCGACCTGCCGGGCGGGCGCAACATCATGTGGTCGACCGACTATCCGCATTCGGAAACCACCTGGCCTGAATCGCGCAAGATGATGGACTGGCAGTTCGCCGGGCTGAGCGAGGACGAAATACGCCCGATCGTGCGGGACACCGCACGGCGGTTCTACGGGCTGAGCTAGGGAGGCTATCGCGATGACACTCGAATCCGAAACCGTTGCCGTTCTGGGCGAGTTGCCGCGCGGACCTGGCATGACCATCACCCGCGCGCGCGACGCCCACCACCACACCGGCCGCAAGCAGCGCGGCGCCGGCAAGCAGGGCTTCGAACTCCACCCGGCAATCGCTCGCGGCATGCAGCAGATGCGAGAAAGCGGCGATGTCGGCGGCGCACAGGCGGTCACCCTGTTCTCCTCGCCAAAGATGCATGTCTCCTACGTCTGGTTCAAAAGCGGCTATCCGCTGCCGGTCCACAGCCACGATATCGATTGCTTCTACCAGATCTTCGCCGGATCGATGCGCGTCGGCAGCGACGTGCTGGAAAAGGGCGACGGGGTGATGATTCCGGCGGGCGTGCCCTATACCGTGGTCCCTGGAGAGCAGGGCGTCGAATTCTTCGAATTCCGCACCGGCGAAGATTATGACACACATTACCGGGCAAAAACAGATATATACTGGGACCGGGTGACCGAAACCCGGCAGGCCCGCAAGGCGATCTGGGCGCAGGAAAAGGCGCCATACGGGTTGCTGGACGGGGGCTGATACTTTCGGGGCGGCAGAGCGCGCCTATGTCTCGCCCGCCCGGGGCGCAGCCGCGTGATCTTCTTCCGCGCTCACCAGCAGCTTGTCGATCTTGAGACCGTCCATATCGACGACCTCGAAGCGCCAGCCCTGGTCGCGGAAGTGCTCGCCCTCCCTGGGCAGGCGCTTCATCACCGAAAGCACAAAGCCCGCAGCCGTCGCGTAGTCGCGGCTATCGGGCAGTTCGAGCCCCAGCCGCTCGGCCAGCGCGTCGGCGGGCAGCGCACCGGAAATCAGCAGCGAACGATCCTCACGCTCGACCACCATCGGCTCGTCGCCCTCGTCCTGGTGGCTGACAAAAGTGCCGACAATCGCCGTCAGCAGGTCGGCGGGCGTCACGACGCCTTCGAGATGGCCGTATTCGTCATGCACCAGCGCCATCGACACGTCGGATTGCTGCAGGATGCGCAGCGCGTCCATTGCGTCGATCTGGTCGGGGATGACTTCTGCCTTCTTCATCAGCCGGGCGATATTGGCCTTGCGGCCGGCCAGCAGCAGCGCCAGCACATCGCGCACTCTCAGCACGCCGACGATAGTGTCGGGCGAGCCGTCGGTGACCGGCAGCAGCGAATGCGGACTTTCCTTGATCTTGGCGCGCAGTTCCTCCTCGCTGGCGCGGCGGTCGACCCAGTGCAGTTCGGTGCGAGGCGTCATCAGTTCGCGCACCGGACGGTCGGCCAGGCGCATGATCCCCGACATGATCGCGCGCTCGTCCTCCTCGATCACCCCCGAGCGGGTGGCCTCGGCGAAAATCAGGTGGAGCTCCTCGGCGGTGACTTCCGGCTCACCCGAATGGCGCACGCGGATCAGGCGCAGCAGCAACGAAGAGCTCTTGTCGAGCAGCCAGACGAACGGCGCGGTGCAGCGCGCGACCATCGCCATCGGGCGGGAGGCGACCAGCGCAATCCGTTCGGCCGCGCGCAAGGCCAGCTGCTTGGGCACCAGCTCGCCGACCACCAGGCTGAAATAGGTCGTGGCGAAAATCACCAGGATGAAACCGGCATCGTCGGCATAACGCGCGGGAACCCCCAGCGCCGCCAGCCGCTCGCCCACCGGGCCGCCCAGGCTTGCACCCGAATAGGCGCCGGCGATGATGCCGATCAGGGTGATGCCGATCTGCACCGTGGACAGGAATTTACCGGGATCGGAGGCCAGCTCCAGCGCCACTTTCGCCCCGCGGCTGCCGCGCTCCGCCGCCACCCGCAGCCGCGCCGGGCGCGCCGAGACGATCGCCAGCTCCGACATGGAGAACAGGCCGTTCAGCAAGATCAGCCCCGCAATCAGGAGCACATCGGTCCAGGGGAATGGTGTCACGGCTCTTTTGCTAGCAGCTTCGGCGGCAAAGGCGAAGTAGGGCATTTCCGGACCGGCTCATAGACTGTTGATTGACAAAGCGCCGGTCCACCTTCCATTCATCTAGCCCGGCACATGGCTAACCGAATTCCAATGCATTCAAAGGGGATGGTCGCATGAACCACAAATCTCGCTTGCTCGTTTCAAGCTTCGCCGCTGTATCGCTGCTGACGGTTTCCGCCTGCGTCACCGATCCCAACACCGGCGAGAAGAAGGTCTCGCGCACGGTTCTGGGCGCCGGCGGCGGCGCCCTGGCAGGCATGCTGCTGGGCGGACTGATCGGCGGCAGGACCGGGCGCATCGTCGGCGCGGGCATCGGCGGGGTCGCCGGCGGCGTTGTCGGCTACAAAATGGACCAGCAGATCAAGGAACTGAAGGAACAGACCGCCGGCTCCGGCGTCGATGTCACCGAGACCGACAATGGCCAGGCGATCCTGGTCAACCTGCCCGACGGCGTCACTTTCGATGTCGGCAGCGCGACCTTGAAGCCGCAGTTCCGCGAAACGCTCGACAAGATCGCCGACAGCATGAAGCAATATCCCAACAGCCTGATCGACGTTTACGGCCACACCGATTCGACCGGATCGGACGCCTTCAACCAGACTTTGTCCGAAAGCCGCGCCCGCACGGTAGCAGGGTACCTCACTTCGCGCGGGGTCTCGGCGGCGCGGATCCGGAGCCAGGGCTTCGGCGAGACCATGCCGGTGGCCGACAACGCAACCGCCGATGGCCGGACCAGAAACCGCCGGGTCGAAATCAAGATCGTGCCGGTGTCCCAGGAAGAAGTGAACGCGGCGCGGGCCGGGCAGTAAGGCAAGCGCCCTACCCAGCCTGATCCCGCGCGCGCTGCGCCAGCATTTCCACTGCCGCCGCGTGGATCGCGGGGGCGGTGACCAGCACGCCGAAATCGCGCGGGTCTCGCTTGTTGTAGTTTAACGGCTGGCCGAACACGTCGGTGACCGCCGCCCCCGCCTCGCGGGCGATCAGGGCGGCGGCGCCGATATCCCACTCGAAGCCCCAGCGCATGGTCGCGACCATATCGGCCTCGTCGGCGGCGACCATGGCGATGCGCAACGCTATGGAATTCGGCTGATCGACGAAGACCAGATCGCTCTCCACCGGGCCACGAATGCGTGCCGGGACCCGCGCGCCGGCCAGTTCGCGGCGCTGGCTGGCCACCAGCCGCTCGCCATTGCGCCAGCTGCCCTGGCCTGCCTCGCCGTGCCAGAATTCGCCTCCCGATTCCTGACCCCGGGCAGGCGCGGAAAGCATGCCGAGCAGCGGCCGCCCGCTGCTGACCAGCGCCACCGACACCGCCCAGCCGGTGCGCCCGCGCACATAGTCCCGCGTCCCGTCGATCGGATCGACCAGCCAGATCAGGCCGCCAGCCAGCCGGTCGGGAGCATCCGCCGTCTCTTCCGACAGCCACCCCGCCGAGGGCAGCAGCAAGGCCAGTTCGCGCCGCAGGAAGGCATCGACCGCCAGATCGATCTCCGACACCGGATCGCCCGGGGTCTTTTCCCACACTTGGGGCGCATGTCCGTCTCCGGGCCAGCTGGCCATGGCGATTCGCCCTGCCTCGCGGACGATCGATTCGAGGCGGGCGCGGTCGATCATCGCCGGGTAGGGGAGCTTTCGCGGGGAATTGTCATGGCAATCGACTTGCGCTCGCATCCGGCACTTTTCAAGCGCCTGTCATTATGCTTATGCGGCGGCGCAATATGGCCCTCCCCCGGCAAGCAAGCAGCAGAAAGCGATTCTCCCCATGAACATCCACGAATACCAGGCCAAGGAACTGCTGGCCACATTCGGCGTGAACATTCCCGCCGGCCATGCCGCGCTGACCGTCGCCGAAGCGGTGGCCGCGGCAAAGCAGCTGCCCGGGCCGCTCTATGTGGTGAAAGCGCAGATCCACGCCGGCGGGCGCGGCAAGGGCAAGTTCAAGGAACTGGGCGCGGATGCCAAGGGCGGCGTGCGGCTGGCCAAAAGCCTGGAGGAAGTTGAAGCCAATGCGCAGGAGATGCTCGGCAACACGCTGGTAACGATCCAGACCGGCGCGACCGGCAAGCAGGTCAACCGGCTCTACGTCACCGACGGCGTCGATATCGCCAAGGAATATTACCTGGCGCTGCTGGTCGATCGCGGATCGAGCCGGATCGCCATGGTCGTCTCGACCGAAGGGGGCATGAGCATCGAGGATGTCGCCCACGATACGCCCGAGAAGATCACCACCATCACCATCGATCCGGCGCAGGGCTTCATGCCGCACCACGGCCGCGCGGTGGCCTTCGCGCTGAAACTCAAGGGCGATCTCAACAAGCAGGCGCAGGTGCTGGCCCGCAAGCTCTACGACGCTTTCGTCGCGCTCGATTGCTCGATGCTCGAGATCAACCCGCTAGTCGAGACGCCGCCCGATTCTTCCGGGGCCGCAAAGCTGCTGGTGCTCGACGCCAAGATGAGTTTCGATTCCAATGCGCTCGACCGTCAGCCCGGCGTCATGGCGCTGCGCGACGAGACCGAGGAAGACCCGGCGGAAGTCGAAGCCAGCAAGTACGACCTCGCCTACATCAAGCTAGACGGCGACATCGGCTGCATGGTCAACGGTGCCGGTCTGGCCATGGCGACGATGGACATCATCAAGCTGAACGGGATGTTCCCGGCCAATTTCCTCGACGTCGGCGGCGGCGCGACGACCGAAAAGGTGACGGCGGCATTCAAGATCATCCTCGCCGATCCGGCGGTGAAAGGCATTCTCGTCAACATCTTCGGCGGCATCATGAAGTGCGACACCATCGCCGAGGGCATCGTTGCGGCGGCGAAGGAAGTGAACCTGTCGGTGCCGCTGGTGGTGCGGCTTGAGGGGACCAATGTGGAGCAGGGCAAGGCGATCCTCGCATCGTCCGGCCTCGCCATCGTGGCAGCGGATGACCTTGGCGATGCCGCGAAGAAGATCGTGGCGGAAGTGAAGAAGGCGGCGTGAGGAACGGGGGACATGCTATAGCGTGTCCACTCGCAACGGTGCGGCCTGGCCTGACGGGGACACGCAATAACGCGTCCCCGGATAGGGCTTGACCTTGTTCGCCTGTGCGGCAATGGCGTTTCGCGATTCTGAATTTAATCGTCCGGCTAAGAAGGACCTTTCGCGATGAAAATCCTCGTGCCCGTGAAGCGGGTGATCGATTACAACGTCAAGCCGCGGGTCAAGTCCGATGGCACCGGCGTCGATCTTGCCAACGTCAAGATGAGCATGAACCCGTTTGACGAAATTGCCGTCGAGGAAGCCATCCGCCTGCGCGAAAAGGGTGTGGCGACCGAGATTATCGCGGTTTCCGTCGGCCCGCAAAAGGCGCAGGAAACCCTGCGCACCGCGCTGGCCATGGGCGCCGACCGCGCGATCCTGGTGATGACCGATGATGAGGTCGAGCCGCTGGCGGTCGCCAAGATCCTCAAGGGCATTGCCGATGAGGAGGCCCCGGGCCTCGTGATCCTCGGCAAGCAGGCGATTGACGACGATTGCAACCAGACCGGCCAGATGCTCGCCGCGCTGATGGGCCGCCCGCAAGGCACCTTCGCCAGCGAAGTCACGGTCGATGGCGACTCGGTCACAGTGAAGCGCGAAGTCGATGGCGGGCTGGAGACGGTGAAGCTGGCGATGCCCGCCGTGGTCACCACCGACCTGCGGCTGAATGAGCCGCGTTATGCCTCGCTGCCCAACATCATGAAGGCCAAGAGCAAGCCGCTCGCCAACAAGACCCCCGCCGATTACGGCGTCGATACCGCGCCGCGCCTCAAGACGCTCAAGGTCGTCGAACCGCCGGTGCGTCAGGCCGGAATCAAGGTCGCCGATGTCGATGCACTGGTCGCCAAACTCAAGGAACTGGGAGTCGCCGAATGAGCGTCCTCGTCTATGCCGAACACGACAATGCCTCGCTCAAGGATGCGACGCTGGCTGTCGTAACCGCCGCTGCCAAGCTCGGTGAAGTCCATGTGCTGGTCGCCGGTTCCGGCTGCGGCGCGGCTGCCGATTCGGCGGCAAAAATCGCCGGTGTCGCCAAGGTGCTGGTCGCCGACGATGCGGCCTATGGTGCCCAGCTCGCCGAGAACGTCGCGCCGCTGGTGGCCGGACTGATGGCGGGCTACGATGCCCTGCTCGCGCCCGCCACCGCGCATGGCAAGAACATCGCCCCGCGCGTTGCCGCCAGTCTCGATGTCATGCAGATTTCCGACATTCTATCGGTCGAAGGCCCCAAGACCTTCACCCGCCCGACATATGCGGGCAACGCCATTGCCACGGTCGAATCGAGCGATGCCAAGCTGGTGATCACCGTGCGCGGCACCGCCTTCGCCAAGGCGGAAGCCGTGGGCGGCTCGGCCAGCATCGAGGCCGTATCGGGTGCAGGCGATGCGGGGATATCCTCCTTCGCCGGAGCCGAAATCGCCAAGCTCGAACGCCCCGAACTGACCAGCGCCAAGATCATCGTCTCGGGCGGCCGCGCGCTGAAGGATGCCGCGACCTTCGAGCAGGTCATCTTCCCGCTCGCCGACAAGCTCGGCGCAGCCGTCGGCGCATCGCGCGCGGCGGTCGACGCGGGCTATGTGCCCAACGACTACCAGGTCGGCCAGACCGGCAAGATCGTCGCCCCCGAAGTCTATATCGCCGTCGGCATCTCCGGCGCGATCCAGCACCTTGCGGGCATGAAGGATTCCAAGGTGATCATAGCGATCAACAAGGACGAAGACGCACCGATCTTCCAAGTGGCGGATATTGGGCTTGTGGGGGATTTGTTTAACGCGGTTCCGGAGTTGACGGGGAAGCTTTGAGCTACAGGAAGCTGCTTGTGAATCGGCTCTTGCAGCGATAGCCTCGCTGCGGGAGGGGTCGTCTTGTCAAACCGTTGGATAGTCTGGCTGTTGGTCAGTGCCTTGTTCGCACCGGCGGCGCTGGCGAAAGGTCCTGTCGAGTTGGCACGCAGCGGCAAGTGGCATGTCAACTATGACGACGATAGCTGTCGGCTAGCGGGGGGGTTCGGCGAAGGCGAAAATCAGATCATAGCCCGCTTTACGCGCTACCAGCCTGGCGATTCCTTCGATCTGGAGTTGTTCGGTCCGCCAATGCGCAGCCAGGAGGCCTATTCAGAACGGAGGATCGACTTTGGCCCGGTTGAAAACCCACGCGTCGTTCGAGCGATGAACGGCACGGCGGGCGCGACGTCGTTCTCGAATTTCGGTTCACAGAGGCTTGACGATCTCCATGTCCTCGACGAGGCAGCGCTTCCGCCAACCTTGACGCCCGATTACGAAGCCAGCGTCACCACGCTGACTGTGCGCCCGTTGCGTGGCAAGGCCTATCGGCTCGTGCTTGGTTCTATGCGGGCGACAATGGCGGAACTGCGCAAATGTTCTGCGGACCTCGTTCGCCATTGGGGCTTCGATCCAGTCGAGCAGGGTACGCTCAAACAACCTGCGGTGCCGCTTTCGAGCCCGGGAACTTGGCTGCGCTCGTACGACTATCCATCTGGACTTTTGATTAGTGGCAACAATGGCATCGTTCACTTCCGCCTCGACGTCGATGAAAAGGGAGGCGTTGCGGGCTGTCATATCCAAGCCGCGACACGCCCGGAAGGTTTTGCCTCGATAACCTGCAATCTGATCACCAGGCGTGCGAAATTTTCTCCGGCGCTCAATCAGCAGGGCCAAGCCATCCGCTCCTATTATGTCAATACCGTTCGCTGGATGGTTGGGCCATAGCGGACCTCAAGCACATTCCGCCATATCTTGCCATTTCCTGCCATCCACGCTATGTCCGCCCCATGGACAGCATGAACATCTCCCTCCCCTCCGCGCTCAAGGCCTTCGTCGATGGGCACGTGGCCGAGGGCCACTACGCTACGGCCAGCGAATATGTCCGCGAGCTGATCCGCAATGACGCGAAGGCCAAGGCTGAGGCCAAGCTCGAAGCGCTGTTGCTGAAGGGGCTTGAAGGCGAGGACATGGAATGGACGCCCAAACTGATGGATGAAATTCGCAGCGAGGCCAGGCGTCAGGGCAATTGAGCCGCTTGAAAATCGTCATCCGCCGGGCCGCAAGGCGCGATCTGGCGAAATATTATGCGTGGCTGGCGAGCGAGGCGGGAGTCGATACCGCCGAGCGCTTCCTGGCCGCAACCGACCGCTGCTTTGCCCAACTCGCGGTTAATCCTGGCCTGGGTGCCGAAGCTGGATCGCGAAGCCCGAGACTGGCCCGCTTGCGAAAGTGGCGGGTCGATGGCTTCCCGCGAACGATCGTTTTCTACCTGCCGCTCGATGACACCTTGCGGGTCGTCCGCGTCCTGAACACGTCGCAAGACTGGTGGTCGATGCTCGATATCGATTAACGCACGGTTTTCCCCTTGCCCTCCCCCGCCAAATCCATAGCATCCCGCCCAACACCGCAAAGGGAAGAGGCCATGTCGGATCCGCGTCTGCAGGAACTTTGGGATCACCACGAAATTCGCCAGCTGCTCGCCAGCTATTGTCACGGCTGCGACCGGGGCGACGAGGTGGAGATGGCCGGCACCTACTCGGAAGACAGCTGGGACGATCATGGCCCGCGCAAGATGCCGGGCAAGCCGTTCTCGATCGAGACCGTTGCCGAGGCGCTGGTGACCACCACGGTCGTCAGCCACCAGCTCGGCCAGTCGCTGATCCGGGTGAACGGCGACGAGGCGGGGGCGGAGACCTATTTCATCGCCACGCTGATGTATCCGCCGAAGGACGGTGCCGAGACGCTGAACCAGTTGGGCGGGCGCTATGTCGATACGCTGGTCCGCGAGGATGGCCGGTGGCTGATCAAGAACCGCATTTGCGTGCGCGAATGGTCCTGCTCGCAGCCCGTCGCTGCCGATTTTCTGGCGACGGCGGGATTTGCCGAGACCCGGCGCGGGCAGGAGGATGTATCCTATGCGGCACTGGGCATGACCCATTCGGGCAATCCCTGGCTGGATTCCATCGCCGCCGAATAAGGTCTGGCTAAAGCAGCCCGTTCAATGCGTGCAGCAATAGCCCGACCAGTCCGCCGACCAAAGTCCCGTTCACCCGGATGAATTGCAGGTCGCGTCCGACTGCGGCCTCGATCCGCCCGGTCACGGTTCGGGCATCCCAGCGGCGGACGGTTTCCGAGACCAGGCGGACGATCTCGTCGCCATAGCGGCTGGCCACGCCGATCGTGGTGCGGCGCGCAAAACGGTTGATCAACAGCTGCAGCCGGGCATCGCTCTGCAATGCCGCGCCGAAGGCGCCGATGCTTTCGCCCACCTGCCCCGAGAGCGCTTGCCCGGGATTGCGCGCGGCTTGCAGCATCTTCACCCGCAAGCGTTCCCAGGTGACGTCGAGCCAGCGCGTCATCGCCGGGTTGGCCAGCACTTCGCCCTTGAGCCGCTGCACCCGCGCCTGCATTTCGGCGCTGTGCAGCATGTCGTGCGCCAACTGGTCGAGGCCCTCGATGATCCGCCCGCGCAAGGGGTGATCGGGCACGACCAGCGTCTCGGCGAGCAACTTGTAGAGCCCGTCGAGCACGGCATTGGCCAGTCTCTCGTCGAGCCCGGTCCAGCGCAGGATGCCGCCCGCGCGCTCGTGGATGATCGCGCGCACCAGATCCTCGTTGTCCTCGATGGTCAGCGCCGCGCGGCGGATGAAGCCCTCGATCACCGGTAGATGGCGCTGGTCGGCGATCGCGGCGGTGAGCAATTGTCCGAGCAGCGGGGCGAGATCGAGCTTTTCGAGCTGGGTTTTGAGGCCGGACTTGACCAGCCCGCCGAGCTGCTCCTTGTCGAGCGATTCGAGAATGTCGCCGAACAGATTGGCCGCGCCGGCGCGCAGACGCGACTGGCCGCCCTGCGCCGGGTCGGCGAGGTAACCGCCCACCGCGCCGGCGATGTTGTAGCCGTGCATGCGCCGGGCGATCACTGCGGGCGTGAGGAAATTGTCGCGCAGGAAGGCGGCCATCGTGGCGGCGATGCGGTCCTTGTTTTCCGGTATGATCGCGGTGTGCGGGATCGGCAAGCCGAGCGGGCGGCGGAATAGCGCGGTCACCGCGAACCAATCGGCCAGGCCGCCGACCATTGCGGCCTCGGTGAAGGCGAGGGCATAGCCCCAGGCGGGATGCTCTCCGCCGAAGCGCCGGATCAGCAGGAAGGCGATGGCCATGGCGAACAGCAGCCCGGTCGCGGCAATCCGCATGCGCCGGCCGCGATCCGAGATGGCTGGGAAAGACGAGGGCCGCATTGCGCTCACTCGGCGGGCATGGCCTCCGGTCGGCCCGGGCCGGACTGATAATTCGCCGCCTCGCCGTGCTCCGGCTCATAGGTCAGCAGCGAGCGGCGCAGCTTTGGTCCGATCCGCTTTTCAAGGCCGTCTGCGAGGCTGAATGCGGCAGGCACGATCAGCAGGGTCAGCGCGGTCGACATGATCAGGCCGCCGATCACCACCGTGCCCATCGGCGCGCGCCAGGCGCCGTCGGTGCCGAGCGAGATGGCGGTTGGCAGCATGCCCGCCGTCATCGCCACGGTGGTCATGACGATCGGCTGGGCGCGCTTGTGCCCGGCCTCGACGATGGCTTCGAATTTGGGCACGCCGCGCGCCATTTCCTCGATCGAGAAGTCGATCAGCAGGATCGAGTTCTTGGCGACGATGCCGAACAGCATGAGAATGCCGATAAACACCGGCATCGACAGCGACTGGCCGGTCAGCACCAGCATCAGCAACCCGCCCAGCGGCGCGAGGAACAGCGAGCCCATGTTGACCAGCGGCGATATCACCCGGTGGTAGAGCAGCACCAGCACGGCAAACACGAGGAGAATCCCCGCAGGCAACGCGAGCGAAAAGGCGCTGATCATTTCCTTCTGCCACTCGTCCGTGCCGAAGGGTTCGTTGCTGATGCCGCGCGGCAGGTTCTTCATCACCGGCAATTCGGCGATCGCCGTATCGGCCGTGCCCTTGACCACGCCGGGGGCAAGGTCGGCGCCAACGAAAACACGCCGCTGCTGGTTGTGGCGCTGGATGGAGGTCGGGCCTGAACCGAAGCTTATTTCGGCGACGCGCGACAGGGGCACCGACCCGCCATTGGTGGTCGGCACCGGCAGATTGGCGATATTGGCGAGATCGCGCCGGGCTTCTTCCGGCAGGCGCACCCGTATCGAAATCTGGCGGTCGGCGAGCGAAAACTTTGCCGCATTCTGGTCGATCTCGCCGATCGTGGCGATGCGGATCGCCTGGCTGAGCGCCTGGGTGGAAACGCCCAGGCTCGCGGCAAGATCGGCGCGCGGCTTGATCTGCACTTCGGGCCGCCGCATGTCGGCGCTGATCCGGGGGGCGACAACTTCCTTCAGCCCCTTCATTTCCTCGACCAGCCGCCCGGCGGTGGCTTCGAGCGCCTCCGGATCGGAACCGGCCAGCATCACCGAAATCGCCCTGCCGGTGCCGCTGCCGCCGCCCATGCCGCGCATGTCCTGGAAGGCGACCCGGGCATCGGGAATCTGCTGCAGGACGGGGGTGAGCTCTTCCTCGAATTGCTGGCTGGTCTTATCGCGGTCCTTCTTCAGCATGACCATCACCCGGCTGCTGCCTTCGGAAATCCGCTCCAGCACATCCTTGGTTTCCGGCCGTTCGCCGATTATCCGTGCGACCCGGCGGGAGACCTCCTCGGTCTGCGCAAGAGTGGTGCCGGGAACCATGTCAATCGACACCGCTGCAAAATCGTTGTTCTGGGTCGGGAAGAACTCGCCCGGAATCGACGCCGCGAGAATCGCCGTCAGGCCCAATGCGCCGACGCCGATTCCCATCATCCAGACACGGTGATCGTGCAACCGGGCGGCCAGGCGATCGGCAACAAATCCGTACCACAGCGCGAATCCGCCGCCGGTCGCCCTGATCAGCCGGCTGACGAGCTTGCCGGCCAGCACCGCTGCCGCCAGCCCGGCAAACGCCGCCAGCAGCCACGACAAGATCTTTGGCGCACCCAACGTCGCGGCGGCCTCTGCCGCCGCCCGGGTAACGAACAGCAGCACCGCCAGCAGCAGCAAGGCAACCAGCGCCCCGCCGATGTAGTGGTAAAAACGTCCCGGCGCGCGCTGCAGGCCAGCCCGCAGCGCCTTGGCCCGCGCATTGTCGAGCGACCAGTGCAGCACTGCGAGGTAACGGTCCATCCACACGCCAGTGGCATGTTCGGCATGGCCATGCGACTTGAGGAAATAGGCGGCGACCATCGGCGTGATGGTCCGCGCCACCGCCAGGCTCATCAGCACCGAGACCACCACGGTCAGGCCGAAATTCTTGAAGAACTGCCCCGGAACGCCCGGCATCAGCCCGACCGGCAGGAACACCGCGACGATCGAGAAGGTGGTCGCGACCACCGCCAGACCGATCTCGTCGGCGGCGTCGATCGAGGCCTGATAGGCGCTTTTGCCCATGCGCATGTGCCGCACGATATTCTCGATCTCGACAATCGCGTCATCGACGAGAATGCCCGCCACCAGGCCGAGCGCCAGCAGCGAAAGCTGATTGAGAGTGAACCCCATCAGGTCCATCGCCCAGAATGTCGGGATCGCCGCCAGGGGAATCGCGATCGCCGAAATCGCCGTCGCCCGCCAGTCGCGCAGGAAGAAGAACACCACGATCACGGCCAGGATCGCACCTTCGACCATCGCCGCCATCGAGCTTTCGTACTGGGCCTTGGTATAGTCGACCGAGGTGAACATCCGGCGGAAATGCACACCGGGGAATTCCTCCTCGAGCTTGGCGAGTTCGATCACGGCGGCATCGTAAACCGTCACGTCGGAGGTGCCCCGTGCCCGCGTGATGGCGAAGGTCGCAACCGGCTTGCCGTCAAATTTCGCCATCGAGGTGATTTCGCCAAAGGAATCGCGAACCTCCGCGATATCGGCCAGCTTTATCGTGCGGCCGCCGAGCGCGATGTCGGTTTGCGACAGCTCATAGGCATTCCGGGCATTGCCCAGTACCCGCACCGACTGCCGGGTGCCGCCGATTTCGGCGCGGCCGCCGGCGGCATTCAAGTTGAGCGACTTGAGCGCAAGGTTCACCTGGCCAGCGCTTATCCCCATCGCCTGCATCCGCGCCGGATCGAGCGTCACCAGAATTTCGCGGTCCACACCGCCGCTGCGGCCGACCTCGGCCATGCCCTTGACCGACAGCAACCGCTTGGCGACGGTATCGTCGATGAACCACGATTGCTGCTCGAGCGTCATGTCGTCGGTTTCGACCGCGTAATACGCGAGCGCATTGCCCGATCCGGACATCTTCATGACCTGCGGTTCGAGAATGCCCTCGGGCAATTCCCCGCGCACCTGATCGACGGCGTTCTTCACCTCGCTGACGGCAGCGTTGACATCGGTGCCGATCTGGAACTCGACGAAAGTGCGGCTGGAGCCTTCGGTCGCGGTCGAGCCGATGGTCACCACGCCGTTGATCGAACGGACTGCGGATTCGATGCGCTGGGTGATCTGGTTTTCGATTTCGGTCGGCGCGGCGCCGGGCTGGCTGACTATGACAATCGCCGCCGGAAATTCGATGTCCGGCATCTGCTGGACGTCCATCCGCAGGAAGCTGACGACGCCCATCAGCATCAGCGCGGCAAAGAACACGATCGGAACTATCGGGTTCCTGATCGACCAGGCGGAGATGTTGCGCAGGTCCATCGCCGGGCGGTCTATTTGGCCACGGACTTGGGATTGACCGTTTCGCCCGGCGACAGGAATGCACCGGCGCGCAGCACCACGCGCTCGGCACCGGAGAGCCCGCCGACAATGGCGATGCCGTTTTCGTTAAGCAGGCCGGTCTTGACGTTGCGCCGCTCGACCTTGTTGCCCTTGCCAACGATATAGACATAACTGCTGGAATTGTCCGACAGAACTGCCGATTCCGGCAGCATCGGCGCGACCAGAGTTCCCGCAACGATCGTGGCGTTGGCGAACCCGCCGGGGCGCAGTTCGGACGCATAGGCAAGCGCGATCCGCACCTTGCCCTGCCGGGTCTGCGGATCGATCACCGGCGAGATCTGCCAGACCTGACCGGTGAAGGCCTTGGCCGAACCCACTGGCGTGACTTGCGCGGCGATGCCCGGGCCAACGGCGGCAAGATCGGTTTCGCTCAGCTGAGCCAGCATTTCCATCTCGCCATCCCTGGCGATGCGGAACAGCACGCCGCTGCTGGATGAGACGATCTGGCCCGGCTCGACCTTGCGCTCAAGCACCAGGCCCGATGCCGGCGCAACGATATCGAGGCGGCGGATGCGGGCACCAAGCTCGCCATATTGCGCGCTGGCGACGCGAACCCGGGCATTCGCGGCGTCGCGCGTGGCGGTCAGACGATCGACATCGGCCTTGGAGATGAATCCGCGGCTGACCAGTTTGAGCGCGCGTTCGAGGTTCGCCTGGGCCAGCCGGGCATCGGCCTGGGCCACCTGGATCTGCGCCGCCGAGCTCGCCTGCTGCTGCACCTGCACCGACCGGTCGACCACCGCCAGCACCTGGCCCTGCTTGACCCATTGACCGGGCTCGACCAGCACTTGTGCCACCTGCCCGCCTTCGCCGGCCGCACCGACCGGCAATTCGCGCCGTGCGGCAAGCGTGCCAGTGGCATTGATCTGGCCTGAAATTGTCGCCTGGCCGGGCGCGATCACCGTCACGGCGGGTGCCTGGCTGGCGCCCTTGCCAGAGTCAGACGGCGCATCGGAGCGATGCAGCACAAACCACAACCCGATCAGCAGAACAACCGCGATGGCCCCGTAGATCCAGGTGCGGCGGCTCGATCGCCGCTCATCCTCGGTCGCATCGGCGAGCGGATTCAGCGGAGCGGCTTCCTCCTGCGCGTCGGCCGTATCGATCCTGGCATCGTAGTTCATGAAGACCTTCGCCCTGACGCGGCCATCGCGCGCAGTTCCTGCAAACGCGAAAAAGGCCGTGCCGCACCATGTTGCCAAGTCCCGGCGGGCAATCGCGCCGACTGGCCGGCCCCCGGGAGGGCCAGTCAGCCGTGCCCCAATAGACCCGGTGCGGACGAGAGGCAATGCGCCCCTTGTCTCAATCCGTTACAATTGGTTATCGGGTGACACTATCGCCAGGGCGGGTGCACGGCCAAGCAGCCGCGAGGCTCAATATTTCAGCTGGCGCTCATAGAGGTCGCGATAGTGCTGGATGCGCGTGACGCGCAGACCCTGCATGCCCGACCGGTCGACCGCGCGCTGCCACGAGGCGAATTCCTCGAGCGTCAGGTTGTAGCGGGCGCAGACCTCGTCGATGGTCAGCAGCCCGCCATTGACGGCAGCCACCACCTCGGCCTTGCGGCGCACGACCCAGCGAGTCGTTTCCGGGGCTGGCAGCGACTCGATGGTCAGCGGCTCGCCAAGCGGTCCGATCACCATTGCCGGCCTGATCTTCTGGTTCTCGATCATTATTGTCCTCGATCGCCGGTCTGCAAATCCCCGGCGAGTGGCGTATCCATGCCATCGCCAGGTTTGCCATTGCCTGAAAGTCTAGGGTTAACGGGGAATGAGCAATTCCCGCTTTCGCCGCAGCCGGGCGCCGCAAGAGCGCGCGCGGTAAGGCGGTTGAAGCTGCCGCCGCGCCGGGCGGCAGGGTTAATCGCAGCGAGCATGGCGCGCCGGGCGGCCCAGGCTGCACTCAGCCGGTCGCGCAGCACCGGCCATTCGGGCGCGGGCACCCAGCGGCTCGCCGAAGCATCCCTTGCGGGTCCCCGGTGCAGGGTTTCGAGTTCGAATCCGATGTCCATCCGCCATTCTATAGACGCGGGAAGGTTCAAGGGAGGTAAAGGGCGGCTTTACCGCGCGGTCACCTAGGTTAACCGGCTGTTGCAAGCCGGGCCTGGCAAGCACGCCGCCGTTCATCCGGGCATACACATTGCCGCGAACCGCGTGTAAGGCGCGCCGGTGACAGTCACGCAACCTCTCCTCGCCGGCCTCGATCCGGCTGCCTTGTTCGATCTGCCCGCGCCGCTGAACGCGCGGCGGATTGTCGTCGCCATGTCGGGCGGTGTCGACAGTTCGGTCGTCGCGGCGCTGGCGGCGGCGAGCGGGGCGGAAGTCATTGGCATCACTCTGCAACTTTACGATTACGGCGCCGCGACCGGGCGCAAGGGGGCCTGCTGCGCCGGAGACGACATCCGCGACGCCCGCGCCGTCGCCGATCGGCTGGGCATTGCCCATTACGTCTACGATCACGAGACGCGATTCCGCGAAGAGGTGGTCGAGACACTTCGCCGAGGAGTATCTTCAGGGCCGCACGCCGATCCCCTGCATCCGTTGCAACATGGGGCCCAAATTCACCGATCTGTTCGCCATGGCGCGCGAATTGGGCGCCGATTGCCTGGCAACCGGCCATTATGTCCGCCGCATCGAAGGCACGGCTGGTCCCGAACTGTGCCGGGCCAGCGATCCTGCGCGGGATCAAAGCTACTTCCTCTACGCCACCACCGAATCGCAGCTGGAATTCCTGCGCTTCCCGCTTGGCGGTCTGCCCAAGAGCGAGGTTCGCCGGATTGCCGGGGCGGCAGGACTGCGGGTCGCCGCCAAGCCCGACAGCCAGGACATCTGCTTCGTGCCGGATGGCGACTATGCTTCGGTGGTCCGCAAGATCCGGCCCGAGGCCGATGCGCCGGGCGATATCGTCCATGCGCAAACCGGCGCGGTGCTGGGGCGGCACCGGGGGATCGTCCACTACACAGTCGGGCAGCGCCGGGGTCTGGAAATCGGCGGGCAGGCCGAGCCGCTCTATGTCACCGGGATCGACGCGGACAGCCGCCGGGTGCTGGCCGGGCCCAGACACCTGCTGGCGGTTAGCGCGGCGCGGCTGACCGAGACCAACCGGATCGGGCCGCTGCCCGCCGGTGACGCCGGCTCCCCCTTGACCGCCAAGGTCCGCTCGCTGGCCAAGCCGGTGCCGGTGACGCTGGACGGGCAGCTCGGCGAGGGCGCAGCCTGCACCATCCGTTTTCTCCAGCCCGAATACGGCGTCGCCCCGGGGCAGGCAGCGGTGGTCTATGCCGGAGAGCGGGTAGTCGGCGGCGGCTGGATCGAGGCGACACAGAGTGCCGCCTAAGGCCGGAGTCTAATCGTCCCACGGCTCGAGCACACAGCCCTCGCCCTCGCGGAATGTCGCTGTCTGGCTCGACAGCAGCGGGAAGCGCGCGGTGACGCTGCGCGCTTTGGCATTCTCGCTCAGCATGATCGCACCCATGCCCGGCTCGAAATCCTTGCGGCAATCGGTCAGGCTGCGGCCGGCGACAAACCGGCAGGAGCATGCCACCCGCGCGCCGTAAGACGCCCCGGCGACTGCTCTTGCGGTGAGCGGCGTCCAGAACCAGACAAGCAATGCGATTGCGGCGAGAGCGGCAAATGCCAGATATCGCCGCCAGTTATGGCGGCGCGGACCGGTGAGGGGTTTGGGTTCTGCTGTTGCCATCGGGGCCCGGCTTACGCATGGAAGGCGGGCAATGTCGACCCGTCGGTTATCTCCTTTGCGGCTCTCCCTTATGCTGCCGCTGCTTGCTGTGCCAGTCCTGGCCGGTTGCGGCGGCAAGGACGCGCCCGGACCATCCCCGCTGAACCCGGCCGCGCTGGCTGCAGTGGTGCAAAGCCCCGGGGTCCCGCGCGAAGGCCTTGCCCGCCGGATCGACGCGCTGTTCACCGACGACGAGGCCGGCGAAACCCGCGCGCTGCTGGTGCTGCATGGCGGCCGCATTGTCGCCGAGCGCTATGGTCCGGGCTATGACCGCGAGACCCGCTTCATCGGCTGGTCGATGACCAAGTCGGTCACCGGGGTGCTGATCGGCCTGCTCGTCTCCGATGGCCGCCTCAGGATGGACGAGACCGCGCCGGTACCTGCCTGGCAGCGGCCCGGCGACCCGCGCGGCGAGATCACGCTTCGCCAGTTGCTGCAGATGCGATCGGGGTTGCGTCACACCGAAGCGGGCGAGCCGGTCGAAGAGTCCGGCGAAGTCCGCATGCTGTTCCTCGACGGGCGCGACGACATGGCCGCTTATGCCGAGGCGCAGCCGCTCGAGGCCGAGCCGGGCCGCAAGTTCGAATATTCCTCCGCCACTTCGGTGATCCTCGCCGACCTGGCCACCCGGGTGCTGAGTGCCAGTGCCGATCCCGCGCTGCGCCGTCAGGCACTGTCGGGCTATCTGCACACCCGGGTGCTCGAACCGCTCGGCATGCGCTCGGCCGTGCCCGAATTCGACGCTGCAGGGACGTTCATAGGATCGAGCGTGCTGCACGCCACCGCGCGCGACTGGAGCAAATTCGGTGAATTTCTGCGCAATGGCGGCGCGGTCAAGGGCGCGCAGATCGTCCCGCGCGGCTGGATCGATTTCATGACCAGCCCCAGCCCGCGCAATCGCGGCTATGGTGCGCAGCTCTGGTTGAACCGCCCCCAGCCGGACGGCGACGCGGTATTGTTCCCGGTGAGCGCGCCCGCCAGCCTGTTCGCCTGCGTCGGCCATCTCGGCCAATATGTCATCGTCTCGCCCAGCCAGAAGCTGACGATCGTGCGGCTCGGCAAGACCGATGGCGACCGGACGGCGCTACGGCGTCGTCTTGCCCGGATCGTTTCAATGTTTCCGAAGAGCTAAGTTCGCTTCGCCGCATCGGTATTGGGCAGCACGTCTTCGGCAGCGATGCCGCGCTCGTCGATCAGGCCATCGGGGTCGGGATGGATAAGTATCTCGACATCGGGAAATTCGGCAATCAGCTTGGCTTCGATCTCGTCCATCACCTGATGGGCGTGGCGCACGCTCATGTTGGGATCGACCCAGACGTGGAACTGGACGAAATCGCGATTGCCCGAGGTGCGCGTGCGCAGGTCGTGGACCCCGCGCAATTCCGGGTGACGGCCGAGCACTTCGATGAAGCGCGCTTTCTTGTCCTCGGCCCATTCGCGGTCCATCAGCTGCTCGATCGCGGCGGTCGACGCACGCCAGGCGCCCCAGCCGAGCCATAGTGCGATAGCCACGCCGAAGGCGGGGTCGGACCCGGCGATCCCGGCGTGGCGATCGAGCGCCAGGGCCGCGATCACTGCGAGGTTGAGCAGCAGGTCTGACTGATAATGAACATGGTCCGTGGCGATGGCCAGGCTGCCGGTGCGGCGGATGACGTGGCGCTGCCAGGCGAGCAGCGCCAGGGTCGCCGCCATGGCGATAAGCGACACGGCAATGCCTTCGTTCGCCGCCGCGACCCTCGTGCCGCCAAATAATTGCTCGACCGCGCGAAAGCCCAGCCCCAGCGCCGAGATCGAGATCAGCACCACCTGGAACATCGCCGCCAGCGCTTCCGCCTTACCGTGGCCGAAGCGGTGCGCATCATCGTCGGGCTGGGCCGCCACCCACACCCCCGCCAGTGTCGCCAGGCTCGCGACGAGATCGAGCGCGGTGTCGGCCAGGCTGCCGAGCATCGCGGTCGAGCCGGTCGTCCAGGCCGCCCAGGACTTGAGCGCGACCAGCAGGAAAGCAACGCCGATGCTGGCAAAGGCGGCGCTGCGGTTGAGCGCGGCGGAATTGCCGCGCCTGCGGCTGCGTTTGCTGACCGTGATGCTCATGGGTAAAGCAGCGTGCTGGTCCAGCCGCCGCCCGCCTGCTCGAAACGCCGCCTCTCGTGCAGGCGATACGGCCGGTCGAGCCAGAATTCGATGGCCGTCGGGGTGAGGCAATATCCGGTCCAATGCGCCGGGCGTTCTACCGCTCGGCCTGCGAAGCGCCGCTCCGCTTCCTCGTAGCGGGCAATGAACGTGCCCCGCCTATCGAGCGGCGCCGACTGGTCCGAGGCCACCGCGCCGAGCTGCGAATCGCGCGCGCGGCTAGCGAAGTAAGCATCCGCCGTTACCGCATCGACTTCGGCCAGCGGGCCTTCGATGCGGATCTGGCGGCGCAGCGATTTCCAGTGAAACAGCAGTGCGGCATGGGGATTTGCGGCAATTTCGCGCCCCTTGCGGCTTTGGCCGTTGGTATAGAAAGTGAACCCCTCGGGCCCGTGCCCTTTCAGCAGCACCATGCGCAGCGAGGGAATCCCTCCAGGCGTGGTTGTCGCCAGCGCCATGGCATTGCCATCGTTGGGCTCGTGTTCCCGCGCCTCCGCAAACCACACGCCGAACAAGGCGATGGGGTCGGTATCGGGGATCGCATCGCGCGTCTGCTCCGCTTGCAAGGTCATGATCCGGTTGCGCTGTTTCATCCGGCCGGGGTCTCGGCCACAGGCAAGGCATAGTCCTTGATCCACTTCAAGAAAAGCGTGGCCTTGCCGTTGGCCCCATGCAAACCTAGTTAGGCACGATGGCAATCGACCCCTATGCTACCCTGGGCCTGGCGCGCGGCGCGAGCGAGAAGGACGTCAAGTCCGCCTATCGCAAGCTCGCCAAGGAACTGCACCCCGACAAGAACAAGGACAATCCCAGGGCAACGGAGCGCTTCAGCGAGGCAACCCGCGCCTACGACCTGTTGTCGGACAAGGACAAACGCGCCCGCTTCGATCGCGGCGAGATCGACATCGACGGCAACCCGCTGGGCTTCGGTTACAGCGGCGGTCCGGGCAGCGGCCACGCCGGCTTCCGCGCCGATGGCTTCGAGGGTTTCAGCGGCGGCGAGGGCATCGACCTTGGAGATATCTTTGGCGGGCTGTTCGGCGGCAGGGGTGGTTTCGGCGGGGGCGGCCCGGGGCACCCGGGACAGGGGCGGCAGCGCAGCGCCCCGAAAGGCGCGAATGTCCAGTACCGGCTCAATGTCGCGTTCGCCGATGCCGCCACCCGCGCGGCGCAGCGCATTACCCTGGGCGACGGCAAGACCATCGATCTCAAGCTGCCGGCCGGAGTCGAGGACGGCACCCAGATGCGGCTCGCGGGCAAGGGCGAGCCGGGCCCCGGCGGGGCCGGGGATGCGCTGGTGACGATCCAGGTCCAGCCGCACGCCTTTTTCCGCCGCGACGGCGACCACATCCGGCTCGAATTGCCGGTCGGTCTCGATGAGGCGGTGCACGGCGCGAAAGTGAAAGTGCCGACAGTCGAGGGCGCGGTGATGCTGACGGTTGCGCCGGGCAGCAGTTCGGGCAAGACCCTGCGCATTCCCGGCAAGGGCTTTTTCCGCAAGGACGGCTCGCGCGGCGACCAGCTGGTGACACTGGAGATTTCCCTGCCGGAAGGCGATACCGAGCTGGCAACGCGGCTGGAAGGCTGGAAGGATGAACGGTCGCTGCGCGCAAAGCTGGGCGTGTAGCCAGAACCGCCGGAGGAGGGAAATTTGGAGGAACGGCCGCTCAGCGACCCCAGCGCGCATCACGACCTCTCGCCCGAGGCGCGCCGCAAGGAAGCGCAGCGCTGGCATGACGGGCTGCAAGAGGCCTTCGACACCCATGTCGGCCCCGGCTCGCGGTTTTTCCGGGTAATCAAGCGTGTATGGACCGGCTCCTATTACGATGGGTTCATTCATGCTGGGAATCTCGCCTATATGGCGATATTGGCGCTGTTTCCCTTCTTCATCACCATGACCGCAGTTTTCACCCTGCTGGGCGAGGCAAGCCAACGCGAGGCATCGGTGCATGCCTTCCTCTCCGCCCTGCCGCCCCTGGTCGCCAAAGTGCTGGAGCCGGTAGCCCATGACGTGGTTTCGGCGCGTAGCGGCTGGCTGCTGTGGGTCGGCGGGCTGGTGGGCCTGTGGACCGTATCGAGCCTGATCGAGACCATCCGCGACATCCTGCGCCGCGCCTATGGCACCCCGGAAGCGCAAGCCTTCTGGCGGTATCGCCTGTTGTCCTCGGCCATGATCTTCGGCGCGGTGGTTACGCTGCTGTTTGCGCTGTTCCTGCAGGTCGCGATCACGACCGCACAGGAAGTGCTGACGGCCTGGTTTCCCCGCCTCGAGAATCTTGCCCAGATTCTTGCCACCTCGCAGCTGATCCCCGCTGTGGTGCTCTATCTCTCGATCTTCCTGCTGTTCCTGTCGCTCACCCCCATCGCCTATCGCGGCAGGGCCTATCCGAAGTGGCCCGGCGCGGTTCTGGTGACGCTGTGGTGGGTGGCGGTGTCGATGGCATTGCCGGTGGTCTTGCGGAAGTTCTTCACCTACGATCTGACCTACGGCAGTCTTGCCGGGGTAATGATCGCGCTTTTCTTTTTCTGGCTGGTCGGCTTAGGGATGGTGGTTGGCGCGGAACTCAATGCCGCGCTGGCGATAACGCCCGAAGAACGCGATATGCTTGGCCAGGCGGACAATCGGGAACGCAGGGAACCCGAAGTGAAACGGAACGAGGTGCAATGAGCGGTCTGATGCAGGGAAAGCGCGGTCTCGTCATGGGGCTGGCGAACGATAAATCGCTCGCCTGGGGTATCGCCCGGAAATTGCGTGAACAGGGCGCAGAGCTCGCTTTTTCCTACCCGAACGAGGCCATAGAAAAGCGCGTGCGACCGTTGGCCGCCGAACTGGGAACCGACTTCGTGTTCCCTTGCGACGTTGGCGACATGTCTGCGCTCGACACGGCATTCGCGACACTGGCGATGCGCTGGCCGTCGATCGATTTTCTGGTGCATGCCATCGGCGCATCGGACAAGAACGAGCTGCGTGGCCGCTATTGCGACACCAGCCTGGAAAACTTCCTCAGCACGATGAACATAAGCGTCTACAGCCTGACCGCGGTGGCGCAGCGGGCGAGTGCAATGATGCCGAATGGCGGCTCGATCCTGACGCTGACCTATTACGGCGCGGAAAAGGTCGTGCCGCATTACAACGTGATGGGCGTGGCGAAATCGGCGCTGGAGACCAGCGTCAAATATCTCGCCGCCGATCTCGGGCGCGACAATATCCGGGTCAACGCGATTTCCGCCGGGCCGATCCGCACACTGGCGGCCTCGGGCATCGGCGATTTCAACCTGATCCTGAAATGGAACGAGCTCAATTCGCCGCTCGGCCGCAATGTCACGATCGAGGATGTCGGCGGTGCCGGGCTATACCTGCTGTCGGACCTCTCGTCCGGGGTGACCGGCGAAACCCACCATGTCGATGCCGGCTATCACGTCATCGGCATGAAGCGTGAAGACGCGCCCGATATCGCGCTGAGTTAAGCGGGATCAGTCGCCCGCAGGCTTTCCAGCGGCGCCTTCGGGGTCCTGCAAGGCGCGCTGTTTCGCCTCGTATTCCTTTTCGAGTTGTTCGACCCGCGCCTGGGTTTCGGCGGCGTCCTGATCGACGCTCGCCAGCCGCCGCGCCCGTTCGGCAGCGATCAGCTCGCTGAAGCGGATGTTGGGGTCGGACCGCTTCTCGGCATAGGCGGTGTCGATGAACTTGCCCATGCAGCCGGTGAAGCCGCCGCCGCCAACCGGCGAGCAGCTCAGCGTGCCGGAGGAGCCGACGGTCTCGTAGGCGATCACCCGGTTGTTCCAGGCATCGTTCTGCGGCGAGAAGGTTTCGCGCAGGTTCTCCGGTATCCGGTAACGCTCGGCCTCCGCCTTGCGCGCGCAGACGGTAATCTCGTTGTCGGTCGATGGCGGGCAGGGGTCTTCGCCATAGACGATCAGCTGGTTGACCTTTTCCTGCTCGCTCTGCGCCAGCGCGGGCGCCGCGAAAAGCAGCGCGGCAGGCAATAAGGCGGCGATAACAACGAGCGGGCGCGGCATGGCTTAGGCTCCTGAAGCAATTATCCCCGATATAGGAAGAACTGCCGCTGAACGATAGGTGAAGCGGCGCGCGATTGGCTTGATCCGGGACAAGTTCTCAGATTTTTTCCGACAGGCGGATTGCCAGCCGGCAGCCGAGGCGGATCGCGCCGGAAAACAGCGGGTATAGGGGCGCCCGCTCGGCCCCGGCTGCCAGCGCAGCCTCGCGGTGGGCGCGCTCATCGTCGCGAAACTCGCCGATCACGCCGGAAAGCTCCGGATCGCTGTCGCCCAGCTCCCCCAGCTGGGCGGTATAGTGCCGGTCGATCTCCTGCTCGATTGCCGCAGTGCATGCCATGGCCGCTTCCGGTCCGATCAGCGCGCTCGCCGCGCCGAGAGCAAAGCCAGCCGCGTTCCACACCGGCTGCAGCGCGGTCGGGCGCACCCCTCGCTCTGCGAGCAGAGCATCGAAGCGGGTCAGATGCGCCGCTTCCTGCGCGGCCATGGCCGCGATTTCGGCCGAGTGCGGCGCACGGTCGCCCATCACCGCGCGCTGACCGGCATAAATGCGGGTTGCACCGTATTCGCCGGCCTGATCGACCCGCAGCATGGCGTGAGTGCGTGGCGTGTTCATGCCGCTTGCCCCGGTTTTTTCGCGAGAATAGAGAAGATAGCCATCGCCGCTGCCCCTGAAAACAGGAAATTCCAGCCCGCCAGCGAAATGCCGAACAGGTCCCAGGGCGCGGCGTCGCAGCGGATCACCGGCGCGTTCATGATCGCTTCGAGCGGATCGGCGGACCCTGCTGCAACATTGGCCGAACAGCGCGTCAGGCCGTCCCACCAGTGATACTCGACCCCGGCATGAAACAGGCCGATCGCACCGGCTGCTGCGATCGCAGCGCCCGCAAGCGCAGTCAGCCAGACCGCGCCGGGGCGCACCCACGCGCCAAGTGCCAGCACCAGCGCCGCGAAATGGGCATAGCGTTGCCACCAGCACATCTCGCACGGGTAAAGCCCGAAGCCATATTGCGAGATATAGGCCCCGACGAGCAGCGCCAGCGGCGTCAGCAATGCCAGCAGGCGCGCGCGCCGTCCTGCCTGTGCCGCTTCCCCTGCCATCGCTTATGCCATCGCCGGGTTATGGACGCCGCGCGACGGCCGGGGCTGCCGGCGTTGTGCGGCGCAGCGTTTCCAGCGCATAATGCAGCTGGAAGTCCTTGATGCCCTTTGCCTTCAGTTCGTCCGGCGTCATGAGGAAACGCGGATCGTCCTGCTTGTCGGTCTCGAGCTTCTTCTCGTCGAGGCTGACTTCATTGATCAGATGGCCGCGCAGGTCGGATTCGCGCAGGGTGCGCTCGGCGCGCTTCTTGGCATCGGGATCGGTGAGCTGCGGCACGCGTATGTCGGGCTCGATCCCGCCTTCCTGCACCGAGCGGCCCGAAGGCGTGTAATAGCGCGCCGTGGTCAGCTTGATCGCGCTGGTGCGATCGAGGCTGATCATCTGCTGGACGCTGCCCTTGCCGAAGCTGCGCTCGCCCATCACCACCGCGCGATGATTGTCCTGAAGTGCGCCCGCGACGATTTCCGAAGCCGAGGCACTGCCCGCGTCGATCAGCACGATCACCGGCAAACCCCGCGCGCCATCGCCGCGGAACATGCTTTCGGCGCGGTAGTATTCGTTCTCGCTGGCGACCCGGCCGCGCTGCGAGACGATCGTGCCCGATGTGAGGAACAGATCGGACAGCGCTACCGCCTCGTCGAGCGAGCCGCCTGGATTGGAGCGCAGGTCGAGCACCAGTCCGGTCAGCTTGCCGCCGGACTGCTGCTTCAGCGACTGGATCGCCTCGTTGACCTCGCGGCCGACGTTGCGGGAGAATTCGTTGACCGAAACCACGCCGATGGCGCCCTCCAGTTTCGAAGTGACCGGCTTGAGCTCGATCACGCCGCGCACCACGGTGACATCGAACGGCTCGTCGCGGCCCGGGCGGAAGATCGTCAGGCGGATCGAAGTGCCCGCCTCGCCGCGCATCTTGGCGACGGCATCGTCGATATCGCCGCCATAGTGGAGTTTGCCATCGAGGTGGGTGATGAAATCGCCCGATTTCAGTCCGGCCTTTTCCGCTGGGCTGCCGCGCATTGGCGAGACCACCTTGACCGCGCCGTCGTCCATCGCGACCGAGAGGCCGAGGCCGGAATAGCTGCCGTCGATCATCGTTTCGAGCCGCTGCAGGCTGGCGCCGTCGAGGTAGCTGGAATGCGGATCGAGGCTGGTCAGCATGCCGTCGATCGCGCCCTTGAGCAGCTTGGCATCGTCGACCGGCTCGACATAATTGGCCTTGATCAGCTGATAGACGGCAACCAGCTTGCCGAATTGCGGGCCGGAACGGGCATCGACGGCGGCAAGTCCGGCAGTGGTGGCCGGGATCAGCGCGACAGTGCCAACCAGCAGCGCGGCGCGCAGGATAGGAGCAAATTTCATCGGCAATTGGGCCTTTTCGAGGATTGCGGCGGATATACCGCCCGGCGCCGCCAAACGCCAGACGGTGATGAAAACGCGCGTGTCATAACGCCCGCAAGTATTCCAGGGGATTAACCGGCTCGCCATTTCGCCGCAGTTCGAGCGTCAGCACGGGACGCCCGGCTCCGGCAATTCCGAGCGGTGAGCCCGATACCAGGGTTTCGCCCACGCGGGTATCGAGTTGGGCCAGACCGGTCACCAGCGAAGTCCAGCCGCCTGCATGTTCGACGATAACGATGCTGCCATAGCCGCGATAGGGGCCGGCGAAGACCACCCGGCCCGGAGCGGGAGCGATCGCCTGCGCGCCCTGACGGACGGCCAGCGCGATCCCGCGCGACCGCGGCATGCCGGGCGGGGTTTCGCCGAAGCCGGACACCAGCCTGCCGGAGACCGGCAAGACATAGGACGGAAGGCCGGCGGTTGGCGGGGCGGCAGAGGAGGCGGCCGCCGCGACTTGCGCTTCCGCCGGGCGGGCGGGGCGCAGGATCGGCCCGGGCAGCGCGGCCAGCTCGTCGCGCAGTTTCCCGGTCTTGCCAAGCCCTGCCGCCAGGGTGTCGAGATCCCGGCTGCGTTCGGCCAGGGCCAGGGCGCGCTCGGACTCGCGGTCGGCGATGCCGCTCACCGCGCGCGATGCCAGTCGCTGGGTCGTTTCCAGCGACACCAGGCTCTGCCGCCGTTGCTGGAGCAGTTCCTGACTGGCGCGCATTTCGCGAACTGCCAGCCCTGCTTGCTGCTGCAACTCCCGGGCGCGCCGGAGTTCGGCGCGCAGCGAGGCGGTGCGACGCTCGACTTCGGGCAGCATGGTCGCGAGAATGGCCCTGAGATGCATGGTGTCGCGCACAGAGCCCGGCCGCAGCAGCGACAGGACCGGAGGCCGCCGCGACATACGCTGCAGCGAGGCCGTCAACCGCACCAACGGAAGCTGCCTTTCGGCCAGCCGCGCGCGCAGCAAGCGTCGTTGCCCTTCGATCAGGGCTGCCTTGGCCTGACCCACGGCGATTTCTGCCTGTGCCTGCTGGATCCGCGCGGCGACGCCTGCTGCCTCGCGGGCGGTGCGGTCGGCCGCCTGATTGGCCTGCGCCGCTTCGCCCTCCAGCTTTTCCGCCCGCTGCCGCGCCGCATTGCCCTCGTTTTGCGCCGAAACCAGCGCCCGCCGGATATCGCCCGCGTCGTCGTAGGTGCTTGCCTGTTGCGCCAGGACGCCACCCGTAAACAGGGCCGCAAACAGGGCCGCGAGCGGCAGCAGCAACAGGGCGTGACGCCGGGTCCGGATCATGACCCTGGCCTTATCCCGAACGGTGATAGGGATGGCCAGCCAAAATGCTGGTCGCCCGCCACAATTGTTCGGCCAGCATGGCTCGGGCCAGCAAATGCGGCCAGGTCATGGCGCCCAGGCCGAGCAGCAGATCGGCCCCGGCGCGTGCCGCCTCGCCATGGCCGTCCGCCCCGCCGATGTGGAACCGCGCCTCGCGGACGCCTTCGTCGCGCCAGCGGCCGAGCAGGGCAGCGAATTCCTCCGATGCGAGCTGGCGTCCGCGCTCGTCGAGCAGAACCTCGCGGACAGGGGTAAGTGGCGGTATTATATTACCGCCAGCTTCGGGAAGTTCCGTGAATTGCGTGGGCCAGGCGATGCGTTTGGCATAGCGCTGCACCAGTTCGGCTTCAGGCGACCGGCCAATCTTGCCGCGCGCTATGACATGCAGTTTCATTGCCTTGGCAGGCCCCCGGAACCAGACCGTTCCGCGCAGGCCGGTTCAGGCAACCCCGGCCGCGGGTCCGTCACCAAATGCCCACATGCGCTCGAGATTGTAGAAGCTGCGCACTTCGGGGCGGAAGATGTGGACAATGACATCGCCGGCATCGACCAGCACCCAGTCGGCCGCGGGCAGGCCTTCGATACGGGCATGCCCGAAGCCGCCGTGCTTGATCCGCTCGGCCATTTTCTGCGCGATCGCCGCCACTTGCCGGTTCGAGCGGCCGGAGGCGATGACCATGTGATCGGCGATCGAGCTCTTGCCCTCGAGCGGGATGGAAACCACCTCTTGCGCCTGATCGTCATCCAGCGATTGCAGTACCAGCGCGTGCAGCGAGCCTGGTTCGCTGGCGATGGCCAGGGCCGGCTGCGGAGCGGCCCCGCCTGAAGTCCCTGAAGACATTGCGCCGGCATCGGCCGGCTGAAGTTGCGCCTGCGTCATGAAAGTCGAGCTAGCTCCCGTGGTGGTTCGCAAGGCCATATGGGGACGGATGTCCCGCAAACAACGATGCGGCTGAGGCCTGTATGGCGGGCAATCGCGGCAGCCGGCGCTCTCACGCGGCGTCCAGAGGGATGGGCCGGTGCGTCAACCCGTCACGCAAGGCCTTGGCCGGAAAGCGGCTGGCCCATTGCGGATCGGCCTGGCGGATTGCCGTCGCCGAACGCTTGTCGGGGTCGAAACGCAGTAACACCAGCGCGGGTGCGCTCCATCCTGCCCGCTTGCGGATACTGGCGGCAGGCATGCGGAATCGCCTGAGCCAGGCCATCGCGGGGCTCGCGAGGGCAGCGCCTTCATAGCCCGGACGGGCGATCACCGCAATCGGCACGATTCTGGCGATCCCTCGCCAGTTTTTCCACTGCCCGAACTGGACGAGATTGTCCGAGCCCATCAGCCAGACGAAGCGGCGCTTGGAGTAGCGGCGTTCCAGCCGGCGCAGTGTATCGACGGTGTAGCGTGTACCCAGATCCCGCTCGATCGCGGTCACGCGGATCGGTGCGCGGCGCGCCTGGCGCCGGGCCGAGGCGAAGCGGCGTGCGAGCGGGGCCATGTGCTTGCGCGGCTTCAGCGGATTGCCGGGCGAGACCAGCCACCAGACCTCGTCGAGACCGAGCGCCTTGAGGGCAAACAGCGCAATTTGCCGGTGTCCGCCATGCGCGGGGTTGAAGCTGCCGCCCAAAAGCCCGGTGCGGACTGGCCTCCCGGATTGTGCTGACTTCAAGGCCGGGGCGCTTTCAAGAACGCGTTTGGCTCAAGGGCGCGTCTGCCCCGTCCCGCGCACTTGCCACTTGTAGGTCGTCAGCCCCTCGAGCGCGACCGGCCCGCGCGCATGCAGCCGCCCGGTGGCAATGCCGATTTCGGCACCGAGACCGAATTCACCGCCATCGGCGAACTGGGTCGAGGCATTGACCATGACGATGGCGCTGTCGACCTCGTCGAGGAACCGCTCGGCCGCTGCCGCATCCCCGGTGACAATCGCGTCGGTATGGTTCGAGGAGTGCCGGTCGATGTGCGCCAGCGCCTCGTCGAGCCCGTCGACCACCGCGACCGAGAGAATTGCATCGAGATATTCGCAGTCCCAGTCATTGGCGCCGGCGGGCACAATGCGCGGATCGATCGCCCGGGCGCGGGCATCGCCGCGCAGTTCGCAGCCGGTTTCGAGCAATGCGGCCAGCACCGATGCCGAATCGGGGAAGCGCGCGTCAAGCAGCAGCGTCTCCATCGCCCCGCAAATGCCGGTGCGGCGCATCTTGGCATTGAGCGCGATTGCCCTGGCCATGGCCGGATCGGCGGCGGAGTGGATGTAAGTGTGGCAGATGCCGTCGAGATGGGCGAGCACCGGGACACGCGCATCGGCCTGCACCCGCGCGACCAGGCTCTTGCCGCCGCGCGGCACGATCATGTCGATCAGGCCCGCTGCGGCGAGCATCGCGCCCACAGCATCTCGATTCTGGGTCGGCAGCAGCTGCACCGCCTCGGCCGGAGCCCCCGCCGAAGTCAGCCCCTTGACCAGCGCGGCATGGATCGCCCGGTTCGAATGCACCGCTTCGCTGCCGCCGCGCAGCAGCACGGCATTGCCCGAGCGCAGGCACAAGGCGGCGGCATCGGCGGTGACATTGGGGCGGCTTTCGTAGATGATCCCGATCAGCCCGATCGGCACCCGCACCCGGCTCAGGCTCAGGCCATTGGGCCGTTCGGCAGTATCGATGACTTCGCCCACCGGATCTGCCAGCGCGGCAACTTGCCCGACCGCATCGGCAATCCCGGCAAGGCGCGCGGGGTCGAGCTTCAGCCGGTCGAGCATTGCCCCAGTCAGGCCATTGGCTTCCCCGGCGGCAAGATCGCGGGCATTGGCGGCGAGAATGTCGTCCGCAGCATCGCGCAGTGCCTGGGCGGCGGCGCGCAGCGCATCGGCCTTGGCGGCGGAATCCAGCTTCGCCAGCTGGCGCTGCGCCGCGCGCCCGGCACGGGCGAGGCGATGGACGAGCTCTTCGGCGGATTCGGCGGGTTCCGGCAAGTCTGGGCGGTCATGCCCGCCGGTTAACACCGGTAAAGCGAAATGTCACCGGGCCGCGCGAATCGCACGGGTGCACGGATTCTCCGGTCCGGACGATGAATATTCAAGCGCGCCATAACGGTTTGTCGCGCGACTTCGTCGATTCATCCTGAAACTGAGGTGTTATCCGCTCGCCGATTCGCATGCGCCGCCCGTTCCTGCTAGCGGCGCGCCAGTCGCAAGAAGAGCAATAGCAATAAGGGGTCGTCTTGAAAGTTAGGGCCGTCGGCGGTTTGCAGCAATCGCCTGCGGAGCTGGTTTCCGGACCGCGAGTTTTTCATGCGGTCGCAGGGTCAGGTCCGTTTCATCAAGATTTCGGCACGTTTGCAGATGACGGCAGCAGCCATCGTCTCGCTGCTGCTCGTTGCCTGGATCGCGACCATGGCCGCGATGGCGATTGCGCAATTCATGTCCACCCGCGACCGGCTCGTCCTGCTCGATCGCGAGGCGCAGGTCGCCAGCGCGGAAAGCCGGGTTTCGGCCTATCGCAAGGGACTCGACTCGGTCGCCGCCGATCTGGCGCGGCGGCAAGACGTCATCGAAAAAATGGTGGAGACCAATGTCGGTGACCTGCCGACCGATGCGCAGGCCGGCGAAACCGTTTCCGACAGCAGCCAGGAAGCCGCCGGCACTGTCGACAAGGTCAGCGCCGCCGTGCCCGAGGCCGCCGGTCTGGCCAGGATCGAAGCGCGCCAGCTGGCCTTTGTCGAGCGGCTTACCCGTCTCGCCGACCGCCGCGCCGCCCGGGCCACTCAGGCGATCCGCAAGCTTGGGCTCAGCCCCGACGCCATGCTGGCCTCGCTCAACGATCGCGGCGCCCAGGGTGGTCCGCTGATCGCCCTCGCCACCTCCGCCGACGGCAAGCTCGACCCGCGCTTCCAGCGCCTCGGTCTCAGCCTGGCGCGGATGAACATTCTCGAGCGCGGCCTTGCCGGCATCCCGCAATACCTGCCGGCCAGCATCGAATATATCTCGTCGGGCTTCGGCTACCGTTCCGATCCTTTCACCGGCGCCGGCGCATTCCATTCCGGTCTCGATTTCAGAGGCCCCTATGGCGCACCGATCTATGCCGCCGCCAAGGGCGTGGTCAGCTTCGCCGGTGTGCAGCAGGGCTATGGCAATTGCATCGAAATCGATCATGGCAACGGGCTGATGACTCGCTATGCTCACATGTCGGCGTTCCGCGCGCGACTCGGGGATCCCATCTCCCCCGGGGACGTGATCGGCGCGATCGGCAGCTCGGGCCGATCGACCGGGCCGCACCTGCATTTCGAAGTCCGCGTCAACGGCAATGCGGTCAATCCCCGTCCCTTCCTGGAGGCAGCGCCCCATGTTCTCGAAGAAACCCGCGGGACAGCCGCAAGCGCAAGCATCCAGGCCATCAGGTAGAAGCACGATGACCAGCCCCGGCTTTTCAATCCTCGGCGCGGACACCGCGATCAAGGGCGACGTATCCGCCGAGACCGACCTGCACATCGACGGGAGGATCGAAGGCGACATCGCCTGCGCGACCCTGATCCAGGGCGAGGGCAGCGAGATCGTTGGCGCGGTAACCGTGGATTCGGGCAGGCTGGCCGGCCTGGTGCGTGGCACGATTACCGCAAACGAGCTGACCATACTCAAGACCGCGCGGATCGAAGGCGATGTCCACTACGATGCCTTGACGATCGAGCCGGGGGCCAAGGTCGATGGCCATTTCGCGGCACGAAGCAAGCCGGCCAAGGCTGCGAGCGTGAGCGCGACCGGTGAAGAACCACTGCTGTCGCTGGCGAGTTCCGCCACCTAGGGCACCTTTTCGGCAAGCTGCCAGGCGTCTGAACTAGACGGTTTTGCCCGTCTCTATTTCGCTGCGCAGCGCCTTGCGATCGAGCTTGCCGACCATGGTCTTGGGCAGGCTGTCGCGCACCACCACGCTCTCGACCCGTTCGTGCTTGCCCATCCGCTGGTTGAGCCATTGCTTGAGCGCTTCGCCATCGATCGCAGGCGCATCGGGATCCGGCTGCTGCGGCACGACATAGGCACGCGGAACCTCGCCGAGGTAGGAATCGGGCACGCCGATGACCAGCGCCTCCTTGACCCCGGGATGCTCCAGCAGCACCGCCTCGACCTGACTGGGAAAAACCTTGAATCCGCCGACTGCGATCATGTCCTTGATGCGATCGACTATGTGGATGTAGCCCCCGTCATCGATTGTCGCGACATCGCCGGTGCGCAGCCAACGCTCATCCCCGCGCATGGTAAACACCGCTTCCGCCGCCTCGGCCCGGTTCCAGTAGCCTTGCATCACCTGTGGCCCCATGATCGCCAGCTCGCCCGGCTCGCCCGGCGGCGCGTCTTTTTCCGGGTCTTCCTTATCGAGCAGGCGGATATGGGTTCCCGGGATCGGATGGCCGATGCTGCCCGGCCGCTCTTCGCCCTCGTAGGGATTGGCCGAGACCACGCCGGATGTCTCGGTCAGGCCATAGCCTTCGACCAGCTTGGCCCCGGTCGCCGCCTCGAAGCGCTGCTTGACCGGCAAGGGCAGGGGCGCGCCGCCCGAGATGCATATCCGCAGCGAGGCAAAGTCGGTCTTGGCCAGATCGGGATGATCGAGCAGCGCCTGATACATCGTCGGCACGCCCGGCATCGATGTGGCGCTGGTCCGCGCGAGCGTCCTGAGGCATTGCCGGGCATCGAAACGCGGCAGCATGGCGATGCAGCCGCCATTGGCCACGGTGCGGTTGAGCACGCAGGCATTGGCGAAAACATGAAAGAAAGGCAGCACCCCGACGATAACATCGCGCGCTTCGGGATGGGGGTCGATCGCCTTGATCTGGCGGGCATTGGCGGTCAGATTCTGGTGGGTGAGCATCGCCCCCTTGGGGGTGCCGGTGGTGCCGCCGGTATATTGCAGCAGCGCAAGATCGTGCAGCGGATCGATTTCGACGGGCCGGGGGGCCTGGTCCGTCAGCATATCGCGCCACGCAATTATGTTGGCCGCCTGCGGGACCGGGGTAAGTTCGCGGCGGCGGAACAGCCGCAGTCCGATGCTCTGGGCGAGCGGCAGCATATCGGCGAGGTGGCCGACGACCAGGCGTTCGAGAGCCGATTCGTTCAGCACGGCAAGCGCCGTCGGCAGCAGCGCGGCGCTGTCGATCGTCACCATCAGACGCGCCCCGGAATCGGCAACCTGAGCTTCCAGTTCGTGGGCGGTATAAAGCGGCGAGAAATTGACGACCGTCGCACCGGCCAGCATCGCGCCGAAATAGGCCGACAAATAGATTGGCACATTGGGCAGGAACAGCCCGACGCGGTCGCCCTTGGCAATGCCGCGCGCCTGCAAACCGGCGGCGAAGGCCCGCGCCTCGGCCAGAATCCCGGAATAGCTGGTCACCCGGCCGTAAAAATCGCTGAGCGGGCTGCCGGGATAGGCGGCAACGCTGGCGGCGAACAGATCGGGCATCGACAGCGGCGGATAGGATTGATCCCAGACGCAGGGGTGCGCATAGCGCTCGCCCCAGGGCTCGTAAGGTCCGCTCTTGGCCATGGCACCAGCTTGGCGCTTCCCGCAGCCGGGAGCAAGCGGAAGCTGGGCTCAATTCCTCCGGAAAATCAGCCCTCTTCCGTAGCCTCGGCGGTGCGTTTGGCCTCGAGCCAGGCGGCGGCTTCGGCTTCTTGCGCAGCTTCGCCCGCAGCCTTGGTGGTGGCATCGCGTTCGGCGCGCAACTCTTCCAGCAGAGCCTCGCGGTCATCGCCCAGCCGTGCGTCGTCACCGGCCTGGTCGTCCAGGCCCGCCTTCTTCGCCGCGCGAGCGACAATCGCATCGAGTTCGCGCTGCGAGCACAGGCCCAGCGTCACCGGGTCTTTCGCCATGATGTTGGCGATGTTCCAGTGCGAGCGATCGCGGATCGCGGAAATGGTGTTGCGCGTCGTGCCGATCAGCTTGCCGATCTGCGCGTCGGAAATTTCCGGATGGTTGCGCAGGATCCAGGCAATCCCGTCGGGCTTGTCCTGCCGCTTGGAGACCGGGGTGTAGCGCGGCCCCTTGGTGCGGTTAACGCTGACCGGCGCCTTCTGCATCATGAGCGCATAATTGGCATCGGCCTGGCCCTTCTCGATCTCGGCCATGGTCAGCTCGCCGGAGCGGACCGGATCGCGGCCGGTATATTTGCTGGCGGCAAGATCGTCGGCCATTGCCTGCACTTCGAGGATGTGCAGCCCGCAAAATTCGGAAATCTGCTCAAACGTCAGCGCGGTATTATCGACGAGCCATGAAGCAGTGGCATGCGGCATCAGCGGGGCGGGCTGGGTCACGGGGTTTCTCCGGCGGAAAGTGCGCTTGAAATAATAAGGGCCGCCCCTTGCGGAGCGGCCATGCGTAGCGTCATGTATGCCATCCCCGCGCCGACGGCAAGGGTGGAGTCACGCCATCGCCACATAGCCCGGCAGCTCGTCGACCCGGCCAAGCCAGGCGCGGACGTGCGGATAGTCCCGCAGCCTGAAGCCGCCGTCCTCGCAGACATGGGTATAGGCATAGAGCGCGATGTCGGCGAGCGACGGTCCGGCCCCCACAAACCAGTCCTGCCGTCCGAGGTGATCGTCCATCAGCGCCAAAGCCGCTTCGCCGCCTGCCCGTTTGGCCGCGATCTGCCCGCGCTGGGCCTCGCTGAGATTGCTCTCGCCGACGTAAGTCAGCCAGAAGCGCAAGGTCGCGACATTGGGCTCGTGGTTATATTGTTCGAAGAACATCCACCGCAGCATGTCGGCGCGGTCGAAGCGATCATCCGGGATGAGGTGGCTGCCCTCGGCGAGATACCAGCAGGCAGCATTGCTTTCGGGCAGGAAGCGCCCGGAGTCGCCGGCGCCGATCTGCAATACCGGGATGCGGCCGTTGGCGTTGACCGTAGCGAGAAATTCCGGCGTGCGGGTTTCGCCCTTCACGATATCGTAGGACCGCCGTTCGAGCGGCCGGCCAAGCAAGGCCGCCGTCAGCCGTATTTTGTAGCAATTGCCGCTGCCGGGGTCTTCGTGGAGAGTCAGCTGGTCGGCCATGGCTATACTCCGCTGGGAAATCGCAGCAGTTCCGGATGTCCGGTCAACAGTCCTTCGGTGCTCGAAACGACATAGGGTTCGGACATTGTCGAAGCCGGATCGCTCGGCCACTTGCAGTGCCGAGCGGCCAGCTTCTCGCCCTCATCGCCTCGCCATGTCTGGCCGGTGTCGCAGGGTCCCGAATAGACCTCGTTCAGCTGGGTCCAGCCGGCCGCACCGCGCCCGATCCTGATTTCGACCCGTGCGAATTGCCTTGCGGCCTGGAGAACCGGAAATGACATGGGCATTCTCCTTATATTTCCAGCACGATCTTGCCCACATGCGCGCCCGCTTCCATCCGTGCATGCGCGGCGGCGGCTTCCGCCAGCGGGAATACCTTGTCCATCACCGGGCGCAGCTGGCCGCTCTCGGCAAAGGGCCAGACATTCGCGGCGATTTCCTGCGCCAGCAGCGCCTTGAACTGGCGCGAGCGGGGCCGCAGGGTCGATCCGGTCAGGGTATAGCGCCGCGCCATTATCACCGCCATGTTGAGCTCGGCTTTCGCGCCGCCGAGGATGGCGATGGTGACGTGACGGCCGTCCTCGGCGAGGCACTTGAGATTGCGCGGAACATAGTCGCCCGAGACCATGTCGAGCACCAGATCGACGCCCCTGCCCCCGGTGATCCGCGCCACTTCCGCGACAAAGTCCTGCGTCTTGTAGTCGATTGCGTGGGCGGCGCCGATTTCCAGCGCCCTGGCGCATTTTTCCGCGCCGCCGCAGGTGACGATCGTCTTGATGCCGAACAGCCGTCCCAGCGAGATCGCCATGGTGCCGATGCCGCTGGTGCCGCCGTGGACCAGAAGCGTCTCCCCGTCGCTCGCCCAGCCGCGTTCGAAGACATTGTGCCAGACGGTAAACAGGGTTTCCGGCATGGCTGCCGCTTCGGCCAGAGCCATACCCGGTGGGGCCGGCAGACAATGGCGCGCGTCGGCAATACAAAATCCGGCATAGCCGCCGCCCGCTACCAGGGCGCAGATCTGGCGGCCAAGCAGCAGCGCATCCACGCCCTCGCCCAGCGCCACGACCTCACCGGAAATCTCGAGCCCGGGGATCGGCGAGGCGCCGGCCGGCGGGGGATAGAGGCCCATGCGCTGCGCCACGTCCGGCCGGTTGACTCCGGCAAAAGCGACCTTGACCAGCACTTCGCCCGGTCCTGGCCGGGGCACTGCCATCACTTCCGCGCGCAAGACTTCGGGGCCTCCGGCCACATCGAAGCCAATGGCCGTCATCGATTCGGGAAGAGTTTCATGCATTTGCGACCCCCGCAGCAGCCTCCTGTTGCGACGAGGCCACGCCCGGCCCTCTAACTTCCAGACCTGTTGACAGCAAGCGAAGAGCGTCCGATGCTGCACTGCAATGGACGATGACGACCGCCCCCGGGTGCGAGGAGACGCTGCCAGTCTGCTGGGCCGCGAGAGCCTCGACAGTTATTCGCGCGACGAGTTGGGCGCGCGTATCGCCCAGCTTGAGGCCGAAATCGAGCGGGTCCGTGCGCACCGTGACAAGGCCTCGGCCCACATGACGGCGGCGGACGCCCTGTTCCGGCCGAAATCGTCATGAGCCAATTAGGCGTGAATTATCCACCCCTTCACATTGACCGGGGGGGTTACCCATATAGGATTGGTTAATCATACCTGGTCATACCTTCGGTTCTACCGGAATTCACCAAAGACAGCGAAAGTGCCCTAGATGCCAAGTTTCGCCCAAAGCCTTGAAAAGACCCTCCACGCCGCGCTTGGCCATGCCAGCGAACGCAGCCACGAATATGCGACGCTCGAGCATCTCCTGCTCGCGCTGATCGACGATTCGGATGCCTCCACCGTAATGCAGGCCTGCGGCGTCGATCTCGGCGATCTCGGCGATGTCGTGCGGCAGTATCTCGATCAGGAATACCAGTCGCTCAAGACCAAGGAAAAGGGCGACCCCGCGCCGACTGCGGGCTTCCAGCGGGTGATCCAGCGCGCCATCCTGCACGTTCAGTCATCGGGCAAGGATACCGTAACCGGCGCCAATGTGCTGGTGGCGCTGTTCTCCGAGCGCGATTCCTACGCGGTCTATTTCCTCCAGCAGCAGGACATGAGCCGGCTCGACGCGGTGAGTTTCATCAGCCACGGCATCGGCAAGGGCGGTCGCCGGCTGGAAGACCGCAGCCCCAAGGGCGCCGAGAACGAGGTTCCGCATCAGGAGGAAAAGGGCGATCCCAAGGCGCAGAAGAAAGAAACCGCGCTCGACCAGTTCTGCGTCAACCTCAACGAGAAGGCGCTGGCCGGCAAGGTCGATCCGCTGATCGGCCGCGGTCCGGAAGTAGACCGCACGATCCAGATCCTGTGCCGCCGCTCGAAGAACAACCCGCTCTATGTCGGCGATCCCGGCGTCGGCAAGACCGCGATCGCAGAAGGGCTCGCACGCAAGATCGTCGAGGGCGACGTGCCCGAAGTGCTGAATGAGGCAGTCATCTATTCGCTCGACATGGGCAGCCTGCTTGCCGGAACCCGCTATCGCGGCGATTTCGAGGAGCGGCTGAAGCAGGTGGTTTCCGAGCTGGAAAAACTGCCCGACGCGATCCTGTTCATCGACGAAATCCACACCGTGATCGGTGCCGGCGCAACCAGCGGCGGGGCGATGGACGCTTCGAACCTGCTTAAACCAGCGCTCAGCGGCGGCACGATCCGCTGCATCGGCTCGACCACTTACAAGGAGTTCCGCAACCACTTCGAAAAGGACCGCGCGCTACTGCGCCGGTTCCAGAAGATCGACGTCAACGAACCGACGATCGAGGACACGATCAAGATCCTCAAGGGACTGCGCACCGCCTTCGAGGAGCACCACAAGGTCAAGTACACGCCAGACGCGATCAAGACTGCGGTCGAGCTGTCGGCGCGCTATATCAACGACCGCAAGCTGCCCGACAAGGCAATCGACGTGATCGACGAAGTCGGCGCGATGCAGATGCTTGTGCCGCTGTCGAAGCGCAAGAAAACCATCACGCCCAAGGAAATCGAGGCGGTGATCGCCACCATGGCGCGGATTCCGCCCAAATCGGTCTCTTCGGACGACCGGACGGTGCTCGAACATCTCGACCGCGACCTGAAGCGCGTGGTGTTCGGCCAGGACAAGGCGATCGAAGTGCTGTCCAGCGCGATGAAGCTGAGCCGCGCCGGTCTGCGCGATCCCGACAAGCCGATCGGCAGCTTCCTGTTCTCCGGCCCGACCGGCGTCGGCAAGACCGAAGTCGCCAAGCAGCTCGCCAGCATCATGGGCATTCCGATCCAGCGCTTCGACATGTCCGAATATATGGAGCGTCACTCGGTCAGCCGCTTGATTGGCGCGCCCCCGGGTTACGTCGGCTTCGACCAGGGCGGGCTACTGACCGATGCTATCGACCAGCAACCGCATTGCGTGCTGCTGCTCGACGAGATCGAGAAGGCCCATCCCGACCTGTTCAACATCCTGCTCCAGGTCATGGACCATGGCCGGTTGACCGATCACCACGGCAAGACTGTCGACTTCCGCAATGTCGTACTCATCATGACGACCAATGCCGGCGCATCCGACATGGCGTCGCAGGGCATCGGCTTCGGCAATGTCTCCAAGGAAGACGCGGGCGACGAGGCGGTCAAGCGGATGTTCTCGCCCGAATTCCGCAACCGGCTCGATGCCATCGTGCCGTTTTCCTACCTGCCGACCGAAGTCATCAGCCGGGTGGTCGACAAGTTCATCCTCCAGCTCGAACTGCAACTGGCCGAGCAGAACGTCCACATCCAGTTCGACGGCGACGCGCGCGGCTGGCTGGCCGAGAAGGGCTACGACAAGCTCTATGGCGCGCGTCCGATGGCGCGGCTGTTGCAGGAAAAGGTCAAGCAGCCGCTCGCCGAGGAGCTGCTGTTCGGCAAGCTCAACCATGGCGGCGAAGTGCATGTCAGCCTTAAGGTCAACGACGGCGGTGACCGCGCATTGTCGTTCGAGCTGACGCCGGCGCCGCCAAAGCTGGTGAAACGAGCCGTCAGGACGCCGGCAAAGGGCAAGCCCAAGGCACAGCCCGCGCCCGGCGGCGACGGGACGGAGTGATCGCGTTCAGGGCACGACCGGGCCAGGTCAGTAACGGCAAGGGACGGTCGAGACCCATACCGCCCGGATATTCTCGTCCGGGATCAGCAGGCGCCAAGCCGCTTGAGCAGATCGGACTTCAGCGCCGTAAACTCATCGAATATCCTTCTGAGTTCGACGCGCGTCCGCTCCTCGTCCTCGATCGGCTCGCCTTCGACGATCAGCAGTTGTCCCTGACTGGCAAGCACTGCGCGGACCCATTCGACCGGATCCGCTTCATTGGTCTGAATGGCGCGGATGAACATCTGCTCGATGCGGGTGACATTGATCGCCGCACCCAACCGGGGCGCGGCCAGATAGTCGACCCCGGCGCCCGCTTCGGCTTTTGAGATCAGCGCGCTGTTCAGCGCCCGCGAGGCCACTCCGTCTTCAGAAGGTGTGGTTGAAGTGGCGACGGGTGCAACAAAACCGGCCCCGGTCAGCACCAGCAGCACTTCCCAGATCTGGGCGCGATTGAGCTGGCTGAGGCCGTCGGAAGCCATTAGCTCGCCGACCGTGGCCGAGCCATCGGGAAATCCTGCCAGGACCTCGACCAGCGGCTTGTAGATGTCGGCCCTGAGATCGGCCTCACCAATCACCGTGGTGACCTTTTCAGGACATTTCTCCGGGTCGCCCAGCAGGATGAAGCGTTCCTGCTCGACCCGCTTGCCGTGATCGTAGAGCGACATGTAGCGCGGCCCCTTGACGAAAATATCGCGCCGGAACTGCTGATTGACGAAATAGTCGCGGGTGGTCTCCCGCATCACCGGATCCTTGATCGACTGCAGGACTTCATGCGCAGCCGCAGGAATGCTGATTGCGGGAAGATTTTCGAGAATCGAAGCAGAGGCGGCAAAGCTCAGCTTGGCCTCAGCCAGCTGATCGGCCGCCTGCGAGAAAGGCATGGGATGCCAGTCGGCGTTGTAATACTCGTGCGCAAGGTAATTGCGATCCTGCTGCTTGATTGCATCAAGCTTCTGCCTGAGATGCGGATTCTGCACGAAATAGGCGGCGCCGGCATTCATCACGGTCTCGACGAAATCGAGCGAACCGTTGATCCGCTCCACCAGCGCGCCATTGGCCTCGCGCCGGGCGTATTCCGCCATCAGGATGCGCAGGGGAATGCCGGGCGACCAACCGGGGGTTACGTTATAGCTGACATAGAGCGCCCCGCCCGGCTTCAGCCGCTTCAGCGCCATATCGACGATCGCCTTGCGGCCAGCGTCGCTGATCCAGGACCAGATGCCATGCAGCGCAATGATGTCGAATTGCGGCAGGTCGTCGCGCTGCGCCAGTTGTTCGAAGGAATCCTCGAACAGGTTCAGCGGTTTGCCCATGGCATTGGCGAACTCGCGGGCGTTAGCCACTTGCCCAGGGTTGAAATCGGTCCCGTAATAAGTGCCCGAATTGGTCGCGGCGTTGATATTGAGCGACAGTCCCTGGCCGAAACCCAACTCGAGATAGACCGGATTCTCTGAAATGCTGTGGTCGATGCCGCAAGCCAGCAACGCAAGGCGGATGCGCGCGGGCGCCAGTTCCGAATAGTACCCGTAGGTATAATTGATTTCCGACGTATAGCCTTGGTGCCACATGGTGCAGTCCACTCCGGTTTTCACGACAAGCGGCGCACCGCGAGGGTGCGCCGCCAATGCGAACGCTCCATAGGCAAGTCACGAAAGATTGTCGATTCCAGGCAAGCCCGATTGTACCGGTGCGGTCAACAGTCCGACCGGTGAATGGCAATCAGCTTGTCCCGCGAAGTTGCGCCGCGCAACAATGCGAGGCGGGATGGCGCCACGCCCAGCGCCGAGGCGAGCAGCGCGATTACCGCCGCATTGGCCTTGCCGTCTTCGGGCTTTGCCCTGACTCTTGCTTGCAGCGCTCCGGCCGCGATCTCCAGTGATTCCACCCGCGCGCCTGGCGTTACCCGAACCGCAAGCCGCCCGGCTGCGTCGGCCAGCGCGCGGATTGCCGGCGCGGGCGGGAGATCAATCCGGGGTTTCGCCACGCAGAGCCGCCGCATGGAGCTTGCCGTTGACCACATAACCGGCAACTCCCGCGCGCATGTCCGCAAGCGCGGCGTCGGTCAGGTCGCGCGCATAGGCAGCGGGCCGGCCGAGCCACATCTGGCGGCTCTCGATGACTTTGCCCTGCGTGAGCATCGCGCCGGCCGCCAGCATCCCATCCGAAGCAATCCGGCAGCCGTCCATGACGATCGCCCCCAGCCCGACGAAAGCGCGATCTTCCAGCGTGCTGCCGTGGATCATCGCCATATGGCCGATCAGCACGTCCTCGCCGATGATCGTGGCGAAGCCCTCAGGCCGTTTGGGCTTGGGGCTGTCGCAATGGACTACGGTGCCATCCTGAATATTGGTCCGCGCGCCGATGACAATGCGATTCACATCGGCGCGGATCACGCAATTGTACCAGATGCTGGCGTCCGGGCCGATCTCGACATCGCCGATTATCCGGCAACCCGGAGCGATGAAGGCGCTGGAATGGATGCGCGGCGTCTTGCCGCCAAGGGAAACGATGGAGACGTCGGCCAGTGCGGCGGGCGGCGGTGCGGTCATGGCAGTTTCACCATATTCTCCCAGCGAACATAGGGCAGGATCGAAGCGTGGTCGTCGCTCCATACCCGGGGCGCGGGCGGCGGCAACGGTGTCCATGGGACGTTCGGCCGGGCTTTGGCCAGTGTGGCAAGGACCGCCGGGTCGCGGCTCAGAGCCACCCAGGTCGATGCAGTCAGCCCGTCTTTATCGTCGGGCGGAACATCGTCGCGTTTGGCCGCCGACAATCCGCGCTGCTTTGCCACGGCCGCCAGCACCGGTTCGAGCTCGAAGAAGCGGTTGGAGATGTGCACCATCAGCAGTCCGCGCTGCGAAAGCGTCTTGCCATAGACGCCGAAGGCCTCGCTGGTCAGCAGATGCAGCGGTATTGCATCCGACGAGAAGGCATCGACCACCAGCACGTCGATGCTGCCTGGCGGCGCATTGGCCAGCTCGACCCGGGCGTCGCCCAGCACGACCTTGGCCTGCGGCGCGCACTGCGCCACGAATGTGAAAGTGCGATTGCGCGATAGCTCCAGCACGGCCGGATCGATCTCGTAGAAGCGCCAGTCCTGACCGGGCCGGCTGAAGCATGCAAGCGTGCCGGTACCAAGGCCGACAATGCCGATCCGCGCACCCTGGCCGTAAAGCGCCTGAGCCTGTGCCAGCGCCAGCGCTGCGCCAGAGGTCGGCCCGTAATAGCTCATCGGCGCGCGCGAACGGGCCGGATCGAGCGATTGCTTGCCGTGCATCGTCGTGCCGTGAGTGAGTGTGCGAACTTTGGACGAGGCATAGTCCCGCACCGTGTAAATCCCGAAATAGCTGCGCGTCCGCGCGCCGTCGAGCGATGTCGTGATCGTGTCGAAACCGCCCTGGGCCAGCATGATGATGAACAGCATGGCGACGAACAGCCAGCGCCAGGGCACCATGGCGAGGCCAAGCAGGGAAAGGCCCAGCGCCAGCCATACCCTCTCCTGGGCGAGATCCGGGTCCATGACGATGGTCAGCAAGCGCAGGCCCAGCAAAGCTGCCAGCACAAGCAGAACGCCGGCGGCCACGCGAGCCAGCGCCGGGTCGAGCCCGGGGAGCCTGCGCCAGTCGTATAGTGCGGGCAGCGGCATCAGCATGGCCGCAGCGAGTACCAGCAGCGGATGCTCCCACACCCAGTCGAATACCTGGGGCGCGATCAGCGCAGTGAACACGCCGCCCAGCGCGCCGCCGATCGACATGGCCAGATAGAACAGGGTGAGCCGCGAGGGATCGGGCCGCAAGGCATACATCCGCGCATGCAGCACGACCGCAACGGTAAACAGCAGCCCGATGCTGTTCAGCGCGAGAAACAGCATTCCCGAACTGCGCGAAGCCATCGCCAGCCCGCCCGAAATCAGCACGATGAACGGCGCGGCAGTGGTCAGCAGCCGGGACAGAGTGCGGCGATCGGAAAAAGCGACGACAAAGCTCAGCAAATAGGCCCCGAGCGGTATCACCCACAGCAGGGGCATGGCGAAGATGTCGGTGGTGAGATGCGTCGTGGTCGACAGCATCAATCCAGACGGCACCGCGGCCAGCGCGATCCAGTGCAGGAAGCGCTTCGTTCCCACCGGGGCAGTGGCGGTTGCTGCTGCGGCGGTTGCTGCGACCGGTGAGGTGGCGAAGGGCTCGTGCCAACGGGCGCGCGCGGCCAGCGCCACCAGCACGACCAGCGCGCCATAACCCAGACTCCAGCCCAGGCTTTGGTCATGCAGCCGCAGCAGCGGCTCGGCGACCAGCGGATAGGCGATCAGTCCGGCGAAGCTGCCCAGATTGGAGGCGGCATAGAGCGCCCAAGGCTCACCGGCAGCCGGATTGGCGGAGAACCACCGCTGCATCAGCGGCGCCTGCGCCGAAACCAGGAAGAACACCGGCCCGACGCTGACCAGCAGCAGCAGCGGCACCCACCAGGCTTCGTTGCCGGGACCCGGCTGCGGCAGGCCGGAAAGCGCGACCGGAAGTGTCAGAACGGCAAGCAGCAACAGGCCAATGTGAATTGCCGCCTGCCGCCGCAATGGAAGATACGAAAGCCGATGTGCATAGGCATAGCCCGCCAGCAGCAGCGCCTGATAGACCAGCATCGCGCTGTTCCAGACGTTGGGCGCGCCGCCGAGCCGGGGCAGAGCCATGCGCGCGACCATCGGCTGGACGAGGAACAGCAGGAAGCTGCCGGTGAGGATCGTCACGACGAACAGCGTGCGATTGACCTTGGCCGGCCGAGCAGGGGCTGGGGCCGGCTGGGTAGGGGCCAACTGAACGGGAAGATCGACAGTCATCGGGGCCGAGAAATGCGATAAAGCACATGGCGGCGCAAGGGATCGCCTTGCAGTAATGCCGGATGATCGAAGTCGCCGCCTTCGACCTTGCTCATGCCTAGTCGGAGCATAAGGCCCAAGCTGCGGGTGTTGGCAGGCACGGTTTTCGCCCAGATCGCATCGTCAGGAAAGTTGGCGAAGCCCCAAGCGATGCAAGCCGCCGCCGCTTCACGGGCGAACCCCTGCCCCCAGGCAGAGTGTGCGAGCCGCCAGCCGAGGTCAGGCTTGCCAGCAACCGGCGTGCCCGCAGAGCCGGGCTTGAGACCGCAAAAGCCGATAAGCGCCTTGTCCGCCTTGCGCTCGATCGCCCAGTTGCAATAGCCATGTTCCGCCTGCGACTTCCGCTGACTTGCGATGAATTGGCTAGCTTCAGCTTCGGACCATGGCGGCCCAACGAATTCCATGACGCGCGGATCACCGCAAATCGAGTGGAAAGGCGCCAAATCGCATTCGCGCCATTTCCGCAAAACCAGTCGCTCGGTTTCCAGTTGTAACTCTGCCATGGCTCGGCAAAAGCGTCAGGCTGCCGCGTCAAGCCGGTCGGCAATCCAGATCTTGATGAGCGCCTGACGCGAGATTCCGCGCCTTTTTGCTTCACGGTCCAGCCCCAACACCATCCAAAGCGGGAAATCGACATTTACGCGTTTGGGCTGGACCGGCGGAGACCGCCCGGAATCCCAGTCGATATGGTCGGCCATATCCTCGCCATCGTCGAAACGACGATCAAACTCTTCAGCTGTGCTTGTCCTGGCGTCCATATTGCAATTCCTCTTTCGGGCGCGACCTTCTGACCGAAATCAGACGGATATTGCCGCCGCGGACTGCAAATATCGCCGACCACAGCTTTCCATCCAGACTGGCAATCCGCATCCAGCGTTCTTCGCCGGGCCAATTAGCCGGGCCTTCGACAAACCGGTTCTCGAGCCACAAGGCCTGCGCCGTTTCGAAGTCGATCCCGTGCTTGGCGAGATTCGCCGCGCTCTTCTCCGGATCGAACTCGAACATCAAGTCACTATAGCTTCAAAGATGGTATAAAAGCTATACCATATCAGCCCAGCAATCGCGCCGCATGCGCCGCATGATAGGTCAGCACACCCGAACACCCGGCGCGCTTGAAGGCGGTCAAGGTCTCCAGCACCAGCGCATCGCGCTCGCCCGCGCCCACCGCCACCGCCGCCTCAATCATCGCGTACTCGCCGCTCACCTGATAGACGAATACCGGAACATCGAAGCGCTCCTTCACCCTGCGGACGATATCGAGATAGGGCAGTCCCGGCTTGACCATGACGCTGTCCGCCCCCTCGGCAATGTCCAGCGCCACTTCGCGCAGGGCTTCCTCCGCATTGGCCGGGTCCATCTGATAGGTCTTCTTGTCGCCCTGCAGCAGTCCGCGAGAACCGACCGCGTCGCGGAACGGGCCATAGAAAGCGGAAGCGTATTTGGCGGCGTAGCTCATGATCTGGACGTTGCAATGCCCCGCGCTTTCCAGCGCGCTGCGGATCGCGCCGATGCGGCCGTCCATCATGTCGGAGGGCGCGATGATGTCGGCCCCCGCCGCCGCCTGGTTGAGCGCCTGAGCCACCAGAGCCTCGACCGTCGCGTCGTTGAGCACATAGCCCGCGTCGTCGATCAGCCCATCCTGGCCGTGGCTGGTATAGGGATCGAGTGCGACATCGGTGAGCACGCCCACATCCCCGCCGCAGGCATCGCGGATCGCACGGATAGACTGGCACATCAGGTTTTCGGGATTGAGCGCCTCGCGCCCATCCTCGCTGCGGCGCTCGGGCTGAGTGTTGGGGAACAGGGCGAGGCAGGGAATACCCAGCGCCACCGCTTCCTTCGCCCGCACCGCAATCCGGTCCACCGACCAGCGCGAAACACCGGGGAGCGAAGGGACCGGTTCCTCGACGCCGCTGCCTTGCGTGACGAACAGCGGCCAGATCAGGTCGGCGGGCGAGAGCACGGTCTCGCGGTGCATCGCCCGGCTCCAGGCGTGGGTGCGGGCGCGGCGAAGGCGAGTTGCGGGAAAGGAAGCCTGGGTCATATTCCGCGCCTTCTGGCGGAAATGGCGCGGCGCTTCAACGCAATTAGGGTTGTTTGGTGACAGCCTGCTTTGCCGCGAGACTCTTGAGCGCCGCGCCGGGTGCGACTTTCTTGAGCTCGGCTATCCGCGCCTGGAACTGGGCCAGCTGCTTGGTATCGACCTGGGCATTGACGGTGAAGCGCACCGACAGCGGGTTCACCTTGCGGCCGCTCTGATAGACTTCGTAATGCAGGTGCGGCCCGGTGGAGAGGCCGGTCGAGCCGACATAGCCGATCACCTGGCCGGCGCGGACCTGGCTTCCGGGGGATACGGCAAAACGGCTCATATGCGCATAGCCGGTGCCCAGCCCGCCGCCGTGCTCGAGCCGCACGTAGTTGCCGTGGCCGCCATGGCGTCCCGCGTAGGCGACGATCCCGTCGCTGACCGCGAAGATCGGCGAGCCCCAGGCCGCGCCGAAATCGACGCCGCCGTGCATGCGCGTGTAACCGAGTATCGGATGGCGGCGCAGGCCGAAGCCCGAGGTCAGCCGTCCGTTGACCGGGGCGTAGACTGCCGCCTTGTGACTGTTGATGCCGGAGGCTTCGAAGAACTGGCCGTCCGGGCCCCAGCGCAGCAGCTGGGCGAGCGGCTTGCCGCCGCGTTCCAGCCCGGCGTAGAGCAACTGGCCGGTCTCGCTCTCGCCGCTGGCCGAGCGCTTGAAGGAAACGATGAAATCGAACTGATCGACCGGCCCGATATCGCCTTCGAGGCTAAGGTGGCTGTCGATTGTCTGGAGATATTGCTGGATCGCCTTGACCGGCGCCCCGGCGGCCCGCGCCGAACGATAGAGGCTCGGGCCGACCACCCCGCGGATGCGCAGCGGCGTCGTGTCGACAGCAATGGGCCGCGGCGTCAGCACCAGCGCGCCGCCACGCCGGGCGACGCCAAGATCGAGGTCGAAGCGGGCGCGGAAGGCCAGCTTGTCGAGCGCGCGCGGCTGGCCAGGGCCGGGGCGGCGGCCGAGCGTGAGGTCAATACGGGTTCCGGGCTCGATTTCGCCGAGCGGCACACTGGCGGCGACCAATTCGGTCACCCGGGCCGCATCGCCCGCACCCGCCCCGACGCGCTGGAGCATGCGTCCGAAGCTGTCGCCCTGGCCGAGCGTGGCGACCAGCTGGATCGAGGCCCGCTCGGGCGCGCTGGCGATCGGCACGGCCAGCGCACTCGCGCCCATGCGGCGGCCGCTATCGCCGCCCAGCGCCAGCGGCATGATCATCTGACTTCTGAATTCGTCGCGCACAGCGCCATCGACCGGCATGGTCGTCGCGGCCTCGACCGTGCTGAAGTCCGGCCAGAACGACAGCGCGGCAATCGCCAGCCCGGACATGGCGCCAAGCCCCCGGAACCAGCGGATGCTGCCGATATCCTCGGCGAGATCGTGCACCAGATCGAATTTGTGGAACGCGGTTTCGAGGCGGTGCTTCAGTCCTGCGGCCGCGCGAGATGCAGGATCGGACGAGATTGGAGCGCACGACAAAGCGGCGGCGCTCGCCGCCGGTGCCCCCTGGCCGAAGTCCGCATGGTCGCGCCCTCTGAACAAAGTCTTTGGTCCCCTGCTCCCGGCCTTGGGCGCCGGTGCCGCAATTGCGCTTCTCTCCTGCACCCGCAGGGTTAATTTTCGGCTAAGCGCCGCGCCTTTTAGCGGGTTTGCGCTGTGCGGTGGGGATGATCCTGGCGCTCACCTTGCGGGGGGCGGGGGGCGGTGCCACATTGAACCTTGCGATGGCCACGCGAACGACCGCCTTTCCCCGCAGGGATTCCGACAGCAGAGTCAAGGCGGTGCTGGGTCCGACCAATACCGGCAAGACCCACCTCGCCATCGAACGGCTCTGCGCCCATTCGAGCGGAGCTATCGGCTTTCCGCTGCGGCTGCTGGCGCGCGAGGTCTATGACCGGGTCTGCGCGATCAAGGGCGAGAACCGGGTCGCGCTGATTACCGGCGAGGAACGGATCGAACCGAAAGACGCGCGCTGGCTGCTGTGTACAGCGGAGGCAATGCCAATCGGAGCCGATTTGGCCTTTGTCGCCATAGACGAGGCACAAATCGGCGCGGACCGCGAGCGCGGGCACATTTTCACCGACCGGCTGCTGCATGCGCGCGGACGCGAGGAAACCATGATCCTCGGCTCCTCGACGCTCGAGCCGATGATCAAGGCGCTGGTGCCCGAGGCCGAGATCGTCACCCGCCCGCGCTTCTCGACGCTGAGCCACGCCGGCGCGCGCAAGCTCTCGCGGGTGCCGCCGCGCAGCGCCATCGTCGCCTTCTCGATCGAGCAGGTCTATGGCATCGCAGAAATGCTGCGGCGCTTCCGCGGCGGCGCGGCGGTGGTGATGGGGGCGCTCAGCCCGCAGACCCGCAACGCCCAGGTGGCGCTCTACCAGTCGGGCGAAGTCGATTATCTGGTCGCCACCGACGCGGTGGGGATGGGGCTCAACCTCGATATCGAACATGTCGCCTTCGCCGGCCTGTCGAAATACGACGGCGTGCGGCAGCGGCGGCTGACCACGGCGGAAATGGCGCAGATCGCCGGGCGCGCCGGGCGGCACCAGCGCGACGGCACATTCGGCACGCTTGCGGGCACAGGCACCCGCGACGCGGAATTCGCCGATGAGGAAGTCTATGCCATCGAGGAGCACCGCTTCCCGCCACTGACCCGGCTGTTCTGGCGCGAGGCGGAACCGCGCTTCGATTCGCTCGGCATGCTGATCGGCGACCTCGAATCGCCACCGGACCGAGCCCAATTGGCCCCAGCGCCCGAGGCGATCGACCTCACCGTGCTCAAGCGCCTCGCGGAAGACCCCGAGATTGCCGATACAGTCCGCTCTCCCGCCGCGGTCGCCCGGTTCTGGGAGGCCTGCTCGCTGCCCGATTTCCGCCAACAGGGCGCCGAGACCCATTCGCGCTTCGTCGCCCGGCTGTGGCAGGATCTGCGCCACGGCCAGCTCGGCGCGGACTACGTCACCCAGGCGATTGCCGCGCTCGACAAGCCGGCGGGCGATATCGACACACTGCAGGGCCGGATCGCCGCGATCCGCAGCTGGGCCTATATCGCCCAGCGGCCCGACTGGGTGCTGGCAAGGGATGAGATGGCGGCGCGGGCGCGGGGCGTCGAGGCGCGGCTGTCCGACGCCTTGCATGCCCGGCTGATCGAACGCTTCGTCAACCGGCGCACCGCCGTGCTGATGAAAAAGCTGGGTCCGGATACAGCATTGCTGCCAGTGCGGCTCGAGGACGAGGAAGTGCTCGTCGATGGCGCCCACATCGGCTCGCTGCGCGGATTCCGCTTTCAGGTCGATCCTACCGCGCGGCATGGCGACCGCAAACTGCTGCTGGCCGCCGCCGAGCGCCACGTTCCCGCGCTCGCATCTGCCCGGGCGCAAGCACTGACTACGGCGATTCGCGCGGGCGAAGCCGAACTGCAACTGGAGAACGGCGCGATCGCATGGGAGGATTCCCGGCTTGCCGTGCTCGAACGCGGCCGCAGTCCCCTCGCCCCGCGACTCCTGGCAGATCCGGCGCTCGATGCGCTGCCCGCCGCCGCCCGCCAGCCGCTGCTCGATGCGCTGACAACCTGGCTGGATCAGGCGCTGGCACCGCTCGAACCGCTACACCGCCTCGACGCTGCCAGCCGCGCGCCCGAAGCCGGCGCTGCGCTGCGCGCGCTGCTGATCCGGCTGGTCGAGGCCGGGGGCATGCTCGATCGCAGTGAGACCGGCATTGACTTGCTCGACAAGCACCAGCGCGGTTCCTTGTTCAGGCTCGGCGTGCGGGTCGGCCAGCTCGACATCGTTGTCCCGGCCATGCTCAAGCCTGGGCCGCTTGCCGCCTGGCGCGAGCTCGCGGCGCTAAGTGGTAACAAGATACCGCCTCCGGTACCCGCCATGCCGCCGGTGCTGGCTGCGGCCAAGGGCCCGCCGCCGGGCTACCGCCAGCTTGGCAAGCAGCAGATCCGGCTCGACATGGCGGAGAAGCTGCTGCGCGAAGCCCACGAGGCGCGTACAGTCGCAGGGCGCAAGCCGTTTGCGCTCGATCCGGCGCGGGCGGTTTCGGCGGGGCTGACCACCGCGAGCTATGCCCGGCTGCTGCGGCTGGCAGGATTCCAGCCGATCGTGCCCCGGGCGCTTCGCCAGGGCGAGTCCGGCCCGCCGGGGCAGCTCGTCTGGCGCTGGCGGCCGCCACGCCGCCACCCCGAGGCCCACACTCCTCCCGCCCCGGTCCGCGAAGGCGCCTTCGCCGCCCTCGCCGAACTGGTCCGCTGATGCGAATCGACAAATTGCTCTGGTTTCTGCGGCTCGCGCGCACGCGAACCATCGCCCAGGCGATCGCGGCGGAAGGGCATGTCCGGCTCAATGGCCGCCGGATCGACCGCGCCCACCAGAAAGTCGCAGAGGGCGATGTGCTTACTCTGCCCCACGGCGATTCCGTCCGCATTATCGAGCTTATCGCCCTGCCAAACCGGCGCGGACCTGCTCTGGAAGCGCAAAGCTGCTATCGGGTGCTTGACGGCAGCGCGGATTTCCCTTTAGCAGCGCCCAGCTTTGACTTGCCCAGACCTAACCTGAACACCGAAGAAGGGGATTTGCAGCCATGACCTATGTCGTCACCGACGCTTGCATCCGCTGCAAATACATGGATTGCGTGGAAGTCTGCCCGGTAGATTGTTTCTACGAGGGCGAGAACATGCTGGTGATCAACCCCAGCGAATGCATCGATTGCGGTGTCTGCGAGCCCGAATGCCCGGCCGAGGCGATCCTGCCCGACACCGAGAGCGGGCTGGAGCAGTGGCTCGAAATCAACACGAAATATTCCGCCGAATGGCCGAACATCACCACCAAGAAGGATTCGCCGCCCGACGCCGACGAATTCAAGGGCGTGGAAGGCAAGTTCGAGAAGCTGTTCTCCGCCGAACCCGGCGAGGGCGACTGAGCGGCGCGACCGCAGCCCGAAACGGCTGACCGATCGAAAATACCAGTCGAAAAGAGGCAGGAATCCACGCGGATTCCTGCCTCTGGTAATTTTGTTACAGAGCTGCTATATGATTCCTCGGTCGCGAGGGGCGCAATCGGCGCGGCCACTATCGATTGGCATCATGAAAGGCAGGGTCGCGTACATCGGTTGATGCCAGCATCGGGCCGGATTGCGAAGCGCGCATTGGCGTTCGCACGGCAAAAAGACAGCAGCATGACCGCACAGCCCAGGCCAAACAAACGAAGGGATGATACATGACGGCAAAGGCAAACGCCTTCGATGTCGGTGATTACGTCGTTTATCCGAAGCACGGTGTTGGCCGGGTGATCGAGCTGCAGAACCAGGAAATCGCCGGCATGCAGCTGGAGCTCTATGTGCTGCGCTTCGAGAAAGAGCGCATGACGCTGCGGGTTCCGGTGGGCAAGGTCGAAGCGATCGGCATGCGCAAGCTGTCGTCCGACAAGACCCTGCGCGAGGCGCTCGATACGCTCAAGGGCAAGCCCAAGGTCAAGCGCACCATGTGGTCGCGCCGCGCCCAGGAATACGAAGCCAAGATCAATTCGGGCGACCTGGTGTCGATCGCCGAAGTGACGCGCGATCTGTTCCGTGCCGACGATCAGCCCGAGCAGAGCTATTCCGAACGGCAGATCTTCGAGGCCGCTTCCTCGCGCCTGGCGCGTGAGCTGGCCGCGATGGAAAAGACCGACGAGCCCACCGCGCTCAAGAAGATCCTCGCGATCCTCAACGAGCATGCGCCGAAGTATTACGAGAACGCGGTTGCAGCGGAAGTGGCGGAAACTGCCGAAGCGGCGGCGGAACCCGTCTGATCGCTCTTTTCTGCCGAAATCACCAAGGGGGCCGTTCCGCAGGGAGCGGCCCTTTTCGTTTCAGGCCACTGCGGCCTCGGTCCATCGCAGGGTTCACACCCTGGCAATGACCTTGTCGCAATACTGCCGATCGCAAGCCGGGAGGTGCAAGCGATGCGGGGTTGGACAAAATCGTTAATGGTCGCGCTGATATTGCCCGCGTTGTCAGGCTGCATTGCGAAAACCATCGTCGGCGTAGCAACCGCGCCGGTGCGGGTGGCGGGCAAGGCTGTCGATCTTGCGACCACCAGCCAGTCCGAGGCCGACGAGAAGCGCGGGCGGGAAATGCGGCGCAGCGAGGAACGGCTGGGCAGGCTGGAGCGCGATTACGATCGCCATTCGCGGCAGTGCGCACAGGGCGATTCCCGCGCCTGCGACATGGCCGACGCCGAATACGGCGATATGCAGCGAAGCTCGCCGGAACAGGGTTCTCAACCGGAGTAATCAGGCCGCAGCGCGACGCAGCCGGTCGTTGATTGCCGAACCGATGCCATGAGCCGGTATCGGCGCGACCGCGATACGCGTCTGCTTCGCCGCTGCCGCCTGATGCAGCAATGCGTATAGTCGCGCCGCAGCTTCGGCCAGATCGCCGCTTGCCGAGAGGCAGGCATCGCCTGCTATCGCGCCAAAGCCGATATGGAATTCATCGGCCCGCGCTTGCTCAGCCTCCAGCCGCAGGGGCTTGCCAGGGGCATAGTGGCTGGCGAGCTGCCCTGGCGCCTCGATCCCGCCGGATGGCGTCAGGACTTCATTGGCCGCACCAAGAATGGCGAAAATCTGGGCCTGCGTGACGGGACCGGGTCGAAGAATTTGCCAGCCGTCGCCCTCCCGCAGCGCGACAATCGTCGATTCGATCCCCTCTGCGCAAGGCCCTCCGTCGAGGATCAGATCGACCTTCCCGCCCAGCGACGATGCAACATGCGCGGCGCTGGTCGGGCTCACTGCGCCGCTCCGATTGGCGGAAGGCGCGGCCAGCGGCAGGCCGGTCTCGCAAATCAGCGCCCGCATCACCGGATGGGCCGGACAGCGCAGTGCGACAGTCGGCAGGCCGGCGGTAACAGCCGCCGCTAGCGGCGCGTCCTCCCGCTTTGGCAGCACCAGCGTCAGCGCCCCGGGCCAGAACTGCGCCGCCAGCGCCAGCGCCCGCGCATCGAACTGCGCCAGCTGCTCCGCCTGTTCCCGATCCGCGACATGGACGATCAGCGGGTTGAAATCGGGCCGTCCCTTGGCGCGATAGATCGCCGCCACCGCCGCATCGCTGTCTGCCCGCGCGGCGAGGCCATAGACCGTTTCGGTCGGCACCGCGACCAGTCCGTCCGCGCGCAGCATTGCCGCCGCTTGCGAGATGGCGGCGGCATCGGCCTTGCGAATTTCCGGTGGGCTGTTGCCGGTCATGGCCTGCCGCTATAGGCGAGATAGCACAAAGCCAAGGGAAAGCGCGCCATGGAATACATCCCGCCGACCGCCGAGCAGGTCTTCGCGCTCCGGGTGAGTGCGGGGATCGGGGAGCTCGCGGCGCACGAACGCTTCTCTGCCGCCAGTCCGGACATCGTCGAGGCGATTGTCGAGGGCATCGGCGCACTTGCGGCGGGCGAGTGGGCGCCGCTCCACCGGATCGGCGATGTCGAGGGCGCGCGAATCGCCGAGGGCGTGGTCACGCTGCCTGCCGGATTCGCCGAGGCCTACCGCGCCTATGCCGAAGCCGGCTGGAATGCGATTGCCGGGCCCGAAGAGTTCGGCGGCCAGGGAATGCCTTATTGCCTCGCCTGCTGCGTGCTGGAAAATCTCGGCGCGGCCAATTTCGCCTTCGCCCTGCTGCCGATGCTGACTGTCGGCGCGATTGAGTCGCTGCTCCATCATGGTAGCGATGCGCAGAAGGCGATGTACCTCGGCAAATTGGTCAGCGGCGAATGGACGGGGACGATGAACCTCACCGAACCGCAGGCAGGCAGCGATCTCGGCGCACTGCGTACTGCCGCGACGCCTATCGAAGAGGGCGAACATGCCGGCAAGTACCGGATCAAGGGCACCAAGATCTTCATCACCTGGGGCGAACACGAGCTGGCTGAGAACATCGTCCACCTTGTGCTTGCCCGCACGCCCGGCGCGCCGGCAGGATCGCGGGGTATTTCACTCTTCGTCGTACCCAAATATCTGGTGAAGCCCGATGGCAGCCCCGGCGCGCGCAACGATCTCAAGGCGGTCAGCCTTGAGCACAAGCTCGGCATCCACGCCTCGCCGACCTGCGTGATGAGCTATGGCGACAACGATGCCTGCATCGGCGAGCTGGTCGGCCATGAGAACGAGGGCCTCAAGGCCATGTTCACGATGATGAATTCGGCGCGGATCAATGTCGGCAGCCAGGGCGTCCAGCTCGCCGAGCGCGCCACCCAGCAGGCTATGAATTACGCCCGCGAGCGCCTGCAATCGGCGCGCGCCGGAGCTGCCGACAAGACTCCGGTGGCGATCATCGAGCACCCCGACGTTCGCCGCATGCTGCTGCGCATGCGGGCGCTGACCGAAGGCGCGCGGTCGTTGCTCTATTACACCGCCGGGCTAGTCGATCGCGGCGCGCTGGGTAATGCCGCAGCGCAGGACCGGGCCGAGCTGCTGGTGCCGCTGCTCAAGGGCTGGGGCACCGACATCGGCATGGAAGTGACCAGCCTCAACATTCAGGTCCACGGCGGCATGGGCTTCATCGAGGAGACCGGCGCGGCCCGGATGTTTCGCGACGCGCGAATTCCACCGATCTACGAAGGCACCAATGGCATTCAGGCCGCCGACCTTGTCACCCGCAAGCTCGGCATGGAAAGCGGCGGCGTGCTTGCGGCGCTGATGGGAGAAATTGCCCAAGAGGCTCACGACGCCCCGGCGCTGGCCGACCTTGCCCACGACTGCGCCGCAATCGGACAATGGATGCTGAAGGACGCCGCCCTCGACGACCGGCTGGCGGGGAGCGTGCCCTTCCTCACCATGTGCGCCGTGGCGGTGACGGGATGGCTGTTGCTGAAGCAAGCGCGTGCGAGCAGCGAGCCCGCCACCCCGGCCAGCATCGCCCGGTCCAAACCGGTGATCTCGCGCTATTTCCTCGCCCATATCGTGCCGGAGGCCGCCGGGCTCAAGGCTGCGGCGGTGGGCGGCGCGGCGCTGCTCTACGCCCTCGACGCAGAGGCGCTGGCAGGATGAGCAACAGCGACGATATTCTCGCTCGGATCGCCGGGGCGCTCGAACGCCTGGCGCCGCCGGGACCGGCGCTGACCGACTGGCTCGCCCATCCCGCCTATGTTTGGGATGGCAAGCACGCGCGCCCGGTGGCCCGGCTTCAAGCCCCCTCCCTCGATCTGCTGCGCGGGATCGACGCGCAAAAGGCAACGGTCGCCGAAAACATCTCTCGTCTAGCCAAGGGCCATGCCGCGCATGACATGCTGTTGTGGGGTTCGCGCGGCATGGGCAAATCGGCGCTGCTGCGCTCGGCCATTGCAGCTGCGCAAGCTGGCGACCCGGCCAGTGTCGCGCTGGTGCAGATTGCCCCGGATGCGCTTTCCACCCTCGCCGCACTGTTCGCCGCGCTCGCCCCTGCCGGCCGCCGCTTCCTGGTCTACATCGACGATCTCGGCTTCGAGGACGGCGACAGCAGTGGCCCGCGCGCCTTGCGGAGCTGGCTCGAGGGCGGGGTCGAAGCGCGGCCCGGCAATGTCCGCATCGCGGTAACATCGAACCGCCGCGCCATTGTCCCTCGCCACCTGTCGGAACAGGACGATCCAATCAACCCGCGCGACGCGATCGACGACCGGCTGGCGCTGGCCGACCGCTTCGGCCTGTCGATCGGCTTTCACGCCTGCAGTCAGGACGATTATCTGGCGATCGTTGCTGGTTATGCCGACGAGCGCGGGCTGTTCTGGGAGCAGGCCGAGGCGCTCGAATGGTCGAAACGGCGCGGCGCGCGTTCGGGCCGGGTGGCCTGGCAATTCGTCAACGAACTGGCGGGGCGTGCCGGCCAGACGATCTGAACGCCGATCCGATTGCTACTGCGACACCCGGGCGTAATCGTCCTTGAAGCCTGCTTCATACTGCTTGCGGGGATCGCCCTTCAACTCGCGCTGCGGCGGCATGTGCGCCGTCACCACCGGTTTGGGCCCGGCCGAGGGTTTGGCGCCGGGCGCCTGAACCCGCCAGACGATCCCGGCCGTATCGTCGCTGACCAGCAGCGCCCCGGCCTTGTCCCAGGCCAGCCACACCGGGCGGCCGTGTGTTTCATTGCCATTGCCGGCAAGGAAGCCGGTCAGCACCGGCTGCGGCAGTGCCTCCATCGGATTGCCGTTGGCATCGAAGGGCACGAACACGACATCGTAACCGGCCAGCGGCTTGCGGTTCCACGAACCATGGCGGGCGACGAAAGCCCCATTGGCAAATGGCTCGCCCAGCAGATTGCCCTGGCCCGAAAACTGCAATCCCAGCACACCGGTATGCGCGCCCAAGGCATATTCGGGCTTGCGGGCATATTCGGTGAGGAATTCCGGCATCGGCGACTTTACCCGCCAGTCGATGATGTCCTTCCAATAGACCCACGGCCAGCCATACTGCGCGCCGACCGGGACATTGGTGAGATATTCCGGCACCAGATCGGGGCCGAGCATGTCGCGCTCCTGCACGGTCGCCCAAAGCTCGCCGGTCGAGGGATTCCACGCCATGCCGTTGGGATTGCGCATCCCGTTGGCATATTGGCGGCGATTTCCGCTCGCCAGATCGATCTCCCAGATCGCCGCGCGTCCCGCTTCGACCTCCATGCCGTTTTCGCCGATGTTCGACGCCGAGCCGACTGCCGCGTAGAGCTTCTTGCCATCGGGGCTGAGCACCAGATTGCGCATCCAGTGGTTGCCTGCGCCAGGCAAGTCCATCAGCTTTTTCGGCTCGCCCGCAAGCTCGGTCGCGCCCGGTGCAAAATCGAAGGCGAGCACGGCGTTGTGATTGGCGACATAGAGTTTGCCCGCGCCCCAGGCCATGCCCGAAGGCGATGCGAGGCCGGCGCTGCGCAGGGTGAAGCGCTGCTCCGCGGCGCCATCGCCGTCCGCGTCGCGCAGCAGGATAATCCGGTTGGGCGAAGGATCGCCCGCGCCGACCCAGCCCATGAACTGTTTCATGACAAAGCCGGTCACCCCGCCGCCGCCGCCGCGCGGCGGGGAATTGGTTTCCGCAACCAGCACATCGCCGTTTGGCAGGGTGAGCATGGTGCGCGGGTGATCCAGCCCGCCAGCAAAGCGGGTGACCGCGAGACCCTTGGCGGGCTTGGGAGCTCCGTTCGCGCCCCAGCCGATGGTGCTGGCCAGGCCGACACTGGGGAAGAATTCGGTCTCCGCCTCGCCCAGCGTGGGCCGCTTGCCCGAAGTCGCCTGACTATCGAGCTCCGAGGGATTGCCGCGCAACACCCAGACAATGAAGACCGCCAGCACCAGCACGATAATGCCGGACCAGATCAGAGATTTGCGCATGCGTTGTGTCATGCCGCGAAAGATAGTCGGGCATGCGCCGGGCGGCAATGGCCGTTGCGCCTGATGGCTGCCGTTGGCCGTCTGCGCGAACCGCGCCGGTAATCCGATGGACCTTAGCTGATCCGAAACGGGACACGGGAAATCCGGGACCGCCGCATGGCTTGGAGTTGTGCGGGCGGCGATGCTAAATTCCGGGTTAACGCCGGGAATCGCCCCGGAGCCCAGAGGGGAATGCCATGTTTGTTCGCCGATTTGCCGGAACTTGCGCTGCGACAGGTGCGCTCGCCCTCACCCTGTTGCTGGCGGTGCCCGCTGCGGCTGCCGATGGCGACCTGCCGGAATTGCCCGCAGCCATGCCGGCAGCGCCGGATGTCCCCGCATTCCCGCCGCCCGCGCCAGTCAATTCCCAGATGCCGCAGTGGCAGGGCACTGCCGCGCCGGTCATGCAGCTGGATGCGCGTGCGCGCGACGCCTGGCTGAGCGAATGCCGCCGCCGCACCGCTTACTATTACGACAGCGGCTGGGGCCACAAGCACCGCCGCCACAAGCGCGACCGCGACCATGACATGGGTGGTCAAGGCATGGGCCATCGCGGCGGCTACGATTATTGCGAGGCCTATCTCGACGATTACTACCGCTATTATTCGCAGAGCGGCGTCGCCTATGGCCAGGTCTATATGGCACCGGTGCATTACCGGCCGATGCAGATGACCATGATGCCCGCGCAAACGCAGGTGGTGAGCGAGCCGGTCGAGGAAGTGGTTACCGAGGAATATGTCCCCACCCGCACCCGCTTCATTCCGCGCCGCCCGGCTCGCAAGCCGATGCGCGACAAGCGGATCAGGGTCTACTGATCCTGCCTAGCCATACTGCTTAGCCGCCAGTTCTGACTGCTGGAGCATAGTGTGCACTCCCAACCAGACCCGCTCCTGCTGAGCCTGTCGAAGCACAGGGTTGTTGCTGTGAGGGTGCGGGAGCCGGATGGTCCTTCGACAAGCTCAGGATGAGCGGTTATTAGGAAGGCCCTTCGAATCTCCGGAAGTTGCGCAGCGCAACTTCCGGCTTTCGATTTCACACACCGCCGCCTGTCAGCCGCTGGCAAATGAGATCGAGCTGATCGAGCGTGCGGTAGCGTATCGTCACTGTCCCCGAGCGCGGATCGGCATCGCTGTTGATCCGCACCGCCAGGCCGAGGAACTCCTCGAGATGGCGCTGGACGGCGGCGATATCGGCTGAATCGGCAGACTTGCGTTCGATCCGGGCATGCCGCCGCGCCGCCGGGCCATCCTGATGCCGCCGCGCCAGCCGCTCGACTTCCCGCACCGACAGCTGCTTCGCCACCGCCGCCTCGGCAATGCCCGCCGCATCCTCGACGCCGATCAGGGCGCGGGCGTGGCCCATCGACAGGCGGCCATCCTCGACCATGGCGATCACCGGCTCGGGCAGGACGAGCAGCCGCTGGAGATTGGCGACATGGCTGCGCGACTTGTCGACCATGCGGGCGATCTCCGCCTGGGTCAGCCCTTCCTGCTCTGCCAGCCGCTGATAGGCGCGCGCTTCTTCGATCGGATTGAGGTCCTGACGCTGAAGGTTTTCGATCAGCGCCAGAGCCATCACTTCGCGATCGTTCAATTCGCGAATTAATGCTGGTATTTCATGTAGTTGCGCCTTCTGAGCAGCGCGCCAGCGGCGCTCGCCGGCAACCAGCTGATAGCGCCCGCCTTCCCTCGGGCGTACGATGATCGGCTGGATAACGCCGCGCGCCGCGATCGAGGCGGCCAGCTCGTCGAGCGCGGCCTCGTCGAAGTGACGGCGCGGCTGGCCGGGGTGCGGGTCTATGGCGGCGACGGGCAACATCGCCAGCCCGCTGCTACCCGCAGCGCCGTTTGGCGCCGGAGCTCCGGGCGCTTCTGCCTCGACTACCAGCGCTTCCTCGCGCCGGATCTCGCCCAGCAGTGCGCCAAGCCCGCGCCCGAGCGCCGGGGCTTTGCGCCGGGCAGCGCCCGTGGGCGCGCCCTGCGGAGCCGTTGTCTGGCTGACTTGATCCTCGCTCATGCCGCCTTCCTTCTTTCCGGCAGACGGGCGAGCAGCTCGCGCGCCAGTGCCATATAGGCTTTGCTGCCGGCGCAGGTGTGATCGTAGACCAGCGCCGGCAGCCCGTGGCTCGGCGCTTCCGACAGCCGGACATTGCGCGGTATCGTCGCCTCGAACACCAGATCGCCCAGGCAGGAACGGACATCTTCGGCGACCTGATCGGTCAGGCGGTTGCGCCGGTCGAACATGGTCAGCGCGATACCGACAATGCCCAGTCCGGGATTGAACCGCTGCTGCACCCGTTCGACTGTCTGCAACAGGTGGCTAAGTCCCTCCAGGGCAAAGAATTCGCATTGCAGCGGGACCAGCAGGGTATCGGCGGCGGACAGTGCATTGAGCGTCAGCATGCCAAGCGAAGGCGGGCAGTCGATGACGCAGATGTCGTAGTCCACCTCCCCGGCCAGCGACGCCCGCAAACGCCCGGTGCGATCCTCGACTGTCACCAGCTCAACTTCGGCACCGGACAGGTCGACCGTCGCCGGGACGATGTCGAGACCCGGGATGTTGGTCGGCTGGATGCAGGTCCGCAGCGGCGCCCTGTCGACCAGCAAGTCGTAAGTCGAGCGCTGGCGATCGGCCGAGGCGATACCGATGCCGGTCGAGGCATTGCCCTGCGGATCGAGATCGATCAGCAGGACCTTCCAGCCGGTGGCCGCGAGCGCGGTGGCGAGATTGATCGCCGTGGTGGTCTTGCCCACACCACCCTTCTGGTTGGCTATGGCGATCCGGATCAATGCTTGCGCCCTTTCTTGCCGGCGAGAGTGCCGGTGACGATTCCCGCTTCGCTGTCGGTGAGCGATTGTTCCACGTGAAACATATGATTCCATCCGCGAAGCGAATGCAACTCCTGCTGCGCCGAACGGCCCTTGGGCAACAGCCATACGGTGTCCGCGGTGGAAAAACGCGCGGATAAGTCGAGAAGACGGCCCAATGGCGCAAAGGCCCGGGCGGAGATGGCCCGCATCGGGCGCGCTTCGACCTGCTCAAGACGGCTGGCGACGACGCGGGCTTGCTCCAGCCCGAGCTCCGCACGGACGCGCTCGAGCCATTCCGCCCGCAGCGTCCGCGATTCGACCATGATCACCTCGCATTCCGGCCGCAGAGCAGCGATCACCAGTCCCGGAAAGCCCGCACCGGTGCCAAGGTCGAGCCAGGGCGAAGATGTTTCACGTGGAACATAGGTCAGCAATTGGGCCGAATCGGCAATGTGCCGGGACCAGGCGTCCGCGAGGCTGCCTTGCGAAACCAGATTTTGCCGCGCATTCTCTGCGGTCAGCAGGCGGACCAGCGTCTCGAGCCGGGCCATCGCCGCCTCGTCGCAATCGGGCAAATTGCGCAGCCAGTCCCTGGCCTCGCTCTCGCTGACGATCATGCCGCCTGGCGCCGGGCGTGAACCAGCAGGGCCGCCAGCGCCGCCGGGGTGATGCCGGGAATGCGCCCGGCTGCGGCGAGATTGGCCGGCCTGGCCCGGCTCAGCCGCTCGACCATCTCGTTCGACAGGCCGGGTATCGCGCCATAGGTAAAGTGGTCGCCAAGTTGGAGAGCCTCGCTGGCGCGCAGTTCGCGCAGTTCGCTTTCTTGCCGGACGAGATAGGGGGCATAGGCGGCGTCCTCGGCCACTTCCTCAACCAGATCGCTGTCATCCGGCAAATCGCCCGCGATCCAGGGCGCAAGGCCGTCGATGCCGACGCCGCCGAACCGCAGCCAATCGCGCAACGGCAGCCTTCCGGCATCGGTGCGCACCGGGAGCCCGGCCCCGGCCAGCTCGCTCGCCGTGACTTCCCGGGACAGTTCGGCCTCCAGCGAGGCCTTGGCCTCCATCCGCCGCTCGAACCATTCGCGCCGGGCCGTGCCGATACAGCCAGCCGCAAGCGCCAGCGGCGTCAACCGGGTCGAGGCATTGTTGGCGCGCAGCCGCAACCGGTACTCGGCCCGCGCGGTGAGCATGCGGTAAGGCTCGGAAACGCCGTGCAACGTCAGATCGTCGATCATCACCGCCATATAGGCGTTCGCCCGGTCGAGCGGTGCCGGTTCGGTGCCCAGCACCGCCGAGGCGGCATGCATTCCCGCGACCAGCCCCTGCGCGGCGGCCTCCTCGTAGCCGGTGGTGCCATTGATCTGCCCGGCGCAATAGAGCCCCGGGATCGCCCGCAGCTCCAGGCTGGGCCGCAGCGCGCGCGGATCGATGTGATCGTATTCGACCGCATAGCCCGGCACCGCCATGGCGACCTGCTCCAGCCCTTCCATGGTCCGCAGCATCGCGACCTGGACGTCGGCGGGCAGCGAGGTGCTCACCCCATTGGGATAGACGAGGTGCGTATCGAGGCCTTCGGGCTCGAGAAATATCTGGTGCGATGTGCGGTCGGCGAAGCGGTGGATCTTGTCCTCGATCGACGGACAATAGCGCGGCCCCTGCGCCCCGATCGCCCCGGAGAACAGCGGCGAGCGGTGGAGATTGGCCCGGATGACGTCATGGCTATGTTCGTTAGTTCTTGTTATCGCGCAGTAAATCTGCGGGTTGACCCGCCTGGGCTCGATCGCCGACATGCGCCAGGGCTCGGCATCGGATGGCTGCTCGGCCAGCCGCGACCAGTCGATGGTCCGCCCGTCGAGCCGGGGCGGGGTGCCAGTCTTGAGCCGCGCCATCGGCAAGTCCGCCTCGCGAAGCTGGCTGGCGAGCAGCTGCGCCGAAGCCTCGCCGATGCGCCCCCCGGTCATCCGCTCCTCGCCGCGAAACAGCGTGCCGCCGAGGAAAGTGCCGGTGCACAGCACAACTGCCCGCGCCTCCAGCACCGAACCGTCACCCAGATACACCCCGCGCACCCGGCCACCGGACAGCGCCAGCCCGGCCGCCTCGCCCTGAACCAGCGTGAGGTCGCCCTGCTGCCTGAGCAGGCGCTGAATCGCCGCCTTGAACAGCTTGCGGTCGGCCTGCACCCGCGGGCCCTGCACCGCGCTGCCCTTCGAACGGTTGAGCATCCGGTAATGGATCGCGGCGGCATCGGCGGCGCGGGCGATCAGCCCGTCGAAGGCATCGACCTCGCGCACCAGATGCCCCTTGCCCAGACCGCCGATCGCCGGATTGCAGCTCATCGCCCCGACCATATCGAGATCGAAGCTGCCCAGAGCCACCCGCGCACCCATCCGCGCGGCAACCGCAGCCGCCTCGCACCCGGCGTGCCCGCCGCCAATGACGATGATGTCGAAGGGATTCATGGGGAGCGCCTTTAGCGGAGGCGCGGATGAGGGTCAAAGCGGGAGGTGTTCCACGTGGAACTAGCTAAAACAAATACAACTCAAAGCCACCCCCACGCGTTAACCTCAATTCGTGATTCCTGAGAACATCGGTTCCAATGATGATATCAAACCACCCATTTTCACGAATTGCCGCTGCCTCTAGTGGCTCAAGTTGAAAAATGCCGCGTGGGGCTGCGTTCAAATCAATCAAATTTCCTGTCACGATGCCAATTCTTATTATATGCGTTGCATGCAAACTCGGGCCTAGCCCACCTACCATCCGGATGAAACCGGACTGCCGGAGGCTACATTCCCTCACCACATTGTCACATAGACAAGTTATGTCAGCTCCCGTGTCCAGAAGGGCCCGATATTGCCTCACCTCGAAAGAATTGGGCCGCGATTCGCGGACTCACTTCCATTGGCTGTGGAAGAGCATCGGCGACCGTAACGTCAATGATTGGCTTACCGTCAAGAAGCTGGCTGATCACCTGAGGCATAAGACAAGAACCCCAAATCAACCGGACGATCAGTCACTCTTTGAATTGAATACACCCCGTCCGAAAACAGCTTTGCCGCAGCATCCACAGCCTCAATCGGCAATTTATAGAAATCGACCACCTTGCCAGCACGCAATAGGGCATACTGCCCATGATGCGCATGCATCCAATCGTTTACAACTTGCTGAAAATACATAAAGTTTTGTCGAAGCTCTGTATCGACTGACGCGGCCATCTTGAGCACTCCCGGCAAACACCCCTGACTTCTAACAATATTGTGAACAACTTGCTAGCAACAAGCTTGACTCATCACCGGAATCGAGTCCGCGACTCACTTCCCGATACAAAACCGCCCGAACAGCGCGTCCAGCATGTCCTCGGTCGTGGTCCGCCCCAGCAAGGCGTCGAAGGCCACCCGGGCCAGCCGCAGGTTCTCGGCGCAGAGCAGCGGGTCGGGCTGGCCGCTGGCCTCGACGAGGGCAGAGGCGGCCTGGGCCAGCAATTCGTGCTGCCGGGCGTTGAGCGCCGCCTCGCCGGGGCGGGGCATGGCGCCCCGGGCGTGGGCGACGAGATCGCTGCGCAGGGCATCGAGACCCTCGCCGGTCACCGCCGACAGCCGGTGGCGCGGCGCGCGTTTCCTGCGGGCTCCCGGGTAGTCGCATTGCGAGGCAATCTCCCAGCAGCCCTTCGGCCCCTGCCCTTCGACGCCGAGCCACAGCACCAGGTCCGCCCGATCGAGCGCTTCGAGCGCCCGCTCGATGCCGATCGCCTCGACCGCATCGTCGACCTTGTCATGCAAGCCCGCAGTATCGGCAAACAGGAACGGAATACCCTCGAGCGCGACCGGGCGCGTCAAGACGTCACGGGTGGTGCCCGGTATGGGCGTGGCAATGGCCGCCTCCGATTCAACCAATACATTGAAAAGAGTGCTTTTACCGGCATTGGGCGGCCCCGCGATCACCACCCGGTAGCCCTCGCGCAGCACTTCCGCGCGCGGGCGGGCGAGCCATGCGGCCAGCTCGCCGCGCAAGTGCTCGAGATCGACGGCGAAAGCGGGCGGCAGATCGGCGACATCGCCCTCGTCGGCGAAATCGAGCACGGCTTCGAGCGATGCGGAGACCGCCAGCAGCGCCTCGCGCCAGGCCGTCACGTCCCGGCTGAAAGCGCCGCCGGCCATGGCCTGCGCGCTCTGGCGTTGCAGTTCGGTTTCGGCGGCAAGCAGGTCGGCCAGCCCTTCGGCCTCGGCGAGATCGATCTTGCCGTTAGCGAACGCGCGGCGGGTGAATTCGCCCGAAGTTGCGCGGCGCAACTGTGGCAGGGCGGCCAGCGCCGTTTCGACCGCGGCGACAACCGCGCGCCCGCCGTGGCAGTGCAGCTCAGCCATGTCCTCGCCGGTTGCCGTCCCGGGGCCCGGCAGCCACAGCGCCAGCGCCCGGTCGAGCGTCCCGCCCCCGGCATCGCGCAGGCGGACATAGCAGGCGCGGCGCGGCGGCAGATTCCTGCCCGCCAGCGCCCGCACGGCTTGTCCGGCCATTGGCCCGCTGATCCGCACCACCGCAATCGCCGCAGGCGGGGCGCCGCTGGACAGGGCAAAGATGGTATGGTGCATGGACCGCCGTTAGCAGGTCAGCCATGCCGCGGGGAATGGCTAATCGGACTTCTTGCCCCTGGTCGCCATCGCCGCGCCGCTTTCCATGAATTGCTGGAACATCTTCAGGCCCATCTGCCCCATCGGCGCCAGCTGTTTGGCGACTTCCTGCAGCTGATCGAGGCTGCCCGCGCCCTGCATCAACTTGGCGGTGGCCTCGGCATAGGCCTCGTTGGCCTTGGACACATCGGGCAGGCCGAGGAAACGGCGCGCCTCTTCGGGCGTGCAATCGAGCTCTACATTGACTTTCATCGCCGCTCTCCGCGCATATGCATTGGCTGGGACATTGCAAGGAAGCTGACACACGGACTTGGCAAAGTCCACAAGGCGCGCATAGTGAATATCAGACACCTTCCTTGGGGACACCCGCGATGACCACCAATGCCCAGATACCCTCGCTAGACGGCAAACAGAGCTTCCCGGCCTATACGGTGAAACCCGAGGGCACGCCTCGCGGCGCGATCATCGTCATCCAGGAGATCTTCGGGGTTAACCCGGGCATCCGCAAGAAGTGCGACGACTGGGCGGCGGCGGGATATCTCGCGGTCGCGCCCGATGTGTTCTGGCGGCAGAAGACCGGGGTCGAGCTCAACCCGGACGACCCGCAGGAATTCCAGGAAGGTGTCGCCTACATGATGAAGCACGATTTCGACCTGGGCATTCAGGATGTCGAGGCGACGATCCACTGGGTGCGCCGCGAGCAGGGTGTGCCGAAAGTCGGCCTGGTCGGCTATTGCATGGGCGGCCGCGTCGCCTACCTCACCGCCACGCGTACCGATATCGACGCCTCGGTGGGCTATTACGGGGTCGGCATCGACAACATGATCCACGAAAGCCACGCCATCGCCAGGCCGCTGCTGCTGCATGTGCCGACAGCCGACGGCTTTGTTCCCCCGGCCTCGCAACAGGCGATGCACGCCGGTCTGGATGACAACGCGCATGTGACGATCCACGACTACGAGGGGCTGGATCACGGCTTCGCCGACACCTTCGGCGCGCGCCGGAACGAGGCCGGGGCGCAGCTGGCGGACAGGCGGACGGCGGAGTTCTTTGCCGCGCATGTGGGTTAGAGGGATCGGCACCGGCCGATCCCACCAGTCAATCCCACCGGCCAATTACCCGTCCGGCTAGCCCATGAATCCCAGCAGATGTGGCTGCACCTCGTGGAAGCCCTCCCAGATCATCTTGCCCGCGACATAGACGATTACCACCAGGCCGACCCAGCCGATCCAGCGATAGCGCTCGATATATTTGGCGATGACGTTGGCCGCGATGCCCATCAGCGCCACCGCGACGATCAGGCCAACGATCAGAATGCCGGGATGATCGCGCGCCGCGCCGGCGACCGCCAGCACATTGTCGAGGCTCATCGATACGTCGGCGACAGCGACGCCCCAGGCAGCTCCTGCAAAGGTCTTGGCCGATTGCATGCCCGAATGCTCGTCACCCTCGATTTCCGGAGAGCCCGGCGATTCGGACGGGCCGCTATGGCCCCGTATGTCGCGGTACATGCGCCAGGCGACCCACAGCAGCAGGATGCCGCCCGCCAGCACCAGCCCGACAATGCCGAGCAGCCAGCTGACCGTCAGGGCGAATATGACGCGCAGCACCAGCGCGGCCATCACGCCAATGAAAATCACCTTCCGGCGCTGATCCGGCGGCAATCCCGCCGCCAGCGCGCCGACGACAATGGCGTTGTCGCCCGCCAGCACGATGTCGATCATCAGCACCTGCAGGAAGGCGCTGAACGCCGCCGGGCTGGTGATGTTGGAGAAATCGTGGACGATATGGCCCCAGATTTCCGCCGGTCCGCCCAGCGAGGTGGATGCCGTCGCGGCGAGGACTGCAAGGTCAAACACGAGGGTTCTGCTCCGCTTACTGGTTCATCGTCGCGAAGAAGTCTTCGTTGGTCTTCGAATCCTTCATCTTGTCGAGCAGGAACTCCATGGCATCGACCGTGCCCATCTGCATCAGGATGCGGCGCAGCACCCACATTTTCGACAGCTTGTCCTTTTCGACCAGCAGCTCTTCCTTGCGGGTGCCGCTCTTGCCGACATCGAGGCTGGGGAAGATGCGCTTGTCGGAGACCTTGCGGTCGAGCACGATTTCCGAGTTACCGGTGCCCTTGAATTCCTCGAAGATAACCTCGTCCATGCGGCTGCCGGTATCGATCAGCGCGGTGGCGATGATCGACAGCGAGCCGCCCTCCTCGATGTTGCGCGCCGCGCCGAAGAAGCGCTTGGGCCGCTGGAGCGCATTGGCATCGACACCGCCGGTCAGCACCTTGCCCGAGCTGGGCACAACGGTGTTGTAGGCGCGGCCAAGCCGGGTGATCGAATCGAGCAGGATGACGACATCGCGCTTGTGCTCGACCAGCCGCTTGGCCTTCTCGATCACCATTTCGGCGACCTGGACGTGGCGGGTGGCGGGCTCGTCGAAGGTCGAGGAGATCACCTCGCCCTTCACCGAGCGCTGCATGTCGGTGACTTCCTCGGGGCGCTCATCGACCAGCAGCACCAGCAGGAATACCTCGGGATGGTTGTCGGTGATGGCCTTGGCGATGTTCTGCAGCAGCACGGTCTTGCCGGTGCGCGGCGGTGCGACGATCAGCGCACGCTGGCCCTTGCCCTGCGGGCTGATTATATCGATCACCCGCGCCGACTTGTCTTTCACCGTCGGATCGAGCGTATCGAGATTGAGCTTTTCGTCGGGATAGAGCGGGGTGAGATTGTCGAAACTGACCCGGTGGCGCACTGCATCGGGGTCGTCGAAATTGACGCTGGTCAGCTTATTGATGGCAAAATAGCGCTCGCCGTCCTTGGGTGCGCGGATCTCGCCTTCAACCGTGTCGCCGGTGCGCAGGCCCCATTTGCGGACCTGGTTGGGCGAGACATAAATATCGTCCGGCCCGGCGAGATAATTCGACTCCGGGCTACGCAGGAAGCCGAAACCGTCGGTCAGCACTTCGATCGTGCCGAGCCCCATGATTTCCTCGCCGTCCTCGGCGACTTCCTTGAGGATGGCAAACATGATGTCCTGCCGGCGCATGGTCGATGCGCCCTCGATTTCCAGCTCTTCGGCCATTTCGACCAGTTCCGCGGCAGTTTTCTTCTTGAGTTCTTTAAGATGCATGATGTGTTGAATTCCGGATATATTCTGGGATTGGCCGGCCGATCGTCTGGGCTTGGAGAAAGCGGATCGTGCCGCGCGTTTGGGCGCGGTCTTAGCCGGAGAGGCTTGCCAGATAGTCGTTGGAACGCCGCACGTCAACTTGGGTCAGAACGGGCGCACAACCACCAGCACGACGATCAGCGCGGCAGCGATACCGGGGACTTCATTAAGCAGGCGGAGTTGCTTGCCAGAAAGGCCGCGTTCTCCATTTGCCAGCTTTGACGCATATGCAGCCATCCAAAGATGGTAGATGGTCAACACGCCGACAAAACCAAACTTAGCATGAAACCAGCCTTGTGAAAATGCGCCGGTTGTCATCGCCAGTGCCAGACCCAGTACCCAGACCACGACAAGCGACGGCCATAGTATGATCTTGAGCAGCTTGCGCTCGCGGTCGATCCACACCGCATTTTCGGGCGAACCAGGCTCAGATTCCTGATGATAGACCAGATAGCGCGGCAGCATGAACAGCCCCGCCATCCAGAAGATCACGAAAATGATATGGCCCGCCTTTAGCCAGAGATAGGTCATCGCGAATACCTGTTGCATGGGCCGAACATTATCGACCTCGCCTAGCCCCGCCAAGCCCGGACGACGCCGAGCAGCTGCTCGACATGTTCGACCGGGCTGTGCTGGCCAATGCCATGGCCCAGGTTGAACACGTGCGGGCGGTTGGCGAAACAGTCGAGGATGTGCCGGGCCTGTTTTTCAAGTTCAGCGCCGCCCGCCAGCAGCAGCAAGGGATCGAGATTGCCTTGCACCGGCATGCCCTCCGGCAAAGCCCGTGCTGCCCAGGCGGGATCGACGGTCTCGTCGATCCCAATTGCGTCAGCTCCTGTTTCCACCGCATAGGCCGGCAACTTCTCACCCGCACCCTTGGGAAAGCCGATCACGGGCACATGCGGAGCGCGGGCCTTCAGGGCACTGACAATGGCTGCGGTGGGGGCAATCACCCAGCGCTCGAATTCCGCCGGAGCCAGACTGCCTGCCCAGCTGTCGAACAGCTGCACCGCTTCGGCGCCGGCATTGATCTGACCGGCGAGGTATTCGATGGTCACCTCGACAATTGCATCGACGATCGCCTGGAATGCACCCGGATCGCGATAGGCCAGGGCCCGCGTCTCGTGCTGGTCACGGCTGCCCTCGCCGGCGACCATGTAGGTGGCGACAGTCCAGGGGCTGCCGGCAAAGCCCAGCAGCGTTCGCCTGCCGCCCAGGCCCGCCTTGACCCGGGCGACGGTCTGATAGATCGCCGATAGCCGCTCAGGCACCGCCCGCAGACTGTCCAGCGTGCTGTCCACCAGCCGGGGGCTGAGCCTGGGGCCTTCACCCACCAGGAATTCCAGATCCTGTCCCATGGCATAGGGCACGATCAGGATGTCGGAGAACAGTATCGCCCCGTCGAAACCGAACCGGCGGATCGGCTGCAAAGTGATTTCGGCAGCGGCCTCGCTGTCATAGACCAGCTGCAGAAAACCGCCTTTCTGCGCCCTCAAGGCACGGTATTCGGGCAGGTAGCGCCCGGCCTGACGCATCAGCCAGACCGGTCGCTCGGGACTGTTGGCACCGCGCAGGGTGTCGAGCAGCAAACCGGGCATCGGGCTCTTTCCAACTAAAAATAAAAGAATATCTATATGGATGTTGATTGTAGTTGTGCTGTGGATAGCGCGAACTGCTGCGCCTTGCCCGATTTGTCCCCGGCTGAACAGAGGGAAGCGCAAGGCGAATCGTTACAGTTTCGCGTCAAGCAGACTTTATCCGCCCTATCCCCAGCCTGTGGGAATCGCTGTCCCCATGTCGACAACCATCGTGGCGCACCCATGGCAGCGGGGAGCGAATTGCGCACCGAAGTTGTCAGCACTGCCATCCCGTGGTTTATGCCGCTTTCTATCAACAGGCTGAACCGACCCGGACCTGCTCGCCATGCCCCGCCTCCATCTTCACCTGATGTCGGATTCGACCGGCGAGACCCTCGAGATGATCGCCAAGGCGGCGCTGGCACAGTTCGACGATGCCGATATCATCCGCCACTTCTGGCCGATGGTCCGCTCGCAGCAGCATCTCGACCGGATTCTCTCCGATATCGCCGCAAATCCCGGGCTGGTGCTGTTCACCATGGTCAACCCCGAGACCCGCGCCAGGCTGGAGGAACGCTGCCGGGCGCTCGGCCTGCCGGCGATCGCCGCGCTCGATGCGGTGACCGATGCGCTGGAAGACATGCTCGGCCAGCAGGCCAAAGCGCGCCCTGGCCGCCAGCATATGATGGACGCCGCCTATTTCGCGCGGGTCGAGGCGATCCAGTTCACCATCGCGCACGATGACGGGGTCGGCTGGGAGAACTGGGAACAGGCCGATATCGTGCTGGCGGGAGTGTCGCGCAGCTCCAAGACACCGACCAGCATCTATCTCGCAAACCGTGGCTACAAGACCGCGAATATCCCGATTGTCGTAGAAAGCCCGCCGCCGCCCGCGCTGTTCGGACTGCGCCAGCCGCTGGTCGTCGGACTCACCACCGCGCCCGAACGGCTGATCCAGGTGCGGCGCAATCGGCTGCTGTCGCTCAACCAGGCTCCGGAAACCGCCTATGTCGATCAGGAGAAGGTCGCGCGCGAGGTGCAGTATGCCCGGCGGATGTTTGCCGACAACGGCTGGCCGGTGATCGATGTCACCCGCCGCTCGATCGAGGAAACAGCAGCGGCAGTGATCAATCTGCTCAACGAGCGGCAAGCGGGTGAGAGCGGGCAGGGGGCGATATGATCATGCCTCCAAAGTTGATATTGGCCTCGCAAAGCGGCTCGCGCAAGGCGATGCTCGCGGCGGCAGGGGTGGATTTCGAGGCCGTGCCTGCCCACCTCGACGAGCGTGCGATCGAGGCCGGGATGAACGGGGCTCCGCCGGGCGAAGTCGCGCGCGCGCTGGCCTCGGCCAAGGCGCTGGCGGTGTCGCGCGAGCAACCGGGCAGGCTGGTGCTGGGCAGCGATTCACTGGTCGAGGTCGCGGGCCGCCGTTTCGACAAGCCCGCCAGCCGCGAGGATGCGGCGGCGCATTTGCGGTTCTTTTCGGGCAAGGCGATGCAGCTGCACAGCGCGGCGGCTTTGGCCCGCGATGGCGCGGTGTTGTGGCAATGTGACTTAATGGCGTCGCTTTATGTAAATGATTTATCGGATCGGTTTATCGAAGATTATCTATGTGCCGAATGGCCGGCAGTGGCGGGCTGCGTCGGGGTGTTCCGGCTGGAGGCGCGCGGGGTGCAGCTGTTCGAGAAGATCGAGGGCGATCACTTCACCGTGCTGGGCATGCCCTTGCTGCCGGTGCTGGGGGCGCTGCGGGATCTGGGGGAATTGCCGCGATGAGCCGCCCCTATGCGGAGGTGATCGGCGATCCGATTGCGCATTCGAAGTCGCCGCTGATCCACAATTTCTGGCTGGCCAAGCTGGGCATCGATGCGGAGTACCGCGCTTGCCATGTCCGGCCGGAGGAGCTGGCCGACTATTTCGCGCGGAGGCGCGGAGACGCGGAGTGGCGGGGATGCAATGTCACGATTCCGCACAAGGTGGCGACGCTAGCACTGATCGGAAACGTGGAAGAAGCCGCGAGATCGACTGGCGCGGCCAATACTGTCTTCAGGTTTGGCGCAGATCTGGCTGCGACCAACACCGATATTGACGGCATTCTCGCCGCGCTGACTAACGACTTGCTTGAGCCAGGCGACGAAGTCTGCATCATCGGGACGGGAGGAGCGGCCCGGGCGGCTTTTGCGGCGTGCAAGCGGCGAAACGTGGCGCTTGTACTGAGCTCTGCCCGCAACCAGGATGCCGGGCGGGCTTTGCTCGAAGAGTTTGAATTCGGCGGCAGCTACAGGCCGCTCGACGATGCCCACAACATACAGACTGCCCATGTTATCATCAATGCGACTTCGCTCGGCATGAGCGGCAAGGAACCAATGCCACAGGCCGTCCTCGACCACTTGAAGGATGCGTGGGGGTGCGCAGTCGTATTCGACATGGTCTACGTGCCGTTGGAAACCGATCTGCTCAAGACCGCGCGCAAGCACGGTCTCCGCACTGTCGATGGTCTTGCCATGCTGATCGGCCAGGCGGCCGGTGGCATTCGAAAAATTCTTCGGCCAACCAGCCCCCCGCCACTGCGACGCCGAACTCCGCGCCCTGCTCACTGCATGACCGCCAAACGCCCCTTCATCCTCGGCCTCACCGGTTCGATCGGCATGGGCAAGAGCGCCGTCGCCGCGATGTTTCGCGAGTTCGGCGTGCCGGTGTTCGATGCCGATGCCGCCGTGCACGAGCTGCAGGGGCCGGACGGTGCGCTGCTGCCTATGATCGAGGAGGCCTTTCCCGGTACTACCGGCCCCCAGGGCGTCGACCGGCCCAAATTGGGCGCGGCGGTGTTTGGCGATCCCGGGGCGCTGAAGCGGCTCGAGGCCATCGTCCATCCCGCTGTCGGCGCGATGCGCGCCGGATTCCTCGAGGAAAACGCGGACAAGCCGCTGATCGTCTTCGACATCCCGCTGCTGTTCGAAAAGGGCGGCTTCGATATGGTCGGCAAGGTCGCGGTGGTCTCCGCCCCTGCCGGAATGCAGCGCGCCCGCGTGCTCGCTCGGCCGGGGATGACCGAAGAGAAATTCGAGCAGATTCTGAAGCTCCAGGTGCCCGATGCCGAGAAGCGCGCGCGCGCCGATTTTGTCATCGATACCGGCACATCGCTTGCACAAACCCGTGCCGCGGTGGGACGGTTGGTGGATAAGCTGACGGGAGGCAAATAAACCCGCACAAGTCCCTTGCTTCCTGCCCGTGGCGGACCGATATCCAACGTGATGCGTGAGATTATTTTCGACACCGAAACGACCGGTCTCGATCCCCAGGGCGGAGACCGGCTGGTGGAAATCGGCTGTCTCGAAATGGTCAACCGGGTCGAGACCGGCCGCACCTTCCACGCCTATTTCAACCCCGAACGACCGATGGCCGCCGCTGCCGAAGCGATCCACGGCCTTTCCGATGCCTTCCTTGCAGACAAGCCGCTGTTTCCCGTCAAAGCTGCGGAATTGCTGGAATTCCTCGGCGATTCCCCGCTGGTGGCGCACAATGCCGGGTTCGATTTCGGCTTCCTCAACATGGAACTGGCCAAGTGCGGCCTCGAGCCGCTGTTGCGCGATCGCATGGTCGATACGGTGGCGCTCGCCCGGGTGCGGCATCCCGGTGCCAAGAATTCGCTCGACGCGCTGTGCACCCGCTACGGCATCGATCGCAGCCACCGCACCAAGCACGGTGCGCTGCTCGATGCCGAACTGCTCGCCCAGGTCTATGTCGAGCTGACCGGCGGGCGCCAGATCGGCCTCGAACTGGCGGCGGACGCAGGCGAGACACTGGTTGCCTCGGTGGTCTCGGTCACCCGCGAGCGCACATTGCGGCCGCCGCGCCCGCATGCGGCCAGCGATGAGGAACTCGCCGCCCACGCCGCCTTTCTCGAGACGGTAAAAGAACCCCTGTGGAGCGGTTCGACCTGACTATTCACTGCAAGGAGCAACAGCCATGGACATCCGCGTATCGGGCCATCAGATGGACACCGGCGAGGCGCTGCGGTCGCATGCGGCCGATCGGCTGGGCGGCATCGTAGAGAAGCATTTCAGCCGCGCGCTGTCTTCGCATATAACTTTCGGCAAGGCTCCGGCCGGGGCGTTTCGCTGCGATATCGTCACGCATGTCACCAATGGCCTGATCCTCAAGGGTGCGGCTCTGGCCTCGGATGCCCATGTCGCGCTCGATCAGGCGGTGGACAAGATCGATACCCAGCTCAGGCGTTACAAGCGGCGTCTGACCGACCGGCACGAACAGGCAGCCCATGCGATCAAGCAGGAAGAAGCGGCCTATATCGTGTTCGAGGAAGCGCCGGCCGAGCAGGAGGTCACCGCCGATGCCCCGGTGGTCATCGCCGAGACCCGCGTCGATGTGCCGGAAGCCACGGTTTCCGATGCGGTGATGATGCTCGATCTGCGCAATACCAATGCCCTGCTGTTCAAAAATGCTGGCACCGGCAAGCATAATATGGTTTACCGCCGCGGCGACGGTTCGATCGGTTGGGTCGAGCCTCACTGATGTGTCTTTTTCAGCCGGGATGCGGCTGGGGTTTTCCGCAGGAGGAGAGGTGAAGCACCGGGGAATCCCCGGGGCGCACGTGTTCACTGTGCGGAAACCCGCCACTGCTAACGATGCGAATTGTCATGACTGCTCTTTTCACCCTCCTTCCCGAAGCCGTCGCCACGCTCGGCGCGGGCAGCAAGCCGGCGATCCTGAGTCAGCTCTCCGCCCGCTTCGCCGAGGTCTATGGGCTTGATGCAGCACAGGTGCTGGCGGAGCTTGAGGAACGCGAAAAGCTTGGCAGCACCGGCTTCGGCAGGGGGGTGGCCATTCCCCATGCCAGGATCGCCGGGATCAATCGCCCGGTCGCCGCATTTCTTCGCCTCGATGCACCGGTGGTCTTCGATGCAGCAGACGCCATGCCGGTCGATATCGTCTTCGGTCTGCTCTCGCCCGAGAATGCCGGTGCCACCCATTTGCACGCGCTGGCGGCGATATCGCGGATGATGCGCGACGAACGGATGCATGCGGCGCTGATCCAGGCCGCCGATGCCGAAGTGCTCTATGGCCTCCTGTGCAATGTCATCGACCGTGACGCTGCCTGATGCCGGCGTAACCGGTGCGGGCCTGCACTGGCGTGCGCTGGAAGGTCTTTATGCTTCGGCGCCGATCAACCAGCTTTTCGACTCCGAACTGACGATCGTCGGGGAAGGCAGCGCGCGGATCGTGTTCGTGGTCGCGGAGCGACATTATCATGCCGCCGGCGCCGCACATGGCACGATCTATTTCAAAATGCTCGACGACGCCGCTTTTTATGCGGCCAATACCCTGGTGACGGACCGTTTCCTGCTGACCACGTCGTTCAACCTGCATTTCACCCGACCGGTCAAGGCTGGGCGAGTTGTCGCCGAAGGCCGCTGGATCAGCGGACGCAAGCGGGTGCTGGTCGCCGAATCGCGGTTGATCGATGCCGAAGGCGAGGAAATCGGCCGCGGCACCGGCACTTTCATGCGCTCGCGCATGGCGCTTTCGGGTCTCGAAGGCTACGCCAGCGCCCTGCCTGCGCTGGGAAATTAGCATGGATGCGCGGCTGCCCGCGCATATCGAGGTTTCCGGCCTGGTCCGCAGCGCGCAGGCTGCCGGGGGCTTCGCTGCGGTTTTGAACAAGGGTGAAGCCGAAGCCGGCACGATACTTGTCGTAGTGACCCATAAAGGGACGGATGCCCGGGTCTACGAGCGCATGCCGCAGCTCGACGGCAGCCGGAAATGGCACTGTGCGAAGGCGCAAACACCTGAAAATCCAGCCGAGTTCACCGAATACCTGGATCGCCGGAAGCTGCAGGACCGCGACCTGTGGATCATCGAACTGGATGTCGCGAATGGCGAACAACTCATCGGATTGGAACCTTACCAGCCTTGACTTTGCTGCAATGCGGCAATTAAGGGGATGCTAACTTCGATGCGAAGGCGGCTGGGTTTGAAGCGTTTCGGCTTCCCCGGCAGGCACGCAGACGGGGGGCAGCCGACAGGTATCCGGCTGACAAGAATGACCAATTCCGGTCTTTGTCAGCCTGCCCTGCGCCGGGCTCGCCCACCGCTCTAGAATTCGGATTAATGACCAAACTACCGAGTCGGGCCGGCATGACCGCTGTTGCCACAATCTTGATTACCGCTCTGGCCGCCACCGGAGCAAGCAGCGCGAACGCCCGGGAGGGCCGTTCCGCTGGCAGCCGGGCCGCTTCCGTGCCGCAATCCGATACCCTGATGTCCGTCCAAACCGTCATGCAGGAAGGCGCACCGGTTTCAGCCGGTTCGCTGCGCCAGCTCGTTGCCGCGCAGCCGCAAACGCGCGAACTTCCGCGCGAACTGCATTGCCTGGCCGGAGCGGTCTATTTCGAGGCCAAGAGCGAATCGCTGACCGGCCAGCTGGCTGTCGGCCGGGTGGTCGTCGCCCGTTCGAAATCCGGACGCTTCCCCAATTCCTATTGCGGCGTGGTTTACCAGCCCTCGCAATTCTCATTCGTGCGCGGCGGCGGGATGCCGGCAATTGCCCGGGGCTCGCAGCAATGGCGCAATGCCGTCGCCATCGCCCAGATCGCCCATGCCAACGCATGGCGCAGTCCGGTGGAAGGCGCGCTCTATTTCCATGCGACGCACGTTTCGCCGGCCTGGCGCAAGACCCGCATGTCGCGAGTGGAAAACCACGTCTTCTATCGCTGAGGCGAAAGCCGCAGGCCTGATCAGGGCCTGAATTGTACCCAGACCGGCGCGTGATCGCTGGCCTTCTCGCGCCCGCGATGGGGCTTGTCGACGCCGCAGGCAGTCAGGCGGTCGGCCAGTTCCGGTGAAAGCAGCGCGTGGTCGATCCGGAAGCCATGGTCCTTCTGCCAGGCGCCGGCCTGATAGTCCCAGTAGGTCCAGATGCCGCCGCGCGGATTGTGGGTCCCCAGTGCATCGGTCCAGCCGTCGCCGAGCAGCCGGGCATAGGCGTCGCGCGATTGCGGCTGCATCAGCGCGTCGTCCGCCATGGCCGTGGGCGACCAGATGTCCTTGTCTTCGGGAACGACATTGAAATCGCCAAATACGATGGCCGGTACTTCCTCGGCGGCAATCTCGCGCATCCGGCCGCGCAGGCGTTCCATCCAGCGCAACTTGTAATCGAACTTCGGGCCCGGCTGCGGATTGCCGTTGGGCAGGTAGATGCAGGCGATGCGAATGCCGAATACATCCGCCTCGAGATACCGCGAATGCTCGTCTTCCGGCTCGCCCTCCAGCCCCCGGCGGACTTCGACCGGCTGGGCTCCATCGGCCAGCACGGCGACGCCGTTGAAGCCCTTCTGTCCGTGCCAGATTGCCTGGTAGCCCAGCTTCTCGAACTCGGCGGCGGGAAAACCCTCGTCCTGGGTCTTGATCTCCTGCAGGCAGGCGACGGCGGGACGGGTTTCCTCGAGCCATTCGAGCAGCCGGGGCAGCCGTGCCTTGATGCCGTTGATGTTGAAGCTGGCGATTTTCATCACACGGCGAAGCTGGATCCGCAGCCGCAGCCAGCCGTGGCCTGGGGATTTTCGACCTTGAACGCCGCGCCGCCGAGCGATTCGACGAAATCGACGACGCAGCCAGAAACCAGCTCGAGGCTGACCGGATCGACGACCAGCCGCACGCCGCCGGTCTCGGCGACTGTGTCGTCGGGCTCGGCGCCGTCGACGAGGCCGAACTGGTACTGGAAGCCCGAACAACCGCCGCCTTCGACCGAAAGCCGCAGGATAGCGGGCTTGGCCTGCTTGGCGGCGATCGCCGCGACTCGCGCGGCTGCGGAAGGGCTGAGCGATATCGTGGCGGTTTCCATGGCCCCGATGTAGGAGTTGCGGGCAGTCCGGGCAAGTGCGGCGCTTGGCGGCGCCTTAGCACCGGCCCTAGGCCGCCTGGATATAGGCGCGCATTGCCTCGGCCTCGGCCTCGATCCGGTCGATGCGGTATTTGACCAGATCGCCGATCGAGACGAAGTCCACCATGGCGCCATCCGCCATCACCGGCAGGTGGCGGATACGCCGCCGGGTCATCAGGGCGAGTGCCGACAGCACTTCGGTCTCGGGCGATACGGAGACGGCGGGCGCAGTCATCACCTCGGCCACCGGCTTGTCCAGCACCGCCGGGCCCTGTCCGTGCAACTGGTAGAGCACGTCGCGCTCGGAAAAAATGCCAGCGACCTTGCCGTCTTTGAGAACCGGCAATGCGCCGATCCGGCGCTCGGCCAGCAGACCAATCGCGTTTCGTACGCTGGTTGAGCTGTCGCAGCTAAGGATGGAGGTGCTGCGTCCCTCGATAAGGCGGCCAATTGTCATGGCAAAACTCCTTTCTCCGGGCTGGCGGCAATCATGTCATGAAACGGGCATGTCATGAAACGGGAAATTGCACCGTGCCCGGTGAAACGGGTTGCGACTGGGCCGCGCGGGGCGCATGGAGATGCCGCCATGCACCCGCCCTCACCGCTAGAAGACGCCGAAACTGCCGCGCACGCCTGGGCGCGTTACCGGCGGCTGATGCGTTTCATGATGATCATCACCACCTTGATGGTGGGGGCCGCCTGTATCGCGCTCTATCGCGAGAACGGACTGGTTTCGGCGCATTTCTATGTCGCAACGGCGCTGGGCATCGGTTTTGCCATGCTGCTGATGTCGGCGCTGATGGGGCTGGTGTTCCTGTCGAACGGCACCGGGCACGATCAGGCAGTGATCGATCCGCTGAAAGGCGATGACGAAAACTAGTCCGCCGGGCGTAAACGGTATTCTTCTACCGGCACGCCGCCGATCAGGTGCTCCTGGATGATCCGTTCGAGGACATCCTCGTCGCAACTATGATACCAGACCTCGTCGGGCCAGACCACCGCAACCGGACCCGCCGCGCAGATCTTCAGGCAATCGGCCTTGGTCCGGGCAATGCCGCCCTCGCGGTCCAGCCCCAGTTCCTTGAGCCGGCTCTTGAGGAACTTCCACGATTCAGTGCCCCGGCTGCGCGGACAGCATTTGCCCTTTTCCGATTCGGCGCAAATGAAGATGTGGCGTCTGGTTCCTGCGCCATATTCCTCCTTCAACGCAGCGCGCGCAGCGGCAATTCGGGGCGTTTCTTCGGTCATGGCCGCAGCATCCATGCTTTCGCCCGCTCGCGATGATCGGCGGGAATGGCATGGGGCTTGCCCGCCTTCATGCAGACCAGGGTGACGCTGGCATAGGCGACGACACTATCCTGCTGCATCGTCAGCTGGGCCAATTGATAGCTCGAACTACCGATCCGTGCCGCGCCGATATGCATGTCGAGCGGTTCGGGAAAATGGCTTTGCCCGAGATATTCGATTCCCACGCTGGCCACCATCGCGGTGAGTTCCGGATCGCCCGAGAGATTGCCGAACTGGCTGGCACGGTGAAACCGGACCCTGCCTTCTTCGAGCAGGCTGGCAAAGACCCCGTTGTTGATGTGCAGATTGCTGTCGAGGTCGCGGTAGCGCGTCTCGATGGCGCAGCGGAACGGATAGCGCGCAGGATCGAGCAGAGCGGGATCGGGCTTGGCCATACTGCGGCGATAGTCAGGCCGGTGCCGCGCGTCTATCCCCGCTTGGCCCTATCCTCTTTTTCCGGCAATCCGCGCGATTTCGGCGGCGACCATGCGCTCGACGATCGGCGGGAGATTCTTCTCCAGCCAGTCGGCCAGCATCGGGCGCAAAAGATCGCGCGTCAGCCCTTCGAGCGAGGTCTCGCCCGAGCGGACGATCTGCGGCGGGACACCGGGTGCGGACAGCATGGCAAGGGCGGTGAGCGAATCCTGCATCGAGATGCGGGCATTCTCCGTCACCAGCGGTGCCGGCTCCATCGATTCGTCGTCATCGTCTTCGGGTAGCTCGTCCATTTCGAATTCGGACTCCCCATCGAACTCGGTGTCGGCGGCGAGGTCAAGCACATGCTTCTCCTCTTCCGGGCCGTCCGGTTGATCTCCCGTTGCGGGCATTCCTGCCGATTCGCGCATCATGCGTTCCTCCGCTGCATCGGCGCGATTGTCGCGCGCGATGACCTTCTTGATCGATTCGAGAATCTCCTCGACCGATGGTTCGCCTGCCTGGCGCATTTCCGTCGCCCTCCTAACGGAATCACTCATTGCCCCGGGATTGTCCCATCCTGGGCCTTGGTGTCAACCGTTCGTGTTGCTCTGGCCGCCGGAGCAGGGTCATTCGACCAGTCCGACCACTTGCCTTTGACCCGATCGTAATTGGTCTGCGGGTCATACAGCACGCCGCCGTCGATCCCGAGATCGCGCGCTTCGGCCTTGCCCATGGCGGCCAGCAGCGAAAAGCCCGCGACATAGGTATTGCGCCGCGCGGTCACCAGCCGGACGCGGGTTTCCAGCAATTCCTGCTCGGCGTCGAGAATGTCGAGAATAGTGCGGTTGCCGACGCTGTTTTCCGCCCGAACGCCTTCGAGACTGAGAGTTGCGGCATCGACAGCGGTCTGGGTCGAGGCGATGATCTCGTTGGCTGCCTGCCATGAGGCATAGGCGGCGCGCACCTGGGCGATGGTCTCGCGCTCGACGGCGATTTCCTGCTCCAGCGTGGCCGATTCGCGTGCCTGCGCCTGGCGGCGCTGCGCTGCCGGCAGGCCGCCCTGGAACAGCGGAATTGTCGCGCGGATGCCGGCCTGCGCGGTAGTCTGGCTTTGTGTGAAGGTTCCCCCCGGAACGCTGGAGCCGCCAAGAGTGCCGAGATAATTGGTATAATCGCCGCCGGTGAACACGCTGACTCGCGGCAGGCGGTTGGCGCTGACGGTCTCGACATCGAAGGCGGCGGCCCGCGAGCGCTGCTTCGCGGCGATCAGATCGGGATTATCGCTAAGCGCAATCTGCACCGCCTCGTCGGGCGAGCCCGGCAGGCCCGGCAGCGGCGGCGGCGGTTCGAGGTTGTTCGGCGCCGTGCCGACGATCTGGATATAGCGCTCGCGCGCGCCGATCAGGTTGGACTGCGATGTGCGCAGATCGCTGCGCGCCAGCGAGAGCCGCGCCTGCGACTGGGCGACATCGGTCCGTGTCAGATCGCCGATTTCGTAACGGTCGCTGGTCGCCTGAAGATTGACCGAGAGTACATCGACATTGCCCCGGCTCAGCCCGACCACGGCTTCGCTCAGGATCACATCCATGTATGCGGCGACTGTCTGGCTGAAGATAGCCGATTCGGTTCCGCGCAGATCGGCCTGTCCGGCCTCGACGCGGGTTTCCGCGGCGCGCACCGAATTGCGCACTGCGCCGCCGGAATAGATCGGCACGCCCAGACTGATGCCGGCATCGAAAGCACGCTTGGGAGCGGTAAAGCTGTTGTCGCTGCGCTTGAGGAATTCCGTGTAGTTGGCGTCGGCATTGGCCGAGGGCCGGCCGGCTGCCTTGGCGATCGGCACGCTCTCGTCGGTGGCGCGCTGGCTGGCGCGGGCGCCCTGCAGGTTCGGGTTGGTCTGATAGGCCTGAAGCAGCGCACCGCGCAGATCGTCGGCGAGTACGGGCGATCCGGCGATAACTATGGCCAGCGCCATGCCCGCCCAGCGTGCGGTGCTAAAAGGGCGACCGGGATCCGCCATGGTCAGAACTTCCAGCTCCTCGGCGCGGCGAATTCGGGAAGCACCGGAATGCCCATTTCGGCGAGGGGCAGCAGCGCGACGTCGCCCGCCGCCTTGCGGCCGGCGGCGAGCCGGGTGACACCGCGTTCGACCAGGCCGGTTACCAACCGGCCATTTCCAGCGAGCCTGGCGCCCAGTGCCTCGGGCAGCTGTTCGATCGCGCCATCGACGACGATCAGCGAATAGCCGCCTTTCTTGCCCTTGGCGGAGGTCGCTTCGGCTGGTCCGGTGCAGTCCAGCGTAGCAACCAGCGGCCGCAACAGTGCGGCAAGGTAGCCACTTGGGTCGCCCACCAGCAGCGCCCGGTCATCCGGAGACGGGGCGGCCTCGACCAGCATGCGGGCGTGCACCAGCGGCGCGGCGAGATAGCCACCGCCTTCCAGTGGTATCGCCCGGTCGATGTAGGCAGCGGCGCGGCTCTGTTCGGGAACGAAGTCTTCGCGCGCGATACGGGCCATGGCGGCAAGCACCCACGGTTCATTGACGCCGCTGGTGCGCAACTGGCTGTCGATCATCGCGCGTCTTGCCGTGCCGGTAGCGGCGGCGGGCCGCTGCTGGATAAGTGTCATGGCCAAATCCTTTGCGCGCCAGCCTATTGCATCGACCGCGCGGCGGCACAATTGCCAATTGTGTCGGAAGATGTCGCAAACCCCGCATAGTGTCTCGCGGGCCACTCCCAATGCACCTTTGACCTTGGGCCGGAGTGGCGCTTATGGGAGCGGCGAATTGAGCGATACGCCAGCCAGAGGAGCGACAGATATGACCGAAACAGGCATGGCCGATATGGTGACCATCCGTGAGGAGGACCTGATCGAAAGCGTCGCCGATGCGCTGCAATTCATCAGCTATTACCACCCGATGGACTATATTCGCGCGCTGGGCGAGGCCTACGAGGCGGAACAGGGCCCGGCGGCGAAGGACGCGATCGCCCAGATCCTGACCAACAGCCGGATGTGCGCCGAAGGCCACCGGCCGATCTGCCAGGATACCGGCATCGTCAACGTGTTCATCGAATGGGGGCAGGAATGCCGGCTCGAATCGAAGTTGTCCTTGCAGGACGTCGTCGATGAAGGCGTGCGCCGCGCCTACAATCACCCTGAGAACAAGCTGCGCGCCTCGATACTGGCGGACCCGGCATTCACCCGCCGCAACACCCGCGACAATACCCCCTGCGTGCTGACGGTGACCATGGTGCCGGGCCGCAAGCTCTCGATCGATGTCGCGGCAAAGGGCGGTGGCTCGGAAAACAAGAGCAAGTTCAAGATGATGAACCCCAGTGACAACATCGTCGAATGGGTGCTGGAAATGCTCCCGCAGATGGGTGCGGGCTGGTGTCCGCCCGGCATGCTGGGCATCGGTATCGGCGGCACGGCGGAATATTGCATGCAGCTCGCCAAACAGAGCCTGATGGAGCCGATCGACATGGGCCAGCTGAAGGCCCGGGGGCCGCAGAACGATATCGAGGCGATGCGCATCGAGATTTTCGACAAGGTCAATGCGCTGGGCATCGGCGCGCAGGGGCTGGGTGGGCTTTCGACCATCCTCGATGTCAAGATTCTCGACTGGCCGTGCCATGCCGCAGGCAAGCCGGTGGCGATGATCCCCAATTGCGCCGCTACCCGCCATGCCCATTTCACCCTCGATGGTTCGGGGCCTGCATTCCTCGAAACCCCCAAGCTGGATGAATGGCCCGATGTCCACTGGACGCCCGACAAGGCCGCCAAGCGAGTCAATCTCGATACGCTAACCCAGGCGGAGGTGTGCAGCTGGAAGCAGGGCGACCGGTTGCTGCTCAATGGCAAGATGCTCACCGGACGCGATGCCGCGCACAAGCGCATCCAGGACATGCTGGCCAAGGGCGAGCCGCTGCCGGTCGATTTCAGGAACCGCGCGATCTATTACGTCGGCCCGGTCGATCCGGTGATGGGCGAAGTTATGGGTCCGGCAGGGCCGACAACCGCCACCCGCATGGACAAGTTTACCGACATGATGCTCAAGCTGGGCCTGTTGGCGATGATCGGCAAGGCCGAACGCGGGCAGGGTGCGACCGAAGTCATCGCCAAGCACAAGGTTGCCTATCTGATGGCGGTCGGCGGCGCAGCCTATCTGGTGGCGCGGGCTATACGCGAAGCAAAAGTAGTCGGCTTCGAGGACCTGGGCATGGAAGCGATTTACGAGTTCACCGTCGAGGACATGCCGGTGACTGTGGCGGTGGATAGCGAGGGCAACAACGTCCACCAGCTCGCTCCGGCAGTGTGGAAGGCGAAGATCGCCAAAGAGGGATTGCTGGCCTAGCTGGCTCTGCATCCCTACATGGGAAGGGTCATGGCCATTATCCTCATCTTCCTGCTCGGCGTGGCCAATTTCGCGATGCACAAGGCGGTGCTGGAAAGCGGGCATCCGCTGCTTGGGCAGTCCCCCTGGTTCTTTCACCTGCTGGGCGGGCGCTTCAGCATGATCGTGGAATTTCTCCTGCTGCTGGGATCGATGCTGATGACGGCGCAGGGATCGATCGGCTGGGCCTGGGGCTATGCGTTCTACAGCGGGCTCAACGGACTGTCGGCCTGGCTGATCCTGTCGAGGCGGGTATAGGCGGGACATGACCAGGCCAGCCACTCTGTTCCATGTCAGCGACCTGCACTTCGGCGCGGAGGACCGCGCCGCGCTTGACTGGTTCGCGCGCGAGGTGGCGGCGCAGCAGCCCGCTGCGGTGATCTGCACCGGCGATCTTACCATGCGCGGAAGGCCGCGCGAATTCGCGGCAGCGGCGCAGTGGTTGTCTGCATTAGGGGTGCCGGTCTGCGTCGAGCCGGGCAATCACGACATCCCCTATTACTGGGACCCGATTCGCCGACTGGCTCGGCCTTACGACCGCTTCCGGGCAATGCGTGCGGCAGTGCACAGCGAGCTCAATCTCGAAGGCGTATCGCTGGTGCCGCTCAAGACGATCGCCCGGGCGCAGTGGCGGCTCAACCAGTCGAAAGGCCGGGTCAGCTCGCGCGATCTCGGGCAGACGCTGTCAGGGCTGGCGGCGGTGCAACATGCCGCGATCCGGCTTGTCGCCTGCCACCATCCGCTGGTCGACGCCGGAACACATTCGACCGGGACGACAAGGGGCGGCAGGCAGGCACTGGCGGCGCTCGCCGGGGCGGGGGTCACGGCGGTGCTGTCGGGCCACGTTCACGATGCCTTCGACCTTGGGGTCGAGACCGGGGGCGGACCAATCCGTTTGATCGGGGCGGGCACACTGTCGCAGCGGCTGAGGGCGAGCCGGCCGAGCTATAACCGGCTGGAGTGGTCGCTGACGTCGGGGCTTGCGGCACAGGTCGAAACGATGGGATGACTGGCGCTATTGCGAAAACCGGGAGAGACGCGATGTACAAGATCATGTGGCTGCTGAAGCGCAAACCGGGCACAACCCACGAACACTTCCGCCATCACTACGAGACCAGCCACTCGGTGCTTGGCCAGAAATATTTTGGCCATCTGATCCAATCGTATCAGCGAAATTATAACATGGCTCGGGAAAAGGACGGCGCCGGCCAACGGGCGTCCGACTACGATTGTGTCACCATCTGGGAGATGCCCAATGCCGAAGCGGTGGACGAGATCTACCGTATAATGGCCGACCCGGTCATCGGCCCGATCTTCCTCGAAGACGAAACCCATTTCCTCGACAGTAGCGAAACACGGCTGGTGAGGTGCGATCCCCATGACACCGGCCCGGGCGATGGAGCCGGATGGTTCAAGCACCAGGCGGAAGCTGGATAGAGAGCAAACGAAAAGGGGCGGCCCGTTTCCGGACCACCCCTCCGATTGTTGCATTGAAGCCCGGCGAATCAGCGCTTCGAGAACTGGAAGCTCTTGCGGGCCTTGGCCTTGCCATATTTCTTGCGCTCGACCACGCGGCTATCGCGGGTCAGGAAGCCGGCGGCCTTGACCGAGCTGCGCAGCAGCGGTTCGAACTTCGACAGTGCCTGGGCAATGCCGTGCTTGACCGCGCCGGCCTGTCCGGAAAGTCCGCCGCCCTTTACCGTGCAGACGACATCGTACTGGCCGGTCCGTTCGGACACATCGAACACCTGATTGATCACCAGGCGCAAGGTGGGCCGCGCGAAATAGACTTCCTGATCGCGGCCATTGACCGTGATCTTGCCCGAGCCGGGCTTGAGCCAGACGCGGGCGACCGCGTCCTTGCGGCGGCCGGTGGCATAGGAGCGGCCCTGGGCGTCCACTTCCTTTTCGCGGATCGGTGCAGGCGGGCCGGTGCGGATGACCGGGGCTGCGGGAGCCTCGTCGCCAGGGACTTCGGGCGCCGTTCCGGCGGCGAGTGCGCCCAGGTCGGCGAGATCGGTGACTGTGGTAGTGTCTGAAGTTTCAGGCATCATGCGCCAACCTTGTTCTTGCGGTTGAGGACGGCAACGTCGAGGGGCTGGGGCTGGGTGCCCGCATGCGGATGCTCGGCGCCGGCATAGAGGTGAAGGGCGCGCATCTGGTTGCGGCCCAGCGGCCCGCGCGGAATCATGCGCTCAACCGCCTTTTCCAGCACGCGCTCGGGGAAGCGGCCGTCGAGCACTTTGGCCGCGGTCACTTCCTTGAGCCCGCCGGCATAGCCGGTGTGCTTGTAATAGGTCTTTTGCGCGCGCTTGTTGCCGGTCAGCCGCACCTTGTCCGCGTTGATCACGACGACATGATCGCCGCAATCGACATGCGGGGTGAAGCTCGGCTTGTGCTTGCCGCGCAGGGTATTGGCGACGATCACCGCGAGGCGGCCAAGCACCAATCCATCGGCATCTATCAGATGCCACTTCTTCTCCACCTCGGCCGGTTTGATCGACCGGGTGACCTTGCTGAGCGCCTTCATGGCCAGAATTTCCTTAAGGTCATAACCCGTGACTGCTTCCGCGCCAAGCCTGAGGCCTGCTGCGGGAAGGCGGCCCATTCGCGGAGAATCGGACCAAAGTCAAGCAAACCGGGCGCATTCCAGAGAGGTAAAATATTACCGCTCGGCGTAAGGACTCGCTTTGCTGAGTCTCCATTCTTCGCGGGTGACCCTGCTGTCTGCACCGATTTCGGTCGTCACGGTGCGGGCGAGCGCCGCGATCTGACCGCTCGTGCTGCCGGGAAGCGCTTGGATTTCGATGGACACGCGCCCTTCGCCCCCATCGGCCAAGGGAATCGCGCGCACTTCGCTGCGACGACCGGCAGCCGGATGAAACACGTCCAGCGGCCACTGGCTGCGCGCGGGGTGTGTGCGAAGCTGCTGGACGAAGTCCTGCGCCTGCGTCCTGTCGAAAGTGCCCAGACTGGACCCGCCGATCCTGCTGGCGGCCAGAGCTGCGGCGCGATCGAGCGAACCGTCGGGCTGAATGGCCGGACCGCCGGCAATCATGCCCTGCGAATCGAGCATGATCGGAAACAGGCCGGAATCGGGCCGTTGGCGCTCGATTTCGGCAAGCGCTTGCAGCATCGGCGGGGCTTCGACCGAGGCATCGACAAGTTTGCCGTCGACGCGAAAGCCATTGCCTTCCCGTGTGATCCGCACTTCGTAACTGCGCCGCGTCACCACCGCCTGACCGCCCGGAAGCGGACGATGCAGCGTGCGGATCAGCAGCATGGGGCCGGCCGTTGGCGTAAATGCTGTTTGTAGCGGACCTGCGCCCAGTAGCTGTCCCGGCATTGCCGCAAGCGCAAGCAATGCGACACTGCATACCAGCCAGGTCTGGCCCCCTGCCCCCTTGCGACGCCTCATCGTTTCAAGCCCCCTTGCCTCGTCACGATCTCCATCCCGGTCGAACTGCGAGGAGCAGTCCCATTCAATATTGGCGCAGGCAATAGGCTGTTCGTCAAGCAGTGTCTTGGCGGTGCACGCTGCGCTGTCCTGATCCGGGAAGGGGACGCAGGCCTGCGCGGGACCCGATCAGGCCGCCGCTCCGCTCACTTTCCCGGCCGCCCGAGCACATGCGCCCCCCAGATCGTGGCGGCGGCAAGCAGGGCGCCGGTCAACTGGTGGAGCGCCGCGAGCCACAGCGAGACGCCGCTCATCACCGTCGCGATTCCGAGCACCAGCTGTGTACCGAAGGCAGTGTGGATGGCGATCGAGGCGGGCCGCGCGCCCGCCCGCCGCAGCCCTCGGGCCATGACGATCAGCAAGGCTGCTGCCAGCCAGGCCCACCAGCGATGGATGAAATGGACCAGGTAGGGGTCGCCAACCAAGGCGGAACCAGCACCCTGCGACCAGTCGATTCCGGCAGGCCAGAATGAGCCCTGCATCATCGGCCAGGCATCCCAGTTGAACCAGCCCGCGCCCGCGACATAGCCAGCCCGCAGGCCTGCAGTCAGCGCACCGAAGAACAGCTGTATCGCGAGTGCCGCGAGTACCAGGACGGGGAGCCGGCGCAACCGCGCGCCTGTCTCGCCGCGCGCCAGCGCCCGCAGATCGAGCGCGGTCCAGACCAGTCCCGCCAGAGTCGCCAGCGCAACCATCAGATGGACGGCGAGGCGGAAATGGCTTACTTTGACATCGCCGCTGAGCCCCGAAGCCACCATCCACCAGCCGATCGCACCCTGCATTCCGCCGAGCGCCAGCAGCGCGAGCAGGCGCGGTTTGTATCCGGCCGGGATGCGCTGCTTTACCCAGAACCACGCCAGCGGCAGGGCAAAGGCCAGCCCGATCAGCCGGGCGATCAGCCGGTGCGCCCATTCCCAGAAATAGATGAACTTGTAGTCGGCCAGCGTCATTCCCGCCGGGCCGTTGACCTGGGTATATTGCGGAATGCGCTGGTAGGTCGCAAATTCGGCCTGCCATTGTGCTTCGCTGAGCGGCGGGATCGCACCGGTCAGCGGCTTCCATGCGGTGATCGACAGTCCCGACTCGGTCAGCCGGGTTATCCCGCCGACCACGACGATCGCCACTACCAGTGCCGCCACGCACCACAGCCAGCGCGCCAGGGCGAGCGGGTCTGCCGGTGTCGGCGGCGAGGGCTGGGATGCCGGTTTTGCCATTGCGCCCGATCCCTGCCCTCGCCCGCGCCGATTTACAAGCATGGCCGCCGCAGCGCTTGCGCAATGTTATAATATCTCATAGCACGCTGGCATGCGCACAGCCCTCAACTCGATTCGACTCCGCCTGGACCGGGCCGGTATCGTCCTGTCGGGCCTGTGTGCCATACACTGCCTGCTGGGTCTGGTGCTGGTCTCGTTGCTGGGATTGGGGAGCATTGGCGGCGAAGCGCTGCTGGCGCCCGCGATCCACCGCGCCGGACTGGCGCTCGCCGTCATCATCGGCGTGGTGACACTGGGCATCGGCGCGTTGCGCCATGGCCGGATGGGCCCGCTGGCGATCGGCGGCTGCGGCCTTGCCCTGATGGCGGCGGGATTGGTCGCGCCGCACGGCCTGCAGGAGGCGCTGCTGACCGTGGCTGGGGTTGCGCTGGTCGCCGTTGCGCATATCCGGAACTTGCGTCACGCCGCCTGAGCGCTAAGTGCGGATGATGACCGCAGAACTGTCCCTCACCGTCAACGGCGAGCCGCGCCGGATCGCTCCGGGTGCGAGCATCGCCGATCTCGTCCGCAGCCTTGAACTCAATCCGCTGAAAGTGGCGGTCGAACGGAACGGCGAGATCGCTCCGCGCTCGGCGTTGGCCGAAGTGCTGCTCGGCGACGGCGATGTTCTGGAGATCGTCCATTTCGTCGGCGGCGGCAATGGGGCTGGCGACAATGCGGACAGCTGGACGGTTGCCGGGCGCACCTTCCACTCGCGGCTGATTGTCGGCACGGGGAAATACAAGGACTTTGCCGAGAACGCTGCCGCCGTGGAGGCTTCGGGTGCGGAAATCGTCACGGTCGCCGTGCGCCGGGTCAATGTTTCGGACCCCAAGGCACCGATGCTGACCGATTTCATCGACCCGAAGAAGATCACCTATCTGCCCAACACCGCCGGTTGCTTCACCGCCGACGATGCCATCCGCACGCTCCGCCTGGCCCGCGAAGCCGGGGGCTGGGAACTGGTCAAGCTGGAAGTGCTGGGCGAGGCGCGCACGCTCTACCCCGACATGCGCGAGACGCTGAAGGCGACCGAAGTGCTCGCGAAAGAGGGCTTCCTGCCAATGGTCTATTGTGTCGACGATCCGATTGCGGCGAAACAGCTGGAGGAAGCAGGGGCGGTCGCGGTGATGCCGCTGGGCGCACCGATCGGCTCGGGGCTCGGCATCCAGAACCGGGTGACGGTAAGGCTGATTGTCGAGGGCGCCACTGTGCCGGTGCTGGTCGATGCCGGGGTCGGCACTGCCTCGGACGCGGCAGTGGCGATGGAACTGGGCTGCGACGGCGTGCTGATGAACACCGCGATCGCCGAGGCGAAAGACCCCATCCGCATGGCCCGGGCGATGCGGCTCGCGGTCGAGGCCGGGCGCCACGCCTATCTCTCGGGCCGCATGGCGACGCGCAAATACGCGGATCCCTCCAGCCCGCTGGCAGGACTTATCTGACCACCGTGGTTAACGGCTTTCTAACTAAATTCTGGTGATCTCCTGTTCGAGGGGCCGGCAGGTCCTTCGCAACGGGGGTAATCCAGTCATGTCCAGCACCGGCACAGCCACGCTGACCATCGCCGAACTGCGCGAATTCGCCGGCTTCACGTCCTGCGAGCAGCGCTACATCAAGCGCAGCCTCGATGTCGGCCTCGGCCGGCAGGACGCTTTCAAGTTGTGGGCGCGCGACGCCGAGGAAGTCGCTTCGATCCGCAGCCAGTATGTGGTCTATCAGGAGCTGAAAATCCTGCGCGAGGCGATGCCCGAGGAAACCGGCTTCGAGGGGCTGGAAAGCTTCATCGGCAAGCTGGTCCGCGTCGCCGCCTTCGATCTGGCGCAAGAGCGGTTGGGCGGCTTTTCGGCCTTCCGCTTTCTCTACGAGCGCCTGCTCGGCCCGGAAATCCGCCCCTTCCTGCCCAGCGCTTTCTGCGCGGCGGCGGCCTTGCCGCAAATCCGCCCCGACCGGCGCAAGGGTCTGCTCCAGTCGATCAGCGAAGCCGCAGCGACGGCTCCGGGCTGGTCGACACGGGCTCCGAGCTTCTACCCGGAGTGGGTGGAGAAGGAAGCGGCTTGATCGCAGTCCGTGCCGCCGGGACTTGCCAATCGCCACCATCGTAACGCCATTTCAACCATTTCGTCGCATTTTGCACCGTGCAAGCAGTCGGGGAACCTGGGGTGATCGCGATCGCCATCGATGGGTTGGACGAGGAAGATTTCCGCCGTTCGATCGAAACAATGTTGCGCAGGGGCGACGCCGACGACGCGGCCAGGCGGCTGCGCACGTTGCTCGCGCCCTATGTCGGCGTGGGCAGGATATTGCCGCCGCGGTTCCTCGGTGTCTCGGCGGCCGATCTCACGATCTCCGGCTGGGAGGGACTGGGCGAGCGGCTGGCCCAGCACGACAGGCCCGATCACCCGGTTACCGCCCTGTCGATTGCCTTCGGCCTTCCGCCCGAAGATTCGCCCGATGTGCCCCGGACCGCGCCGTGGGTCGAAACCGGCTATTACTCGGACGACAGTTTCCCCTTTTCGCAGAGCGCGCGCGACGATCTGCTCGACGGCTATTCCTATTTCGGCTGCGACTGGTCGGGTGATTGCGAGGCCAGCGATACCGATCTGGCGATTGCGGGGATCGACGACTTGCACAGCGCGCTCACGCGGCTGGAAGGGCGGCTGATTGCGAGCGATGCGCTCGACGCTGACGGCATTCGCGCCGGTTCGCTCGGGTCCTGCTATGTCTCGGTGCTGCTGTTCCAGGCGGTACGCGACACTATTGCCCGCCATGGGCTGCCTCGCCCGCTCTGCGTTCTGACAGGGTGCAACGGCGTCTACCCCTATTTCGATGCGCCGGTAGCCGGCATAGAAGCGAGTGCGAAGAATGGCTCTGCGGCGTCCGGCGAGGACGGCGAAGCGGAGGAAACCGCGAGCAGGGGCGGCTCACCCAGGTACGGCAGCCTGCTTATGTCCAGCATTCCGCGCGCGAAGAAGCGGGCAGTGCTGGTGCTCGCGGAAACCGAAGAGGAAACCGCGGTCCGGATCGCCAATCTGCGCGGACTGCAGCAGCTGGCCGACGCACCCGGAACCGAGGATGCGAAGAAGCTCACTAAGCGGCTTACCCTGCATTTTCCCGAGGCGCCCGAAGTCACAGATGCACCCGAAGTCGTCGAGGCAGCCGAAGTCTTCGAAGCAACCGAAGTCACCGAAACATCCGATCTGGCCGTGCCAGGCGATCAGGACCAGCCAAGGTTGTCCGGCGCTTTTGCCAAGCCGGTTGCAATCGCCACGCCTTGGCAAAAGCCAGACCCCGATGTTGCGTTTGCCGGGTACCAAGGCTTGCCGGCACCGCAAGATGTTCCCAACGTCTCTGAAGCTCCCCGGCCTGTCGCTCCCAAACCTGCCGCTCCCCAGCTTGACGTTACCCGTGAAGCCGCGACCACAGACTGGAAGCCGGCTGCGCCTGGCTTTGCACTGCTGGATACTCAAGAGTTCGCCGGTCCGGTCGCACCGGCACCAGCCTACGTTGGCCTTGAGCCCGGCGAATCGGTCTTTTCCGAAGCACACCGCCGCCTTGCCGACCTGCGCGAATATGCCGACACTGACGCAGACTCCGGCGAATTCCACTGGCCGCACAACCTGGCCTGGCAGGGCGAGGCTGACGACGAGTTTGAAGTTGAGTTCGAAGTTGGAGAGCAACCGGCACCGCCTGCCAGCAGCGGACTGCGCCTGAATTGGTTCGCAAGAATGCGGGCAGGTTTTAGCGATCGCTTGCGCGGGCTGTTCTTACGGCGGCGGGGCTAAGCTCAGCCGCTAGGCCTTGTAGAGTCCGTCCAGCCGCTCGCCGTAGCGTTCCTTCAACTTGTGGCGCCGGATCTTCAGGCTCGGGGTCATTTCTTCGTTTGCGATGCTGAAGGCCTCGTCGGCGAAGGCGAACTGGCGGACTTTCTCGATCACCGACAAGTCGCGGTTGACCCGGTCGATCGCCGCGCGGATCATGCTGCGGAAGGCCGGGAGGTCTTGCAAGGCGTGGAAATCGAATTTCTCGTCCTGCTTGCGCGCCCAGTCCAGCGCCCATTCGGCGTCGGGCACGATCAGCCCGACGATGTATGGCCGCTTGTCGCCGACCACCATCGCCTGGGCAATCTCGGGCTGCAGCGTCAGCATGCCTTCGACCTTTTGCGGCGCGATATTGTCGCCCTTGTCGTTGACGATCATATCCTTCTTGCGGTCGGTGATGACGATCCGGCCCTTCTCGTCGAGATGGCCGATGTCTCCGGTATGCAGCCATGGGCCCTTGTCCGGCTCCGCCGGGTCCGGTTTTAGCACGCGCCCGGTTTCGGCCTTGTTGCGCCAGTAGCCCTGCATGACGAATTCGCCGCGCACCAGAATTTCGCCGTCATCGGCGATGCGGGTCTCGACGCCTTTCAGCGGCGGGCCGACAGTATCCATCTTGAGGCCCGCGCCGGGCCGGTTGCAGCTGATCACCGGCCCCGCCTCGGTCTGGCCATAGCCTTGCAGCAGTGTCAGGCCGAGCGCGTCGAAGAACGTGCCGATATCGGGATTGAGCGGCGCCCCGCCCGAAACCATCGCCTTGATCCGACCGCCAAAGCGTTCGCGGATCTTCGGACGCAGCGCGCGCTCAAGGATGAAATCCATCGGCTTGTCGCGCAGCCGCCGCTTGCCCCGGGCCCGGTGCGCACCGATCGCCAGCGCCCGGTCCATCAGAAAACTGGCGACACGGCCCTGCTTTTCGATCTGCTTCATGATCCGCGCGCGCAGCACTTCGAACAGGCGGGGGACCACGACCATGATCGTCGGCCGCACTTCCTCGATGTTTCCGGCCAGCTTCTCGAGGCCTTCCGCGTAGTAAATCTGGCCGCCAAGGCCGATCGGCAGATATTGTCCGCCGGTATGCTCATAGGCGTGGCTCAGCGGCAGGAACGAGAGGAACACCTCCCTGGCCGCGCCGGTCGAATCCCAGCCGAAATCCTCGGCAATCACCCGGGCCGCGCCATCGACGTTGCGCAGGATCATCCCGTGGTGCTGCATCACCCCGCGCGGCGCGCCGCCTGTGCCGCTGGTGTAGATGATACAGGCCAAATGTTCGCGCCTGACCTTGGCCATGCGCGCTTCGACAGCTGCGCGGGCCGTTTCCGCATTGCCACAGATCAGGCTGCCCCATTCATGGAATGCCGTGGTGCCTGCTTGCGGCAGGCGCAGGCTCTCGATGCCGATGACATGTTCGGCGACATCGGTGCGCAGCACGGCGGGCAGCAGTGGCTTGGCCAGCTTGTCGTCCGAGACGATTACGGCCTGAGCGCCGGAGTTCTCGAGAATATGCAGATGATCGCGTTCGGTATTGGTGGTGTAGGCCGGCACGGTGATGCAGCCCGCCGCCATGATGGCGAGGTCGGCCAGGCACCATTCGGGCCGGTTTTCCGATACCAGCATCACCCGGTCGCCATCGTCGAGACCGAGGCCGCGCAGCGATTCGGCTATCTGGCAGACTTGCCGGGCGGCTGCGTTCCAGCTCAGCGATTGCCATCGACCATCGCGCTTGGCCCACAGAAACGGCCTGTCGCCAAGCTCGTCGGCGCGGGCGAGGAACAGGGAAACCAGGTTGTCGCTGGAGTCGAAATCGGAAAGCTCCACGGTCCCCTCGCCCTTTCGCTGCGCCGGCGCCCCTCCCGGGCCAAGCCCTTGGTTTAGAGCCGCTTCGCCGCATCGGCAAGGCGGCGACTACTCCGCTATGGCGCGGCCCTCGCTGCGGGGGTCGGCGGCGCCGGCAATCCGGCCGTCGCGCACTTCGACGGCATTGGCCTTGAGCGGCAGACCGCGCGCGGAAATGCTGGTGTGGCCCAGCGCTTTCAACGCCGGGATCATAGCTTCGAGCTCGCTTTCCTGTTCGACCGAGACATCGTTGCCGCCAGGAGCGAAAATCACCGGCAGCGCCAGCGCCTGCTGCGCCGTCAGCCCCCAGTCGATCATACCGATCAGGCCGCGCGCCACTTGCGCCGGGATCGTCGACCCGCCCGCTGCGCCGATCGCCATGCGCAGCTTGCCGTCCGGGCCATAGACCAGCGTCGGGCTCATCGAGCTGCGCGGGCGCTTGCCGGCTTCGACCTTGTTGGCCACCGGCTTGCCGTCGCGGTCCGGCACCAGGCTGAAATCGGTCAGCTCGTTGTTGAGGAAATAGCCGTTGACCATCAGCCCGGAGCCGAACGAGCTCTCAATGGTCGAGGTCAGGGCTACACCCCGGCCTTGCCGGTCGATCACCGAGAAATGCGAGGTCGATGGCACGTCCGGGGTCAGGGTATCGGCCTGGGCCAGCTTCGCGCCGGCCGGGGTGCCGGGAGCAACGCCCGGCATCGAGCGGTCTGGCGCAATCAGCTGCGAGCGGGCGGCGATATAGTCTGGCGCGAGCATCCCCGCAGTGGGCACTGCCGCGAAATCGGGATCGGCGAGATAGCGCTCGCGGTCGGCATAGGCGAGGCGCTGAGCTTCGGCGATGAGGTGCCAGGCAACCGGCGAATCCTTGCCCAGTGCGCGCAGGTCGAAGCGTTCGAGCATGCCGAGGATGCCGAACACCGTGGTCGCCCCCGACGATGGCGGCCCCATGCCGCACAGCCGCCAGCCGCGGTATGCCGCGCAGACCGGCTCGCGCTTGCGCACCCGGTAGGCGGATACATCGGCGGCGGTCATCGGCGCGGGGTTGCGGGGCGCGGTGGATACGGTGCGGGCGATCGCCGCAGCATTGGCGCCCCGGTAAAAGGCTTTTGCTCCCTGCCGCGCCACTTTTTCGAGCAAGGCGGCCAGCGCCGGATTGCGTATGGTCGCGCCGGCGGGAAGCGGGCTGCCGTCGGCCGTGTAGAACAGTGCGCGGGCTTCGGGAGAGAGCATGACGCCGCGCCATCCCATCCCCGGGCCAATCGCCGGAAGCGCGCCGGACGCCGGTGCGGGCCGAAACCGCTCTAGGAATGTCTGGAATCGCGGCGTCACCGTGAAGCCGTCGCGCGCCAGCCGGATCGCCGGGTCGAACAGCCGCTTCCACGGCAGCTTGCCATGCCGCTTGTGGGCTGCGGCCATCAACGCGACATTTCCGGGCACACCGACGCTGAGCCCGCCGGGAATCGCCTGCGGCACCGAGAGGAACTGGCCGTTCATCTCGAACCAGCGCGGATGGGCGGCCCTGGGGGCGACTTCGCGGCCGTCGAAGCTTTCGACCTTGCCCTTGCCGTCGTCCACCATCAGGAAGCCGCCGCCGCCGATCCCGGAACTCTGCGGCTCGACCACGGTCAGCGCGACCAGCACCGCCAGTGCCGCATCGGTGGCGCTGCCGCCTGCGCGCAGCATTTCGGCCCCGGCTTCCGCCGCGCGCGGATCGGCGGCGCTGACAACGCCGCGGTCGAAAGGCGGCGGGGCGGTTCTGGCGGCGGCGGGGGAGGCGGCGGGCAGGAGCGCCAGGGCCAGGGCGGCAAGCAGAGTGCGGATCATGGCGCGCACGCTATTCGCTTCCCACCGCCTCGGCAATGGAGGCGAAACCGTCGCGCCGCATCAGCGTTTCGATCCCGCGCGCGATTCGCCGGGCGATGCCCGGTCCCTCATAGACCATGGCGCTGTAGAGCTGGACCAGGCTTGCCCCGGCGCGGATCCGCGCCCAGGCGTCCTCGGCGCTGGCAATGCCGCCAACCCCGATCAGTGGGATCGCCCCGCCGGTTGCCTTGCGGAAATCGCGCAGCCGTTGCTGGGCGAGGTCACGCAAGGGTGCGCCGGACAGACCGCCGGCTTCACCGGCATGGCGCGATTTGAGCGCCAGAGGACTCATGGGACGCGAGATTGTGGTGTTCGAGACGATCAGCGCGCCCAGAGCCTTGTCGAGGGCGATGCGGGCGATGTCGTCGATGTCGGCCGGTTCGAGATCGGGGGCGACTTTGAGGAAAATCGGAGGCCCATGCTCGCCCCGGGCAGACAGCACCGCGTCGAGCAGTGCGGCGAGCGCGCCTTTGTCCTGCAAGGCGCGAAGGCCCGGGGTGTTGGGACTGCTGACATTGACCGCGAGGTAGCTGGCGAATCGGGCGGTGATTCGCGTCATGGTCGCGTAGTCGCCGATTCGGTCGCCCAATTCCTTGTTGGCGCCGATATTGACGCCGACGACCCCCTCCCGGCCGCTTCGGGCCCGTAAATGCTCCCCCGCTGCCGCCGCCCCGCTGTTGTTGAAGCCCATGCGGTTGATCACCGCGCGGTCTTCCTCGAGGCGGAACAGGCGGGGCCTGGGATTGCCTTGCTGAGGCAGCGGCGTGATCGATCCGACCTCGGCAAAACCGAAGCCAAGGCCAAGCAAGGCATCGGGCACTTCGGCGTCCTTATCGAAGCCGGCGGCCATGCCCAGGGGGTTCGGAAAGGCAATTCCAGCGACTTGAATGGTTAACGGTCCACCGGGCCGGGACGGCTTGCCACTGGGCAGAAGTTTCAATGCCGCCAGCGCCAGGCCATGGGCGCGTTCGGGGTCGAGGCGGAACAGGGCCGGGCGCAGCAGCGAGTAGATCATGCCGGGGCCGCTATGGCAAAGCAGGCCGGGCCTGTCGATGCCGGCGCGTCGCGCGGTGCAGGTGTTGCCGATTTACAACGGCCAAACAAAAGTTAGTTTTCGCAACGCAAATTTTCGAACTGTCGATTCCTTACAATTTTCTCCCAAATTCCGCGCCTATACAACTCCTGCGACCCGAAGGGCTCGTGGCATTCTGCAACGAGTTCTCGACTTACAGGCGGTTCTCCGATTTTCGGAGGACCGCCCTTTTTTTGCGATCAACATCGTGGTTGAAATGCAACACCGCCGCGCCTAGGTGAAACCGGAACGAATCACTCCGATTTCACCGGAATGCGAAAATGCGCCTTTCCAGTATGGCCGATTACGCCGTCGTCACCATGGCCGCCGCAGCGCGGCACTGCGGCGGTGTGCGCGAGTCAACTTCGCGCAATTGGCTGAGGAAACCGGCCTGCCTGCGCCGACTGTGCAGAAGCTGGTCAGCCGGCTGACGGCGGCGGGCCTGTTGCGCAGCTCGCGCGGGGTCGGCGGCGGGCTCAAACTGGCGCGACCGGCGGCGGCGATCAGCCTGGCCGATATTGTCGAGGCGGTCGAAGGGCCGATTGCGCTGACCGCCTGCGTCGAGCAGGGGCGGCACGATTGCGGGCTGGAAGCGGCATGCGCGGTCAAGCCGCACTGGCCAGTGGTCAACGCGGCGCTGCGCGGTGCGCTTGCAGGTGTCCGCTTACGAGTCTGGCGCAATGAAGGGGTTCGCCCGATCCTGTTGCTGCTGGCATTGCCTGTCATCGCCTCTGCGAGCGGAGCGCAGCACCATTCCTGCAGGGTTTCATGGCGACTGGGCCAGCGCCGCCGAACGCTGTGCGCCTGGACCCGGCAGACAATGAAAATATCCGCATCGGTGCGCGGATCATCCAGGAATTCGAAACGCGGATGGACGTTCAATCTGTCACCAAGACCCGCGACGGTTCGCTCATCGTGGGCGGCCGCATAACCCACGGCGAAGCGCAATACGACAATGCCAAGCGCATGGTCCTGCTCGCCGGGGGCAAGGAACTGGGTTTCGGCGAGGGCGAGGATTACGGCGTCTATGTGCGGTGCAAGCGATGAGCGAGGACGCCACCCTGAAAGACCAGGCCGCCCGCGAAGCCGCCGCTAGCGTCGCGGACTATGAGCACGGCTGGTCGTCGGACATCGAGACCGACTTTGCGCCCAAGGGCCTCAGCGAAGATACCGTCCGCTTCATTTCGGCCAAGAAGAACGAGCCCGAATGGATGCTCGACTGGCGGCTCAAGGCCTATCGCCACTGGCTGACGATGACCCCGCCCGACTGGGCCAAGCTCAACGTCCCGCCGATCGATTATCAGGACGCCTATTATTACGCCGCGCCCCAAGGCGAAGCCTAAACTGGGCAGTCTCGACGAGGTCGATCCCGAAATCCTGCGGGTTTACGAAAAGCTGGGCATTCCCATCGAGGAGCAGAAAGTGCTCGCCGGTGTTGAAGGCGCGCGGAAGGTGGCGGTGGACGCGGTGTTCGATTCGGTCAGCGTCGCCACCACTTTCCGCGCCGAACTGGAATCGGCGGGGGTCATCTTCCGCAGCATCTCCGAGGCGATCCGCGAATATCCCGATCATGGTGAAAAAGTGGCTCGGCAAGGTCGTGCCGATGCATGACAACTATTTCAGCGCCTTGAACTGTGCGGTCTTCTCGGACGGCACATTCGTCTTTCATCCCCGAGGGCGTGCGCTGCCCGATGGAGCTTTCCACCTATTTCCGCATCAATGCCGAAAACACCGGGCAATTCGAACGCACGCTGATCGTGGCCGACAAGGGCAGCTATGTCAGCTACCTCGAAGGCTGCACTGCGCCGATGCGCGACGAGAACCAGCTGCATGCCGCCGTGGTCGAGCTGGTCGCGCTGGATGATGCCGAGATCAAGTATTCGACCGTGCAGAACTGGTATCCGGGGAATTCGGAAGGCCTGGGCGGTATCTACAATTTCGTCACCAAGCGCGCGCTGTGCCAGGGCAAGCGTTCGAAAGTCAGCTGGACGCAGGTCGAAACTGGCTCCGCGATCACCTGGAAATACCCTTCGTGCGTGCTCAACGGCGAAGATTCAGTCGGCGAGTTCTACTCGGTCGCGGTGACCAACAATTACCAGCAGGCCGATACCGGCACCAAGATGATCCACAACGGCAAGGGCAGCCGCTCGACGATCATTTCCAAGGGCATCTCGGCGGGCAAGAGCAACAACACCTATCGCGGGCTGGTCCGCGTCGCGGCGGGTGCCGAGGGCGTGCGCAATTTCACCCAGTGCGATTCGCTGCTGCTGGGCTCGGACTGCGGCGCGCATACCGTGCCCTATATCGAAGTGAGCAACCCCTCAGCGCAGATCGAGCATGAGGCGACCACCAGCAAGATTTCCGACGACCAGCTGTTCTACGCCATGCAGCGCGGGCTGGGTCAGGAAGAGGCTGTGGCGCTGATCGTCAACGGCTTTGCCAAGGAAGTGTTGCAGCAGTTGCCGATGGAGTTCGCGGTGGAAGCGCAGAAGCTGCTGGGGATTTCGCTTGAGGGGTCGGTCGGATGACGCGTCACCCACCCCCACCCCTCCCGCAAGCGGGGGAGAAGCAAGCGCAACCAAAGCTCCCCTCCCGCTTGCGGGAGGGGTCGGGGGTGGGCAGTCGGCGATCGAGCAACCGCGCCCGGCACCGGCCAGTTCAAACCCCGCAACACCGCACGCGCGCAAGCCCTGCGCAACCGGCCACGCCCGCCGAACGCTTGCTATGGACCGCGCTCAGCAACCGCAAATGGGCGGGCATAAATTCAGCCGACAAATGCCGTCGGTCCGTATTTTGCGGATTTTCTTAGCCGCGAAGCGCGCATGGTTGTCGAACTTGACGGCTTTTCGCACGACATGCCGGAATACGACAGCGGCGTGATAAGTTCATGGCGACATGGCGACTTCTGGCTTTTCCAACGCTGATGTGACGGAAATCTGGAGGTGTCGTGCAGGCTATTGCCTTGGCGCTGGCCGAGAGACCGCCAACCCTCCCGCAAGCAGGGGAGCAAGTAGGGTAATCCCCTCCCCTTGCGAGGGGCTAGGGGTGGGTGCTTCCGATGTTGAAGCGCAGAAGCTGCTGGGGATTTCGCTTGAGGGGAGCGTGGGGTGATGAGTGACACGCCCTACAATTGGCCTGCGGCAACAACGCCCGAATCGTTCAATTGGGAAAAGTTCGGTGGTCAGTTGTGAGTCATAGCTTGAAGTCGGATCGATCTATTCAATTGATGCGAGAATCGGTGGCATTTGACGAGAAGGGCGGCGCGAAAGGGATTTGGGAAAAGAACCAAATTTCCCGCGTCATCGGCGGCTCCAAAGTCGGAATGAATGTTGTTCTATTTGAAGGAATGGTCGGGCCAATATTGGTCGAGCGGAGTTCTGCCAGCCGACAATGTTAAACTCTATCTAGAAGCTGAAGGCTCCAATGCTCCAAATCAATAACCTCTCCGCCACCGTCGCGGACAAGCCCATCCTCAAGGGCCTTTCGCTCAGCATTGGTGCGGGCGAGATCCATGCGATCATGGGACCGAACGGCGCTGGCAAGTCGACGCTGGCCTATACGCTGGGCGGGCGGCCCGGGTATGACGTGACGGGGGGGGCTGTGACTTTCACCCCTTCCCGTCGCCCCGGACTTGATCCGGGGTCCCGCTTGAATTCCAACGCCGCGCCGGAAGGTAGCGGGACCCCGGATCAAGTCCGGGGTGACGGTGGTTTGGGGTTTGGGGGTGACGTGGATTTGTTGAGCTTGGCGCCCCACCTCCGCGCCGCCGCCGGGCTTTTCCTCGGCTTCCAGTATCCGGTCGAAATCCCCGGCGTCTCCTTCGTCCAGTTCCTGCGCGAGGCAGCCAATGCCCAGCGCAAGGCGCGGGGGCAGGAGGCTCTTTCTGGCGGCGAGTTCCTCAAGCTGGCGCGCGAGAAGGCGGCGCTGCTGCGGATGGACATGGACATGCTGAAGCGTCCGGTGAACGTCGGCTTTTCCGGCGGCGAGAAGAAGCGCGCCGAGATGGTGCAGATGGGCATCCTCGATCCCAGCTTCGCGGTGCTGGATGAGACCAACTCCGGCCTCGACATCGATGCACTGCGGATTGTCGGCGAGGGGATCAATGCGATCATGCGCAAGCCGGACAAGGGCGTGCTGCTGATTACGCATTACCAGCGGCTGCTCGACTATGTGAAGCCGGACTTTGTCCATGTGCTGGCAGGGGGCCGGATCGTGAAGAGCGGTGGGGCGGAGCTCGCGTTGCAGCTGGAAGAAGAAGGCTACGAGGCCGTTGCCGCATGAGCGAGTTGCTTGCCCTCCCCACCCGCCCCATGCCTACAAGAAGGGACGAGGCGTTCCGCTACGCGGATTTTGACGCGCTGGCGGGCGTCTGGCCGGTGGCGCGCGAGGACATTCTTGTTCCATCCGGGCAGAGCACGTCCCTCAGCATCGTCGAAGACGGCTCCGCTGGAAATGTCGCGCGGCATCTGGTGATCGAGCTGGAAGCCGGTGCGGAGTTCGACCTGCGCATTTTCAACACCGGCGCTGCCTTCGGGCGTATTGCGGTGGATGCCAGGCTCGGCGAGGGTTCGCGGTTCACGCTGGGCGCAGCGCAGTTGGGCACGGATTCGCAGACGCTGGAGATCGTCACCGAAGTTTCGCACGAAGCCCCCAATGCCATCAGCCGCCAGACCGTCCGCTCGGTGCTGGGCGGGCGGGCGACCGGCACCTATCTCGGCAAGGTATCCGTCGCGCGCGGGGCCGTGGGCACCGACAGCGAACAGTCCGTCCGCGCCATGCTGCTCTCCCGCACCGCCACGGCCAATGCCAAGCCGGAGCTGGAAATCTACGCCGACGACGTGAAGTGCGCCCATGGCTGCGCGATTGGCGAACTGGATGCCCAGGGCCTGTTCTACCTGCAATCGCGCGGGCTGCCGCCTGAGGATGCCAAGAAACTTATGCTGCAGGCATTTGTCGCCGAGGCTTTTACCGGCGCGCCTGACGAGGAGCATCTGCTGGCGCTGGCCCTGGAACGGCTCGGAGCGATGCTGTGAACGGCTCTTCCAAAATCCTCCCCGAGCTTGTCTCGGGGAGGGGGACCGCTCGCAAAGCGAGTGGTGGAGGGGTGTCTTCCCCTCCGTCAGCCCTGCGGGCTGCCACCTCCCCGAGCAAGCTCGGGGAGGATTTGAAGCAGGATTTTCCCGGCCTTGCCGGCGGCTGGCACTACCTCGACACCGCCGCTACCGCGCAGAAGCCGCAAGCGGTGATCGATGCCTGCACCCGCGCAATGGGCAAGGATTACGCTACCGTGCATCGCGGCGTCTATGCCCGCTCGGCGGACATGACCCTCGCCTTCGAAGCCGCGCGGCGCAAGGTTGCCCACTTCATCGGCGGGCAGGAGAACGAAGTCGTCTTCACCCGCGGCGCGACCGAGGCGATCAATCTGGTGGCGCATAGCTGGGGTGGTTCGCAGCTCAAGGCCGGAGACCGCATTCTGCTGTCGGTGCTGGAGCACCATTCGAACATTGTCCCCTGGCAGCTGCTCCGCGACCGCATTGGCGTCGAAATCGATGTCTGTCCGCTTACCGCAGACGGGCGGATCGATCTCGATGCGGCGGAACGTATCCTCACACCGGCGCACAAGCTGGTCGCCTTCGCCCATGTTTCCAACGTGCTCGGCTCCACCCTCGATGCGCCCCGCGCCGCAGATGTGGCGCATGCCGCCGGCGCGAAGCTGCTGCTCGACGGATGCCAGGCAGTGCCGCGTTTGCCGGTCGATGTTGCGGCGATGGATTGCGATTTCTACGTCTTCTCCGCGCACAAGCTTTATGGTCCGACCGGGATTGGCGCGCTGTGGGCGCGGGCGGAAATTCTCGAAGCCATGCCGCCCTGGCACGGCGGCGGCGCGATGATCGACCGGGTGACCTTCGAGCGCACGACCTATGCCCCGCCGCCCGCGCGGTTCGAGGCGGGAACGCCGGCGATTGTCGAGGCCATCGGGCTGGCTGCCGCCATCGACTATGTCGAGGCCATCGGCATTCCGGCGATCCAGGAGCATGAGGACCGGCTTGCGCGCGAGCTCCGCGCCGAACTGCGAAAACTCAACTCTGTCACCCTGTTCGGGCCGGAGGAATCCGCCGGGATTGTCAGTTTTGCATTGGACGGGGTGCATCCGCACGACCTCGGCACCATATTGGACGAAGAGGGGGTGGCGATCCGCGCCGGGCACCACTGCGCCCAGCCCTTGATGGACCACCTCGGCGTGCCCGCCACGGCGCGGGCGAGTTTTGGATTGTACAGCGATGAAAGCGACATCGCCGCGCTGCTGCGCGGGATCGAGCGGACCAAGAGGATTTTCGCCTAATGACACAGGCCAACGAGGAACCCAAATTCGCGGTGGAGGAAGTGGAGAGCGTGGATAAACCGCCCCGTGCGCGGGTCGATCTCGACGAGACCTCCCCTGAAACTCCTGCCGAGAAGCTGGAGCGCAAGCGCGACTACCTCGAGGGTTTCCTCGCGGAGAAGCCGGATGGCCTCGCCCCCGGCGATCCAGGCGGAGATATCTACGAGGGCGTGATCGCCGCGCTCAAGGAAATCTTCGATCCCGAGATACCGGTGAATATTTACGAGCTCGGTCTTATCTATGGGGTCGATGTCACCGACGAGGGTTCTGTCGCCGTGACCATGACGCTGACTACGCCGCATTGCCCGGTGGCGGAATCGATGCCGGGCGAAGTGGAATTGCGGGTCAGCGCCGTGCCCGGGGTGCGCGATGCCGAGGTCACTCTGGTCTGGGATCCCCCGTGGGACATGGCCAAGATGAGCGACGAGGCGAAGCTTGAACTGGGAATGTTGTGATGAGTGAAGTCAAGACCCGCGCCAGACCGGCTGCCGTCATCCTCACCTCCGCCGCCGAAGCGCGGATCGCGCACCTGATGTCGCAGGCGCCGCAGGGCGCCATCGGCGTCAAGCTCTCGACCCCGCGCCGGGGCTGTTCGGGGCTTGCCTATTCGGTCGACTATATCACCGAGGCCGACAAGTTCGACGAGCGCATCGAAACCCCCGGCGGACTGTTCTTTATCGATGGCGGCTCGGTGCTCTACCTCGTCGGCAGCACGATGGACTGGGTTGAAGACGATTTCGCCGCAGGTTTCACTTTCGAAAATCCCAACGCCAAGGGCAGCTGCGGCTGCGGCGAGAGCTTTACGGTTTGAGCGCCGCCATAGTCGTCACCCGGGCCCGCGCCGCCGATCGCGAGGACTGGCTCGACATGCGCATGCAAATGTGGCCGGGCAATCTCCGCGCGGAATTCTCCGAGGATCTCGATGTCTTTCTCGCCGCAGAGCGCGCGCCAGCGGCGTGGATTGCGCGCTGCGCTGCTGGCAAGGCAATCGGTTTCGCCGAATCCGATGTGCGCAGCTTTGCCGAAGGCTGCGAAGGGACGGCTCCTTACCTTGAGGGAATCTGGGTTGCGCCGGATTGGCGGCGCAGCGGTGTCGGCTTGGCCTTGCTGGGTGCGGTTGAGGCCTGGGCGCGCGATCTCGGATTCAGCGAAATGGGCTCAAACGCTTTGCTCGAAAACCGGCTCAGCCACGAATGGCACAGCGATGCGGGGTTTACCGAGGTCGAGCGGCTGGTGGTGTTCCGCAAGCCGCTCTGACCGTGGGCGATTACTGGCCGTCTTCCTCCGCGAGGAAATCGAGCAGCGCCTTTTCCAGCTCGTCGAGATTGCCGTCGGCGTCGAGCTGGCCTTGCAGCCACTCCTTTTCCAGCGCGGTGACTTCGGCTGCGTCCGCCGCTTCCAGATCGTAGTGGCGCGGCGGCTCCGCTTCCGCGGACATCGCCTCCAAGCCGTCGCCAACGCCCGATCTGGCGGCATGGCCGAACATCCGGCCGAAGAACCCGCCGATGCTGACGGCGGTATTGCTCATGAAAACCTCGAGCTCGGCGGCGCGTTCGCGCGAGAGCTGCTCCTCTCCGCCGAAACCCTGCAGGTAATTGCCCACGCCCTGGACGAACAGGCGCTGCCACTCGGCCGAGTTGGGCTGACCCAGTGTCGCGTCCTTGAGGCGGAACAGCAATTCGGCTTCGGCCCTGGAAACCGCAGCGGGGCGATCGCCGCCGGCGGCGAAGATCATGCGGCGCAGCAAATGCGTTTCGGCTTCGCTGATGCAGCCGGGATCGAGCGAACCGCCATCGCGAGTCGGGCCTTCACCGGTCAAGACCGCGACTTCGATCTGGGCCAGCGCATAGTTCTTCATCTCGACCGGGACATTGACCGCCTTTTCGAAAATCCGCACCAGCAGTTCCAGCTCGTTGACGCTGTCGAGCCGGCCATCGCGATCGACATGGTCGCTGAGCCACAGTGCCATATCGTCGCTGACATAGCCTTTGGGCTCGGCGCCATTGACGATGAATTCGCTGATCGCCTCGACGAAAAAGGCGCACCATTCGCTTGAGGCGTGCTTGAGATGCTCGTTGAGCACAAAAATGGCATCGGCCTCATCGGCATCGATGCGACCGTCGTCCCAGCCGCCATGACGCAGCGCCAGCACTTCATCTGCGGTAATCGCGCCATCGGCCCTTGCCTGTTCGGCGAGCGCGCGGAATTCCATGGACATGCTCGGGGTCCCCTCGGTCTCTCCCCGATCTATCGCCGAATATCCTTAATTGAGTGTTACAATGTCCAAGGTGAGGTCATCGCCGGCGCAGTGCGGTAATGCAGGTCACCCGGTCGACATCCTTGCCGTCGCTCGCCCGCCGGGCATCGACATAGGTCGCCTGCGGCTCGCGCCCGGCGGCGTAAGGGTAGAGATAGACATCGAGCACGCAGGCCGTGCCGGAGAACTGCAATTTGCGCGCGTCGCCCTCCTGAACATCGAGCCTGGCCGCGCCGAACTGGCGGGAGAGGTCGTTCGCGGTGGCGCCGATCACCGATTCGAGGCCCGGCAGGACCAAAGCCTGCGCGGGTTGCGGCGTCTGGCGGACCGGCTTGCGCACCGTCGGCAGCCGCGAGGCCTGGCGCGGGGCGGGCACTGCCTTGACGCTGGCGCTGGGCACCTTGCCACCGCCGGAGCCGCCGCAAGCTGCGAGCAGGGGCAGGATCAGCAGGGCGGCGATCAGGTCAGCGCGCATCGGGCCGGGTTCCTTTGCGATGGATCAGATGGGTGGCCATGGCCGCGCCAATAAACGGTGCGAGGAAATTGATAAAGGGCACGAACAGCAGGCCCGAGACGATTCCGCCAAGCACCAGCCGCTCGCCGCGGCCGAGCGGCGCCGGGGCGTCTTCCGCGTGGCGGTGGCGCAACCATGCCATGTCCTGCAACTCGCGCCCCAGCACCACGGCATTGGCCGCCCAGAACACCAGCGCCGTGCCCAGCCCGGTGACCAGCAGCGCTAGAGCCAACGGCAGGGCTATCAGATTGGCGAGCAGTGCCCGGCCGGCACTGCGCAGGCCGCTGGACAGCTCCTCGCGCCAGCTCAGCGGGCAGGCCTGGGCGAGGGCCTGCGGGTAATGGCGGGCCTCGACCGCTTCGACCACTTCGTTGGCGAACAGCTGCAGCACGGCCAGCGCCACGACCCGCCACAGCAGGACTGCCCCCAGCACCCACAGGACAATCGCCGCCAATTGGCGCAAGCCTTCGTCCAGCCCGGGCAGCAGTGCGCCGGCCAATGCGCCGAGCGCATACCAGCCGGCAACTGCCAGCACGGCAAAGGCGACGAGCGTTGCGGCGAGGCACTTGAGCAGCAGCAACAGCACGCGCCGTTCCGCCAGCTGGGTGAGCGCGAGAGCGAAAGCAGTTGGCATCTCGCGACGGAGTCGCCCGCCCGGGCGATCTGTGTCAACGCCGCAGGCCTTGCCCGCCGCATCGCTGCCCGCTAGGCGCGCCGCTTATCCCAGCTCGACGCCAAGGAACCTGCCACGATGACCCAGCCCGTTCTCGACGTAGTCGCCATCGGCAACGCCATCGTCGATGTCATGGCGCCTTGCGAGGATGCGCTGATCGAACGGCTGGGCCTGACGCGCGGGGGGATGATGCTGATCGATACCGATCAGGCCCATGCGCTGTATCAGGCCATGGGCCCGGCGCGCGAGATTTCCGGCGGTTCGGCGGCCAATACGCTGGCGGGTCTGGCGGCGCTGGGAGCCTCATGCGCTTTCATCGGCCAGGTGGCGGACGATCAGCTCGGCGAGGTTTTCTCCCACGACATCCGCGCTGGCGGCATTGCTTTCGCGACCCCGCCCCGGCCCGTGACCGGTGAAAATGGGCCGCCGACCGCGCGCTGCCTGATCTTCGTCACGCCCGACGGCCAGCGGACGATGAACACCTACCTCGGTGCCTCGCAGTTCCTCCCCGCCAAGGCGCTCGACGAGACGATGATCGCCTCGGCGCGGGTGCTCTATCTCGAAGGCTATCTGTGGGATCCGGAAGAGCCGCGCGCGGCGATGCGTCAGGCGATTGCGGCGGCAAAGGCGGCGGGGCGCAAGGTCGCCTTCACCCTGTCGGACAACTTTGTGATCGCCCGCCACGGCGACGATTTCCGCGCGCTGATCGATGCCGGAGACATCGACATCCTGTTTGCCAACGAGCACGAGCTGGCGGCGCTGACCGGCCTTGAGGACTTCCACGCAGGCATCGACGCGCTGAAGGCAAAAGTGCCGGTGCTGGTCGTCACCCGCAGCGAAAAGGGCGCGGTTGCCGTGTCGGGCGGCGAGCAGGCGGCGGTGGCGGCGGAGCCGGTGGCGAAGGTTGTCGACACCACCGGTGCGGGCGATCTGTTCGCGGCCGGGTTCCTGTTTGGCCATGTGAGGGGCAAACCGCTTGCCGAGTGCCTCCGCCTTGGCGCGATCTGCGCGGCGGAAGTGATCTCGCACTACGGTGCAAGGCCCGAGGCGGATTTGGCGGCGCTGGTGCAGGGGTAGGCCGGTTAGCTGCGACTGCCCGCTTCCCTTTCGACCTCCCGCGCCACTTCCTTCTGGCCGATATCCCGCCGGCAGAACCCCTCGGGAAAATCGATCGCATCGACCGCCGCATAGGCCCGCTCCTGCGCCTCGCGCACCGAAGACCCGCGCGCCGTCACATTGAGCACCCGCCCGCCATTCGCTGACAGCACGCCGTCGATACCGAGCGAAGTTCCGGCATGGAACACCTTCGCGCCGCCTGCCTCCGCCGCAGGTATCCGATCGATCCTACCGCCCTTCTTCGGCGTGCCCGGATAGCCCTCGGCCGCCATGACCACGGTCAGCGCGGTGTCATTCGAGAAGCGCGGCGGCTCGATTGCCGCGAGGCGGTTTTCGGCGCAGGCGAGCAGCACTTCGCCGAGGTCGCTTTCCAGCCGCAGCATCAGCACCTGGCATTCGGGGTCGCCAAAGCGGGCGTTGTATTCGATCAGTTGCGGCCCGGTGCGGGTCAGCATCAGCCCGGCATAGAGCACGCCCGAATAGGGCATGCCCGCCTCGGCCATCGCGCGCACTGTGGGGGCAATGATCTTCTCGATAGCCTCGCCCTCGAGCATCGGGGTGAGGACACGCGCAGGGCTGTAGGCGCCCATGCCGCCGGTGTTGGGCCCGGTGTCGCCCTCGCCGACCCGCTTGTGGTCTTGCGCCGAGCCGAAGGGAACAATCGTCGCGCCGTCGGTGAGCGCGAAGAAGCTGGCTTCCTCGCCGTCGAGAAAGGTCTCGATCACCGCTTCCGCCCCCGCTTCGCCGAAGCGCCCGGCAAAGATGTCGCGGATCGCTGCTTCGGCTTCGGCGCGGCTCATGGCGACAGTCACCCCCTTGCCTGCTGCGAGCCCGTCGGCCTTGATGACGACCGGAATGGTAAAGTTCGCCAGTGCCGCCAGCCCCTCGGCCTCATCGGTCACACGGACATAGGCCCCGGTAGGAATATTGGCGCGGGCGCACAGATCCTTGGTGAAGCCCTTGCTGCCTTCGAGCTGGGCAGCGGCGCGGCTGGGGCCGAAAGTGGGGAAACCGGCACCGCGCAATGTGTCCGCCAGGCCATCGACCAGCGGCGCTTCGGGGCCGACGACGACCAGTCCGATGTGGTGCGTTTCACAGAATGTGACGACGCCTGCGTGATCCGTGACATCCAGCGCGACCAGCTCGGCATGGTCGGCAATCCCCGGATTTCCGGGCGCGGCATAGAGCTTGGTGCAGCGCGAGGATTGCGCCAGCTTCCACGCCAGCGCATGTTCGCGGCCGCCGCTCCCGATCAGCAGGATATTCATGTCGTCGCCCCCGCCTTCCAATGATGACTACTTCGATGAAGATGCAGCCGGGCTGGTAGCGAAGGATGCGCCCGGCAGCAACGCGGAGCCATTGTCGATCAGCGAGATTTCCGCGCTGCTCAAGCGCACGGTGGAAGAGCGCTTTGGCTTCGTCCGGCTGCGCGGCGAGCTGTCGGGGGTGAAGCGGGCGGCATCGGGGCACCTCTATTGCAGCCTCAAGGACGAAGGCGCGCGGATCGACGGGGTGATGTGGAAGGGCCAGGTCGGCAGGCTCTCCTTCCTGCCCGAGGACGGCATCGAGGTGATCGCCAGCGGCAAGCTGACCACTTATCCGGGGCGCTCGAACTACCAGATCGTCATCGAGCGGATGGAGATTGCCGGCGAGGGCGCGCTGCTGGCGCTGCTGGCCAAGACCAAGGCGCGGCTTGAGGCGGAAGGGCTGTTCGCGCCTGGGCGCAAGCGTCCGCTGCCATTCCTGCCGCGCGTCATCGGCGTCGTGACGTCGCCCACCGGCGCGGTAATCCGCGATATTCTCCACCGGCTGGCGGATCGGTTCCCCTGCCATGTCCTGGTCTGGCCGGTGCTGGTGCAGGGGCAGGGCGCGGCGGAGCAGGTGGCGGCGGCGGTGCGCGGGTTTTCGGCGATGACGGGAGCGAACCGTCCCGATGTAGTGATCGTCGCACGCGGCGGCGGCTCGATCGAGGACTTGTGGGCGTTCAACGAGGAAGTCGTTGTCCGCGCGATCGCCGATTGTTCGATCCCGGTGATCTCCGCCGTCGGCCACGAGACCGACACGACCCTGGCCGATTTCGCTGCCGACCTGCGCGCGCCAACGCCCAGTGCCGCGGCCGAGCTGGCGGTGCCGGTGCGCGAGGAACTGCTGTCCCAGATCGGCGAACTGGCGCTGCGCCAGCGCCGCGCGGTGGTGCGGCCGGTTGCGCTCGGGCGCGAGCGGCTGGAGGCAAGGGCGCAGCGGCTGCCCCGGCCCGAGGCGTTGCTTGCTTCGTACACCCAGCGGCTCGACGATCGGGGCGAGCAGTTGCGGCGAGGCCTGGCTGACCGGGTGGCGATTGCGCGCGGTGCCCTGCTGGGCGACAGCGCGCGCCTCTCCGCGCCATTGCTGCTTTCGCGGCTCCACCGCGCGGGCGAGCGGCTGGCAGCGGTGCGGCTGACGCCGACACTCGTCGAACGCCGTATTGCCGATGGGCGCGAACTTAGCGCGGTGCTGTGGCGCATGGCCGAACAGCTCAGCCCGGCCAAAGTGCTACAGCGCGGCTATGCGATTGTCCGCGACGGGCACGGCAAGCCGCTGATGACCGCGGCTGTGGCCAGACAGGCCGACGCACTGGAAATCGAGTTTTCAGATGGCAGGTTGCCAATTGGCGCACCTTCCACCCCGCCTGCGCGCGCCGTCCGGCCCTCACGCCCCGCTCCGCCGGAGCAGGGGAAATTGCTTTGAACCGCGCATCTTGCTAGGCTCGCCCGCATGCTGATGTCATCCAACGATCGCGCCGCGACGCTTCACTATGGGCCCAATGGCTTTCGCGTGCTCACCAGCGGCGGCTTCGTGCTGTGCGCGGTGACGGGCGAAAAGATCGCGCTCGAAGCGCTGCGCTACTGGTCGGTCGAACGCCAGGAGCCCTATGCCAGCGCCGCGGTTGCGACGCGCTGGCTGTCCGGCGCGGCGTGACTGGAGGCGAGTGAGTTGCCAGGCCTGAGCGGGTGGGCGTGAGCGGGTGAGCATGACTGCCCGGATTTCCTTCGCCGCATGCGCCCTGCTGACGGGCATGGTGCTGGCGACGAGCGGCAGCTGCAACGATGGTTCGCAAACCAGCCGTCCGGGCGGGGTCACCACCCTGCCGCAGCTTCCCCGTCCCGCCCAGCTGCCGCCGCCGCCGCCCGCGCTGCCGCAATTGCCGCCGCGTAGCGCCGATTTTGTCACGATTGGCGAACTGACCCAGGGCGGCTGGATATCCGGCCTGGCGCCGCTCGGCGCGCGCAGCGTGACATTGCAGGGGCAGAGCTTGCCGCTCGATCCCGACGGGCGGTTCTTCGCTGCTTTCGACCGCGATGCCGGTACCTCCGCCACGCTCGCCGCCCGGCTCGGCGATGGCCGGACGGTTACTCGCGCACTGACAATCAGCCCGCGCGCCTGGAAGATCGAACACATCCCGATCGGTCCGCGCCCCGGCGCGGCGCCCAATCCGGCCTTTGCCCTCCGCCGCGCCGCCGAGCTCGAGCAGATCAATGCCGCGCGCCGGATCAATGCCCAGAGCGACGGCTGGCGCCAGCGCTTCATCTGGCCCGCCAAAGGCCGGCTATCGGGCCGGTTCGGCTCGCAGCGGATCTACAACGGCACGCCGGGCGGCTATCATTCGGGCAACGACATCGCCACGGGCGCCAGCGGCACGCCCTATGTCGCCCCGGCCGACGGTGTGGTGATCCTCGCCGCGACGAGCCCGTTCACGCTCGAGGGCAACCTGTTGATGATCGATCACGGCATGGGGCTCAACAGCGCCTTCCTGCACAGCACGCGGCTGGCGGTGCGCGTGGGCGACCGGGTGCGGCAGGGCCAGGTGATCGGCTATATCGGCATGACCGGCCGCGCCACCGGCCCGCATCTTCACTGGAGCATCAAATGGCGCGACGCGCGCCTCGATTCGCTGCTGTTCACCGGGCCGATGCGATAACCGGCGGCCCGGAACGAGCGAAATTTCAGCTTCCGGCTTGAGTCCGCGCTTCGCGGCCGTCGCCTTGCGGGGCGGCGAGGATGTCGCGGGTGACATCGCCCTTGGCGACGGTGTTGGTGCCGGGATCGCCGACGCCCGAGCGGATGCCCGGCGCGGGATTGCCGGCGCGGCTGGTGGTGTTCTTCTCGATCTCGCTGCGCGGTGCCGGGCCGCCGAACAGCGCATCGAGTGTCTGGCGCTGCGAATTGGTGTCGGCCGGGCGCGGCGCGCCGGGCTGGGGCGGGGTTAGCGAGAAATCTGGCGGCACCACCAGCGGCGCCTGGCGTTGAACGGCGAATTCATCGGGCCGTTCGCGGCCATACAGCCCGCCGCCGCCGCCGCAGGCCGCAAGCAGGGCCGAGGCAGTGGTCACGAAGGCAATGGCGGTCGATCTATGCATGATTCTGGCTCTCCGGGGCAGTGTCGCCGGTCGATTTGGGCTTTTCGCGCAAAAGGAAGGATCGGGCAAGGATTAGCAGCACGCCGATGGTGATAGCGGCGTCGGCAATGTTGAAAATCAGGAAGGGGCGGAAGCTGCCGAAATGCAGGTCGGCATAGTCGACGACATAGCCGAAGCGCACCCGGTCGAGGATATTGCCCAGCGCCCCGCCCAGCACCATGCCGAGCGGCAGCACGTCGCCCAGCTTGCGCTCGCGCAGCAGCCAGACGAGCACGACCAGCGCGATGGCGGCGGTGACGGCGACCAGCACCCAGCGCATGGCCTCGCTATCGGCGGTGAACAGGCCGAGGCTGACGCCGTAGTTCTCGGTCCAGCGCAGGTCGAAGAACGGCAGGATCTCGATCGCATCGACATCGCGCAAGGCCAGCGGGCCGATCATCAGCCACTTGATCGCCTGATCGAGCGCGAACACGGTGGCGGCGAGGGCCAGGCCGAGCTTGTGGGGGCGGGTCATGCGCCGTGTCTTCCGCAAATAAATGGGGACAGTCCCCGCCCTGCAAGCGAGCGCAAGACCAAAACCGTTCCGGCACCCGTCATGAGGGGACTGTCCCCATTTATTTGCTCCGCGTCGCCGTTCATACCGCCGTGTCCATGCCCGCGACGACATGATCGCAACGTGAACACAGCGCGCCGTCCTCGGCGACGTCGGGGAGGTGGCGCCAGCAGCGGCCGCATTTGTGGTGGGCGGTGGGTTCGCCAAAGACCCGCGCACTTGAAACCAACGTCATTCTTGCGCCATCGCCGACCATCTGACTCGAGCCATGATGTAGCGCTAGGGCTTCATCAACTTTGTCGATGATGACATCTGCGCAGATGAAGACTTCTGAACAATCAACATCCTTCAGTGCACTGACTTGAAGCTCAATTGACGGAACAAAGCGAATTGATGCCTGCAGGCTCGACCCAATTTGCTTTTCTTGTCTGAGGGCTTCGATTCTGCCATTTGTGAATTGACGCGCCTCGCGGATAATTGTCCACTTCCTAACCAACTCGTCACCCCGGACTTGATCCGGGGTCCCGCTGCCTTCCGGCGCTGCGCTAGAAGAAAAGCGGGACCCCGGGTCAAGCCCGGGGAGACGGGGAAGGGTGGGCCATTCGAGGAGGTGGACCGAGCCACCCTCGGGAAACCGCGTCCCCCACACCTCTTCCGCCGTGAACACCAGCACCGGTGCGGCATAGCGCACCAGGGCGTGGAACAGTGTGTCGAGCGTGGTGCGATAGGCCATGCGCTTCGGGTCCGAAGGCGCGTCGCAATAGAGCGAATCCTTGCGGATATCGAAGAAGAAGGCGCTCAAATCCTCGTTGCAGAAATCGGTCAGCGCGCGCACGTAGGTGTTGAAATCGAAGTCCGCCACCGCCTGTTTCAACGTTGCATCCAGCTTCGCCAGCAGCGCCAGAACATAGCGTTCCAGCTCTGGCATTGCCGCCACATCGACCCGCTCGCTTTCCGAAAAACCTTCCAGCGCGCCCAGCAGATAGCGGAACGTATTCCGCAGCTTGCGGTATTGATCCGCCACGCCCTTGAGGATCTCGTCGCCGATGCGGTGATCCTCGGTGTAATCGACCGACAGCGCCCACAGCCGCACGATATCCGCGCCGTTGGTCTCCATCACTTTCAGCGGGTCGATGGTGTTGCCCAGCGACTTGGACATTTTCATGCCCTTTTGGTCCATGGTGAAGCCATGGGTCAGCACCGCCTTGTAGGGTGCCCGTCCCCGCGTGGCGCAGCTTTCGAGCAGCGACGACTGGAACCAGCCGCGATGCTGGTCAGAGCCTTCGAGGTAGAGGTCGGCGGGCGATTGCATGCCCGGCCAGCGCCCGCTTTCCAGCACGAAGGCATGGGTGCAGCCGCTATCGAACCAGACGTCGAGAATGTCGGTGACGCGTTCGAAATCGTCGGCGCTGTAGTCGCTGCCGAGATATTCCTGCGCCCGGGCCTCGCTCCACGCATCGACCCCGCCCTCGCGCACGCCCGCGACGATCCGCGTGTTGACTGCAGGATCGTCGAGATACTGGTTGGTGCCCTTGCGCACGAACAGCGTGATCGGCACCCCCCAGGCGCGCTGGCGGGAGAGCACCCAGTCCGGGCGGCCCTCGACCATCGAGCGGATGCGGTTCTCGCCCTTTTCGGGGACCCAGCGGGTGGCGGCGATGGCTCGGAGGGCGGTTTCGCGCAAGGTCGCGGGGGCAGCCGGGGACTGTCCCCGCATGGGGACTGTCCCTTCTTCCCCGCCCGCGCCATCGGGGACAGTCCACTCCGCTTCGCTGCGGGACAGTCCCCTGCGGTCCATCGGCACGAACCACTGCGGCGTGCAGCGGTAGATCACCTTGGCCTTGGAGCGCCAGGAATGGGGGTAGGAGTGAGAATAATCGTCCGTCGCAGCTAGCAATGCACCCGCTTCGCGCAGGGCCTCGCAGATAGGCCCTTCCTCCATGTTCGACTTATTGCCGGAGGCGTTGAACTTGGCATTGATGACGCTGCCCTGCCCGCCGAGCCAGGCCCAGTCGGCGCGATATTTGCCGTCGCCTTCGACGGCGAATTGCGGCTCGATGCCGTGCGCCTTGCACAGCAGGAAGTCGTCCTCGCCGTGGTCCGGGGCCATGTGGACCAGCCCGGTGCCGGTCTCGGTGGTGACAAACGCCGAGCCATCGAGGAACGGGCGGGCCTTGGCGAAGAAGCCGCCGAGTTTGTGCATTGGGTGGCGGGCGATGGTTCCGGCGAGATCGGAGCCCTTAATAACCTGAAGCTCCCTCAATCCGGCGCGGGCGCGTTCGGGCAGGAGACCTTCGATCCGCTTAGCCAACTTTGCGCAAAGTTCTGCCGCTACAATAAACTTTCTTCCATTGATTGGTGCAAGAGGGTGGGTGTCCAGCACGGTATCAAGTCGTTCGCTTCCAACAGCGGCCGCGCCAATTTGCAGTTCAACCAGCGCATACTCAACATCCGCCCCATAAGCCAAAGCCTGGTTGACCGGGATCGTCCACGGCGTCGTCGTCCAGATCACCGCATGGGCACCGACCAGTTCCGGCACATTCGGGCATTCCATAATCTCGAACGCCACATCCACCTGCGTCGAGACAATATCCTCATACTCGACCTCGGCCTCGGCCAGCGCGGTCTTTTCGACCGGCGACCACATCACCGGCTTGGCCCCGCGATACAATTGCCCGCTCTCGGCAAACTTCATCAGCTCGGCAACGATGGTGGCTTCCGCCGCGAAATCCATCGTCAGGTAGGGATTGTCCCAGTCGCCATTGATGCCAAGGCGCTTGAGCTGTTCGCGCTGGGTATCGACCCAGTGCTGCGCATAGGCGCGGCATTCGGCGCGGAACTCGACCGGATCGACCTGGTCCTTGTCGAGCTTCTTCTTGCGGTATTGCTCCTCGACCTTCCACTCGATCGGCAGCCCGTGGCAGTCCCAGCCGGGCACATAGGGCGCGTCCTTGCCGAGCAAGCCTTGCGTGCGCACCACCATGTCCTTGAGGATATGGTTGAGCGCGTGGCCGATGTGCATGTCGCCATTGGCATAGGGCGGGCCATCGTGGAGGATGAACTTCTCGCGCCCGGCGCGGGCGGCGCGCAGCTGATGATACAGCCCTTCCTGCTGCCAGCGCGACAGGATGCCCGGCTCCTTCTGCGGGAGCCCGGCTTTCATCGGGAAGTCGGTCTTCGGCAGGAAGACGGTGTCTCTGTAGTCTCGGCTCTCGGTCATGGTGCCGGCGCCGTTAGAGGAAAGTGGGGGTGTAGGAAAGGGTGGGGGTATGGTGTGGAGCCTTGCCCAAAACCCAACCCGTCATGCTGAACTCGTTTCAGCATCCATTGTGCCCCAAATCCTGCCCTATGCTTCAGGCACGATGGGCCCTGAAACGAGTTCAGGGTGACGATGATGGAAGGGGAGTGGATTGGGCCAGCCTCACCTTCGCCTCGGCGCAGTCCTTCTCCATCTGCGCGGTCAATGCCTCAAGACTATCGAACTTCGCCTCGCCCCGCAGGAAGTGGTGGAAGCCGACTTCGATTTCCTGCCCATAAAGATCGCCGTCGAAGTCGAAGAAGTATGGCTCGAGCAACTCCTTGGGCGGATCGAACGTCGGTCGCACGCCCAGATTCGCGGCACCGTGGACGATCCGTCCGCCCGGCAATGCACCGGTCACCGCGTAAATCCCGTAATGCGGGCGCAGATAGGTGCCGAGCGCCAGGTTGGCGGTGGGATAGCCGATGGTGCGCCCCAGCTTGTCGCCGTGCTGGACGATCCCCCTGATCGCGAAAGGCCGGGTCAGCAGCCGCGTTGCCGTGGCGCAGTCGCCCACTTTCAGCGCGGCGCGGATGCGGCTGGAGGAGACGGGGCCGGTATCGTCATGCACGGCGCCAACCGTTCGCGTCTCGACGCCGCGTGTCTGCAGCAGCGCCGGATTGCCGCCGCGCCCCTTGCCGAAGGTGAAATCCTCGCCAGTCACCACCCCCGCCGCACCGATATGGCGGGAGATCATCCCGTCGGCCCAATCCCCGGCGCTCTGGCTCGCCATGTCGCCGTCGAAGTGGAACACCAGCATGGCGTCGGCTCCGGCGGCGGTGAACAGTTCCTGCCGCTGGTCGAGCGTGGTCAGGCGGAAGGGTTCGGCATCGGGCTTGAAGTGCCGCATCGGGTGGGGATCGAAGGTCGCGACCACGCAAGGCCTCCCTTCGGAGCTCGCCCATTCGAGCGCTTCGCCCACCACGGCCTGATGACCGAGGTGGAACCCGTCGAAATTGCCCAGCGCCAGGATAGCGCCGCGCAGGCTTTCGGGCATGGGTTCACGGTGATCGAGGCGAATCATGGCTCTGAGCTATAGGTCGCGCTTCAGGGTCAACCAAGCGAAGGCGGGCCTGCCGTTCTCCGCCGGGTGTTCTTCGCGGAAGGTTTCCTGCCAGCCTTCGCCCAGCGGCGGCATGTGGGTGTCGCCGGGAATGTCCGCCTTGACCTCGGTCAGTTCGATGCGGCTGGCGAGTGGCAACGCCTGGGCATAGACTTCCGCGCCGCCGATCACCGCGATATGCGGGGCATTGGCGGCAAGCAGCGCCTCGGCCAGGCTGTAGACTGTCTCCGCGCCCTCGGCCTGCCAGCGCCGGTCGCGCGTCAGCACGATATGGCGGCGGCCGGGCAGCACGCCGGGGAGCGAATCGAAGGTCTTGCGTCCCATGACCATCGGCCATCCCAATCCATTATTGCCCATGGTCAGCGACTTGAACCGGCGCAAGTCGGCGGGAATGTGCCAGGGCATGGTCCCGTCCGCACCGATCGTGCCATTCGCGGCGACGGCGGCGACGAGGAATACTTCGCGCGTCATCGCCGGTGCCCGGTCAAAGGCTGAGCCTGGTGACGTGGCCCATCTTGCGGCCCGGGCGCGCGGCAGCCTTGCCGTAGAGGTGCAGGTGATTGGCCGGATCGGACAGGATCTTCGCCCAGTCGTGCACCGAATCGCCGATCAGGTTCTCCATCGTCACGCTTTTCGCCGCCATGCCGGTATCGCCCAGCGGCAGGCCGCAGATCGCGCGGATGTGGTTTTCGAACTGGCTGGTCAGCGCGCCCTCGATCGTCCAGTGGCCCGAATTGTGCACCCGCGGCGCCATTTCGTTGAACACCGGGCCATCGCCGGTGGCGAAGAATTCGAGGCACAGCACGCCGGTATAGCCCAGCGCCTTGGCTACCTTCCTCGCCAGCGCATGGGCGGGTACGATCTGCGGCTTGACCAGCGGCGGCACGGGGACTGTCGAGCGCGACAGGATGCCGCCCTCGTGGACATTGCCCGGGGTTTCCCAGAAGCGGACGTCGCCGTCTTCGCCGCGGACCAGCAAGACCGAGAATTCGCCGGTGAACCGCACGAAGCCCTCGTAGATCAGCGGCCGATCCGGCAAGGTCAGCGCGGCCGCGTCGCTGGCAGTCTCGATCCGCCACTGGCCCTTGCCGTCATAGCCGTCGCGGCGGGTCTTGAGGATGCCGGGTGCGCCGAGCGCGGCTATCGCGGCGGCAAGGTCATCGGCGGAATCGACCGTGGCATAAGGCGCGGGCTTGCCGCCGAGCTTTTCGATGAACTGCTTTTCGGTCAGCCGGTCCTGCGCCATGCCCAGCGCGCGGGGGTGGGGGTGCAGGGGGACCGTGCCTAGCGCCGCCAGCGGCTTCAGCGGCACGTTCTCGAACTCGTAGGTGACAACCGCGCAGTCACTGGCGAACTTCGCCATGGCATCGGCGTCGTCCCAGTCGGCATTGGTGAAGGCTGCGCTGACTTCGGCGGCGATGCTGTCGGCCTCGGGCGAGAAGACGTGCGTGCGATAGCCCAGCTGCGCCGCTGCCATCGCCAGCATCCGCCCGAGCTGCCCGCCGCCAAGTATGCCGATGGTTTCTCCAGGCGGGATCATGGCCTTACGAAGGCCTTTCCGCCACACCGGCGGTCTGCGCCGCGCGGTGGGCCTTCACCCGTTCGGCAAGGTCCGCATCGGCCAGGGCCAGGATCGCGGCCGCCAGCAGACCGGCGTTGGTCGCGCCCGCCTCGCCGATCGCCAGGGTGCCGACGGGCACGCCGGCGGGCATCTGCACGATCGACAGCAGGCTGTCCTGCCCGGACAGCGCTTTCGACTGCACGGGAACTCCCAGCACCGGCAGATGGGTCAGCGAGGCGACCATGCCCGGAAGGTGCGCCGCGCCGCCTGCGCCGGCTATGATGACGTTGAACCCGGCCTCCGCAGCGCCTTTGGCGAAGGCGTAGAGCCGGTCCGGAGTGCGGTGGGCCGAGACAATCTGCGCCTCCCAGGCAACGCCGAGCTTGTCGAGGGCGGCGGCGGCGGCTTGCATCGTCGCCCAGTCGGACTGGCTGCCCATGACGATTGCGACTCTTGGCGCGACACTCGCTGCGGCTGCTGCCCCCATGCTAACGCTCCGAAAGGTAATAGCGCTCCAGCGCGTTCAGTCCGCCGTCGAGCTCGTAGACAATCGGCTGGCCGGTCGGGATTTCGAGGCCGGTGATGTCGGCGTCCGAAATGCCCGACAAGTGCTTGACCAATGCCCGCAGCGAATTGCCGTGGGCGGACACCAGCACCGTTTCACCCGCCCTGAGCGCGGGAACAATCGCGCTTTCCCAATAGGGTAGTACCCGGGCGATGGTGTCCTTGAGGCTTTCCGTGGACGGTATCATGATACCGGCGTAGCGCGGATCCTGCCGCAGATCGAACTCGGACCCCGCTTCGAGCAAGGGCGGCGGCGTATCGAAGCTGCGGCGCCAGATCTTGACCTGATCGTCGCCGTGCCTGGCTGCGGTCTCGGCCTTGTCGAGCCCGGTGAGGCCGCCGTAGTGGCGTTCGTTGAGGCGCCAGTCCTTGAATTCCGGTATCCACAGCCTGCCGGCCGCCTCGAGCGCCAGATGCAGTGTCCTGATCGCGCGGGTCTGGAACGAGGTGAAGGCGAGGCTGGGCAGCATCGCTCTGGCTGCCAGCAATTTTCCCGCCGCGAGCGCTTCTTCCTCGCCTTTGGGGGTCAGATCGACATCCCACCAGCCGGTGAAGCGGTTCTCCAGGTTCCACTGGCTCTGGCCGTGGCGGACGAGGATTAGGCGAGGCAAGGTGTCGGGCTCCCTGTTGGAAGCCGATGGCCCTAGCTATTCGCCGGGCACTTGGGAAGGGGGAGCCATTCCGGATTGCCCGGTTTCGCGTGCCTGCGCCTTGCGGCGGCGCAAGTTCTCGCGCAACTTGGCGGCGAGGCGTTCCTCGCGGGTGGCTTTGCCGTGCGGCTCGGTCATCGGCGTTTCCTGCCGCGCGGGATGGCGAAACGCAAGGCCGGCGCAGCAGAGGCCCCAGGTTGCAGCTTGACACTGCGCGCTGTCGCGGACATTAGCGCGCGCCTGCCCGGACCGGCCCGGAGCAGACCCAGACGCCCGCCGGTCACGTCCGAATGGTCACGCTGCTGTAGCTCAGTGGTAGAGCGCATCCTTGGTAAGGCTGAGGTCGGGAGTTCAATCCTCCCCAGCAGCACCATTCCGGACGGGCGGCGGCGGGGCGTCGGCGCGCAGCATGGCGGCGGCACTGCCAGACCCATTTGCTATGCGGCAAATCCCGCTCCGACTGCGGTAAATATTGCCCAGAAACAACGTTCTTTCCGCGAGTCGCGGCAAGAGCGCTGCCGGACTTGCATGAGTCGCCCTGAATCAAGACTGCGGAAGGATCATTCCGCGCCCTGAAACGCCCCGCAGGTAACTAACTAATTGACTTGAATCACAAAGAATCCTGACATTTTTGCGCCTGCCGATTCAGAGTTTGGATGTATCGGCGGCCGGGATGTATCATCCCCGGTATGGTAAACTGGGGGCAGGCACCGTGCAGATCAGGCTGAATCGGGATTCGATGAAGATCGCTGGTGCAGCGATCACGCCGGTGCTGCTGACACTGCTGCTGGCCAAGGCGGGAGCGCCGGTCGACGACAGCCCTTCCGGCGAGGCAGACGAGGCATCGGGCAACAATTCGGCGTCGCAACCGGTCATCGGCAACGCCGGGATGGAGCCTGTGCAGTTCGGCGATCCGGCGATTCCCCCGCAGGCCGATGCCGATGAGGCTGCCGCAAAAGCGCCGATACACGAAACGGCCAGACCGCAATCGACTGGACGGCATGTGCCCCGGGTCGCCCCTGCGACGATCCGCGTGGAATTGCCGCCACCACATGTCGAGACAGCTCCCACGCCTCGATTGCCCGCAATGGCCGCTGCCACTGTCCGGGTAAAATTGCCGACTCCTGTCGTAGAGTCCGCAACCACGCAGCAATCGCCCTCTGTTGCCGCTGCTACGATCCGCGTGGAATTGCCCTCACCCGTCATCGAGTCCGCTTCCGCGCCGCAGGCATCCCCGGAACGCGCGGTTGCCGGAGCCCAAGCGGTCTCGCCGGGTGTTCCGGCACCGACCGCTGTCGCATCTCCCGAACCCGCCCCGTTCGCGCCCGCCGTCAGCGAGGAGGTCTTGCTCGCAGCAGCGCCGCCGATCAGCCCGCCCGTGGCGAGCGAAATGCCGGAGCCGCAAGTGGGCGAGGACCAGGCTCGGGTGGCGGCTGCACTTGCTACAGCGCAGGCCGATACGGCGAAGGCGCAAGCCGAAGCAAGCGCACCGGCCCCCGGTCCGCAAGTGCTGCCCGAGACCAGGCTGGCGCTGGCCGACTGGAACTATTCCCTGCCGCCGAAACCATTTTCGGTCAGTTCGTTTGCTGCCAACGCTAGCCTGCGGGGGCTGGAATCGATGCAGCCGCCACCGGAAGTCCGGACGCTGCCCGCAGGCCAGGCAGCGAAGGCCCGCCTCGCACAGCCTGCGGCCAGAAAGCCCACGGTTTCCGGCGCGCGCCGGAGCTCTGGCGGCATTGCCGCGGCGAACCGTGCCTCAGGCAAATACCGGATGGTCGGCAGCGCCATCGAGTTCAAGCTGCCGGTGCAGGTGGACGGCGAGGCGATCGGCCAGCTGACCATGCACGTCGTGCCCAACCAGCCGGTCGCGCTGCATCTGAAGGAACTGGTGTCACTGTTCGCCATGCAGATCGATCCGCAGGTGCTGCAGGCGCTCAATGCATCGTCGAACGTCGACCAGTACATCACCTTCGAGCGGCTGCGCGAGGCCGGGATCGATATCCGTTACGATGCCGCAAGGGACCAGATCCGGCTGGCGGTGGATGAGTCCTGAAAAAAGCCGTTGCCGGGCTGTTGCAGGAGCAATGCTTCACCCACGGCGATGCTGCAGGACATAGCCATGGCATGGAGTCGGTTTGCCGGGCGACTGCGGCATTTGTGTCACGTCTTGGTCTGCGGCTTGTCCAAACTCCTGAATCCCGCCGAATCATGAGCTTGTCTGCCGAAAGTTAGTTCCAGAGGTGCCACCTGCTAAGCCGCAGAGACTAATTCCATAAGCGCTGCGGTTAGTTAACGTGCTTGAAACCTTCGTAAACCGGTGTTTACCTCAACCTAACAGGTGAGAACGCCGCGCCCGAGTCGGTGCGGCAGGGGCAAGGGGCCTCGCACCGGGAAAATGGTCGCAGCCAGGGCATTTGCGGACGCCGGAATGGCGTGGGCAATCGCATGGGTGCGGAATGGATGATCGCGGTGGATCCCGGCAAGCCGGGGGTCATTGCAACTCCAGGTCAAGGGTAGGACTATGGACTACGAAGACGCCCGGGATACGGGGCCCGATTTCGAAGCAAGCCACCTGGCTCAGGAGAGTGCCTTTGCCGCAATCGCCGCAGCCAAGGCCGGCGCCGTGCCGTTGCTGCCCGATGCCGCCAATGTCGTCATCCTGCCTGCGGGCACCACGCTTGACGATATCCATGTCAGCGGTCGCGATCTGGTCATCCAGCTTGCCGACGGGCGGGTCTTCGTCATCCCCGATGGCGCGGTTTTCGTGCCGCAAATCGTCATCGACGGTATCGCGGTTCCCCCGCTCAACCTCGCTGCGCTGCTGATCGGCGAGCAGCCGCAGCCGGCGGCGGGCCCGGTGCAGAGCTCGGGCGGCAATTTCGCCGACCCCAACGCCCCGATCCAGGATGCTTTCAATCTCGGCAATCTGCTGCCTTACACCGAATTCGGCCTTGCCGAGCAACCCCGCCAGGAGGTGGTGCTCGGCCGGCTCAACACCAAGCCCGCGGCGCTGTTCGTCACGCCCGACAACTTGTTGGGCGCTATCGCGGCGACCTCGTCGGTGAACGAGGCTGGCCTGCCCGCGCGGGGCGTCGAGCCCCAGGGCAGCAACGCGGCGGCGGATTCGGAGATTACCACCGGCACGATCCTCTTCGAGGCTCGGGATGGGCTACGGTCGATCACGCTCAATGGTGTCGAGATTACCGGAGTCGGCCAGAACTTCACCACGCCGCGCGGCGTGCTGACCATTACCAGCGCGGCACCGGGAAGCTTCGGCTACCGTTACACGCTGACCGACAACACATCGGGCGACACAACCTCGGACGATTTCCAGGTCGCGGTGACCGATACCGACGGCGAAGTCGCTGTCGCCACGCTGTCGGTGCGCATCGTCGATGACACGCCAACCGCACGCAACGATACCGACACGGTTCCCGCCGGCACTTTCGGCCCGGCGACCGGCAACGTCATCACCGCCGACGGCACCACCAGCGCCCCCGGCGGCGCGGACACTGTCGGCGCGGACAATGCCACGCTGACGCGGATCGCCAGCAACAACGTCCCGGCCAATGTCGATACCAGCTTCGATGCTTCGGGCGATCTGGTGGTCGATGGCCAGTACGGCGTGCTGAGCATCAAGGCCGACGGCAGCTACAGCTACGTGCGCAATGCCAACACGCCGGGCGGGGTGGACGAGGTTTTCACCTACACCCTGACCGACGGCGACGGCGACACGGCGACCGCCACCCTGACCATTGCGATCGGCGACGCGGCTCCCGCGATCTCCAATCTGACCCCCAAGGCCAGTGGCGGCGATGTGCTGGTCGACGAGGACGATCTGTCCGACGGGTCCGACACCGCCAAGGAATCGCTGACCGCGACCGGTACATTCACGCTAAGTTCGCCCGATGGCGTTGGCAGCCTGTCGGTCGATGGCCACACCGTGGTCAGCAACGGCGTGTTTACTGCCGCGAGCTGGACGACGCCGCTGGGCAATACCATCGCGATCACCGGCTACAACGCCGCGACCGGAGTAGTGACCTACACCTACGCCCTGCTCGACAACGAGAACCATCCCGCCAACGCGGGCGAGAACCCGCTGTTCGAGGATTTTGCCGTTGTCCTGACCGACCTTGACGGCGATTCGGCGAGCGACACGCTGACAGCCAAAATCGTCGACGATGTGCCGACCGCGCGCAACGACACCGATACCGTGCCTAACAGCGCGGCGACCGCGACCGGCAACGTCATCACCGGTCTCGACACCACCAGCGGCAATGCGGGGGCTGACACGCGCGGCGCCGACGGCGCGCTGGTAAATGGTTTCCGCGCAGGCACTTCGGGCAATTTCGCCAATACCGGAACCACAGTGACCGGTCAGTTCGGCACGCTGACGCTGAATGCCAACGGCGGCTATACCTACACCCGCAACGCCAATGCGCCGGGCGGCAGCACCGATGTCTTCTCCTACCGGCTGGCCGATGGCGACGGCGACACCTCGATCGCGACACTGTCGATCCTGATCCCAGACCGGCCGGCGGCTGTCACCTCGGTGCCGACCACTGGCGGCAGCACGACGGTCGACGAGGAAGGCCTGCCTACTCGCGGCGAGGAGCCCGAGGGCACCAATCAGCCTGCCACGGTCGAGACGACCAGCGGGACGATCACGTTCTCCACGCCCGATGGCTTCGGCAGCCTGGCGATCAACGGCACCGCCATCACCGGACCAGGCCAGGTGATCGTGACGCCGAAGGGCACTTTCACGGTTACCAGTTTCAATCCTGCTGCCGGCACCCTGGGTTACAGCTACACGCTGACCGACAACACCAGCGGCGACAGCACCACGGATGTGTTCACCGTCACCGTCATCGATACGGATGGCGATACCGATACCAAGCCGTTCACCATCACAATCATCGACGATGTCCCGATTCCGCGCGCGGATACCGACAACATCGCAGCCGGCAGCTATGGCCCGGCGACCGGCAATGTCTTCGATGGCACCGAGGATGCGGTTGCCGAAGATGCCAACGGCTCCGACGGCGTCGCCGACACACCAGGTGCTGACGGGGCCTCGGTCGTCGGGGTCGCAGCGGGGAACACCAACGCCAATCTCGACAATCCGGCGACGCTGGGCACCGAGATTCCGGGTCTTTACGGCAAGCTGACGATCCTCAACGCGCAGGGCGATTATACCTACACGCGCAATGAAGGCTCGCCGGGCAATGTCAGCGATGTCTTCACCTATACGCTGAAAGATGGCGACGGCGATCTCGTCCACACCACGCTGACCATCGTCATAGGTAACAGCCGCACCACGCTCGATCTCCCGGACGGCGAGCAGGGCGGCACGCTGGTTTTCGAAGCGGGCCTGCCCCCGCGCGGAAGCGAACCGGCCGGTTCCGCCGAAATGGCCGATGGCCTTCCCAACAACAACAGCAATTCCGGCGAATTCACGAACGGCATCATTACCTACACCGCGCCGGACGTGCCTCCGGTAATCCGGATCGACAATGTCGTGGTGACCGGCGTTATCGGCCAGACTTTCGCCGGGGCGCACGGCACGCTGGAGATCACCAGCTTCGTGGCGGGATCGATCGGCTACAGGTACACGCTGACCGACAACACGTCAGGCAATGCGACATTCGACGACTTTGTCGTGCGGGTGACCGATGCCGACGGCGACTTCTCGGAAGGCACGCTGATCGTCAACATAATCGACGACATTCCGACGGCGACAAACGACAGCTACACGCAAAGCGCCGAGGGCGCGAGCGTGACGGGCAACGTCACGGTGAACGACGTGCCGGGCGCGGACGGCCCGGCGGCTGGCGGACCGGTGGCGCTGGTTGGCGGTTCGCTGACCGGGACGGGCCTGTTGACGCTGAACCCGAACGGCAGCTTCACCTATGTTCCGGGCGCGGGCGAACAGGGAACAGTGACTTTCCAGTACACCTACACCGACGGCGACACGGACTTCGACCCGGCGACGGTGACGATAACACTCTTGGGAGATTCGGTGCCGCGGATCGGCACGCCCAGCAACCTGACGGTGGACGAAGACGGGCTTGCCAATGCCAATGTTGACGATGCGCCGCTGGCGACGGGCGAGACCAACTCGACCGAGAGCGCCAGCCAGTCGGGCACCGTGGTGGTCAACTTCGGACAGGACGTGCCCGCCCCGGCCGATCTGCTTGGCTTCGATCAAGCTACTCGATACGGCGGCACTCGATACGCACTTGCTGGCCCTGAACGGCAACCCGGTAACCTTCGCTCTGGTTGGCAGTGACCTTGTCGGCAGCGACGGCGCGGCGGAGATAATCCGCATCAAGATTACCGGCGCGGCCACAGGGCCGGGCGCCGGTGAAGTGACCTACACCTACCAGGCAATCCTCGCCGCGCCGGTCAAGCATGCGACACCCGGCAGCGAAGACAGCGACATCCTGTCCGGGATCACCTTCGAGGTTACCGACAGCGACCTCGATACTTCGACGGGTACCTTCTCGGTCACCGTTCTCGACGACATTCCCTCGCTTAGTGTTTCGGACACGCCGAACAGCGTGGTTGAAGGGCAGACCATCAACACGGGCACCTGGTCGCGCACGATCGGCGCGGATCAGGCAGGTGCTGTGACCAAGGTGCTGGTCGGCGCGAACGAATACGATCTCGATACCGACATCCTGATTGCGGGATTGGGGACGCTGCGGGTCAACACGGCAGGGACGTGGACCTTCGCGGCGCTCGGCAATATCGCCACGCCAAACCCTTCGGTCACTTTCACGGTCAGGGTGACCGATGGCGACGGCGATCCGGCGCAGGATTCGCAAACCATCGCCATCGCCGATGGAGCCGGCCCTTCCGTGGCCAAGCATGCCGTCATCACGGTCGATGAAGAAGGCCTTGGCACCGCCAATGCCACCGGCAGCAGTTCCGGCGATCCGAGCGAGCAGGACGACGACACGGTCGCCTTCACGGCGGGCTCGGACAATATCACGGCGATCGCCTTCGGCAGCAGCGTTGCGGGGCTGACCGTCAATGTGAACGGCGTTCCGGGCGCCGACATCGTCTGGACGCGGGACAGCGATACGCAAATCACCGGCACGATTGGCGGGATATCCGCGATTGTCGTTACGTTGACCCCGCCAGCGCTGCCGATCCTGGCAGGCGGCAACGGGTCGGCGACAGTTTCCGCTGTGCTGAGCGACAATTTCCCCCATCCCGAATGGGCTAGGCCAGAATGTCATCGCGATCACGGGCATCACAGTCGTCGCGACCGACAGCGACACCGATACCGCTACGGCAAACGTTACGGTCAATGTGGTCGACGATATTCCCACGGTCACCGCGACACTCAGCACCGGTGCAATCGCGGCGCTCGACGAGAGCGCGACGACCAGCGCCGCCGCGACTTTCGGCGTCGCCACCATCGGCAACGATCCGGATGTCGCGCTCGCCGGCAGCATCGACACCGGCAGCAGCGGCGTATCGGTGGTTACCGTCGGCGGCGTTTATGGCGCTGATGGCGCGGGCTCGCTGGGCTATGCGCTTTCGGTGACCAATGCGGTCTCGGGGCTGCTTGCGACCGATGGATCGGCGATCAACCTGTTCCTCGAAGGCAGTGTGGTGGTCGGCCGGGTCCAGGCTGGCGATTTCAACGGCCAGGCGGCGTTCGCGATCCGAGTGACATCGGGCGGCGTGGTGGAAGTCGAGCAGTATCTGTCGCTCAAGCATCCGACCAATCCCAATCCGGACGAGACGATCCAGCTCGCGGACGGAGTTCTGGGCATCACGGTGACCCGCACCGACGGCGATGGCGACAGCACGCCCTCCTCTGTTGTCGATATTTCCAGCCTGGTGCGCTTCGACGACGATGGGCCCGTAGCGGTCGATGACACAGACGGTGTTACCGGTGCGGCGCCGACCGCAACCGGCAATGTTATCGATGCCACCGAAGATACGGTTCCCGAGGATGCGAACGGCACCGACGGGGCCATCGATGCGCAGGGCGCGGACGGCGCGAAAGTCACTTTCGTCGACAACAGCCAGGATGGCCCGCTCGGCATTGCCGTGCCCAATAACGGCTCGGCGGTCATCGCCGGACTGTATGGCTCGCTGACCATCCATTCGAACGGCGATTACAGCTACACCCGCACCGGCAACCTTGGCGGCGGGCTGAGCGAGGTGTTCACCTATACGCTGACCGACGGCGACGGCGATGCCGATACTGCAACGCTGACCATCGCTATCGCCGATGCGACACCGACGGCCGGGATGGTCGATGTGGCGCTGGACGACGACGTGCTGACGGGCGGCATTTTGGACGGAACCGGCGACGACGACCCCGATACTGCGGCATTCCCGCTGCTCGGCACGCTAACGGGTGCGGGCGGCGATCCGGCGCTGACCTTCTCTTTCGCCAATACCGGTGCGCCTTCGGGCTACAGCTACGACATCGCTACGGCGAATACGATCAAGGTAATCCACACCGCGAGCAGCACGGTTGTCATCACGGTCGTGCTTACCAATCCGGCGACCGGGGCCTATTCGCTGACGCAGAATGCGCCGGTGGTGCATGCAGCTGGGGCAGACGAGAACAACCTCACTTTCAACATCGCCTACAATGTTGTCGATAGCGACGGCGACGCTGCGGCACCTCAGGGAACGCTGAGCATAAATGTCGACGACGACACGCCGACAGCAACCGCCGGCACGGCACCGCCCGACACGCTGGTGCTCGACGAGAGCGCGGCGGGCACCGACACAGCAGGCAGCCCGGCACCGCTCGGGCTGGCTTCGACGACGGTGAACTTCGCCGATAATTTCATCCTGCCGGTCAAGTATGGCGCCGACGGGCCCGGTGCGGCGGCCTATGCGCTGGTGCTGTCGGCCGCCGGGATCGGTTCGGGGCTCTTTGCGCTGGATACCAGCGACACGCTGGTTGACGGCGACGGCTATGGCCAGGGCGCGCCGATCGTACTGAACCAGAGCGGCAACACGATCACCGGCTCGGCGGGTGGTCTCGACTATTTCACGATCGATATCGATGCTGCCACCGGGGTGGTGACGTTCACCCAGCTGCGCAATGTCTGGCATGCCAACGCCGGCTCGAGCCCGGCGGCCTATGACGATGCCGCCTTGCTGGCGACGGCAGCGGCGGCGAACATCCAGGTGCAGCAGACCGTGACCGATGCCGACGGCGACAGCGCCAAGGCCACCGTCAACATCGGCCAGAACGTCTTCTCGATCCAGGACGATGGGCCTGCTGCGGTTCCCGGTCCCCTCCTGACCGTAGCCGAATCGGCTGGTGTCACGGCCGGAACCAATCTGCTGGCGAACGACACGCCAGGCACGGATGGGGCAACTCTGACTGCCGTCTCGTTCGACGGCGGCGCCAACTGGCTCCCGATCAACGCTGTGGGTTCCACGGTGATCGTCCCGGTGGGCGGCCAGGGAACATACAGTTTCCAGGCCAATGGCGCCTGGACTTTCGATCCTGCCCTCAATCCGAGCCTGGCCGACCAGAGCGGCAACTTCCTCTATCGCATCACCGATGGGGACGGCGATACCGCGCAAGCCTTGCAGCAGGTGACGGTGACGAATGTGGATGTGCCACTCTTTATCGTCGGTTCGGACAACAACGACGGCGCCGGGCAGACGATCGACCACACCGTTCCCAATCCGTTGGGGCCCGTCGATGGGGTGGTGCAGGGCGGCAGTGCGAACGACAAGCTTGTCGGCGATCCCGGCTCGGTGACCGCCAACCTCGGCCAATCGGCAAATGTTGTGCTGGTGCTGGACAGCTCTGGCAGCATGACGCAGACGATTTCGTTCGGCGGCGGCACGATCTCGCGCATGCAGGCGCTGAAAAACGGCACCAACGCACTGATCGACCAGCTGGCAGCGTCGGGTGCGCAAAACATCCGGATTTCCGTCATCGATTTCGACACCAATGCGGCCAATCTGGGCACGTTCAATCTGGTCGTGGGCGGCGTTGTGCAGGCTGGCCAGGTCACCGCGGCACATACCGCGGTGAACGGCCTCTCCGCTGCAGGCGGCACAAATTACGAGGATGGCCTCGCAGTAGCGCTGAACTGGATTACCGGGAACAGCGGCAACAACGATCTGCCCGGCGCCGATGTCAACAAGGTCGTGTTCGTTTCGGATGGCAACCCGACCTATTGGAATAGCGGCGGTACCGGACAGGAAACCCTTGCCAACGTCGCCGCCGCGATGGACCAGGTGCTCGGCACGGACGGTTCGAACGAGCCCCAGCTTATCCTTGCGACCGGCTATGGCATCGAGGCGATCGGCATCAATGTCACGGCCGATAATCTTGCGCGGCTCAGCGATGTCGAGGACGGTGTGGCAGGGGCTGGCGGCGGCGGTAGCGCAACCAACGCCACAACTGCGGAACAGCTGGCGGCGGCGCTCACTGTGGTGGGCGGAACAACTATCCTGTCGCCAGCCGGCAACGACACGATCAACGGCGGGGGCGGGGACGACATCGTCTTCGGCGATGTCCTGTTCACCGACGCCGTGGCAACCGCGCTGGGCGTGAGCTTGCCTGCCGGTTCGGGCTGGTCTGTTTTCGATACTCTCGAGACCCGCCCCAATGCCGAGGCTCAGGATCCGGCCGGCAATGGCGCTGACTGGACCCGTGCCGACACGCTCGCCTATATTCAGGCCAATCATGCGGCGCTTTCGGCCGAGAGCGGTCGGACCGGCGGCAACGACACGATCGACGGCGGCACCGGCAATGACATCATCTATGGCCAGGAAGGCAACGACGTCATAACTGCGGGAGATGGCGACGACGCGGTCTTCGGCGGTAGCGGCAACGACACAATCGATGGCGGCATTGGCGTCGATACGCTCAATGGCGGCGCTGGTACCGATACGCTGACCGGCGGGACCGGGATCGATACCTTCACGATAGATGCCGGCCACTCCGTCATAGCCATCGGCGGTGCTGGCGATGCGGGCACCATTACCGGCTACGACATCATTGCCGATTTCGCCACGGGCGCTGGCGGCGACGTGCTGAATCTCGACGGTGCACCTGCGGCGGCGGCGAATACAGCCGGAGTCAACGGCACAAATTCAACCCTGACCATTGGCGGCATCGCCATCAGCTCGCACGCCATTTCAAACGGCATCATAACCTTCGACGATGCAGGCACTTATGTCTCTGCATTAGCGATTTCGTCGGCCGGCAATCTCGCTGCCGTGGTTCAGTACCTGCTTGGGAATGACATCGGGGGTGCGGGCGCAACTGTTGCCTTCACGACATCGGGCGCATTCGGCAATCACAGTTTCGTCTACCAGCAAACCACCACCAATAATGGCAATACCGGCGGATATACCCTGGTGCAGCTGTCCAACGTGACGCTCGCAAACATCACGCTGGCCAATGTCGCACCGGTCATTCTCGATCTCGATGGCGATGGCGTCGAGTTCTTATCGCGCGACGATGGCGTCCGCTATGACTACGATGGCGACGGAAATGCCGAATCCACCGCCTGGGTGGGCAAGGACGATGGTCTGCTGGCATTCCAGAACACGGATGGCACTTTGAAATTCGTGTTCACGACCAACGCGGATCAGACCGACCTGCAGGGACTGGCTGCCACCTACGACAGCAACCACGACGGCGTGCTCGATGCCAGTGACGCAGACTTTGCCAAATTCGGCGTCTGGCAGGATGCCAACAGCAACGGGGTCAGCGATGCCGGCGAGTTCACCTCGCTGTCCCGCATGGGGATTGCCAGCATCGAGCTGACGTCCGATGGCAAGAGCTATTCAGCCGCCGATGGCGATGTCACGGTGCATGGCGAAACCACTTTCACCATGACCGACGGCAGCACCGGCACTGCGGCCGACGCCAGCTTCGCGGTTGCGGGGGAGGATGGCGGCCTGATGAGCGCGCTGTTCAATCTCGGCTCCGGCGCGGTCGACGCCGGGACGCCCAAGACAATCGGCGATCTGGCGCCGGTGCTCGCGGCGCTGAACGATAGTAGTGACAGCAATTTCGTCGATAATCTGGTCAACAGCCTGTCCGGGGGGACTTCAGGCGCGTTGGCCGGCGGCGAGGTTCCGGACGATGCCCTGGCGAGCCTGCTCGCCAGCGCGGTCGGGCCGGACCATGCCCCAAATGCCATGCCTTTCGACATGAGCCATCTCGATGCCGCTCATGCCGAGGCCATGGCCGCTGCGGGGGTTTGAGGGGAATACGGGAAACGTTCGAGAATTCAGGGACTGGGATACTGCTTCAAGGGGACCGTTAATGCTGAGAGACCGGAAAGTCGGCGCCAAGGGGTTGGCGCTGACTCTCGCACTATGGCCAGGGCTCGCTGCGGCGCAGTCGCCGGTCGCCCAGGAGCTCATGGCGATGGGCAAGGACGAACTGCGTGGAGAAATCGGCAAGCGCTACGATGCGGCGCTGTCGCTAACCGGGGACGCCGCGATCGTTGGCGGCGATAATCCTCGCTTCCTCTGGGCCTCGCAGGCCAAGGCGCAGTGCGGCATTGCCCTGGGCTTCCTCAAAAGCGGCAACAAGGATCCGGTGAGCATCGGCAAGTGCGACGATGCCTATAACCGGATGCAGCTCCAGCCGCCGCCACCGGCCCCGGCCCTGCCGCCGCCCCAGGCGACGGCCTGCAACCGGGTGCCCTACATCGTGTTCTTCGACTGGAACAAGTCGGACATCTCGGGCGAAGCTGCGGGCACGATGGACGCAACTGTCGCCATGCTGCGCGATTGCGGCTTCCCGCAGGTCAAGCTGGATGGCTATACCGACCTTTCCGGCACCGATGCTTACAACCAGGCGCTGTCGATCCGCCGGGCCGGCGCGGTTCGCGCCTATCTGGCCGGGCGCGGCGTGCCCGGCGCGTCGATTTCGACCGAAGGTTTCGGCGAGAGCAATCCGCGGGTGCCGACCGCCGACGGGGTTCGCGAGCTGCAGAACCGCCGCGTTGAAATCACCGCGAAATGATCGATCTGGGGAATATCGTCATGAAACACAGTAAAATTTTGGCAACGGGCATCGCCGCGCTGCTGGCCGGCTCGGCCCAGTCCGCGATCGCGCAATCGGGTGAGACCGTGACGCTCGAGGAAGCCGTCAAGGTCGCGGTGAATTCCAATCCGGAAATCGCCCAGGCGCAGTATAACACCGAAGCGATCCAGATGGAGCGCAAGCAGGCCCAGGGCCTCTATGCACCCCGGGTGGACCTCGACGCTTCGGCCGGCGTGCGCCATCTCGACAATGTCACCCGCCGCAGCCTCGATATCGCGGATCAGACGCTCTATCCGCGTCAGGCCGGGCTCAGCGCGGAGTGGGTGGCGCTCGATTTCGGCCGCCGCCGCGGCGAGCTGCTGCGGCAGGCTTCGCGGGTCGATGGCGCGTCGCTGCGGGTGCTCGAGCGCTCGGAATTCATCGCGTTGCAAGTCTCGCGGCAATATCTCGATGTGATGCTGCAACAGCGCATCCTGGCCGCGAGCCAGGACAATGTCGCCTTCCACCAGTCGCTGGTGGGGGATCTGACCACCGGGGTCCAGCAGGGCTCGATCTCGATCGCCGATCAGCAGCAGGCCGAGGAACGCCTGCAGGCCGCGCTGGTACGCCAGACCGAGGCCGAGCAGGGGGTGGAGGACGCCAGGATCACGCTGCGCCGCCTGTCCGGCCTCGATATTTCGCAGGTCGCGCTGCCGGCGACACTGGCGGAAAGCCTGCCGGGATCGGTTGATGAGGCGGTCGGCCTCGCGCGGACCAACAACCCGCTGGTACGCGAAGCCGTGGCCGATGTCGATGCCGCCCATGCTCTGGCCGACAGCGCCAAGGGCGATCTCTATCCGAAAATCGGGATCGCGCTGAACGGCCGGATCGGTGACGACATCGACGGCTTCCGCGGCACCACCAAGGATGCCCAGGCCAATGGCTTCCTGCGCTGGAACGTGTTCGACGGCGGCATCAATCGCGCCAAGTACCAGGAGATGGTGCGCCGGGCGAGCCAGGCGCGCTACCGGCTGTACGACGTCGGCCGCCAGGCGGAAGAAGATGTCCGCAAGGCCTGGACGGCGCTGCGCACGCAGACCACGGTGACCCAGCAGCTCGACAAGCAAAGCCGGGTCAGCGACGACTTGCTGCTGTCCTACCGCAGCCAGTTCAATGTCGGCCGCCGTTCGCTGCTCGATGTGCTCGATGCGCAGAATTCGCGCTACTCGGTTCAGGTTCGGCTCGAGACCGCGCGCTTCTCGCAGATGTTCGCGCGTTACCAGACACTGGCCGCGACCAACCGGTTCCTGACGGCACTGAAGATCGAACCGGCAGCAGGTGCGGGCATGCAGGAGCGCGAGCGCTTCAAATACGGCCCTTCGAAGCCCGCCGAACTGGAATACCGGTCCACGCCGAAGTAGGCCCTCCGCCCTGCGCGCCGGCGAGTTTGTCCGCGCGATAACGGCAGGCCCAATTGAAGGTAATCGACGATGGCCGAAGGGCCGCCTGGCAAGATGCACACGAACGACCCCTTGCTGGCATGCACCGGCCAGCTGGCCGAGCGCTTCGGCGTGTCGTTTGCGCCAGCGATGTTCGCCAGTCTGGCGCGCGGCGAGGACGGGCTGCTGCCGATGCATCAGGCCGAGCCTGCGCTCGAACTGCTCGGCCTCAATTGCGACGTGTTCCGCTCCGCCCGATTACCGCGCAAGGCATCGGCCTATCCTGCCATCGTCGCGCTCGCGACCGGTGTTCCCGTGGTCGTCCACGAGCTGCGCGACGGCGATGTGCTGGTCTGGCGGCCGGATAGCGGCACCGCACAATGGGAAAAATTCGACAGTCTGCAGGCCGGATACGGCGGCTGGATGGCGACCGTGTTCGGCGATCCGACGGCGCTGCGCGAGGCCGGGCAGCCCTGGGAAAGCCAGGCGCGCGGGCACTGGTTCTGGAGCGAGCTGCACAAGGCGCGGCGGCAGTTCTGGCCGGTGCTGCTGGCCTCGCTGCTGATCAACCTGCTGGCGCTGGCGCTGCCGCTGTTCTCGATGAATGTCTACGACCGGGTCATTCCCAACCGGGCGCAATCGACCTTGTGGGTGCTGGCGCTGGGTGTCTTGATCGCCTTTGCGCTCGATTATGCGCTGCGCAAGGCGCGCACGCGGGTGCTCGACGAGATTGGCCAGGATCTCGATCTCAGGCTGTCGCAGAAGATCTATTCCCGGCTGCTCGCCGCGCCGCTCGCAGAGCGAAAGGGGCATACCGGCAATCTGGTGGCCCGGGTTTCCGAATTCGCATTAGTGCGGGATTTCTTTGCTTCGACGACGATCGTGCTGGTGGTCGATCTCGCCTTCCTGGTGCTGTTCGTCGCGCTGATCGCCTACATCGCCGGGGTTCTGGCCTTCGTGCCATTGGTCGCGATCGCAGCGATGGCGATTTACGGCTTCCGGCTGCAACGCAAGGTCGTTCAGGCGGCCAAGGAGGCTCAGGCCGACTTCGGACTGCAGCAGACCCTGCTGGTCGAATCGGTCGCGGGCATGGAGACGCTCAAGAGCGTTGCGGGCGAGGGCGTCATGCTCGGCCGCTGGCGGCGGCTGGCGGAAATGGGCGCGCATTCGCAGGCGCGGCTGCGCGACATCAGCTCCTCGGCGATCGGCATGTCGGCGACTTTCCAGCAGACTTCGAACATCGCGCTGATCGTCGGCGGCTATTATCTGTTCGATGCCGGCAAGATCACCATGGGTGCGATCATCGCCATCGTCATGCTGTCATCGCGCTCGCTGGCCCCGGCCAGCCAGCTCGCATTCCTGCTGACCAGGGGCCAGCAGGCGAAGCAGACGCTCGATTCGCTCCAGCTGCTGTGGGACGGCAACGACGAGCGCCGTCAGGGCAGCGCCTCGCTAACCCCGGAAGTGCGCTCGGCGAATATCCGGCTGGAGAATGTCGAATTCTCCTATCCCGAGACTTCGGTGCCGTCGCTCAGCGGACTCAACATCGCCATCGCGCCCGGCGAGCGGATTGCTGTGATCGGCAAGGTGGCATCGGGCAAATCGACACTTGGCCGGGTGCTGTGTGGACTTTACCGGCCGAGCGGCGGCGCCATGCTGATCGACGGGATCGACAGCCAGCAATACCGCCCGCAGGACCTGCGTAACGCCTATCGCTTCGTTGGGCAGGATGCGGGTCTGTTCAGCGGCACGATCAAGGACAACCTGACGCTGGGCGCGGGCATCGTCGGCGACGAGGAGCTGCTCGACGCCTTGCGCCATGTCGGTGCCGACCAGTTCCTGTCGAAAGATGCCGGCGGGTTCGACCGGCCGGTGGGCGAAGCCGGCAGCCGGCTCTCAGGTGGGCAGCGCGCCTTCCTCACCCTTGCCCGCGCCTTGGTCAGCCCGTCGAAGTTGCTCTACCTCGACGAGCCGACCGGAGCGATGGACAGCGAAACCGAGAAACTCTTTGTCGAGCGACTGTCCCAATCGCTGACACCCGGGCAGACACTCGTGATTTCTACCCACAGACCGGCGCTTTTCGGCATCTGCAACCGGTTAATCGTCCTCGACAAGGGCCGGGTGGTGGCGGACGGTCCGGTCGATGCCATCATCGCATCGGCAGCTGCAGGGACAAAGCCATAGCCATGCGCGACGGGACCACTCTCCAGCCCGGATTCGATCCCCGCTACGACCTGCCGCCGCCGCGCGAGCGCCACTGGCTCGCCTCGCGCACCGGCATTGCTGCGCTGTTCCTGCTGGCGGCGCTGGTTCTGGCTGCTGGCGCGATCCTCGGCCCGCGCGCCTTTGGCCCGAGTGGTGAGGCGGGCACCGCTACGTCTCGCATCGATCTGGATCAATTACGCCGGATTTCGGCCATGACGGTCGACGACAAGTCGCAGATCCTTGCCGAAGGACTGGCGGCGCAGCAGCAGAATGCGGAAATCCCGGTATCCGGTCTGCCGCTCGAAGCGGTACGCGGGATCGCGTTCTCCGTGGCCGACGACGGTACTTATGCGACCGCGCTAAAATGCCTCACCCAGGCGGTCTATTTCGAAGCCGCGCACGAGCCGATCACCGGTCGCCGCGCGGTGGCCCAGGTCGTGCTCAACCGCATGCGCCATCCTGCCTATCCGAACAGCGTTTGCGGCGTAGTCTATCAGGGCTCGGAGCGGCGGACCGGTTGCCAGTTCAGCTTCACCTGCGACGGCGCGCTGCTGCGCACGCCGATGGCGGCGCTGTGGCGCGAGGCGCAGGATGTCGCCAGCAAAGCGCTGGCGGGCTATGTCGAACCCAGTGTCGGCACAGCTACCCATTACCATGCCGACTACGTGCTGCCGAAATGGGCCTTCAACCTTGCCAAGATCGAACAGATCGGCCGCCACATTTTCTACCGGTTCAACGGCGGACTGGGCAAGTCGCTGGCATTCACCGCCCGCTACAGCGGGATCGAGAACTTGCCGCAGATCGATCTTGCGGCGTTGAGGCTAAAGACCGCCGAAGACCCGGCGCTGGCGGCGCAGCTGGCGCTGACTCCCGGATTGACTGTAGCTCCGGAAATCACCGACCGGCATGCTCCGGCCGATGTCGGCGGGCGGCTGGATGTGACCAAGCCCTGGCGGCTTGCCATCCCCGATCCTGTCTCCGCTAGCTCGCGCTATCGCCAGGCTCTTGGTGCGCCTGCCGCAGGCAAGCCGGCGGATATCGCCGCCGTCGAACCAAAGGAGCCGGAAGTCCGCCCATGACCGGCCCGATCGCCAGATTGCGCATTGCCGAGTGGGATGCCAGCCGCAAGCTGATCGTGCTTTGTGCGATCGGCATGCTGGTGCTGGTCGTCTGGGGCGCCTTCGCCAGGCTCGACGAGATCACGCGCGGGCTGGGCAAGGTGGTGCCGTCGAGCAAGGTCCAGATGGTCCAGGCGGCGACGCCGGCCACGGTCACGGCGATTCTGGTCAAGCCGGGGCAGCTGGTGAAGCAGGGTGACTTGCTGGTGCGTCTCGACGATTCACAAAGCTCATCGGCGCTCGGCCAGCTCGAGGCGGAAAACCAGCGGCTTTCTGCCCGCGCGTCGCGGCTGCAGCAGGAAGGCGGCGGCGGCGATGGCGGCTGCGTGGGCGAATCCTGCGCCGATGAATCGCGGCTCTCCGCAATGCGCCAGGCCACCGCGCGCAGCCGTGAGACCGGGCTTGCCGCAGCCGTCGAACAGCGACGGCGCGATCTGTCCGAAGGCCAGGCGACCGTCTCTTCGCTGGAGAACAGCGCGCGCCTCGCCCAGGAGCAGGTCGAGATGCTGCGGCCGCTGGCGGCCAAGGGCATCGTCCCGCAGACTGAATTGCTCAGCGCCCAGCGCGAACTGGTCGATGTCCAGGGCCGCCTCTCCGCCGCCCGTCAGGGCGTCGGCCGTGCCAGCGCGGCGATCAGCGAAGCCCAGGCGCAGCTCAGCCAGGCGCGTTTCGATTTCCGCCAGCAGGCGCTCAGCGAGCGCAGCGAAGTGGCGACCAAGATCGCGGTGAATGCCGAAACCATCAAGGGCGCTTCTGCCCGGCTCGAGCGCAACGAACTGCGCGCGCCGGTCACCGGGCTGGTTAACGACGTCCAGGTAACCACTGTCGGCGGCTTCGTAAATGCCGGCGAAAAGATCATGCAGGTGGTGCCGGTTGGCGACAAACTGCTGATCGAAGCGCGGGTCGCACCGAAGGACATCGCCTTCATCAAGGTTGGCGACCGCGCCGTGGTCAAGGTCACCGCCTACGATTTCTCGATCTACGGCGGCCTCGCGGGCAAGGTCCGCAACATCAGCGCGGACAGCATTTTCGACGAGGTCGAGAAACAGGCCTATTACAATGTCATGATCGAAACCGACCGGGCCTGGCTGGTCAAGAATGGGCAGCGCCTGCCGATCATGCCGGGCATGATCTGCGATGTCGAAATCATTACCGGCAGCAAGAGCGTGCTGGCCTATCTGTTCAAGCCGGTGCTGCGCGCGCTCGACGAGGCGCTTACCGAGCGTTAGGGGACCGAGCGGTAGGGCTCAGTAGCCGTGCAGCCACTTGCCCCCGGCGCTGTACGACAGGATCGGGCGGTAATCGTGGCTCTGGCTGGCATCGAGCAACCGGTCGGTGGCATTGTCGAGCAGCCAGTAATTGCCGTCCTGCTTCACCACCAGCAGCGCGTGATCGGTATTGCGGCTGAGATCGCGGGCGATGGTCAGATACATGTCCGACCGCGCCACGCCGAGCGCGGCGAGCAAGTGCATCTTGGCAATGGCGATGTCCTCGCAGTCGCCCGCCCTGCGGCGCAACGTGGTCTGGGCACCGGCCCAATAGTCCGCCTTGCCGTACAGTGACTGGTCCTCGACGTAGCGGATGCGGGCATTGGTCCAGCTGTTGACTGCGGCGAGTTTCGCCGCCGTGCCGCCGGTAGTGTTGCCGGCAATTGCCGTAGCCAGCCCGCGCGAGACACCGCCATGGCTGACGCGCCGCCATTGCGGATCGAACGCGGTGCGGGTGACCGGCAGCCGTTTGCTGGCGAGGAAGTTTTCTGAAGTCAGGCGCTTAGGCTGGAAGCCGGTCTGGAACTGGAAATGCTGGCTCGCCGGCCGCACGAGCTGCGGGCAAGGCACGCCGCCAGCACCCGGGGTCAGCGCCGTGCCCGGCAGCGGCGCGCTTTGGGCCAGTCCGGCAGGGGTGGAGGGCATTGCGGCGGCCCCGGTCTGCTGGAGGGCGATTGCCTCAAGCCGGCTGACTTGTCCGCCGAGGATCGCCTGCGTCTTGCTGAACCCGTTCGCTGCTTGCGGCGCGGCCAGGCCCATTGCCGGCTGCACCGGTGCAGCGCAGGCGCCCGGCAGGCCCATGCCGGCGATCAGTAGCGAGCCGGGCATCAGGGCCAGGCCGGTGGCGGCATGGGCGGCGGTGGCCCAGCCCAGTTGGGCGCAGGCCATGGCTGCTGCGGTGATTGGAAAACCCCGGAACTTCATGGGGCTGGATTGCACCGGGCCTATTCAAGGCGAGGTGCAGGAATATGGTGGAAGAGCCTGGTTAATCCTGCGGTAGCCTTTTGCGCCGTTCAGGCCTTGGCAGGGCCTTTCTCGTCCGCGACCTCCTCATCGGCGTCCTTCAGCGTGTCGAGATGCATCCAGCGTTTGACCCAGGGCGAAACCGCCAGAACGGCCAGTGCAACGCCAATCGCCACCCAGCCGATCTTGGCATAGATCGCCAGTGTCAGCTCCTTGCTCATCGCGCCGCCTTCGCCGCCGCCCGTCGCCTCGCCGATCTTGCCGGCGACGAAATTGCCGACGGCGGACATGTAGAACCAGGCCCCCATGATGAAGCTGCCAAGGTGCGCCGGAGACAGCCGGGTCATCGCCGACAGGCCGACCGGCGACAGGCACAGTTCGGCGGTGGTATGGATCAGATAAATCAGGAAGACGAACAGGACCGGCGTCATCGCCGCGCCCCCGCCTGCCCGCGCTCCCCAGACGAACAGCAGGAAGCCGAGCCCGACCTGCGCCAGCGCCAGGCCGAATTTGGCTGGTGCCGAAGGTTCCATCCCGCGCTTGCCGAGCCATTGCCACAGCGCGGCGAACAGCGGCGCCATTGCCAGGATGTAGATCGGATTGATCGACTGGAACAGCGAAGTCGGCACACCCTGCCGGTCGACGTAGCGGTCGGTGTAGAGAGTGAGGCTGCCGCCGGCCTGCTCGAACAGGCCCCAGAACAGCGGGTTGAGTGCGATCAGGAACAGGATCGCAAACATCCGCTCGCGTGGCTCCTTGGGCAGCTTGAAAGCTTCGTAAAGCGTATAGCCCAGCATTGCGATTCCGCTGACGATCAGCAGGTTCTGAATCACGCCCTGATACTGGATCAGCATCCAGATCACCGCCACTGCGGCCACGCCCACACCGTAGAGTGAAAACTCCCGCTGCCGTTCCAGCAATTTCGGCGGTTCGCCATGGCCCTTGAGTGCGGATTTGCCGAAGATGAAGATGATCAGGCCCAGCACCATGCCGATGCCGGCCAGGCCGAATCCCCGCGACCAGCCGATGGTCTCGCCCAGATAGCCGACGAGCACGGTGCCGAAGAAGGCGCCGGCATTCACCCCCATGTAGAAGACCGTATAGGCGCCGTCGCGGCGGGTGTCGGTCATGCGGTATAGCTGGCCGACGATCACCGAAATGTTGGCCTTGAGAAAGCCCGAGCCGACGATTATCAGCGCCAGCGCCAGCCAGAACACGTTGATCGCCGGGTCTGCCTGTTTGGCCAGCGGGTCGGTCACCCCGTGCATCCCCTCCACGGCCATGAACAGATGGCCGAGAGCCAGCAGCACGCCGCCGAACAGCACTGCCTTGCGCTGGCCCAGCCAGCGGTCGGCCAGATAGCCGCCGAGCACCGGGGTAATATAGACCAGGCTGGTATAGGCTCCGTAGACGAGGCTCGATTTTCCGTCGGAAAACAGCCAGAATTTGGTCAGATAGAGAATCAGCAGCGCGCGCATGCCGTAATAGGAAAAGCGCTCCCACATTTCCGCATAGAACAGCACGAACAGCCCGCGCGGGTGGCCGGCGACTTCGTCGCTGTTGCGTGTAGCGATCAGGGCGCCGGCGGCGAGAAAGGCGAACAGGCCGACTGCGGCAATCGCGGCGATCCAGTCGCCCTCGTTCCAGCTAGCCATGTCCTTCATGCGCGCGACCTCCGGGGCTTCCATGGAGCCGTGAGGCTAGCCTGCAATCGGCTGTGGCAAAAGCCGTTTTGTCACAACCTCTTGCGCTCCGCGATGGTCACGGCTTCCCGGCGCGGGCGGGCGCAGGCGGCATGGTCCGCCGAACTGTGCCGAAAGCGAACGTTTCCCGGCATTTATTCATTGCGGAATCTCTGCGACTCTGGCAGTTTTCGCCCCGTTCATAAGGGTGTTGCCACTGGCGGGGGCAAGGCTCCAGTGGCAATCGCCTGGTGGGGAGTAGCCGGCATGATCAGATCGGAGCTGTTGCAACAATTGGCCAAGGAAAATCCCGATCTGCGCGCCGAGGATGTCGAGCGCGCGGTGGATACTTTCTTCGACGAGATCGCGGCGCGGCTGGCCAAGGGCGGGCGCGTCGAACTGCGCGGTTTCGGCGCCTTTTCCACGCGCGAGCGCGATGCCCGCAAGGGCCGCAATCCGCGCACCGGCGAAACTGTCGATGTGCCTGGCAAGCGCGTGCCGTTTTTCAAGCCCGGCAAGGAAATGCGCGTCCGCCTCAACGCGGGCTGACCCTCATCGAGAGCTGACAACGCCTCCGGCGGTTGCCGCTCCAGCCCCGATCTGCCAAAGCCTGCGCCGCTACCGGCGCGGACGTGGCGGAATGGTAGACGCAGGGGACTTAAAATCCCTTGAGCTTTGCTCGTGCGGGTTCAAGTCCCGCCGTCCGCACCATCCGGTCTCCTCAGCGGTCGAAGAATTCGAGCAATTGGGGCGCGAGGTCTGGCCAGTGGACGAAATGCCCGGTGCCGGTCCCGCTCGAAATGGCGGCTTTCATGCATGTGGCAAACTCGTCGCCCTGCCAGGGCAGTTCGATCAGCCGCGAATGCGGGATCGCCGCGTGCAGCCATTCGGTTATCGGCGTACGGTGGAAGAAATCGCGCGGGTGGTTGTTGAAGATCGTCACCGGCATGGCGAGCGAGGCGAATTGCTCGCGCGAAATGCCGGGCACGCCGTGCGGCTCGGCGGGGATATAGCCCGCCGCCCATTGTTCCATCTTTTCGATGAACCGATCCGGATCCTGCGCCAGGATGATATCGCGGTTGCGCGGATTGCGGCGGATCTGCTCGGCGAAAGCGGGTTGCTGGGCGACCGCTTCCATGCCGCCCAGGCTGGCGGCCACGGCAAGGCCGGAGCAATAGTCCGCGCCGATCATCATCAGGCTGGCCAAGCCGCCGCTCACCCACCATAGCGCCAGATGCGAGATCGCGGCGGGATCGTGCAGGGCGGCGAGCAGCGACACCCGCACCCCGGCCGAACCGCCCGCCAGCGCCGTGGGCCCCAGGTCCAGCTGGCGGATCAGCCCGCACAGCGCCTGCGCCTGGATCTTGCCCTCGCCCTCACCGTCGAAACTGATGTCAGAAGCGCCGCAATTGGGCCGGTCCCACAGCAGCACGCGCCTGCCGCCCGCTGCCAGGGCTTGCCCCAGTTCGGTAACGCCGGGCGCATCCTTGGAAAAACGCCCTCCGGGGGTCACCGCGACGGCGGGGGCGCCGGGATCGCCCAGCAATTCGTATTCGATACCGATGCCGCCCGTTTCGATCCGCGCCATGTCACTCTCTCCCGCCCGCAGCCCCTGCCAGACTGGCCTTGCGCCGCAATTCAACGCGTGCGGCCTCGCGGATATAGCTCCACAGCTGGGTCAGCTGCTCGTCGCTGAAGGCGGGGAAGCTGGGCATGCCTTTGGACTGCGAGATGCCGTCGCGGACGACCTTGCGGAACATCTCGGGGTCGAGCGCGATCGCCGACTCGCGAAGGTCTGGCCCAGGCGCGCCGGCCGATTCCGCCTGTCCGCCGTGGCAGCCGCTGCACGGCGCATAGAGCTTGCCGCCCGCCGTCACCGCCGCCGCATCGAGCACCAGCGCCGGATCGTCCACCGGATGGACAGTCTCGTCATAGGGCGCAGTCGGCGGGAGCTTTGCCTTGCCGCCCAGCCTAAAGGTAAGCAGCCGGCGCGGCTGGGCGTTGTAGCGCCAGCCGGTTGGCATCAGCCCATTCCCATAAGGATTGGGCCCGGCCCAGCCGACCAGCAACGAGACATATTGGGTGCCGCGCCAGCTATAGGAGATCGGTGGGGCAATGATGCCGAGACCGGTGTTGAAGCGCCACAACTGCTTGCCATTTTCGCCGTCGTAAGCGGTCAGCCAGCCGTCATTGTCGCCCTGGAACACCAGGTCGCCCGCAGTCGACAGGGTGCCGCCATTCCACATCCAGCGCTGCTCGATCGTCCAGCGCGGCTTCTGCGCTACCGGATCCCAGGCCACAAGCGCGCCTTTGCCGTCGCGCGGATCGTCGGTGAATTCGGGTGTCGCGACCACGCCGAGGAAAGTCTCCGGGGCCGGGGTGAAGCGGAAGCCCAATTGCATCGTCGGCACATAGACCAAGCCGGTCTTGGGATTAAACGACATCGCCTGCCAATTGTGCACGCCGGCAGTCCATGGCCACAGCACTACCGGCCCATTCTCGTAGCGGATGCCGGGCAGTTCGACCGGGCGGCCGGTCTCGATGTCGATCGAATCCGCCCACGTCGCCTTGCCGATCTTTTCGGCCGAGATCAGTTTGCCGGTCTCGCGGTCGAGCACATAGAAGAAGCCGTTGGTCGGCGCCTGCATCAGCACTTTGCGGGCGCGCCCGTCGATGGTCAGTGTCGCCGTGACCATGCCCATTGTGGCCTTGTAGTCCCAGGCCTCGCGCGGGTTGACCTGATAGTGCCAGATGTACTTGCCGGTATCGGGATCGAGCGCGACAATCGAGGCGAGGTAGAGGTTGTCGCCACCGCCGGGATCCCGCTTCTTGGTATCGTAAGGCCCGGAGTTGCCCGTGCCGATATAGATTTGGTTCAGTTCGGGATCGAAGGTGATGCCGTGCCAGACCGTACCGCCAGTGCCGGTCTTCCAGTATTCGCCGCGGCCCCAGGTCGCCGCCGCGCGTTCCATCGCCGGATCTCCGGCATTCTCCTCCGGACTGCCGGGGACGACATAGAAACGCCACATCTGCCTGCCGCTCGCCTGGTCATAGGCGGTGACATAGCCGCGCGAGCCGGAATCTCCGCCGCCCTGGCCGATGATCACCTTGCCTTTGAAAGTGCGCGGCGCGCCGGTGATGGTGCGCCGGTCATTGCGCTCGACGGTCTCGACGCTCCACAGCTGGCGTCCGCTGGCGGCATCGAGTGCGATCAACCTTCCGTCGGTGGCACCGACGAACACCCGCCCTTCGGCATAGGCGACCCCGCGATTGAGCGGGAAGATATAGTGCATTTTCTGCGGGTTATGCTTCCAGACTTCCACCTCATGCTTCCACAGCAGCTTGCCGGTCGCGACCGAGACCGCATAGACATCGGCAAAGCTGCCAGTGAAATAGAGCACGCCGTTCACCGCCAGCGGGGTCGCCTCGAGCGACTGTTCGCCCGGCAGGTCGAGCGACCAGGCAAGGCCGAGGCGCTTCACATTCTTGCGGTCGATCTGGTCGAGCGCGGCATAGCCCGCTTCGTCGTACTGCCCGCCGTAATGCGGCCAGTCGACTTGCTGCGGCGAGCGCCCGGCCTGCGCAGGATTGCCGGCGAGGCCGAACAGAACGGCGGCGAAGAGGGCAAATAGGCGCACCGTCTCATTCCCCCGCCGTTGCCGTGGTAACGACGATCTTGCCGAACTGCACATTGCTTTCGAGATAGCGGTGCGCATCGGCAATGTCGTCGAGATCGAAAGTCCGGTCGACCACTGGCTTCAATGTGCCGCTGGCGAGGCCCTGCTCGATATAGGCGACCACTTTGGCCCGGTCGGCGCTATCCTCGATCAGCCGGTTGGCGGCAAATCCGTGCAGCGCGAGATTGCCGCCCATCAGCAGAGGCAGCATCAGCTCGAGCGAATAGCCGCCGAGCATGCCGTAAACGATGATAATGCCGCGCGGCCCCATGGCGGTGAGCAGACTGGCGAGCGCCGGTCCGGCAACCGCATCGAAGGCGATCTGCGCGCCCTTGCCGCCGGTGATCTCCATGATCCGCGCGGCGGTATCTTCCTCGTCGCTGACCACGACATGCGCCGCGCCGTGATCCTTCAGCGCCGAGGCCTTGCCGCGCCCCCGGGTGACAGCAATCGGCACCGCGCCGCGCTCGTTGGCGATCTGGATCGCCGCCAGCCCGACCGACGATGACGCGGCGTTGATCACGACATGATCGCCGGCCTCGATGTGGCCGACATCGATCAGGGCATAGGCGGTGCCATATTGCATCCAGCTCGCCGCCGCATCGGTCAGCGACATGTCCTTTGGCACTGGCACCAGCATGTCCGCCGGATAAAGGATTTGCTCGCCGTAAGTGCCGTATTTGTCCATCGGCAGGCCGAACAACACCGCAACCCGGTCGCCGGTTGCCCAGCCGTTCACCCCCGGCCCCAGCGCCTCGATCACCCCGGCGGCTTCGTAGCCCAGCTTCGACGGCAACGCGACCTCGCCATAACTGCCAGAACGCACCATGGTCTCGACCCGGTTAAGCCCCACCGCGCCGACGCGGATGCGCACCTCGCCGGGGCCAGGCGCGCCGACCTCGACCTCATCGACCTGCATCGTTTCGGGGCCGCCGAACTTGTGGAACCGGGCTACCTTGGCCATTTATCTCTCCCATTCTTCTCCGCTCCCGAATGCGGGAGGGGCATTTGTCTCGCCGCCTACAGCTTAAATCCGCCGCTCGCCTCGACTGTCTGCGCTGTAACCCAGCGGCCCAGCGGCGAGGCGAGGGCATAGACGGTGTCGGCGATTTCGGCAGGCTGGCCGAATCGGCGTAGCGCGGTGACGTCGGTCACCGATTTCGCGGCAACCGGATCCTGCGCGATGTAGTCATTGGTCTCGCCCGCCGTGAAGCCGGGCGCCACACCATTGACGGTGATCCCGCGCGGGCCGAGATCGGCCGCCAGCACGCGGGTAAAGGCGTCCACCGCCGCCTTGGCCATGGTGTAGACAATGATCCCGGGATCGGTCAGCCGCGCTCCGGTGGACGAAAGGTTGATCACCCGGCCGTTGTCGTTGAGCCGGTGATACAGTGCCCTGGTCAGAAAGAAGGCAGCGCGGCAGTTGTTCGCCATTACCTGGTCGTAGAACTCCTCGGTCACGTCGATCATCGTGCCGTATTCGCCGCCGCCGATGTTGTTGATCAGGATATCGAGGCCATCACTGCCGGTGCGCGCCTTGAACTCCTTGCCGATCTCCGCAGCCAGCTGCTCCGCCTCGGCCTGGCCGCCGAGCTTGGCCTGCACCGCGAAGGCCTGGCCGCCTGCGGCCTCAATCCTCGCCACGGTCGCATCCGCCGCTGCCCGGTTGCTGGCATAGTTGACTGCCACCAGCGCGCCAGCTGCGGCCAGCCGTTCGGAAATGCCCTGCCCCAGACCACGGCTGCCGCCGGTCACCAGCGCGGTCTTGCCTGCGAGGTCTTGCTCCATTTTCTCCACTCTCCCAATTTCGCGCCGTGTTTCCTCACGGCTCCGGATCGCCTTCGCTCTCACTTTCGGCCGGAGAACGCAACTGTGGTCGCGTTAGTGGCCGGGACAGTGCGGCAAGGCCTGGCGGGATTGGCCGGATCGTCGATTGCCGCATCGCGCCCATACAGGTCTTGCGGAAAGGCCAGCGAGCCATCGGCACGCGGGGCGGCGGTGAAATAGGCGATATAGGCCGGCAGGTCGGCGCGTAGCTTGACGGTCGCCGTCTTGACCGGTTCCGGCTCGTCGGGCTTGAGCTTGGGCGGAAGCGCCGCCTTCGACATCGGACCGGGCTTTTCATTGCGCTTCTTGATCCCCAGCAGAACGTCGATGTCGTCGCGGGTCTTCACCCCTTCGAGCAGCGTTGCCGCCAGGTCGAGCGGATCGGCAACGCGCACACAGCCGTGGCTGTAGGCGCGAGTGGCGGCGCCAAACAGGCCCTTGCTCGGCGTATCGTGGAGATAGATCGCATGGGAATTGGGCATCTCGACCTTCATCTGGCCCAGCGAATTGCCCGGCCCCGGTTTCTGCCGAATATGTCCGTTTTTCATGCGGACATAGCCGCGCCGCGGCGAAAAGCTCCCGCCCGCCCTGATGATGCTGTCCGGCAAGTCCCACCACGGATTGAACGTCACTGCCTTGATCGTTGCGGAAATTTGCGGCGTGGGCGTCTCCTTCTTGCCGACCACGCCGCGCCAGGTCTGCACCTGTGCGCCGTCGCGCCAGAGGTAGACTTCGAAAGCGGGGACATTGACCAGCACATAGTCCTGGCCGAGCGCCTGCGGCATCCAGCGCCAGCGTTCCAGATTTCTCGCTATCGCCGTGCGGCGGGCGGGATCGGTTTCGGCGGCATAGGCGGTGCGCAAAGTGGAATAATCGGGGTGGCCAGGCCTGAGCCCGGCGAAGAAGCTATCGAGATTCTTTCCCTGTGCTAGCGCCCCGGTCAGCCTGACGCGGAGATCGGCGCTGTCGCCGTCGTCTTGCATGAACCACTCGACGCGCTCGCCGCCTGCGGCGCAGCCGTGCAGATGGGCCATTGCCAGCCGTTCGGCGAGCGCGGTGGCGGCGCGGCGCTTTTCGCCGCCGTGGCCCCATTTGGCCAGTGGCGGCGTCAAGCTCGCCGGTGTCGAGCAGCGGCAGTGCATCCTGCGGCGCGGCATGCGGTCCATTGCTTCAGGCTGGCGATCTGGTCCTTCGACCATTGGGGCAGCGAAGGGTCTTCCACCTCGCCGCCGGAGCAGGCAGCGAGCAACAGCACCGGCATCGGCGCGAGCAGAAACAGCAGCGGAAACCGGGCCCTCATTCGGCAATGCCCCCTTGCAGGTAATAGACGCTATTTTTGTCGATAATTCCACGCTTTTCGATAGCTGGCGCAACTTGTGCTCGGGCCTGTTGCGCGCCCGGCCAGCATCGCATAGCCAGAGTCCAAGCTGGGGGAGGCGAAAACGATGGCGATGGAGAGGCTTGATAGGCTTGAGGCGATCGAGGCGATCCGCGCCCTCAAGGGCCGCTATTTTCGCCTTATCGACACGAAACAGTGGGAGGAATTGCGCGGGGTATTCTGCACGGACCTCAAGATCGTCACCCCCGACGCCAAGGTCTGGATGGATGGCGGCGATGCCTATGCGGCGAGCCTGAAGTTCGGGCTGACAGATTCAGTATCGTGCCATCAGGGGCTGACCGGCGAAATCGAGATTCTCGACGCTGAAAATGCCAAGGCTATCTGGGCGATGCAGGATGTCATTTCCTGGACAGACAAACACCCGCGCGAGGGCTGGAAGGCGATCCTCGGGCGCGGGCATTATCACGAAACCTATCGACGCGAAGGCGGGGTCTGGCGGATTGCCACCCTAAGCCTCACCCGCATCAGTCTCGACATCGAATGGCCCGAAGGACACCAATCCGCATGAACGACCTATCAAAAGCCGATTTCTTCGGCGAAGGCCGCACCGACAGCCCCTATTGGAACGAGAGCGTCTGGTTTTCGTTTTCGATTCCCGAACGGCGGATTCACGGCTCGGTCCAGTACTATTTCCGGCCCAACATGGGGATGCTCAACGGCGGGCCGAACATGTGGGACCCCTCGGGCACCTCCCAGTGGAACTGCCTCTATTACAACTGGAGCCACTTGCAGGCCGCGCCGCCGGTCGAAGGCAAGTTCGACATGACCGCGCGCAATTCGTTGTCGGTAAAAATGCTTGAGCCATTGAAGCGCTACAAGATCGACTACGACAAGGAAGGTTTCGAGATGGACCTGACCTGGGAAGCGAGCGGTCCCTGCCATCAGCTTATTACCGGCGATGCCGGACAGACGGCTACCGCCGGGTTCCATATCGAACAGCCGGGGAAAATGAAGGGTATGATCCGCCGCCACGGCGAGGAGTTTCCGGTCGACTGCTACTCGATGCGCGACACCTCCTATGGCGCGCGCGAATATGAATCGCTGGCGAGTGGCGGCTATTTCTGGGGCATTGCGGAAGGCAGCAGCTTTCATGCGCTGTGCATGACCACCGGCGACGGCTTCGGCCGCGAGGCGAACTGCATCGGCGGCTACATCCACAAGGACGGCGAGATGGCCAGCCTGGTCTCGGGCAAGCGGACGGTGCTGGAATTCGGTCAGTTCGGCCCGTCGAAAGTGTTGTTCGAAGGCACCGACAAGCTTGGCCGCAGCATGAAGGCCACCGGAACAATCGATCCCGGCCTCATCTTCACGGGTTATACCGATCACACCGTGGTCTGGTCGCTCGCCGAATGGGACTGGGACGGAGTTACCCATTGGGGCGACAATCAGGAATTCAAACCTTCCGAGCCCTTCCGCCAGCTGGCGCGAGGCGAATTCAAACTGGGAGGGTGAGCATGACCGCGACAAAGCCGGGCCAGATCGTCATCGTCTCGGGCACCTCCGGCTCGGGCAAATCGACCACTTGCGAGTTGCTGGCCAAGCAGTCCGACGAGTTCTGGCTGCTCTATGGCATCGATCATTTCCTTTCCGGCAGCTTTCCGGCGAAGTTCGGTCATCACGGCCCGCGCAGCCGCGAGGGTATCCATGCCCATCCTGTCGACGAGGCCGATCCCGGCGGACCACTGCGCTGGACCTTCGGCGAAAACGGCGTGAAAGCCTTCGGTGTGCTGCACGAATGGGTCGCCGCCGCGTCGCGCGAGGGGTGCAATATCGTGTTCGATCATCTGGCGATGCTCGACCCGCCGGTGCTGCAGGATCTGGTCTGGCGGCTGGAAGGCCTGCCGGTGCTGTTCGTCTCGCTCCAGCCGACCTACGAAGTGCTCAGCGCGCGCATCGCCAGCCGCACGATGGACAAACCGATGCCCACCGACCTGCTGGGCGAGGACGCGGTGAAGAAGATCATCGACCGGCTCGATCGCCTGCGTCCGTGGTTCTACGACGCAAACTACGCAAACGATATCTACGACATGGTGATCGACACCGAGGGCCATGGCCCGGAAGCGGTCACTGCGATGGTCGTGGAGCGGCTGGCGCAGGGGCCGGGCGCGGCATTCGAGCAGCTTCGCCAGCGTTACCCGAGGAGTTGAACCCCGGCGAAGGTCCAGCGCAGCGTCTCGCCAGCCATCCACGGCACCACCTCACCGCCGCCGGCCGCGATTCGCTGCGGTACGGTGCAGCCTCGGCGTTCGAGCACGACCTTCGCCTCATTGAGCGGCAGGCCATAAAACCTGGGGCCATTCTCCGAGGCAAATGCCTCCAGGTGCTCCAGCGCGCCTTCCTCCTCGAACACCGTGGCATAGGCCTCCAGCGCATGCGGCGCGTTGAAGATTCCCGCGCAGCCGCAGGTCGTTTCCTTGGTCCTGACTTCGTGCGGCGCGGTGTCGGTGCCTAGAAAGAACTTCGCTGAGCCTGAAGTCGCCGCCTTGCGCAGCGCCAGCCGGTGGACCTCGCGCTTGGCGATTGGCAGGCAATAGGCGTGCGGGCGGATGCCGCCCTGGAAGATCGCGTTGCGGTTTATCTGGAGGTGATGCGGGGTGATCGTCGCAGCGACATTTTCGCCCGCCGCCTCGATGAACTGGGCGGCCTCCCGGGTGGTAATGTGTTCGAACACCACCCGCAGATCCGGGAAATCGCGCATGGTGGGGGCAAGCACCTGTTCAATGAACACTGCCTCGCGGTCGAAGATGTCTACCGCCGGGTCGGTCACTTCGCCATGGACCAGCAGCGGCATGCCGATTTCCTGCATGCGGTCCAGCACCGGATAGATTGCGCGGATCGAGGTGACGCCATGGGCGGAATTGGTCGTCGCGTGGGCAGGATAGAGCTTGGCCGCGGTCAGCACGCCCAATGCAAAGCCGGCTTCGAGATCGGCAGGGTCGGTCGCATCGGTGAGGTAGAGCGTCATCAGCGGGGTGAAGCTGCTACCCTTGGGCAGCGTCGCCACGATCCGCGCGCGGTATTCGGCAACTTCGCCGGCCGACGTGCAGGGCGGCGAGAGGTTGGGCATGACAATCGCCCGGGCGAACTGGCGGGCGGTGTAGGGCAGCACATCGGCCAGCATCGCGCCATCGCGCAAATGCACGTGCCAGTCGTCGGGCTGGCGGATGACGATGCGATCGGCGGCGCTCATGCCACCTCCCTATGGCGCTTTACCGAATTGGGAAGAGTGGATTTTCCGGTGAGGCTTAAATTGCGCATTACCGTGCCGTTCACCAACTCGTGAAACCGTAATGATCGAGCCGCTACCCGGCATGGTGTGGTTAACTCCATCTTAGCCAAATCGGAATAGCCTGACGGTCCTGAGGTTGTCATTGCCTTGCACCGCCGAAAGCGAACGTGCGCAACCCAAGGGACGAGCCATGAACGAGATTGCGATCGACTCCACTTCGGATCAGCGCCAGCCCTTTGAAGAAATGCGCGGCGCACAGCGTTTCACCCTACTGATCCGCACGGCCAAGCTGGTCGGCGAAAACGGCGAATTCCTCTGCATCATCCGCGACGTTTCGGAAACCGGCGTCCGACTGAGGCTGTTCCACGCCTTGCCCGCCGGACGCATGGCGCTCGAGCTGGCCAATGGCGAAGTCTATTTCATCGAATGCGTCTGGGAGCGTGACAGCCACGCCGGCTTCCGCTTTTCCGCGCCGATCGACGTCCACGCCTTCATTGCCGAAGTCAGCCCCTGGCCGCGCCGCCAGCTGAGGCTGCGGGTGCAGGTTCCGGCAGTTGTTTCGGTGGACGGTGAGGGAAGTGCGACCGTGGTGAGCGACCTGTCGCAGAACGGCGCACGGATCGAAAGCACCCGCCATCTGGCTGTCGGCCAGCGGGTCAAACTCGAAGCCGAAGGTTTCCCGCCGGTGATGGCCAAAGTCGCCTGGCGTTCGAGCCCGGATTACGGACTGGCCTTCGAGCAGGTCTTCACGCTCGAAGCGCTGGCGATGCTGCTGGGCGAATTGCACAGCGAACGCGGCGGGAAGGTCCAGCCCGGCGCCAAGCAGGCTCCCGCTATCCGTTACGCGTAAATCGGCATCAATCCGCCGCTCAACCCGGACGAAACAGCATCGCATCGCCATTCATGCAATAGCGTTTGCCGGTCGGCCGCGGGCCGTCGTCGAACACATGCCCAAGGTGACCGCCGCAGCGGGCGCAATGCACTTCGGTGCGCGGGTAGCCGGCGTCCCAGTCGGTCGCGGTGCCGACCGCGCCAGGCAAGGGCCGCCAGAAGCTCGGCCAGCCGGTGCGGCTGTCGTACTTGGCGGTCGAGGCGAACAGCGGATGGCCGTCAGCCGCGCAGACGAAAGTGCCCTGCCGCTTTTCGTGGTTGAGCGGCGAAGTGCCGGCGGTTTCGGTGCCGTTCTGGCGCAGAATGTAAAATTGATCGGGCGTCAGCCGGCGCCGCCATTCGGCCTCGCTGAAGCTGACCGGGTAGGTCTTGGCCTGCGCCGCTCCGCCGCCGCACGCGGCGAGTACCGGCAGCGCTACGGAAGCGCCGAGCCAGGCGAGCATACGTCGGCGCGGGAGAGCGGTGTCCGGCATGGGCTGTGACCTTTCGGCAGGGATGCGCCTTGCCGCAAGATCGGGATTCCCTGCACAGAATCAAGTGGGGCGACGAAGACGGGAGCGGCGGCCGGGACTTAGGCCGGTGCAGCCCTTCGCAACCAGCCGCGCTTCTTGTCCCTGCCGCCGGCCGGCCCCGATTTCATCACCAGCGTGCGGAACAGCTTGGCACCCGTGCGGATCAGCAGCCCGATGCACAGCACTTGCCAGGCGAAAGCGGCGGCGTGCGGCCACAGCGCCGGGTCCTGCGCCGCGCGCGCCATCATGGCGTAGGGCGAACTGAACGGCACCAGGATCGCGACGAGTTCGTAGGCGCTGCCCGGTGCAGCGACCGCGTAACTGGCGATGAAGAAGAACACGAGTTGCAGGAAAGTCACCGGCATCGACAGCGTCTGCACCTCGCGGACCGTCGCCGCCATCGAGCCGATGGTGAGGAACAGCGCTCCGATCAGCAAATAGGCCATCGAGAAATAGGCGACGCCCAGCATCAGGAACAGCGGCCAGCCGACGGCCGGTTCGGGCAGGTTCGGCAGATGCCCGGCGAGTGTCACATAGGCGATCCCGGTGCCCGCCCAGACGGCGATGCCGACGAAGGAAATCGCCAGCATGGCGAACAGCTTGCCAAGGAACACCGCGTCCATCGGGATCGCGGCGGCTAGAATTTCTATGATCTTGTTGGCCTTTTCCTCGACCAGGTTCGACAGCACCATGCCGCCCAGCAGCATGGTCAGCAGGAACAGCAGCATCTGCGAAGCCTGGGCGGTGAGAATCTTGCCGTGGTTTTCGCTGGCGGTGCTGGACGCCGTGCGCGTCAGCGTGACCGGGGGGTAAGCATCCGGAGCCCGGCCCAGTGCCTGCGCTGCCAGCATCGAGACCGGTCCCTGCCAGGCGGCGATCTGCCCGGGGGTGCCGGTCAGTTGCGGCGCGGCGGGCGTGCCGGTGAGAATGGCGGCGAGATTGGCCTGCTTGGCGGCTAGCGCGGCCTTGGCGTCGAATTCCTCGCCCGGGGCCAGTTGCTTGACGACAACGAGATCGGGCAGGCTGGCGCCGACCCGTGGCAACAGCGCTTCGTGCGCCTTCATGATGGTCTTTGTATCGGCGGCCTGCATGGCAATGCCAAGCACGGGATGGTCGGCGCTGGCCTGCACGCGCTGACCGATGCCGCCGGCAAAGCCGCCGACCAAGACCGGGAACAGCGGCCCCAGCAGGAAGAAAATGAAGCTGCGGCTCAGCAGGATCGCGGTGAAATCGCGCCGGGCAACAATGAAGGCGGCGGCGAATGTGGACAGGCGTCCGCCCTTTATCGAGGCATTCATCAGCGCCGCTCCTCGTTCTTTTCTTCTTCCAGTGCCTTGGCCGCCGCCTCGCCGGCAATCGCGACAAAGGCGTCATGCAGCCCGGCGCGCTCGATCGACAGCGACAGGATTCCCGCCTCGCCCTCGATCAGCGCGCGCAGCAGCGGCTCGACCCCGGTTTCAGGCAGCGAGAACAGCCAGTATGCGCCCTCATGCCGCGCATCGGCGGGCAGCGCTCCGCGCCACGGCCCGTCCTGCGCGCGGGTTTCGAGGCGCACCTGTGGCCGGATGCGGTCGCGTGCGACATCGACCGGGCCGGCAAACGGCACCTTGCCCCCGGCGATAATCGCCACTTCGTCGCACAGCCGTTCGGCATGGGCGATGACGTGGGTCGAGAAGATCACGGTCGTGCCCTTTTCGGCGAGACCGCGCATCGTCTTTTCGAGCTTGCCCTGGTTGAGCGCGTCGAGGCCGGAAAACGGCTCGTCGAACACCACCAGCCGCGGCTCGTGGACCAATGTGCCGAGCAATTGCACCTGCTGCGCCATGCCCTTGGAAAGCTGGCGGATTTGCCGGTCGATCGCATAGCCGAGGCCGTGCTCCTCGAGCAGCGCCTTGCCGCGCCTGCGCCCTTCGGCAAGCGGCAGCCCGCGCAATGCGCCGATGAAGGCAATCGCCTCATAGGCCTTCATCGATGGATAGAGCCCGCGCTCTTCGGGCAGATAGCCGATGGCATGGGCCACATCGTGCGGGCGTTCGGCGCCGAGGATGCGGCGATAGCCCTCGTCCGGGTCGATGATGCCGAGCAGCATGCGCAAGGTTGTCGTCTTGCCAGCGCCATTGGGGCCGAGAATCCCGTAGATCGCGCCTTCCGGCACGATCAGATCGACGCCATCGACAGCGGTGAAGCCGTCGAACCGCTTGACCAGGCCGCGCGCTTCGATTGCGAGGGGCTGGTGGCCCGCATCGCTTGCGTTGCCCGCCACCCGCCAATCTCCTAGGTCTAACTTCATGGATGGGGCGATTAACCTTGTCATGTGAACGGGAGCAACAGGAAGTTTGGTTAACGCGCCGGTTATAAATGCGCTCAAGCACGATCTCGCTGCCGAGGCGAAGCGGCTGGGCTTTGCCGCCTTCGGCATTGCTTCGGCGGCTTCCGATGGGGAGAACGCGGCGCGTCTGGACACATGGCTGGCCGAGGGCATGTACGGTTCGATGGACTGGATGGCGGCGCGCGCGCACCACCGCCGATCGCCGCAAGGGCTGTGGCCGCAGGCGCGCAGCGTCATCGCGCTCGGTATGAGCTATGCCCCCGCCGCCGACCCGTTGGCGCTGGAGGCCTGGCCCGGACATGGCCGGATTTCAGTCTACGCCCAGGGCGCGGACTATCACGATGTGGTCAAGAAGGCGCTCAAGGCGCTGGCGCGCTGGCTGGTAGAAGCGTCGGCCAAGCGTGAATTGGGCGAGATTGGCGTCAAGGTCTTCACCGACACCGCGCCAGTGATGGAAAAGCCGCTGGGCGCCGCAGCGGGACTGGGCTGGCAGGGCAAGCACACCAACCTGGTCAGCCGCGAGCACGGATCGTGGCTGTTGCTCGGCGAGATCTACACGACGCTGGACTTCGCTCCCGACGCGCCGGAAGCGGACCGGTGCGGCTCGTGCAACGCCTGCCAGACGGCCTGCCCGACCGATGCTTTTCCCGCGCCCTACCGGCTCGATGCGCGGCGCTGCATTTCCTACCTGACAATCGAGCACAAGGGGCCGATCCCGGTGGAATTCCGCAAGGCGATGGGCAACCGTATCTATGGCTGCGACGATTGCCTGGCGGTGTGCCCGTGGAACAAGTTCGCGAGCGCGGCCGCAGCCAACAAGGCCTTCCTGCCCCGCGCCGAACTCGCCGCGCCCCGGCTGGCGGAACTGCTGGCGCTCGACGATGCCGGGTTCCGGCGGCTGTTTTCGGGCTCACCGGTCAAGCGGATCGGGCGGGACAGGTTCGTGCGCAATTGCCTGATCGCGGCGGGGAATAGCGGGGATGCGGGGCTTTTGGGCGTGGTGGAGGAGCTGTGCGCCGATCCGGATCCGGTGGTGGTAGAGGCTGCGCGGTGGGCGTCGTCGGAATTGGCGGGCGTCAGGGCCGGGCCTTCGACATGCTCAGGCTGAGCGGGATTTTGGTAGTAACTCTCAGCTCGCTCATGCTGAGCTTGTCGAAGCACATACGCCTAAGCCGGCATCAATTCCTTAAGCGGCACATCTGCATCCGCCAGCTGCGCCAGATCGGGCGAAACCCCGGCCTCGACCAGTTTGCGACCCTGGACATAGTCCTTGACCGCATTGACGCAATCGAGCGCGATTACCCGGCCCTGCTTAAGGTAAACCACCGAGAACGAGCGATCTTCCGGCTTGCCGCGCACCACGGTGGCGTCATAGCCGACCGATAGCCCGGCGGTCTGCAGCCGCAGGTCATACTGGTTCGACCAGAACCACGGGAAAGCATGATAGGGCTGGGGAGCGCCGCAGATCGCCTTGGCCACGCAAGTTCCCTGGTCGTTGGCGTTCTGCACCGATTCGACCCGCATCACCGCGCCATCGGCATAGTCGGCGGCGAAGGCGGCGCAGTCGCCGATGGCGTAAACATCGGCCAGCGTAGTGCGGCAATGATCGTCGATGGCAACGCCGTTGCCGCCTTCCGCGCCTGCCGCGATCAGCGGGGCAACCGCTGCGACGATGCCGATGCCGACAATCACCGCATCGGCTGGGATGACGCTGCCATCGCCAAGTTTCACGCCCGTCACCCGGCCACCATTTCCATTGGCGCCGGTGAAGGAATCGACCACCACATCGGTGCGCAAATCGACCCCGTGGTCGCGGTGTTCCTTCTCGTAAAATGCCGACAGCTCCGGCCCGGCGACGCGGGCGAGGATGCGCGGCAGGGCTTCGAGCAGGGTCACCTTGCAGCCCAGCTTGGTCAGCACCGCAGCGGCTTCCAGCCCGATGTAACCTCCGCCGATGATTGCCACATTGCGCACGCCGCCGTCGATCTCGCCCATAAGCTGGTCACAGTCGGCGCGGGTGCGCACGGCGTGGACTCCGGCGAGATCGCCGCCGGGGACCGGCAGTTTGCGCGGATCGCCGCCTGCCGCCCAGACCAGCTTGCCGTAACCGAAGCTGGACCCATCCGAGAGAGTAAGCAGCTTCGCCGCCGGATCGACTGCGGTCACTTCGGTGTTCAGCATCAGCTCGACGCCCTTTTCGCCCCAGAATTCGGGAGGGCGGATATAGAGCCGGTCGAAGGTCTTCTCGCGGGCGAAATATTCCTTGGACAGCGGCGGGCGCTCATAGGGCGGTTCGGGTTCGCGCCCGATCATGGCCACGCTGCCGGTGAACCCGTTCTGGCGCAGGGCGATGGCGCATTGCGCTCCGCCATGTCCTGCTCCCACGATAACTACGTCTGCCTGCGTCATGGCCCCTCCGTTTGGCGAAATTTATGCGGAGGTCAATGGCCTCGTGGCAGCGCATTGGCTTTGACTTCGCGCAATGCGGCGTAGCTAGCGCGCCAGCAGATTGCGCGCCTGCCCGGCGATCTGGGCGAGCATCGCCGGGGAAACCGGAGCTGCGGCCTGGGCGCGCCCGACCATGGCGCGAAACTGACGCACCGCACCAGGTTGCTCGCCGGCCCAATGGGCTACGGCGGCGAGCGGGTCGTCCTTCCTGCCGGAAACCCCCTTCAGGAAGTCGAGCCGGATCTGCTGGAAATCGCGCGCAAGACCCGCGACCAGCAGCCGTTCCCAGGGATCGGCGGGCCGCATATGCGCGGCGCTCGCCTGCGCCCAGTCGAGCCCCAGCCGCGCGCCGAGATCGATGAAGGCACGGGTGAGCACAAGCGCGGCGATGCCGGTTTCGCGCGCGAGCCTGGCGAGGCCGACGGTTCCGTCGAGATCGCCCAGTTTGGCAACAATGGCAGCCTCGCGCTCCGGCGCTCCGGCGGCGGCAAGCTCGGCGCGCAGCCGCCCGGACTGAGTCAGCGCTTCGCCGCCGAGCAAATCCTTCGTTGCTCCCGACAATTGCCGCACGCCTGGCTCGAGTTCGGTCACGAGCTTCGAAGGCATGCTCTTGCCCGCCCCTGCGCGCAGCAGATCGGCCATATGGGTGCGCAGCGCCGAAGCCGAGCGGCGCAACAGCAGCAGCCGCGCGGCTTCGGGCATCGCCGCGCTTTCGACCGCCTGCCACACCGCCGCCATGCCGAACAGGCGTTCGGCGGCGATGAAAGCGCTTGCGACCTGCACCAGAGTCGCGCCTTCCTCCTCGACCAGCTCGAAGGGGTGGATCATGCCGATGCGGTTGATCAGCCGGTTGGCGATCCGCGTCGCGATGATTTCGCGGCGCAGGCGATGGGACAGGATGTCGCGCTTGAACTTCGTTCGCATCGCCGCCGGGAAGGCGGCGAGCAATTCGCTCTCCAGCCCGGGATCGTCGGGCAGCGAGCCCTGTTCCAGCGCTTCCTGCAAGGCCAGCTTTGCACTGGAGAGCAGCACCGCCAGTTCGGGCCGGGCCAGCCCTTGCCCGTCGGAGGCGCGGCGCAGCAGGCTTTCGCTATCGGCGAGGCCATCGGTCGCGCGGTCGAGCTGGCCGCGCTCGCCCAGCATGTCGATCAGTCGCAGGTAGGAGCCCGTCGCAGACGGCCCGCCCGTCTGGGCAATCGACAGGGCGAGCGCTTGCAGCCGGTTATCCTCGAGCACCAGCGCGGCGACATCGCCGGTCATGGCAATCAGCAGTTTCACCCGCGCGGGCTCGGTGAGACGCCCTGCACGTTTGGCCGATGCCAGCGCGATCTTGATGTTCACTTCCTTGTCGGAGCAATCGACTCCGGCGGAATTGTCGATGAAATCGGTGTTGATCCGTCCGCCTAGCCCATCGCTGCCGTCCAGGGCGAATTCGATCCGTCCGGCCTGGGTGCAGCCGAGATTGGCGCCCTCGCCGATCGCCTTGGCCCGGACTTGCTCGCCGTTCACCCGCAGCGCGTCGTTCGCCGGATCGCCGACCTGGATGTTGTTTTCCTCGGAGGCCTTCACATAGGTGCCGATGCCGCCGAACCACAGGAGATCGATCGGGGCTTTGAGGATTGCGGAGATCAGCGTGTCCGGGTCGGCGCTTTCGGCTTCGATCTCCAGAACGGCGCGCACTTCGGGGCTGAGCGAAATGGTCTTCTGGCTTCGCGGAAACACCCCGCCGCCCCTGGAAATCAGCTTCCTGTTGTAATCGTCCCAGCTCGAACGCGGCAGCGCGAACAGCCGGCTGCGCTCGGCCCAGCTTTTCGCCGGATCGGGGACCGGATCGAGGAAGATGTGGCGGTGGTCGAAGGCCGCGACGAGCTTGATCGCCTTCGACAGCAGCATGCCATTGCCGAACACATCGCCCGACATGTCGCCGCAGCCGGCAACGCGGATCGGGTCTTGCTGCACATCGACGCCGGTCTCGAGGAAATGGCGCTGCACCGACAGCCAGGCGCCGCGCGCAGTGATGCCCATTGCCTTGTGGTCGTAGCCCTTGGAGCCGCCACTGGCGAAAGCGTCGTCGAGCCAGAAGTCCGCTTCGTCCGCCAGCGCGTTTGCCGTGTCGGAATAGGTCGCGGTGCCCTTGTCGGCGGCGACGACGAAATAGGGGTCCTCGCCGTCGCGGATGACCATGCCTTTGGGATGCACCACTTTGCCCGCGACGATATTGTCGGTGAGCGACAGCAAGGTGCGAACGAACAACTGGTAACTCGCCTTGCCTTCCGCCGCCCAGGCCTCGCGGTCTAGTCCCGGGTCGGGGAGCTGCTTGGGATAGAAGCCGCCCTTGGCCCCGGTCGGAACGATAACGGCGTTCTTGACCCGCTGCGCCTTCATCAGCCCCAGCACTTCGGTGCGGAAGTCGTCGCGCCGGTCCGACCAGCGCAGACCGCCGCGCGCAATCGCCCCCGCGCGCAAGTGAATGCCCTCGACCCGGCGCGAATAGACGAAGATCTCACGCCACGGCACGGGCCGGGGCAGGCCGGGGACCAGCGCCGAATCGAGCTTGAAAGCCAAAGTTGCCTCTGGCGCCGCCTCGCCCGAAGGGGCGAAGGCATTGGTCCGCAACACCGCTTCGACCAGCGCGCGGAACTGGCGCAGCAGGCGGTCGTCGTTAATCGCCTTGACCCCGGCTAGCCCGCTCTGGATCGCATCGGCGGCTCTCGCTTCGGCTTTCGTGCGGTCGCTGGAAAAGCCGGGATCGTGCCGGGCGGCGAAAAGATCGAGAATGCCGCGAGTTACACCGGGCGCGTTCTGCAGCGCATCGACCACGGTTGGAATACCGAAGCTCATCCCGGCCTGGCGCAGATAACGGTACCAGGCGCGCAGCCAGCCAGCTTCGCGCGCGGTGAGGGCGCTCGCAAGGATCAGCCGGTTGAACGCGTCGTCCTCAGCAGCGCTGTTCAGCACTCCGGCAATCGCTTTCTCGATGGCCCCGGAGCGGGCGGCGATGTCGTCCACCGGGCGTCCGGCAGGCGGCACGAGCAGGAAATCGTGGATCGCCCCCAGCCGCCCGGCATCGAGTGCAGTGGGGACGTCTTCGACCACCCGGAAGCCGAAATTTTCCAGCGCGGGCACCGCGTCCGACAAGGCCAGCGAGCCGCTGCGTTGATAGAGTTTCAGCCGCAACAGGTCAGGCGGATCCCCGGCAATCCGGTGCAGCCGCGCGTCGCGCCTTGGCGCTGCCGTGCTGTCGTCGCCAAGACGGCGCAGGCGGGCAATGTCGGCGGCGGCATCGGCAGGGCGATAGAGTGCGCGATAGGCAAGCGGGAAGGCCTCGGCATACCGCGCGGCGAGCGCTGCGGCGCGGGGCGCATCGTCGCCGGCGGCCAGTTCCGCCTCGACGGCCTCGCTCCAGCCGCGCAGCAGGGCCTGCAACTGCCGGTCAAGCGCGGCTTCGTCCGGAACTTTGCCGCTCTCCCGGATATCGAGAACGAAGCGCAGCAGCGCAAGATTGCCGCCTTCGACCTCGAGGCTCCAGTCGAGCACCTGCGCCCGTGCGGCACTCTCGAGCAGCAGCGCGATCTGCTGGCGGGCGGCAGTCGACAGCGCATCGCGCGGCAGCCACACAAATGCGAACAGGTGGCGGTCGAGCGGTGCGCTGACCAGTGCAAGTTTAGGGCGCGGCCGGTCGACCAGGCTCATCATCGCCGTCGCCACCCGCTCAAGGTCGGCATCGCTGAAGCCGATCAGCAGATCGTGCGGCAATGCGGTGAGCGCATGGGTCAGCGACTTGCCCGCATGGCTGCCGGCGCCGAAACCGAGCTTTGCAGTGAGGTTCGCCAGCTGCTCGCGCATCCGGGGCACTTGCCCGGGCGGAGTGGCAAGGGCGGCGCTGGTCCAAATGCCGGCGTGGACGGAAAGCGCCGCTAGCTTTCCGTTCTCGATGCGCGGCACGATGAACAGGTCGAGCGGCACGCGGCGGTGGACGGTGCTGATGAGGTTCGATTTGATGATCAGGAGTTCGGCCAGCGGTGCAGCGCGGGCCTCGCGCTGCTTCCCGCGCCGGTCGAACCAGGCGAAGGCACGTTCGTAGCTGGCCGGGGCAAGCAGAGGCCTGGCGCTGTTGCTGCAGATACCGAGTTCGCCGCTGTGGCTGCCGTCGCGGCGGCGCACGACGTGCCCCAGCTGGGTGAGCATGCCCCCATTCAGCCAGCGCAAAAGCGCCGCGCCTTCGTTGTCTCCCAAAGCGGCGGCATCGGCCTCCATCGCCTGCTGGATTTGCGACCAGCCGGACACGGCCGCGCGGACGTCTTCCAGCGCCGTTTCGAGCGAGGCGCGCAGCCGCGTGCGGGTGCGCGCATCTGCGCGGGCGGTTTCGGCGTAAACGATGAGCTGCGGACTATCACTTCCAGTTTTGCCGTGCGCCATCGCAACCACGGGATGGACCAGACGATCGATGGCGAGGCCATGTGCGGCGATCGCGGCAGCAATCGAATCGACCAGGAACGGCATATCGTCGTCGATAACTACGATTCGCATCAGCCGTTCGCCGACGGCCCCGGGCACCGTTTCGATAGCGATGGCCGGAGCGCCTGGTTCGCGCTGTGCCGCTACTTCCCCAACAAAGCGTGCAGCCTCCGCGAGGGCGGCATCGCCGAACGGCGCGTCGCCGGGCAGCAGCGACGCCGCCAGCCGTTCGGCGATCGCCCCCTTGAGATTGCGCGCGGTCCGCGCCGGCTTGCCTCTGGTCATGGACTTGCCCTTTCGCCCCGGAGACGCTGGGATAAACTACTTTGTGGGGGGGTAAACCACCTTGGCTGACAATTACCGGCGCGAGAACCCGGTATTGGCGCGTAATTAACCCCGCACGGCCTCGATAGTTATCCGCAGCGAGCGGCAGCGCGCTTCCAGATCGAAAATGCTGCCGGTGACGACAATTTCGTCCGCCCGGGTGCGTTCGACAAAGCGCAGCATCGCCTCGCGCACTTTCGCCGGTCCGCCGATGGCGCTCACCGCGCGCATGTTCTCCATCATCGCGATGGCCTCGGGCGGCATGGTCTCGCGATAACCGGGAACCGGCGGCTTGAGCCGACCCGAGCCGCCGGTGCGGAAGGCCGTGAAGCTCTGCTCCATGGAAGTGGCGAGCAAGGCCGCTTCTTCGTCGCTGTCGGCGGCGATCACCGACATCGCGGTCATCACGTGCGGCTTTTCCAGCGCATCGGAGGGCTGGAAGTTCTCGCGATAGACCCGCAGCGCCTGATCGAGCAATTGCGGGGCGAAATGCGAGGCGAACGCGTAGGGCAGGCCGAGATGCGCGGCCAATTGCGCGCCATAGAGGCTCGATCCGAGAAGCCACATCTCGACGTCCGCCCCCAGCGCCGGGGCCGCCGCGATCGGCATGGGCGGATAGCCGGCAAAGCGCGCCTGCAGTTCGATGACGTCGTTGGGAAAGGTTTCCGCCGCGCGCATCAGGTCCTTGCGCAGTGCCAGGGCGATCCGTCCGTCCGCCCCCGGTGCGCGGCCCAGGCCCAGGTCGATGCGGCCGGGGAACAGCGCGTCGAGCGTGCCGAATTGTTCGGCGATCACATAGGGATTGTGGTTGGGCAGCATGATCCCGCCCGCGCCGATGCGGATGGTCGATGTGGCATGGCCGATATGCGCCAGCACCACCGAAGTCGCCCCGCCCGCCAGACCCTCCATGCCATGGTGTTCCGCCACCCAGTAGCGCTTGTATCCCGCTTCCTCCGCCGCCTTCGCCAGCTGCGCCGTCTCGGCCAGCGCCTCCGATGTGCTGCCGCCTTCTTTCACCGGCACCAGGTCGAGGTAGGAAAGGTCGATCATGGCCTGGTCGTAGGCTGAGGATCCAGTTGTGCCAAGTAGCCGCGCGCCGTGTTGGCCGCATCGCTGGCAGGGGCGGCGGCGATCACCGACTGCCAGCTCTTGCGCGCCGCCTCGTCGTTACCCGCAAGCACGGCGATGACCCCGGCCTCAAGGCCGACCTCGGGATCGGTGGGTGCGAGCTGGGCCGCCGTGGCGATCTGCGCTTGCGCCGCCTTGAGCTTGCCCTGGCGGCGCGAAAGCGTTGCCGACAGCAGCCAGGCCAGCGGATTGTCGGTGCTAGACGTGCGGGCCTCGACCAGCAGGGTCACCGCCTCGTCTTCCCGCTTCAGCGCCACCAGCGCGCGGGCGCGGTCGATGGCGACTTCGCCGGCAAGCTTGATGTCGCCTGCCGAATTGGCATCGGTATGAGCCTGTTCGAGGATTGGAAGCGCCCGCTCGGGCGCTTGCCCGGCAAGCGCGGCGTTGCCACCCATTCCGCCGAATTTGGCGCGCATGCCCTTGTCGTTCGCAGGAGCGGCATCGCGTGCGGCGAGGAATGCCGTTTCCGCTTCGCCCCACTCGCCACGCCGGGCATGCGCCGCGCCGAGGCAGTGATTGGGCTCGACCTGCGCCGCCCCCTTGGACTGGGACAGCCAATCTTCGGCGGTGTCGATGGCATCGGCGGGGCCTGCTTCGGCGTCATCGAGACAGGCCTGCAAGCGGCCGGTGACAGGGGGCGGGGGCAGGTTCGGCGGCGGCGCGGCCTTTTTCGGCACCTTGCGCTGACCGGCTGCGGGCGGCTGCGGGATGCCCTGCGAGGCGCCCGAGCCGGCAAACGGTCCGACTTGCATCAGCAGGGCGAGGATCAGGGACATCGGCAGGAAACTCCGCTATTGCGCCCCGGCCAGATCCGCGACAGCGCGCAGCAGCAGCGCGATGTCGCCGGGACGCGAGAGGCGGTGGTCGCCGTCCTTGATCAGCGTTACCTGCACATCGACTGAACGCAGGGCCCTGGCAAGGCGGAGCGAGGTCTCCCACGGCACATCGGGATCGGCCTGGCCGTGCAGCAGCCGCACCGGACAGTCGAGCGGGATATCCTTGCCGAGTAGCAGATGCGTCTGGCCGTCCGCCCACAGGCCGGGATAGGTAGGGGTGGGGTCGGGCCCGTAGGCGTTTTCCTCATAGACCACCTCGCCCGCCGCCAGTTTCGCCTTGTCAGCTGCGGAATAGCCCCATTCGGTGAAATCCGGCGCGCCAGCTACGCCGATCAGCCCGGCGCGGCGTTCAGGCGGCAGGGCCAGCGCGCATAGCAGCATCATCCAGCCGCCCATCGACGAGCCGATGAACACCACCGGTCCGGCGATGTGCATGTCCACCACCGCCAGCACTTCCTCGCGCCAGCGGCTGAGCGTGCCGTCGGCAAAGTCACCCGAACTCTCGCCGCAGCCGGAATAGTCGAGCAACAGGCAGGCCTGCCCGTTTGCTCTCGCCCAGTCGAACACTGCCTGTGCCCTGGAACCGGCCATGTCGGACATGTAGCCGGGCAGGAACACGAGAGCGGGGCCACCATTGTCTTTTGCGCCGGGAGTGAAGCGGTGGGCGATGCGGCGGACGTGTCCGTCTTCGGCGGTGAGCGTCTGGAAGCGGGTTTCGGTCATGTCCGCCGGCTACCACAGCCGGGCGAGGGTCCGAAAGCGCTTTGCAGCCGCGCATCGCGTGCTACGCCTGCCCGCCATGGCCCTAGTCGAAATTGCCGCGGATGCCGGCGTCACCATTCTCACGCTCAATCGTCCCGAAAAGCGCAACGCGGTCCTACCCGAAACGCAGAAACTGTTGATGCACCATCTGCGCGGCCTCAAGGCCGACGGATCGGTGCGCGCCGTGGTGATCACCGGGGCAGGAAGCGACTTCTGCGTCGGCGGCGATTTCGATCTGGTCGAGGAGATGATCGGCGATGCCGACCTGCATCGCGAGCTGACCGGCCTGCACAGCGAAGTGGCCGATTGCATCCTCTCGCTGGAAATCCCGGCCATCGCGGCGGTAAACGGCCCGGCGCTCGGCTTCGGGGCAGAGCTTGCCGCCTTTTGCGACATGGTGGTGATGAGCGAAAATGCCTCGCTGTGCGATCCGCATGTCCGCTTCGGTCTCGGCCCTGCGCCGGGTGCGCTGCTGATCTGGCCGCAGCTCACCTCGCGCGCCATCGCGGCGGAACTTATGCTGACTGGACGCGTGGTTCCGGCGCAGGAAGCGTTGCGGCTGGGCCTTGCCAACCGGGTCGTGCCGGAGGGACAGGCGCTGGCCGCGGCAGTTGCCCTGGCGCAGGAGCTTTGCGCTTTGCCGTGGGAAGGGGTGAAGGCGGTCAAGCAGGCTCTGCGGCGTTCCTATGCGGAGCTTGCGGGTGGCCGGGGTCCGGTTCGACAAGAGGTTGAGGCGCGCGGCGACCCCAGCTAAGGGCTGCGGCCATGTCAGAAATGTTCAAGATCAGCCTTCCCGATGGTTCGGTGCGCGAAATGCCCGCCGGTTCCACTCCTGCCGATGTCGCCGCCGCGATCGGCCCCGGCCTTGCCAAGGCGGCGCTGGCAGCGCGTGTCGATGGCGAGCTGGTCGATCTGGGGCTGCCGTTTACCGGCGATGCCGCGCTGGCGCTGGTAACGTCGCGCGACGAAGCCGATGCGCTCGATCTTGCCCGGCACGATTATGCCCATGTGCTGGCGGAAGCCGTGCAGTCGCTGTTTCCCGGCACGCAGATCACTTTCGGCCCCTCGACCGACGATGGGTTCTACTATGACTTCGCGCCGAAAGACCGTCCTTTCACCGATGAGGACCTGCCCGCCATCGAGGCGGGGATGCGCAAGATCATCGCTGCCGACAAGGCGCTGACCCGCGAAGTCGTCGAGCGTGACGCACTGATCGCCAAGTGGCGCGCGGCGGGCGAGACCTTCAAGGCCGAGTGGGCCGCCGAGCTTCCCGCAGGTGAGGAATTGTCCGTCTATCACTCGGGTTCGGACTGGTACGACATGTGCCGTGGCCCGCATCTGCCCTCGACCGGCAAGCTCGATCCCGCCGCATTCAAACTTACCCGGGTCTCCGGTGCCTATTGGCGAGGCGACCAGAAGAACGCGATGCTTTCCCGCATCTATGGCACCGGCTGGCTGAACAAGAAGCAGCTCGATGCGCATCTGACACGGCTGGAAGAAGCGGCCAAGCGCGATCACCGGCGCATCGGTCAGGACATGGACCTGTTCCACCTACAGCAGGAAGCCCACGGCAGCGTCTTCTGGCATCCGCACGGCTTCACCATCTGGCGCGAGCTCGAGGCCTATATGCGCCGCGCCATCGATGGTGCGGGCTACAAGGAGGTCAAGACCCCGCAATTGATGGACGTGCGCCAGTGGGAGCAGTCGGGCCATTGGGGCAAATACAGCGAAAACATGTTCGCGGTGCCCGACGAGGTGCCCCACGGCGAAGGTGAAGGCCCGATCATCTCGGGCGAGGCCGAATGGATGGCCTTGAAGCCGATGAACTGTCCCGCGCACATCCTGATCTTCAAGCAGGGCATCAAGAGCTACCGCGACCTGCCCTTGCGCATCTACGAGAACGGCTGCTGCCACCGCAACGAGCCGCACGGCGCCTTGCACGGGCTGATGCGGGTGCGCCAGTTCACCCAGGACGACGCGCATATCTTCTGCCGCGAGGACCAGATCGTCGAGGAAGTGCGCAATTTCTGCGCGCTGGCCGACCGCATGTACCGCGATTTCGGCTTCAGCTATGCGATCAAGCTGGCGCTGCGCCCCGACAACCGGATCGGCAGCGAGGAGCTGTGGGACCTGGCCGAGGCCGAACTGCGCGATGCCGTGGTCAAGGCAGGCCTCGCCACCGAGGAATACGGCTGGGAGGAATTGCCGGGCGAAGGCGCGTTCTATGCGCCGAAGCTCGAATGGCACCTCACCGACGCCATCGGCCGCACCTGGCAGGTCGGCACGATCCAGTCGGACCGGATGCTGCCCGAACGGCTCGACGCCAGCTACATCGGCGAGGACGGTGCCCGGCACCGCCCGGTGATGCTCCACCGCGCGATTTTTGGCTCTTACGAGCGGTTTATCGGCATTTTGATCGAGCATTTCGCCGGCAAGCTGCCGGTCTGGCTCGCCCCGGTGCAGGCCGTGGTGGCGACGATAGTTTCCGATGCCGACGATTACGCCGACGAGGTCAAGAAGCAGCTCAAGGAGGCGGGTATCCGCGTCGAGAGCGATCTTCGCAACGAGAAGATCAACTACAAGGTGCGCGAGCACTCACTGGCGAAAGTCCCGCACCTGCTGGTCGTCGGTAAGCGCGAGGCGGAGGAAGGCACCGTCGCGGTGCGCACGCTGGGTGTGGAGCACCAGCGGGTTATGCCGCTGGCTGAGGCGATTGCCATGCTGAAGGATGAGGCGACGCCGCCGGATTTGCGCGGTTAGGCGGGAAGCACTGGCCCCGCGGCAATCAGCGCAAACGCACACCCGCAGACGATCAGCGAGCGCAACACTTCCGTTCGGGAAAAGCGAAGCGGCGCGGCGGCTAGGGCGATGACTCGTGCCATGCACACGATGATGCGCCCAAGAGAGTTGCCGCTTCGTTAAAGAACTGAGCAATTCTCTCTTCCATCGTCATCCTGAACTCGTTTCAGGACCCATTTCGCCTGCCGCCCAGGTGTCTGGGGGACAAACCGGCGGCACCGTGGCGCTTTCATAGGCAGCGGCGGTGCGAGAGGCCTGATGGATCCTGAAACGAGTTCAGGATGACGGGTGTGAGGGGCGGGTCTATGTGGCCGGCATCTGCTGGCTGGCGCAGTGAAACCCGCCGCCGCCTGCCAGCACCGCATCGGCGGGCAGCCCAGCGCAGTCGCGGTCCGGGAACAGGGCGGCTACGGCGGCAACACCATCTGCATCATGCGGCGTGCCGAAGGTTGGCACCACGACCAGCCGCGAAGTGATCGCGAAATTCATGTAGCTCGCCGGTTCGACCCGCCCATCCGTCTCGACCCGGCCCGGCGAAGGCACTTCGCACACCGTTACGCCGAAATCTTCGGCGCGGGCCCTGGCATCGGCATAGACTGCGGCATTGGGATCGTCCTTGCCCGTTGCGCGCGGCACCGCCAGCACGCCCGGCGCGACGAAGCGGGCGAGGTTGTCGACATGGCCGTCGGTGTGATCGTGGAGCAGGCCCTCGCCCAGCCACAACACCCGGTCGAACCCGAGATCGCGCGCCAGCCGCTCCTCGATGTCCGCCGCCAAGAGTTCGGGGTTGCGGTTTGGGTTGAGCAGGCATTGCTCAGTCGTCACGACAAGGCCGGTGCCGTCCCCGTCGATCGCGCCGCCTTCGAGGATCCAGTCCGAGGTCGTCACATGCAGCGCCGCATCGCGGGCCAGCTCCGCGCCGATGGTCTGGTCGCCCTCCATCAGGTACTTTTCACCCCAGCCGTTGAAGCCGAAGCGCCGGGCGAGGCGTTTGCCGCTGCCTGCGACCACCAGCGGCCCGGTATCGCGCAGCCAGATGTCGCCATAGGTGCGGCGTTCGAGCCGGACCTTGCTGCTCAGCAGCCGGCGTGCAGCGGCCTCGTTGGCATCGCTGCGGACGAGCAGCCGCACTTCCTGTCCGCTCTCCGCCACTGCGCTGGCGAAAGCGGCGATCTGCGCCTGTGCGGCCTCGAGAAAACCGGGCCATTCTTCCGCGTCGTGCGGGAAGCCGATCCACAGCCAGTCCTGCGGATGCCATTCGGGGGGTAGGCGCCAGGTCATACGGTGGCAGGTTCTAGCTGCGTCAGGCGCTTGCGGGAAGCGCTGCGAGCGGCCATTCGTATGCCATGGTATCGACCGACTGGAACAGCGCCCTCGAACGGGCCAATTCGCATGCCCCCTTTCTTTCGCAGGCAATCGACCGGCTGCCCGATCTGGCCGCGCTGCTGGCTGCGGGCGAAGCCGAGGCGGCCCTCGACTGGGCGAAGGCGGCAGGGGCTGACGCTACCGACGTGGCGATCGCTTTACGGCGAGAGCGGCTGGCGCTGGCGCTGGCGCTGGCCATCGGCGATCTTGCGGGCGCCTTTCCCCTGTCCCGCGTCACGGGAGAGCTGTCCGCCTTTGCCGACCGGGCGATGGATGCCGCTATTGCCGATGCCATCCGCCTTCGCACGCCCGATGAGGAACCGGCGGGCTTTCTCGCCCTGGCGCTGGGCAAACATGGCGCTGGCGAGCTCAACTACAGCTCGGACATCGATCCGATCCTGCTCTACGATCCGGCGCTGCTCCCGCGCCGCAGCCGTGACGATGCCGCCGAGGCCGCGCAACGGGTGGCGCGCACGCTGGTCGAGACCCTCGGCCAGATTACCAGCGAAGGCTATGTCTTCCGGGTCGATCTGCGTCTGCGCCCGCAATCGGAAGTCAGCCCGCCGGCGATCCCGATCGAAGCGGCGCTGACCCATTACGAAAGCTCGGCGCTGGCATGGGAACGCGCCGCCTTCATCCGCGCGCGCGCCTGTGCGGGCGATATCGGGGCGGGCGAGGCGTTTCTCGCGGCGATCCGGCCGTTCATCTGGCGCAAGAGCCTCGATTTCGGGGCGATTGCCGAAATTGGCCGCCTGACCGCGCAAATCCGGGCTAATCATGGCGGTAATATGATACCGGGTCCGGGATTCGACCTCAAACGCGGGCGCGGCGGCATCCGCGAGATCGAATTCTATGCCCAGACCCATCAGCTGATCCACGGCGGACGCAATCCCGCGCTGCGCCTGCGCGGCACGCGCGCGACGCTCGATGCGCTTGCCGTGGCGGGGCTGGTCGCGCCCGAGGATGCGCGGCTGCTCGGCGAAAGCTACGACCGGCTGCGCACGGTCGAACACCGGCTGCAGATGGTCGCGGACCAGCAGACGCACAGCCTCCCCAATGATCCAGCGCTGCTCGATGCGGTGGCGCGGCTCGATGGCCTGGCGGATGGCGCGGCGCTGGTCGCCGAGCTGGCCGGGATCACCGAAGCGGTGGGAACCCGCTACGATGCCTTGATCGCGGCCAGCGGCGGACCTGCGCCCGCGGCCCAGCCAGCTGCCAGCGGCGATGCGCTGACGGCGGAACTGGAGCGGCTCGGCTTTGCCCAGCCCGACCAGCTGGCCGAGCGCATTGCCGGCTGGGGTTCGGGAAAACTCCGCGCGCTGCGCTCGGACGCCGCGCGCGCCGCCTATGACGCGATCCAGCCGCAGCTGCTCGCCGCGCTGGCCGCTTCGCCCGAACCCGACCGCGCCATGCTGCGCTGGGAACAAATGCTCTCCAACCTGCCGAGCGCGGTCAATCTGTTCCGCCTGCTCGAAGCACGCCCGGGGCTGCTGCAGCTGCTCGCCCGCATCCTTTCGCTCGCCCCGCCGCTGGCCGACGAGCTGGCCCGCCGCGCCGACTTGCTCGATCCGCTGATCGACGCCAGCGCCTTCGAACTGCCCGGCGAGGTCGACGCACTGGCGGCCAGTTTCGCCGATGGCGATGCCGGTGACGATTATCAGCGGCTGCTCGACCGGGTGCGGCGCATGGTCGGTGAGTTGCGCTTTGCCCTGGGCGTGCAGCTGATCGAGGCGGCGAGGGATCCGCTGGAGATTTCGGCGGCACTGTCGCGGGTCGCCGAGGCGACGATTCGGGTGCTGGCCGATGCCACAATCGCCGAATTCCAGCTCCAGCATGGGCGGATCGAGGGGTCGGAACTGGTGATTCTCGGGCTCGGCCGCATGGGCGGCGGGGCGCTGACTCATGCCTCCGACCTCGATCTGGTGTTTCTGTTCACTGGCGAGGCAAGCGGAGAATCCGATGGGAAACGCCCGCTCGGCGCGACGCTTTATTACAACCGCCTCGCCCAGCGAGTCAGCGCCGCGCTCAGCGTGCCGACGGCGGAAGGCGCGCTCTATGAGGTCGACACACGGCTGCGGCCATCGGGCGAACAGGGTCCACTGGCGGTCGGCTTCGACAGTTTCGCGCGCTACCAGAGCGAACAGGCGTGGACCTGGGAGCATATGGCGCTGTGCCGCGCGCGGGTGCTGTATGGCTCGCGCGAGGCACGCGACGCGCTGGTGCAGATTGTCTCGGCGGCGCTGCTCCAGCCGCGCGATCCGGACAAGTTGCGCGCCGATGTCCTCGAAATGCGCGCGACCATGGCCGGACACAAGCCCGCCAAAGGCCCGCTCGACGTCAAGCTGGCGCGCGGCGGGCTGGTCGATCTCGAATTTCTCGTCCATTTCGCGCAATTGCGTCACGGGGCGGGAGTTGCCGGGGCGCTGACGCCGTTCCTCGGCGATGCCCTCGCCCGCCTCGGCAAGGCCGGCCAGTTGCCGGGGTCGCTCGGCGCCGCCCATGACGTCATGACCCGGCTGCTGGTGGCGATGCGCCTGCTGGCGCCCGACGCGCAGGAACCGCCGCCGGCCGCGCGCGAGGTGCTTGCCAAGGCGTGCGGATGCGACGATTGGGATGGGATGCTGGCGGCGCTGGGCATCGCCATGGCGGATGTCGCGGCAGCCTGGCAGGCGGTTTTCGGCGAGATATTGGAGGTTTAGACGATGAGCGGCTTTCCTGCGGTTGGCGACGTGCTTCCCGATGTGGCAATGGAGGCCGCCGATGGCGGCAGCGTGCGTCCGTCGGATTTCAAGGGCAGGAAACTGGTGCTGTTCTTCTATCCCAAGGACGACACACCAGGCTGCACCACCGAGAACAAGGACTTCACCGCGTTGGCCGGTGAATTCGCCAAGGCAGGGGCAGCGCTCCTCGGCGTCAGCAAGGATTCGCCCGCCCGGCACGCCAAATTCGCCGCGAAATACGATCTCAAGGCACCGCTCGCCAGCGATGCTGCGGAAGGCGGGCTGTCCGATGCGCTAGGCATCTGGGCCGAGAAGCAGAACTACGGGCGTACCTATATGGGCATGGTCCGCTCGACCTATCTGATCGGTGCGGACGGCAAGATCGCCCGCATCTGGAGCAAAGTGAAGGTCAAGGGCCACGCCGAGGAAGTGCTGGCGGCGGCACAGGCCCTTTGAAAGACCTGCCTTGACCCAAACCAGTGTAGCGGCGGCGATCCGCGCCGCACTGCTGACGTCCGGACCGCGCGCCAAGGCCATGGCGGCGCGGGAAGTGGCGCGCAACTGGCGGCTGGGGCGGCTCGACTTCGCTTTCGATGCGCCGATGCCCGGCCGCCCGGCCCGCCCGGACCGACCCGAACTGCTGCCGCCCAGCCGCATGCCAAAGCGTGGGCGCGGCCAGTCGGAACGGGCGCGCATCGCGCTGTGGCACGCGCTCGCCCACATCGAATTCACCGCGATCGACCTCGCGCTCGACGCCGCCGGGCGGTTCGGGGCGGAAATGGGCGAGGGCTTCGTAAGCGATTTCCTCTCGGTCGCCGCTGACGAGGCGATGCATTTCGCCTTGCTCGACCGGCGGCTGCACGCGCTCGGCAGCTGCTACGGCGCGCTGCCGGCGCACGATGGGCTGTGGGATGCGGCGCACGAAACCCGTCACGACGTCGCTGCGCGGCTCGCCGTGGTGCCGATGGTGCTCGAAGCCCGCGGGCTCGACGTCACGCCGGCGATGCTGGAACGTCTGCGCGCAGCGGGCGATGCGGCAGGTGTGCACATCCTCGAGCGAATCCTTGACGATGAAATCCGTCACGTCCGGATCGGTGCAAATCATTTCGGCGCGATCTGCCAAAGCCGCGACGAATCCCCGGAAATCCTGTGGAAAACGCTGGTCGGTCGTCACTTTCGTGGCTCGCTAAAGCCGCCATTTAACGACTCAGCGCGTGCGGCAGCCGGTTTATCGCGGGATTTTTACGCCGGTATTGTCTTGTAAACCATAGGCTGGTTACCCCGGATGCAACGAGACGGCGGGGGGACCGACCATCTCCAATAAAAGCCCAATGCGCCTCAGGCGCTGCGGAAAAAAGACTACGGTCGCACGGCCCGCCCGGTTTCGGAACGGTCCGCCAAGACAAGGTATATTGAGTGATTGTATTACAGTTTTTTGCCAAAATGCGGTCTGTTGCCGGCGCTGTTGCCGCCGCTTCACTGCTTTTCGGCGCAAACCCCGCCCTTGCTGCCAGCAGCAATGCAGCCGACATCGCTGCCCCGCTGCGTGCCGCACAAGATGCCCGGCAGTCGGCACTTGGCAATGGCGACGAGGATTTCCGGCAGCTGTTCGCCAGCTGGCGCTCGATGGACAAGCCAACGGCCTACGTGGCGCCCGCTACCTTAGCAATCAGGTCAGTCCCGGTTCAGTCGGCAGCAGCGCCGCTGTTTCGCGCTCGCTCGGTGGCTATTCCTTCGCGGATGCCAGTTGAAGGCGTGCGGCTGACTAGCGAGTTCGGCATGCGTTACCACCCGGTTCTCGGCGGTCGCCGCGGCCACAAGGGCGTCGATCTGGCAGGGCCGACCGGCACCCCGATTCATGCTTCTGCAGACGGCATCGTCAGCAAGGCCCAGTGGTTCAGCAGCTACGGCCTCTATGTCGCGCTGGAGCACGGCGCTGAAATCCAGACCCGTTATGGCCACATGTCGCGGCTCAATGTCTATGCCGGGCAGCACGTCCGCAAAGGCGACGTGATCGGCTATATCGGCTCCACCGGCCGTTCGACCGGCCCGCACCTTCACTATGAAGTCCGCATCGCCGGCCAAGCCGTCAATCCCATCCCCTACATGCAGGCCGACGATTATCGGCAGCCCGCTGCGGTTTCGAGCGCAGCCACCGGCACAGCTACCGGCAAGGGCGGCTGAGGCACCAAGGCCAGTCCGGCACTTCCGGAATAATCGTTCGCTTCAATCAATGCGGAATCAAAAAGGCGGCAAGCGATTGCCGCCTTTTTGCTGCGCACCATATGGCCCGGCGATGAAACCCGGCGATCAGCCGTCGAGCAATCGCCGGGCCATGGCGCGAACCTCGTCTGCCATGTCCTCGCGCTCCAGCGCCATCGCCAGCGTCGCCTCGACGAAACCGGTCTTCGAGCCGCAATCGAAACGCCGTCCGGCGAAAGTCACGGCGTGGAACGGCTGTTCGCCGATCATCCGGGCCATGGCATCGGTCAGCTGGATCTCTCCGCCCGCGCCTTTCTCCTGGACCTCGAGCCGGCGCATGACTTCGGGCTGGAGGATGTAGCGGCCCGAAATGATCAGGTTGGAGGGCGCATCCTCCGCCTTCGGCTTTTCGACCAGGCCAAGCACTTCGGTCAGCGAGCCCCCAAAGCCATCGACCCGCTTGCCAGGTGCGATCACGCCGTAGTCCGACACTTCATCATGCGGCACTTCGAGCACGCTGATCAGGTTTCCGCCGACTTCGGCATAGGCCTCGACCATCTGTTTCATGCAGCCGCCAGCTTTCTCGCTTTGGCCGATCATCAGCTCGTCGGGCAGGAAAATGGCAAAGGGTTCCTCGCCGACAATTGCCCGGGCGCACCAGATCGCGTGGCCGAGGCCGAGCGGCACCTGCTGGCGCACAGCGACGAGATTGCCGGGGTCGAGCCGGGTCGGCGCGAGTATTTCCAGCGTCTTTTCCCGGTCGCGCATGGTTGCTTCGAGCTCGAAGGCGATGTCGAAGTGATCGACGATCGCCGTCTTGCCGCGACCGGTGACGAAGATCATCTGCTCGATCCCCGCCTCGCGCGCCTCATCGACGGCGTACTGAATCAGCGGCCGGTCGATGATCGGCAGCATCTCCTTGGGAATTGCCTTGGTTGCCGGAAGGAAGCGGGTGCCGAGGCCCGCGACAGGAAACACGGCCTTACGAATGGGTCTGCGCGCGGTCATCGCCCTGCCGAATCGCAGGTCGCCATTGCGCCGTCAACCATGCAACTTGCCGCCGACGCGTTTCGCGCTAAAGCTCCGTCATGGACAAGATCATCATCCACGGCGGCAAGCGCCTTTCCGGCACGATTCCGATATCGGGCGCGAAGAATTCGGCGCTCACGCTGCTGCCTTGCGCGCTGCTCACCGACGAGCCGCTGACGTTGCGCAACCTGCCGCGCCTCGCCGATATCGACGGCTTCCAGCACCTGATGAACCAGTTCGGCATATCCACCACCATCGCCGGCTCACGGCCCGGGGATTTCGGCCGGGTGATGACACTGGAGGCTGCGCGGATCACCAGTTCGGTCGCGCCCTACGATCTGGTGCGCAAGATGCGCGCGTCGATCCTGGTGCTCGGCCCGATGCTGGCGCGGATGGGCGAGGCGACCGTCTCGCTGCCCGGCGGCTGCGCCATCGGCAACCGCCCGATCGACCTGCACCTGAAGGCGCTGGAGGCGCTGGGCGCGCATATCGAGCTGGCAGCGGGCTATGTGAAGGCCACGGCCCCCGATGGCGGTCTGCCAGGCGGGCGCTACAGCTTCCCGGTGGTATCGGTCGGCGCGACCGAGAACGCGCTGATGGCTGCAGCGACGGCACGCGGCAAAAGCACGCTGCACAATGCCGCGCGCGAGCCGGAGATCGTCGATCTGTGCAACCTGCTGGTGGACATGGGCGCCGAAATCGAAGGCATCGGCACCTCGGACCTGACCGTCCACGGCGTTCCCCGCCTGCACGGCGCGACCTACATGGTGATGCCCGACCGGATCGAGGCGGGCTCCTATGCCTGCGCGGCGGCGATCACCGGCGGCGAGGTGACGCTGAAGGGAGCGAAGATCGACGAGATGGACGCTACGGTCCAGGCGCTGCGCGATGCCGGCGTTGGCGTCGAGCCGGTCGCTGGCGGCGTGCATGTCGCCGCCGATGGGCCTTTGCGCGCCATCACGCTCTCCACCGCCCCCTATCCCGGCTTCGCCACCGACATGCAGGCGCAATTGATGGCGCTGCTGTGCCGGGCCGAGGGCGCCAGCGTGCTGACCGAGACAATCTTCGAGAACCGCTACATGCACGTGCCCGAACTCAACCGCATGGGCGCGCATATCGAGACCAAGGGACGCACGGCGGTCGTCCACGGCGTCGGCGGCCTCACCGGCGCCGAAGTGATGGCAACCGACCTGCGCGCCTCGATGAGCCTGGTGATCGCCGGGCTGGCGGCCGAAGGCGAGACGCAGGTGCACCGGCTGTATCACCTCGACCGGGGGTATGAGCGGCTGGAGGAGAAGCTGGCCTTGGTCGGGGCGCAGGTGGAGCGGGTCGGGGGGACTAGTGTCCAGACGCTCAAGGCGGGTCCAGGCGAAGGGGGATGGGGGATGCCGGCAATTTTCGACAGCCGCGAAAAGAGGCATGTCGCGCTGATCATTGCGGTTGTCTTCTTCGAATTCCTTTCCTTCAGCATTGCCAATCCCGTATTACCACGAATAATCAATGATTTGAATAAGACAGATATTCCGTCGTCAGCCTATGTCTTCGGAATTTTCCTGATCGCGGACGCAATCCAGTTTTTCTGGGCGCCATCGTTGGGTACAATTTCAGATAGGGTAGGGCGGCGCTGGATTCTGATCGTTTCCGTTATCGCAGTCTCGATCGGTAGCTTCGCGCGCTATTTTGCCGACCAGATCTCTATTTTCTTTCTCGCCGGCATTCTGTTCGGCTTCGCTGCGGCAACGCTATCGACAGCTATGTCGTCCGTTGCCGATGTGATCGACAAGGAGAATCGGACTTCGGCTTTCGGCTGGATCACCGGCAGTGCGGTCACAGCCTATGCGATTGGCCCTGTCATCGGCGGCTTCGCCAGTGACATTGATATTCGCCTGCCATTGCTGATCTCGGCACTGATTGGCCTGTTCAACATGGTTTTCGTTGTCATTCTGATTAGGGAAACGCTGCCTCCAGGCAAACGCCAGAAAAAGCCCTTGGGTCTGAAGAGCTTGCCGTTTGCCGCGATAGGCAGGCAGCCACCCCAGATCAAATTGCTCATATTATTGTATTTCATGGCGCATTTCGTGCTGTCCATGCCGCACACTTTTGTCGTTATCTATCTGATCGACCGCTTCGGATGGTCAGGGACAATGATCGGGATCGGTCTCGGCCTGCATATGTTTGTCGCCTCATTTGGCCAATTGGTCCTTTCCGGACGCCTGTCGCGGAAATGGGGTGAGCTCAGGGTCATCCAGTCCTCCGTACTGGTCGGCGCAGTGTTCCTGGTTGTGCTGGGAATGGCCACACCTGTCCCGATAGTCCTGGCTTCCTTCGCACTCTATGCGATCGTTTCGATGGCCCTCCCTGCGGTCGCCAGCCTGATCAGCGGGATGACGTCAGCCGAGAATCAGGGGGAAATCCAGGGCATTATGGCCAGTATGATGGGGCTGGCGCGCGTGGCGCTCTTCGGCGGATTCGGCGCGGTATTTACTTTGGTTGCGGAGAAGTCGGGTTCGCCGGCGGCAAGCGGGCTGACATTCGCCTGCGCAGGCGCGGTTTTGATCTTGTCGATTGTCTGGGTGAGGAGCCGGATCGCAGTAGTTGCCCAGTCCCAGTCACCGCCCCAACCTTGAGCGCGGCCTCCTTCCAGCTTTGCCACCCCGACCTGACGCCGCGCGCTAAAGCCGCGCGGCTAGCCAGGCCACCAGCCACAGCCGGATCGCACTGCCCAGGCCCGGCGGGGTTTCGGCGCCGATGCGTTCGGCATCGATCCGGGCGACCAGGGCATTGATCGGCAATCCCTCCGCGCGGGCGGCGGTCTTCAGCATTTCCCAGAACAGCGGCTCGAGGCTGATCGAGGTCTTGTGCCCGGCAATCTCGACAGAGCGCTTGATCGGGGGGTGATAGGGCGTGGTCATGGGGTGGAGGCTAGCGCGGCATCCTTCGACAGGCTCAGGATGAGCGGGGCTGGGAACGCGGTCAATCCAAACATCCGCTCAGCCTGAGCTTGTCGAAGGCTGCTCGCAAGCCCCCCCTCCTCAATACATGTGTTGGCCGCCATTGATGCTCATCGTCGATCCGGAGACAAAACCCGCATTCTCCGAGGCGAGGAAGGCCACCCCGCGTGCGATCTCCGCCGCTTGACCCAACCGGCCCACCGGAATCTTGGCGACGATCTTCTCCAGCACCGGGGCGGGCACTGCCGCGACCATGTCGGTATCGACATAGCCCGGCGCGATGGCGTTCACCGTCACGCCGAATTTCGCGCCTTCCAGCGCCAGTGCCTTGGTGAAGCCGTGGATGCCCGATTTGGCGGCGGCGTAGTTCACCTGGCCATATTGTCCCGACTGGCCGTTGATCGAGCCGATATTGACGATCCGGCCCCAGCCGCGCTCGCGCATGCCGGGGAAGGTGGCCTTGGCCATGTTGAAACAGCCGCCGAGGTTGATCCGCATCACCTCGTTCCAGTCGTCGAAGCTCATCTTGTGGAGCACCGCGTCACGGGTGATGCCGGCATTGTTAACCAGCACGTCTATCGGTCCGAGATCGGCCTCCACTTTCGCACAGCCGTCCAGGCACGCCTGATGATCGCCGACGTCCCATTTATAGGACGGGATTCCGGTCGCGGCGGTAAATTCCCGGGCCTTGGCATCGTCTCCGCCATAGTTGGCGGCGACCTGCAAGCCCATGTCCGTGAGCGCCCGGCAGACGGCATCGCCGATGCCTCTTGTGCCTCCGGTAACGATCGCAACGCGCGCCATGTTCCCCCCTTCTCGCCAGCCTGGCCGCAGGAACCAAGCCGATGCATCGTGCGGCAATAAAGCGAAATCAGAAGCGGAACTGGGTCCCCAGGTAAACCGCCTGATTGTCCTTCTTCTTGTCTGTCAGCGGGCGCAGGCGGTCGCGCTCTTGCGAGGAATAGCGCACACCAGCGGTGACATTGAGATTGCGCGTCAGGCTGTAGCTGCCGCCGACATCGACCAGCTCGTCGGTTCCGGCAAAGGTCCGCGGTGCGCGCCCGGTGGGCTGCTTCTGGTCGAGCAAGATCTTCGGGCTGAACCGCGTGGCGTCATCGTCTTGCGCTGCCCCCGGGCGGAAACTGGCGAGATCGGGCATGTCGGGCTTGTGGATGTCGCCCGGCGGAACCAAGGTCTGGGCGAAACTGTGATAACCGCGCGAAACGCCCAGGGTGAAGGCGGTCGGCGAGATTTGCAGCGGCGTAGCACCGGGTGCGATCACCGCGATCGGCCGGTGTGCGGCGCTGACGGAAATTTCCTGCGCGGTTTGCGGATCGACGCGCACGGCGACCGTCACCGAACGATCGGGCCGGTTGGCATTGCCGGCCGGAGTGAAGCGGAACATCTGCCCCTTGCCGAGCGAATGCAGCGGGATCGCCGGTGCCAGCTGCGTGGCCAGCCGCGCCGCGCTCAGCGATTGCAGGGAATCGCCGGGCGGCGATGCGACTGCCCTGGGCTCGAACCGGCTGGAGAAAGCAAGCACCGCACTGGGCAGGGCAAGCAGGCTGACGGCACTGGCAAGCAGCATGCCGGCGGCCACGCCGCCATTCTTTCCGTTCTTGGCCCTATCGGCGATCTTACCCACGTCAGCCATCACGCGCTTCCCCAACCATCCTGGTTCTACAGGCTTGGTTTCCATAGGCTTCCCGGTCTGCGCCGGAAAGCGAGCAAAAGTCCAGGCGACTCTCTTTGCGGCAATTTGCTGAACAGAACCTGATTGTGCGCCGGAACGAAAATTTTCCAAGCCGAATCTGCACTTCCAGCGATTATTCTCTCGTTTTCCGGGCAATTTGTTGGAACCGGGCAACGCCTTTGCGGCATTCATGACGGGTTCACGGCCCGGATCGCCACCTGCGCCCGCCCCTTGCCGACATGGCTGCCATGGCTATAGAGGCTCAGGGCAGCGCCGCTGCCGTGGCGGCAATGCCTTCGACGACAGGATCCGGAAACGACTATGATTGGCAAAACCGATACTGGGATTGGCAAAACCGATACTGGCCACAACACCTTTGGCCTTCCGGCCAAGGCCGCTGTGGCTGCCATGATGGCGCTCGCCCTGGTCGGCTGTGGCGGCGGCCGCAAGGGCCATGCCTCGGCAGAGCTGGCGGCATCGAGCGTCACCACGATTGGCGTCAACGCCTATCTCTGGCGCGCCAGCCTCGATGCGCTGTCGTTCATGCCGCTGCTTCAGACCGACAGCGCGGGCGGTGTCATCGTCACCGACTGGTACGCCAATCCCGGCAACCCCGGTGAGCGGGTGAAAGTGTCGGTGACCATTCTAGACCGCGATTTGCGCGCCGATGCACTGCGCGTCGTCGCCAGCCGCCAGGTCGCGCAGGCCGGCGGCTGGGTGGATGCGCCGGTGCAGGCGGCGACCGTTCAGCGGCTCGAGGATATCATCCTCACCAAGGCCCGCGACTTGCGGCGCAATGCCATCGGCGGCTGATGCCGTCATCGGGGTAGGCTTGCCATGAACGAACGTTTCGATCCGTCCGAAGCCGACGGGCGCTGGCAGCGCGTCTGGGACGAACGCCAGTGCTTCCGCGCCGACGATGCCAGCCCCAAGCCGCGCAGCTTTGTGCTGGAGATGTTTCCCTATCCCTCGGGGCGCATCCATATCGGCCACGTCCGCAACTACACGATGGGCGACGTGCTGGCGCGCTACAAGCGGATGCAGGGCTTCGAGGTGCTCCATCCGATGGGCTGGGACGCCTTCGGGATGCCAGCGGAAAACGCGGCGATGGAAAAGGGCGTCCACCCCGGCGGCTGGACCCGCGAGAACATCGCCAACATGAAGGCACAGCTGAAACGGCTCGGCTTCGCGCTCGACTGGAGCCGCGAACTGGCGACTTGCGAGCCGGACTATTACGGCCACGAGCAGGCGCTGTTCCTCGATCTCTATGCTGCGGGGCTGGTTTACCGCAAGGAAAGCGCGGTCAACTGGGACCCGGTCGATATGACCGTGCTGGCCAACGAACAGGTGATCGACGGGCGCGGCTGGCGCTCGGGCGCGCTGGTCGAGAAGCGCAAGCTCAGCCAGTGGTTCCTCAAGATCACGGATTTTGCCGAGGAACTGCTCGAAGGGCTGGGCACGCTGGACGGCTGGCCGGAAAAAGTCCGCACGATGCAGGAGAACTGGATCGGCAAGAGCCAGGGCCTGCGCTGCACATTCAAGTTTCCAGACGGAACTCCCCTCCCGCTTGCGGGAGGGGCTGGGGGTGGGCCAGACGGTGCAGACTCACCCACCCCCCAGCCCCCTCCCGCAAGCGGGAGGGGTGGCCAAGACGGCATACCGGTGTTCACCACCCGGCCCGACACGCTTTACGGCGCCAGCTTTGTCGCTATCGCGGCGGACCATCCGCTGGCCGCCTCGCTGGCGGAAAATGCGCCCGAATTGCAGGCATTCATCGCCGAGTGCAAGCGCGGCGGCACCACGGCGGCGGAGCTTGAGACGGCGGAGAAGCTGGGCTTCAATACCGGGCTTTCGGTCGAGCATCCGCTTGAGCCGGAATGGCACCTGCCGGTCTATGTCGCCAATTTCGTGCTGATGGAATACGGCACCGGCGCGGTGTTCGGCTGCCCGGCGCACGACCAGCGCGACCTCGATTTTGCCCGGAAATACAAGCTGCCGGTGCGCCGTGTGGTGGCCGAGGGTGACAACACCGATTTCGAGTTCGAGGGCGACGAGGCCTATACAGGTCCCGGGCGCATCGTGAATTCTGCGTGGATGGACGGCATGACGGTCGAGGAGGCCAAGGCTGCCGTCATTGCCAAGGCGCAGCACGACGGCTGGGGCCAGGGCGAAACGCAATACCGCCTGCGCGACTGGGGGGTCTCGCGCCAGCGCTATTGGGGCACGCCGATCCCGTTTATCCATTGCGAGAGCTGCGGCGTGGTGCCGGTGCCCAAGGCGCAGCTGCCGGTCGTGCTGCCCGAGGATGTCGATTTCCAGACACCCGGCAACCCGCTGCTGCGGCATGCGACGTGGAAGCACGTTGCCTGCCCGCAGTGCAATGAACCGGCGACGCGCGAGACCGATACGCTCGACACCTTCGTCGACAGCTCGTGGTATTTCCTGCGCTTCGCCAGCCAGCCGGGGGACCGGCCCTTCGATCCCGAAGCAATCGCCAGATGGCTGCCGGTCGAGCAATATATCGGCGGGATCGAACATGCGATTTTGCACCTGCTCTATGCGCGGTTCTGGACCCGGGCGCTGGAGCGGATTGGCAAGATCAAGATCAAGGAGCCGTTCGCCAGCCTGTTTACGCAAGGTATGGTGACGCACGAGACCTATTCCCGCCCCGATCCGGCGAATGGACAGCCGGTCTTTTTCAGCCCCGGCGAGGTCGAGCGTTTGGCGGAAGCAGCCACTCTCAAATCGGATGGCGCGCCGGTCGAGATCGGCCGGGTCATCAAGATGTCGAAGTCGAAGAAGAACGTCGTCGACCCCGACGAAATCGTCGCCACTTTCGGCGCCGATGCGATCCGCTGGTTCATGCTCTCCGACAGTCCACCTGAGCGCGACCTGCCGTGGTCGGAAGCCGGGATTGAGGGCTGCGCTCGTTTCGTCCAGCGGCTGTGGCGCCTGTTCGGCCAGTATGACGCTGCTGCCACCGGCGAGGACAAGGCGCTCGACCGCAAGCGCGACCAGACTGTCGCCGCCGCTGCCGAAGACATCGAAGCACTGGGCTTCAACAAGGCCGTCGCGCGCATCTACGAGCTGACCAATGCCACCGAGAAGGCCGCGCCATCGGCCAGTCGCTCTGCCGCGATCCGCACGCTGCTGTTGCTGGTCGCGCCGATGATGCCGCACCTCGCCGAAGAGGCGTGGTCCGCCATCGGAGAAGGCCTCATCGCCGAAGCCGACTGGCCCACCTTCGATCCCGCGCTGCTGGTCGAGGACGAGGTGACTATTGCCATTCAGGTGCTGGGTAAGCTGCGCGACACCGTTACTGTTGCCAAGGGCATGCCGAAAGACGAGCTGGAGGCGCTTGCCCTCGCCAGCGACAAGGTGCAGCGTGCGCTTGATGGCAAACCCGTGAAAAAGGTGATTGTCGTGCCCGATCGTCTGGTCAATCTCGTCGCATGACGCGGCTGGCCGCCAGCCTTGCCGCCCTGCTGCTGCTGAGCGGCTGCGGCCTCAAGCCGCTTTATGCCGGGGGAGGAAGCGGTGAAGTGTCGCAGGGGCTGGCGGCAATCGACATATCGCCGATCGAGGGCCGCGCCGGCTGGCTGATGCGCAACGCGCTGAACGACCGGCTGGAGGCTGGCGGCGGCGGCGGTTCCGCGCGCTACCGCCTCGACGTTCGTCTCGACGACAAGCTCGAAGGGCTCGGCCTTCTGTCCGATGAGACCATCGGCCGCGAGCGCCGCACCTTGCGCGCGCGCTATCAGCTGGTCGATCTGGCGAGCGGCAATATCGTGCTCGACGCGACCGCGGGATCCGACGCGGGCATCGACGTCGTCAGTTCGGAATATGCGACGATCGCGGCGGAGAATACCGCGCTGGAGAATCTCTCTCGCGAAGTTGCCGATCGCATTGTTACCTCCATAGCCTTGCAACTGCGGCAATCCAGTCCTTTGGCGAGTCCCCAAGCCCCATGAAAGCGACGCAGCGCGATTTCGCCTCCGTCGCGCCGCGAGCGGCATCGGCCGCCCGCATCTTCCTGTTTTGCGGGCCTGACGAAGCCGGAGCCCACGATGCCGTAGCGCTCATTGCGGGCCTGCTTGGCGAAATCGGCGAGCGGATCGAAATTTCCGGCGCCGAGCTGAAGCGCGATCCGGTCCGGCTGGGCGACGAGGCGCGCTCGACATCGCTGTTCGGCGACACCCGCCACATCTTCGTGCGCGCCCAGGGCGACGAGGCGCACGATGCGGTCGAGAACCTGCTGGCAGGACCGATGACTGGCGGGGCCGAACCCTGTCCGGTGCTGATTGTCGCCAGTGCGGCGAGCGACAAGTCGCGCACCGCCAAATTGCTCGAAGGGCGCCCCGACGCGCTGGTCGCCATGTTCCACCCGCCGGATTTGCGCGCGGTGGCGGGTGCGGTGCGCGACATGGCGGGTCCGCTGGGCCTGAGCCTGAGCGGCGACCTTGCCGAGCGCATCGCCCGTGCCGCCGGGCTCGACACCCGGCTCGCCCGCTCCGAGATGACCAAGCTGGCGCTCTATCTCGACGCTTCGCCCGAAAGCCCGCGTACCGCCGATCCGGCGGCGCTGGAGGCAATCGGAGCGCGTACCGAGGAAGACGGCTTTGCCCCGCTGGTTAATGCCGTGCTGGGCGGCGAGTCCGGCCGCATTCCCGGCGAGCTGCGCCGGATACGCGAGCTCGGGCTCAATCCGGTTGGCTTGCTGCTGGCGATCGAGCGCCGCGCCGCGCAGTTGGGGCAATTGGCAGCCAAACTCGGCCCGCGCGGTAACGTGCTTCAGTTGATCGATGCCGAGGCGGGCGCCCGGCGGATTTTCTTCAAGGAAAAGCGGGAAATCGGCGAGCAACTCAAGCGCTGGCGCGGAAAGCGGCTGGAACGGCTGGTCACGCGACTAGCTGCGCTTCATGCCGCGCTGCTGGGCAACAGCCAGATGTCCGAGCTGCTGCTCGCGCAGGAACTCGCCGAGATCGGCCGGGCTGCCGCGCGGCACGGCTGAACGTGTGGTAAACGCTCAGGCTGCGGATTGATGCGCATACCCATTGCCAAGGAAATTCAATTGATTGATATTAAGCTCAGGTTGCGGCCGTGCTCCAGCGCTGCTGCACAGGCACGATGGAACCACTAGTGCGATCGGGTGCGAACAGACAATTTGCAATGGCCGGTCCAGCAGGTGCGAGGCGACCGGCGTGAAGGCATCGACGTTTGCCGGGCCTCCGCCTTCGGCAGCCGTACACCGTCAATTCGCGCCGGTAGCACCGTCGCTCGAGCGGCGGCGGCTGCAAAGCTACCTTGGCATCATGCTGGGCGATATTGTCGCGATTTTCGCGGGATTCGCGCTTGCGGGCTATCTCTACCTGGGCTGGAAGGGGGCAAACAGCTCTGCGGTCCAGGCGCAATTGCTGCTGCCGATTTTCCTGACCATCGCGCTGTATAATGGCAGCTATGCGCTCGGTGTCCTGATGCGGCCCTATCTGGGCATGATACGCAGCGCTTTCGCGCTGTTTCTGGCTGCTGCGGCGCTGGTTTTCATTGCTTTCTATACCAAATCCAGCGCCGACTTTTCTCGTGTCGCCTTCACCATCGGCGTGCTGTTCTCCGGCTTGATGCTGATCTGGACGCGCGCGCAGATGCGCAGCTTCGTTGCCTGGCGTTGCGGCAGCCATGTGATGAACGAATTGGTGATCGACGATGGCGGCCCGCATGTCGATCTGCCGGGGGTGACCCGGATTTCGGCAGCGGCCCATGGACTTGTCCCCGATCTCGGCGATCCGCATGCGATGGACCGCATCGGCCTTACCCTGTGCAATATGGACAGGGTGGTGGTGAGCTGTCCGCCGGAACGGCGCGGCGCCTGGGCGATTATTTTCAAGGGTGCCAACATTGCCGGCGAAGTGCTCGACGATGCGGTCGTCGAACTCGGGGCGCAGGGTGCGCGCGAGGCGGGGGGGCATGGCTGGCTGCTGGTATCGTCCGGCCCGCTGGGCCTGCGCGCCCGCGCGGCCAAGCGGCTGTTCGACATCTGCCTGGCCGGCGGGGCGCTGCTGCTGCTCTCGCCGGTCATGCTGGCAGTCGCACTGGCGATCCTGATCGAGGATGGTCGCCCGGTGCTGTTTTTCCAGCGGCGCGTCGGGCGCGGCAATCGCTTCTTCGCCATCGCCAAATTTCGCAGCATGACGAACGGCGAGACTGACGGCGACGGGCATGTCTCGACCGCGCGCGAGGACCAGCGGATTACCCGGGTCGGCCGCTTCATCCGCCGCACCAGCATCGACGAACTGCCGCAGCTTTTCAACGTGCTGCGCGGCGACATGAGCCTGGTCGGCCCGCGCCCCCATGCGATCGGCTCGCAGGCCGGCGACAAGCTGTTCTGGGAAGTCGATACCCGCTACTGGCAGCGCCACTCACTGCGGCCCGGCCTCAGCGGCCTTGCCCAGGTCCGCGGGCTGCGCGGCGCGACCGAGCAGGAATCCGATCTCGCCAACCGGCTGCAGGCCGACCTCGAATACCTGGAAGGCTGGTCGATCTGGCGCGACATCAGAATCATTTTCCTGACGCTGCGGGTGGTAATGCACGAACAGGCATTTTGAGCGCGGGTCCGCCGGACTGCAACCAAGCCTTGCGTTTCCGCCAATCCCCAACTAAAGGCGCGCGCTTCGCAGACACGTGAAGAATTGCCTCTCGGGTGATTCCCGGGGTCCGCCTGGCTATCTAGGGCTGCCAGGGCTGGCCTTTCGCGTCGCAACACAGGAGACGAAAATGCCCAAGCTCAAGACCAAGAGCGGCGTCAAGAAGCGCTTCAAGCTCACCGCAACCGGCAAGATCAAACACGGAGCGGTTGGCAAGCGCCACCGCCTGATCAGCCACAATGCCAAGTACATCCGCCAGCACCGCGGCACCGATGTGATCTCCGATGCCGATGCAAAGGTGATCAAGAAGTGGGCGCCCTACGGGCTGAACTGAGCGATTTTGGGCCGGATCGAATTTCCGGCGATCAGGAAATCGCGACAACAGGAAATCGGAGTACTGAACAATGGCACGTGTCAAAAGGGGTGTTACCACCCGCGCCAAGCACAAGAATATTCTGGAGCAGGCCAAGGGCTACCGCGGCCGCCGCAAGAACACGATCCGCGTCGCCCGTCAGGCGGTCGAAAAGGCCGGGCAATATGCCTACCGCGATCGCAAGGTTAAGAAGCGGACTTTCCGCGGGCTGTGGATTCAGCGGATCAACGCCGCAGTGCGCGCCGAGGGCCTGACCTATTCGCAATTCATCCACGGCGCCAAGCTGGCGGGCATCGAGCTCGACCGCAAGGCAATGGCCGATCTGGCGATGAACGAAGGCGGCATTTTCTCTACCGTCATCGCCCAGGCAAAAAGCGCGCTGGCCTGAGGCTAGCCCTGCCGGGTTCCGCGAAAATGCAAAAAGGGGTGCGGCCGGGACAGGCCGCGCCCCTTTTTGTGTTCTTGCGCACAATCAACAAGTTCACTAACCAAACGGCAATGGAAAACGGGCAAACTGGTCGCACGTTGTAAGCGGGGTCGTCACTGTGTCGCAATCGTGCGAAGTGAAAGTGCGGTTCTCACCGCCACCGCAAGAGTTGCGCCGCTATTTCACGACGTTTTATTTTGCCGAATGGATCGTCCCGGCCGGCGGACAGATTGCCGACTACCTGCTTCCCGAATGGGCCAATTTGCGCTTCTACGACGGCGACTGGCCCGAGGCGCGAACCCTCTCGGGCATTTCGGCGGGCGCTACTTCTTTTCCGGCAACCGGCCCCAGTTCGGAAACAATCCGTTTCGCTGTCGGATCGTCGCGCATGTGGGGGATTGGGCTGTTGCCGCTGGGCTGGGCGAAATACATTCGCGCACCGGCGGCCGAATTCGCCAACAAGATCGTCGATGGCAACACCCACCCCGCCATGGCCGGCTTTGCTCCGCTGGCGCGCACGCTGTTTGGCAAACAGCCGGACCCTAAGGCCGAACTTGCGCGTATCACCCGTCATTTCCTCGACAGCAGCGACGGCGAGGTTCCCGACGAAGCCCGGATCGCGGCGATTCATGGCGCGCTGATCGATCCGGATGTCGCTTCCGTCACCGATCTGGTGGCGCGCGCGGGCGTCAGCCAGCGCACAGTCGAACGCATTTGCCACCGCCATTTCGGTTTCCCGCCCAAGCTGCTGCTGCGGCGTCAGCGTTTCATGCGCAGCCTTTCGCATTTCATCATGGACCCGACGCTCAAATGGATCGGTGCGATGGACGGCCATTATCACGATCAGGCCCAATTCGTTCGGGATTTCCGGCAGTTTATGGGCATGTCGCCGCGGCAATATGCCGCGCTCGACAAGCCGCTGATGGACGCGGTGGCGAAAGAGCGCTCGCGGCTTGGCCGCGCTCCGGTGCAAACGCTCGACAGCCCGGATGGGACTGCCATTCCCGGTTGATTGCGAATTGCCGCCAAGGCCCCTAAGGAGCGCCGCTTGGAACCAATTCGGCGGACGGAATTTCAGTGGACTACGCGGCAACCGGGCAGGAGGCGCTTACGCAGATCGCGGGGGCTGGCGATCTCGATGCGCTCGAAGGTCTGCGGGTGGCACTTCTCGGCAAGCAGGGATCGATCTCTGGTCTGCTGAAGACACTGGGAGCGATGACTGCCGGAAGAGCGCCAGATCGAAGGCCCGAAGGTCCACGCCCTGCGCGAGGAAGTGGCCAATGCTCTCGGTGCGCGCAAGGCGGCGCTGGAAGGCGCGGCGCTGGAAGCGCGGCTGGCCTCCGAACACATCGACCTGTCGCTTCCCGCTCCGGAAAGCCCTCGCGGTTCGGTCCACCCGGTCAGCCAGACGATGGACGAGCTGTCCGAGATCTTCGCCGACCTCGGCTTTGCTGTCGCCAGTGGCCCCGAGATCGAGGACGGCTGGCACAATTTCACCGCGCTCAACATGCCCGAAAGCCATCCTGCGCGGGCGATGCACGACACCTTCTATTTTCCCGATCGCAATGCTGCGGGCGAAGAGATGCTGCTGCGCACGCATACGTCGCCGGTGCAGATCCGCACTATGCTGGCTGTTGTCAAAGAATATCCGGGGGGCGCTCCGCTGCGCATTATCGCCCCGGGCCGGGTCTACCGCTCGGATAGCGACGCCACCCACACCCCGATGTTTCACCAGATCGAAGGGCTGGTGATCGACAAGCATATCCACCTCGGACATCTCAAATGGACGCTGGAGACCTTGCTCAAGGCCTTCTTCGAGCGCGACGATATCGTCCTGCGTTTGCGCCCAAGCTACTTTCCGTTCACCGAGCCATCGGTCGAGGTCGATACCGGTTACAGTTTTGTCGATGGACGCCGGGTTGTCGGCGGCTCCGGCGATGCGCCGGGGCACAGCTGGATGGAGCTGCTCGGCAGCGGGATGGTCAACCGGCATGTGCTGGCCGCCGGGGGCCTCGATCCCGACGAATGGCAAGGCTTCGCCTTCGGTGTCGGCGTCGACCGGCTGGCCATGCTCAAATACGGCATGAACGACCTGCGCGCCTTCTTCGACGGCGATGTCCGCTGGCTGGCGCATTATGGGTTCAGCGCGCTCGATGTGCCGACGCTTTCTGGCGGGGTGGGGACTCCAGTGGGAGCCGGGGCATGAAGTTCACCCTGTCCTGGCTCAAGGACCACATCGACACCCCGGCTTCGGTCGAGGAGATCGCCCGCACACTCAATGCCATCGGTCTGGAAGTCGAGAGCGTCGAGGACCCGGCGGAGAAGTTGGCCGGCTTCCGCATTGCCAAAGTGCTCACCGCCGGGCCGCATCCCGACGCCGACAAGTTGCAGGTGCTTACAGTCGATGCTGGAGACGGCCAGCCGTTGCAGGTCGTCTGCGGTGCGCCCAATGCGCGGGCCGGGCTGGTGGGCGTGCTTGGGACTGCCGGGGGCGATTGTCCCGGCCAATGGCATGGAGCTGAAGAAGGCCTCGGTGCGCGGCGTCGAATCCAATGGCATGATGTGCTCGACCCGCGAGCTGGAACTGGGCGAGGACCACGCCAGAGACTTGGGGGCATCATCGAGCTTCCCGCCGATGCGCCCGTTGGAACTGCCTTTTCGGATTACACCGGCTCCGATCCAGTGTTCGATATCGCCATCACCCCCAACCGCCCGGATTGCATGGGGGTCAACGGCATTGCCCGCGATCTTATCGCGGCGAAGCTCGGCATGCCGCCGATGCAGGCGCCGGGCTACAAAGTGGTCGAAGGAACATACCCCTTCCCGGCGAAAATCGGCGTCGAGCCGGATAGCGGCTGCCATATCTTCTGGGGCCGGGTCATTCGTGGCGTGAACAACGGCCCCAGCCCGGACTGGTTGCAGGCGCGGCTCAAAGCGGTGGGACTGCGCCCGATCTCAGCGCTGGTCGATATCACCAACTTCTTCTCGCTCGATCAGGCCCGCCCGCTGCATGTTTATGACATGGTGAAGCTGGAGGGCGCGGTGGTGGCTCGCCGGGGCCGCGAGGGAGAGAGCTTCCTCGCGCTCAACGGCAAGGACTACACTGTCACGGCCGATGATTGCGTGATCGCCGACGATTCCCGTGTGCTTGGGCTCGGCGGGGTGATGGGCGGCGAGCATAGCGGCGTCACCGAAGCGACCACTGACGTGCTGCTCGAATGCGCCTGGTTCGATCCAGAATGGATCGGCCGCACCGGGCGGCGCCACGGCATCGCCTCGGACGCTCGCGCGCGATTCGAGCGCGGCATCGATCCGATGCAGCTCTCGACCACGATCGAGACCGCAACCGCGATGATCCTCGATCTGTGCGGCGGCGAGGCATCGGAGCCGCGCATCGCCGGCAAGTTCCCGGATGGCGGCTATCCCGAGACGCCGAAGATCGTGCCCTACCGCACCGAAATGACGCTGACGCTGGGCGGGGTCGACATCGCCCGGCAGGAACAGCGCAATATCCTGGGGCGGCTGGGCTTCATTTCCGAAGACCCGATCGAGGCCGAAGTATGGAACATCCTCGTCCCGACCTGGCGGCCCGATGTCGATGGCTGGCCCGATCTCGTCGAGGAAGTGATCCGCATTCACGGGCTGGACAATGTGGCAAGCGTGCCGCTGCCGCGCGCGGATGGCGTGGCGAGGCCGACCGCCACGCCGGCGCAGAAGCTCGAACGCCGGTTGCGCCGGGCTGCTGCGGCGCGGGGGAACCATGAGGCAGTGACCTGGTCGTTTCTGCCTGAGGAACAGGCTGCGGCCTTCGCTGTGGGTGAGGTCTGGACGCTGGCCAATCCGATCAGCGAAGACATGAAAGCGATGCGTCCCTCGCTGCTACCCGGCCTGCTGGCGGCGGCAAAGCGCAACCTCGATCGCGGCGCTACCGGCTTGCGGTTGTTCGAGATCGGGCGGCGATACTTGCGGGCCGAGAATGGCATGAGCGACGAGCCTCTGTCGCTGGCTGTGGTGCTGGCTGGGGAGAAGACAGCGCGCGGTTGGGCCTCTGGCAAGGCTGAACAATTCGACGCCTTCGATGCCAAGGCCGAGGCGCTGGCCCTGCTCGCCGAGGCCGGGGCTCCGGCCGGCAATCTGCAGGTGCTGGGGGAAGCGGGGCCGCAGTTCCACCCCGGCCAGTCGGCAACGCTGCGGCTGGGGCCCAAGACCGTGCTGGCGCGCTTCGGTATGCTGCACCCGGCGCTGCTGGAGCAGTTCGATATCGATGCGCCGGTGGCGGTGGCCGAGCTGTTCCTCGATATGGTCCCGGGCAAGAAGGGCGCGGCGACATTCGCCCGCGCGCAATACGCCCCGCCTGCGCTGCAAGCCGTGACGCGGGACTTTGCATTTCTCGTGCCGGTGAACTTGCCTGCGGGCGATCTGGTTCGCGTGGTCAAAGGCGCGGACAAGGCGAACATTGTCGCCGCGCGGCTGTTCGACGATTTCCGGGGCCAGGGCGTGCCAGAGGGGCAGAAGTCGCTGGCGGTGGAAGTCACGCTCCAGCCGGGCGAGAAGAGTTACGACGAGGCCGAGCTAAAGGCGATTGCCGAGCGGGTGACGGCGGCTGCCTCCAAGCTTGGGGCGGTACTCAGGGGGTAGCTCAACTTATCAATTCTCGTCACCCTGAACTTGTTTCAGGGCCCATCGGGCCGCACCTTCGGAGCGGTCGGAAGGTCGCAAACCGAGAGGTCAGTTCTCGTCAAACCGCGCTCCGGTTGCGACGCGAAATGGGTCCTGAAACAAGTTCAGGATGACGTAGTTTTTAGAGAGAATTAATGTCCAGCCCCACCAGTTCCTCCAGGCGCACTTTCGCCATCATCTCGCACCCCGATGCGGGCAAGACCACGCTGACCGAGAAGCTGCTGCTCCAGGGCGGCGCGATCCACTTCGCCGGCGAGGTCAAGGCGCGCGGGCAGGCGCGCCGCGCCCGGTCTGACTGGATGAAGATCGAGCAGCAGCGCGGCATCTCCGTCACCTCCAGCGTGATGACTTTCGAGCGGGACGGCATTACCTTCAACCTGCTCGACACCCCGGGCCACGAGGACTTTTCCGAAGACACCTACCGCACGCTGACTGCGGTCGATTCGGCGATCATGGTGATCGATGCCGCCAAGGGCATCGAGCCGCAGACGCGCAAGCTGTTCGAGGTCTGCCGCCTGCGCTCGGTGCCGATCATTACCTTCATCAACAAGGTCGACCGCGAAGGCCGCTCGCCATTCGATCTGATGGACGAGGTCGCCGACGCGCTGGCGCTCGACGTCTGCCCGATGTCCTGGCCGGTGGGCATGGGCGGGGTGTTTCAGGGCGTGCTCGATTTTGCCACGGGCCTCACTGCGCGGCCCCAAGGCGATAGCCGCGAATTTCTTGGCAAGGTGGAGCAGGCCGATCTGCCCGCCGAGATCGCCGACGAAGTGGAACTGGCGCGGGGCGGCTATCCGACCTTCGATCTCGCGGCCTACCGCCACGGCGACCTTACCCCGGTCTATTTCGGTTCGGCATTGAAGAATTTCGGCGTGGCGGAACTGATCGACGCCATCGCCCGCTACGCCCCGCCACCGCGACCGCAGCCAAGCGATCAGGGCACGATCGAGCCGGACAACAAGGAAGTCACCGGCTTCGTGTTCAAGGTGCAGGCCAACATGGACCCGCAGCACCGCGACCGGATCGCCTTCATGCGGCTGGTTTCGGGCACGTTCAAGCGGGGCATGAAGCTGACGCCTTCGGGGCTGGGCAAGCCGATTGCCGTCCACTCGCCGATCCTGTTCTTTGCCCAGGACCGCGAGATTGCCGATACCGCCGAAGCTGGCGACATCATCGGCATTCCCAACCACGGAACCCTGCGGGTCGGCGATACGCTTTCGGAGGCCAATAAGGTGCGCTTTACCGGGCTGCCCAATTTCGCGCCCGAAATCCTGCGCCGGGTGGTGCTGAAGGACCCGACCAAGACCAAGCAATTGCGCAAGGCGCTCGACGATCTGTCGGAAGAAGGCGTGATCCAGGTGTTCTATCCGGAGATCGGCGCGCAGTGGATCGTCGGGGTGGTCGGCCAGTTGCAGCTGGAAGTGCTGATTTCGCGGCTGGAGGCGGAATACAAGGTCGAGGCGGCGCTCGAGCCCGCGCCCTTCGATACCGCGCGCTGGCTCAAAGGCGGCGAGGCGGCGCTCAAGGGCTTTGCCGATATAAACAAGTCCACTCTGGCGCGTGACCGCGACGGCGACCCGGTGTTCCTTGCCAAGAGCGCATGGGATGTCGGCTACCAGCAGGAAAAGCACCCCGAGCTGGTGTTCAGCGCGACCAAGGAGCGTTAGCGCTCGCCCAATTCCTGCGCCTTGGCGGCATGGGATTTGAATTCCTCGCGATCGTTGACATGAGGGAATGGCTCGGCGGGCACCGGCACGCCGAGATGGGCGCAGAGCGGCTCCCAGCCTTGTTTTGCCTCGAACACCAGCAGCCGATCTGCTGGGATGCGGCGTTGCACTTCGGCGTTGTGGCGCTCGAAGGCGGCGATGACATTGTCCTTGGAGAAATCGAAGTTGAAGGTCTGCTGCGAAATGACGATCCCGCCGAATTTCATCGGATGATCGTCGGCGATCGCCCCGGGCGTGTTAAGACCCATTGCGGTCATCGAAACAAGGATGGTTTCGCTCATGCTCTCGTACCAGCGTTCCGGATCGCGCAGCGACAGGATCACCTTGGCCTCGGGGTAACGCTCGGCAAGCTGGGCATAGAAGTGGCAGCCGGGCCAATCTACCGAAGCGCGGTATTTGCCATAGACCTCTTCCCAGTCCACCGTTTCGCCTCCGGCGGCCCGGTTCCAGAACGGCACCTGTCCGGGATTGGCGAGAACTTCGACCATGTGGTGGCAGGGGCCGAACCCCAGCATCTCGAGCGCGGTCTTGAGTGTTAGTGTGCCGGTGCGGCCCAGACCCGCGCCGATGACTTCCAGTGGCATGCGTCCCTCCCGGTGACTTGTGTTGCGTCCCGAATGCCCGCAAACTTGGCGCCTGTCACCTCCTTCGCGATTGACCCGTGCAACTCACTTTCGCCAGTTACAACATCCACAAGGGCATCGGCCTCGACCGGCGCCGCGATCCCGACCGGATCATCGCGGTGCTTCGCGAGATCGATGCAGACGTCGTTGCGCTGCAGGAGGCGGACCGGCGCTTCGGCAGCCGCAGAAGCGTGCTGCCGCTCGCCTCGATCGACGAGCATACGCCCTACCGTGCGGTGTCGCTGGACCATGCCGGAAGCGCCGGACGGCCGCTCAGTATCGGCTGGCACGGCAATGCGCTGCTGGTGCGGCGCGGGATCGAGGTGGCGGATGCCCAGGCGGTTCCGCTGCCGACCCTTGAGCCTCGCGGGGCGATACGGGCCGATCTGGTGGTGAGCGGCAGAAAGCTGAGAGTAGTCGGCATGCACCTCGACCTGTCGGGCCTGCGCCGCCGCCAGCAGGTCCGCTCTATCCTCGGGCACCTTGCCGAATGCGGCGACGACATGCCAACTGTGCTGATGGGCGATCTCAATGAATGGTCGCAGCATGGCGGCTGCCTGCATGAGTTCCATCACGGCTGGCGGGTGCTGAATTGCGGCCGCAGCTTCCCATCGCGACGGCCGGTAGCCCAGCTCGACCGGATTGTGATTTCGCCTGACTGGCGCATCCTCGAATCCCGCGTCCACCACAGCGCGCTTGCGGCGCGCGGGTCGGACCACTTGCCGGTCCATGCGCGGCTGGAGCTGCTCAATAAATAGGCAGATGCACAGGAATCGGGCGCTGCGTGAGTGGCGTGCTGTTGCAGTCCGGATCGGGTGTCCCTGAATCCTAACGAATCCCTAACTTGGCACACCCCTTGCTTATTCCGCCCTTGCCGGCGCTTGGCCGGTCGCAATTCAAGGGGGAAGGCATGAAATTCATCATCGCCATCATCAAGCCCTTCAAACTCGATGAGGTGCGCGAAGCCCTTGGCGCCATCGGCGTTGCAGGCATGACCGTATCCGAGGTGAAGGGGTTTGGAAGGCAAAAAGGCCAGACCGAGATTTACCGGGGCGCGGAATATTCGACGAATATGCTGCCCAAGGTGAAGATCGAGGTTGCGGCATCCGACGATCTCGCGCCGCAAGTGGTCGAGACCATCCAGCAAACCGCCAGCACCGAAGCCATCGGCGACGGCAAAATCTTCGTTCTCGACCTCGTTTCCGCCACGCGCATCCGCACCGGCGAATCCGGGGATACCGCGCTGTGAGCGGCGCGTCCAAGCCAGATACTGGCGAAATGGGGGATACCACCATGATCCGCAAATTACTGTGCGGCGCGGGCGCACTGGGCTCGTCGCTCTTTGCCGCCACCGCTGCTTTCGCTCAGGAGGCAGCCGAAGCCGTTGCCGCTCCGGTGGCCGAAGCTACCGAAGCTGCCGCAGCCGCCACCACCACCCTGATCAAGGCGCCTGCCGTCGAGCAGATGGCCACCATGGTCAACAAGGGCGACACCGCCTGGATGCTGACTTCCGCAGTGCTGGTGCTGATGATGAGCATTCCCGCGCTGGCACTGTTCTACGGCGGCCTGGTGCGCACCAAGAACATGCTTAGCGTGCTGATGCAGGTGTTCATGATCGTGAGCATTGCTGCATTGGTCTGGGTAGGCTGGGGCTATTCCATGGCCTTCACTTCGGCCAACAGCGCCTTCCCCACCATCGTCGGCGGGTTCGACAAGGCGTTCCTCGCGGGGGTTTCGGGTGCGACTTACGCCGCGACATTCTCGAACAACGTCTATCTGCCCGAATTCGTCTTCGTGGTTTTCCAGATGACTTTCGCCTGCATCACGCCGGCGCTGATCGTCGGAGCATTTGCGGAGCGGGTGAAATTCTGGCCGCTGATGCTGTTCATGGTGCTGTGGCTGACGGTGGTCTATTTCCCCATCGCGCACATGGTGTGGTACTGGGCCGGGCCTGACTTCCTGCCCGACGCGCCGACCGACATGGGTTACCTGTGGGGCATGGGCGCGCTCGATTTCGCCGGCGGCACCGTGGTCCATATCAATGCGGGCATCGCCGGTATGGTCGGCTGTCTGATGATCGGCAAGCGCGTCGGCTTCGGCAAGGAAGCCACTCCGCCGCACTCGATGACCATGACCATGATCGGCGCCTCGCTGCTGTGGGTGGGCTGGTTCGGCTTCAACGCCGGCTCCAACCTCGAAGCAAACGGCGTGACGGCGGTGGCCTTCATCAACACCTTCGTGGCGACTGCTGCGGCGGCGGTGAGTTGGTCGATTGTCGAGCAGCTTCACCACGGCAAGCCCTCGATGCTGGGCGCGGCCACGGGTGCGGTTGCCGGCCTCGTCGCGATCACCCCGGCGTCGGGTTTTGCCGCGCCGATGACATCGATCGCGCTGGGTCTGCTGGTATCGCCGGTCTGCTACTTGTTCGTCAGCTATGTGAAGAACAAGTTCAAGTACGACGATACGCTCGATGTCTTCGGTGTCCACTGCATCGGCGGCATCTTCGGGGCAATCGCCACCGGCATTGTCGCCGATCCGGCGCTCGGCGGTCAGGGCTACTTCGACTATACGGTCTTCCCGGCCGGGGTTGGCGCCTACGACATGGGCGCGCAGCTGATCACCCAGATCAAGGCGGTGGTCTTGACCCTGCTCTGGTCAGGCATCGGTTCCGCGATCCTGTTCTACATCGTCGACAAGATCTTCGGTCTGCGTCCCACGGAAGACGCCGAGCGCGAAGGCCTCGACCTCACCGAACATGGCGAAAGGGCCTACAACTACTGAGTTGACACCAGTTTGGCGGGGGTGGGTATCCTCCCCTCCTCCTACCCGCCCTCGCCATCCGAAGTTCACACAGCGAACACTGCCTTCAAGGCCCGGGCCAACCGCCCGGGCCTTTTTGCGACTGGAAGGCCCGGGCTTTTCTGCGATCGAATGGGGGTGGAACTCAGCCGGGTCCGCCGGTGCGCGACAGCGTGTTCATCACCACGATCCCGGCAATGATCAGCGCCATGCCGGCCAGGGCAGGAGAATCGAGTTTCTGCCCGAGGAATATCCAGCCAGCCGCTGCGATCAGGATAATGCCGGCGCCGGACCAGATGGCGTAAGCAATGCCGACCGGCAGTGTCTTGAGCGTCAGCGACAGGAAGTAGAACGAGATCGCATAGCCTATGACCACGCCAAGCGACGGCAGGGGTCGGGTGAAGCCTTCGGTCAGCCGCATCAGGGTCGTGCCGCAGACTTCGGCGACGATGGCGATGGCAAGATAGATGTATGTCATGCCGCTGGCATAACGGCGATGGAGGAACTGCGCCATGGGGCGGGACGATCGGCCGCGCGCAAAACTTTGCTTTGACAGCACCGGCCCCGGCAAACGATAGCGGTGCGCAGGACCGCAGTTTCAGGGAAGCAGGCATGAGCGAAACATCGCCCCAGCGCGTAGCGCTTGTCACCGGTTCGGCCCGGGGGCTGGGCAAAGCGATTGCCGAGGCGCTGGCGCGGCAGGGCGTCGCCCTGATGCTGGTCGATATTCTCGCCGGACCGCTTGAGGAAACCCGCGCCGGGCTGGAGACAGGCGGCGCGGCCTGCGCGGCATTCGCAACCGATATCTCGGAGCGTGCCAATTGCATCGCGGCGGTCGAGGCCGCCGTCGCGCATTACGGGCGGCTCGATGTGCTGGTCAACGCCGCCGGGCTCATGCGTTTCAACCATGCGGTAGATGTGCCGGAGGACGAGTTCTGGCGGATCATGCAAGTCAACATGGCCGCGCCCTTCTGGTTCGCCCAGGCAGCGATCCCGCATCTGCTCGAAAGCCAGGGCAACATCGTCAACGTGCTGTCGCAGAGCGCACTTATCGGAACGGCCTATATCGTCCCCTATTCGATGTCGAAGGCGGCGCTGATGCAGCTGACCAAGTCGCTGGCGCTGGAATATGTCGGCAAGCCGATCCGGATCAACGGCGTCGCGCCGGGCTCGATGATGACCGGCATCAGCGACGGCACCCGGCCCCCCGCCGACGTCGATTTCGCCTTGATGAAACGCTATTCCGGCGAGCGGGAAATTGCCGATCCGGCCGAGGTGGCGGAAGTGGTCGCCTTCATATCGTCGCCCGCCGCGAGCGTGGTCCACGGCGCGATCTGGACGGCGGACGGGGGTGTGACGGCGGGCTGAGTTATTCGGCTGCCTCTGCCGCTTCCCGCTCGCGCCACCTCTCGCGGATCATGTCCGAAGTCTCGCGGCAGCCGTCATGGGTCCAGCCGGGCACGCGCCAGATGCAGGCGAATTTGGCGGTCCACGGCGCATTGCACACGTCCCGGAACAGTGCGCTCCATTCGTGAAACACCGACCACAGCACATTGAAGCTGCCCAGCTGCCGAATGAGGCCGTAGCGGATCTTCTCGCTCTCCAGTTCGCTCTGGAAACTGCCGAACAGCCGGTCCCAGACGATGAACACGCCGGCATAGTTGCGGTCGAGATAGACCGGGTTGGTCGCGTGATGGACGCGGTGGTGCGAGGGGGTGTTCATCACCGCCTCGAACCAGCGCGGCATGCGGCCGATAGCCTCGGTGTGGATCCAGAACTGATAAATCAGGTTGAACCCGGCACAGGCCGCCAGCATCGCCGGGTTGAAGCCCGCCAGCGCCAGCGGAATGCGGAACACGAAGGACACGGCGAAGAACCCGGTCCAGGTCTGGCGCAGCGCGGTTGAGAGATTGTAGTGCTGGCTCGAATGATGGTTGACGTGGCTCGCCCAGAACCAGCGCACCCGGTGCCCGAGGCGGTGACCCCAGTAGTAGCCGAGGTCATCGAGGACGAAGCAGGCGGCCCATGCCCACCACGCCCAGCCGATGGTAATGGGCCGGAATTGGTAGAGCCACAGTGCCAGGGCATAGACCAACCCGCCGGTGAGCATGCCGCTGGCCGTGCTGCCCAACCCGAGCGCCAGCGATGTCAGCGTGTCGCGCGGCTCATAGCACTGTGGCGCGCGCGATCTGGACCAGATCATCTCGAGCAGGATCATGACAACGAAGCCCGGGATAGCCCAGGGGACAGGATCGAAGGCCGGCATCGGATCAGCCGCCCAGTCGGCGCAAGCTGCCCGCCCAGGCCTGAGCATTGGCGCCCAGATCGAGCGTGACTTTGCCGAATTGGGGTTCACCTGCAGCGAGTGTGAGGAAATTGTGGTCTAGCCGCAGGCCTTCGTGGCTTTCCAGCAAGCGCGCGACGAAGTGAACGCCGTGACGGCGAAGCAGCATCACTCGCCCGCCCGCATCGCGCAGCAGCGCGCCGATCCCGGCGCGGTCGAGCGCGACGTCGGTAGCGTCGAAATCGAAAACTGCCTCCCTTGCCAGCGCGCGCGCATGGTCTTCGCTCTGCAGGCGGATGTCGCCGCCCAGGCCAAGCTTCCAGCACAGCAGCCATAGCAGCAGGACCGCCACAATCGAGGCGCCAAGCTGGATCGCAATGAGGATCACTGTTTGCCGGCAGCCAGCATGTCGACCAGCGCGCGAACCGGGGAAATATCGTAGCCCGCCTGCGCCGCCTGGGCCGCCAGCGCGGCAGGATCGCCCCCGCGACTCGCCTCGGCCAGCGCCCATAGCAAGGTGGAGCGGGTGCCCGAGCGGCAATAGGCGAGCACTGGGCCCCGGCAATTCTCCAATGCCTGCGCCATGGCCTTTACCTGGCCCTCGCTGAAACCGGCATGGGTGACCGGAATGGCGATGTAGTCGATGCCTGCCGCCCGCGCCGCAGCCTCGATCTGGGCACCGGGGGTCTGGTCGTCGCTTTCCTCTTCGGGCCGGTTGTTGACGATCAAGCCAATTCCAAGCGCCCTGGCCTCGTCGATTTCGGCAAGGCCGATCTGCGGGCTGGCGAAAACCGAATCGGTAATCTTGCGAAACATTGCGCCACTCGCTTCCGTTTGACGCGTCACTGTTGAATGGCGCGCGAATAACGGCTTGCTGCCAAGCCCTCCGGAAAGCGGTACGATGGCACAAATGTCACACAGTCAAGTGCCTGCATGAACTTTTCCTGAATCTATTCGCCATTGTGTTTTTTTTCGGTTATGTCCCAGCGTGCAGAGGAGAGCGCCATTCAGGCTGCTTGCCCTGTCGTCAGGCGCGATTCGTCCGCGTTGCCAGGCGATCGGCATCAGGGCGAAGCGAAGGTACGTTCGAAGTTATGGGTTTCGATAGAGGACGTCGCGGCCGGGGCCGTGACAAGCGGGACGGTTTCGGAGAGGACAGTTTCGATCCATTTTCGGGCGGTCAGGACCGTTTCGGCGGCGGAGACCGTTTCGGTGGTGGCGGCGGCCCGCGTGGCGGCTTCGGCGGTGACCGGGGCGGCGGCGGCGGCTTCAGCGGCGGCCCACGTGGCGGCGGTGGCGCCGGCGGCGGAATGCCGGCGCAAGTCGTTGGCGAGGGCAAAGGCGTCGTCAAGTTCTTCAATGCCCACAAGGGTTTTGGCTTCATTCAGCGCGACGAGGGCGGCGAAGACGTCTTCGTTCACATCAGCGCGGTGGAGCGGGCCGGGCTCGAAGGGCTGGCGGAAGGCCAGCAGCTTCAGTTCACCCTGGTCGATCGGGGCGGCAAGATTTCGGCGAGCGACCTTGCAGTTGTCGGCGATGTCATTGCCGTCGCCAAGAAGCCGGATGCGCCGCAGCGGGAGCTGACCGGTGAACGCGCCACCGGCACGGTCAAGTTCTTCAACGGGATGAAGGGCTTCGGCTTCATCACCCGTGACGACGGCCAGCCGGACGCATTCGTCCATATCAGTGCAGTCGAGCGGTCGGGCATGTCCGGTCTGAACGAAGGCGACAGGCTCGAATTCGATATCGAGGTCGATCGACGAGGCAAGTACTCGGCGGTCAACCTGGTGCCGCGTCAGGATTGATCCCGCCAGAAGACTATGGCGCACCCGCCTCCGGTATTTGACCGGAAGCCCGCGACAGCATAAATACGCGCGAATGGCGGTCCTTCCGGGGCCGCCATTTGTCGTTTGCGTTTCACCGACGAAGCCATTTCGGAATGCAAAAGGAATTTCCCATGCCAATCACGCCGCTGATGCCAGTCTATCCCCGGTGCGGTTTTCGGCCGGTGCGCGGCGACCACTGCCATTTGATCGGCGAGGACGGCCGCCGTTATCTCGATTTCGCCGCCGGGATTGCGGTGAACAGCCTTGGTCACTCGCATCAGGGCCTGATCGGCGCAATCCAGCGGCAAGCGGCGAACCTGATGCATGTCTCCAACCTCTATGGCAGTCCGCAAGGCGAGCATCTGGCGCAGCGGCTGGTCGATATGACTTTCGCCGATACGGTGTTCTTCACCAATTCGGGCGCGGAAGCCGTGGAATGCGCGATCAAGACGGCGCGGTCCTATCACCAGCACGCCGGCAACGACGAAAAGTTCGAACTTATTACCTTCATGAACGCCTTCCACGGCCGGACGCTGGGCACGATCAGTGCCTCGAACCAGGAAAAAATGCACAAGGGCTTCAAGCCGCTGCTGCCGGGGTTCAAGTACGTTGAATTCGACGATCTGGAGGCGGTGAAGGCGGCGATGGGGCCCAATACCGCAGGCTTTTTGGTCGAGCCGATCCAGGGCGAAGGCGGCGTGCGGCCGGCATCGGAGGGATTCATGCGCGGCCTGCGCCAACTGGCAGACGAGAACGATCTGCTGCTGGTTCTCGACGAAGTGCAGACGGGGGTTGGGCGTTCCGGCTCCTTCTATGCCCATGAACTCTATGGCATCGCCCCCGACGTGCTCGCCACCGCCAAGGGCATCGGCGGCGGCTTTCCATTTGGTGCCTGCCTCGCCACCGAAAAGGCCGCGCGGGGCATGGGTATCGGCAGCCACGGCTCGACTTATGGCGGCAATCCGCTGGCGATTGCGGCGGGCGAAGCGGTGCTCGATGCGATCGTCAATGAGGACATACTCGCCAATGTCCGCGACAAAGGCGCCAAGATCGTTGCGCGGCTTGAGCAGTTCATCGGCAACTATCCCGAGCTGTTCGAGCTGGTGCGGGGGCGCGGCCTGCTGATCGGGCTCAAGCTCAGGGCCGAGCCCCGCGATTTCGTTGCCCATCTGCGCGACAGTCACGGTCTGCTGACAGTGTCGGGCGGGGACAACACGATGCGGATCGTGCCGCCGCTGGTGATCGATGACGGCCACATCGACGAATTCATGGAAAAGCTCTCGGCGGGCGCGGCTAGCTTCACGCCGGCGGAGGCCACGGCGTCGTGACGCGGCATTTTCTCAACCTGTCGGATGCCGGCGGCGATGCCGTGGCCGCCATGCTGGGCGACGCCCTCGAGCGCAAAGCTGGGCGGAAGGGGTGGACCAAGGCCAGAGCGGACGCCGACGCGCCGCTGGCCGGTCACGTCCTTGCGATGATCTTCGAGAAGAATTCGACCCGCACGCGGGTGTCGTTCGACATGGCGATGCGCCAGCTTGGCGGCAGCGCGATCGTCATGGAAGCCGGCGGCATGCAGCTCGGGCGCGGCGAGAGCGTGGCGGATACGGCGCGGGTGCTGAGCCGGATGGCCGATGCGATCATGATCCGCACCGGCGATCACGCCAAAATCGAGGAACTGGCCGCGCATGCCAGCGTGCCGGTGATCAACGGCCTCACCGACCAGTCGCATCCCTGCCAGATAATGGCCGATCTCCTCACCCTGATCGAGCACGGCAAGGCGCTGCCCGGGCTTGAAGTCGCCTGGCTGGGTGACGGCAACAATGTGCTGAACTCGATTGTCGAGGCGGCCGGGCTGATGAAGTTCAATCTCCGCATCGGCGTTCCCGAGGGTTACGACAGCGATGCGAGATTCATCGAGCGCGCCCGGGCCGATGGCGCCGGGATCGGCGTATTCCGCGACGCGAAGGCGGCGGTGGCGGGTGCCGATGTGGTGATCACCGACACCTGGATTTCGATGGGCCAGTCGGGTGCCGACGCGCGCATTGCGGCCATGACGCCATTCCAGGTCAACGAATCGCTGATGGCCCTGGCCGCGCCCGGCGCGCTGTTCCTCCATTGCCTTCCCGCGCATCGCGGCGAGGAAGTGACCGACGCCGTGATCGACAGCACGCAGTCGGTGGTCTGGGACGAGGCGGAGAACCGGATTCATGCGCAGAAATCTGTGCTGCGCTGGGTGTTCGGCCAATTGTGAGCGAGCCGGGCCGGATACCGGAAGGCGAGACCGGATTCGACCGGCTGCTCGGTTTCACCATACCGGCTCGCCATGCGCGTGGCCGGGCTGTCCGTCTGGGCCCGGTGCTCGACACGATATTGTCGGCGCACGATTATCCGCCGCCGATCCGTCACTTGCTGGCCGAAGCCCTGGTGCTGACCGCGCTGCTCGGCTCGCTGCTCAAGGATCAGGACAGCCAGCTGACCATGCAGGCGCAGACCCGGGGGGGTATCGTCGAGCTGCTGGTCTGCGACTATCGCGCGGGGGAGCTGCGCGGCTATGTCCGGCACGATCCCGACCGGCTGGCGATGCTCGGCGCAAATCCGTCGCTCTATGCGCTGTTCGGCCAGGGCTACCTGGCGATCACCTTCGACCTTGCCGCAACCGGACAGCGCTATCAGGGGATCGTGCCGCTCGAAGGCGATTCGCTGGCCGAGGCCTGTCAGGCCTATTTCGCCCAATCCGAACAGGTCCCGACGCTGATCCGCCTGGGCATCCGCTCGGACGGACAAAATTGCATTGCCGGAGGCTTGCTCGTGCAGCATCTGGCCGAGGGCGAAGAAGGGCGCGAGCGGCTGCATGTGCGGCTGGATCACCCCGAGTGGGAACATGTCGCGGTGATGGCTGGCAGCACACGGCATGACGAACTGGTCAATCCGGCATTGTCGCTGGAGGCGCTGATCTGGCGCCTGTTTCACGAGGAACCCCAGGTAAGGATCGAACTCCTGGCTTCTCTGACCCGGGGCTGCCGCTGCACTGCGGAGCACTATCGATCGGTCCTGTCGCGCTTCGGCGCAGATGACCTTGCGGAGATGCGGGACGACGACGGCCAGATCCCGGTCGATTGCGCATTCTGCTCGCGGCAGTTCAAGATCGCCGTGTAAACCCTCCATTCATCGCTGATATGCAACAGTTGGCCGTGGTTCGAAAATTTGATACAACTTCTCGCCACAAAGATTCGGCCCCGGATAGGTGATGCGTAGTTCGATGATGACCACAACGGCCAGACGATGGTTGCGGACGGCGTTGCTTGTCATAGCCGCCGGTGCCGGCTTTGCCGTGCCCGCCGCAGGTCAGCGGCAAGCGCTCGCCATGCTCGATCAGCTGGAAAGCGGGCGCTGGGAATTGCGGCCTCGCGACACCAGAGGACCGGCCGAACAGGTTTGCCTGCGCGACGGGCGGCGGCTGATTCAGCTGCGCCACCCAATGGCCAATTGCCAGCGCCTGATTGTCGCCGACGGTGCCGCCGAGGTGACGGTGCAGTACACCTGCCGTGGCCGCGGCTATGGCCGCACGCACATCCGGCGAGAGACTGGCAGGCTGGTTCAGATCGAATCGCAGGGGATTCTCGACGGACTGCCCTTCGATTTCGCTGCCGAAGGACGCCGCGTGGGCGACTGCGCCGCCTAGCGCCGCCTAGCTCATGCGCGGTTGTCACCCAGGCTCCCGCAAGCTAACCCGAAATCATGGCTGCAATCGGCAATGGCGCGGGCCGGCAGGCCGTGGTGCTTCTTTCGGGAGGGCTGGATTCGATGGTTGTTGCGGGCCTCGCCCGCGAGGCCGGTTATGTCATCAATGCACTGACCATCGATTACAATCAGCGCCATCGCCGCGAGATCGATGCGGCGCGAGCGATTGTCCAACATCTCGGGGTTCAGCGGCACGTGGTCCTGCCGCTCGATTTGCGACAGTTCGGCGGATCGGCGCTTACCGGTGACATCGCCGTTCCCAAGGATGGACCGGGGGATGACATTCCGGTCACCTATGTCCCGGCACGCAATCTGGTGTTCCTGTCGCTGACCCTCGCCTGGGCCGAAGCGCTCGGTGCGCGCGACATCTTCATTGGTGTCAACGCGCTCGACTATTCGGGCTATCCAGACTGCCGGCCCGAATTCATCGCTGCATTTTCCGAATTGGCGACACTGGCTACCAAAGCCGGAAGCCAGGGCGGCGATTTCGCCATCCATGCGCCGCTGCAATACCTGGGCAAGGCGGATATCGCGCGCGAGGCGCACCGGCTCGGTCTCGATCCGGCGATGAGCTGGTCGTGCTACGATCCCGAGCCGGATGGCCGCGCTTGCGGGCGCTGCGACAGCTGCCGGCTGCGCCGCGCCGGATTTGCCGATGCAGCGCTGGAAGACTCCACCCGCTACGCCGGATAGTTGCCGCGCGGTCTCAGCTCTGCGGGAAGACCCCGGCGATGCGGAGCGCCGCGACCAGATCGGCGATTACAGTCCGCGCTTCGGCATCGATGGTCGCTCCGCCGCTGGGCGCCGCCGGAGCCGCCGGGGCTTGCCACCCGCCGAAATAGTGCTTCTCCTGCCCGTTCGACCGATCAAGCACCCGCATGCCGTCGATCGGCGCAACAAACAGCCAGACCCCCGCCTGACGGCAAGCGATCTTGCCCGCCTGGCCCGACCAGGCACCGGTTGGCGAGGCGGCGACCAGCCAGTTGACGCCGTCGACGGGCACTGCTGGCGCTACCGCCGCCGTGCCTTCGATCGCGCAGTGCAGCAGGGCGTCGGTCAAGGCATGGGCTTCGTTGACGAAGGCCTCCTTCTGCGCCTGGCCGGCAAAGAGCAGCGGCAACTTGCAGCGCGGGCTGGTGCTGTCGAATGTCAGGGGGTCGCTCATGGGTTACTCCTGGTTGCGGCGGGATTCAGGTCAATTGGGCAAGCACCAGATGGCCGGACACACCGTAAGTGCCCTGCTGGCGCACCCGGAACTTTTCGCCCGGCAGCAGTGCGGCGAGTTCGGCGAGCTGGGCTGCCGAAACGTTGAGATGGGGCTCCGCCACGTCCCAGATCGCGGCGGGCGCATTGAGCGGCCCATAGGTGACGAAGTAGCTTTCGACCTGTTCGTGCAGCGGGGCGTCCACCCCGTCGAGCCAGGCCCAGCCGCCGCGCGCACGGCGTGTCCAGTCGAGTTCGAGCGACCCGTCCGGGAGCGCGGTGGCGCGCGGGTGCACCGGCGAGAGCGGGCGCAGTGTAATCCCCTGGAGCGCGATCGGCGAAACCACCGGCAAGGCATCGCCGAGGCCGACAGCCGATATCGTTGTCCCCGCCGCCGATCCGACCAGCGCGGGATCGAGCGTCACCGGCTTGCCATCGAGCAGCACGAAGCGTTCGCCCGCCAGATGCAGGCCGATGGCATCCTCGGTGCCGCCGCGCCCGCGCAACAGTGCTTCAAGCCGCCAGCGGCGGTTACCCAGCGGCGCGGCGCGGGCGAACTGGATCAGCTCATTGCCCAGCAGCGCGCGGTTCGCGCCCATCGCCAGGTTGCGCGTGGTTGCGCCGGTCAGGCTCATGTCGGCGGCGATAAGTTCGACGGTAACCGTGGCGGTGCGGTCGAACAGCAGCGGCGTCGCGGGCGCGAGTATGTCGATCGCGGCACCGACCACGCTGCGGCTCCGTCCACTCGCGCCGAGCGGATCGAGCGCGCCGTCGCCGCGATCGACATAGAGCGCCGCGCCCGCCCCAGCTTGTCCCCGCAGACGACACTGCCGCGGATGTGGCGGCGGCATCCCCGGGGCCGTTACCGTCCCAGGGCAATTCGAAGGCCGCGAGCACGGTCGCCGGAGCGGGTGCATCGACCGGCGGGTTGGACCGCCCCGGATCGGCGGGGTGCGAAGCGGAAGTCGCCGCCGCAAGCGTGCTGATCGGGGCGATGCGGGTGAGGGTCATTTCGACGCCGGTTTCGCGCCACTCCCAGTCGCTCACCCGCCAGCGTCCGGTCTGACCGGGTACGGTCACTATCGCGCCGGGGCCGAGCGCGGAATCGAGAGTGCTGGTGCGCCAGGCCAGCGTCTCGCGGGCCCAGCCGGCGCGGTGCGCCATGCGTTCGGCCAGCACCCGCGCGTTGGCGGCGGTGAGAGCGGCGGGCAGTTCGACCGTGCGCGGCTGGCCCGGCGCGGTCCGTCCGGTCGCGCGTTGCAGGCCCGGCTGGTAATCGCGCTCGATGTCGTAATAGCGCAGCACTTCGGGCGGGGTTATCGCTATGGGTTCGCGCTTGCGGGCATAGCCCGAGCCTCCGCCGAAATCGCCGTCGCCGACCGATATGGCCGGTTCGGGCAGAGCCATCGGCTGGGCCTGCTGGTCGCCCCGGTTGAAGATCAGCAGATCCCCGCCCGCATCGCATTCGATCGGGAACAGCGGCTCGAGCAAGGACAGCGTTTCGCCCAATGGTCCTTCGCAGGAGAACCCGTCGATGCCATCGAGCAGCAGCGGGGCGGAAGCATCCCCTATCGCGTCGTCGAGAATGGTCTGGACAGTGAAAGTGCCGGAATCGGCGAAGACTTCGAAAGTCAGCGCGGGGATGCGGTTGTAGAAGTCGCCGAGATCGAGATCCTCGAACACCGCATAGGCGAGACCGCGATAGGCCGGGCAGCGGCCCTCGCCTTCGACCTGCGCGATCAGCGGATCGGCCGCCTGGTCGCCTTCGCCAGTGTAAAGCCGGTAGATCCCGTTGGCTTTGAGGTCGCCGCCGGCGCCGCGCAGCAGATTGCCGTCGGCCCAGATGCGGCCGACCGAGAGGATCGGACGGCTCGCCAGCGCCACCGCGAAGGAGGCGGTGTAGCTGTAGGTGGTCACCGAGGGCCGTCCCTTGCCGCCGCCCTGGGTCTGCTGGTGCTCGACCAGATCGGTCGCCCAGACCACCGATCCCGGCACCCGCATCCGCCCGTAATAGCGCGGCAAGGCGGTGCCGTAGCTTGAGGCAGTCGCGGCGAGTTCCTTGAGCCGGGGGCCCTCGCGGTTGCCGCCGCCAAAAATCGCCGCATCGACCTGCCGCCCGGCGAGCGCCCCGATCGCGCCGCCGAGCGGGCCGCCGATCAGGGTGCCAAGCGCGCTGAAGACCAGAGTCGCCATGAATCAATCCTCAATTACTGGCGGCGAGCCGCCAATGGTGGATCACCGGCCACTCCAGCGGCCCGCCGCATCGGATGACGCGCCGCAAACCGGCATGGGCGTGGATGAATCGTCCCTGCGCAGCGGCGATCAGCAGGTGAAACTGGCACGGCCCGATCCGGACCAGCAGAACATCGCCGGGAAGGATGCGTCCTGCAGTGGTTTCGAAACCGCAAGCTGCGGGTGCCTCACCGAGTTCCGGCGGCTTGCCGGCCCGCAGTGGATAAAAATTCGGCAGGGATGACGCACGTCCGCCAGCTGCCAGCGCGGCGGCGAGCAGACCGACGCAATCTAGGCCGTTCGCGGGATCGCGGCCGTGCAGGCGGAATGGCGTGCCCACCAGCGCCTCTGCCTCGGCGGCGAGTTGCTCGCCGGTCATGGAGTTGGCGGCGGGGGAGTGCGGTAGATCTGGTCGTTGCCGGGGAGAAATGGCTCGCCCTGGAAGTTGACCGCATTGGCAAAGCGCGTGGCGCAAGTGTCGAGCCGGTGATCGCAGCCCTCGCGGACAATCGCGCGCAGTCCGGGCGTGAGCGCCGGGTCGAGCGGCTCGTCGAGGACCAGGCCCGATGAGGCCGCCGCCATGATTGTCATGGTCCGCCCGGCATGCGGCCCTTCGAGCCAGCGCAGAGTACCGCCCACCAGATCGGCATTGGCGGCGATGCTGGCGATGGCGACGCTGTTGGCGACGATGTCGAAACTGCTCAGCACCGCTTCGTGTGTGTAGCGCAGAGCCGGCAGCGTGCAGCCCGGGCCGCAGAACAGCGCGCGGCAAGCGGGACTGGTGCGCGGGATGGGGTCGAGCGCGAGTTCGGCCTTGCGCGATTGCAGCCCGGCGGTGAATTTGCCCGCTTCCTCGACCACGCTGCCGATCGTTCCGCGATAGAGCACTTCGCGTGTCCCGGTTTCCCAGTCGGCAAGGCCGATCAGCACCCGCGCGCCGTCGAAGCGTCCGGACGCAAGGTCGGCGGCGGCGATCGAATCGTGGCTCAGCGCGCCTTCCACTTCGGCGCTGTCCGGCTCGAACCCGGCGGACTTGCGGATCGAGGAGGGGAGCATGCCGGGGCTGGCACTGTGGACCACGCCGTCGAACCACAGATCGCGGTCGTGCGCGGTGAAGCCCAGGGTCACGCCGTCGCGCCGCAGCACCCGCCAGAAGGCCGCAGTGGTTTCGAGGGGTTGCGAGAACCAGACCCGGCTCATACGGCCTCGCGCAGTTCGACGACCGGCACACTGGGCGCTTCACCGGCGGCAAAGGCTGCGCCAGCGACGTCAAGGCGGTCCTCGGCGAAGCGGACGGGGACGTCGAACAGGATATCCGGCGCGGACTTCCGCGCTGTTGGCGGGCGGGGTGGCGAAGCTGATCAAGCCGCCCGCTTCGAGTGTCCAGCCGCTGGTCATGGCCGATTCCATCGACGCTCACCAGCACAGTCCCGGCGCGCGGCCGGGTGATCCTGCCGCCGTCTGCAGCGCGTCGCCGTCGCCGTAGATCTTGAGCAGCGGGAAGCTCGGATATGATCCCGTCGCCCAGACCGAGCAACTGGTCGCGCGGCTGTGGGCGCGCCGGTCATGCCGTTCGAGCTGTAGTCCGAGGGATCGCGCAACCGGAACCCGCGTGCCGCGCCGCGCCGGGCGCGGAAGAAGGCGATCAACGCGCCAAGCTCGGCTTCCGAGCGAACACCGGGACCGACATCGAAGCGCAGCCGCGCGTCCGACCACAGGCTGTTGCGCCGCTCGAAGCCCGATGCGGTGACCGAGACGCTGGTCGAGAACTCGGGCGAAATCGCTGCGTCGAGTCCGAGCGCCAGCGGGATAGAGGACGTCGTCGAACTCTTGCATGTCTTCGGTTTCCTGTGGATCGGCCAAGGGATCGGGCAGCCGCACGTAGCCATCGCGGCTGACCTGCGGCAGCGCCCAGATAAAGATCTCGTGCGGATTGCGCGAGCCGCGCTTCATCGGCCCCGGCGTCGATCCGCCGCCACAGATCGCGCTGCTCGTGGAGCAGCACGAAGCCGGCGAAATAGTCCTGCTGCGCGGGCGGGTAGCCGAGCCGGTCGTTGACCGTCGACATAGCCGGCGCGGCGGTAGGCATCGGCGCCTTGCGTCAGCCAATCATAGTCTTCGACCTGCAGCCGGTCGAAGGCGGGGGACGCCCAGCCGAGCGGCAGATTGGCCCGCCGCGCCTCGGGCATATCGGGCGCGAGCAGGGTCGGCGGGAAGACCAGCAGCAGCGCTTCGAGCGGGTCGGGATCGACTGCGTCGCGCGCGGCTGCAACCAGCGCTGCGGTCGAGGTGGCGAGCAGCGTTCCGGCCGCGTCGAGCAGCGCCGTCTGCGCGGCGTTCAGCGGCAGCCTCAGGTTGGAGATCTCGACCGGATCGCCGCCGAAGGCCGCCTTCGCCGCATCGTCGTAAATGCAGATGCGGCCGTCGGCGAAAATCCACCACCACGGCTCGCCGACCTGAAAGCGCACCGCCACCTCGGCCTGCTGCATCAGCTGGACGAATTCGATTGCCGCCGATTGCAGCCATGTCATCGCCACGGTGTTGGCGGGCGAGAGCAGCGACGACGGCGGATCCCAGCCGGTGAGCGAGGGATTGCCGTTCCAGTCGCGCTGCTTCCAGCCGTCGGGGCAATGCTGCGCCAGGACTTCGTAGGACAGCGACGGCGATCGGCGAAAAGCCGGTGCCGTTTGCATTCTTCAAGAAAGGCGAGATGCCAGGCCCGCGCCGGGGTGCACAGCGGATCGCCCGCGCCGCCGACGAGAAAGCTCGCATCCACCGGCGCAAGCCGGAAATAGTGGCTCATGCCGACATAGTGGACGATGCTGCCGCGATAGCCGAGCTGGCGGATGCAGCGCAGCAGCCGGGCCGGGGTTTGGGTGCCGTTGTCGTCGTAGCCGGTCGCCATCGCCAGGCCGTGCGGCGGCACGATGACGTCGCCGATCTCCAGCATCATGCGATGGCCGGTGCATTTGATTTCGGTCAGCTCGACCCAGCCTTCGACTGGCGGGTCAGCGCGGTCTCGTCGAGATAAGCATAGCCCGGCGCGACCATCGAGATGAACATGCGGTCGATCTGCTTCGGGTAAACCGGGTCGGCCTCGTCGGGCAGGATATAGCCGCCGGCGAGATCGGAGAAATCGAGCACGATCTGCGGCATCGGTGGGCGTGCCCACGGCATAGTTCCACAGCCGCACCAGCCAGAAATGCGGCGCGCCATTGGCGTCCTTGCCCTCGATCGTCAGTGTCGGTCCGTTGAGCTGATCGAGCGGGATGATCCCGCCCGAACGCCAGCGGAACGATAGCGTGGTGCGCGAATAGTCGCGGTCGGTCGCATAGGCGAGCAGCGGGTGGTCGAGCGTGTCGGCGCTGTCCCAGATCAGCCCGCCGAGGTCGCCATTGCGATAGAACACCGCATCGACGCGCAGCGCATCGAGCGCGGTGGTCACCACCGAGGCGATCATCGGGCGGGGGAAGTTGACGGTCCAGAAGCGCGGATCGAAGCGCTGGATCCAGTCCGAATCCTGCCCCTCGCGTTTGGAGGCTAGCCAGAATGCCATGTGTCTATCCGCGCTTTCAGGAGGAAGCCAGCGCCCGGCGCACCGCGCTGGCGACTTGCCGGGAGGAGCGTTGCAACGCTTGCGGGGCGCTGGCGCCCGGCGGGGTGACGACATTGATCGAGACGCGCACTTCGCGCGAGCCGCCCGCCGCCGCGTTGGTGTCGATCCGCCGGCGCTGGTGGGCACGAACAGCTCCGGCCCGCGCTCGCCGACCAGATAGCCGCGCCCCGGCGCGACGATCCCGCCAGTCGCCCGGCCCGGCAGACCGAGGATCGAGCCGATCACACTCCCAGCCCGCCCAGCAATCCGCCGCCGCCGCCCTTGCCGCCGATCGAATTGAACAGACTGCCGACCGCCTGCGCGGCGATCTCGTTGACGGTGTTGATGGCGATGCGCTTCAGATCGTCGAAGCCGAGGCTGCCCTTGCGGATCGCGCCGAGCAGGCCGCGCTCCAGCACATTGCCGGCGCGGGAGAAGCCATCGACCAGCGTCGCATCGAATGTGCCGCGCATCGCGGCGATGTCCTCGGAAAAGCCTTGGGTGCTGGCACGGACGTCGATCAGCAGGCCTTCCACCCGGTCGCCGCCGGTGCCTGTGCTAAAGTCGGCCATCTTGCTGCTCCATCATGCGGTTGAGAGTGTCGCGGTCGAGGCTGGCGGGTGCGCCGGGCGGGGCAAGCGCGGCGGCGAGTTCGGCGGGGGTCGCCGCCCAGAATTCGCGGCGGCCGCCAGCCAAGCAGCCGGGCAGCGAGCCGTAGAGGCCGAGCGCCGCCGGGCCGAAGTGCTCGCTCATCCGCTGCCCTGGAGGATTTGCCCGAGCAGGGCCCGCAGCGGCTTGGCGCAGGCGGCGAGGCCGAGGTCTGCGACTGCTTCGCCCAGCTGTTCGCGGGTGACTCCGTCCTTTGCCGCGAGGCAGTGCCAGAACAATGCCGTCATTTCGGACAGGCGCAGCTCGCCGCTCCCCGCCCGTTCGACCAGGGCGAACAGCGGGCCGAGTTCCTCTTCGGCGGCGATCAGCGCGGTGAAGCTGGGGCGCAGCACCTGTTCCATTCCGCCGACGATGAGCGAAGTCTCGCCGCGATGCGGATTGGCCGCAGTGGCCGGCTCGGCCTGAGCCTGGCGAATGATACTCACGAAGGCACCACCGCGCCGGAGCTTTCCAGCTGCAATGCGTAATTGCGCTCGCCGTTGAAATCGCCGGCATAGTCGAGCTTCTGGATGAGGAACTTGCCGCGCAACTTCGAGCCGTCCTCGAAGCTCAGTTCATAGTCGTCGAGCGTGCCGCCCAGCGCATTGCCGCGGATCTGCGTTTCGGCGGCGCTGCCGAGGAAGATGCCCGATGCGGATACCGAAACCGTGCGCACGCCGGCACCGGATAGCAGCTCGCGCCAGCCGCCGCTGTCCTTGCTGGTGATGACGACAGTGTCGCCGGTGATCGACATCTGCGTGGTGCGCAGGCCGGCGACGGTCTGGTAGACGGGCGTCGGCGCGCCGTTCGAGATCTTGAGCAGGAAGGCGGCGCCTTTCTGGGCTGGCATGGCGGTTCTCCGTAGGGTTCGGGTTAGTCCGCCAGCAGGCGAAAGCGGTATTCGAGCAGGATCGCGCGGCGTGCTTTCGCCGCGCTGCTCGGCGCGGGCGCGCAGGAACTGGATGGTGACCACGCGAAACGGCCTGCTCGCGCGGCAGTTCCTCGATGCGTTGCTGGATACCCGCGACAAGGTCGATCGCGGCGCTGCGGCTGGTCGCCCCGGCAGTGCAGCTCGAGCGCGAGCGCACTTCGCGACCGGGATTGGACTTGCAGCTCCAGTCGGTGCTGGCGCTGGCGGCAATCGCCAGCCAGGGCAGGCTGGTGCGCGACGGCGCTTCCTCGGTGATGGCATTGAGTTGGGCGGCGAGCACGGGATCGCGGCCAGCCAGGCGATCAGCGCGGCGCGCAGGGGATTTCCATGCGGCTCATCCTTTCGCGAACAGGGCCAGAGCAGAGCGGCGCGGCGCCAGCGGCGGGCATGGCCGCGCCGGGACAGAGCGTGCTCTCGGCCTCGGCTTCGGCAAGCGCCCGGGCCTTGGCGGCGAGCCGGGCGGCCAGGGCATCGAAGCCGGGCTTGCTTTCCGCCGCAATCATGTCAGCCGCATCCGCCGCCATGGACGCCACAGCGCAGCGACGGCAGCGGGCGGGAGTGGCCCGGCGCCGCTGGTCTCACGCTCGCGGTGCTGATGGGCGGCGAGCCGAAGCACGCCGTGGCGCAGCGCCTCGGGCAGTGCTTCCCAGCTCGGCGCAGCCGGCGGTAAAGCGCACCGCGAGCCGCGTGGCATCGCCCGGCAGCGTAACTTGCACCCGCCCGCTGCCATCGCGCGTCGAGTTCGACGGCATAATCGATCACGGCCAGGCTGGTGCGGGTGCCGGAAGCGGCAATGCCCTGCACATCGACGATTGCTTGCACCGGACGGGTCGACAGCGCCTGCCATTCGCCGGTGAGCGGCAGCACTTCCTCGCACAGGGCCTCGATCGGCATTGCGCCGGTAAAGGCCTCGCAGATATCCAGCCCGGCGCGCAGCAGGGCGGTCAGCGGCGCGTCGTCCTGCGCCGTCGAAATGCCGAGCCATTGCTTGAGCTCGGCCAGCGCCGCCGGCGAAAGCGGCGGCGGGGTGACGATTGCCCGCTTCATGGCGGTCTCCGATTCTGGTCATGGGAACAAGGTTGCGCCCGCGCCGGGGAGGGGCGGCGCGGGCGCGGTCCGGGCGGCAGAGAGGAGGGCCGCCGCCCGGCGCAGTGGTCAGACCGAGATCTTGAGCAGCTTGATCGCCTCGCTATCGAGCACCTGCCCGCCGATCCGCTTGACCGCATAGAAGTGGACGAAGGGCTTGTTGGTGAAGGGATCGCGCAGGATCGAAGTGGCGCTGCGCTCGGCGATCAGATAGCCGGCCTGGAAGTTGCCGAAAGCGATCGGCAGAGCGTTGGCGGCGATATCGGGCATGTCGGCGGCCTCGACCACCGGATAGCCGATCAGCCGGTCGGGCTGTCCGGCGGCAATGCCCGGCTGCCACAGGAAGCTGCCGTCGGTCGCCTTGAGCTTGCGCACTTCGGCCAGCGTCGCCGCATTCATCACCCAGGTCGCGTTCTGCCGGTGGCCGGCCTTCAGCGAATGGACCAGGTCGATCAGCTTGAGCTCCGGACTGGTGCCGAGCGTCGCGGCATTGCCACTGACGAGGAACTGCAGCGTGCCGAACGGGCGGGTGGCGTCGGCGAGAGCGCTGTTGGGCGCGCCGAGGAAGCCCCTGGGCTGGTTGGTGCCGGTGCCGTTGACAAAGGCGGCACCTTCGGCGCGGGCGAACTCCATCGAAATCTCATTGGCTAGCCACGGTTCGAGATCGAAAGCGGCATCGTCGAGCATCGCCTGGCTCGCCGCCGGATTGGCGTAGAGGTCGCCGGACGGCGGCACGATCTCGACAAAGGTCGGGGTGTTGGTGATCGGCCGCGCGGCGGTTTCGCTGACCCAGCCCGAGGCCGTGCCGCCAGTGGTGATCAGCTTGCGGTAACCGGCAGAGCCGACCTGGACGACCTGGGCGATCGAGCGGATCGGGCTGGTCTTGAGCAGGATCGCCGAAATCGCCGCGTCGATCTGGCGCGGAACGGCATAGCCGCCTTCGCCCAGCGTTGCGCCGGAGATCGACTTCAGCTCGGACGTCAGGCCCTGGCGCAAGTAGCCATCGACGAAGCCTTTGACCTCGGGAGCCTGGGTTTCGCCACCAGCGAGCGAAGGCCGGGCAGCGGCGCGGCTGACGCGTTCGAGGCGGGCCTTCACTTCGTCGACATCAGAGCGAAGTGTGGTGACATTGGTCTCGGTCACATCCAGCCGCTGAGCGAGATCGAACGAGGTTTCCAGCGGATCGCTGGCGGTCGTATCGATGGCAGGGGTATCCATGGGGCATTACCTTTCACAAAAAAAGGCCGCCCCAATGGACGGCCGGACAAAATTGGCGTTTCCCTGGAAAGGGAGGTGTAGCGTTTAGTTTTGCGCGGAAGGCGCGGAGGGTAGATCGTAGCCAAGAGATTGGATTGAACGCGAAGCCGCTAGGGGCGCGAAGTTTGCATCCCGAGTGGAACTTACTCCTTCGGGGGCTCTTCGCCAAAAATTGCATCAAAGAGGAAAGTAATAAGCCGCGCGATCATGAGCAGAAAGAAAACTACCGAGAGCATAATTACGAAATTCATTGAAAAAACTTCAAAATGTAAAAGTAATTGTACTCGTAATTTATAGTATCATACGCCTCTTATTGGCTATTATGCTGGATCATAACATATGTAAAAAATAGCGATAATCATTGCGGGCATTGCGGATATCGCGACAATCTTTTTCACTTGTTTCACTATGACCTATCCAATCATAATTACTTCAATGTCGGGATATCCCGAATGTCGCGCTGCCAAGTTTTTGTCCGATAGACCGCCTGAACTCTTGCGCCATAAGAGTTGACAATGACCGCGTTGGAATCGTTGTATATTGTTGCAATTTTCGCGATGCTGGCCCCGGGCATTGCCAATTTGATTGAACGTAACATGCGCGTTCCCGCTTCAATGTTCGCAGCGGGGCTCTTGAGTTACGGTGACAGAGTTACGGTGACAGTGCACTTAACCCCTGTTTAATGCACTGTCACCGTAACTCGCCGACATCCATTGTGCCAATGGCGGAGTAAGCCGCGCTGCAAATGCTTGGCAAGTTACCGAGCCAATAATCCTGTCAGCCAAAGTTGCATTAGCGTGGCTTTGGTCTACGGTACCGTTCTTCAAGCCAAACAACTCTATTTCTTCTCTCGATGGCGAGGCACATCACTCCTTCGACTGTCGCGATGGTCCCGATCTCTGTGGGACCGAACAAATCGTCTGTCTTGCATTTTCGGTCGACCGTGCCGAGCCAAATGGCTTGCGACGCAGAAAGTTTGCGCCTTTGTTGTCGCCCGCCTCGGGCCAACGCCGCAGCATATGCCCGCTTGACCAATTCCCCTTGTCTCGCTTGTTCGGCATGGCCACACTTTGTCTGTTCCCATCCGAAATAACCCGCCTGACGGTAACATCGCTCGGCAACACGATTTGAACGATCAGACAGCCTGACAAGGTCTTCGGCGGCTAGTTTTCCGGCAAATAGTATGCCGGCCAACAATGTGCTTACGCACCATCTTGTCAGGAAGTGCCTCACCCTTGAAATCAGAAGCTCGACATCGGCTGCCCTGAGAGCAGCAGAAGTGCATCATAGCGCTCTCTTGGATACCTTAGACGAACGTCGTTTTCCGCAAGTCTTGCTCTGCCTCTCATTGCGCTCGCTTCCTTGCCTCTGCCTGCCTTCTCCAGCTCTCTAGCTTTCGCTGTGGCATTGGCAATAAACATTGATCGCTGTCGGTTTCGTTGATCGTAAAGCCGAGCAGTTTCAGAGCTCGAAGCACCACCGCCATAATCAACCCCCTCACCAGCGCGAGCAAACTGGCCGTTCTCGACGTAATGCCGCTGATTGAATTTCCGCTCACCGGCTTGCCCGATTGCTTCGTCTGTCAAATGCACCCGCGCCGCATGTTGCATCGGGTGCGTAACCAGGCTGACTTCGAGCAGCTGGATATCACTCAGCACCCGGCCTTCCGCGATCGCGGGCATAGCCGCGCGCGCGGTAACCGAAGCTTAGGCCGTTGGCCTTGCCCTGCTTCAGCGCTGCGCCCCCGCCGCCATCGGGGTTGTCGATGCTGGCGATCACCCGCAGGCCCTTTGCGTCTTCTGAGATACGCTCGACCCAGCCGATGCGATGGTCGGGGTTGTGCTGCCAGAACAGTGGGATCGGCTGGCGCTGCTCGCTCAGGGTTCGGGCGAAGGCACCGGGGCGGATTACATCCCCGCCTGCATCGCGCACGCCGAACAAGGCGGCATATCCGGCGAACCGTCACTTGAGCAGCTCCGTCGCACCCATTCGCACGGCGATGCCGACCAGCAGCAGCGCCAGCGCGCCGCGTACGATCCAGTTCACAGCCTCGCGCCAGGCGGTCGACTTGGCGTCGCGCCAGGCGCGCAGCAGCTGGCGCAGTTCGGTAAGGTCGCTCTGCGCGGTCTCGTCGTCGAGGCCAATGTGGCTCAGCACCCGCTGGGCGCCAAGCTCGCTGGCTTCCTCGACAATCGCGCGCAGGGTGACGAGACCGGCGCCTTCGTCCGCCGCCTGGGCAATCAGCTGCGCGAGCATGTCCTTGTTGTTCATTTCCTGCTCTCCGGCGCGGCGGGGGCATCGGGCAAGCCGAGCAGCGCGCGCTTTTCGGCTGGCCGTCAGAAAATCGGCGGCGCTGACCTGCGCCCACAGCCGCTCGCGGTCCTCCGACAGCGCGGGCACCTGGTCGAGATCGACGGCCAGCTGCGCATCCGGGAACCACGTCGACAGCCCCTCCGACAGGGCGGAGAGCAGCTTGCCGGCCAGCGGCAGCAAGGTCAGGCGCCACAGCGCGCGGTTGGCCTCGCGGTAGTTGGCATAGGTCGAATCGCCCGGCAGGCCGAGCAGCATCGGCGGCACCCCGAAGGCGAGCGCAATGTCGCGCGCGGCGGCGGCCTTCAGCGTGGCGAAGTCCATGTCGGCGGGCGAAAGACCGAGCGGCTGCCACTTGAGCCCGCCTTCCAGCACCATCGGCCTCCCGGCATTGATCTGGCCGGAAAAGGCCTGGGTGAGTTCGGCCTTGAGCCGGTCGAACTGGTCGGTGGTCAAGGCCCCGGCATCGCCGCCGTCATAGACCAGCGCGCCCGATGGCCGGGCGGCGTTTTCCAGCAGGGTGCGGTTCCACTTGCTCGCCGCGTTATGCGTGGCGATCGCCTGGTCGGCAGCGCTGAGGCAGCCCGCGCCGAAGTGATCGTCGATCGGGTGGAAGTCCTTGATGTGGATGAGATTGGGCGAGGCGTCTTCGTCGAGGAGCGGGATCGTCAGGCTCTGTTCGCCGACCTTGTAGGTGAAGCCGGTGGGCCAGCCGTCGCTGCCTGCGATCACGCTCATCCGGTCGGGGCGCAGAGCGAACAGCTCGACCGGCTTGCCGCTGGCGTCCTTCATCACCTGGACGAAGCCGTTGCCGTGCAGCAGCAGGTGCGAGGCCAGCGTCTCGAGCAGCGACTGCCCGGCACTGGTGGCATTGACCAGCGCCGCGAGCTTCGGATCGGCCACAGCAGCGGCGCCCCGCCGATACTCTCCGCCACCAGCCGCACCGCGCGCTGCGACACCGGATTGTCGAGCCAGGCGCGGCGCACGGCGGCGGTATATTCATAGGCGGTGAAGCCATTGCCGCCATCGGCGAAGATCCACGGCGAGGTAAAATTGCGCGCAAGCGGCACTTTCCCGCTCCCGCCCTTGAAGGCGGAGGCGAGCGTCTGGAGGAAGGACATGGGGGGCCTTTCGGTTTGAACGTTTATTCTATTGATCGAGCCAGACACGGGGCCGGGCGTTGCGCCCCAGCATCAGCTCGCTGAGCGCCCAGACCAGCGCATCGGCGCGGTCTGGCGAGCGGCCCGGGCCTTCGTAGGCCCCGCCCTGGATCAGCCCGCAGAGTTCGTCCTCCAGCGCCGGGAAAGTTCCAGCGTGGCGCACCCGCCCCGCCTCGTACAAGGCGGCGACCGGCTCGGCCCTAGCTACCTTGCCCTTGCTGGCGTGCACCAGTTTGAGCGGCAGCGACAGGTCGGCGGCGCGCAGGACGCTTGCCACCATCGCCCCGCCCTGGTTGGCTTCGGCGACCACGCGGTCGGCCTGCCATACCCGCGCGGCTTGTGCGGCGGCGCGGGCCCAGCGTTCGGGGCTGGCTTTCGCCACCGAACAGTCGGCGAGCACGCGCGCCAGTCCGTCCTCGCCCAGCGCGACCACCACGATCCCGCAGGCATCGCCTCCCGCCGAGGCAGGCGGATCGACGCCGACCACGGTCCTGACAGGCGGCGCGGAGGCGCTTGCCTCGCGGCATTCCTCCAGCAAGGCGCGCGTCCACAGTGCGCCCGGCAGGTCTTCGATCAGCTCGCCGTCAAGCTCCTGCCGCCCGAGCAGCGATTTGCCGTAGGTGCGGCGGATGTCGCGAATGAAGCGGGTGGGCAGGTGATCGGCATTTTCCTCGGTCTTGCCTCTGGTCACGGCCATATCGTCATCGTCGAGCAAGCGCCGCAGCAGCGGCACCGCGCGCGGTGTGGTCGTTGCCAGGGCGCGGGGCTGTTCGCCAAGTCTCAGGCCGAGCAGCAGATTGTCCCAGGCGGCCAAGGCCTTGCCGCCCGCATTGTCCCATTTGGCCACCTCGTCGCACCAGGCGTGGCTGTGTTGCGGGCCGCGCAGGCTTTCCGGCTCTCCGGCTGAAAAAAGCGAGGCCTGCGCCCCGTTCGGCCATGACAGCCGTTTCAGCGACGGCTCGAAATGGGGCCGGCGCTCGGCCGGGCATACCGTCAGGACGCCGCTGTCTCCTTCGACCATCACCGCGCGGGCCTCGCCCAGCGAGGCCGCGATCAGGGCGATCCGCGCCTGCGGGTTCTTCGCCATCTCGCGCACCCATTCGGCACCGGCGCGGGTCTTGCCGAAGCCGCGCCCGGCCATGATCAGCCACAGCCTCCAGTCGCCTTCGGGCGGCAGCTGTTGCCGCCGTGCCCACAGCTGCCAATGCGTGGCGAATTCCTCGCGCTGGACCCGATCCAGTTTCTTGAGTTCGGCAAAGCGTTCGTCATCGTCTTCGATGCCGAGCAGCCATTCGAGTAATTCATTGCGAGTCATCGGTGCTCCGGGCGGCAAGCCAGCGCTGGCGCATGGCCGAGAGCTTGGCGTTGATCGAGACGATGATCGCTTCGGCGTCATCGTCGGCGCGCACCGCCCGCTGCCGCGCCGCGCTGTCGCGGTGGGCGGCGAGCAGGCGGAAGGCAGTGGCATTGTCGAACTGGCGCACGCCCTTCTTGGCGCCGCTGGCAGGCTTGACCTCGCCGCTGCGCAGCCGGTGGAGCAGGTCCAATTCGAGATTGTCGTACCCTTCGCACAGCGCAATCTGCCATTTGCGGTTGAATTCGCCGTCGCTGCGACGCGCCTCGTAAGCAGTTGAAGTGCAGACCTTGGCGGCGCGGGCGGCGGCGCTGACGTTCGATGTGTTGGCCAGCGCTTCGATGAATTTCCTTTGCCAGACAATGCGGCTTGGCTTCCGCGCGGCCACTGCCCACGTGGAAGTGCCGGACTTGGTGCTGTCCGCCATATAAGTTCGGTCCGTATCTCTGGAATAGTGGGCCGCGAGACCGGGCCGAAGCGAATCGGTCTGTCGCGATGTTCTCTATTTGTCCCATATCAGCGTGACGATGTCAACGACAAATCGCCATATAGGTTAGTTACCAAGAAGCTTGCCGTGATTCCGCCGCCTCTCTAAGCAGCGCCAAACCGCCCCGGGGAGCCAATCCACATGCTGCGCCGCCTCTACGACTGGACCATGGCCAAGGCCGCCGATCCGCGTGCCGAATGGTGGCTGGCGTTTTTTGCCTTCGTCGAGGCGAGCTTCTTTCCGATCCCGCCGCACCCGGTGTTGGGGATCATGTGCCTTGCCGAACCGAAAAAGGCGCTGCGCTTTGCCGTAATCGCGACGCTGGCATCGGTCGCGGGCGGGCTTCTCGGCTACGCCATCGGCCATTTCGTCTACGATACTCTGGGCACCCAGCTGCTGGCTCTGCTCGGCCTGACCAAGAGTTTCCCCACCGCCGCCTGTTACCTGCGCGAATACGGCGCCGAGATTATCATGATCAAGGGCGCGACGCCGATCCCGTTCAAGCTGCTGACGATTACGGCGGGCTTCATCTCGATGCCCTTGCTGACATTCATCGGCGCCAGCCTGGTGAGCCGTTCGATCAGCTTCATGATCGTCGGCGTGCTGTTCCGCCTGTTCGGCGCGCCGATCAAATCGTTCATCGACAAATATCTCGGCCTCGCCACAGTCGGTTTCGTGGTGCTGGTGGTCGGCGGCTTCGTCGCTGCGACCATGCTGACCGGCGGATCGGGCGAAGCCAGTGCGAAATGCGCGGCGGCGGCGGTCTCGGTCGACGCCCAACCCTAAGCACGCTTACTATTTCCTCGCCGCCGCAAATATGTCATGGCTCCTGGATCAACCCGGTCAGGAGACTCAAATCATGGCGTTGCAGGACATCCGTCCCCTGCAGGAAGGCCTTCCTTTCGGCATCCGCATCGGCGGACTTACTCTTCGTCAGCTTGACGATCCGGCCACCCGCAAGGAAATCGACGATCTGTTCATCGAGCACGGCATGATCGTGTTCGAAGGTGTCGAGCAGACCGACGCCATGCAGATTGCCATCAGCAATTGTTTCGGCCCGCTGAAGGAACATCCCGTCAAGGCGCTGACACGCCCCGATCCAGACCGGATGCCCGGCGTGATCGAACTGCGCACGGTGCCCGGAAAAGGCATCATCGAAGTTGATGGCAAGCAACGCTCGCACTGGCTGCCCTGGCATTTCGACCATTGCTACAACGACGAGCTTAACCGTGCCGGGGTCCTGAGATCGGTCGAGCGGGTGGAGGAGGGTGGCCTCACGGGCTTCGCCGACGGCATCGCGCTCTACAAGGATCTCCCGCGCGAACTGGTTGCCCGGATCGAGGGCAAGGAAGTACTCTACACGCTCAGCACACAGTACGATGAACTACGCTTCGGCAAGCCGGCACAATACCGTGTGATCGACCCCAAGCCGAGTTCCGCCGGCTTCAAGGCCCAGGCCGCCGCGATGTCGCGCGCCATCCACCCCGCCGTATGGACTCGCCCGACCGGCGAAAAAGTGCTGCATGTCTCCAGCTACATGGCGCAAGGACTTGTCGGTGAGGAAAATGCCGATGGTAGCGGCTTGCTCGAAGCGGTGTGCCAGGCGATCAACGAAAAGGCCGCTGAGTGCAGCTACCATCACAAGTGGCGCGAGGGCGACATGGTGATCTGGGACAACCTGCGCATGCTCCACTGCGTCTCCGGCAATAGCCCGGAAGATTCCCGATTGATGTATCGCACCACGATCAAGGGCGACTATGGTCACGGGCGCTGGGAATCTGGCGCAGTAGGTGCGCAGTCGGTTGATGCCATGGCCTGACAGCCGGACTGCCCCGATTACCGGGATGAATGCCGAAAACGGCCAACGCAAAAATGGGAGAGCTGGAGAGTGGCGAGGATCGAAGTCGGCGGGCTGGAGCTCGACTATGAGCTGATCGGCGATGAAGGCGCGCCGCCGCTGGTGCTCACGCCAGGCGGTCGCTATCCGCGCGATACCGCCGGAGTGCCCGAACTCGGCCGGATGTTCGCCGAAAACGGCTACCGGGTGCTGTTGTGGGACCGTCCCGGCTGCGGTGCCTCGGACATCGGCTTCACCGCGCCGACCGAGTCGGTGATGAATGCCGAGGCGCTGGTCGGGCTGGTTCAGGCGCTGGGCCTCAAGGACATTACGCTGGTCGGCGGTTCGGCGGGATCGCGCATCTCGCTGATGGCCGGCATCCGCATGCCGGATAACGTCGCCAAGATCGCCGCCTGGTGGTTCAGCGGCGGCGCGATCGGCCTCGCGGGTCTCGCCTGGTTCTATTGCGGCGATCAGGTTGCCGCCGCTTCGAAAGGCGGGATGGCGGCGGTTGCCGAGCTCCCCAGTTGGGCCGACCAGACCGCCCGCAACCCGCGCATCCGCGAAATCCTGCTGCGTCAGGATCCGGACGAGTTCATTGCGGTGATGCAGAAATGGGCGGCGGCCTTCAACTACCGCGAAGACACCCCGATGCCGGGGATCACGCCGGCCGATTTCGCCAAACTGACGATGCCGGTGCTGCTGTTCCGCAGCGGCAAGAGCGACATGGCCCACACCCGCGCTACCTCCGAATGGGTGCACGAGATGATCCCCGGATCGATCCTGAAAGAGCCGCCGTGGGGCGATCAGGAGTGGAACTATGTCTCGACCTTCCCCAACATAGTCGAGGAGCGCCGGGGCCGCTTCGAACGCTGGCCACTGATGGCGCCGATGGTGCTGGAATTTCTGAAAGGGTAATCTTCATGGACGCTGAACTGGAACGCAAGCTCAGGGAACTGGTCGATCGCAACGAAATCTGGCGGGTGATGCAGCGCTACGCCCGGGGTCTCGACCGGCTCGATTTCGAAGTCGCCCGCTCGTGCTACTGGGACGACGCGATCGAGGATCACGGCAGCTATGTCGGGAAGCCGGACGATTTCATCCATTGGGCTGACTCGACCACGCTCGCCTTCGAATCGACCCAGCACGGCATCCTCAACCACTCCTGCGACCTGCAGGGTGACGATGCCTATTGCGAAACCTATTACATGTTCACCAGCAAGGCCAAGGTCGCGCCGCACCTGATGTCGACCGGCCGCTACATCGATCACTTCCAGAAGCGGGGTGGTGAGTGGCGCATTGCCAACCGGGTCTGCATCATCGAGGCGCAGTACGAGCTGCACGATTACGTGCTGACGCGCATGATGCCACCTGCCTACACCGAGGACGAGCCCTGTCAGGCAGCGCGTGATCGTACGGATGTCAGCTATCACCGCCCGCCGGTGCCGCGCCGGCCGAAACAAGCCTGATACAATCTGCGAATTGCCTGAATTGGCAGACTGTTGCACATAGGCTGCCGTCAACTTTCAGGAGACCTTGCAATGCGCCTCTGGCTAGCCGCCACCCCGCTCCTCGCCCTCGGGCTAGCCGCCTGCGGCAATCCCGACACGCCGGGCGGCCGCATCGCCGACCAGCGGCATGAGAATTTCGAAGAGATCGGCGCCGCTTTCAAGGTCGTCGCCGATCAGCTCAAGGAAGCCGCGCCCGACAAGGCGGCGGTTCAGGCGGCGGCGGGCACGATCAACACCTTCGCGCCGCAAGTGGCGAACTGGTTTCCAGCCGGCAGCAGCCCGGCGGACGGCATCAAGACCGACGCCTTGCCGGCGCTCTGGGAAAAGCCGGACGAATTCAAGGCCGCAGCGGCAAAGTTCGTTGAGGAAGCGGCCAAGTTCAACGCGTTGGCCCAGGCGGGCGACATGGCAGCGGTGGGCGCGGGCATGCAGGCGCTCGGCGGCGCGTGCAAGGGGTGCCACGACAAGTTCCGCGAGAAGGAATAGGGGCGGTCGAGCAAGCTGGTCGTAGCAATTCTCAGCGCTGGGCCAGCCAGGCAGCGCATTCCTCTCCAAGTTCGCTGATTGCCCGCGCCTCATAGGCGGCGCTGTCTTCGGCTGACAACTCCTGCTGCCAGCGGCCGTTGGTGCCCTTGTTGATGAATGTCTCCGCGCCTGCATCCCAGAACGCCCCGCCGAGCGGCGTTGCCTTGGTGGCGTTGGCCTTCATCCAGTCGAACGTGCAGTAGAGTTCGATTTCCGGCCACTGTCCGGGCTTTACCGCCGCATCCAGGAATTCCGCGATTTTTCGCATCTCGCCCGCCATGTCGCGCTTGAGGTCGGCGAAATGGACGACCTTGACGTTCGGCAGATCGCGGATCGCCCACCAGCTTCGGATATTATCCCAGAACGGCCAGAAGGGATGGCCATCGCGTTCCAGCCATTCGCGGAAATATTGGCAGATGTCAGCCGGGGGCGGTTCGATCGGCGGGCCAATCCGACCTGGCGTGTCGTTGAGCATCTCGTACCAAAAAGCATTGGCATTGGCGTGGTGGTTATACATGCTCCACACCACGTCGCGCCCATCACGACCGATGAAAATGTATTTTGCCCTGTCCGAAAAACGCAAGGCATCGACCGGGAGGTGGGTCTTGAGAAAGCGGCGGTGAGCTTGCGCCTCGATTGCCGGCAGCTTCACCTCCCGGGGCGGCACCCGCAGATCGACCCATGGCGATAACTGGGCGGTTTCGAGTTCCGGGATCCGGGCCGAGCAGGATCTGGCCGACGATCTGCTGGGTCCAGGTCGTGCCTGACTTGGCATAAGTCGCGACGATGACATCGTCATCGCGGAACCGGAAGTCGTTCCAGACGGTAGAATCGAAATGATGGTTCTGAAACTCGCGGGTCTTTTGCGGAAATTCGCTGCGCGTCTGCTCCATCGCTTCCCTCCGTGTCCGATGCCGGGCACTGCTCTTGCCGCCGCTCGCAGAAATGGCAAGATGGTTTGGCTCGGGGGCGAGTGGAGAGAAGGTATGACTACGATCGCCATTGTCGTCGGCAGCTTGCGCAAGGACTCATTCAACCGGAAACTTGCCGAAGGGCTGGTCAAACTTGCGCCGGAAACCGTCGATTTCTCCTGGCCGGACATCGGCCAGCTGCCGCTTTACAATCAGGACGACGATGCCGACCAACCCGCCGCGGCAAAGGCGCTGAAAGCCGCGATCCTGGCCGCCGACGCGGTGATTTTCATGACGCCCGAATACAACCGCTCGATCCCCGGAGTGCTCAAGAACGCAATCGATCATGGCTCGCGTCCCTATGGCGACAGCTGCTGGATCGGCAAGCCCGCCGGTGTCATCGGGATTTCACCCGGTGCCCTGGGTACGGCGGCGGCGCAGCAACATCTGCGCAATATCCTGGCCGTCCTCAATATGCCGACCATGGGTCCGCCCGAAGCCTATATCCAGAAAAGCGAAGGGTTCTTTGGCGAGGATGGCGCCATTGGCGAACATAGCCGTCCATTCGTCCAGAAGTGGCTGGCGGCTTTCCTCGGCTTTGTGGCACGCAATCTGGAGCAGGCGACGGTCAGATAATCCCCACGGCTTTGCCAGCTCGCTCGAACATGCCGATGATCGTTTGCACCTGATCGGCGGTATGCTCGGCGCAGAGCGAGCAGCGCAGCAGGGTCATGCCCGCCGGGGTCGCCGGGGGCCTGGCGAGATTGACATAAAGGCCTTCGCCCAGCAGCGCCTCCCACATCGCTGCGCCCTTCTCCAGATCGGGCATGATGACGGATATGATCGCAGACTTGCGGTGTGTCCGGTGCCGAGCTGGAAGCCCCGGTCCCGCAAACCCTTGTGCAGAGTTATGGAATTCTCCCACAGATGCGCGCGTTTGTTGTTCCCGTGCATCAGCTTGCGGATCGACACTGCTGCCGTCGCCACCACGCTGGGCGGCAGGCTGGCGGTGAACACATAGGGCCGGCAGACCAGCCGCAGGATTTCGAACTTGGGATGGTTGGAAACGCAGAAGCCGCCAACCGTGCCGACGCTTTTGCTGAATGTGCCGATGACGAAATCGACATCGTCGAGGCAGCCCTGATCCTCGGCCACGCCGCGCCCGTTGGGCCCAATGAAGCCCATCGAATGCGCCTCGTCGACCAGCACCATCGCCCCGTGCGACTTGGCGACCGCGATCATCTCCTTCAGCGGGGCGATGTCGCCCAGCATCGAATAGACGCCCTCCAGGATCACCAGCTTGCCGGCGCCTTCGGGAATGCGCCCCAACCGCTTGTCCATCGCCTCGATATCGTTGTGCTTGAACGGCACCACTTCGGCATCGCCCAGCTTGCAGCCGTCCCAGATCGAGGCGTGGCTGTCGATGTCGAGGACGATGTAGTCGCCCTTGCCGGCCATGGTCGAAATGATGCCGAGATTGGCCTGATATCCGGTGGAGAACACCATGGCATGATCCATGGCGTAAAACTCCTTCAGGGCCTCCTCGACCGCGCGGTGCCCTGCGTAAGTGCCGTTGAGCACCCGGCTTCCGGTCGTGCCCGCGCCGAAATCGTCGAGCGCCTGCTTGCCCGCGGCGATGACATCGGGGTCGAAGGTCATCCCCATGTAGTTGTAGGTGCCGAGCAGGATCGTCTCGCGCCCGCCCACCACCGCGACGGTGGGCGAGAGCACGCGCTCCATCACCATGCCGAACGGATCGGTCACGCCCGAAGCCAGCAGCCCCTCGCGAAGTTCGATCATCGGATCGAATTTACTGAAAAGGTCGGTCATGGGTGTCTATTGTTCCTCTGCCTGCGGCAACCGGGCATGGCTCCTCTGCCTGGGGTTACCGGGCATCAGCCCTGCAACTTCGCCACGGCATCGACCAGTTGCCCGTAATTTTCGATTTCCGCCTGCTGGTTCATGCCGATCAGGATGTCGAACTCGTCCTCGATCGCCGCGATGAAATCCATCACCGTCAGGCTGTCGAATTCCAGGTCGCCGGCGAAAGTGGTGGCATCGGCGATCGCCACGCCCTTCTTGTTGAACGGCGCGATGATGCTGGCGATGCGGGTCTCGGTGGCGGCGCGGTCCATGGTTTCGGGCTCCAAATGGGTCTGGCGGCCAATGGCCGGGGATTGCGGCGCAAAAGCGGCGCGGGCCGGAACTGTCAAGTCTGGCCCGCGAAGCCTGCTGCGGCCTCATGTTCCGCGCGGATTGACCACAGCAGCGATGTAGGCCTCGTTACGCAGGGCGTCTGGCCCGCCCAGGATGGTTTTGGGCAAGGGTTCCCGTGGCAGCGGATCCAGGCGATCGTAGCGCAGGCGCCAACTAGTGATCTTCCAGGCGCCGCCCTCCTTCCGGTAGGTCTCGTATTCGCGGCCATGGCCATTATAGCCGCAGCGCTCACCGGTCTGGGGATCGGACGGCCATACGTTGTAGTCGTGAAGCACCCAGATACCTTCGGCCTCGGTGGAACTCAAAAAGGTTATTTCGGGCATCGAGAAGCGGTGGAGGGAAACCGCGCCCTCGAGCATGTCCCGGACAGCATAGGCATAAGTCGCGCCGCCGTGCATGATCTGGCCGCCGCCGAGGTCGAACGTCGCGTCGGTGCTGAACAGGTCCTTGAAGCCTTCCCAGTCCTTGACATCGGCCAGGCGCCCGAAGCGCGCCTTGAGCTCGATGATCTCCTTGTAGTCGAAGAATTGCTGCAATTTGTCCTGGTCCATTCGGACTCTCCTCTCATTTATGTCCTAGATCAGCCCTCTTACTGCAGCCATGAACGGCCCGATAGAGACTGGCTTGGCAAGATAATTGTCCGCCCCGGCATCCCTGATCCGCTCTTCGTCGCCCTTGCCCGCATAGGCGGTGACCGCCAGCACCGGGATCATGCGCAGCAGCCTGTCGGCCTTGGCCGCCTCGATCAGGTCGAGCCCGGAGACATTGGGCAGCTGGATATCCATGATGATCAGGTTGGGCACGAATTCCCGCGCCCTCTCGAGCGCTTCCAGCCCGTCGGCTACCGGTTCGACGACATAGCCCTGGCTTTTGAGTACGTCGCAGAACAGCTTCCGGTTGAGGTCGTTGTCCTCGACAACGAGGATTCGCTTTGCCATTCGCCCGCCTGTGCCCCATCTGGGTGATGTGTTCCTCTATGCTTTGAAAGCGAGCCTGACAATTCTGCGCGACAAGCCATCCCCTGCCGATCCAGAAGCCCTGGCCCCCGATACCTTGGCGTTGGCCGCGCTCGGCTGGCTGCTGAGCGACGAGGATCGCGCCGGGCGATTGCTGGCTTTGACCGGCCTCACCCCCGAGGCGCTGCGCGAAGGGCTGGGGGACGGGGCGGTGCTTGCGGCTGTGCTCGATTTCCTCTGCGCGCATGAGCCCGATCTGCTCGGCGCTGCCGAAGCGCTGGGCGTTTCACCCGCAGTGCTGGCAAGCGCGCGCGAAGGCCTGGGCGCATGAGCCGGCCGCTGATCATCTCGGATTGCGACGAAGTGCTTCTGCACATGATTGGGCCGTTCCGCGACTGGCTGGGCGAGGTCCATGACATCGATTTCGAACTGGCAGGAAACGAGTTTCACAAGGCGATGACCCGGCGCGATAGCGGCGAACTGGTCGACCCCGCCGAAGTCTGGCCGCTGCTCAACCTGTTTTTCGACAGCGAGATGCATCGCCAGCATCCGATTGCCGGCTCTGTCGCGGCGATGACAGCGCTGGGCGAGCATGCCGATGTCGTGGTGCTGACCAATCTTCAGGATCACCGCCAGGAAATGCGCACCCGCCAGCTCGCCGATCACGGGCTGAACCTGCGGGTGTTCACCAATCAGGGCCCCAAGGGTCCGGCGCTGCAAGCGATTCTCGACGAATACCTCCCGAGCTGCGCGATTTTCATCGACGACCTTGCCCAGCATCACGATTCAGTCGCGGTAGTGGCCCCGCAGGTCTCGCGGCTGCACCTGTGCGGGGAACCGATGATCGCGCCGCATATTTCCTGCGCGCACCGGGCGGGCCACGCCCATGCACGGATCGACGACTGGGCCACGGCCTTGCCCTGGCTGCTGGATAGGCTCTATTCCGCTCCCCATGACTGACAGCGAAATCGAAGCGAAGCTGGCCGCATTGGGCCTCGTTCTCCCCGAGCCGGCAGCACCGGTCGCCGCCTATGTGCCGGTGGTGGTCGCGGGGGGCCTAGCGCATGTCTCGGGGCAACTGCCGTTTATCGACGGCGTTCTGGTCAAGGGAAGGCTGGGCGAGGATGTCTCGACCGGCGAGGGCTTCGACGCCGCTCAGGCCTGCGGACTGATGATCCTGGCGCAGCTCAAGGCCGCGCTGGGCTCGCTGTCGCGGGTGGAGCGGATCGTCAAGCTGGGCGCTTTCGTCTGTTCCACCGCGGATTTCACCGACCAGCCGAAGGTCGCCAATGGCGCATCGGAACTGATGGCGGCAGTGTTCGGCGAGGCCGGCAAGCACGCCCGCAGTGCCGTCGGCGTGCCAGTGCTGCCGCTCGGCGCTGCGGTGGAGGTCGATGCCATTGCCGCTGTTCGCGCTTCTTGACCGCCGCCTGGCCCCGGCCCCGGACCCGCGCCGGGTCGAATGGATCGGCACTGCGGTGTTCGCGCATCGCGGGCTGCACGGGCCCGGCATTCCCGAAAACTCCCCAGCCGCATTTGCCGCCGCCATCGCGCGCGGCATGGGCATCGAATGCGATATCCAGCGGTCGGGCGATAGTCAGGCCATGGTGTTTCATGATTGGGAGCTTGACCGGCTGACCGGCGAGTCCGGCCCCGTCATCCAGCGCAGCGCAGCGCAACTCGGCGCGATCCGGTTGTCGGGCGGCGAGGATTGCATACCCACTCTGCGTCAGCTGCTCGATCGGATCGCCGGGCAAGTGCCGCTGCTGATCGAAGTGAAATCGCGCAAGGACGCGCGGATCGCCGCCAATTGCCTCGCCGTGCGCCGCGTGCTGGAGGGCTACCAGGGTGCCCATGCGGTGATGAGCTTCGATCCACGCGTGCCGGCATGGTTCAAGGAGCATTCGCCGCAAACCGTTCGCGGGCTTGTCGTAACCGAGGAAAACAACAAGACATTGGTGGCGGCTATCCGGCGTCACTTCGCCCTGTGGCATGCCAGGCCCGATTTCCTCGCCTACGACATCCGCGACCTGCCTAGCCGCTTCGCCGCCGCGCAGCGCAGTCGCGGTTTGCCCGTCGCGACATGGACGGTACGCAGCCCCGAACTGCGCGAACGTGCTTCGCAGCACGCGGATGCGCCGATTGCCGAAGGAGCGGGAGTTCCGTGAGCGAGGGCGACCTCGTCGTCCGGCAGGCGAGCTCGGTCGGCCGTTTCCCGGCGGCGGAATGGGATGCGCTGACCGATGGCGGCAATCCCTTCGTCTGCCACGCATTCCTGAGTGCGATGGAGGATTCCGGCAGCGTCGGCGGGCGCAGCGGCTGGCAGCCCGTACCGCTGGTTATCGAAGGCCAAGACGGGCGGCTGGCGGCTGCCTTGCCAGCCTATGCCAAGTCGCACAGCCAGGGCGAGTATGTTTTCGATCACAGTTGGGCCGATGCCTGGCACCGGGCCGGCGGGCGCTATTACCCCAAGCTGCAGATCGCTGCACCGTTTACCCCAGCAACCGGCCCGCGCATTCTGACCCGCGATCCGGCGCTGGCCAGTCCGCTGCTGCGCGCCGCCGAACAGTTCTGCGAGGCGCAGGGGCTATCCTCGGCCCACGCCACTTTCATCGATCCCGAACAAGTGCCGCTGTTCGAAAATGCCGGTTGGCTGATCCGCAACGACATCCAGTTTCATTGGGAAAACCGCGGCTATGCCAGCTTCGACGATTTTCTGGGTCAGTTGTCATCCGCCAAGCGCAAGACCTTGCGCAAGGAACGCGCCGCCGCCCGGGAGGGTGTCGAAATCCGCGCATTGACCGGAGCGGACATCCATACCGAGCACTGGGACGCTTTCTGGCACTTCTATCAGGACACCGGCGCCCGCAAATGGGGCACGCCTTATCTCACCCGCGAGGCTTTCGCGCTGCTCGGCGAGCGGATGGCGAATCGCATCTTGCTGGTGCTGGCATTCATCGATGGGCAGCCATTTGCCGGGGCGCTGAATTTCATCGGTGCCGACGCGCTATACGGCCGCTATTGGGGAGCGCTGGCCGACAAGCCGTTCCTGCATTTCGAGCTGTGCTACTATCAGGCGATCGACGCTGCCATCGCGCTGGGCCTGAAGCGGGTCGAGGCGGGCGCGCAAGGCGGCCACAAGCTGGCGCGCGGTTATGAGCCGGTGCGGACCTACTCGGCCCATTACATCGCCCATGAAGGATTCCGCAGCGCCGTTGCCGATTTCCTCGAGCGCGAGCGGGAAGGCGTCGTCCAGGATCAGCTTTATCTCGGCGGACGAACGCCGTTCAAGAAAGCTTGATATTACGCGGCCTTGCGGCTGGTCGCGGAGAGCCAATGACGGGCGCGGCGCTGGGCCTCGGCAATCTCGCGCGCAGTCATTTCCTCGGAAATGTCGGCCCGGCACATCTGCGCTTCCTCGTGACCGGCGACGGCGGCGAGGTTGAACCATTTGTGTGCTTCGATCAGGTCGCAATCGACACCGTGACTGCCGGTGGAGAAGGCGACCCCAAGGTCGTAATAGGCGCCCACGTCGCCCTGAGCGGCGGCGGCGAAGCAGCTCGCCACCAGCATGTCGGCTGCATTCAAATCGACTTCGGTGGCGCCGGCAACGGCGTCCTCATTCATCCAGGCAGTGCCCATGTCCCAGTTACCCCCGTAAACGGCAGAGCCCCTGTGCCTGCCGCAAGCCCACGTTCGCCCAGCCATGGTCAACAAATGGTTAATGCCGAGGGGAAATAATTTCTGCCGCAGAGCCACTAGGGGCGACCAATGACGCCTGCGGATAATCCTTATGCGGGACGGCATTGCCGCTTGTGCGGGCAAATGCGGATGCCTATAGGCGCGGCAGCCTAGGCTCGCTGAAAGTCATCGGGAAAACCCGGGGCAACAGGGCGCAAGCGGTCTTGGGAGGGCTGGTGCGGAGATTTTGATGCCGAATGCGATTGCCGATGAAATCGATGTTCTGGCCAAGGCGAAACGTTCGATTGGCCGGGAATATGTGCCCAGCGATGCCGAACCCTATATGTGCGAGGCGCAGCAGGACTATTTCCGCCGCCTGCTGCAGGAGTGGAAGAAATCGGTGCTCGATGCGGCTGCCGGCACACTTCAGCAGTTGCAGGACGGCCCGATCCGCGAACCCGATCTCAATGACCGTGCTTCCAGCGAAACCGACTGGGGCATCGAGCTCAGAACGCGCGACCGTCAACGCAAGCTGATCGCCAAGATCGACTCAGCGCTCCGGCGCATCGAGGAAGGCGAATACGGCTTTTGCGAAGTTTCCGGCGAGCCGATCGGCCTGGGCCGGTTGATCGCCCGGCCGATCGCCACGATGACGGTTGAGGCGCAGGAAGCCCACGAACGCCGCGAGAAAATATCGCGCGACGAGTAATCGTGCACCCAGGCGTTTACCACCGAGCCGGGAACTTGGCGCGTTTACCGATTCTTTGCTATGGTGGTTTATCAAAGCTGCACGCGACCGTTCTATGTGCACGGCTGTTGCCCGATAGCAACCGGGCGGCAATTTATGAGGAAAGACCAAGCAGGGCGTATGGACGAGACTGAACAACGGCAGATCGCGCGCGACAGCCTGTTCGTCATGGCCGAATTTCGCCTTGACGGAGCAGCGGACGAGCACCGCATCAAGATGCGCAATCTGTCTACCGGGGGCATGATGGCAGAAGGCACGGTCCGTGTTTCGCGCGGGGCGGTCGTCTGGGTGAATATCCGCAATGTCGGCTGGGTCGAAGGCTCGGTGGCCTGGGTGCAGGACAACCGCTTCGGCATTGCTTTTCGCGAAGAGATCGACCCCAAAGTCGCACGGGTGCCGCTGCCCGGAGGCGATCAGACGCCGCCCCATATCCGCAACAGGTTGAACGACCTGTCGTCGGGCGGAGTCATGCGCAAGATCTGACGGGATCGTGCTGCCGTCAAGTCGGCCATGCGAAGCGCATTCCCGTAACCGGCAAAATCGACTAGGCGCGAGGCTATGCGTATTGCCCTTCTTTCCGGGGGAAGATTTGCCGCCCTCATGCTCGCGCTTCTGACGCAGGCTTGTGGTGGCAGTGAAGATTCGCTGGTCGAAGTGGTGGCAATCGGGCCGCCTGACGCACCATTTGCCGCTGGCGGGCGGTTGCCGCCTGCGGCCCAATTGCTGCGCGGTGCTACGGCGGAAGGTCTGGTAAGTCTGGACGAACAGGGTCAGGTAATTCCTGCCCTGGCCGATCGCTGGATCGTCACCGACGATGGGCTGAGCTACATTTTCCGGCTGCGCGATGGCAATTGGCCGGATGGCAGTCCGCTTACTGCGGATTCGGCCCGCACCGCGTTGCGCCAGTCGATTGCGGCACTGCAAGGCACGGCCATGGCGCTCGATCTTGCCGGAATGGACGACCTTCGCACCATGGCTGGGCGGGTCATCGAAGTGCGGCTCGTGCATCCAAAGCCGCAGCTGCTCTCATTGCTTGCCCAGCCTGAGCTCGGCTTGCTGCGCAAGGGGCGCGGGGCGGGTCCGATGAGCATGACCCGCGATGGCGGCATTGTCGGGCTTTTGCCGCTGGCGCCCGAGAAGCGCGGCATGCCGGCGCTGGACGACTGGAATGACCGGGTCCGCAAGCTGCGGTTCAGGGCCCTGCCCGCCGGCCAGGCGATCGAACGATTCAATCAGGGAGAGGCCAACGCGGTCCTCGGAGGAAAGATCGAGCATTTCCCCATGGTGGATGCCCTCGGGCTGTCGCGCGGGACGGTCAAGCTCGATCCGGTTGCGGGCCTTTTCGGTCTGGCCGTCGTGCACGATGACGGTTTCCTGTCGAAACCGTCCAATCGCGAAGCCATTGCCATGGCGATCGACCGCGAGGGCCTGATCGCGGCGTTCAGGGTCGGCGGCTGGAGCGCCAGCAACCGGATCGTTCCCGCCACCACTCAGGAGGCGCCGCCGGAACCAGGCGAGCGCTGGACCGATCTCGACCTTGCCGAACGCCGGGCGGCCGCTCTGGCGCGCGTTCAGCGCTGGCGCGGCGGTAGGGCCGAGGCTATCCGATTGCGCATCGCCATGCCGAAGGGACCGGGCGCCGACCGGATATTCGCGCGGCTGGCCGACGATTTCAAACTCGCGGGATTGGAGGCGGTGAGGGTCGGCGAAGGCGATTCTGCCGATCTGCGGCTGGTCGATGCCGTGGCCCGCTATCCGCAAGCGGAATGGTTTCTCAATCAGCTGAACTGCGCTGGTCAGCGCGGCCTGTGCCATTCCGAAGCCGATCGCGACCTGGCGGCGGCAGGACGAACAGCGGATCCTGCGGCCCGCAGCGCCCTGCTGGCGCAGGCGACCGCCAAGTTGACCGATGCAAATGTCTTCATCCCGTTCGGACCGCCAATGCGCTGGTCGCTGGTTCGCGGCGACATGACAGGGTTCGTCGCGAACCGTCTCGGCTATCATCCCTTGATGCCGCTTGCCTTACGCCCCAAATAAGAGCGGTCGGCGGGGTCCCGCGGGCGGTCAGGATGAGGTCGTCGATTTCATGGAACAGCAACAGACGGTGCGTCTTGCCCGGGAAGGCTTGCCACTGGGCACCGATCCCGCGTCGGTGCGGCGGCGGATCGAGGCGCTCGAGCAACTGCTTGAGCGCTCATTCGTCGTGCCGGGAATCAACCGGCCGGTCGGGCTCGATGCGATTGCCGGCCTGATTCCGGTGGCGGGCGATACGATCATGGCTCTGGCCGGGCTCTACATGGTCTGGGAGGCGCGCAATCTGGGCATGAGCAAATGGCAGATGGCGAGAATGGCCGGCAATGTCGGCATCGACTGGCTGCTCGGTCTGGTGCCAGTTGCCGGGGATGTTCTCGACTTCATGTTCCGCTCCAGCACCCGCAATCTTCGCATCATTCGCCGGCACCTCGACCGGCACCATCCTGCTACCCGTACGATCGAGGGATAGGGTGGTTTGCCTGCTGCCCCGGCCGCGCTATGGTGAAGCGATGCGCACATTTTCCGTTCTTGCCCTGCTAGCCGCGTTGTCAGCCTGTGGGAGCGGGGACGGCCAATCGGGTCCGGGCGGCGTGACTGCCGGCGAAGCGCAGGCGCTCGACGATGCCGCAGAAATGATCGAGGCCAGGCGTCTTCCCGCAGAAGCACTGCGCCCGCCCGCGCAGCAGGAGACAGCGCCAGCCTTGCCCGCCACGGGAAATTGATGCTTGCCAACTGCTGCGGTTGCGGGAAGTGGCGAGCTGTGGCGGTCCTGGTGCCGCGAAAGAGCGGAAGGTGCGGCAATGAGCGATTGGGAGAGCTGGATCGGACGCGAGGAGCGCCGCGCGGACCGCATTGACCGGGGCCATGTCGCGCGCTGGCTGGCTACGCTCGATCGCGAGCCCGGTACCGGCGGAGGGGTTCCGCAAGGCTTTCATTTCTGTCTTTGCCTGCCCGATGCGGCCACTGGTCAATTGGCGCGCGATGGCCATCCAGAGCGGGACGACAGCCCAGCCAGCTTTCTGCCACCCGTGCCCTTGCCGCGCCGGATGTGGGCTTCGAGCAAGATCGAATTCCTGCAACCGCTGACACTGGACACCAATGTCGAGCGGCGTTCGCGCGTTCTGTCCGTAACCGCCAAGCAGGGCGGTTCGGGCCAGCTGGTATTCGTCGATGTCGAGCATGAGACTTCGGGCGAGGCAGGCGTGGCGGTGCGCGAAGTGCAAAGTCTGGTTTATCGTGAAGCCGCCCCGGTCGGATCGCCGCCCGCGCCACCCTCGCCTGGCGAGACCGGATTCGATCCCGTCGGCTGGAGCGCGCATCGCACGCTCGTTCCTACGGAAACGCTGCTGTTTCGCTATTCGGCGCTGACCTTCAACAGCCACCGGATTCACTACGATCTGGCCTACGCCACTGGCGAGGAGGGCTATCGCGGCCTGATCGTCCATGGTCCGCTCACCGCAACCCTGCTGCTCGATCTCGCCCGGCGGGAGTTGGGGGACAATGTGCTGAAGCGCTTTGCCTTTCGCGGCCTGACCCCGGGGGTGTGCGGCGAGGCGCTGCATCTGGTCATGCGCGGCGGCGGCGATACCATCGAACTTGGCGCTTTCGCCAGCGATGGACGCCATGTGATGAATGCGACGGCGGCTTCTAACTGACCATTTCGCTCAGCGGCACCAGTCCATCGTAGAGCGCTCGCAGGACGACTTGCATGCGCTTGGTGACATCGTAGCGCATCCGGGCATCGGCGATGTGCTGTTTCACCGTTTCATCGGAAATCCCCAGAATCTTCCCGATTTCCCAATCGGTCTTGCCCCGGGCGACCAGGACTATGCATTCCAGCTGCCGCTCGGTCAGCTTGACCGGTGAGGCGGAACTGAGGCCGCGCGTATGGATCACCAGGCTGCGGGCGGCCTGAAAGGCAAAAGAGCCTACCAGCTGCGCCATCGCAAAATTCGATCGCGGTGCCGCGCGCTCGTGGCCGACGGCGAAATTGCAGGATCCGTTGAGTTCGCCAGGAACATTTGCCGGAACGGTAAATCCGTCCTCGATCCCTGCATGCCTGGCGCGCTCGATGATAGTGTGATGGATCGGGGTGAGATCGATGATCTCGTGCAACTGGTCCCAGCCGAACCCGACATTGGTGCGCTGGCTGGCTAGCAGCCGGGGATCGAAATTCACCACTTCGTCGTTGATGTACTGCTCTATCCAGCCCTCCGGATAGTTGCTGAGCGCCAAGAATTCTCCGGTCAGAAGCGGGCCGTCGAGTGTGCCGAACGAACGCAGATCGACATGGTGGACCAGGGCGAAATAGTCGAAACCCATGTCGTTCGAGATACCATGCATCAGCGCGTGCAATTCGGCCGGACTCCCGACCTTTCTCGAATGGTCAATAAACGCCTGCACTTCGGACAGTTAAGTCATTGGCGAGCCCCGCCTTCAGCACCCCCCATAACTGGACGTGTTCCGACAACTCTAAATGGGCACCATTGCGGCGTTGTGCAAGCTTTGATTGCAGCCTTTCAGGCCGCAGTGCTATTGACACCCATGCTAGCAAGATAGCGCTTAATGTTGCGCGCCGCCTGTCGCAGCCTTTGCTCGTTCTCGACCATGGCGATGCGCACAAAGCCTTCGCCTTCCTCGCCATAACCCACGCCGGGCGCTACGGCGACTTCGGCATGGGTGAGCAATTGCTTGGAAAATTCGAGACTGCCCATTTCTTTCAGCGCCGGTGGCAGCGGCGCCCAGGCGAACATCGAGGCCTTGGGCGAGGGAATATCCCAGCCCGCCCGGCCGAAGCTTTCGACCAGCACGTCGCGGCGTTTGCGGTAGAGTTCGCGGTTCTTCTCGACGATATCCTGCGGTCCGTTCAGCGCCGCGCAGGCGGCGGCCTGGATCGGAGTGAAAGCGCCGTAATCGAGGTAGCTCTTCACCCGCTTCAGAGCGGCGATCAGCCTGGCGTTGCCGACCGCAAACCCGACCCGCCAGCCGGCCATCGAGAAGGTCTTGCTCATCGAGGTGAACTCGACAGCAATGTCCTTCGCGCCCGGCACTTGCAGGATCGACGGCGTGGGGTTGTCGTCGTAATAGAGTTCGGAATAGGCAAGATCGGAAAGAATCCAGACCTTGTTCTCCTTGGCCCAGGCCACCAGCCGCTCGTAGAAGGCGAGATCGACGGTCTCGGCGGTCGGGTTCGAGGGATAGTTGACGATCAGCACCGAGGGGCGCGGCACGGTGAATGCCATCGCCCGGTCGAGCGCCGCCCAGTATTTCTCGTCCGGCGTCACCGGAACCGAGCGGATTGTCGCCCCGGCGATGATGAAACCGAAGGTGTGAATCGGATAGGAAGGATTGGGTGCAAGCACGACATCGCCCGGCGCGGTCATAGCCGTCGCCATGCTGGCCAGGCCTTCCTTCGAGCCCATCGTCATCACGACTTCAGTCGCCGGATCGAGTTCGACCCCAAAGCGGCGGGCATAGTAATTAGCCTGCGCCTTGCGGATTCCGGGAATGCCCGACGAGGCGGAATAGCCGTGGGCGTCGGGTTTCATCGCAACTTCGCACAGCTTGTCGATGACATGGGCCGGAGGCGGAAGATCGGGATTGCCCATGCCCAGGTCGATGATGTCCCGCCCCGCCTGGCGGGCTGCGGCGCGCATGTCATTCACTTCGGCAATGACATAGGGCGGCAGTCGCTTGATGCGGTAGAACTCGTCTTCCATGACCTCGGTATTTCCGTTGTGCGCGGCGGCATTGCCGCAGACTGGGTCTCTAAGACGTTAAACAGGCTCTGGCAAATCGCGCTTGGGGCACTATGGTGTCCTGGCGCGGAGAGGGCTCGCAACTGCTCCCCAAGGCGGTTTCGCCGAAGGCAACGGAGTGCGGATCGATGGCCGAAAATCCCCGTGGAGAAGCGGGCTTGTCCGGCGATTTCGCCGAGCTGCTTCGCGTTCAGGCCGATCTGGCGCGCGGGGCGTTCGAGCAATGGCTGCCTGGCGTGGATGCTAAGCCGCCCGGCATAGGCGGCGGTGTCGATTGGGTCGATGTCACCGCGCGTCTCAAGGAAATGTGGCTGAATTTCGAGCAGGAGCGCGCGGGCGATGCCGCTGCCATCCCGGCGCACTATACCGATCCCGCGACCTGGCTGAAGCTGCTTGAGGGCTGGCAAGGCCTTGCGATGCCGATCGGCCCGGACCGTCAGATGCAGCTTTGGGAGAAAGGGCTTTCGCTCTGGACCACGGTGCTGGGGCAATACGGCGTAGGCCCGGGCGTAGCTGCCGAGGGCGGCGGAGTGCCGGTTCTGCCGCGCAAGGACCGCCGTTTTGCCGATGAAAAATGGCGCGAATCGCCGCTCCACGCCTTGCTCCACCAGACCTACCTGCTGCTTGCCGAGGAACTGAAATCTATGGCCGGGGGCATCGGCGATTCCGAGCCCGAGCGAAAGGAGCGCCTCCAGTTCTTCACCGGCATGCTGCTCGATGCCATCAGTCCGGACAATTTCCTGCCGGCCAATCCGCAGGCGATTGCGCGGGCGATCGAAACCCGGGGTGAAAGCCTGGTCAAGGGCTTCGGCCACTTGCTGGCCGATCTGAAACGCGGCCAGTTGACCCATACCGATTCCGCGGCCTTCCGGCTCGGCGAGAATATCGCAGCCACGCCCGGCAAGGTGGTTCACGAGAGCCCGCTCTACCAGCTTATCCAGTATACGCCGGTGACGGAAAACGTGCTGGCCGTGCCGCTGGTCATCTTCCCGCCCTGGATCAACCGCTTTTACATCCTCGACCTGAACCCGGCGAAGAGCTTCGTGCGCTGGGCGGTCGAACAAGGCATTACGGTGTTCATGGTCTCTTGGAAATCGGCCGACGAGACCATGGCCGATGTTATGTGGGACGATTATATCGCCGCCCAGATCGATGTGATCGACACGATCCGCGCCCGGCTCGACGTGCCGGGCGTTCATGCCATCGGCTACTGCGTCGCCGGTACCACGCTCGCCGCGACCCTCGCGGTGCTGGCGCGGCGCGGCGCTGCGGACAAAGTCAGCAGCGCCACGTTTTTCACTGCCCAAGTCGATTTCGAGGAACCCGGCGACCTCAAGTATTTCATCGATGACAACCAGATCGCGGCAATCGGCAAACTCGCACCGGAAGGTTACCTCGATGGGCGCTATATGGCGGCGACGTTCAACCTGCTCCGCGGGCGCGACCTGATCTGGAGCACTGTCGTCAAGAACTACCTGATGGGTGAGGACTATCCCGCCTTCGACATGCTCCACTGGAACGGCGATGTCTCGAACCTGCCGGCCAGATGGCACGAAGACTATCTGCGCGACCTGTACCGCGACAACCGGCTCGTTACCCCCGATTCGCTGTCGGCGCTCGGTACACCGATCGACCTGACCCTGATCGCGGTGCCATGTTACATCCAGGCGGGACGTGAAGACCATATCGCGCCGCCCGGTAGCGTGTGGAAAATGACGCGGCATCTCGCGGGCGATTGGACATTCGTGCTGGCGGGATCGGGCCACATTGCCGGGGTGGTCAATCCTCCTGCGGCGAAGAAATACCAGTACTGGACAAACGATGGCACGGCGGGTTCGCTTGAGGATTTTGTCGCAGGTGCGAGCGAGCATCCGGGCAGCTGGTGGCCGCACTGGGCGGCCTGGCTGCGGTCCCGGGATCCGGCAGTGGTCGATGCCACCGGCAAGCGGGATCCAGGCGGGAAGGGCGATGCTGCGATCGAGGATGCGCCCGGGCGTTACGTGATGACGCGCTGAGCCGTTTTTCGGCTCCCCCGGGGCTGGGGCGCCCATTTTGTTGCACTGCAGCATTTTTTGGCTTGACTTCGCATGCGCAGAAGGATTATTGTGCATCGCAACATAAATCGCACACTGCGGTTTGCAAGCGAAGGATCTATTCAAAATGGCCGAAACCGGGGAAAACAAAACCACGGACTCCGCCGAAAAGGCTTATGCCGCAGCCGCCGAAAGCGCGAAGCTTGCGTCTGCCGAGCCAATTCCGTTTCCCGCCAAGGGCGTGCGGAGCACCGACAGTGCGCCGGCAAACGTCCCTGTGCCGGTTGTGGACCCCATCGTTCCGGTGGAAGCGCCTCTGGTGAAGATATCGACTCCCGATGCAGCTCCGGCCCAAACGACCGCGCTTCCTGCGGAGCTCGAAGCCGATCTGGCTCTGGCTGCGCCCCGCCTGAAACGGCTGACGCCTGCCAAGCCGGTTAAGGCCAAGTCGGCGAAGACCACACTGGCGAAAACCAAGCCGGCCAAATCCGCTCCGGCCAAATCCGCTCCGGCCAGATCTTCCAAGGTGCGCGTTGCCCCAAAGGCAGAACCGGTCGCCGCCAAGCGACTGGCTTCCGTCAAGCCGAAGGCACCGAAAATTCAGACCGCAACCAAACCAACTCCTATAACGCAATCGAAGGAAAAGTTCATGTCTACCAAGAAAACCACCGATTTTACTTCCGGCATCAAGAAAGCCGTCGCCGATGTACAGGGCAAGGCCAAGCTGGCCTATGCCAAGGGCAGCGCCGTACTGGGCGAAGCAAGCACCTTCACCAAGGGCAATGTCGATGCCGTGGTGGAATCGGGCAAGATTCTTGCCGCCGGTCTTCAGGACCTGAGCAAGACCTATGTCGCTGAAGGCAAGTCGGCCGTCGATACCGTCACCGCCGACGTCAAGGACCTGACGACCGTCAAGTCGCCTAACGATTTCGTTCAGCTGCAGAGCAAGATCGTGCGTCGCAATGTCGATCAGGCTCTCGCCTTCGGTTCGAAGAACAGCGAGGCCGTGATCAAGCTGTTCAACGATGCTTTCGCGCCGCTCTCCAAGCGCGCCAGCCTGGCCGTCGAGGCGATCAAAAAGGCTGCCTGATTTCGGGCGAGTCGGTTTTCCTCTCCAGGCCGGCAAGTCCAGAGCGCGGGCCGGACGGTGCGAACCGTCCGGCCCGTTTGCATTTGCCAAACAGCACCCTGATATCGATGACTTGTTTTGTGACCCATCGTTGCGATATTCTGTGGCAATGAATCGCCGTCCCGACACCAAAGATTCGCGCCAGGCAGGTACGAGCCCGCCGCTGCGGACCCGCGCCGCCGATGAGGGCGACGGCGATTCCGGCGGCGGCGATGGCCAGGATCAGACCGGCGTCGCTACCAAGACCCGCACCAAGCCCAAGAAGCCTAGCCAGTTCAAGGTGCTGCTGCTTAACGACGATTACACACCGATGGAATTCGTCGTTATGGTGCTCAAACGCTTTTTCAGCATGGACCTTGAACAGGCGACCCGGGTCATGCTGCATGTCCACCAGAAGGGCATCGGCATCTGCGGTGTCTTCCCCTACGAAATCGCCGAAACCAAGGTGAACCAGGTGATGGACTTTGCCCGCCGCAACCAGCATCCGCTGCAATGCACGCTGGAAAAGGCCTGATCGCGAGGCCATGCGGCTTGCCCGCCGCCTCATAGGTGCCTAGGTCGGGAAACCACTTCCAGCTGGCCCCAGAACGCGCACCTTGAAATTCATCACCGCCACAGATCGATATATATTCAAGCTGGTCGTCGGCCCAATGCTGGCGGTCTTCGTCATCGCCGCCTCGCTGCTTGTGCTCGACAAGATGCTCAAGCTGTTCGATTTCGTCGCGACCCAAGGCGGCCCGGTCAGCGTGGTGTTTCGCATGCTGGCCGATATGCTGCCGGAATATGCCAGCGTCGCCATCCCGCTCGGTCTGATGCTCGGAATCCTGTTTGCGTTCCGCAAGCTCGCCACCTCCAGCGAGCTCGATGTGCTGCGCGCCGTCGGCCTTGGCTATAACCGGCTGCTGCGCGTGCCATACATCATTACGGCGGTGATGATGGCGATCAACTTGCTCATCGTCGGCTATCTCCAGCCGCTGTCGCGCTACTATTACGAGCAATTGCAGTTCGAACTGCGCTCCGGCGCGCTCGGCGCTTCTATCAAGGTCGGGGAGTTCACCACGCTCAAGGACCGCATGGCGCTGCGCATCGAAGAAAGCCGGGACGAAGGCCGGCGGCTGATCGGAATTTTCGCGCGGGTGGCGAATGACAAGGGCCAGGTACTCTCGGTCTCGGCACGCGAGGGGCGGTTCCTCGCCCTGCAGAACAATCCCGACACGATCATACTGCGTCTGGTCGATGGGCAGATCCTGCAGGACACCCAGGGCGCCACCCCCCGGGTCCTCAGCTTCTCGCGTCATGACCTCCCGATCGAACTGCCGGCGATCGAGAAATTCCGCCAGCGGGGCAAGGAGCGCGAATTCGTTCTGCCAGAACTGCTGCGGATCGGCTGGAACGATCGCGGTGCCCCGGCGGACCTGCGCGCCAAGTCCAGAGCCAATCTCCACTACAAGCTCGCCGAACTGGCGATCATGGTATTCCTGCCGTTGCTGGCGGTGGCGCTGGCGGTGCCGCCCAAGCGATCGACCTCGTCGCTTGGCGTATTCGTCTCGATCGTGATGGTTACGGTTTATCACAAGCTCTGCGAATACGGACAGGGCGTCGCCGGACTAGGCAAGGCCGACCCCTTGCTGGTGCAATGGGGTCCGCTGGTGCTGTTCGCGGCAATCATCCTGTGGATGTACTGGCGCATCGCCTATGTGCCGGGAGGCCAGCCGATCGGTGCGCTTGAGCGGTTTACCGGGGACATCGCCAAGCGGCTGCGCGCGCTGATGCGCGGGCGCGGCGCCCCCGGGATGGCTTAGCGCCGATGCAACTCGAATTCTTCCCGTCGCGGACCTTGACCCTCTACCTCGCGCGGCTGTTCGCTCTGCGCATTGTTGCGGTGCTGGTGATGCTGGTGCTGGTGCTGCAGATGCTCGACTTGCTCAGCGAAAGCAGCAAGGTGCTCGCCCAGCCCGGCAATGGCGAGGGCGAACTGTGGACTTATGTAACGCTGCGCGCGCCCCAGCTGATGGCGCGCTTTCTGCCCTATTCGGTGCTGCTCGCGACGATTTTCACTCTGTCGATGCTCAACCAGAACAGCGAAGTCATCGCAATGAAGTCTGCCGGGCTGTCCGCGCATCAGGTGCTGGCGCCGCTGATCATGACGGCGATCGTGGTCGCGCTGGTCAGTTTCGCATTCAACGAGCGTGTGGTGACGCGGGCAAATGCCACGCTGAAAGCATGGCAGGCGGTCGACTATGGACCGGTGCCGAGGGACTCTGGCGTGCGCAGCAACATTTATGTGCGCGATGGCGGCAATATCCTGTCGGCCGGAACGCTGACTGGCGAAGGCGCGAAGACCGTGATGGAGCGCGTCACCTGGTACCGGCGCGATGCCGCAGGCATTATCGTCGAGCAGATCCGCAGCCCCCGCGCGACTTTTGCCCGGCCGGGCTGGCGGCTGGAAGCGCCGGTTTCGTTCGATGTGAAAAGCGCGCAAACCCGCAAGCTGGAATCGGCTGTCGTGGCGCGAGACGTCACGCCTGGTCAGGTCTCGATCAGTTCGGTCGATGCCGACGGACAGGACCTGTTCCAGCTGTCCGGCTCGATCCGCGAGTTGAAGACCGCCGGGCGCCGGACCAGCGAGATCGAAGGCAAGTGGTGGCACAAGCTGTCCGGGCCCCTCTCGGCCATCCTGATGCCGCTGCTCGGCGCCCTGGCGGCCTTCGGCCTGGCGCGCTCGGGCCAGTGGCTGATCCGCGCGGTTATCGGCATGGCGCTGGGCTTCGCCTATTTCGTCATCGACAATGCCGCGCTGGCAATGGGCAATTTCGGCGGCTATCCGCCACTGATCGCTGCCTGGGCGCCGTTCTTCCTGTTCGCCCTGATCGGTGAAACAGTGCTGGTGCGCACCGAGGAATAGCGGCAGGTGTCTCGCTCAGGCGAGCGGTGGCATTGCGGGATGCGAAGCCGTTCAGCGTGTTCCCATCGTGCTCTTCGCCAGCCGGGCGATCAGGGTGAACAGCCCGGGGTAGTTCGCTCCGTCGTAGGTCGAACCCGGGCCAAGCTGCGCGGTAATCCGGCGGTGTGCCTCGCCCAGCGCATGATACGGGACGCTTGGCAGCAAGTGGTGCGTCGCGTGATAGCGCAGACCGACCGGAGCCCAGAGCAGCGACAGCCAGTCGGGCGGCGGGACATTGACTAAATCGAGGTATTGCGCGGTTACCGTCATCGGCTCGCCATCGTTGGTCCACAGATGCGCGGCGAGTGTGCGCAACTGATTGAGCACGGCAGTCGCCGCGATCACTGTCAGGGCAATCGCCAGCGGACGCCAGCCATATGCAAACGATGCGGCAAGCAGCGCGATCGCCCAGAGCGAAGCGCCCAGCTCCTGCCAGAACACCATGCGGGCCATTTCGCCCTCGGGCGGGCGGCGGCGGAAGGCGGGATTGGTGGCAAGCGACGAGTAGCGTTCCCACACTAGCCGCCGCAGCGGCGGAATGAATACCCCGAGCGGAACCAGCACCGCATGGCGCAGCAGCAATGCCGGCGGGAGGAAGGCGGCGATCAGCAGGAAGCCCGGCAGTGTCCAGGGCTTCATCAGGCCAATCGGCAGATATTCGGGGTCCTCGATAGTGCCATAGCGGGTGCGGGCGTGGTGCAGGGTGTGGACGCCCTCGTACATGAATGACGGGGTGAACAGGGGAATACCAACCAGCACATTCCAGACCAGCCGGAACCCGGGCAGCGCATCGCGGTGGATATGGGTCAGCTCGTGAATGAACAGCAGTGCCCGGTACAGCGCCAGCACGGCAATCATGCCCGAAGCCACGGCGAGCCAGGGGTTCGCCAGCACGATCGCTCCCGCCAGCGCTACATAGCCCAGTGTGGCGGACAACAGCATATCGGTCCAGTAGATGCCGGGACGGGCCTCGGCGATGTCGCGCGTCAACTCGACCGCCGCGCGCAGCAGAGCCGCATCGTCGGGCGTATCGGCCTGCCGCCGATGCAAGCCTGACGGTTCATGTGCATTCATCCATTCATTCCAGACCGGCCATGCTCCTGCCAATTTCCCCTGCAAGCTTGACAAGCCCGCAACCACATCCGCACTGCTGCGCGGCTCACGACAGAGGCAAGATAGTGATCCAGCCAGCCATAGCGATAAGTCCCGTCACCACCAAGCGCGACCGCGATACCTTTGTCGACTTCGGTTTCCGCATCAATGCACCGGATCAAAATTACGTCCCCAATCTCCGCGGCGAGGAACTGGCCAAGTTCACTCCCGGCAAGAACCCCTATTTCGAGCACGCGCGCTGCCAGCTGTTCCTCGCCCGGCAGGGCGGCGCGGTGGTGGGGCGCATTGCCGCGCATATCGACGAGCTGGCGCTTGCCCAGTCGGCCGAGCAAGGCATGGGGCCGGGTACGGGCTTCTGGGGTGCACTCGAAACCGAAGACGAAGGCGTGGCGAACCAGCTTATTGCCGCAGCGGAGGACTGGCTCCGCGCCCAGGCCATGACCCGGGTGCTGGCGCCGATGAACCTCTCCGTGTGGGAAGAGCCCGGACTGCTGGTCAAGGGCCACGATCATCCGCCGATGTACATGATGGGCCACCAGGCCGCTCGCTACCAGCCGTGGATCGAGGGGCGGGGCTACGATCTGGTCAAGAAGCTCTACACCTACGATCTCGACATTCTTCCGGACTTTCCGCCGCTGATCCAGCGGATCGTTGCCTCGGGCGAGAAAAACGAACGCATCAAGCTCCGCAAGGTCAGCCTCAAGCACTTCGAGCGCGAGGTTGGCATCATTTGCCACATCCTCAACGAAGCCTGGTCGGACAATTGGGGCTTCGTTCCCTTCACTCCCAGCGAGATCGCCTACACCGCCAAGCACCTCAAGCCTCTGGTCAAGCCCGACCTGATCCGCATCGCCGAATACGATGGCGAACCGGTTGCCTTCATGATGACGCTTCCCGATTTCAACCAGGTGCTGATCCGTGCCAACCGCCCCAGCGGCAAGCCCTCGCTGCTCGGCTGGATCAAGATCGCTCTGTGGCTGCGCAAACCCCGGCCTGCCGATATGCGGGTGCCGCTGATGGGCGTGCTCAAGCGGTTGCAAAGCACCCGCATGGCCAGCCAGCTCGCCTTCATGATGATCGAATACATCCGCCGCAATTCCATCGCCAATTTTGGCGGCAGGCGCGGAGAGATCGGCTGGATTCTGGAGGACAATCAGGGAATGGTTGCGATTGCCGAGACTATCGGCAGCAAGATCAACAAGCAGTACAACATCTACGAAAAATCACTCTGAGACCGATAAGGTCCGGGAGTCCGGTAAAGCCCTGCGGTCCGCCGCCGCCGTCACCGCCACGTCCATCGTCACGTTGCCCAGCGTTCGCACGATGTCGGGCAGCATTTCCACCGCGACCAGCAGCGCCAGCGGGCCGATCGGCACACCCATGGCAAGCGCAATCGGGCCAACCGAAGTAACGAAGCTGATCGTGCCGGGCAGCGATGGCGAGCCCAGCATGGCCAGCATGGCGACGGCAATTCCCGCTGCGTAGGCAGCCGGGGTCAGCTCGACCCCCGACAGCTGCGCGACATAGGCCGCGACCGCGAGGTTCATCGCCGGGCTGGTTGCGCGGAATAATGCGACGGCGAGCGGCAGGACGAAATCGGCGCTGGTCTCGCTCACCCCCAGCTTGCGGCAGGCGGCGAGCATGGCAGGCAGGCTGGCGAGCGAACTCTGGGTCGAGATTGCCACTGCCTGCGCCGGCAGCATCGCCCGGGCAAAGGCGACGGGGCTCTGACGCGCGGCAATCACGGCGAGCAGATAGCCCGCCAGCATGACCACAGCGCCGATTGCCGAGACCAGCGCGATGTAATGCCCCAGCGCGGCCACCATCGCCGTGCCGCTCTTCGCGGCGACGCCAAGCGCCAGGGCAAAGACCCCGATGGGCGCCAAGGCAAGCACCCAGCCGATCACCACCATCATCGCCCCGGCAATCGCCTCGAACAGCCGCGCCAGCAGGCCGCGCGGTTCAGCCGGCAGCCGCGCGGCAGCCAGCGCAAACAGGGCCATGAACAGGATCACCGGCAGCACCGCGTCGCGCGCCGCTGCCTCGATGACATTGGCGGGGATCAGCGTGGCGAAATAGTCGCCAAGGCCCGGAACCGTGCCTGCAGCCTGCTCGCCAGCCCCGCGCATGGCCTCCACGGCCTGGACGGGGACCGGGAAGGCCCGCAGCAGCAAGGGCATCGCCAGAGCCGACATCGCCGCTCCGCCAAGCAGCACTGCCGCGAACATGCCCAGCGTGCGCCGCGCCATCGCCCCCGCCGTGGCCGCGGCGACTGTCCGCAGCACGCCGGTGAAGATCAGCGCCGAGACCAGCGGCAGGATGCACATCTGCAAGGCCCGCAGCCACAGCGTGCCCAATGGATCCGTAACCCCCAGGACGCGGACCAGCGCGGGCGTGTCTTGCAGCGCAATGCCAATCGCCAGACCCGCCGCCAGACCGGCGAAAGTCCGGATGGCCGGAACCCTGATATCGGGCAGCAAGGGCGCGCCCGCTTCCTCCGCCATGCAATCTCCCCGGTAAATCCCCTATGGAAGCGTGACATTAGCGCTGCTCCGCGACATAGCAAAGGACAGGGATTTCAAGGCGAGCGGGACGTTCATGGGCAAGCAGTATTTCGGCACCGACGGTATTCGCGGTCGCACCAACAAGGGGGTGATGACCGCCGCAGTCGCGATGAAAGTCGGCCAGGCGGCAGGGCGGCATTTCCTGCGCGGCACCCATCGCCACCGTGCAGTGATCGGCAAGGATACCCGACTGTCCGGCTATATGCTGGAAAACGCCATGGTCGCGGGCTTCACCAGCGTCGGCATGGATGTGATCCTGCTCGGGCCGATGCCTACTCCGGCAGTCTCGCTGATGACCCGCGAGATGCGCGCCGATGTCGGCGTGATGATCTCGGCCAGTCACAACCCCTACGAGGACAACGGCATCAAGCTGTTCGGCCCCGATGGCTTCAAGCTGTCCGACAAGGACGAAGCAACGATCGAGGATATGCTGGGTGCCAGCATTCCGCTCGCCGCCGCCGAGGACATCGGCCGGGCACGGCGGATCGAGGACGCGCGCGGGCGCTATATCCACGCGGTGAAGAACTCGCTGCCCGATAACATCCGGCTCGACGGGCTCAAGATCGTGGTCGATTGCGCCCATGGCGCGGCCTATCAGGTGGCGCCCTCGGCAATCTGGGAGCTGGGCGCCGAAGTCGTTGCGATCGGCGTCGCGCCCAATGGCCGCAACATCAACGACGGGGTCGGATCGACCTCGCTGGGCGCGATCAAGGAAGCGGTGGTGCGCGAGGGCGCGGATATCGGCATCGCGCTCGATGGCGATGCCGACCGGCTGATCGTCGTCGACGAGAAGGGCGAGACTGTCGATGGCGACCAGCTGATGGCGCTGATCGGCACCCGGCTGGCGAAGCAGGGCGCATTGCGGGGCGGCGGCGTGGTTGCCACGGTGATGTCGAACCTGGGGTTGGAGCGCTATCTTCAGGGCCAGGGGCTCGAACTGTTCCGCGCCCAGGTGGGCGATCGCTATGTGCTCGAAATGATGCGCAAGAAGGGCTGCAACGCGGGCGGCGAGCAGTCGGGTCACATCATCCTGCTCGATCACGCGACCACCGGCGACGGCACGATCGCCGCGCTGCAAGTGCTCGGCGCGCTGGTGCAATCGCGCAAGCGGGCGAGCGAGCTGCTGCACCTGTTCGACCCCGCGCCGCAGCTGCTCAAGAATGTGCGCTTCGGCGGCGGCGAGCCTTTGACCGACAAGCGGGTCAAGGCGGCGATCCGCGATGCCGAGAAACTGCTCGACGGCAAGGGCCGCCTGGTCATCCGCCCGTCAGGCACCGAACCGGTGATCCGGGTGATGGCCGAGGGCGACGATGCCGCCGATGTCGAAGCGGCTGTCGATTCGATCTGCGAGGCGGTGAAAGTGGCCGCCGCCTGATGCTCGAAATGCGCCCGGACTGCGAACGCTGCGGCGCGGACTTGCCGGCCGAGGCGCCGGGTGCGTTCATCTGCAGCTTCGAATGCACCTACTGCGCCGAATGCGCCGATGCGCTGGACGAGTGCTGCCCCAATTGCGGCGGCGAACTGATGGACCGGCCGGCGCGGGCGAAGCATCTGCATGTCACCTCTCCGCCATCGACGGAGCGGAAGTTCAGGCAGTGACCCCGGCCCGCATCCTGACAATCGCCGGGTCCGACAGCTCGGGCGGCGCGGGCATCCAGGCTGACATCAAGACGGTTACCATGCTCGGCGGTTATGGGATGACGGCGATTACCGCGATTACCGCGCAGAACACCACCGGGGTTCGGGCAGTGGAAATGCTAGCCCCGGAGCTCGTGGGCGCCCAGATCGAGGCCTGCATCGCCGATATCGGCGCGGATGCGATCAAGATTGGCATGCTGGGGACAGCCGCCATCGCCAATCTGGTCGCCGACATGCTGCAAGGCATCGATGTGCCGGTGGTATTCGATCCGGTGATGGTGGCGACGAGCGGTGCGGCGCTGGCCGACCCAGGGACAGTTGCCGCCTTCGACCGTTTGATTGCCCTGGCGGCGCTGCTCACTCCCAACCTGCCCGAACTCGAAGCTCTGGGCGGCGAAGCGGTGCTTGCCGCCCGGGCGAGTGCCGTGTTGATCAAAGGCGGGCACGGCGAGGGCGATGCCATCGTCGACCGGCTGGTCACGCGGGATGGCGAAGTCGCCCGCTGGGAGGATGCCCGGATCGACACCCGTCACACCCATGGCACCGGCTGCACGCTCGCCAGCGCCATCGCGACCGGGCTGGGACAGGGCATGACGCTCACCGACGCCATCGCCCGCGCCCGCAAGTTCGTGCGCGCCGCGCTGCTCGCCGCGCCCGGCTTCGGACAGGGGCATGGCCCGATGGGCCACGCGGCAGTTCGACTCTAACCGCAATCCAGATCGTAGAACCGCACCACTTCCGCCCAGGCTTGCTCTGCGGTTTCCACCGGGGTGAACAGCTTGATGTCGGCGGAGTTGATTACGCCCTCGGCGGCCAGTTCCTCGAAGTTCACCACCCGGTTCCAGAAATCCATGCCGAACAACAGCACCGGAATCGGCTTCATCTTGCCGGTCTGGATAAGGGTCAGCAGCTCAAGGAATTCGTCGAGCGTGCCATAACCTCCCGGGAACACCGCCACTGCCTTTGCGCGCAGCAGGAAGTGCATCTTGCGCAGGGCGAAATAGTGGAACTGGAAGGAAAGATCGGGCGTGACATAGGGATTGGGCGCCTGCTCGTGCGGCAGCACGATGTTGAGCCCGACAGTATCGGCCCCGGCCTCGCGGGCGCCGCGGTTGGCCGCCTCCATGATCGAGGGCCCGCCGCCCGAGCAGACCACGAATTGCCGCATGCCTTTCTCGACAATGCCGCAGGAGCCGGCAATCTGTCCGAGCTTGCGCGCCTCCTCGTAATACTTCGCCTTGTCGGCCAGCCGTTCGGCCACTGCGCGCTTTTCCGGGGTGTTCGCGGCGGCAACCAGCGCTGCGGCGTGTTCCGGTGCTGGGATGCGGGCGGAACCATAGACCACCAGGGTCGAGCCGATCTTCGCCTCGTCGAGCAGCATTTCCGGCTTCATCAGCTCGAGCTGGAAGCGCACCGGACGCAATTCCTCGCGCAACAGGAAATCGGTGTCGCTGAAGGCGAGCCGGTAGGACGGACTTTCGGTCTGCGGCGTGTCGCGGGCATGCGCTTCGGCGAACACTGCTTCCTGTTCGGCCTTGTAGAAGCGGCGGCGGTGGAGGCGTTTTTCTTCGTCGGTCATCCAGCCTCAATCGCGGATAGCGCCGGGCCTGTCGAGAGGCGGCGAATTGGACTGAAGGGGAAAGTCTGTATGAAGCCGCAGTTGAACTGGAACGGCCATGCCGCAGAATAGCTAAATTCCTGCGTGCGGTCCACAGCTCGGTTCAGCCGCAAGGCTGGTACGACAGCGACCTTTCCACAGCAGGACTGGGACGCAAGCTAGGATGCATGTCCCGGAGGTGGATTCGAAGGGGTTTGCGCGGCGTACTTTTGAATGGCGGGCCTGGGTTGCTTGCTGCCCAAAACATTGGGTGCGCAAGATGTCACCCGCTATTGCCGCTGCATCGGGGCCGATCCCTCGCCGCTATCGCTCCATTGCGCGCGCGCGGCGACTTGAAACCGGGAACGCAGGCGAATGTCGGTGGACGAACTGCCCGCCATCACTTCATAGGCACCTGCTTCCAGCACCCAAAGCTTTGATTGGGCGTCCCAGTAAGCAAAATCGCGCGGATCAATGGCAAAGCTGAGCCGGCGCTTTTCTCCCGCCTTGAGCGGCACCCGCTGGAAGCCGGCGAGTTGGCGGCGGGGCAGCTTGACTGGGCCTGATGACAGCGCGCGGACATAGACCTGGGCAACCTCGTCTCCGTCCCGTTTGCCAGTGTTCTGCACTTGCACATGCACCTTCAGTGGAGCCGAGGCAGGCTTGGCTAGATCGACCACGAGCTTGTCATAGGCGAAGCTGGAATAGCTCAGGCCATGGCCAAAGGCATATTCGGGCGTGCCGTCGTAATAGAGATAGGTCGTACCCTTGGTGATGTCGCGATCATTCATCGGTTGGAGAAAAGTGTCGGAGCGATAGACCGTATACGGCATGCGGCCCGCAGGATTATAATCGCCCAGAAGCACATCGGCGACGGCATTCGCGCCTTCCTCGCCGGCCCAGAACATGTCGAGGATGGCGGGCGCTTCGGCTGATTTCTCGCCGGGGAATATGTAGCCGGTAAGATACTCGATCTGGGTCGGTGCCAGCGAGATCGGCCCGCCATTTTGCAGCACCAGAACGGTGCGCGGATTGGCTGCCCGCACCCGGCGGATCAGTTCGCCTTGGACCGGCGGCAGGCTCAGCGCAGTGCGGTCGATTGTTTCTCGCTCGATCCTGTCGTTCGTACCGGCAAAGACGATTGCGACATCGGCCTTGCGCGCCGCTTCCTCTGCCTCCTTGAGGCTTGCCTCGGGATTGTCGGTTTCCAGCACGCCGCTGCCTCGCGCATAGATGATCTCGGCTGAGCCAGCGAGCTTCCTGCGGATGCCATCGAGGTTGGACGGGAAGCTCGACGACATTCCGGTATACTGCGCACCGCGCGTAATTTGTGCGGCCATCGGGCCGATTACCGCCACGGTCCTGAGCTTGCTGCGATCGAGCGGCAGGAGATTACCCTCGTTCTTGAGCAGGACAATCGCCTCGCGCGCAACCCGAAGTGCAACCTGGCGATGGGCTGGCGAATCGATGATGCTGGGCGATATGCGTTTGTATGGGACCATCGCTGGCGGATCGAACTCGCCCAGCCGGAAACGCACGCGCATGATCCTGCCCAGGGCAGCGTCGATGTCCGCTTCGGCAAGCAGTCCCTGCTGCAAGGCCTTTTCGGCGTAGAACGCAAAAGAGCCGGTATCGAGGTCGGTGCCCTTGCGGATAGAATCGGCGGCCGCGTGGACCATGTCGGGATAGGCGCCGAAGCGCCGCACCAGGTTTTCCACCGCGCCTGAATCCGGCACGGCAATGCCGGTAAAGCCCCAGTCCTTGCGTAACAGGTCGATCATCATGGCGCTGTTGGCCGCGCCGGGAACGCCGTTTATCGCATTGTATGACGACATGACCGAGGCCACGCCTGCCTCGACAACGCCGGCCTTGAAGGGCCGCAGGTAATATTCATGCAGCACCCGGTCGCTCACCGAAACACTGATCGAGGAACGGTCACGCTCCTCGTCGTTGAGCGGGAAGTGTTTCAGCGTACCGGCGATCTTGAGATAGCGCGGATCATCGCCCTGCATGCCCTTCACATAAGCGACAGTCATGCGCGACATCAGCCAGGGGTCTTCGCCAAAACCCTCCCAGATCCGCCCCCAACGCGGATCACGCGCCAGATTGATCACCGGCGAACGATAGAGCAGTCCATTGTGGCCATAAGCCTCGCCTTTGGCGGTCACTGTCATCCGCATGCCCAGCAGGCTCGGGCGGTCTTCTCCCTCGATGGTGGGCCACAGGTTGTTGATGGCGCGCGCCTCGTCGGCGATGATCGACGATGCCTCCTGGATCAAGGCAGGGTTCCAGGTGGCGGCCATCGCAATGGGTACGGGGAAGGTGGTGGTCGGCCGGGTCCAGACCACGCCATGCAGGCTTTGATTGAATCCGTTGAATGCCGGAATCTTCAGCCGCTCGACCGGAGCGGCGGTCGTGCTGAGCAAGGCGATCTTTTCCGGCAAGGTGAGCCGGGCGGAAAGGTCATCGAGCCGCGCGTCAAGCGGCTGCGCCGGGTCAAGGTAAGGCGGGAGATCTTCGGCCGCCGCAGGCTGCCAAACCAGGATCAGGCTGGCGATCAACGCTGCCGCGACGCGCTGCCCTTTTTGTCGCATAGCTTGCTCCCAAAACTGGTGTTCAATTCGATGACCGCCGCCCAACTGGAATCGTGAACGCGCGACATCGGCTTTTGTGACACGTCGGCAGATGCGCGTCCATCCGATGCGAATTTCCATTTGCCGGGCGTAGCCAGCACGAATGTCCGAATCGAGGACCTGCCGACCATCCCCTCCAGTCAACGTTGTTGAGCGGGCTGCAGCGGCTCCGATTTGTTGCCATGTGTTGATCGACGGACTTGCCCTCTGCGCCCGACACCATCGATCCTGATCATGACGAGCCTGGATGCCCCGCGAGGATTCGAACCTCGATAAACGGAGTCAGAGTCCGGTGTCTTACCGTTAGACGACGGGGCAGCAGGCGCGAGCATCTAGGCGCATGGGCGATGTGGGTCAAGCCGCCGCACTTGCCCAAATCGATGCCTCGGGTTAGGATCGCCGTCAGGTACTCGCCGCGAACGGCGGGAAAACAATAAGAGTGCGAATATCATGGCGGAACAGATTCCGCCGGCAATGCGTGCGGAAGTCGCCGGGGCAGAGGGTGAGCCTCGCGGCGCCACCAATTCCACGCCGGACCGGCAGCCGATGCCCGGCGAGGGCACGCGACCCGCAGAACCGCTGCGCGGCGCATCTTTCTCCCGGCAAAGCTACGCGGCGATCGATCTCGGCACCAACAATTGCCGCCTGCTTATCGCGCGGCCCTCGGGTGAGAATTTTGCGATAGTCGATGCTTTCAGCCGGGTGGTGCGGCTGGGCGAAGGGCTGGCGCAGACCGGGCGGCTCAGTCAGGAAGCAATGGACCGGGCGCTGGGCGCGCTCCGGATCTGCGCCGACAAGCTCAAGCGCCGCAATGTTCACCTCGCCCGTTCGGTCGCCACCGAGGCTTGCCGCCGGGCGGTGAACGGCGAAGCGTTCATCGAGCGGGTGCGGCAGGAAACCGGCATCGCGCTCGACATCATATCGGCGCGAGAGGAAGCTCGGCTGGCGGTACTCGGCTGCCATATCCTGCTTGAGCCCGGCAACGGCCCGGCGATGATATTCGATATCGGCGGCGGTTCGACCGAGCTCGTCCTGATCGAAAGCACGGATACCGTGCCGCGCATTGTCGACTGGCAGAGCGTGCCCTGGGGCGTGGTTTCGCTGACAGAGACCTTCGGCCCGGAAGGCGTCTGCCAGACCGAGCGCATCGCGCGCTATGCCGGCATGCGCGAGCGGGTCGCGGCGAGCTTCGCCGACTTCGCCGACCGCGTGGTCGAAAAGATGGACGGCGCCCAGCCGGTAGGGACCTTGCGCCTGCTTGGCACCAGCGGCACGGTGACGACGCTCGCCAGCCTCTATCTCGATCTGCCGCAATACGATCGCCGTGCGGTCGATGGGCTGATCGTTCCCGCCGGTTCGATGCGCGAGATCAGCTCCAGTCTATCGGCCATGTCGATGCAGGAGCGGCAGGAGCTTGCCTGTATTGGGCGCGAGCGGGCGGACCTGGTCGTCGCGGGCTGCGCCATTCTCGAGGCGATTCTCGATCTGTGGCCGGCGGACCGGCTGGGTGTGGCCGATCGCGGCATCCGCGAGGGCATATTGCGTAGTCTGATCGCCGCCAACGGCGAGGGCGACCGCCTGCGCGCGGAAGTGATGCGGATGCGGCGGGACGGCCTGTGAGTCGCGTGTCTTGAGAGGTGACAAGGAAGCGGGCAAGCGCCTGCGCACCGGCAAGGGCCGCACAGCCAGCTCCACGCGCTGGCTGACCCGTCAGCTCAACGACCCCTATGTCGCAAAGGCCAAGGCACAGGGCTATCGCAGCCGGGCGGCCTACAAGCTGGCTGAGCTGGACGAGAAGTTCGGTTTGCTGAAGGGCGTTTCGCGAGTGGTCGATCTCGGCATCGCCCCGGGCGGCTGGAGTCAGATTGTGCGCCAGCGTTGCCCCAGAGCGAATGTCGTTGGCATCGATCTGCTCCCGGTCGATCCGCTTGAAGGCGTCACCCTGTTCCAGATGGACTTCATGGCCGACGAAGCCCCCGCCGCGCTGGAAGGCGCGCTCGATGGCCCGCCCGATCTGGTGCTGTCGGACATGGCCGCCAACACCGTCGGGCACAAGCAGACCGACCATTTGCGCACCATGGGCCTGGTCGAGGCGGCGGCGGACTTTGCGATCGCCACGCTGGCACCGGGCGGAGCCTTCGTCGCCAAGGTGCTGGCCGGAGGGACCGATACCGACTTGCTAAATTTGCTCAAGCGGCATTTCACAACGGTCAAGCACGCCAAGCCGCCGGCCAGCCGCAAGGATTCGTCGGAATGGTATGTGATCGCTCAGGGCTTCAAGGGCGGCGCATAGCCAAAGGGCGGAGCTTGCGCCCCGCCCTTGCATGCAGCGATTAGCAACAGATCAGTGCGCGGCGGGAGCCGGTTCGGCAGCTGCCGGAGCCGCAGCGGCGCCTGCAGCAGGCTTGGCCGCAGCATCTGCGGCCGCCTTGCCATCGGCGGGTGCAGCCGCGTCTGCTGCCGGGGCCGCAGGTGCGGCGGGCAGCGGCAGGTTCGAGCCCTGGGCGTTGAGATAGGCCATCAGATTGGCCCGGTCCGGGCCACTGTCGAGCCCGGCAAAGGTCATTTTGGTGCCGGCGGCGAACTTCTTCGGGCTTTTCAGCCAATCGTTCAATGCGGCAAAGTCCCAGTTGCCGCCATGTCCCGAAAGATCGGGCGAATAGGCGAAACCGGCGGCATGCTTGCCGATCGGCTTGCCGACGATGCCGAACAGGTTGGGCCCGATGCCGTTGGCACCGCCCGAATTGACCGTGTGGCACGAAGCGCACTTCTTGAACACCGCTTCGCCCTTGGCCGGATCGGCGCTGGCCAGCAGGGTCTCGATCGGCACTTCGGCCGCCGCGCCCTTTTCGCTTGAGACCACACCGGCGATCTCATAGCCCATGTGATGCGGGCGGTGGGGCTTGTCGGCGGAGAAAAACTTGCCGCTGAGGCTCGACAGGCCGAGCGCGACGATACCGGAAAACAGAACCCATCCGGCGGTAGTGTTGAAATTGTCGTCCATCGAAGAAAGCCCCGCGGGTGTTGCCTTTGGCGATTGGGCGCCGCTCTAGTCAGCCGACTTGCCTAGTGCAAGGCCCATTGCGGGATTTCGCCAACTTGCCTAAGCGGCGCGGCAATCATGCACAGTTTTCCCGAACCCGCCCTGGCCCTGGTAAAGGACATGACGCTTGCGGCCAAGGCCGATCCGGCGCGCGCGATTGCGTTCCAGGGCGCGCCCGGCTGCAACGGCCACCGCGCCGCGATGGACTACGATCCCGGGTGCCTGCCGCTGCCCTGCTTCAGCTTCGAAGACGCGCTCGATGCGGTGAAGGACGGTCAGGCGGCCCGCGCTATCATCCCGATCGAGAATTCGCAGCACGGCCGCGTCGCCGATATTCATTTCCTCCTGCCCGAAAGCGGCCTGTCGATCACCGGCGAATACTTCCTGCCGATCTCCTATGCGTTGATGGGGCTGCCAAATGCCGATGGGTCGGTCGGGCCTTTCGCCGCCGCTTACAGCCACCCGCAGGCGCTCGGCCAGACGCGGCACTATCTGCGCGAGCACGGCATCGTGCCTATGGCCTATGCCGACACCGCAGGTGCCGCCGCGTTCGTCAGGGAGCAGGGCGATCCGCAGGCCTGCGCCATCGCCCCGCGTATAGCCGCCGAACTTTACGGTCTGAAGATCGTCGCCGAGAATATCGAGGACGCGGCCGACAACACCACGCGCTTCGTGGTGCTGGCCAGGCATGCGCTCGATCCGGTCGCGGTCGAGGGCCGCGCCGCGATGACGACATTCGTCTTCGAAGTGAAAAACGTCCCTGCCGCGCTCTACAAGGCGCTGGGCAGCTTCGCCACCAACGGCGTCAACATGACCAAGCTGGAAAGCTACCAGAAGGGCGCCAGCTTCGCCGCGACCACATTCTATGCCGATATCGAAGGCGCGCCGGGCGATCCCGCTTTCGACGAGGCGATGCGGGAACTGGCGTTTCATTGCGCGGAAATCCGAATGCTCGGCAGCTATCCGCAAGCACGCAAGCGCGGCTAAACTCGTTAACGCTTGCATGCCACCTAGCGCCGGTGGCGACACAAGGGTCAGAAATCGCGGGTTCGACGGCGGCGAGCGACGCAGCCCGCGATTGGGAAGCCGTGCGCGCCTCCGCCGATATCCAGTTCGCGCCGCTGCCTCCGGTCCAGATTCCCCAACCGCCAAGCTGGCTCAAACAACTGGGCGAATGGCTGCGCTGGATTTTCGAGCCGGTTGGCAAGGCTTTCGGAATATCGTGGCCGACAATCCAGTATATCCTGCTGGCATTGGCGATCCTCTGCGTCCTGCTCATCCTCTGGCGCCTGGTGCTGGAGCCGCTGCTTGAGCGGCGGCGCAGGCCCACGGTGGCGGTAGAAGAGGAATGGGCTCCCGCCCGTGCCCATGCCGTGGCGCTGCTGGAGGACGCCGACCGGCTCGCCGCCGATGGCCGCTTTGGCGAGGCGGCGCATCTGCTTCTCCAGCGCAGTGTCAGCCATATCGCCGATGCCCGGCCCGGCTGGCTGCTGCCGGCCAGCACGGCGCGCGAGATCGCTTCGCTGCCCCAGCTGCCCGAGCGCGCCCGCACGGCCTTCGGGGTCATCGCCGCCCGCGTCGAGCGCAGCCTGTTCGCCTTGCGCCCGCTCGATGCGGCCGACTGGCAGGCGGCGCGCGGGGCCTATGCCGACTTCGCCCTGCAAAACTTCGGCAGCGTGGAGGCCGCTGCGTGAGCGATACGGCGATCGACGGCGCACCCGCCAATCCTTTCAGCCCGCGCGCGGTGCTGGCGCTGGTACTGTTCGGCGCGGCGGTTTTTGTCGCGCTGCTGTGGATGATCGGCGCGGGGATGACCGGCGGCTCGACCAATGACGGCGGCGGCCATGCCGGCGGCAAGGGTCTGAACGGCTATGCGGCGCTGGCCGATCTGCTCGAGCGGCGCGCCTATGCCGTCAGCCAGGTGCGTAGCACCGGGCGGCTCGACGATCCCGGGCTGCTGGTGCTGACCCCGCCTGCCTTCGGCGATGCCGATAAGATCGGCGAGATTATCGCCAGCCGCCGCAGGATCGGACCGACTTTGCTGGTGCTGCCGAAATGGCAAGCGGCGGCAGTTCCGCCGGCGCTGCAGAAGGGCAAGGCGAAAAAGGGCTGGGTCACGATCGGCGACGCCGTATCGCCGCGCTGGGGCAATGAGATCGCGGCTATCGGCCCACTCGATCTGCGGATCGATGCCCGCAATGGTGCCACCGGTCGCTGGCAGGGGCTAGACCGCGAAGGCATGCTGGCGGCGCCGCAGTCCACCCAGGCGATGACCTCGGGCGCCGTCGTGACGCTGGTGCAGGACGGCGACGGTCAGGCACTGGCCGCCTTTCTCGACGATGACGGCACCTATCCGGGGCTCGACGAGGCGGCCGGCGTCAATCCCGGCAAGTCGGACGACGAGGAGCTGCATCCGCTTGTGATCGTCTCCGAGCCCGATCTGCTGAACAATTACGGTCTTGCAGATCGCCAACGGGCGATGCTTGCCCTGGCGCTGGTCGATGCGGCCATGGAAGGCGAACACGGACCCGTCAGCTTCGACCTCACGCTCAACGGCTTTGGCCGTTCTGCCAATTTGCTGACGCTGGCCTTTACCCCGCCGTTCCTGGCCGCGACCCTGTGCCTGCTGATTGCGGCGCTGGCGGTGGGCTGGCGTGCCTTCCTGCGCTTCGGACCGCCGCGCCGGGCGGTTCGGGCCATCGCTTTCGGCAAGCAGGCGCTGGTCGCCAACGCCGCCGGGCTGATCCGCCGCACGCGCCGTCTGCATCTCGTGACCGCGCCCTATGCCGATCGCGCGCGCGAGCGGATCGCCCGCGCGCTGGCCTTGCCGCGCCTCGCCGATGCCGGGGCAACCGAAGCGGCGATAGACCGCGCGCTGGCCGCTCGCACCGGCATGCCCGCACCGTTCTCCACCACCGCCGCCCGCCTGCGCGCGGCGCGCCGACCGCACGATATTCTCAAGGCGGCGCAAGACCTCCATGCGCTTGAAAGGACATTGAAGGCATGAGCGAAGCTTCAGTTATGAACCTCGCCGAAGTCGGCCAGCTTGCCGGGTCGATCCGCGGTGAAATCGGCAAGGCCGTGGTCGGCCAGACTGCGACTGTCGATCATCTCCTGGTTGCACTGCTGGCGCATGGCCATGTCCTGCTGGAAGGCCCGCCGGGCACCGCCAAGACGTTCCTCGCGCAGTGTTTTGCCGCCAGCATCGGTCTGCATTTCGGGCGCATCCAGTTCACCCCCGATCTGCTGCCCGGCGACATTCTCGGCTCGAACCTGTTCAACTTCCAGACCAGCCAGTTCACCCTGACGCGCGGGCCGATCTTCTGCGACCTGCTGCTCGCCGACGAGATCAACCGCACGCCGCCCAAGACCCAGGCTGCATTGCTCGAGGCCATGCAGGAACGGCGGGTGACGCTCGATGGCAAGGCCCACCCGCTGCCCGATCATTTCATGGTGGTGGCGACGCAGAACCCGATCGAGAGCCAGGGCGTCTATCCGCTGCCCGAGGCCCAGCTCGACCGGTTCCTGTTCAAGCTGCTGGTGCCCTATCCCAGCCACGAGGAAGAGAAGCGCATCGTTGCCCGCTTCGGCGAGCAGAGCGGTCCGCCGCGGCCCGCAGATTTCGGCATTACTGCGGTTGCCGATGCGGCCAGGCTCGATGCGGCGGCACGGGCGGTGAAGGGCGTGACGCTGGCCGAAGGGGTGATCGATTATATCGTGCGGCTGATCAGGGCGACGCGCGAAAACGCCGACCTGTCGAGCGGGGCGAGCCCCCGGGCCGCAGTGCTGCTGGCCAATGCCGCCCGCGCCCGCGCAGCGCTCGACGGGCGCGACTATGTCGTGCCTGACGACGTCAAGGCGCTGGCGACGTCGGTACTGCGCCACCGTCTGCTGCTCAGCCCGGCGGCGGAGATCGAGGGCAAGCAGGTCGAGGCCCTGGTCGCCGAACTGGTCGAACAGACCGAGGCGCCGCGGTGAGGGATTCGTCCCCCTCTATCACTCCTCTCCCCTTGCGAGAGAGGATACGCAGGCTTGGCGCTTCAGCGCCTAGCCGTAGTTGGAGAGGGGGGCGGCATAGCGCTCCGCCGCCCCCCTCTCCAAGCTTCGCTAGCCCCTTCGGGGCAAGCTCTCGCTATCCTCTCCCGCAAGGGGAGAGGAGGGGCAGATTTCTTTCCAGTCCGATGAGGGATTGAGCAGTGAACTTTCCGCTCATCGTGCCCACAACCCGTGCCGCCGTGCTGATCGCGCTGGCGGCGCCTGTCGCGCTGATCCTGGCCGGCGTGGCGCCCGCCGCCTGGATCGCCGCGCCGGCGCTCGGCGGGGCAGTGCTGATATTGGCGCTGGTGGATGCCCTGCTGGCGGGAAGCCTAAAGGACCTGCGCGTCATTGCCCGTTCCGATGTCGAAATCGGCGAGGCGATGGAGCTTGCCGTGCTGGCGGAAATCGCGGGAGGTTCCTCCGGCTCGGTCGCCGCTGCACTGGCGCTCGATCCACGCCTCGCGCCCGGCGGACGCTGCGAGTTCGCTTTGCGCCGCGATCCTGCCTCGACGAGCTGGCAGGGCGGCGCACGCCTTGTTCCCAGCCGGCGCGGGAGCGGCGCGATCGAGACACTGTGGCTGCGCTGGAGCGGTCCGCTCGGGCTTGGCGCGCGCATGCACAGGCGCGCCGTCGGGCAGGAAGTGCGGGTCTTGCCGAATATCGCCGATGTCCGCTCGCCCGCCTTGCAGACCTTCCTGCGCGATGCGCAATTCGGTCTCATCGCCCGGCGCATCCGGGGCGAGGGCACGCAGTTCGAGGCGCTGGCCGAATACCAGGCGGGCATGGACCGCCGCCGCATCGACTGGAAATCGTCTGCCCGCCACACCCACCTGTTTGCCCGCGAATACGAGACCGAGCGCAATAACCAGATCGTCTTTGCCTTCGATTGCGGCCAGACCATGTGCGAGCCGGTGGCCGGCATGCCCCGCATCGACCGGGCGGTGTCGGCGGCGCTGCTGACATCCTATGTCGCACTCAAGAGCGGAGACCGGGTGGCGCTGTTCGGCTTTGCCGCGCGGCCCGAGGTGATGACGCCGTTCGTTGCCGATACCCGCGATTTCCAACGTTTGCAGAGTGAGGCGGCGCGGCTCGATTATCATGCACAGGAACCCAATTTCACTCTGGCGCTGGCGACGCTCGCCACCCGGCTCCAGCGGCGTTCGCTGATCGTCGTGTTTTCCGATTTCACCGATCCAACCAGTGCCGAGCTGATGATCGAGAGCATCGGCCGGCTGGTGGCGAACCACCTGGTGCTGTTCGTCACCCTGCAGGACGAGGAGCTGGAGACCATTTCCACCGGGGATCCAGGGGACATGCAGAAGCTGGCCATGGCGGTGACGGCGGATTCGTTGCTGCGCCAGCGCGCGCTGGTGACGCGGCGGCTCCAGCAGATCGGCGTCGATGTGATCGAGGCGCCGCATGGAAAGATCGGTACCCGGCTGATCGATGCCTATCTGGCGGTGAAGCGCAAGGGAGCGATAGGCTGATGGCGTCGCAACCGGAATTCACCGCCATCGAAGCCGCCGCGCTGCGCTCGGACCGCTTCCGGCTGGAACGCGAGCATGACTGGAAGCGCCTCGAGGCGATCGTCACGCGGATGGAAAAGGGCCGGTTGCGCGGGCTGTCCGACGACGATGTGCTGGCGCTGCCGGTGCTCTATCGCACTGTCGCCTCCAGCCTCTCGATTGCCCGCGAAACCTCGCTCGATTCGGCAACGCTCGCCTATCTCGAGGCGCTGGTGCAGCGCGCCTGGTTCCTTGTTTATGGCCCCCGTGTTTCGCTGTGGACATGGCTGCGCCGGTTTCTTGGCGGTGGCTGGAGCGGGGCAGTGCGGGCGATCTGGCTGGACCTGCTGATGGCGCTGGCGGTGATGGTGGCCGGCGTCGTGGTCGGCTGGCTGCTCGTCGCCAGCGATCCCGAATGGTATCATGCGCTGGTTCCAGGCCAGTTCGCCGACACCCGCGTGCCGGGCGCCAGCCGCGAAGCGCTGCACGGCACCCTGTTCGGCAACGACGGCGACAGCGGCATGTCCATGTTCGCCGCCTATCTGTTCAGCAACAATGCCCAGGTCTCGATCCTGGCTTTCGCGCTCGGCTTCGGCTTTGGCATCCCGACGCTGCTGCTGCTGGTGCAGAATACCGCCATTATGGGGGCGATGCTGTGGCTCTATCACGGACAGGGGCTGCTGATCGACTTTGCCGCCTGGCTGGCGGTGCATGGCACGACCGAACTGTTCGCGATTTTGCTTGCGGGCGCCGCCGGACTGCATGTCGGCCGCTCGATGGCCTTTCCCGGCGAAAGGCCGGTGATGCAGGCCGCAGCCGAGGCCGGGCGCCGTGCTTCGCAGGTGATGGTGGGGGTCGTGCTGATGCTGGTGGTCGCGGCGATGCTTGAAGGCTTCGCCCGTCAGCTGATCGACAACACCCCGGGCCGCTTCGCCGTGGGCGGGGCCATGCTGCTGTTCTGGCTGACCTATTTCTTCGCCATCCGTCTGCCGCCAGGCGGGTCCGGCAGCCAATGAGCTCTGTCCCGACCCGGCTGCGGCGCAGCAATCGCGACCGCACGATGGTCACCCCGGAAGGCATCGCCCTGCCGCTGACGCTCGCCAGCCGCGGCACGCGCTTTGGTGCCTTGCTGCTCGATCTCATGATAATAGGCATCCTGATCGTCGCGACGACGATCGCCCTGATTTCGATTGCCGGCGGCACCTCCACCCTGTTCGCCAGGTTCGAGCAGGGCGGCGCGATCATGCATGCGCTGGAATTCCTTGCGGTGCTGTGGATCGCGGCGATCTTCCTGTTCCGCAACGCCTATTTCCTGTTCTTCGAACTCGGCCCGCGCGGAGCGACGCCGGGCAAGCGGATCACCGGCATTCGCATCGCCGCACGCGATGGCGGCCGGCTGACGGCGGAGATGGTGATCGCCCGCAACCTGCTGCGCGATATCGAGCTGTTCCTGCCGCTGGTGTTCCTCGCCTCGGCAAGCGATGGCGGCGATATGGGCGCGGCGGGCCTGGCGGCGACGGCCTGGTTCCTGATTTTCGCCCTGTTTCCGTTCTTCAACAAAGACCGCTTGCGGGCGGGCGATCTGATTGCGGGCAGCTGGGTGGTCGAAGCGCCTAAGCGCAAGCTGGAAGCAGCGATGTCGGCGCAAGGCGCCGCAATCGCCGGCGCGCCCGAAGCGCTGGCCGTATATCGCTTCGGCGAGGCAGAGCTGTCGGTTTATGGCGAATACGAGCTGCAAACGCTTGAACGGGTGCTGCGCGAGAACCGCCCCGAGGCAATCCGCCAGGTCTACGAAGCGATCTGCCGCAAGATCGGCTGGGCGGTGGGCAATGCCGACGAGCGCGCCTTCCTCGATGCTTTCTACACCCAGTTGCGCGCCCGGCTGGAGGCCGGCATGCGCATGGGCAAACGCAAGGCGGACAAGTTTGGGTGAGGGCGGTCCCGCGCGCGGCGTCAGCCATCGCGATGCCAAACCGGCCGATGGCCGCGCGCTCGCCCGGCTTGGCCGGGACAGCTTTGTCGCCAAGTTCGGCGCCATGTACCGCCCCGAAGACCTCGCATCCTTCCTCGACGAGGCCTATTCACCCGCGGCAATCGACGCCGAATTGTCCAATCCAGACCGCCTTTACCGGCTGTCGGAACACGATGGCTCGCTTACCGGCTATTGCAAACTCAGCCTCGTCTGCGGCTTTCCCGGCCATGCCCGGGGCCGGCGCAGCATCGAGCTCAAGCAGCTCTACACAGACCCGGCGCGCACCGGTCAGGGTATCGGCGCAGCGCTGATGGACTGGGCGCTGGCCGAGGCTGTGCGGCGCGGATTCGACGAGATGCAGTTGTCGGTGTGGAGCGGAAATGTCGGCGCCCAGCGCTTTTATGCCCGCTATGGCTTTGCCAAGGTTGCCGACGTTCAGTTCCGCGTCGGAACGCAGATCGACGAAGAGTTTCTGCTCGCTCGTTTCCTATAGACTTTCGCCAGTCACACGATGCGCCTATAGGCCGCCGATGTCCTCGATCAGACCCTGGCGCGATATCGCGCGCCGCAGCAGCCGCCAGATCATGGTCGGCAGCGTTCCCGTGGGCGGCGATTCGCCGATCACGGTGCAGACCATGACCAACACGCCGACTTCGGACGCGGTGGCGACAATCGACCAGATCCGCCGCTGCGAGGAAGCCGGGGCGGACCTGATCCGCGTCTCCTGTCCGGACGAGGACAGCACAAAAGCTTTCCGCCAGATCGCCCGCGCTGCCCGCGTGCCGCTGATCGCCGACATCCATTTCCACTACAAGCGCGCGCTTGAGGCCGCCGATGCCGGTGCTGCCTGCCTCAGGATCAATCCGGGTAACATCGGCAGTAGCGAACGTGTCGCCGAAGTGGTGCGCGCGGCCAAGGCCAACGGCTGCTCGATCCGCATCGGCGTCAATGCCGGCAGCCTCGAGAAGGACCTGCTGGAAAAATATGGCGAGCCTTGCCCCGATGCCCTGGTCGAAAGCGCGCTCGATCATATCAAGCTGCTGCAGGATCACGATTTCCACGAATTCAAGGTGGCGGTGAAGGCGAGCGACACTTTCCTGGCGGTCGCCGCCTACATGCAGCTCGCCGAAGCGGTCGATTGTCCCCTGCATCTCGGCATCACCGAGGCGGGCGGACTGATCGGCGGCACGGTCAAGAGCGCGATCGGCATCGGCAACCTGCTGTGGGCCGGGATCGGCGACACTATCCGCGTTTCGCTGTCGGCCGAGCCGGAGCAGGAAGTGCGGGTCGGCTTCGAGATCCTCAAGGCGCTGGGGCTGCGCACCCGCGGCGTGCGCGTCGTCTCCTGCCCCAGCTGCGCGCGTCAGGGCTTCGACGTGATCCGCACGGTCGAGGCGCTGGAAGACCGGCTCAGCCACATCAAGACGCCGCTGTCGCTGTCGGTACTCGGCTGCGTGGTCAACGGCCCCGGCGAGGCACGTGAGACCGATATCGGCGTCACTGGCGGCGGCAACGGCAAGCACATGGTCTACCTGTCGGGAGTCACCGATCACCACGTGCAGAGCGCCGACATGCTCGATCACATCGTCGCGCTGGTTGAGGCCAAGGCGGCGGAGATGGAGGCGGCAACGGGGCAAGCGGAACATGCCGATGCGGCCGAGTGACAAGATCGAGGTGCTCCCCGCGCTGACGGAGGAGAAGCCGGTCAAGGTCCGCCGCGCCGCGCTCGGAGCTGGTTCTGTGGGCGCAGGTTCTCTCGGGGCTGTAGCCATTGGCGCCTTCACGCTCGGTGCGCTGGCCATGGGTGCGGTTGCGATCGGGACGCTAGTCGTCGGACGCATGGGCATCGGCAAGCTGCGCATCCGGGAAGCCCGTATCGATCGGCTGCGGATCGGCTCGGTCGTTGTGGATGACGATAAACCCGCATAGATCTGGCGCCGCAGGGGTCTTTGCAAAGCGCTAACGCTTGGCTGCTAGCCTCCAGGTCATGTTCCGGCTCCTGCTCACGGCCCTGGGCTCCGTCATGGCGATGGCTCTCGTCGCCCTGATGTTTGCTGTGCCCCGGGCAGCTGCTCCTTCGGATAAGGCATCTCTGGCCTCTTCGGGAAGCGAAAGCGCCGGGGAATTGAGCGAAAGCACCGGCGATGAGACCGAAATCAAGCGCGACAGCAGCGGCCAGTTCCATCTGGCCGCGCAGGTCAATGGCGAGGATGCCGAGTTCCTGATCGATACCGGCGCCGACATTGTGGCGATCGGCGTCGAAGAGGCCGAGCGGCTGGGGGTTTCCTTCGATAGCAGCACGTTCGAACCGATCACCCAGACTGCTTCCGGACCGGGCTACGGCGCGATTGTCCAGCTCGACCGCTTCGAAGTAGCCGGTCACCGGTTCGACAACGTCGATGCGATCGTCCTCGACGGGCTGACGATCAACCTGCTCGGCCAATCGCTGCTCCGCCGCATGGGCAAGGTGGAACTGCATGGCGACACGATGACGATCGGGCGGGGCGGGTGAAAAAGAAAAGCCCCGCCGGATCGCTCCGGCGGGGCCTTCCATTTCCTTTGCGTGGATAACGAGGCGCCTATTCCTCCCCGTCGCCCTTCTCCTCGGCAATCAGATAATCGCCCGCATCGGCATCGAGGCCGTGGGTCTCGCCTTCGACCGCCGCCAGCGGATCGTCGCCGATCGCTGCTTCGGGACCCTGGGCGAGTTCGGCGGCATGCTCCTCCGCAGCCGTTGCCGGCGCGATCAGCGCTTCCTGCAGCTTGCGGTATTGCGCGCGCAGGGCCGCGTCGCGGCTGGTCGCGGCAACCCGCATGCGGTTCATGCCCGCGCCGGTGCCCGCCGGGATCAGCCGGCCGACGATGACGTTCTCCTTGAGGCCGATCAGCGAGTCCTTCTTGCCCTCGACCGCCGCCTGCGTCAGTACCCGGGTGGTCTCCTGGAACGAGGCCGCCGAGATGAACGAACGCGTCTGCAAGCTCGCCTTGGTGATGCCCAGCAGCACCGGCTTGCCCTCGGCAGGCTTCTGCCCGGGCGCGAGTTTGGCGTTGTATTCGTTCATTTCCTCGTAGTCGAGCTGTTCACCCGCCAGCAGCGTGGTCTCGCCGCCGTCGGTGATCTCGACCTTCTGCAGCATCTGGCGGACAATCACCTCGATGTGCTTGTCGTTGATCTTCACGCCCTGCAGCCGGTAGACTTCCTGGATCTCGGCGACGAGATACTCGGCCAGCGCCTCGACGCCCATGACTTCGAGAATGTCATGCGGATCGGGGCTGCCCGAAATCAGGTTGTCGCCCTTCTTGACCCAGTCGCCTTCCTGCACATCGATCACGCGAGATTTGGGGATCAGGTATTCGACCGGATCGCCCTCTTCCGGGATGATCGCGATCTTGCGCTTGGCCTTGTAGTCGCGGACGAATTCGATCCGGCCGGCAATCTTGGCGATGATCGAATTGTCCTTGGGCTTGCGTGCCTCGAACAGCTCGGCCACCCGCGGCAGACCGCCGGTGATGTCGCGGGTCTTGGCGGCTTCGCGGCTGGCGCGGGCCAGCACGTCGCCGGCCTCGACCATCTGGCCGTCCTCGACCGAAAGCGTCGTGCCCGGCGCCATCATGTAGCGCGCGGCCTCGCCCAATTCCTCGTCGAGCAAGGTCAGCCGCGGCCGCAGGTCTTCCTTCTTGCTCCGGCCGGTGGCGCGGTTCTCGGTAACGACGCGGCTGGTCATGCCGGTGGCGTCGTCGGTCGCCTCGGTGAGCGTGCGCCCGTCGATCAGATCCTGGTACTTCACGATACCGTGCTTTTCGGTGATTACCGGCAGGGTGAACGGATCCCATTCGGCGAGGCGATCGCCCTCGTTGACGATCGCGCCATCGGCATGGATCAGATGGGTGCCATAGGGCACCTTGTGGATAGCCCGCTCGCGCCCTTCGCTGTCGAGCACAACGATTTCGCCGCTGCGCGCCAGGCTGAGCCGCCGTCCGCGCTTGTCGGTGATGGTCGGGATGTCGCGATACTTCACCGTGCCGTCGCAGATCGTGTCGAGGTGCGACTGCTCGTTGACCTGCGCCGCCCCGCCGATGTGGAAGGTACGCATGGTCAGCTGGGTGCCCGGCTCGCCGATCGACTGGGCGGCGATGACGCCGACCGCTTCGCCGATGTTGACCGGCGTGCCGCGAGCCAGGTCGCGTCCGTAGCACTTGCCGCAGACGCCCTGTTCGGCCTCGCAGACCAGTGGCGAACGGATGCGCGCCGCCTGGATCCCGGTGGCCTCGATCATTGCTGTCATCGGTTCGTCGAGCAGCGTGCCGCTGGGCACGATGACCGTGCCATCCTTGTCGGCGATGTCTTCGGCCAGGGTGCGGCCGAGGATGCGTTCGCCGAGCGAAGCAATTACCGAGCCGCCCTGCACGATCGAGCGCATTTCCAGCGCCCGCTCGGTGCCGCAATCCTCGACGACGACGACGCAATCCTGCGACACATCGACCAGACGGCGGGTGAGGTAGCCCGAGTTCGCTGTCTTGAGCGCGGTGTCAGCAAGACCTTTTCGAGCACCATGGGTCGAGTTGAAGTACTCAAGGACGGTCAGGCCTTCCTTGAAGTTCGAGATGATCGGGGTTTCGATGATCTCGCCCGAAGGCTTGGCCATCAGCCCGCGCATGCCGGCGAGCTGCTTCATCTGCGTCGGCGAGCCGCGCGCGCCCGAATGGCTCATCATGTAGATCGAGTTGATCGGCTTGAGCCGACCGGTATCGGGATCCTTGGGCTCGGCGCGGATCTCGTCCATCATGGCGTTGGCCACCTGGTCGCCGCAGCGGCTCCAGGCGTCGATCACCTTGTTGTACTTTTCCTGCTGGGTGATCAGGCCGTCCTGATACTGCTGCTCGTAATCGGCAACCAGCGCCTTGGTCTCGTCGACCAGCGCCACCTTCGAATCCGGGATGATCATGTCATCCTTGCCGAAGCTGATGCCGGCCTTGAACGCATGGCGGAAGCCCAGCGTCATGATCGCATCGGCGAACAGCACCGTGTCCTTCTGGCCGGTGTGGCGATAGACCTGATCGATAACGTCGCCGATTTCCTTCTTGGTGAGCAGGCGGTTGACGATCTCGAAAGGCACCTTGTGGCTTTTAGGCAGGCACTCGCCGATCAGCATGCGGCCCGGCGTGGTCTCGAAGCGCTTGAGGTATTCCTTGCCGGCTTCGTCGGTCTGCGGCACCCGCGCGATAATCTTCGAGTGCAGGGTAACGGCCTTGGCTTCCAGCGCCTGATGCACTTCGGCCATGTCGGCCATCATCATGCCTTCGCCCGGCTCGCCTGCGCGGTCCATCGACAGGTAATAGAGCCCCAGCACCATGTCCTGCGAGGGCACGATGATCGGCTTGCCGTTGGCGGGGCTAAGGATGTTGTTGGTCGACATCATCAGCACGCGCGCTTCCAGCTGCGCCTCAAGGCTCAGCGGCACGTGGACCGCCATCTGGTCGCCGTCGAAGTCGGCATTGAACGCCGAGCAGACCAGCGGGTGCAGCTGGATCGCCTTGCCCTCGATCAGCACCGGCTCGAAAGCCTGGATGCCGAGGCGGTGCAGGGTGGGCGCGCGGTTGAGCATCACCGGATGTTCGCGGATCACCTCGTCGAGGATATCCCAGACTTCCTTGCGCTCCTTCTCGACCCACTTCTTGGCCTGCTTGAGCGTCATCGACAGGCCCTTGGCATCCAGGCGTGCGTAGATGAACGGCTTGAACAGCTCGAGCGCCATCTTCTTGGGCAGGCCGCACTGGTGCAGCTTGAGTTCCGGACCCGTCACGATCACCGAACGCCCCGAATAATCGACGCGCTTGCCGAGCAGGTTCTGCCGGAAACGGCCCTGCTTGCCCTTGAGCATGTCGGACAGCGACTTCAGCGGGCGCTTGTTGGCACCAGTGATGACCCGGCCGCGGCGGCCGTTATCGAACAGCGCGTCGACCGCTTCCTGCAGCATGCGCTTTTCGTTGCGGACGATGATGTCGGGTGCGCGCAGTTCGATCAGGCGTTTCAGCCGGTTATTGCGGTTGATCACGCGGCGATAGAGATCGTTGAGATCCGAGGTCGCGAAGCGGCCGCCGTCGAGCGGCACCAGCGGGCGCAGTTCCGGCGGGATAACCGGGACGACGTCGAGGATCATCCATTCCGGCTTGTTGCCCGAATCGATGAAGCTTTCGACCACTTTCAAGCGCTTGATGATCTTCTTGGGCTTGAGCTCGGACTTGGTGGTCCGCAGTTCTTCCATCAGATCGTCGCGTTCCTGGACAAGGTCGAGGCTCATCAGCATGTGCTTGACCGCCTCGGCGCCGATGCCGGCCGAGAAGCTGTCCTCGCCGTATTCGTCCTGCGCATCGAGCAGTTCGTCTTCGGTCAGCAGCTGGTACTTCTCAAGCGGGGTCAGGCCCGGCTCGATCACCACATAGCTCTCGAAATAGAGCACGCGCTCCAGCTGCTTGAGCTGGATGTCGAGCAGCAGGCCTATGCGGCTGGGCAGCGACTTGAGGAACCAGATATGCGCGACCGGCGCGGCCAGTTCGATGTGGCCCATGCGCTCGCGGCGCACCTTGGTGACAGTGACCTCGACGCCGCACTTCTCGCAGACGACGCCCTTGTACTTCATCCGCTTGTACTTGCCGCAAAGGCACTCGTAGTCCTTCACCGGGCCGAAGATGCGCGCGCAGAACAGCCCGTCGCGTTCGGGCTTGAACGTGCGGTAGTTGATAGTTTCCGGCTTCTTGATCTCGCCGAAGGACCAGCTGCGAATGCGCTCGGGGCTCGCCAGACCGATCTGGATCTGGTCGAAAGTCTCGGGCTTGGCGATCTGGTTGGTGAACTTGGTCAGGTCGTTCATTTTTCGGTCCCTTGAAAGGGTGAATCGTTCGGTTCGGAGAGCAGAGAGGGCAGCCTGCTTGGCTGCCCGTCCCGGTTACTCTGCAGCCTGCGGCCAATCGTCCTCGTCCGGAGCGGTGATCGAGGACAATTCGACGTTGAGGCCCAGCGAGCGCATTTCCTTGACGAGCACATTGAAGCTCTCGGGAATGCCGGCCTCGAAGGTATCGTCGCCCTTGACGATCGCTTCGTAGACTTTGGTACGGCCGACCACGTCGTCGGACTTCACCGTCAGCATTTCCTGCAAGGTATAGGCGGCGCCGTAAGCCTGGAGCGCCCAGACCTCCATTTCGCCGAAGCGCTGTCCGCCGAACTGTGCCTTGCCGCCCAGCGGCTGCTGGGTGACGAGGCTGTAAGGTCCGATCGAGCGCGCGTGGATCTTGTCGTCGACCAGGTGGTGGAGCTTGAGCATATAAATGTAGCCCACTGTCACCTTGCGGTCGAAGGCATCGCCGGTGCGGCCGTCGAACAGCGTCACCTGACCCGATGGATCGAGATTCGCCTTCTCCAGCATGGCGGTGACGTCGGCTTCCTTGGCGCCGTCGAACACCGGAGTGCCCATCGGCACGCCGTTCTTCAGCAGTTCAGCCATTTCAACGATGTCGCCGGTCGATCGCGAATCGATCGCTTCGTGGTAATTCGGGCCGTAGATATCCTTCAGCCGGTCGATCAGCGCCGTCGGCGGCGCGGCGGCTTCCGGGTTCGGATTGGCGTGACGCCATTCTTCGAGCGCGGCAGTGATCTGCTGGCCGAGACCGCGCGCGGCCCAGCCGAGGTGGGTCTCGAAGATCTGACCGACGTTCATGCGGCTCGGCACGCCGAGCGGATTGAGCACGACATCGACCGGTGTGCCGTCCTCGAGGAACGGCATGTCTTCCATCGGCAGAATGCGGCTGATGACGCCCTTGTTGCCGTGGCGGCCGGCCATCTTGTCGCCCGGTTGCAGCTTGCGCTTCACCGCGACGAAGACCTTGACCATCTTGAGCACGCCCGGGGCGAGTTCGTCGCCGCGTTCGAGCTTTTCCTTGCGGTCCTCGAACTTGTCCTGGATCGATTTGACGGTGGTGTCGTATTGCGCCTTCACCGCTTCCAGCTGTGCCTGGACCTTGTCGTCGGCGACGGCGAACTTCCACCACTCGTGCTTTTCGACTTCCTCGAGCTCGGCGGCAGTGATCTCCGCGCCTTTCTTGTAGCCCTTGGGTGCGGCGGCGGCGACCTGGCCGACCAGCATTTCGCGCAGGCGGTTATAGGTCGCACGGTTGAGAATGCCGCGCTCGTCCTCGCGGTCCTTGGCGAGGCGTTCGATTTCCTCGTTCTGGATCGCCTTGGTACGGTCGTCGATCTCGATGCCGTGGCGGTTGAACACGCGCACATCGACGATCGTGCCCGAAACGCCCGGCGGCAAGCGGAGCGAGGTGTCGCGCACGTCGCTGGCCTTTTCGCCGAAGATCGCGCGCAGCAGCTTTTCTTCGGGCGTCATCGGGCTTTCGCCCTTCGGCGTGATCTTGCCGGCCAGGATATCGCCGGGATGCACTTCCGCACCGATATAGACGATGCCCGCCTCGTCGAGGTTGCGCAGGGCTTCCTCGCCGACATTGGGGATGTCGCGGGTGATGTCCTCAGGCCCCAGCTTGGTGTCGCGGGCCATCACCTCGAACTCGTCGATATGGATCGAGGTGAAGACGTCGTCCTTGACGATCCGCTCCGAGATCAGGATCGAATCCTCGTAGTTATAGCCGTTCCACGGCATGAAGGCGACGAGGCTGTTGCGCCCCAGCGCCAGCTCGCCGAGTTCGGTCGAGGGGCCGTCGGCGATGATGTCGCCCGCTTCCACCGTGTCGCCGACTTTGACCAGCGGACGCTGGTTGATGCAGGTCGACTGGTTCGAACGCTCGAACTTCTGCAGCCGGTAGATATCGACGCCGGACTGGCCGGGCTCGATCTCGCCGGAGGCGCGGATGACGATGCGGGTGGCATCGACCTGATCGACAATGCCGCCGCGCAACGCGCCGATCGCCGCGCCGGAATCGCGCGCCACGGTCTCTTCCATGCCGGTGCCGACAAACGGCGCTTCGGCGCGAACCAGCGGCACCGCCTGGCGCTGCATGTTCGATCCCATCAGCGCGCGGTTGGCGTCATCGTTTTCGAGGAAGGGAATCAGCGATGCGGCGACCGAGACCAGCTGCTTGGGGCTGACGTCCATCAGCGTCACGTGATCGCGCGGCGCCATGACGAATTCACCGGCCTCGCGCGCCGAGACCAGTTCCTCGACAAAGCTGCCGTCGGCATTGGTTTCGGCCGAGGCCTGCGCCACCGTATGCTTCTGCTCTTCCATCGCCGACAGATAGATGACGTCCTTGGTCACCTTGCCGTCGATGACCTTGCGGTAAGGCGTCTCGATGAAGCCGTACTTGTTGACCCGCGCAAAGGTCGACAGCGAGTTGATCAGACCGATGTTCGGGCCTTCGGGCGTTTCGATCGGGCAGATGCGGCCGTAGTGCGTCGGGTGAACGTCGCGGACTTCGAAGCCCGCGCGCTCACGCGTAAGACCGCCCGGCCCGAGCGCCGAAACGCGGCGCTTGTGGGTGACTTCGGACAGCGGATTGGTCTGGTCCATGAACTGCGAGAGCTGCGAGGAGCCGAAGAACTCGCGCACTGCGGCCACCGCCGGCTTGGCGTTGATCAGATCGTTGGGCATCACGGTCGAGACATCGACCGAGCTCATCCGCTCCTTCACCGCGCGCTCCATCCGCAGCAGGCCGACGCGGTACTGGTTTTCCAGCAACTCGCCGACCGAGCGCACCCGGCGATTGCCGAGATTGTCGATGTCGTCGATCTCGCCCTTGCCGTCCTTGAGGTTGACCAGCTCCTTGACCACGGCGAGGATATCCTCGTTGCGCAGCGTGGTGACGGTGTCCTCGGCATCGAGCGCCAGGCGCATGTTGAGCTTCACCCGGCCGACCGCAGACAGGTCGTAGCGGTCGCCATCGAAGAACAGGCCTTCGAACAGCGCTTCGGCGGTTTCCTTCGTCGGCGGCTCGCCGGGTCGCATCACCTTGTAGATCGCTTCGAGACCCATGTCGCGGTTCTCGGCCTTGTCGACCTGCAGCGTGTTGCGGATCCACGGGCCGGTGTTGACATGATCGATATCGAGCAGGTCGAGGTGGTCGATCCCTGCCTTGTCGAGCGCTTCGAGGTTCTCAGGCGAAACTTCGTCGCCTGCTTCGACCCAGATGCGTCCGGTCAATTCGTCGATGACGTCGCCCGAGGCATAACGACCGAAGATTTCCTCGGTCGGGATCAGCAGTTCGACGAGGCCGTCCTTCTCCGCCTTGTTGGCGGCGCGGGGGCTGATCTTGGTGCCGGCGGGGAAGATGACCTCGCCCGACTTGGCGTCGACGATGTCGAAAGTCGGCTTCTGACCGCGCCATTGATCGGTGACGTAAGGCACGCGCCAGCCGCCCTCACCGCGCTTCCAGCTGACCTTGTCGTAGAAATGGTCGAGAATCGCCTCAGCATCGAGGCCGAGGCCATAGAGCAGCGCAGTGACCGGCAGCTTGCGCTTGCGATCGATGCGGACGTTGACGATGTCCTTGGCGTCGAACTCGAAATCGAGCCACGAGCCACGATAGGGGATGACCCGCGCGGCGAACAGGAACTTGCCCGAGGAGTGGGTCTTGCCGCGGTCATGGTCGAACAGCACGCCAGGCGAACGGTGCATCTGCGAAACGATCACGCGCTCGGTGCCGTTGATGATGAAAGTGCCGTTCTCGGTCATGAGCGGCATGTCGCCCATGTAGACGTCCTGCTCCTTGATATCGAGCACGGAGCGGGTTTCGGTCTCGGCATCGACCTCGAAGACGATCAGGCGCAGCGTCACCTTCATCGGCGCCGCATAGGTGATGCCGCGCTGGCGGCACTCGGTGGTGTCGTACTTGGGGTCTTCCAGCTCGTAGTGGACGAAGTCCAGTTCGCTGGTCCCGGCGAAATCGCGGATCGGGAACACCGAGCGCAGCGTCTTTTCGAGGCCCGAGATATAGCCGGTCGCCGGGTTGGAGCGCAGGAACTGCTCGTAGCTTTCGCGCTGCACCTCGATCAGGTTCGGCATGTGCACCACTTCGTGGATGTCGCCGAAGATCTTGCGGATACGCTTCTTGGCCGAAGAGCGTGCGGTTGCGCCATTGGCGGAAAGGGCTTTGCTTGCCATGGGAGGGAACGTGCCTCTTTGCTGAAAATCGAACATGCCACGCGCGGCCCAATTAATGCCTGGGATGGGGCACCACCAATGCGAAAAGGCCGCAAATGAGCGCAGAATCCCAGTCTTGGGATGCCGGCCCGTAGCCTTCGCGTCAGATGGAGACCCGGTCGCTTCCTTCCGTGGAGAGCCCCCGCGCATGGACCCGCCTTGCTCGAAGCGCCGAGCGAACAGGCCCTCTAGGCGCGCAGGATGGCGTTGTCAAACGGTCTGGCCCGGGCCTTGCGCAGGAGGAGTTTACCCCATGAGGCCGAGGTAAATCGCCAGCAAGACGGCAAGCACGACCGCGAGCCACACGGTCGCCGCTATCCGCAGCGCCAGCGGCGCGGTGCGCAGTTCCATGAAGCCGAACATCACCATCCACGCCTTGGCAAAGGCAATGCCGAGCACGGAAATCGTGACAATCGCCGCGCTGCCGATCCGCGCCTGCCCTCCCGCGCCGCCGATCTGCGACGACACCAGGGTTATCGCCACCAGCAGGGCGCAGATGCGGATTCTGCGATCCTGAAGCAGTGCGCGCATGGTCTTCATTCGACCAGATAGAGCAGGGCGAAAATGACGATCCACAGCAGATCGACCATGTGCCAGAAACAGCCCACGCTCTCCATCATCGCGAAATGGGTGGGCTTCGCCAGCGGATTGCGCGTTGCCGCTGCCAGCACACCCAGCAGGATCGTCCCGATGACAACATGGCCGAGATGCAGCGCGGTCAGCCCGAAATAGTAGCCGAAAAAAGCATGGCTATCGATGGCGATCCCGCGTGCGAACAGAGCGAAGTATTCGATTGCCTTGAACAGAATGAAAGCCAGCGCGCAGACGACGCCCAGAGCGAACTGCCTGGGCGCGGCCCGGATTTCCCCCCGCCGCGCTGCGTCCACACCCCGCGCCACGAACAATGAGCTGGCGAGCAGCAGCAATGTGTTGGTGACGCCGACGAACTTGCTCAACTCCGCCTGACCGGCATGGAAGCCGGCAACATCGAAATTGCGATTATAGAGAAAGCTGGCGAACAGGGCGGCGAAGAATGTCATCTCGCCGAAGATCAGGATCCACACCCCGGCCTCGCCCGGGATGCGCCCCGCCTTCGCCTCCGGCACCTCTGCGCTCGTATCGCTCACGCGCCGCCTGTCGCCGCGCGCTGCTGGCAGCGCAGCGCCCTGAACAGCGTCCAGTAAATCGCGATCATCCAGGCAAAGAACAGCACGATGGGCAGCCAGAACGGCAGCAGCCCATTCCACGAGAAGATGCCGGTCTTGAACAGCATCGCGATCGGCCCGCCGAAGCTCTGCACCAGCTGCCAGGCGGTCAGATAGCCGAGCCAGCGCGGGAAGGCCGAAACCCGGTCCTCCTCCTCCTTGGCGAAGGCGATCACTATGATGCCGAGCAACTGCATCGGAAACAGGGTCAGCGGCGTGATGAACGACAGCCAGCCGAAATCGTGCATCAGCATGATCAGCTCGGGCGCACGTTCGGGGGTAAAGGCTGCGGTGCCCCAGGCCAGCAAGGGCAACCAGATGAAGGCGGTGCCGACAACCCCGGTCAGCCCCTGCAGGATCGCCCAGAGCGGCACACCCTTCTCGAGCCGCGCCATCTGCACCGAAATGACGACAGTCAGCGGCGCGAGAAAGCAGCCCGAGATCAGCGCGAGAATGACCCCGATGCGGAAGCGTACATTGTGTTCGCTATAGAGCAGCGCAACCTGGTCTGCCGAAAGATTGGCCGGGACTGCGGGAAGGAAACGCATCATCCCCATCACCGCGACACCGAACACCGCTGTCATGACTATCGACAGCCAGATCATGAACCTTTGTGCGCCAATGCTGGCGTTCGGGCCTTTATCCATAAGTCCAACTCCCCCCAAAACAGCGGGCTAACCCGCAAGCTGCCGGTCGAATTCGTCGGCGTCGTCGAACAATTCCCTGACCATCGCGGCCATTCCCGCCTCGAAGCCTTGGCGAAGATTGCCGTCGGTCGAGATCACCGCCCGGTTCCTGAGAATCGCGTTCACCACCATCTGCCCGGCCTGTTCGGCCGGCCGGGCCGGCGGGTGGTTGATCCCCTGCAGCGGCAGTACCACCGTGCCGTCGGTGGGTCCGCCGTAACGGCCGGGCCGGTAGCTCTTCGATTCGGTGATCCGGCTCTCGACGAAGCCGGGGCACAGCACCGATGCGCCGACACCGCGGCTGGCCACTTCGTTCCTCAGCGCGAGGATGAAGCCGATGATCCCGGCCTTGGCTCCGCAATAGGGCGCGTGCTGGTTGTGATAGGGGGCCAGCAGACCCGCGCTTGAGGCCGTGGCGACGATGTGGCCCTCGCCCGCCGCGAGCATGGCGGGGAGGAATGCCTGAACGCAGTGGACGACGCCATAGAGGCTGATGTCGATTACCCAGTCGACATTCTCGTCTGTCATATCGGCGAGGTCTTCGAACAGGGTGACACCGGCATTGGCGGCAAGAATGGAGATCGGCCCAAGCGAGCGCACGGCCTCCTCGCGCATCGCCTTGACCGAGGCACGGTCGCTGAACATCGCAATGCGATCGCCACTGCCCCTCCGCCCGCCGCGACGATTTCGCCGGCGACGTCGCGTGCGTTGCCGGGCATGATATCGGCAATCGCCACTGCCGCGCCTTCCTGAGCCAGCGCCAGGGCGATGCCCCGGCCGATCCCGCTCCCTCCGCCGGTTACGACCGCGCTCCTGCCTGCAATGTCCATGTACTCGCTCTCCCGGGCCGGAGCCTAACGCGTTTGTGTAGAAGGCCGCAATGGGATTGGCGATGCAGGCAAAAGCTGCCCGGTAACGCGCCGCGCCGCCACTGGCCGCGCCCGCGCAACGCCTCGTCTATAAATACTACCAAAAATATACTTAACGAAATTTTAATGTTGTTCTACAATTTCAATATACTACCCTGATTATGTCGCTGCATTCACATCGCTAACCTAAAGCGATGAATGATGCACGCATACTATAATAATCAAAATTTGTTTCATTACTTTGTCGCAGCATTCCGCGCGATATGGATTCGTGCGGACGGAATTTCATCGGAAGTATTTTCAAAAAAAATAATCCGGGCCGCAGCTTCTCGTTGAATTGTTTGTTTTCACAAGGAGAGAGTCATGGCCAATTCCAAAAGCAAATCCGGCAAGGGCGAAGCTTCGTTTGACACCCCGGTCGATGAATCCGAAAACCAGACCGCAGCCAGCCAGTCTTCCGATTTCGGCGTCCCGCCAGGCGACGACGGCACTGGCGATGACCAGGCAGGATCGTTCGATTCCGACTATGAATCGGGAGGATCGTTCAATGCCGGCAACGATCTGCTGCAGCTCAAGCAAGACCTTGAAAGCCAGATCTTCGGCGCAGGCGGCAATGCCGTTGCCGCGTCGAGCGGCGGCAGCGATGCCGCCAGCCTGATCGTCGGGGTCGGCATTGGCGCCGCGCATCGCGATTTCGAGAGCGTCGGCCCGGATGGGCCGGGTGCGCCGGTGCTCAATGTCTACGTCAGCGAAAAGCTCGACGTGGAACAGGTCAAGGGCCTGCTGGTCGACGATTTCGGCGCCCATTCGGTATCCGGCGACGGGCAGACGATCAATGTCATCGAAAGCGGCATCATCGACGCCCAGGCCCATCGGCACCGGCAGCGGCCGGCGCCCTGCGGCATCTCGGCGGGGCATTTCCGGATCACCGCCGGAACGCTCGGTGCTCTCGCCCGCGGCCGCAGCGGGGTCAGGATCAACCGCCTGCTGGCGCTTTCCAACAACCACGTTTTCGCCAACAGCAACGTGGCGGCGGTAGGCGACAACATCCTCCAGCCCGGCCCCGCTGACGGCGGCGTCAACCCGGCCGACCGGATCGCGCTGCTCGAACAATGGGTGCCGATCAACTTCAGCGCCGCCGGCGTCAATTTCGTCGATGCCGCGACCGGCTGGTGCTGGCCTGACCGGGTGCGGCGCGATTTCATCTATCGCAGCGGCACCGGGTTCAACTACTTCCGGGTCGGCTCTATCCCGGTCGCCCCGGTGCTGGGCATGATTGTCGGCAAGACCGGACGGACCACCCAGCTCAGGACCGGCCGGATCATCGACACCAGTGCGTCGATCCGGGTCAATTACGGCGCCGGGCGGCTCGCCAATTTCCGCGACCAGATCACCATCCGCGGGCTCAACGGCGATTTCAGCGCCGGTGGCGACTCCGGATCGCTGATCTGGACCTGGGATGGGCGCCGGGCGCCGGTGGGCCTGCTGTTCGCCGGCGGCGGCGGGCTGACTTTCGGCAACAAGATCGGACGCGTGCTTTCCGCGCTCGACATTAACCTGTATACCTGAATGTCTCGAAGCGGGGCTGGCCCATGCCGGCCCCGCAGGAGCCCCGCAAGATGCCCCCAGCAGACCCGCCCTTCGCCGAATCCGGTCCGCGCGAATACAATCCCGGCATATCGGTCAGCGCGGCACGCCGCGAGGCCGAAACGCAGTTGCTGACGATCCCGGGAGTCAAAGGCCTGGGCGAAGGCCGCGACGCCATCGGCAACCCGGCCTGGATCGTCTATATCGCCAGCAAAGCGATTGCCGCCTCGCTGCCAAAATCGCTGGGGGGACGGCCAGTTCTGGTCGAAGTCAGCGGCGAGATCGACGCGCAGCCGCAATGAGTTTGTGACCTGAAGTTCCTTGCCCCATCGTCCCGGCGCTGACTATTCCGTTCCATTGTATTCCCGTGCGCATAATGCGAATATGTCGCATCGAAAATATGCCACGAGGAGAATTGCCATGGCCGAATCCGACACCGCCGAGATGGCCACTTCCGCCAAGAAATACTGGTCTGCCGAGGGCTATTCCGAAGGCGGCATCATCCGCGAGGTCGATTATTCCACCCAGTCGGGCGGGCTCGATCCGATGTTCGCCGGGATCAAGATCGTCGACTGCGACACCCATATCACGGAAGCGCCCGACCTGTTCACCAGCCGCGCTCCCGCCGCGCTGAAGGACAAGATGCCGCATGTGAGGCGGGTCGATGGCACCGACAAATGGTTCGTCGGCGATCGCGATTTCGGCTCGATGGGCGGCAATGTCATCCGCAAGGACAACAACAAGCTGCTCGGCCGCCTCGCCTTCCCCAAGCATGACGATGCCCACCCCGGCGGGCACAACATGCAGGCGCGCTTGCAGGCGATGGACGACATGGGAGTCCATGCCCAGATCTGCTATCAGAACTCGGGAGTCACCCAGGCCGGCTCGCTGATGAGCCTCGGCGATCCCGCGCTCGCGCTGGCGATCATCCAGATCTACAACGATGCCTCAGCCGAATACCAGGAGATCACCGGCCAGCGCGTGTTCAACATGGCGCACCTGCCTTTCTGGGATCAGAAGGCACTGGAGACCGAAGCACGCCGGTGCCACGATATGGGTCTCAAGGGCTTCGTCCTGCCCGATACCCCCGAATTCGTCGGCGTGCCCAGCTTCATGTCGGATTACTGGACCCCGTTCCTCGAAATGTGCGAGGCGACCGGGATGCCCCTCAACTTCCACCTCAACGCGGCGATCGACCCCAACCGGCTGGCCTGGGACGGCTTTGCCTTCGAGCAGACGCTATCGGTGGTGGCGACGATGTTCTCGATCGGCAATGCGGCAACGCTGGGCAACTGGATGGTCTCCGGGCGGCTCGACCGGCATCCGAAACTCAAGATCGGGCTGATCGAGAGCGGCATGGGCTGGGTGCCCTTCGCCATCGAGGCGCTGGAACACCAGTTCGACGAGATGCTGGCTTCCAAGGCCAAGGACCATTCGCGCCGCCCGTGGCAGTATTTCCGCGATCACTTCTTCTGCACCTTCTGGTTCGAGACGGTCGGGCCGAAACTGCTTCTGGAGACTATCGGCGTCGACAACGTGCTGTTCGAAACAGACTTTCCGCACCCGACGTCGCTCTATCCCGGCGTGCAGGCGCATCTCGTCGATACGCTCGGCGGATACAGCCACGAAGTGCAGAAGAAGGTGCTGCAGGACAACGCGGTGAAGCTGTATAATCTGCCGTTCTGAGTAAGCCGCGCTTCCACCCCCCGACGGGGGGAGGAGGCGTTCACCGGCACATGGCGTTACCGCCCAGTTCCACATGCAGGTGATCGCTGTGTGCAGCGTTGTAATTTGGCCCCAGAACTGTGCCGAAGCGCTTGCAGGCGCTGGCGTGGATGGTGCGCAGGAAGCGGCGCTCACTGGCTGAGCCCCGGCTCCAGTCGGCCAGCACGCTGATCCGCCGCCCGTCGGCGAGGACGAATGCCGAAATGTCGATGGCCTGCGCCCTGGCATGGGCAGAGCGCGTGCCCGATCCCGCAACATTGCGGCAGTTATAGCTGCCCATGGTCTCGATCCTCACCAGCTCGCTGCCCAGGATCTGCCGCGCCGCGCGGTCCACGCCAAAGCGCGACCAGTCGGCGAAAGTGTTCGCCAGCGGGCAGGCGACCGGGCCAAGATTGCTCACGCCAAGCTCGCCCTCGTCGCTGCGCAGGCTGGCAAGGCGCACGGTGTTGCGGGTCGCGCAGCCCGCGCCGTAGGAGCGGTCGGGGAGCGGCGTGAAGCTGGCCCTGGTCATGCTCAACCGCGACAGGCACATCCGCGCTTTCGGGTTGTTCGAGAAAGCCTGGGTCGAACCGCGCACGGACTGCCGCTTGGACCCGTCCGGCATGTCCATGCAGGCGACCGGAAATGCCAGCAAGGGCAGGAGGATAAGCATTCTGCGCACGACGGGAAATTGCGTCGGTTATGGTTAACAAAAGGTTACGCCAGCTCGCCCGATCACCGTTTCGCCTCGCGCGCCGCCCGGTTGGTCCGGGGAATTCCCGCAGCAGGCGGCAATTCAGCGGACTGGCACTCGCCCCGCTCGCGGACCGCCTGGCGGTTAGCCCGACTGTGCAAAATTCCCAGACCCTCCCGAAAGCCGGCATCCTCGTCGGCCAGCTGCTCGCGCATCGCATCGATCGGTACGATGTTCCTGGAGACAGGACGGCGCAAGTCGGTCAGTTCTTCCGCCGGAATCGCCTTGCTGTAAAGGAAGCCCTGGACTTCGCCGCAGCCTTCGAGCCGCAGCCGTTCGAGTTGTTCGACACGTTCGACACCCTCGGCCGAGGTCGTCATGCCGAGGCTTTTTGCCAGGCCGACAACGGAGCGGACAATCGCCTGGCAGTCTTCGCGCGTATCGATCTCGTTGACGAAGCAGCGGTCGATCTTGATCTTCTGGAAGGGGAAACTGCGCAGATAATTGAGCGACGAATAGCCCGTGCCGAAGTCGTCTAGCGCGATATTGATCCCAAGGTTGTTCAGCTTGTGCAGGGTTGCGATGTTGGCGTCGCTGTCCTGCATGAGGACCGTCTCGGTAATCTCGAGACATACCCGCGACGGATCGACCCCGGTGCGCGCCATGGAACCGACGATTGTCGAAATCAACGAAGCGCTGCGCATCTGGGCGGGCGACAGGTTGATCGCCACGGAAAGACCCTCGTCCCATTCGGCAAGGTCGTCGATCGCCTGACGGATCACCCATTCGCCGAGTTGCACGATCAAGCCGGTTTCTTCGGCAATCGGGATGAAATTGCCCGGCATCACGATTCCGCGCACCGGATGCTCCCAGCGAAGCAGGGCTTCATAGCCCGTGGTCTTGCCGGTCTCGATGTCGATCAGCGACTGATAATGGAGGCGCATCTCGTTCTTGCCGATCGAGCTGCGCAGATCGAGCTCAAGCAGGCGGCGGGCATTTGCGGCTTCGTCCATTCCCGGTTCGAAACAGGCCGCGCGGTTCCTGCCAAGCGATTTGGCCGTGTAAAGCGCGAGGTCGGCGTTTTGCAGCAGTTTTTCGGCATTTTCGCCATGCTGGGGTCCCCGGGCGATGCCGATGCTGGCGCCAATGACGACATCGTGGCCATCAAGTGAAAATGGGCTGGACATCGCGCGGATGATGTCGGCGGCGACCTCCTCAACCCGGTCTGCGGCCCGTCCGGTCACCAGGACGGCGAATTCGTCGCCTCCCAGCCGGGCGACCACCTCGCCATCGGCCAGGCTTGACTCAAGGCGCGATGCGACAGCCTTGAGCAACTGATCGCCCACGGGATGGCCCAGAGTGTCGTTGATCGCCTTGAAGTTATCGAGGTCGATGAACATCAGACCGATCTTGCTTTGCCGACGATGATAGGCGCGGTTGAGCGATTCATTGAACAGGAAGCGATTGGGCAGGTCGGTCAGACCGTCGTAGTGCGCCATATAACTGACGCGCTCTTCGGCCTGCCGCTGCGCGGTGATATCGGTAATAACGCCGCGAAAAGTGCAATTTCCGTGCAATGCAGGCCGTGCGCTGATCGACCACCAGCGCTGTTCACCCTGCGCTATCAGTGAAACGATGCAATGCCGGAATGCGCGTTTGCGCCTGAAGTGGCTTGCCAGAAGGTCGACATCGCGCCCAGCGTCGAACAGGGACAGGAATATCTTGCCATCCAGCGTCTCCACCGGGCGCAAGGCGGCCTCCGCCAGCCGCTCGCAAGGGTTTATCAGCTTGCCGTCCTTGTCGAGTTCGAACAGCCAGTCCGAACCCTGCTCGGTAAAGTCGTTGAGCAGCAATTTGATCGTTTCTGTCGCCTCCTCGGCCTCGCGCCGATGCAGGATGTGCGAGGCGAGATGATTTGCCGTCGTGCCGATGTTGACCAATAGCACCGCCAGGTAACAGACGGTTAATCCGACCGCAGCGTATCCCGCAGCGGAATCTAGCGCCAGGAAGCCGGCGATGCAAGCGGCGCCGCATGCCGAGACATACAAACGGCCAGCGCGTTTGAGCGAACGGAAACTGATCGCTCCCGCGCCCATCATCCCGGCAGCGATAATCCCAAGCAGCATCTGCTGACTTAAATCGGCAGACGGCAGGAACAGGGCGACCGCAAGACCCCACCACAGTCCGAGGCAGGCAGCATTGATCTCAATGCCGCGCTGGACGGACCGCAGTCCCTCGACGCTGGTTTTCTTCCCCTCGATCCCGGCAATGATCCGGAAGCGCCAGACAAACAGCCCAATCAGGACCGCAACCCCTGCCAGCAGCAGACTGGTGGCGTAGCTTGCGGAGAAAGCAGTGAGAACGATAGCCGCGTTGACAAAATTGCCGACGACCGAAGACCGCATGCCGCCAACAACAACGTCGAGAAACTGATAGAGCAGGTCGGCGTCTGTTCGCTTGCAAGCAGCGACGGTTTTCGGACGAAAGCCAAGTATCATCCCGACGACTGCGCCCCCCGTTGATCCCCGCAGGCGCAAGAATGCGCATGCACGATTAACCCTTTGGTCTCGAAGTTGAAATATTTCGTTACCGCGCAAGGCGTTGGCGCGTTAAGGCGGGTCGCAAATCCCCTGCTCATTTCTGCCGTTTCGCCTCGATGACTTGACATGCTGCGCCGCAACACTAGAGGCGGCTCCGGGCCACGCGGTCCCAACGCCGCGCGTGCTCTCTGCGAGGAGAGACTACAATGACTGAGATACCGATGCCGCTGCGCAAACCCGCGCGGCCGTTTTTTTCTTCCGGTCCCTGCGCCAAGCCGCCCGGATATTCCCCCAGCAAACTCGCCACCGAATGCCTCGGTCGTTCGCACCGCGCGAAGATCGGCAAGTCGCGGCTGGCGCTGTGCATCGATCTGATGCGCGAAGTGCTGCAGCTGCCCGAGACGCACCGCATCGGCATCGTGCCGGGTTCCGACACCGGCGCCTTCGAAATGGCGATGTGGACCATGCTCGGCGCGCGCGGCGTCACCGCGCTGGCCTGGGAGAGCTTCGGCGACGGCTGGGTCACAGATGCAGTCAAGCAGCTCAAGCTCGAACCGACAGTAATGCGCGCCGATTACGGTAAGCTGCCCGATCTCGACACGGTCGACTGGTCGGATGACGTGCTGTTCACTTGGAACGGCACAACCAGCGGCGTGCGCGTGCCCGATGGCGAATGGATCCCGGCAGACCGCGAGGGGCTATCGTTTGCCGACGCGACCAGCGCCGTGTTTGCCTACGACATACCCTGGGACAAGATCGACGTTGCTACGTTCTCCTGGCAGAAGGTCCTGGGCGGCGAGGGCGGGCACGGCGTGCTGATCCTCGGCCCCCGTGCAGTCGAGCGGCTGGAGAGCTATACGCCCGCATGGCCGCTGCCCAAGGTTTTCCGGCTCACGTCGAAGGGCAAGCTGTCGGAAGGCGTGTTCAAGGGCGAGACGATCAACACCCCCTCGATGCTGGCGGTGGAAGACGCGATCTTCGCGCTCGAATGGGCGAAGTCGATCGGCGGGCTGGAAGGGCTGCAGAAGCGCTGCACCGCCAATTCGGACGCGCTGGCCAAGATCGTCGCGACGCGCGACTGGCTTGGCCACCTGGCTGCCGATCACGGCACCCGTTCGAAGACCTCGGTGTGCCTCACGGTGGAAGGCGCGGATGAGACTTTCATCAAGGCCTTCGCCGGTGCGCTCGAAAGGGAAGGCGCGGCCTATGACATCGCCGGATACCGCGATGCCCCGCCGGGCCTGCGCATCTGGTGCGGCGCGACGGTCGATAGTGCCGATATCGAAGCGCTCGGGCCGTGGCTCGACTGGGCTTACGCCGCGATTAAATAGGGACAGTCCCTATTTAATCCGCACGCACTTCCATGTTCAAACGACCTGTTGGCGATTAAATAGGGACTGTCCCTATTTAATCGCTCTCTCCGGAGACCAAACCATGACCAAACCCCGCGTCCTCATTTCCGACCAGATGGACCCCAAAGCCGAGCAGATCTTCCGCGAACGCGGCTGCGATGTCGATGTCATCACCGGCAAGACGCCCGAAGAACTGGGCGAAATCATCGGCCAGTATGACGGCCTCGCCATCCGCTCGACCACCAAGCTCACCAAGGAGCTGATAGCGAAGGCGACCAACCTGAAGGTCGTCGGCCGCGCCGGGATCGGCGTGGACAACATCGATATCCCCGCCGCCTCGGTGAAGGGCATCGTCGTGATGAACACGCCGTTCGGCAATTCGATCACCACTGCCGAACACGCCATCGCGCTGATGTTCGCCCTCGCCCGCCAGCTGCCCGAGGCCGACGCTTCGACCCAGGCCGGCAAGTGGGAAAAGAACCGCTTCATGGGCGTGGAAGTCACCGGCAAGACGCTGGGACTGATCGGCGCGGGCAATATCGGCTCGATCGTCGCCAGCCGCGCGCTGGGCCTGAAGATGAAGGTCGTTGCCTTCGATCCTTTCCTGACACCCGAACGTGCGGTGGAAATGGGCGTGGAGAAGGCCGATCTCGATACCGTGCTGGCCAAGGCGGACTTCATCACCCTGCACACGCCGCTGACCGACCAGACCCGCAACATCCTCTCCGCCGAGAATATCGCCAAATGCAAGCGGGGCGTCCGCATCATCAACTGCGCCCGAGGGGGCCTGATCGATGAAGACGCGCTGAAGGCGGCGCTCGATTCGGGCCATGTCGCGGGCGCGGCGCTGGACGTCTTCGTTAAGGAGCCGGCCAAGGAATCGCCGCTGTTCGGCACGCCGAACTTCATCTCGACCCCGCATCTCGGCGCTTCGACCGACGAGGCACAGGTCAATGTCGCGATCCAGGTGGCGGAGCAGCTATCCGACTATCTGGTCAACGGGGGCGTCACCAATGCGCTCAACATGCCGTCTCTGTCGGCCGAGGAAGCCCCGAAGCTGAGGCCCTACATGACGCTTGCCGAAAGGCTCGGCAGCCTCGTCGGGCAGCTGGCGCATGACAACCTCGACAAGATCAGCATCGAAGTCGAAGGCGCGGCCGCCCAGCTTAACATCAAGCCGATCACAGCCGCCGTGCTCGCCGGTCTGATGCGCCGCTATTCGGACACGGTGAACATGGTCAACGCGCCCTTCATGGCGAAAGAACGCGGGCTGGACGTGCGCGAAGTGCGCCATGACCGCGAGGGCGTATATCACACCCTGCTGCGCGTCACCGTAACCACCTCGCAGGGCGAACGCTCGGTCGCCGGCACGCTGTTCGGCAACACCCAGCCGCGCCTCGTTGAAATCTTCGGCATCGGCATCGAGGCCGATCTCGACGGGCACATGCTCTATATCGTCAACGAGGACGCACCGGGCTTCATTGGCCGCATCGGCACCCTGCTGGGCGAGAACAGCATCAACATTGGCACGTTCCACCTCGGGCGGCGCCAGGCAGGGGGCGAAGCGGTGCTGCTGCTCTCGCTCGACGAGCCGGTGCCGCAGGCGGTGTTGAACGAGGCAAGGAAGCTGCCGGGGGTCAGGACGATCATGGCGCTGGCGTTTTAGTGCTTCGACAAGCTCAGCCTGAGCCTGTCGAAGGCTGCGCGCCGACGTTCGACACAGGGACAATCCCCCGTTAAAGACCCTCCCCATGGACGACACCGACCGCGATCTGCTCCCCGAAGGGCTTGAGGACCGCCTGCCGCAAAGCGCAGCTGCGGCCGCGCGGGTGACGCGTGCAGCGATGGATGCGATGGAAGGTCACGGCTACGACCGGGTGCAACCGCCCAGCATCGAATTCGAAAAGTCGCTGGCGAGCCGCATGGCCGGTGTCCAGCCGCGCCGGATGTTCCGCTTTGTCGATCCGGCGAGCTTGCGCACGCTGGCGCTGCGTTCGGACATTACCCCGCAAGTCGGCCGTATCGCCGCGACCGGACTGGCGGGTGCGCCGCGGCCATTGCGTCTGTGCTATGCCGGACAGGTTGTCACCATAAAGGGCGACGGGCTCGATCCTACGCGCGAGCGGCTCCAGCTGGGCGCGGAGCTGATCGGCAACGACGGCGTGGCGGCGGCGGGCGAAGTAGTCGCCATGGCGATCGAGGCACTGCAAGCAGCGGGGGCCAGCGGCATTTCGGTCGACTTCACGCTGCCCGATCTGGTCGACAGGCTGGCGGAAAAAGCATTGCCCCTGCCTGAGAGAAGCATCGAAGCGGTGCGCCGCGAGCTCGACGCAAAGGATGCGGGCGGACTGGTCGCGGCGGGCGGCGAGGCGTACCTGCCATTGCTATACGCGACCGGGCCGTTCGACAGCGCGGTCGAAAAGCTGGCTGCGGTCGATGCGGGCGGTGCGCTCGCGGGCCGCATCGCCGCACTGCGCGAGATTGCCGCGCGTGTGGGCGGCAAGGCACGCCTGACGCTCGACCCCTCCGAGCGCCACGGCTTCGAATACCAGACCTGGTTCGGCTTCACTCTCTATGCGGAAGGCATGCGGGGCGCACTGGGGCGGGGCGGAACCTACCGCATTCTCGGGCCAAATGGCGAGAACGACGAGCCGGCTATCGGCTTTTCGCTCTATCCCGATCCGCTGATCGATGCGCTGGCAGTGGGTGAGGCTAGGCGCGACACTCTGTTCCTGCCGCTGGACCACGATCCGGAAATGGCCGCCCGGCTGCGCGCCATCGGCTGGCGGACCGTGGCGGCGCTGGCGGATACCGACGATGCGGCCTCGCTGGGCTGCAGCCATCGGCTCGATGACGGTAACGCTGTCGCGCTCGAACCATAGGCGCAAACGGGCGATGCTCAATCCGGGGAGAAGGAGCGGGCGACGGGCAGGGAATTTCACGAAAAAGTCCGGATTTTTTCGTTGCTGTTCGGCGCGGTCTTCGGCCTGGGCGGGCTGCTTTGCGGCTGGCTGGCAGCGGGGGAGCTGCTTGTTGTCTCGTCCCTGCAGCGCGGCGGCGTCGCGGCGCAGGGTGAGGTGTTCGATTACGTCTATCAATCGGGAGGCAGCCGCCGGCGTTATTCGGGTGGTGGCCACGTCCCGCTGATCCGCTTCGTTACTGCCGGGGGCCAGCAAGTCACGGTTCGCGTCAACGCCGCCAACATTCAGTTTCTGCGGGGCAACTATCCGTTGCTCTATCTCCCGCAAGATCCGCAAACCGCGCGAATTGACAGCTTCGCCACCATGTGGATGTGGAGCGCGATCCTGTCAGCCTGCGCCGCGATGCTGCTGCCGATCGGGCTATCGATGCTGTCGCAGGGGGTGCGGGGCTCCCGATAGCGCTGCTTTGCCGGATGGCCCGAATCCGGCATGGCGGCAAGCATTCGGTGGCATCCTGCTTGACTCCTGCCAAGCCCTGCCTTTAGGGGCCGCACCGCAATCCCGGGCGTCAAACGCCCCACCGTCCCGTCCGCACGCCGAGCCCTGTCGAAGGGCGTGCCGGAGCCACCTGGCAGGTGGAGACGCGTATCCATGGCCAATGTTACCGTGATCGGCGCCCAGTGGGGCGATGAAGGCAAGGGCAAGATCGTCGACTGGCTGGCCAGCCGCGCCGATGCCGTGGTGCGATTCCAGGGCGGGCACAATGCCGGTCATACCCTGGTGGTGGGAGACCAGACCTACAAGCTCAGCCTGCTGCCTTCGGGTATCGTGCGCGGCACGCTGTCGATTATCGGCAACGGGGTGGTGCTCGATCCCTGGGCCTTGAAGGCGGAGATCGCCAAGCTTGAGGGGCAGGGGGTTTCGATCACTACCAAGAACTTCGCGATTGCCGACAACTGCCCGTTGATCCTGCCAATTCACCGCGAACTCGATGGTCTGCGCGAGAGCGCCGCCGGGGCGGGAAAGATCGGTACCACCGGGCGCGGGATCGGCCCGGCCTACGAGGACAAGGTCGGCCGCCGCGCGATCCGGGTTTGCGATCTTGCTCATCTCGATGCGATGGAGCCGCAGCTCGACCGGCTGTGCGCCCACCACGACGCCTTGCGTGCCGGTTTCGGCCAGCCTCCGGTCGACCGCGCAGCGCTGCTCGCCGAATTGCGCGAGATCGCCCCTTTCGTGCTGCAATATGCCGAGCCGGTGTGGAAGCGGCTCAATCAGGTGCGCAAGGTAGGCGCGCGTATCCTGTTCGAAGGCGCGCAGGGGGTGCTGCTCGATGTCGATCACGGCACCTATCCCTTCGTCACCAGCTCGAACACGGTGAGCGGCACGGCGGCTTCGGGATCCGGCCTCGGCCCCAATGCCACCGGCTTCGTGCTCGGCATCGTCAAGGCCTATACCACCCGCGTCGGCGCCGGGCCGTTCCCGACCGAGCTGGAAGACGAAGTGGGCCAGCGCCTCGGCGAGCGCGGACACGAATTCGGCACGGTGACAGGCCGCAAGCGCCGCTGCGGCTGGTTCGATGCCGTGCTGGTGCGCCAATCCTGCGCCATCTCGGGCGTCACCGGGATTGCCCTGACCAAGGTCGATGTCCTTGACGGGATGGACAAAGTGAAGATCTGCACCGGCTACCGGCTGAACGGCAAGCTGCTGGACTATCTACCGAGCCATGCCGCCGATCAGGCCGCGGTCGAGCCGGTCTACGAGGAAATGGATGGCTGGAGCGGCACCACTGCCGGCGCGCGCAGCTGGGCCGAGCTTCCTGCACAGGCGATCAAATATATCCAGCGGGTGCAGGAGCTGATCCAGACGCCGGTCGCGCTGGTCTCGACGTCGCCCGAACGCGAGGATACAATTCTGGTGACCGATCCTTTCGTGGACTGAGGTGAATGTTGCGCGTGTGCTTCGACAAGCTCAGCATGAGCGGAGTTGGAAAATGGATCACACAAAAGGCCCGCTCAGCCTGAGCTTGTCGAAGGCCGCCCGCCCACGCCTTCTCTTGGCCCTGGCCCTCACCCTGTCGGCAGGCTCAGCCCAAGCCGAGGTGCAGCTGCTGCTGCCCGAAATCGATTACATCCGCGTCGAGAAGGCGGCGCGGGCGATGGTGCTCTATTCGGGCGGGCGAGCCGTGCACACGATCACGGGACTGCAGTTCGGCGATGCGCCGGTGGGGCACAAGCAATTCCAGGGCGACGAGAAGACGCCGGAGGGGCGCTATACGATAGACTATGGCAACCCGCAGAGCAGCTATTACCTGTCGCTGCACATCTCTTACCCTAATGCGCGGGATGCCGCTTATGCCCGTTCGCAGGGGCGCAGTCCGGGCGGGCTGATTTTTATTCACGGTCAGCCGAATGGACTACCGGTTGGCCGGGTGCCGGGCGACTGGACCGACGGCTGCATTGCCTTGAGCAATGAGGAGATCGAGGCGCTGTATAAGGCAGTGCCCGACGGGACGACGATCGATATCTTGCCGTAGGTCAGAAATCCACCGCGATCCCGTTTCTCACCCAGTCGCCATAGCGGGTGGGGGATAGCCCCCCCGGATCGTCACCTTCCTTCGACGCTTCCGGCGCAGGCGCGGGGGCGTTGCTCCAATGGGCCGGTTTGGCGAAGGGCTTGGGGCGTTTGGTCGCGCGGGGTGTCGGCTTTGACATTTGCCTCAAATGCCTCCGCTGGCTCCGCAATGCAATCACGCGATCTTTGATGCCGCATCGCTTTTCGCGGAAAACCGGTTCCCACTTTTCCGCGCGATGCTCTAGGGCCTCGTCATGGACATCCCCGGCCTCCCCGCCCGCACTGCCGCGCTGCGCCTGACCGACGCCGTGCTGCGCCGGGGCGAGACGCTGGAGCAGGCGGGTCCTTCCGCGCTGCAGGGCATCCGCGGCGATGCCGACCGCGCCCTCGCCCGCGCGCTCGCTTCCGAGGCGCTGCGCTGGCTGACCGACCTCGATGCCATGATCGACAGCGCCACCCGGCAAGTGCTGCCCGACGACGCCAAGGCGCGCAGCGTGCTGCGGCTGATGCTGGCGGGGTGGCTGCGGCTGGAAACCCCGCCGCACGCGGTGATCGCCACCGGTCTGCCGCTGCTCGCGGGCGGACCCCGGCGCTTGGCGCATGGCGTGTTCTCGACGCTGGTCAAACAGGAAGTGTGCCTGCCCGCAGCGCCGACACTGCCCGATGCGGTCACCCTTCGATGGGGCGAACGGGCAGAGGCCATCGCCGGCGCACTCGCCGAACCGCCCCCGCTCGATCTGACGCTGCGCGACCCCGCCGAAACGGAGCGTTGGGCAAGCGAGCTGGGCGGCATGTCGCTGATGCCCGGCCACATTCGCCTGCCGCGCGGCGAGGCCATCGAGAGGCTGCCCGGCTTCAGGGACGGCGCCTGGTGGGTGCAGGACCTCGCCGCCAGCCTCCCCGCACGCTTGCTAGGGGCGGGGGAGGCCAAAGGGACAAGGCGCACGGTGCTCGATGTCTGCGCCGCTCCCGGAGGTAAGACACTGCAACTGGCGGCGGCGGGCTGGCGGGTGACGGCGCTCGACAGCAGCGCCAAGCGATTGCAGCGGCTGAGCGAAAATCAGGACCGCACTGGTCTTGTCGCTGATGCGGTCCAAGGCGACGCGCTGCAATGGCAGCCGGACGCACCCTTCGATGCCGTCCTGCTCGACGCCCCCTGCACCGCAACCGGCACCTGCCGCCGCCACCCGGACGTGCTGCACCGCATCGGCCCGCGCCAGATTGCCGAAATGGCGGAGTTGCAAGCCATGCTACTGGCGCGGGCGGCAGAATGGGTGAAGCCGGGCGGACAGCTGGTCTATGCAGTGTGTTCTCTGGAGACCGGGGAAGGATCTGCGCAGGCAGAGAATGTGGCGCTCACCCCCGATCCGATTCGCGCCGTGGAACTGCCGCCAGGCCTCGCGCCGACGCCGGAAGGCTGGCTGTGCACCGATCCCGGCATGCTCGCCGAAGCAGGCGGGCTGGACGGGTTTTTCACCGCGCGCTGGCGTAAGCCGCTGGTCGATGACCGGTGAAACGGCCCCTCACCGGCGCGGTGGGGTTGGGGAGGGGCAGGGCGCGCAGATTTGAAACGGACAGATCCTGATCAGGCCCTGGTTCAGCCGGCTTTCTGGCGCGTATTGCTCCATACTACCTGGCCGGCACCGAACAGCGCCAGTATTGCGCCGTAGAATGTCCAGCGGATGTCTCCGGCCATGAAGCCGCGCATGATTGCCTCCGGACCGATCCGCAGGCCCTGCATCATCCAGATGCTGCCCATGAAGATCATGAACAATCCCAGCAATGAGCTGACAATCCGCATGACGATGTTGAACAGCTGTCGCACTATCCACTCCTCCGGTTTGCATTGAGTCTGCTTCAGCTCTTCACCCGCGCCGCAAAACTCTTGCGCAATTTCTGCAGCTTCGGCGGGATCACCGCCAGGCAATAGGGATTGCGCTGGCCTTCGCCTTCCCAATACTCCTGATGATAATCCTCTGCCGGATACCAGACAGCAGGACCCTCGATTGTCGTCACCACGCGCCCTCCGTGGTCTGCGTTGGCCCGGGCGATTGCCGCTTCGGCCTCGGCGCGCTGGGCATCGTCGAGCGGGAAGATCGCCGAGCGGTACTGGGTGCCGACATCGTTGCCCTGGCGGTTGAGCTGGGTCGGATCGTGGGTCGCCATGAACACGTCGAGCAGGTCGCCATAGGCTTAGTTGCGCCGGATCGTAGGTTATCATGAATCGCCTCGGCATGGCCGGTGCCGCCGCTGCACACCGCCTTGTAGGCTGGGATCGGGCACCGAGCCGCCGATATAGCCGCTCTCGACGTCGCTCACTCCGATGACGTCGCGGAAAACCGCCTCGGTGCACCAGAAGCATCCGCCCGCGACGATCGCCGTTTCGCTATCGCTCATGTCACGCAATCTCCTCAATCGCATGAGATAAGCCCTGGCGCGACGCTTGTCATTGTTAACCTTGCGGCTACCATGCGCGGGCCCCAGGAAGAGAGGATAATTCCATGCGCAAATTGCTACCGGTCTTTGCCGCCTTGGCAATCGCCGCCCCCGCCATGGCGGACCATCACGCCACATCCGCACCGCCGACGGTTCGGGAAATCGCCGCTGCCCGCACCGCCGCCCTCGCCGATTCGCACCGGACCAGCGCCGATCGCGAACGCGACGCCTGGCGTCATCCTGCGCAGACGCTCGAATTCTTCAAGGTCGATCCGGGCATGACGGTGGTCGATTACATGCCCTCGGGCGGCTGGTGGACGCGGGTGCTGGTGCCCTATCTCGGCGCCAATGGCCGCTACATTGGCGTCAATCCGGATGTCGCCACCGCTCCCGACCGCATGAAAGAGTTCTACGGCAATATGGCCGCGACTTTCCCGGCCAAGGCCGCCGAGTGGACCGGCATCCCCGCCGAACGAATCGCCGCCTATAACACCGATACCCTGCCCGAAGCGCTCAACGGCACGGTCGATCGCGTGCTGATCTTCCGCGAGATGCACAACCTCTGGCGGATGAACCTGATGCATCGCGAACTGACCGCGATGCGGCGGCTGCTCAAGGATGGCGGCATGCTCGGCATCGAACAGCACCGCGCCAAAGCCAACGCGCTGGCAAGCTATACCGACGGCAGCAAGGGCTACATGCGCGAGAAGGACGTGATCGCCCTGGTCGAGGCGCATGGCTTCGCCTTTGCCGGCAAGAGCGAGATCAACGCCAATCCGCGCGACACCGCCGATTATCCGAACGGCGTCTGGACTCTGCCGCCCAACTACCGCGAAGGCGATAAGGACCGCGCCCGTTACACCGCCATCGGCGAAAGCGACCGGATGACGCTGTTGTTCCGCAAGCGGCCCTGATACGGGGCGGCGGATGACCCGGATTGCCGTCGCCGCGCTGCAACTCGCGCTCTCCTCGCCCGACGAGGCGGAGAACATCGCTGCTGTCTCGGCGCTAGTCGAGCAGGCGGCGGCCGGAGGCGCGCGGATTATCCTGCCGCCGGAACTCTTCTCCGGCCCCTATTTCTGCAAGCTGGAAGACGAAGCGCTGTTCGCCCTCGCCCACCCCACGGCAGAGCATCCCTCGGTCATCGCCATGCAGGCGCTGGCGCGGAAACTGAAGGTTGCCATCCCCACCAGCTTCTTCGAACGCGACGGGCAGCATTATTACAACACCGTGGCGATGATCTCGGACCAAGGCGAGATTCTCGGCACTTACCGCAAGAGCCACATCCCCGACGGGCCGGGCTACGAAGAGAAGTTCTATTTCCGCCCCGGCAACGGCGGCTTTAAGGTCTGGGACGTTTGCGGAATCCGCATCGGCGTCGGAATCTGCTGGGACCAGTGGTATCCCGAATGCGCGCGGACCATGGCGCTGATGGGGGCGGAGCTGCTGCTTTATCCCACCGCCATCGGCTCCGAGCCCTACGATGACACTCTCGACACCAGCCGCATGTGGCGCCGCGCGATGCAGGGCCATGCGGTATCGAACTGCATGCCGGTGGTGGCAGCCAACCGGATCGGGGTGGAGGATGGCCCCAATGGCGGTCAAAGCTTCTACGGCCACAGCTTCATTACCGACGAATGGGGCGATCTGATTGCCGAATTCGGTGCGGCGGAATGCGGCGTCCTCCTCGCCACTATCGATCTCGCCCGCGCCCGCAAGCACCGCGCCGGTATGGGCTTCTTCCGCGACCGCCGTCCCGAGCTTTACCGCCGCCTTAGCGAGGATATCTGAAGCATCGCTATCTGATTGCGCTGGGCTCGAACGTCCGGCATCGCCGCCACGGTGCGCCCACAGGCGTGCTGCGCGCCGCGCTGGCCGCGCTGAATGGCGCGAAGTTGAAACTTGCCGCAGCTTCGCCAGTCATCGCCAGCACACCCCTCGGCCCTTCCCGGCGGCGCTACGCCAATGCCGTCGCCTTAGTAAGGACGAAGCGCGGCCCGGAAGAATTGTTGGTCCATTTGCAATCCATCGAGCGCACCTTCGGCCGCAGACGCGGAGGGCAGCGTTGGGGCAGCCGGGTGCTCGATCTCGACATCGTGCTGTGGAGCGGCGGGGCCTGGTGCTCGCCGGCGCTGATCGTGCCGCATCCGCTCTTTCGCGAACGTAGCTTTGTGCTGGGACCGGCTGCTGCGATCGTCCCGCGCTGGCGCGATCCGATCAGCGGCCTGACCCTGCGCCAGCTAGCCTACCGGCTGGCCGCGCCCGTTCCGGCCTCGAGATCGGGCTTGGTCAGGACATAGCGGCCCAGTATCAGGGCGAACACAATCGGTCCGCTTGAAGCAGGCGATCGCCGCCGGCGCGCGCGGACTTGTTGCCGCGCGCCTGCTTGACCACGCCCCACGCCCCTCCTAGGGCACGCGCGTGGTGTGGGCCCTTAGCTCAGTCGGTAGAGCAACTGACTTTTAATCAGTAGGTCGCTGGTTCGAACCCAGCAGGGCTCACCAAAAACGCATTGAAAATCAATACGATGAGAGCGATACGCGCTCTCATCGTTGCCGCCCCAAAAAGTAATACACACTTTCACTATCACTTAGCTGGCATGGGATTCGCTGGGCTGGTGATTGCGATGTTGCGTCGGCTTCACGGCTGAAAATGGCTGCAAACTCAAATATTTGAGTTTTGCTCCCGCTGCTGTTTTTCCAGCTCCTTGCGTCTCCGCTGAAACTCTTTCTCCCGATGCAATGCCATCTTGGCGACTTCGATATCTCGCTTGCGTGCAGCGATCATAGCATCGGCTGCGTTGAGCGGCTTGGTGTTCGGGAGTGGTTTCTTCGATGGCTTGATCGTTTTGCGTGGCTTGAAGGCTTTCGGCTTCTTGGGGGCTTTGGGGGCTGAAAATTCGTGTGCGCGCATCTCGTATTTATCGTGAGCGCTTGTTCCCGCTGCGCAGATCGAAGGCGTGTTCGGCATAGGGCATGGTGATCAGCCGCACGGCAACGCCAGCGGCCTGCGCCCGCGCCGCGAATTTGTGCGCCGCCTCGGGCACGACGAGGTGATCGGCTTGCGGCACGATCAGCAGGGTGGCGGGCGCCTTCGCGCTGATATGGGTCGATGAGGTAATCGCGCTTTAGCGATCAGGGAACTGGCTCGGCGTTCCCCCCGGTGTAGTTGACTGTCATCATCCGTCCGAACGCGCCGATCAGAGGATCGTCATTGCGATACATGCCCGCCACGATTGCGGTTGCTGCGCCAGCGCAGGAACGACGAATGCGCCGATCAGCGCCATGATTGTCATGGTGCCTTGTTGACTTCCTGGCCCGTATTTTCAGGGCAAGACGGGCCCGCCAACCCGGCAGCCCAGGCAATCGCGCCCTCGATCATTTGCTGGTGTTTGGGTTCGGCATAGGTTTCAGCCGAGTGGCCAAGAGCTGAATACAAAGCACGGCCCTTTCCGACGCAATGCCACCAGACAAGCGGATGATCCTTGCCCATGCCGATGTTTTTTGGTTTCAAAAACGGGATCAGTCCCTCAACCGGCTGGTAAGTCGTCTCATCGATGGACACGAGGACGTGATAGCCTTTGCTGCGCGGACTGGAGGCAAAGGAATACCACTCGTCGGAGCGCACCCAGTCGGCGCCAAGTCCCTTGGTTGCCGGATGCAGCTGATCCTCGATAACCAGTCTCGCCTGCTGGATCTGCGGGTTCAGCGTGTGGCCGATGAACTGGCTCCCGATCAGATCGTCAACATACCATTCCCACGCATAGCTCGGGTCACCCCCTGCGCCGTGCAGACCGACGAAGCCGCCACCCTGCTCGAGCCAGGCCTTGAAGTCCGCACGCTGTTGCACGGTCAGATTATCGCCAGAGGTGCTGTTCCATACAACGGCCCTGAATCGTGCCAGCTGCGCCGGATTGAACACCGCTGCGTTCTCGGTGGTGTAGCTTGACCAGCCCTGACGCCCGGCAATCGCTTCCAACACCCGGTTGGCCGTCTGAATCTGCCCATCGTCCCGAAAGCCGTTGGTTTTCGAAAAAATCAGGATAGCCGGTGTGCCAAGATGTGCCGGCACGCCGGGTGGTATGGTTTCATACGCCTTCAATCCGACAAACGACCGGTAAAGCATGGGCCCGATCCAGACGCCAAGGCCAAGCACGATTATGCCCAGGACGATGCCAATGATCTTCAGCACTCGCCAGAACAGCTTCATGTTTGCCCACTCGCTCCTTGGCGGCGCTGAAAAATCCTGATCAGAGCCGCCCTGCTTTGAATTCAGCCGCAGCAAAGGCAGCTGCCCGGGCGGTCATCGCCATATAGGTGAACGAAGGGTTGGACTGCGAGCAGGAATTCATCGCGGCGCCGTCAGTTACGAACAGGTTGGGAATGTCGTGCGCGCGATTATTCACGTCGAGCACCGATTTACGCTTGTCATGCCCCATCGGCGCGCCGCCCATTTCATGGATTGCGGAACCGGGAACCGGATTGCCCAAGGGAAATTTCAGTACACCCTTGTAGCCCATTCCAGTCAGCATATCCGCCGCGTCCTGGCTGGCACCCTTGGCCATGGCCATGTCATTCGCGCCAAAGCCAACGTCAATGTGCAATACCGGCATGTCCCAGGCATCGCGGACCTTGGGATCGAGTGAGACCTTGTTGCCGATATCGGGTAACATCTCGCCGCTTGCCGTGATCATCAAATGCCAATCGCCAGTCTTGCGCAAGCTGTTCTTGAACTCCACGCCGATGCCCGCCTGACGGGCACCGCGCTGCCAGTCATCGTTGAAGGCAATGCCATTGCATTGGTAGCCGCGCAGATAGTCGGGCCGCTTGTCGCCGTTGATGTTGCGAAAGCGCGGCATCCACATCACACCCGGCCGGCCGCCCCAGATATGCGGGGTCTGTGGTCCCTGAACGGTGGCCATTGCTGCACCGGCCCCAACATGGTCCATGATGTATTTGCCCAGTAAGCCGCTGGAGTTGGCCAGGCCAGCCGGGTGCTTCTCATTGGCCGAAAGCATCATCAACCGAAGGCTTTCGAGCGCCGATGCGCAAATGAAGACGATCCGCGCCTTGTAGTTGCGCATCTCCCTTGTCTTTGCGTCCATTACCTCGACGCCGGTCGCTCGTTCGCCGGTTTCATTGGTCAGGACGCGGGTGACGATGGAATTGGGCAGCACGGTCAGCCGGTTGGTGGCAATGGCGGCAGGCAAAGTCGATGATTGTGTCGAGAAGTAAGAACCGGTCGAACAACCCCGTCCGCAGGGCCCGCAATAATGGCAAGGCTGGCGATCATCGCCGATTGCCTGGGTCAGGTTGGCCATGCGCGCTACCGTAAGCGGCCGATCGGGAAAGGCCTTGGCCATGCGCACCTGCATGTCTTTTTCAACGGGATTGAGCGGAAATCCTGGTTGAAGATATTTCCCGCCCGGTGCCGTTGGATAGTCTATTGCCGTGCCGGAAATGCCGATGAATTTTTCGACATAATCATACCAGGGCTCGATATCGGAATAGCGGATCGGCCAGTCGAGCCCGTAGCCATCGATGGCGTTTTCCTCGAAGTTGACCGGGGCGAAGCGGTAGCTCTGCCGCGACCACATCAGAGACTTGCCGCCAACCTGATTGCCGCGCGTCCAGGCGAACGGGCGGTCCTTCGGGAACGTATAGGGATGCAGGGCAGTGTCGGCGAAGAAGTGCTTGGTATCTTCGCGGTTGGCAAGCGCATTGCCCGGATAGTCGTAGATGCTGTTTCGCTTGTCACCCAGGCCCCTGAACTTGAATTCATAGGGAGCCTTGTGTTCGGTGACGTAGTCTTCGCCGTGACGGACCATGCGCCCGCGATCCAGCATCAGGACATTCAGGCCTCGCTCGGTCAGTTCCTTGGCAGCCCAGCCGCCGGTCATGCCCGACCCGACGATGATTGCATCAAATGTATCTTGAGCCATATGCTCCACTCCGCTCGTGAGATTTTGTGATGTGCGTGCTCAGAAGAAGCCGCCGCTGGGTATCAATGGCCCGCTGGGATCGTCCTGCGCAGCATCCATCGTGGCCTTCAGTTCCTGCTCCAGCCCGACTTGCGACGTGTAATAGCCGTGCAGAGTCAGCTTCTTGAACTGGCCGAAGGGATGGGGCGGTCGGGTGAACATACTGATGCCCTGCTTGTCCCATTCGGTGAGCAGCACGATCTGCTGCGCTGCCGTGCATCTGAGGAAGGTTTTGGAGAAACGCAGCTTGGCTTCATCGTCATAGGCCTTGAGCGAGGCGCGAAACGCGATCTGCTCGTCCTTTAGGAACCAGTCGTTGAAGATCGTCCTGAAAAATTCAGGCACGCCTGCGCCGATCGCGCCGGGCGTGTCGGTTTTGGGGATGATGCCTTCGGCCATTGCGGCAATAAGGCGGAACTCCTGCGCGGTGAGCGAGGCTTCGCCCGTTGAAGTGACTCTTGTCACCGCCTTGGCCGAACCACCGCCGACCAGCCCGGCCGCGCCAGCTCCGCCAGTCACGATCAGCATGGTGCGCCTGCTCAGCATTGACCTTCTCCCAAATGAATCGCGCGATATTCTTTTATTCCATATGGAATATGTTATCGTGTGCCTGACGCATCGAGGCAAGTGCGAAGTTGTCGCAAAAATGAAGCGCGCGGCAGGTGTTGCATTGTGCCGCAAATTTCAAAGTCTGTAAAACAGGCGCTGTAAAACGGGCAAGGGGAGAGTCGCCATGAAAACGCTCAGGCGGGTATTGAAATATATCGGAATTGCCCTTGGTCTGATCGTCATCGGCCTTGCAGTGTGGATCGGGCCGATGATGTGGCCCAAGCCGCAGGTCTACGGCAAGATTCCGCCACAATTGCCTGCGGACATGAAGAAACCCGCATTCCTCGTATTTTCGAAGACCAACGGTTTCCGCAACGAAGAGTTGATTCAGGCCGGAAACAAGGCGCTGGTCGAGATCGCGCAGAAACGTGGTTGGGGCGTCTACGTCACGGAGAACAGCGCCGTGTTCAATCCGGAGCAGTTGGCGCGCTTCGACACGGTGATCTGGGATAGTGTGATCGGCGATGTCCTGACGCTCGACCAGCGCCAGGCGTTCAAGGCCTATCTTGAAGGTGGTGGCAACTTCATCGGCATCCACGGCGCCGGGGGGGCGCGTCCTACAAATGGGACTGGTACGCCGACACGCTGATCGGCGCGCTGTTCACCGGCCATACCATCTGGCCGCATCTCCAAACAGCAACGGTCGACATTGTCGATCCGCAGCATCCCGCGATGGCAGGACTGCCGGCAAAATGGGTAACCCGCGATGAATGGTATTCGTTCGACAAGTCGGTACGTTCGAAAGGCTATCGTATCCTGGCAACTCTGGATGAATCCACCTACAAGCCGCGCGGCCTGCTGTTCTTCAGTGACATTGCCATGCACACCGAGCACCCACTGATCTGGAGCCATTGCATCGGGCGCGGCCGGGCATTCTATTCGGCGCTTGGTCACGCCGCCGAATCATTCAGCATTCCACTCCATCGTCAAATGCTCGAAAACACCATGCAGTGGTCAGCCTCGGAAAAGGACTGCGACAACGGAATTTGACAAAGTCGTCGTGAATTCGCGGAATGGCTGATTGCAAGCCCGCTAAAGAACAAAAGAAGGGAAGATTGGTGCGCGATCCGGCATCCGATACTTCAGCAGTTATCAGGCCTGAACCACTCAGCATCGGCCTCAAGCTAGGTTACTCTATGGGCAACCTTTCATTGGCCATGCAGATTTCCATCCAGGGCATAGCGCTGTTCTATTTCAACCAGGTGGTTGGTGTGCCGGCTCATCTGGTCAGCATTTCGCTGGGGGTGATCATTTTCATCGATGCATTCTGGGATCCGGCGATCGGGCAATGGTCCGATCGCTGCCAGTCGCGTTTCGGGCGGCGGCATCCCTTCCTTTTTGCCGGCATGATCATGGTGCCCATCGCGATCTACTTGCGCTGGCACCCACCTATCGGCTGGTCAGAGATGGCGCTGATGGGATACATCCTCGCTACCGGGCTCCTCATGAACCTGTCGACCAGCCTGTTCGACGTTCCTTCTGCCGCAATGGGCCCGGAACTGGTGAGCGACTACCATGAGCGCAGTGTGCTGATGAGCTATCGTTCGCTGTTCATGATGATCGGCATGGCCCTGGGTACGGTGCTGATCTACGGTGTGTTTCTGCGTTCGACGCCCGAGCATCCGGTCGGGCAACTTAATCGCGCGGCCTATGGCCCGATGTCGATGGCCATCGCGACTGTGGCGTTTGCCGGCATGGCGACGCTGGCGCTGTCGACACGTCGTCGGGCTGCTGCGTTCCACCGCGCGGAGCCTTCAACACAGGGCATTCGCGCTCAAATGTCCGAAATCATCGACACTTTGGCGAACCGCAATTTCGTAGTCGCCCTTCTCGCGAGCGCTTTCGTCGGGGTTAGCGCGGGCATCCAGGCTGGGACCTCGCTCTATATCAACACCTATTTCTGGGAGTTCACCACGAAACAGATCTTGCTGGTGATGTTGGTGACAATTGCTGCCGCGCCGGCTGCCTTCGTGATAGCGCCCAGGCTCGGCCGCCGGTTCGACAAGCGCAACGCCTGCATTGGCGCGCTGTTCCTGTCGGCGCTGTTCATGGCCACCCCGATCAGCCTGCGGTTGATGGGCGTGTTTCCCGAGAATGGCTCTGCCATGCTGCTGCCGATCATCTTCGTCACGATGATGGTCGGCGCGACCATGAGCCTGAGTTCGAGCATTCTGGTTTCCTCGATGGTCGCCGATCTGGTTGAGGATTTGCAGGTCAAGACCGGTCGACGTTCGGAGGGACTTATCCTGTCTGCCGATCTGCTGCCGCAAAAGGTTCTGGCGGCCTTTGCGGTGATAATTCCGGGCCTGATGCTGAGCTGGATCGGCTTTCCCAAGGATGCCAAGCCTGGGCAAGTGGAGCCGGGCATCATCAGCGCGATGGGCCTGTCCTACATGCTGATCGTGCTCGTCTGCACCATGGCATCCGTATACACATGGTCGAAATTCCAGATCGACGCGGGTCGGCACGCACGTAATCTCGAGAAAATCAGGAAGGGCTGAGCCATGGATCAAAATGCACTTGCAGCATTTCGTATCTGCTTGACCGGTTATCCCGATGAGAGTTAGCTTCCCGACCATAAGGCAGACTCGTCTGGTCGGGTATTGACGCTGCCACAGGCCCTGCCGGACCCGTCGATTGAATTTCCGGTCCGGCAGAGGAAACGCGGCAGGAATGCTGCTGCCATTGCGACGCAAACTCGCCCGGTCGCAGGCGACAAAGTGGGAGAGAACACTTGTCCAGATATGACATCGTCATCAAGGGAGGCACGATCATCGACGGCATCCAGACTCCGCGATATCGCGGCGATGTCGGCATCAAAGGCGACACGATCGTCAAACTCGGCGGTCTCATCGACGAGGCCGATGGCGAGGAAGTGATCGATGCCACTGGCAAGATCGTCGCCCCCGGCGTGGTCGATCTGCACACGCATTATGACAGCCAGCTATTCTGGGATCCCTGGTGCACCATGTCGGGTTGGCACGGCGTCACCACAGTCGTCATCGGCAATTGCGGCTTCGGCTTCGCTCCCTGCAAACCCGAGGATCGCGAGCGCGCCATGCTGGCGCTCACCCGCAACGAGGCCGTGCCGCTGGCAACGATGAAGGCGGGCATGCCGTGGGACTGGGTCACCTTCAAGGAATACCTCGAAAGCGTCGAACGCACCCCTAAGGGGGTCAACGTCATGTCCTTCGTGCCTCTCTCGCCAATATATGGCTATGTCGTCGGCATCGACGAGGCCAAGAAGCGCCCGGCGACCGAAGACGAGTTGGAGCAGATGTGCGACCTGCTCGTCGAGGGCATGGAACAGGGCGGCTGCGGCCTCAGCATTCAGATCCTGGGTGAAGTGGGCAATGTCCAGCTCGACTACGACGGCACGCCGATGGTCACCGACCTGATCAGCGAACGCGATCTCAAGGCATTCTGCCGGGCGATGGGCTCTACCGGGCGCGGCATCTCGCAGCTGACCGGCACACTGGAAAATGCCGCGCTGATCGCGCGTGAAAGCGGCCAGCCAGCGATCTGGAACGCTCTGATGGCCGAAGGCGCGCTCAACCAGCATGGCGGCGCGCGGATGACGCCCAAGGATGCCATCAAGCAGCTCAAGCACCTGAACGAGGTCGAAGGCGTGCGGGTCTATGCACAGGCGCAGACCGTCAACTTCGCGTCGCAGTTCACCTTCGAGGAATACAACCTGGCTGACGCCATTCCGTGCTGGAAGGAAGCCCTGATGGGCACCGTCGCTGAAAAGATGGTCAAGCTGGCCGATCCCGAACGCCGCAAGGCGATGAAGGACATTCACGAAATACGCGGCGGGCTGTTCGGATCGGGCTATGTGCTCGACAAGATCAAGGTCGCCTGGATTCCGCTCGATGTGCCCGACGGGCTGGCCCTTCAGGAAAAGTACGAGGGCTATACCATCGGTGAAATCTCGCAACGCGAAGCCAAACATCCGCTCGACGTCCTGCTCGATATTTCCTTGTGGGGTGAACTCAAGAGCGGGTTCGAAACCGAAAGGATCGTGACGCCGCCCGAAAACATGCGCGAGATCATCCAGACGCCGACCAGCCTGCCCGGCATCAGCGACGGCGGCGCGCATACCAAGTTCGTCACCACCGGTCGCTTCCCGTCAGACCTTCTGGGCCTGTGGTCGCGCGACCACGGCCTGCTCTCGCTCGAGGAAGCGCACTGGCGGCTGTCCGCCTATCCGGCGCAGGCATCGGGGTTGAAGGGGCGCGGCTATCTGGCCGAAGGCTTGCCCGCCGACATCATAGTCTACGATCCGGAAAAGGTGGGCGCGACGGCGCAGGAACGGCTGTGGGACTATCCTGCGGGCGAGTGGCGCCTGGTCCAGAAGGCGCAAGGCTACAACTACATCCTCGTCAACGGCGAGATCACATTCATCGATGGCGAATGCACCAAGGCAACACCGGGCAAATTGCTCCGCCACGGCGCGACCTGAAGGTCTTTGAGATCACGGCAAGAGATGAAATTGGGAGATGACCATGCGAGACGCTCATCAGCCCGCATTCGGCACAGTCTTCGATGCCGACAACCACTATTGGGAAGCCTCGGATGCCTTCACCCGGCACCGTGATCCCAAGCTCGGAGATCGCGGCCTGCAGGTGCGGGAAATCAACGGCTCCAAGCGCTATGTCCTGGGCGGACAGGTGTTTGAAGGCCTGCCCGGGCCGGGCGATGCGACACTGCGCCCTGCACCTGGGGCTTTCCTTGGCTACTTTGTGGGCAAGATCAAAGGCACGGAATTCATTGAAAGGTTCGATGTCGAGCCGGCCGATCGTCCGGAATGGTACAATCGCGACGCGCGCCTGAAAGTCATGGACAGCCAGGGCGTCGATGCCTGCTGGCTGTTCCCGTCGCAAGCCGTCGTGCTGGAAGCGCCGATGCTGGCGACCGGCGATATCGAGGCATCCGTCGCCTCTGTGCAGGCGTTCAATCGCTGGCTCGATGAAGACTGGGGTTTTGCCTATCAGAACCGCATCTTCGCGGTTCCGTACATGACGCTGTCCGATCCGGACATTGCTGCGGCGGAAATGAAGTGGGCGATTGAACGCGGTGCGCGCATCGTCAACCTACGCCACGGCCCGGTCGTCACCAGAGATGGGCTGAAATCGCCCGCCAATATAATGTTCGACCGCTTCTGGGCGCTCGCCGAGGAAGCCCAGGTCACGGTGTCGTTCCATGCCGGCGCGGACTACTCGGCGATGCAGTCATACGCCATGCTTCGTGAAATGTACGGCGAAATGCCGGACGGATCGAACCCCGAAGACAAGATGGGATACATGGTCGGTTCGATCTTTCCCCCGATGCTCAAGGGGCGCCAGATTCAGGACTTTGCCTATATCCTGGTTGCGCACCGACTGTTCGAGCGCTTCCCGAAACTGCGCTGCGCCTTTGTCGAAAACGGGGCGTCCTGGGTACCGCCGCTGCTTTACGCACTCGAGATGCTCGAGCACACCGGCAACTACAAGCAGGACCCGCGCGAGCAGTTCATCGAACACTGCTGGGTCGTCCCCTATCCCGAGGACGACATGGAGCAGCTTGTCCGCCACATACCGACCAACCGGATCATGTTCGGATCGGACTGGCCGCACGGCGAAGGCCTCGTCCATCCGCGTGATTTCTTCCGCAATGTCGAAGGTCTTTCAAGCGCCGACGTGCAGCGCATCATGCGGGATAATGCCCGTGAGCTGACCTTCGCCTAAAGGCCTGTTGAAGGTCAGCCACTGGTGAATAGCCCGCACGCGGCGGGATCGCGGCAATTGCGCATCGCCAAATCTATTCCATTTGGGCAAATTCTCTGCAACAACACAGACGTGCGCGCCGAACCGCGCGCGGTGACGGGTTTGAGGAAGCAACGCAATGCACGGGAATGGTGCCGATTGGCCGGATGTGTTTCGCTACGACGCACCGAAACGCGACACAGACGGCGAAGGATACTGGATCTTCGCGCCAATCATCGTCGGCGAAATCGAGCTGTTTCAGCTCAGCGTCGTTTCCCTTGGCGAACGCTTGCGGGAGTTGCGCTTCACGGTAGCGACCGCCGATAGCGTGCATGATTTCAGGCTTCACCCCGAGCCCGGCGCTAAGGTCGTCACTTCGCAGCAGGTTGTCTGGAGCACCGAACGGTTTCACATCGCGGCGGCACCCTATTTCGATTTCAGCAGCGACTCGCCCGACCGTAGTTACCGGATCCAGACCCTGGATCCAGAGACCGGGACGGCGGCAGATCTGGTCGTCCGGCCTGCAGCCCGGCACCACTGGCAGATCGCGGGTTCGAACTACCTCACGACGCTGGATTCGATCCTTGAAGGCACGATAACAATTGGCGGCAAGGCCCATGCCGTGTCCACCGTCTGCGCCTTCGAGCATTCGACCTGGGCTGTGCCTGCCGACAGCCCGCCGGATGGCGCGATGCCCCCCTTCTGGCACTACGAATATGTCCACTGGAGCGATGGCGAGCGGCAATTCGGGGGCTTTCTGTGGCACATCCTGAATTCAGCCGGTGAACGCCGCCCGCCTTCCGGCGTCATCACCGCCTATCCCGGCGACAGCGTTGCGGAATTCGATTCCTACGAGATCGTCTACAAGGACATTGCCGACCATCAAGGCCTGCAACTGCCACGCTGCTGGGAAGTCACTGCGACGAAAGGCGCTGAGAGCTTCACCTATCGCGCCGAGGTGCGCCGGATCATCGCCTCGACAAACCGCAAGGGTTATGGCTTCAGCGACTTCCTGCTCGATTGCCAAGGCCGCTACAGCGGGCCGGGTGGAGACGTGGTCCTGAACGGCAGGGGACGGACCGAATATATCGCCAAATCCCATAATCCGGTGGCGCAATAGGCCGGGGTTCGATCACCGCACCGCCGAATTGGAGAATACCGTGTTGAAAATCTATCACATTGAATTGCGGCGCTCCGAGCGCGTGGTCTGGCTCATGGAAGAGCTGGAACTACCCTACGAGCTGATTTTCACGCGCGGCGACATCATGGGCTCGGCCATGGCGATCAAGGCGGTTCATCCCATCGGCGCGGCACCGACCGTGCAGGATGGCGACCTCTGGCTCTGCGAATCCGGGGCAATCCTGGAATACATCATCGCGCGCTATGGTTCGGGCCGGCTGGGAGTGCGTCCCGAGCAGGCCGAATTCCCGCATTACCTGCAATGGATGCATTTCGCAGAAGGCACGGCGATGGACCGGATCCTTGGCGAGATCGCGCTCAAGCCGCTGCTGGCGGTGACGCCGCCCGGCACCTCGATGCTCTCGATGCTCTATGTCGGCGGTGCCCAGCGTATGCTCGGTTTCTTCGAACAGTCACTGCAGGACCGGCCCTATTTCGCGGGCGACGAATTCACAGCGGCCGACATCATGATGCACCTGCCGGCCAAGGCGGCAGACCGCAACCGCGCGCCCGATGCCTATCCCAAGCTCCAGGCCTGGATGGAACGGGTCGAAGCACGGCCAGCATACAAGCGGATGCTGGCGCGCGCCTTGCCTGATGGCCCCCCGCCGTTTCCGGGCGGAGGCCAGAAATAGCGCCGTTCAGACCCGCACGGGTTTGCGCAGATCGGATAGCCGCTCGATCTCTTGCCAGAACTCTCGAACAGTGTCGGTCACAATCTCACCTGCGGACTTGACCTCGTCTATCAACACGGCGCTTTCGCCGCAGCCGATCAGTGCGACATCCATCTTGCCCCCGTAAAACATTGCACCGGCATCGCCCGAGTAAGGCCCCTGGTTCTGGCCGGCCTCACCGCGAGCGACAGCTTCGGCATAGGGCGTGCGGACGGCACGCATGACGCTGGAATTAGGCACGGCTGTTGAATTGATGCCAATCACCTGCTCGGCCTCGACCAGCGCCTGTTTGTAGTTGTCATGCCAAGGGCATTCGCTGGATGCGATGAACCGCGTTCCCATCATCACGCCTTCCGCGCCCAGGGCAAAGGCCGCTGCCATGCCATAACCATCGGCAATGCCGCCGGCTGCCACAATCGGCACTTGCAAGCGCCGCCTTGCCTTTTGCAGCAGGGCAAAGCTGTGCAGATTGTCGTGGCCATTGCCGCCGCCCTTCTCCGCTCCGCCAAGCACGATCCCGTCCACGCCGGCGTCTTCCGCGCGCAGCGCTTCTTCAAGCGTGTCGGTCATGTGATAGGTGGTCAGGCCTGCCCCCTTGATCCGTTCGATATAGCGTGTCGGATCGCCATAGCCGGTGGTTATGAACCTGGTTTTTCCATCCAGCGCCCAGTCCAGGACTTCCTTTTCCCTGTCGGGTTTTGCCTGCAGGAAGGCGATCAGGAAGTGCAGGCCGAAAGGCTGGTTAGAGCGCGACCGCACCTGATCGAATTCCGCCTGCATGTCCGCAATGGGAAGGAACATCGTTTCCATCAGGCCTACGCCGCCCGCAGCGCTGACAGCGCCGACCAGCGCACTGCGCGAAATCAGTCCGATGGGTGCCTGGAAAATCGGATAGTCTGCCCCGGTGTCGCGCACGACACGGTTGCCTTCAAAAGAATACATTCGGGTTCCCCCCAGGCCATGTGCCGGCTTCACGCAATATATTGCGATTGGCATAAATTGAATTACGCCGAACGTCACGCATGAATCTTCCGGGAGGCGGCGGGCCAGTGGAATGGATGCGCTGAATGCGCCATTGCCCAGCCATCTCGTGCCGGGCAGCCGCTGAGCTTACTTCGCCAAGGGTTGGTCGCCAGGCGTCGCGTCAGTAGCGCTCGGCGGTCACTTCCAGTTTCCGCAGCGCGTGCATGAATGCGCCGCCGCCTCGCGTGACCTCGCCGCTGACATGCACCCTGATCCGCCGGGCCAGCATTTCCTCCATCAGCACGCGCAATTGCAGCTCGGCCAGCCGCGCCCCGACGCAGCGGTGGATGCCATAGCCAAAGGCGAGGTGGCGCCGGGCATTGTCGCGATCCAGCATCAGCCGTTCCGGCTCGTCGAACTGGCTCTCGTCGAAATTGGCCGAGAGATACCACAGCACAACCTTGTCACCCTTGGCGATCTGGTTGCCAAAAAGTTCTGTATCCCGCGTTGCCGTGCGGCGCATGTGGATTGCCGGTGTGACATAGCGGATGACTTCGGGAACGGCACTGGCGATCAACGCCGGATCGGCCTCCAATTTGGCGCGCTCCCCGGGGAAATGGTCCAACGCGTGAATAAAGCCCGACATGGTATTGCGGGTGGTATCGTTGCCGCCGGTGACCAGCAGCATCAGGGTGCCCATGAACTCTTGCGGGCTGAGCTCGCCCAGGCTGTCCGAATGGATCATCATCGACAACAGGTCATTGCCCGGCGTTGCAGCGTGCTTGCGCTCGTCCCAGAGGCGCATGAAGTATTCGGTCATCTCGCGCGATGCCTGGACCCGGCCTTCGGACACATCGGGGATATGTCCGGCCTCGATGGCGGTGATCCAGTCCGACCAAAAGCTGAGCAGCTGGCTGTGCTCGCGCGGAAAGTCGAACAGGATGGCGAGCATCGACGTGGTCAGCTCCACCGAGACGCGCGATACCCAGTCGAACTGCTCGCCGGTCGGCAGATCGTCCAGAACTTGCCCGGTGCGGCTACGGATTTCCCCGGTCAGCCGCAGCATCTCGGCCGGGGTGAAGGCATTGGCGATGGTCCTGCGGCGCGGCGTATGTTCGGGCCGGTCCATCGCGATGAACATCGGCAGGCTGACGTTGTGGGCGACGCCCTTGGGCGGTTCGGCTATTGAAATGCCGCCGTGGACATAGGACGACGAGAATATCTCGGGCAGAGACTTCGACATGCTGGATCGCCTTGTGGGTGCAGACATTCCAGTAGTCGCCGACGATGGTGCCGGTCACTTTGTTGATCGGTGCCTCGCGCCGCATGTCGCGAAACACCTGCTGCCAGCGATCCTCGTTGAACAGTTCCATGCGGCCGACATCCCAGCGATGGCTGGGCGGCGGAACCGCCTGGGGATTGTGGAGCAGCCAGCCGTCGATAACCTCCTGCGCCGTTGGCGACAGTCGCAAACCGCGGGTCTCTTCTGCGACAAGCGAGCTGGGCATTGGCGTTCACTCCTGGCATCACAACGAGGCGATCAAGCAACTGCAAGCTGCTCGCTGTAGCAGGCTCGATGAAAGCCAAATCATTCGCGTTGGCAACGTTTTTTCGCGCGTCTGTTCAGCTGGTTCAACGCTTCACGTGTGAAGAGGGTATCAAAGCGACTGAGTGAATTTTCACTTCACCGGCAACCGCGCCAATTCCTCATCGAGTGCGGCCAGATTTGCATCGGTGAACATGTCTGGCTTGAATTGCTGAAGTGCCTTCATTGTCATGCTGTTCGCCATGCCAGATGTGACCGACGAACTCTTGGTGAATTCGGGGAAATGCCGGTCAATGGCAGCTTTGGCGGCCGGATCGGCAAGCAAAACGCCAATAGTCGTTGCAGCGGTGGTGTAGTGGCCGGTAGCGGCTGCCGGGGCCGCTGCAGGGGCCGCAGATGCTGCCGCCTTGGGGATCGGAACCTTGAGCACGACGCCATCGGGATTGCCGGCCTGCATGGCGCGGCTGTAGGCTGGCCGCGCCTTGACCCGGTCATGCCAGGCCAGCAGATTGGGATAGACCGCCTTATCGACCTGCAAATTGTCGATCAGGGTCATCACCAGATCATACATGATGTCGGCAGCGGAAAAGCTCGCCCCGCCGAAATAGGGGTGCGCAGAAATGAACTTTTCCATGAACAGGATGACATCCATCGACCCGACCAGCTTCACCGGTCCGAGGATGTTGGGTTTCAGCTCCCCGCCAGTCCTCGCCAGCTTACCAAGATCGGTGCTCAGATGCGGCATCGCCGAGCCTTCGGCATAATGCATCCACATCTTGAATTTGGCAAAGTCGGGAGAATTGGTGCGCGGTGAAAAGCGGTCTGCGCCGCGAAATTGGGTCATGAGATATTCGATGATGCCGCCGGATTCGACCAACATCTCGCCCCGGAAAACCACGGTCGGCGCGGTCGGCATATCGGGATTTACCAGCTTGAGTGCGTTAAGCGATCCCAGCACATCGCCGCGCTTGTAGATCACTTCATAGGGAATGCCGGCTTCCTCGCAGAACCAGATGATCCGCTGCGAGCGCCTGCCTTCGACATGGTGGATCGTCACTTTGTCGGTCTGGCGCACCGCAGCGCCTGCGCTGCCGGCAGCCAGCATTCCCACCGCTCCCAGCCCGGCGGCACCGAGGGCATTCCTGCGCGACAGTTTCATTCCGGAATCATTGGCCATTTTCATATCCTCTCAAGATTTCGGCGTCGAATGGCGAGCGCTTCAGCGCCCCGGCATATGGGCAAAATCAGCATCGATGGCGGCAAGCGCTGCATCGGTGAAAATTGCCGGTTTGAAACGTTTGAGCGAGCGCAGGGTCATGCGGTTTGCCATGCCTGAGGCAACCGCCTTGGACTGGAGCAGCATGGGGAAGCGCCTGCCGAGTGCTGCTCTCGCAACGGGATCGGCCAGAAGCGTTCCGATCGGGGTCCTTGCAGCGGAATAGTGGGTCTGGACAGGCGCCTCGGCAATTGCGGGGCTCGCTGCAATCGTGATGGCGAGTGCCAACCATGCCGCAAATTTTCTCATTGCTATCTCCCAATCGCATGCGTGGCGGGGCCCGCCAACTGGTCAGGAGGACTGTGGCAGATAATATATGCCAATTGCAATAAATTTAGTTGCGTCTATCGGGTCGGGACGATTTCGTCCATTTCCCGTCCGGCCCGGTAAGCCTCCAGAATGGCCTTCGTGTGCATTCTGACGGTGCGCTTCATCCAATCGATGCGCTCATCCGTGATGTCCCAGCCCATTTCTGCCAGTCTAATGCGCCGCACGAAGATATTCGTGAGTTGCCCGTTGATCAATGCGGTCACAATGAGCGCAGACTGCCCATCAAGCGTGTTGCCACTTATCCGCATCATCATCCGGACGTAACACGCTCCCAGTCTGCTGACATTCGTGCTGTTGCCCGTCAGCTTTCCTGCGTCGCCGACTGAAGGGAGATCGTGGCGGATTGTGAAGAGTGCAGCCGTGCCGCCATCCGGTCCGCCCAACATGCTGTCAATCCGAGCGTCCTGCAGCGCACAGAAGCTTTCGATCAAACGGTCAATTTCAACATGCTCATCTGCCAGCAGAGTTTCCGCCGCAGCAAGTTCGGTCTCCATCAGTTTGAATGTCATCGCCTGAACGTGTTCCAGACAGGCGATGTAGAGACCCTGCTTATTGCCGAAATAATAGCGGAGCGAAGCGGGGGGCACCGATGATGCAGTCGCAATTTCGCGGGTCGAAACGCTGTCGAAGCCCTTGGTGCCGAAAAGGTCGATCGCCGCGCCCAGGATGCGCGCTCTTGTCTCTTCGCCGCGGGGGTAGCCGACCTCAACTGTGCGGCGCATGGCTTATGATTCTCTCGCTGACTTTGCTGTTGACGCCCGCCTCGTAGCGACCGTCTACACGAAAAGTAAAGTCGCGTTCGGTCGGATTGACGCGCCAATCCAGCGGAGGACTCTCCTCCGTCACAATGCGTGACGAAGGAGAGCAATATCAGCTTAGAAGCTGAAGCGGGCAGTCATGCCGAATTCGCGGCGGGGCGTGACCGCTACGCTGCGATAGCCAGAGCTTGCGGCGAGGCCGAGCCCGGTCAGCGGGTTCTGAAGATCCGCTGGCGTGCCGACATCGGAAAGGCCCTGCCCCACCAGCTTCCTGGTGTTGGTCAAGTTGCGGGCGTAGGCCCCGACGTCCCAATTGCCGTTGCTACCGCGCACGCCAAGGAACAAGTTGATCAGGCCATAGCCGTCTGCAGTAAAGTTGCCCGGGGCGAACTTGTTGCTCGGCGTGTAGTTGATCAGGGTGCGGACATAAGCGTCCACGCTGTCCGAGACCGGCATGTTATATTCCGCCTGCATCGACGCATTCCAGTCAGACTGGAAGGCCATGGCTACGCTGGACTGGCAATAACGAACCGCTTCGCTCCCAAAGCCCGCGACGGTGGGAACGCCGCTGTCTTCTTTGCCGTCACCATTGCTGTCGTTACACGGCACCAACTGGTCCGAAAGACGTCCGTGCGCATAGTTCACGTTGGCGGAGATCGAAAACTGGCGCGAAGGCCGATAGCCCAACTCAAGATCGAATCCTTTGACCTTGCCATCGGCATTCACGATCAGGGGATTGGCTACCGAGATACTCAATGGCAGAGCGAGGTTGTTGATGTAGCTCACGCCTTGTGCCGAAAACAGAAAGCCCTTGTAGGATTGATGGAAGGCGGCAACATTTACCGTCAGCTTGCGATCGAGCAGCTGCATCTTCAAGCCGAGCTCGAAGTTGTTGGAGGTTTCCGATTTGGTTCGTGCGAAAGTGGTAACGCGTGGATCGGTTGACATGAGATTAAGGTTGTTGGTGCTCGGACGCCAGCTGTGGCCGTAGGTGAAGTAGGCCGTGATATCCGGGGTGAAGCGATGGGTCAGCGAAGCGTTGTAGACCCAGGCCTGCTCTTTCGAAACCAGCGGGTTTGACGCGAAAATAGTTCTTCCTGGCACCGGGATATCGCAGCTGTTTGCAATGAACGGCGAACGGACCGCGCCGGGCACGTCGATTGTGTTGGCGATATTGGCCGGGTCAACCAGGCCATCGCAACGCAGCAAGTTCCCGCCATTGGCTCTGCCGCCAGAGAGCACGCCAATCTGGTCTGCGGACTGTTCGTACCAGATATGACGACCGCCGACGAAAAGATCGGTATCCGGCGTGATGTGAAACGTCGAATTGGCGTAAATTGCCTGATTCTTCCACGGTAGCGGGAAATTGCCAGTCAGGACGAGCTTGTAGTTGTAGTTGAAAGCGGTGAGGCTGGGGAAAAATGGATTGCCGTAGGATCCCGGGAGGTAACTGAGGACCGATTCGACCAGGTTCTGCGAGGTGGTTTTTTCATAATATCCGCCGATCCCGTAGCTCCAGAAATCCGAAATCACACCTTCGAGCCGCAGTTCGTGAGTTGTCAGCGTCGAGCGACCGTCAAGAGACTTCAGCTGGGGATCGGGAAAAGGCAGAGGGAATATATGCACCGAATTGGTGCCGCCAAAATTGATGTTGTGGGTCTTGTTCCATTCGCCGACGTAAATCAGGCTATGATCGCCCAGATTGAGCTTCACGTTACCAATCAGGTTCTGGTGGAACTCGTCACGGGTGATGGGAGTGTCGCTCACCGAAAGGCGGTCGAACGCGTTGATCGCAGGGCCGTTGAAATTGGCCGGCAGCCGCTGCGCAGCGGGATTGAGCGGCGTGCTCGGACCTCGATAGCCAGATCCCGCGACTTGGGGAAAGGTAGCGCGGACTGACTTGAATTGCTGGTACATCACGTTGATTTCGAGACTATCGATCGGCTTCGCCCGTATAGATACGCGCCAGCTGTCAAGGTGCTGATACGGCTTGTTGTTATTGTACAGGCTGCGGACGCCGTCGTTGTCATTGCGATCGATGACGCCGGCCAAGCGCACAGCAAGCTTGTCCGCAATCAGCGGCACACTGAGCGCGCCTTCGCCGCGCCATTGATCAAGCGTGCTGACCGCTACAGTTGCGTAACCTTCCAGCTTGGTGAGATTGGGCCGCTTGGTAGTGAAAGTGATTTCACCGGCCGCAGACGGGCGACCACGCAGCGTTCCCTGCGGGCCACGCAGCACTTCAACCTGCCCGATATCATACAGTGCCTGATAGACCATGACGTCGGTTACCGGCGCCTCGTTCAGGTAGGTCTGCACGGTGGGGTCGACGCGCCCGGCAACCTGGCCTCTGGCTGCGCCGCGAAGTGCGAGGGTTGGCGTGCTGGAACCAGCCCCCGGTGCAAAAGTGAGCCCCGGCACCACAGCCGTCAGATCGGAACCATTGAACAGGTTGAGATCCTTGAGCTTTTGATCGGTGATCGCGGTGACTGTCAGCGGCACGTCCTGGAGGGTTTCCTCGACGCGCCGTGCGGTGACGATGATGTCGTTGCCGTCGCTTGCTTCATCGACTGCGGACTGTGCGTCCTGCGCCCAAACCTGCGGCGACCAGATTCCGGCCAGCGCGACCCCCAGTGCCAGCTGCTTTGCGATTTGAATTCGGCGCATGATTTGCCCTCCCCATGTGATTAATGAATAAGCTTTGAATTCATTGTTGGCCAAAAACTACCTATGATTCGCCGTGCGCGCAAATAAATTATTCCATTTGGTATAGTTTTCCGCTGCAATTGTGACAGCCGCGCAACACTCGCCTGATCGCTTCAATCGCGAATGTGCGCCGCGGAAATCCGGGATCCCTGTCCAAGCCTTGCTCCATGACGGGAAAACGTCGCCCAAGCCTCGCCCGCCGGGGAAATGCCCAGATAGGCCTCCGCCTCGGACGGTGATTCGCCCTCCGCCAGAGTCGGGTCACCAGGCGGATCGAGGTCGACCGTGCGGAAGTGCGGCGCGGTGCCATTGGCGTCGAATGAACTCGGACAACCAGGCATGCCAGACGCCGTAGCCCGAGACGATCCAGCGGCGCGGGTTGGCCCTGGCGTTGGTGTTGAGCGAGGAGATCAGGACATGGCCCGGCTCGCCGGCAACGATGTTGGCGTGGCCGTTGTTGAACGTCGTGCCCCGCGGCATCGCCTTGACCGGCGCGGACCAGGTGCGCGCCTTGTCACGCGAGGTCACCAGATAGATCTGGTTGTCGCGGTCATCCGTCCACAGCACATAGACAGTGCCCGCCTTGTCGACCGCGACCTTTTGCTGCCCGGTCTGCAAATTGCAGGCCAGCGAATTCGGGATCGCCTCCTGCCGCCAGGTAACGGCGAAATCTTCGCTGACCGCGATCATCTGGCGGCACAGGTTGGCAGGCTTGAAGGGATAGACCTTGCTGGTGATGCGGGCGGGATCGAAGCCGATAAATTCAGGATAGTCGAAGTAGAGCGTCCCATCGCTCGCGGCGACACCGGCACCGGCTTCGGTCGTGACCGAGGCGGGGTTTTTCATCTGTTGCCAGGTCGCGCCGCCGTCCAGTGAGCGAAAGACCGGGCGAAGTCCGCCTACCATCCGCGGCGCTACCCCGAAGAAATAGACCGCGCGCTGCTGCAGGCCGTTCGGGTGAAAGCCAGTGACCATCCGCCCCCAGTCAAAAGTGCCGCAACCGGTGGTGCTTCCCTTCCATGTCGCGCCAAGATCGTCACTCCACGACACGACCGCGCCGCCCTTCATCGCACCGCACGAGGCCGCGCTGTTGCCAGTGACATACCAGACCCGGTCGGTGACCGGATCGATATGAACCGTGCCGTGTACGCCTTTGGCATGGCTGTCGCCATTGGCGTGGACCGGCGGCGCGATCGCCTGCCAGGTCAGACCCTTATCGGTCGAGCGCAGCACGCCAGCGGCATTTCGGCCAATGAACAGCGTGCCATTGCGCGAGACCTGGATCGAAGGGGACTGGTCGGTAATGCCGGTGTCATACCGGCAGCCTGTTGCCGCCGGATCTCCCGAAACTGGCGCACAATAGGGCGGCTGTTTGGGCAATGGCGGCGGAACCGGCGTAGGCACCGATCGCCAGGCGACAATGCCGATGACCAGCATGGCCAGAGCGGCAAGGCCAAGGCGCACCCGCCTGATCATCGCCGCACCAGCCGGCCCAGCATGCCCGCTGCATCGCCCTTGGGCACGGTCGCGGCGAATGCGCCCCACAGCGAGCCGTCGGGCGCCCAGCGGGCAATGGTATATTCCTGCGGCCCGCTGGCCCAGCAGCAGGCTTCGGGCATCAGCGGGTGGCCGGGGCGGGTTATGGCAGCCGTCTCGAAAGTCGGGACCGGGGCCGCGGGATTGTCGCTGATCGCGAGATATCCCGTCCAGGTCTGCTTGTCCGTGGTGCCATAATAGGAAATGCCGACGCGACCCTCAGGGGTGACGGCAATGGCGGCGAACACCGTTTGCACCACCCCGGGCGGATTGATCCTTACGGGCTTGCTCCAGGTCCGTCCCTTGTCGGCAGACCACGAGATGACCGGCAGATAGGCATCGTCGTTGCGGACAAAATAGAGCCGTCCCGCCGCATCCTGCCCCAAGCCATCGCTGGTCTGGCTCGCCGCCATTTCGGCGGGCACGGTGTTGATCCGGCCGCTGGTCAGCTGCTTGCGCCATGCCGGGGATGCTAGCGCGTTGAGCACGCCGATGCCGCCGCCGCCCTGGTCTCGCTGGACAACGTGGCGGGTCCAGCTTGCGCCTTCATCGCGTGAGACGACCACTTCGGTCGCGCCGCAGAAATGGATCGGCAGATAAATCGCGCCGTCCTGTGGATCGACTATACCCCGGCCCGGGCCGGAGCCGCGCGGCTGGGTCGGGTCCTTGCAATCGCCCTGTTTGAACGGATCGGCGCCGCTGGTCTTGAAAGTCCGTCCGCCGTCGACCGACTTGAAGCAGCGCGCGCCGGTGACGAAGCCGCCGGGCTGGGTCATGTTGCAATAATAGATATTGGTCGGATAGCCTTGGCTGCGCGGGGTGACGGGCCGCCCGGAAAACACCCGGTTCCAGTCGTAGCGATCGGGGGAATCGAAAGTGCCTGTCTGCCAGGTGACGCCCAGGTCATCGCTGGCATAGACCGGGGTATCGCCAAGCGCGCTGTAGAAAAAGCGCTGGGTCACCGGATCGAGCCAGCCGTCGGGAATGCCGGTCTTGGCGGCTTTGGGCAGCACGCGCCGGGTCCAGCTTGCGCCGTTATCGGACGAGACGGCGATGCCGGCGGGGCCAGTCGTCACCGAACGCAGCAGCGTGCCATCGCGGGTGATGGCGAGGCCCGGCTCGCCCGAGGACATGCCGGTATCGATCAGACAAGGCGCATAGACCCCGCTGCCCGCCACTGCGCCGCCGCTGTGGCGGTCGGTCCGGCGATCTTCCTGGCATTCCGACTTGTGCCGGACGAAACGCGGCCAGGGCTCGGCCTTTTCGAACATCGCCGGCAGCACGAACGTGGCCGCGAGCACCACAATGCCTAGAAGCCCCAAAAGCAATGGGGCGCTTTGCGCCCGAGAGGAGTGGTCGCCTCATGGCCGTCTTCAAGCGACAGGCTGCGCGGCGACTTGAGATACACCGGCCTTCTCGCTCCGCCCAAGCGCCAGCCACATGATCGCTGCGGTGATGTAGGCAAAGGCGACGATCGCGACATAGGTGGATGTGGCGACATCAAGCGCCGAGGCTATCCAGCAGGCCAGTGCCGCACCCAAGGCCGGGGCAATGACGAAGGCTCGATTGCCGGTCAGGCCGAACAGCCGGCAGACGACAGCAATCGGATAGGCCAGCAGGAAGGTGATGATCGACGAAAGCAGAAGCGTGAACATCAAGGCGATGATGAAGGCTGACATGGCGCTGGCGAAGCTTGCGCCGCCTGCATCCTTGGTCAGGAACTGGATCGCGACCATCGCGACGTAGCCGAGAACATAGATGAAGGCGTTGCCGATCCCCGCTGTGAACACTGCGGTGGCAATGGCGAAATAGCCCGGTTTCTGCATGCTTTCCTCCCCTGTGCGCCAGATGACTGGCGCCTGCGGCGATCAATTCCCGCCAGCTGCGGCTCAGGCAGCGGAGGCAAATTGGTCAGCGTTGCCTCATCTGACGCCCGGGACAACTTATTGCAAGTGGAATAGATTTGTCAAACGCCCGAGCGGCAAGTTTTCGGAAAATTATTCCAATCGGGCATAATTGAACTTTACATCGCTGCCGGTCGGCGTAATTTCCCAGCGACGCGACGGAACCGACAACGCGGCAGCTATGCTGGCGTTGCCAGGACCGCGCAAATGGGGATGAGGGATGAAGGTCGCAAGCAAACTAGCCTTGCTCGCCGGTAGCATATTCCTGTTCGACCAGCCCCTGCCCGCTGCGAGCAAGGCAGCCCCGCAGCAAGCCTTGCCGCAAGTTACCGGGCCGATCGCCGT
>CAVZHP010000010.1:0-237500 GCA_963775115.1 uncultured Alphaproteobacteria bacterium
TCAACCTTCTCCCGTTTGAATTGCACGTGATTCATTTTATCCGCTTGGAATATGTTATCACGCTCCCGACGCAGCAGGGCAAGGGCAAAGTTGTCACAGAGATGTAGCGAGTGGCAGGCCTTGCATCGCGTCCCAATTTCCATAGTCTGGTCAAAATGCACAAGCGGAGAGTCGATGTGAAAAGGTTCCTGCGGATACTGAAATACGTTGGCATCACGCTAGGGCTGATCGTCATCGGACTTGCGATCTGGATCGGGCCGATGATTTGGCCCAAGACGGCAACTTACGGCAAGATCCCGCCGCAATTGCCGACCGACATGAAGTCGCCTGCCTTCCTCGTGTTTTCCAAAACCAACGGTTTCCGCAACGAGGAATCGAACCTGGCGGGCAACAAGGCGCTGGTCGAGATTGCGCAGAAGCGCGGCTGGGGCGTATATGTCACCGAGAACAGTGCCGTGTTCAATCCGGAGCAGCTCGCGCGCTTCGATGCCGTGATCTGGGCAAACACCAGCGGCGATATTCTGACCGAGCAGCAGCGCAAGGCGTTCAAGGACTATCTCGAACAGGGCGGCAGTTTCGTCGGTATCCACGGTGCCGGGGGCGATGGCCGCTACAAGTGGAGCTGGTATGCCGACACGCTCATCGGCGCACTCTTTACCGGCCACACCATCTGGCCGCATCTCCAGACGGCGACAGTCGACATTGTCGATCCGCAGCACCCGGCGATGGCCGACCTGCCGACAAAATGGGTGACCCGCGACGAATGGTATTCCTTCGACAAATCGGTGCGATCAAAGGGCTATCGAATTCTCGCGACACTGGATGAAACCACCTACAAGCCGCGCGGCCTGCTGTACTTCAGCGACATCGCGATGCACACCGAACATCCGCTGATCTGGAGCCATTGCGTCGGCCGCGGGCGGGCGTTCTACTCGGCATTGGGCCACGCTGCCGAATCATTCAGTTTCCCACTCCATCGCCAGATGCTCGAAAACACGATGCAATGGTCGGCTGCGGAAGGCGACTGCAAGGACGGACTATAAGTCAGAAGGCGCTGCGGCCTGGTGTATTGGCGATCACGCTCCTTGATTCGACCATTGCATCAAAGCAGCATCTCTTCCGGTGCCACGCTATGGCGAAGCTCGACCGCCGCTCCGCCGCTCCGACCGTGGCGCAGCAGCTCTCCCGCCGTGGCCCCGGTGCACTCATTGCCCTTGAAGGTGACGACCCCGTTCACCAGCGTCCAGTGATAGCCCGTGGCCTTTTGCGCCAGCCGCCATTCGTTGGCGGGATAGTCATACGACTTGTAGTGCGGCTCCAGCTCCAGCGCTGCCAGATCATAGACGACGATATCCGCCGGCATGCCGACTTGCAGATAGCCGCGATCGGCGAAACCCGATGCAATCGCGGGCAGGGTACTGAGGTGCCAGTGGGCGGATTCCAGATCGACCAATTTGCGCCTGCGCACGAATTCGATGAGGTAGTCGGTGGGGTAGGAGCCGCTGGTGAGGAACTTGGTATGCGCTCCGCCGTCGGAAATGCCGGGGATGCAATAGGGATCGTTGCCGACCAGCCGCAGCGTCTCGTTGTAGGCATCGGTCACCCGTGCTTCCGCGGGCGTGGTGTGCAGGCCGAAGCCGCTGGTGAGGCGGTCATCGACGATGATGCCCAGGAACAGGTCGATGGGATGCACGCCGTCGCGGTCGGCGATTTCGCCGATGGTGCGGCCTTCATAGTCCTTGTCCTTGAGCGCCATGTCCTCGACCCACAGCACCTTGAGGTCGCGGATGCCGCCGGGCCCGGCCATCGGCATGGTGTAGCCGGCGTCGTATTCGGCCTTGATCGCGGCCTGGCGCACGGGATCGCTCAGCCGCTCGAGGCGCTGCGCGGGATCGCCCAGCGTCGCCTCGCGCCAGACCGGGCTGAAATCGAACAGGTTCCAGTCCTCCATGGTGAACTGGAGGTCGTTCTCGATGGTCGTCGCCTGGCCGTAGATGCGCAGGCCGCGCATGTTGCAATCGTGCAGCCAGGCGATCACGTCCTCGGCCCGGCCGTTGGAGACGCCGTGCTGGTCGGCCATCGGCGAGACGGTGTTGTAGATCACCGGGCGGCCGCTAACCTCGGCCAGTCGTTCCCACACCGCGCCCGGCTGGCCGATGCCCTGGATGACGCCGCGGCCCAGCTTTTTCAGAACTTTCGCGAAGTGCATCAGATCGTCTTGCGACATGGTGTCGGTGATCATCGGGGTGCCGTCATAATCGCGCTGGTGGCTGTTGACCCCCAGATACTGGAGCGAGAAACCGCAGCCGCCGGCTTCCATACCCACTTCGAGCAGGCGGCACATCTCGGCGAGTTCGGCCTACGTTGGTCGGCGGCTCTTGGCTGCTTCCGGGCCCATGACATACATGAACAGCGGGATCAGCGGCACATAGGTCAGCACATTGACCCCCTTGGGGGTGCGCTCAAGGCTCTCCATGAATTCGGGGAATGTTTCCCAGTCCCACGGCAGCCCGGCCTGCATGGTCTTGAGCGGCACCGCCTCGTTACGGGTCATCGAAAGCATGGCGCGCTCGCGGTGTTCGGGTTTGCAGGGGGCAAAGCCGAAGCCGCAATTGCCGATGGCGACCGAAGTGACGCCGTGCCAGCTGGAGATCGAGCACCACGGATCCCAGAAGAGCTGGCTGTCGTAGTGGGTGTGCAGATCGATGAAACCCGGCGCGACGATCAGCCCGCGCGCGTCCAGGACTTGCCGCGCATCGCCATTCAGCCCGCCGATCTCCGCGATTTTCCCGTCGCGGATGCCGATGTCGCCGACAAACCGACCGCTTCTGAGGCCATCGATGATCGTGCCGCCGCGAATGATCGTGTCAAAAGTGCTCATCACTTGTCTCCTTGCGGCAGTTCTGGGCGGCAGTTCAGGCGGCGCCTTCGCTGGCTTTGGTGTGGGCCGTCATCACCCGCTCGGCCTCGGTCCCGTTGTAGAGGTCCTCTTCATAGCACCATTTGCCCTCGCCAGCATAGCACAGCACGGCAACGGCGCTGAACTGGAACGGCGCTCCGCCGTCCGGCGACGGGCGCAAATTGGACGCGTAAACGACGCAAAGATCGTTATCGATGATGTGCCACTCGTCGATCATCTGCAGGTCTGTCGGGGTTGAGCCGGTCACGGCATTGACCCATTCCCGAATGCCTTCGCGGCCGCGCAGTATCCCGTAGGCGTGTTCGACATAGATCGCGTCCTCGGTGAAAAGGTCGGCCCATGCGTTCCACTCGCCGCTGAGGGCGGAGCGTCCGGCGACATCGAAATAGTTCCTGAGCGCGGCTTCGACCTCCTCCCTCGGAAAGACCTGCTTGCGCCTGACATCTGCGGCGAGGAAGGTCAGGCCACGCTCGGCCTGCTCGGCCTTGAAGTTCCCGGAAGACATGCTGCTCTCCTTGCTGCTTTTGCGCTCTAAGCGGCCGCCTGGAGCGCCGGATGGGGCTGGGCTCCCCTGACGAGACGGCCGGGAAGGTTTCCGGTCGGCTTGCCGTGATGGTAAGTAACCTTGCCCGAAAGTATCGTGGCGACATAGCCTTGGCTGTCCTGCGCCATCCTGAGGCCGCCTGCGGGAAGATCGCGCACCGCATAGGGCGCTCCCAGGCGCAAGCGGGCGAAATCGATCAGATTGATGTCGGCCTTGTAGCCCGGCGCGATCACGCCGCGATCGAGCAGGCCCATGGCGCGGGCGTTTGTCGAGGTCATCGCCTGGATCAGGAAGGGCAGCGGCAGCCGCTCGCCCTGGCGGTCGCGGCCCCAGTGGGTGAGCATGAAAGTTGGCTGCGATCCGTCGCAGATCGTGCCGACATGGGCTCCGGCATCGCCAAGGCCAAGCAGGACATTGTCGCTGCGGATCAGATCGGCCATGTCGGCAAGATCGCCGGTTCCGTAGTTGGTCAGTGGCAGATAGACGATGCCCTGGCCGTCATCCTGCATCAGCAGATCGAACAGCATTTCCTCAGGCGCGACCCCTGCGGCAGCGGCGCGGGCGGCCACGCAATCTTCCGGCCGGGGTTCGTAATTTGGCGGATCGGACATCGGAAAGAGATTGGCATAGCGCTTGCCGATGGGCGTCTGGTTGGCCGGATCGCCAGCCTCGGCGATGAGCCGGGCGCGCAAGGCGGGCTCGCCCAGCGCCGCGATCCGCTCGGCATGGGGCAGGGCGGACAGCGGGGCATACGACGGGCAGAGCCTGAAGGGATTGAGCGACAGGGCAAATCCCTGCAACACCCCCACCGGGCGGCCCAGCGTCTGGACCTTGATGTCGGCCCCGGCGGCATTGGCGGCATCGACCTCGTGCATGAAAGTGGCGCAAGCCTCGGGCATCTCGTTGAACAGCGCGATGGCCAGGCTGAGCGGCATGCCGCTCGCCTCGACCAGCCGCCGGTAGAGCGCGATTTCACCCGCGATATCGCCGCCGATGGCGGCAAAGTCGCTCGACAGCTCCAGCACGCCCTTGCCGCCCTGTTTCACGCCCAGCGCAATGGCCAGCAGTTCGTCCTCCAGCGCGCCGTGGGTGGGAATGCTCTCGCCCGCCTTTGTCCGGTGCGACAGGTTGCGCGAAGTCGAGAAGCCGAGCGCACCCGCTGCCATCGCCTGGCGCGCGAGGTCCGCCATGGCGGCGTTGTCGTCGGCGGTGGCCGCTTCGCGGCGCACGGCCCTGTCGCCCATGACATAGACGCGCAGTGCGGCGTGCGGGATTTGTGCGGCGATATCGACATCGTGCGGCCGGCGTTCGATGGCGTCGAGATATTCGGGAAAGGTCTCCCAGTCCCACGGCAGACCTTCTGCCATGACGATGCCGGGAATGTCCTCCACCCCCTCCATCAGCAGGATCAGGTCGGCGCGGTCCTCGGGGCGGCAGGGGGCGAAGCCGACGCCGCAATTGCCGATGACGATTGTCGTGACGCCGTGTTCCGAGGTGGGCGAGAGCCGCTCCGACCAGGTCACATGGCCATCGTAGTGCGTGTGGATGTCGATGAATCCCGGTGTCACCATCAGCCCGGCCGCATCGATCACCTCGCGGGCAGGCGCGTCCACAGTGCCGACTGCTGCGATCAGTCCGCCGACGATGGCGATATCGGCAATGAACGGCTCCGCTCCGGTGCCATCGTGGACCGTGGCGCCCTTGATGATCGTGTCGTACATTGTGCCGCTCCAGCCTTTTCGTCCGTGAAGATTGGGCCAAGAACCACCCGACTGCAATGCACATAATGCGTTGCGTTTTTACCAAACGATATTCATGCTGTCTGGGTTGGAGAGCGATGATGAAAAAGCTCATACTCGAAGTCCGCATGAACGAGGGCGCGCGTAAGGACGCGAACCCGCATGTTCCCTATATGCCCGAGGAAATCGTCGCCGATGCGCTGGCCTGCGCCGAGGCCGGGGCAAGCATCGTCCACTTCCATGCGCGCCACGCCGACGGCAGCGAATCGAACGATGTCCAGGATTATTGCGACATCATCGGCGGCATCCGCGCCCGGTCGGACGTGATGGTGCACCCAACTCTCGGCCTGTTTCAGGGCGCGCCGGCCGAGCAGCGCCTCGCCCATGTGCGGCACTTGTGCGAAGTGGCCGGTCTGACCCCGGACATTGCCCCGCTCGACATGGGTTCGAACAACATCGATCTGTGGGATCCGACGAAAGCGGAATTCCGCAATCAGGGCTATGTCTACGCCAATCCCTCGGCAGAATTGCGCCATATGGCCAGCCGGATGACCGAATGGGGCGTGCGCCCGCAACTGGCGATCTGGAGCCTCGCAAACCTGCGGCTGGCGGCGGCCTTCATCGAAGCAGGGCTGCTGGCCGAGCCGGCCTATCCGGTGCTGTTCCTGGCCGGTGAGGGGTTCCTCGGCGGGCATCCCGCAACGCTGGCCGGGCTGCGCGCCTTTGTCGACAACATGCCCGCGCGCCGGATGGAATGGAGCGTGCTGTGCCACGGCGGCGATCTGCTCGCGTTCGTGCCAGAGATAGTTCGGCTCGGCGGGCATGTGTCGATCGGTCTTGGCGATTTCGCGCATCCGACGCTGGGGCAACCGTCGAATGCCGAGCTCGTCGGGCGGGTGGTGGACATTGCCCGCACGCTGGGGCGCGAAGTCGCGACACCGGACGAGGCACGCGCCATGCTGGAGATGAAGGCGGAGGCCTCGGTCGCCTGAGCCGCTACAGTGAAATATTGGGAGTGAGTGTCATGACAGTGGCTGAATTGCACAGACCTGCGAAGGACGTGGCGGCAAGGATCCTCGCCGTATCGGCGGATTCGCACATCACCGAGCCGCCCAATCTCTATGTCGATTTCATCGATCCGGCATTCCGCGACCGTGCGCCCCACGTCGCCATCGATCCGGAAAACGGCGGGGAAGCCTTCTACATCGACGGTTTCGCGCGACCCGTGGCGCTGGGACTGCTGGCGGCGGCCGGCATGGACCCGAAGGACATCAAGATCACCGATGCCCGCTTCGAGGACATGCACCGGTCGGGCTGGGATCCGGCCTGCCGCGTCGCCGATCAGGACCGCGACGGGGTGCAGGCCGAATTCCTCTATCCGACGGTCAACATGCTGATCTGCAACCATCCCGATGCGGCCTACAAGAATGCCTGTTCCTGGGCCTACAACCGCTGGCTCGAGACCTTTGTTGCAGGCGCGCCGGCGGGCAGGCTCCATGGCCTGGGCCAGATCATCATGATGTCGCCCGAGCAGGCAATTGCCGATCTGCGCAAGATCAAGGACATGGGGTTCAAGGGTGTGATGATGCCCGGCGAACCCGACACCGAGGACGATTACGACCAGCCGCTATGGGATCCGTTCTGGGCAGCGGCAGCGGAAATGGACATGCCGCTCAGCTTTCACGTGCTGACCGGCGGCATGACCAAGAGCTTCATCGAAGGGCGCAACGCGCTTTCGGGCGTGAAACGCTCCGCCGCCGAAATGCGCGCGACGGGGCGCGGGCCGCAGATCACCCGCTCGTTCGGCATCGTGCGCAATTGCCAGGATATCCTGGCGATGTTCATCTTCGGCCGGGTGTTCGAGCGGCACCCCGAACTCAGGTTGGTCTGTGTCGAGGCGGATGCCGGCTGGGCCCCGCACTACATGTACCGGATGGACCACTTCTATAACCGGCACCGGCACTGGCAGGGCTTCCCCGACATGGCGAAGCTGCCGTCGGAGTATTTCCGCGAGAACATCTACCTGACCTTTCAGGACGACGAAACGGCGTTCCAGATGACCCACCTGCTCAACCCGCGCCGGCTGATGTGGGCGAACGACTTTCCCCATTCGGATTCGACCTGGCCATGGAGCCAGGAGATCCTCGCGAAACAGGGCGCCAACCTGTCCGATCAGGAAAGAGCGTGGATTCTGCGCGATAATTGTGCGGAGCTATACGGGATTGCGGTGGTCTGACCTGGCCGAAATTTACCCAAGCAGAATTGAAAGCCGACAAAGGAGAGACTGACGATGGCCACTCAACAACGATTGCAGGGCCGCGTTGCCTTGGTGACGGGCGCGGGCAACGGCATTGGCAAGGCCGTGGCCCTGCAAATGGCTGGCGAGGGCGCTGCGGTCGTGGTCAACGATCTGGGAACCAATGTCGAGGGAGAGGGGCACAGCTCGGCACCGGCAGATGGCACTGTGGCCGAAATTGTTGCGGCTGGCGGCAGGGCGGTTGCCAATTATGAATTCGATCGCCGAGCACGAAGGGTGCAGGCGAGCCGTCGCCTGCGCAACCGACACTTTTGGTTCCTGCGACATTGTGATCGCAAACGCTGGCGCGCTGTTGAATACTGCCCAGATGGGTCTGAACAGCGACGATGAAACCTGGTCCCGGCTGATAAATCTTTATCTCGGCCAGAAATTCTGGCTCTCTCGCGAGGCGCTGCCGGGGATGCTGGAACGCGGCTGGGGACGCATTATCTTTGCCACCTCGGAGATCGCTCGCGGGACCCAGAAAAATCCTCTGGGCGCCACAGTTCTCGCTGGCGGCATCGCGATGATGCGCGACCTGGCCAGCACCCATCTCGGCAGCGGGGTGACGTTCAATTGTTATGCGCCCGGCGCCGCCACGCGCACCTACGAGATGTACATGGAACAGATCGAACTCGGGCCTGATCACTGGCAAGGACCGCGAGATGTTGCTTTCCATGCCGCGCCTGGCCGGGCCGGAGTGTGTCGCACCGATGATCACCTGGCTGTGCAGCGATGACGGAGCTGCGGTAACCGGCGAAGTGTTCAGTCTTTCCGGCGGTAGCATTTGCCAGTGGACCAAGCCCCACGATGGCGTGCGGTTGGTCAAGGCCGATGCCGGGGGGGCTGGCCTGTGGACGCTGGATGAGCTGAGCGAGCAATTGCCCAAGTGCCTCGTGCCAAGCGGAGCGTAGCTGTTTGGAGCGCGTTTCTTGCGAACCCGTCTTGCTCACAAGGATTAATGTTCCGGGTCCGGTGCAACAGGCATGTACAAAGCCGTGCAAGTTTTGCACAGGGTCTACTTGAACGACCGATTCCGGCGGCAGGCTTCATCCTGCCAGGTCTGGGGAACAGGTCGCAGGCGGATATTAGAGGAGCATAAGCAGCAATGACACAAGGTAACCTGGGCATCGAGCCGCAAGTTCTGAAGGCAATCTACGGCCAGATGGCCAGGATCCGTGCGGTGGACAAGGCGGTCCAAGCTGGGCTGTCGGCGGGCAAGTTCCAGTTCACCTACTGGCCGATGACCGGGCAGGAGTGCATTCCCGCGACGATCTCGCAGCTGATCACCGAGCGTGACTACATGATCACCACCTATCGCGGCATACATGACCAGGTTGCCAAGGGCGTCGATCTATACGGAATGTTTGCCGAGGCGCTCGGGCGCGAAGGCGGGCTCAACAAGGGCAAGGGCGGCAGCCCGCATATTTCCGATCCCTCATCCGGCTCGATGGTCACCACAGCAATTGTCGGCGCGGGCGCGCCCATCGCCAACGGTCTGGCCATCTCCGCCAAAGAGCGCGGCGAGGACCGGGTAACCATCGTCAACTTCGGCGACGGTGCGACGTCGATCGGCGCGGTGCACGAGGCGATGAACCTGGCTGGCGCCTGGAAGCTGCCGGTGATCTTCATGTGCCAGAACAACCAGTGGGGCGAATACACCGAGATCCCGACCTACACTGCCAGCCCCAACTTTTTCGGCCGCGCCGAGGCGCTGGGCTTCCGCGGGGTGCAGCTCGACGGCAACGATCCGGCGGCGTTCCATGCCGGGATGAAGGACGTGATCGACCATGTCCGCGCGGGCAAGGGCCCGGTCTTCGTCGAGGCGCTGACCTATCGCATGGGCCCGCATGCAGGCGTGGGCGACAACTACAATGCCGCCAAGGATGTGCTCGCTGCCGCGAAAGAGCGCGCGCCGGTCGACAAGACCCGCGCGCTGCTGCTCGACGCGGGTATCTGCAGTGAGGATGAGCTCGCCGCGCTCGAATCCGCTGCCAAGGCGGAAGTCGATGATGCCATCGCCCGGGCGCTGGAAAGCCCGGTCACCCCGCCGAGCGAGACGACGGTCGATGTCTTCGCCGACGAGAGCTGCGTGCCGGTGCGCGGACGCTATCCGGTGCGCGAGGCCGAGGGCGAGCTTGCCGGACCGACCGAGACGATGTCGATGGCCCACGCCGTGCTCAGCGCGCAGGAAATCGCCATGGCGGCAAATCCCGAAGTGTTCATTCTCGGCGAGGACGTTGGCGACCCGCACGGCGGCGTGTTCGGCACCAACAAGGGCCTCCAGACCAAATACGGCAAGGACCGCGTGCGCGCGACGCCGATCGCCGAAACCGCTATCATCGGTGCGGCGATCGGCTCGTCGATTGCCGGCATGAGCCCGATCGCCGAGATCATGTTCTGCGATTTCATGGGCGTGTGCCTCGATCAGATCGCTAACCACGCCGCCAAGCAGCGCTATATGTCGGGTTCGGCCACCCACGCGCCGCTGACCATCCGCATGCAGCTGGGCGGCGGCATGGGCGGGTTCGGTGCGCAGCACTCGCAGAGCCTCGAAGCCTGGCTGACCCACGTTCCCGGCGTCAAAGTGCTTTATCCGTCGAATCCGCTCGACGCGAAGGGCATGTTGCTCTCCGCAATCGCCGATCCCGATCCGGTGGTGGTCTTCGAATCGACCTTCCTGCTCTATACCCAGAAGGGCGAGGTGCCGACCGGCGACTATCGCATCCCGCTGGGCGTCGCCAAGGTGAAGCGCGAAGGCAGCGATGTGACGCTGATTTCCTATGGCTGGGAGCTTAACAACTGCCTCGCCGCCGCCGAAGAACTGGCCAAGGACGGCATCAGCGCCGAAGTGATCGACCTGCGTTCACTGGTCCCGATCGACTATCACCGCGTGCTGGCTTCGGTGAAGAAGACCGGCCGCGCCGTAGTGGTCCATGCTGCGACCGAGTTCTGCGGGCTGGGCGCCGAAATCTGTTCGACCATCAACGAGGAACTGTGGGGCCAACTCAAGTCCCCCGCCATCCGCCTGGGCGCGGCTTACGCTCCGATTGCCTATTCCAACGCAATCGAGATGAGCCAGGTGCCCAACGTGGGTGCCATCGTCGAGCGCGTGCGCGGCGCAGTCAAATCCTGACCAGCCCAGATTCTGACCAGCAAGGAATGAACGACCAATGGCTACTACCCTGACGATCCCCAAGCTCGAAATGTCGATGAGCGAAGGCACACTTGCCGAATGGATGGTGGAAAGCGGCACTGTCGTTGCCGAAGGCGATGTGATCTACACGCTGGAGACCGACAAGACCGCGCGCGAAATCGAGGCCCCGGCTTCGGGTACCTTGATCCAGAAGGTCGCCGACGGCGAAACCTACCCGGTCGGCACCGAAATCGGTGAAATCGTCTGAGCGCCTGATCAGGCACCCAGATTGACATGCCGCCGCCAGCGCTGACTGGCGCCAGCGGTATGTCGATCATTCACGGGTTTTGACAATACCGCCTTCGGATAGTGGCAGCCACGTTTGCCGGCTGCTCGCCCAGTATTGCACGGTCGGTTGCAGGTCGGTCACGTCGTCGAGCGTGCCTGCCTTGATGGCGATGATGCCGCGTTCGGCCATCGCGTCGCTGTCTGAGTAGAGGGGGGAGCCGCATTGCCCGCAGAAATGGCGCAGCACCGCTTTTCCGCTGCTTCCCTGACCGCGAAAGCACGAAATCGTGCCTTCGAACTCCACCGCGTCGCGCGGAAAGACAGCCAAAATCGATAATGCGCTGCCCGCCTGTTTCTGGCAATCGCGGCAGTGGCACACCGCAGTATTGAGCGGCTCCGCCGGAGCCGAATAGCGAACCTGCCCGCACAGGCAGCCCCCGGTGCGGCGTGCTGCGGCAGCAATAGTGTCGGTCATTGGCTCGTCTCCCAAGCGAGGTGGAGATGCTCCATGCCGATAACCGCACCGGCATGGGATCGCGGAGTTGGAGCCTGTGGATCGATTTGCACGATTGGCATCCGCTGCGACCATTCCTCAAGCAGCACGCGCAGTTCCATCCGCGCAAGATGCTGGCCAACGCATTTGTGCGGGCCATTGCCCATGCTGTTGTGGTGGACCGGGCCACGGTCGAAATCGACCGTGAACGGATCATCGTAGAGCCGGTCATCGATGCCCGAAAGGCTGTTCATCACCATGATCATGTCGCCTTCCTGCATGGTGGCACCCTTGCGGATGACATCCTGACGCAGCATGCGGCATGAGTTGGAAAGCCCGTGACGCCGGATCAATTCCTCGACTGCTGCCGGGATCACGGCAGGATCATGCTTGAGGCGGGTTTGCAGCTCGGGCCGCTCTGCCAGACGCAGCATCGAAAAGCCCATCAGCGCGGCAACAGTGTCCAGCCCCCCTAGAAATACCAGCTGCGCCATGCCGATCAGCTCTTCGCGGCTCCGGAACCGCGCGTTCGTGCGCCACTGCGAGATTCCGGTGAAGACATCGCCGCCCGGATCGGCAAACCGTTCGTCGAGCAACTGCCCAAGGTATTCGATCAGTTCGGCGTTCGCCTGCATGCGTGCCGCCATATCATGGCGGTTCATGAAGTCCTTGCCCCAGCGCAGAAAGTCGTCGCGCCGGTCATAGGGCAGATCGACGAAGTCCCAGAAAATCTTGAGCGGCGCAATCCGGGCAAACTCGCCGACAAACTCGCAGTGACCCTGTGCCTTAACCTCTTCGATCAGCGAGACGATGAGGGCGCGGGCTTTCGTCTCGTAGTTCGTCTCGATATGCCGCCGCGCGAAATAGGGGTTTAGTACCGCCCGGTAGCGGGTGTGGTCCGGCGGGTTCTCGGTGATCGGTGGCATCGAGGGAAAACTGCCCTTGGGCAGGTTCTTTTCGGCATTCGAGAACAGCTCGTGGCGCTCCTGAATCCACTGGATGTCCTCGCCGCGGGTGGCGATCCAGTGGCCGCCATAGTGCGGGGACCAGCAGATGTCCGGTCCACCGTGCAGGCGGCCAAAGGCGGCGAACACGTCGCCGTCCTCAATCCCCGCCGGCTTGAGGTAGTCGAAATCGACGACCAGTGCCAAATCGACATTCGACGGGATGGTAGTGGTCTGTTCGGCAGCGTCGGTCACTGTTGCTCTCCGTCGATTGCCCCGCATGGCGGACGCCTGCTTTGGAGCAGCGAGTGTTCCGGGTCTGCCGCGAAGGGTCAACCACAAACGGGGCCCCGGGAACTACCGATGGCAAATGAAATGGTGCAATTGCATTTGATTTTTTGTGTTCACAAGGGGGTCAATGCGCTAAGTGACGGGTCGCCCATGATTCAAGGGCAGGGGAGCGATCTGCGATGCACAAGATGGTGGTTCTGGCCAAGGCCGCGCCGGGCCGAACCGATGACCTGGCCGAGTGGTATGACCAGCGGCACATTCCCGACCTCCTGGCGGTGCCGGGCTTCGTCAGCGCCGAACGCCACTCTGTATTGCCGGTCAAGGTGCCCGATGGCATGCAGCAATGGGACTTCATGCTGATCTACGAGATCGGCGGAGACAATCCGTTCGAGGTGCTCAAGACAATGGGTGGGATGATGGGCACCGAGCGCATGCCGGTCAGCGACGCGCTGGAGAGCGAACACACGCTGTCGCTGGTCGGGCTTTCGCAGTTCCGCAAGGACAACTGACGCGCTCAACGGCGGCATCCTTCATATCTACACGATATGAAATTGGCGCTGTTTAATATTTGAATAGCGCAAGATCGCATGCCATTTTGATCAGCATCAAAACAAGGAGCGGATACCATGAACGTCGCAACCCGAATCAAGCCGATCATCGATGCCGATGCGCATGTGAACCCGTCGCACGACATGTGGGCGGACTACCTTCCAGAGGATATGCGCGCCCTCGCGCCGCAGATCGAACACGGCGAGGACTGCGATTATATCCTGTTCGAGGGCACCCGCCGGAAGCTCAATCTGATCAGCGCGCAGGGCGGCCGCGAAGGCAAGGACTTCAAGATGCACGGCCGCGCCGCCGATGCGCGCGCGGGCGGCTGGATGCCCAAGGCCCGGCTGGACGACATGGATACCGACGGCATCGATACCGCGATCCTGTTCGGCGGCGGCCCGCTGGGGACCACCAACAACGATCTCTTCATCGCCAGCTTCGAAGCCTACAACCGCTGGCTCGCCGATTTCTGTGCCTATGCTCCCTCGCGCTTCGCCGGGGTCGGCTACATCCCGATGCAGGACGTCGATCTTGCCATCAAGATGTTGCGCGATCTTGCCGCGCGCGGCCTGAAGGCGGTCAACATCCCGGCGTTCCCGATGGCCAAGGTCGACACGGCCGGAGCCACCGGCTTCGAGGCCCAGACCCGGGCGCTCACCGGCGATGTCAACGGCGACCGGTCCTATGCCGATCCGGAGTTCGATCCCTTCTGGAAGGCCTGCTGCGATCTCGGCATGCCGGTGACGATCCACCTCGGCGGCCGGGCCGTGCGCTTCACCGAGCCCAAGTACTTCCTGTCCGACCTGCTGATGTCGAAATTTGGCATGGGCGAGCCGATTGCTATCATGATCTACGGCGGCGTGTTCCAGCGCTTTCCCGATCTCAAGCTGGCATCGATCGAAAGCGGCGTGGGCTGGCTAGCCTTCGCGGCGAACTACATGGATGAAACCTGGCACAAGCAGCGCCACTGGGTGAACAGCGTGCTGGAGCACGAACCCAGCTACTTCATGGACCGCAACATCTATGCCTCGTTCATTCATGACCGCGTCGGCATCCTGACCCGCGACATGCCGGGCGCAGGCAACATCATGTGGTCGTCGGACTATCCGCATTCGGAGACGACTTTCCCGAATTCGCTGGCGAAGATCGAGGAGCTGTTCGCGGGCGTGCCCGAAGACGACAAGGCAATGATCATCGGCGGCCGAGCCAAGCAGTTGTTCAATCTCTGAAAACTGTCGTTTGGGCCCGGTTGCACAGGCAGCCGGGCCGCTCGGGCTTAATTTCGTAGCCTCTTCTGGAGGAACACTCTTGGCAACGTTCGCAACCGCCGCACAGACGACCTGGCTGCCCATGCAGATGATGATCGGCGGGCGCCTGCAGGCCGGTGCCGGTGCGCCGGTCACAGTTCGCAACCCTTCGTCGGGCGAAATCACGGCTGAATTTGCCGGAGCCTCGATCGACCAGGTCCGCGCGGCGATCGCAGCCGCCCGGAAGGTGGCCGATCAGGGTGACTGGGCCGCGATGCCGATGAAGGCACGGGTCGAGATCGTGCGCGGCCTGCTGGCGCGGTTCAATGCCCGGATCGACGATCTGCGCGATCTGATCGTCACCGAGACCGGCATGCCAATCAAGTCCTTTGCGCTCGATGCGCAAATCGGCGCGCCGCTGCGCCAGATGGATGCGATGCTCGACCTGTGCCTCAAGCTCCCGGAAACCGAGGAAAACCCGATAACATTGGATGAGCGGGTCAATCCGATGGGCGGCTTCGTTCAGTCGATCCGGCGCTATGTTCCCGTCGGCGTGGTGGCAGCGATTTCCGCCTACAATTTCCCACTGCACATCAACCTGTGGAAGATCCTGCCGGCGCTGGCGACCGGCAACGCAGTGATCCTGCGGCCAAGCCCGCTGACGCCGCTCAGCGCCCTGGCGCTGGCCGAGATTGCGGCGGAGGCAGGTCTGCCCGAAGGTGTGCTCAGCGTCGTCGCCGAGGCCGAGGCCGAAGGGGCGCAGCTCTTGACCACCGATCCGGCGGTCAACATGGTCAGTTTCACCGGATCCACCGAAGTCGGCAGCATCGTTGCCGGGCAGGCAGCGCCTTCGATGAAGCGGCTCCAGCTCGAACTGGGCGGAAAATCGGCACAGATATACCTAGCTGACCGCGTGGAGGCGGCCTTCAGCGCCGCGATTGGCGTTTGCATGGCCCATGCGGGGCAGGGCTGCGTGCTGGGAACCCGGGTGTTCGTTCCCGAAGCCGACAAGGCCAGGGTGCTCGAGGGCATGAAGGCCGGACTGGCCTATGCCAAAATCGGCGATTCAACCGATCCGGAAACCACGATGGGTCCGGTCATCAGCGAAGCCCAGGTCCTGCGCTGCGAGCGATATGTGAAGCTGGCGGTTGAGGCAGGTGCAACGGTGGTTGCGGGCGGGAAACGTGCGGACCGGCCAGGCTATTTCTTCGAACCGACGATCCTCGACCTGCCCGACAACAAGAATCCCGCCGCGCAGGACGAAATTTTCGGACCGGTGGTTTCGGTGATCGGCTACCGCGATGTCGAACATGCCATCGAAATGGCGAACGATTCACCGCTCGGGCTGTCAGGCTATGTCCACGGCAAGGATGCGCGCCAGGCGCTCGACGTCGCGCGGCGCATCCGCACCGGCACGATCAACGTCAATGCCTTCTTTGCCAGCGCCAGTTCGTCGTCCGGCGGCCACAAGATGAGCGGCATCGGCCGCGAGCGCGGGGTCGAAGGCATTCGCGCGTTTCAGGATGTGCAGGTGATGAACCTGGGTTCGGCTGGCTGATGGAACTGCCGTGATCACGCTTTATGGCATGTCGAGCCCCAATGTCCGCAAGGTGCTGATAGCACTTGAGGAAATGGGCCTTGGCTATGCCATGCGGCACGTTTCGGTTTTTCGCGGTGAACAGTTCGGACCGGAAATCCTCGCGCTCAATCCGATGGCAAAGGTGCCGATCCTGATAGATCCTGAAGGACCCGGCGATGGGATGCCGATCTTCGAATCCGGCGCGATCCTGCTCTATCTGGCCGAGACCTATGGCGGCCAATTCCTGCCGGCAGCGGGACCGGATCGCTATCGCGTGTTGCAATGGCTGTTCATGCAGGTGGCCAGCATGGGGCCGGCACTCGGCAATCACAGCCATTTCCGTCTGATCGAACCGGATAATGCTTATGCTGCAGCACGTTTCCGCCGGATGTCGTCGCAGGTCTATCGGGCGCTCGACTGTCGGCTTGCCGAAGCACCCTACCTCGGTGGGGGCGACTATTCGATCGCCGACATGGCGGCCTGGCCGTGGGCTCGCTATTTCCACCGGCACGGCATGCGCGACGCAGATTGCCCGCATCTGGTCGAATGGATCAGCCGGATCGGTGATCGTCCCGCGGTTCGCGCCTCCGATGAACCGATGGACCGCTTCGGTCAGATCGATGCCCGCGACCGCGCGGCGGCGACGGCGGAAGAGCTGGCGATGTTCACCGGAAGCCACATAATAGCACCAACCGCCGAGGAAGCCGCAGCCGGCACGCCGGCCACTGAACGCCTGCATCGTCAGTCTGCACTGGAAACTGGATCATGACCGACCGCACATCGACCGACACGGCCTATACCCATTGCCTGATCTGCGAGCAGCTTTGCGGGCTTGAAGTCTCGCTCCGCGATGGCGTGATCGAGTCGATCCGGCCCGACAAGCAGAACCCCTACACCTGGCGGGACTTCTGCGTGAAAGGCCAGCAGTCGCACGAAGTCGCGGCCAGCCCATGGCGGGTGCGCGCGCCGATGAAGCGGGTCGGCGACGCCTATGTCGAGGCGAGCTATGACGAGGCAATCGATGACATCGCCACGCGGCTGAAGGCGATCATCGCAGCCCATGGCAAGGATGCTGTGGCCGGCTATCTGGGCAATCCGATGGGCTTCAGCGCGGGGGCATCGGCCTGGCATTTCGGCTTCCTCGATGCCATCGGCACGAGTCAGAAATACGGTGTCCAATCCATCGACAGCAACGCGAAGCATGTCGCCTGCGATGAGATGTTCGGGCTGGAGACGCTGGCCCTCATCCCGCATATCGATGGCACGGACTTCGCCCTGCTGATCGGCACCAACCCGGCGGTCAGCAAGTTCAACTGGGGCGGTAAGGTGCCCAATGGCTGGCGGCGGCTGAAGGACCGCATGCGCGCCGGCGCACAGGTGGTGGTGGTCGATCCGCGCCGCTCCGAAACAGCGGCAGCCGCGACCCATCATGTGGCACCGCTGCCCGAGACGGACTGGGCCTTCCTGTTCGGCATGATCAAGGTGATTTTGGACGAAGGCCGCCAGCGCTTGCCAGCCGATTACGAAGTGACCGGGCTGGACAGACTTGTTGCGCTCGCTGGATCGGCTTCGCTGGACCAGCTAGCCGCGATTTGCGACGTGCCGGCCAGCCAGATCGCCGAAACGGCGCGCGGCTTTGCCGATGCGCAGCGCGCTTTCGCCTTTGCCGGTACCGGGCCGGCGCTGGGGCGCCACGGCGTGTTGACGCACTGGCTGACCCTGGCACTCAACGTCCTGACCGACCGCATCGACCGCGAAGGCGGCCGGTTTGCGCCCGGCTGGCCCTACAACCTGCCGATGGCCAAGCCGCAGGGCGAGCCCAAGCGCCGCAGCCGGGTGCGCGGGATCGAAACCGTGGTCGGCCTGCACAGCGTGTCCGAACTGGCGGGCGAGATTGAGACGCCAGGGCAGGGGCAGATCCGCGCCCTGATCCTGGGCGGCGGCAATCCGGTCTCGACCGGGGCCGAGGGCGCGCATCTGGCCAAGGCGCTGGGCGAACTGGACTTGCTCGTCAGCATCGATCTGTTCCGGCGCGAAAGTCACCGCGACGCGCACTGGTTGATCCCGGCGGTGCACTTCCTCGAACGCGAAGAGGTCCACGTCGCGCTCCACAGTTACAACGACCTGCCGTACATCCAGGCGACGCGGCAGGTGGTTGCCCCGCCGCCCGGGGTCCGGCCCGAATGGACATTTTACCGCGATCTCGCGGCGGCCATGGGCACCGAGGTATATGGCGGGCAGATCCGCACGCCCGACGAGCTGTCCGCCGGAATGATTGCGCGCAGCGGAACGATCACGCTTGATCAGGTGCGCGCGCAGCCGCATGGCCTGGTCTATGGCGAGCGCACGATGGGCCACTTCATCGCCTTCCTGCGCAGCGAGGGCCGCAATGTGGCGCTGTGCCCGGACCGTCTGGCGAGTGCGCTGGAAGAGGCTCTGGCGGGCGATTCCAGCATCGGCGCGCCTGCGCCTGGCAGCTACCGTGTCATTTCGCGGCGGCGCAACGGCATGATGAATTCATCGCTGGCCGAGACCACGGGAATCATCGGCAACGACGAGACGCAGGACACCGTCGAAATCAACCGCGACGATGCGCTGGTCGCCGGAATCGCGCAAGGGCGACCGGATCGAAGTGCGTTCGGCGGTTGGCGTGCTGTCGGCGCGGGCACTGGTTTCCGATGCGGTTCGGCCGGGCTCGGTGGTGATGGTGCAGGGCTGGGGCTCGCCGGTGCTCGATCCGGCCTCATCCGCCGAGCACTTCCGGCGGGGCAATGAGCGCAACAAGCTGGTCAGCGACCGCGATCTCGATCCGCTGAGCGCCGCCCCGCGTCTCAACGGCACCCTTGTCAGCATCACATTGGAAAACCCGCAATGACGATCAGTGAAAGCGAGCGGGTGGCGCTTCGCCGCGAAGCTTACGACCTCAAGGAGCAGGCGGTGGAGCTGCTGATCCGCGTCACCCCGGTCGATGCCGATGCCGCAGCGGCGGTGGTCCGCGCCCGCTCGGCCCTGTTCGAAGTCTGGACGATCCTGTGCGCGCCGCCTCAGGACGACGACGATCACGATCACTGAGTTTTCGGCGGCGATGCGGCAGCGGCGGCCTTCATAGCTGCTGCGTCTTCGGCGGAAATCCACCGCCCCGCCAGCAAGCGGTCCGTCGCGGCATTGAACTTTGCGATATAGGCCGCGCTGTCCGGATAGAGCGACTGCAACAATTCCGGCGCGAATGCCTTCTTCGCGCCCGTCACACCGCCAAAACCGCCCGCAGTCAGGTAGCCGGTATGCGCGGCGACCGGGGCATCGATATAGGGCATCCGCAATCCGCCAAGCCCATTGCCGTTCGGATCGCGCCTGATCTCGCAGCTTCGTGTCGAGCGCAATCCCCGCAGCGCGCGGGGGCCTGATCCCTTCGCGCGACCACTTTTGCAGATTGAGGAACGCACCGCGCACCAGCGGCTGCCAGATGAAATCGTTGGGCTTTGCGCCCGCCGGAATGAGGTTCGGCATGGCCGCGCCGCCGCTGCTGGGCATCTGCATGCCTGCCTTGATCATGTCGGGCAGGGGAGGCACCGAAATCGTGTCCGGTGCAATGCCGGGCACATCGAAGGCCCGGTGCGAAGCCCCGGTGACTTCGTAGGTGATTATCCCGGTGCGGCGGCCAATCACATCGCGCTGGCGGGTGTGGCGGCCCTGCCACATCTCGCCTTCCGACGAGATCGAGATGAAGGGCGCATCGAGCGGCGTGAGCTTCTGCATCGGGTCCTCGAGCGGCATATCGGCAGCGCACTGGTTGATCCGGATCATTGCGGGCCCGACAATCCCCAGATAGCCGTCATAGACTGGCTTGCCGTCGGGCGTGCGATAGCGGTTGTGAAATCCGTTGGCCCAGGTGCGCATGTAGATCGAGGACTGCGACACGCCGGTCATGTAGACCCAGGGCTTGCCGAAGCCCGGCAGGATCGCAGAGCGCTGCTCGCTCTTGAGCAGCAGGCCCAATTGCCCGAGCATATCCCAGACCAGCCCGTCCTCATATTCCGGCCAGCTGCTTTTCACCCCCGCCCTGGTCATAGCCTCGAGCGCTTCCTTGCCGCCCGCCATATAGGTCGGGATCATCGTCGGATCGGCGCAGCGGCTTGCCGCGGGTGGCGGGATTGCTCCAGTCGATCGGGGCATAGCGCACCGGGTCGAACTTCTTCAGCGCATTGGCGGTGACGGCCTTGGTGGTGATGCCGATCCAGACGTCGCCCTGCTTGACCATCCGGGCGAAATCGGTCGGCCCGCCAAAGTCGAAGTTTAGGCTCGCGTTGAGCACGGTGACTTCGACATTGCCGCCGAACCTGGCCGGATCGCGCGGCCGCCTCACGAGGATGCGGGTCACATATTTGCCCGGCCCAGCAATCACTTTCACGCCGTGGCCGGTCCCGGTCCAGTCATAGGTATTGGCCTCGCCCGAGAGGAAATACTCCTCCTCGACATAACCAACCGCTGCCATCGCCGCTGCCGCGCCGAGCAGGGGGCGGGAACTGGCGGTTACCGCGATGGGGCCAGAAACCTGAGGCAGGGCCGCCTGAGCGGCGGCAGTCGCGGTGGGCTTGCCAGAAGCAGCTAATGGCTGAGCCAGAAGAAGGAGGCTTGCAGCCGACGCAATTGTCTTTCGGACGATCATGCTTGTTCTCCAGCTGCGGCAGCCAGAGCCTGCCGCCGTTCGGGGGTTTCCGTCTGCAGCCGCCTCGCGGCCAACCACAGAACAAAGAATGCGACTGGCGCGAGGATCAGAATGCTGAGGATGCCTGTTCCCAGCGATCCGGTCATTTTGCTGACCTTGCCGGTCCAGTACGGCCCGATCCCCGAGGCGACGACGATCGCCACCAGCGAATAGCAGGCCGCCGCCGCGCCGCGCATGCGCGGCAGGACCAGATCTTGCACGAGCGCGGCGATCCCGCCGCTCCACAGTGAAGTGCAAATCGCCTGGAAGAAATAGGCGACGAAGAACACCTCAATCGTTTTCGCCGACACTATGACCGCCATGCACGGCATCATGCCCAGAAGGGCAAGGGATGTCATATGCAGCGGGGCACCGCGGTTCTTCAGTTTCCAGCGATCGGTGAGCCAGCTGCCGATAATGACTCCGATGATCGACCCGGCAACAAAGATCAGGCCGAGGCCGAGACCGATCTCGATGGCGGAAACAGCGGGAAAGGTCCGCATTGCCAGCGGCGCTGCCCACACGGTAATCCCGGCAATGATGCAGGCGACAATTGCCGTCGAGGCGATTGCCAGCACGAATGTCCGGTCACCATACGTCAGGCTGAACAGGGGTTTGTCGTTGTGGCTCTGGACCTGTCCCCAGGTCGCGATGGAATAGGCGCCGAGACCGCAGGCAATCCATTGCGCCATGTCGCCAGTCAGCCACACAAGGATTGCCGCGACTGCCGAGATGCCGGCAACCAGATACAGATTGCGCGCGAGGCCCGCAGGTCCGGCCAGCCGATAGATCGACAGCAGAGTGAACGGGGGCAAGGCAGAGGCAACTTCGCGGATGACGATCCGGGCAGTGCCGTGCTGATCCAGCTGCGGCCGCTCGGGCTCATGAATCATCAGGACGAGCAGCGCGAGCAGCAGTCCCGGTAGGCCGACCGCGATAAACGCAGCCTGCCAGCCCGCCAGACCGCAGGCCGCGAAAATTGGAATTGCCGAGCAGACGTCCGGCCATTTCTGAATGAACAGCCCGCCCACGATCATCGCCGTCGCCGTGCCGAGGAAGGTGCCGGTGAGATAGGTTCCCAGCGCCAGCGCCCGGTTTCGCGCCGGGAACACGTCGGCGAGGAGCGAATGCGAGCAGGGGTTGGCCACGGCTTCGCCAACACCAACGCCGATGCGAGCTGCGCTCAATGACACGAATCCTACCGCAGCGCCGCCGAGCGCAGTCATGATCGACCACAGCGACAAGCCGATCGCCAGCATCTTCTTGCGCGGAACGAAATCGGAAATCCGCCCCATCGCGATGCCGACAATCGAATAGAACACGGCGAATGCCGTCCCCAGCAGGAAGCCGAGATCGGCATCGTCGAGTTTCAGATCGGTCTTGATCGACTGGGCGAGGATCGAAACAATCGACCGGTCGAGCATGTTGAACAGATTGGTCAGGACCAGCACGCCCAGCGCGAAATAGGCCGAACGCGGGATCCGTGCGGGCGCAGCAGCCGGGGGGAAAACTGCGGTCTCGCTTGCCGAATTCATCCATTCCCCCTTTGGCGGATCGCGCCATGATCGGCGTCGCGCTAATTGCGAGCCATATTGCACTTCGCCAAGTGCATTGCAAAGTACTTTGGCACCGGCAAGCCTGTCTCGCTCAGTGCCGCGCCTTTTCGATAAGCTCAGCTGGCCGAATGCCGCGCGATGGCCGAGCGCATTGCAGCGGCGAGTCCGGACGCCTTCGGTCCGATGCGCTCCGCCGGGCCGGCCAATCCCAGAACCAGCGGTACGCCAATGCTGCTGACGCTAAGCGGCACTGCGATCGACCAGATGTTGCCCTCGGCGCTCTGGCTGGTGGCGAAGCCATCGATCCGCACCGCTTCCAGCATGGCTTGCAGCGCCTGGTGCTCGGCGGCGGGGATGCGCCCACGCTCGGCCAGCCGGCGGACCTCGGAAGCGGGCAGGGTCGAAAGATAAGCCGCCCCGATCGCCGAACCGAACATCGAAACGCGCAGACCGCGTTCGGCCTGGCTATGGCGACTGACATCCGCAAGATCGGCACCGGCATGATCGATCACCTGCATGAACAGATCGTTGGGTGTGGTCAGCGTGACCACTTCGCCGCTCTGAATGTGTAATTCGGCAACCAGCGCCCGCAGCCGTCCGTCACCGCCATAGGTTTCCGCAAGCCAGCTGCCGAAGCGGGTCAGGCGCGGCGAAGGCAGGTAGGTCTTTGTGCCGGCCTCGAAGGTTAGATGGGCGGATTCCACCATGGTCTTGAGCAACTGGTTCACCGTCGAGGGATGCAGTTCGAACCGGCGGGCGATCTCGACCGCGCGCAACGGGCGGCGCACTTCGCCGAACAGTTCCAGCACATCGAGCGCGCGGGTCGCCGAACGCGACGCGCTGCGCCGGTCGCCCGCGCGCAACACGCGCATCGGCCATTTGTCCCGGGGTTCGCTTTCGCTGGCCAAGGGTGCTTGCACTCCGCAACGGCGCAGGTGCCCGAGGCACCGTAAAGTCCGCCTTCGTTGCGATTGTCTAGGCTGGCCGGGCGGTTCAGTCCAGCAGGGCAGGGCAGGTTCAGCGCGTTCAGCTCTGGGCCTGCGCGGGAGCCTTGGGGTCGTGCGGGGTAAAGAACGGGTTTGTCGCCAATGAGCCGCCGTCGACCGCCAGCGTCTGACCGGTGACATAGGGCGAGAGGTCGGAAAGGAAGAAGGCAATGGCCTTGGCGATATCTTCGACCGAGCCGCGCCGGTGCATCGGCACATTCACCATCATCTTGCGTTCCGCTGCTTCGCCCTGGTCTGGAATGCGAGGTGTGACGATCGGACCGGGCGCGACGACATTGACCCGGATATCGTGCGGTGACCATTCCGCTGCCATGGTGCGCACCAGATTGATCAGTCCCGCCTTGGCCGCGCCATATGAGCCATGGTTGGGTGCCGAACGCATTCCGTCGACCGAACTGACGCAGACAATCGATCCCGGTGCATCGCGCGCGATCATGCTGCGCGCCACTTCGCGCGCGGCGAGGAAGAAATAGCGCAGATTGCGCGCCTGGTCCTCGTCCCACAAGGCCATGTCCATATCGAGCAGGGTGCCCCAGCCGGCCATGCCGATCACCGTGGCCATGCCGTCGAGCGGTCCGACAAGCCGCTGCGCCTCGGCGACCCCCGCAACAAGAGCAGCATCGTTCAGCACATCGAATGACAGGGCTTTGGCGGTTCCGCCATTTGCCGTTATGGCCGATGCAACTGCCTCGGCCCGCTCGCGTTCCCGGTCGCTCACCGCGACATGCGCTCCCAGCGACGCGATCAAGGTAGCCGTCGCCTCGCCCATGCCCTGTCCTCCGCCGAGCACGAGGATGCGCTTGCCTTCAAGGCCGAAAAGTTCCTGCATTGTCCTGCTTTCCGCTATGATGCCGCCAGTCTCCGCAATTACCCGGATCGGGGATCGCTTTTGCGGAGCCTAGTCGATGTAGGTGTTGAGCGGCGTCTCCGCTTCGAGGACCGCTTTCTCGGCAGCGGCAATGCCCTCGGTCAGCACCGCAGCACCCTGTCTGGCTCCGCGCTTGGCAAGTTCGGGAATGACGAATGTGCCCAATAGCTCGACCGACTTCATCACCGCCTCATGCGGCAGATATCCGAAGTTGATGTAGCAGAGCAGCTGATCGACCCCGACATCCTCATACTTGAGGAATTTTTTCAGGCATTCATCGGGCGTGCCGACGATCACCATGTCTTCCTTGTCGAACTCGGTGATGTCGAAATCGCCGCGCGCCTGCTTTTCCATCAAGGGGAAGGCTGCCGCCTGCTGTTCCGGCGTGAGGTGCGCCATTTCCCATTTGAGGTGGAATTCGGCCAGCCCCTTGTACCACCACCACATCAACTCCCAGAGCTTGTTCCTGGCAAAGTCGTCGCGGGATTCGGCGCAGTGGACCAGCGTGTAGATGCCAACCTTGTTGGTATGGACGCTGGTCAGCGGCTTGGCGCGGGTCTGCGCCTCGCGGTACAGCTCGATGAGCGGCTTGAGCGTACTGAGCGGGCGCATGATGCTGAAGCAAAGCAAGCCGCAGCCGTTTTCCCCTGCCATTACCGCGCTCGATTCGCTCGAAGTCGCCATCCACACCGGCGGATGCGGATCCTGCCAAGGCTTGGGTGTCACCATGCGGCTGGGGAAATCGAGAAACTCGGTGTGTTCCTCGTAGTATTCCTCGGCCCACATGCCGACGACGCTGCGCGCGGCGGCGCACATCTTTTCCTTGCTGCGGGGGATATCGACGCCAAAGGCGATCTGCTCCATCGGCGTGGAGCGCCCGATGCCCCATTGCACCCGACCGCCTGACAGCAGATCGACTGTAGCGACCTTCTCGGCAACTTTGGCCGGATGGCAAAATTCGTGCGGCAACAGCGAGACGCCGAAGCCCAGCTTGATGTTCTCGGTGATCTGCGACAGCGCGCCGAGCACGACCTCGTTGCTGGGCATGTGCGAGCGGTTCTCGCGGAAATGGTGTTCGACGCACCAGACGGTGTCGAAACCCATCTTGTCGGCCAGGACGATTTGCTCGATATTTTCCTTGTAGACCCGGCGCTCTTCCATGCGCTGGCCCCAGGGGTGCGCCGCAGGCCAAGGCTGGGGAACGTCGAATTCGTAAAGCAGTCCCAGGTCCATCGTTTTTCTCCCGATCCGTGTTTCGCGATGTTACGCATGGAGAACATCATTCTCCTAGCGATCCTGCAAAAAGCGGGCGCAAATTCGTATTCAGGTATCCAGATGCGTAGTTATGTAAGTCGCATGCCCACGGCCAAAGCTCACCCGAGGAAGTATCGCCCACCATCGACGACCAGCGTCTGACCTGTCACGAACCGCGCGCCGTCGCTGACCAGATGGAGCAGGGTGCCCACCATCGCGTCGGGGGTCATCTGTTCGGCGATCAGCTGGGTGGCCTTGGCGCGTTCCTCGGCAATCGCCATGTTGCCGCCCATGATCTGCGAATAGCCTTCGGTCGCGGTGCCGCCCGGTGCGATGCAATTGACCCGGATATTGTCTTTGCCCAGCTCGCTCGCCACGCTCTTGGTCATGCCGATCACCGCTGCCTTCGATGCGGTGTAATCGAGCATGTAGGCCATGCCGAAGGCCGAGATCGACGACTGATTGACAATCGCGCCGCCGCCGCGCGCGCGCATGTGCGGCACTACGGCCTTGGTGCACAGCCACGGACCCTTGACGTTGACCGCCATGGTCCGGTCCCAGCGCTCGATGGTAATCGTGTCGAGCGGCCCGCCGACCAGGCTGGCGAACATCGCGGCGTTGTTCACCAGGATATCGATGCCGCCAAATTCCGCCACCGCCCTTGCGGCCATGGCTTCGGTCGAATCGGGGTCGGATACATCGACCCGCTGGAACACCGCGCGGCCGCCCTTGGAGCAGATTGCTGCGGCTGTTTCAGCCCCTTCGGCCTCGAGCATGTCGGCAATCAGCACCGCCGCGCCCTGCCCGGCCAGGGCTTCGGCATAGGCGCGTCCGATCCCGCGCGACGCGCCAGTTACAATGGCCACCTTGCCATCAAGCGAATTTGTCATTGGTAACTGCTCTCCCAAGCCAGCCTTGTGGGCTATTCTGCTGCTTCCTGAAGCCCCGCCTGCTCGGCCCGGATCTTCTGCTGCATGATCCGCCGTGCCAGCACCCCGGCGGCATCGGCCTTGAGGATGATCGGCTTGTGGTCGAGGAAATCGGTGGACAGGCCCATGTCGCGCTGCTGGGCTTCGACCATCGGGCCGTCCTGCGTTTCGAACACGTTCTTCATCGTCGCGGCAGTGCCCAGCGTGAACTGTTCGTTGTCACGCGCGAAATTGCGACCCGAACCCCAGAAGTAGTGGCTGGTGGTTTCGGTCTCGGGGGTAATGAGATGGGCATTGGGGGTATTCCAGCCTTCGCCATAGCCCTTGCCGTGATCCCAGAACGCGGTATCGACCAACAACACTCCGGGCGCATCCCAGCGGGCATGACCTTGCCCTTCGACGTCGCTGGCATCGCCTTCCATGCCAAAAATGGGGCGCTGGGCGGGATTGACGTAATAGTGATGGCGCCAGAGCATCGACCAGACCGTGTCGCCTTCGCGTTGCACCTTGTTGGTGAAGTCCTCGAAATTCGAGCCCTCGTGGATGCCCGGATGCAGATAGTGGATATGGCTGAGATCAAGCAGGTTGTCGGAGATCAGCTGGTAGTTGCCCTTCAGGTGTGAATAGCCCTGGCACGATGTGTAAGTGTCGGTGTCGCTGAAAAAGTTGAACTCCGGGATCAGCGCGGGGTCTGCCTGTGCCACGTCGCCCATCCACATCCAGATCAGCCTGTCGCGTTGCACCGCCGGATAGGCGCGCACACAGGCGCGAGCCTTCTGGCTGTCGTCGTCATGCGGCGCCTCGACGCAGGCACCGGTGCCGTCGAAGCGCAGGCCGTGATAGCCGCACTGGAGCGAATCTCCGACCTTCTTGCCCATGCTGAGCGGCACGAAACGGTGCGGGCAGCGATCATGGATCGCGGCAATCGTACCATCGGAATTGCGGAAAAGCGCCACCTGCTCGTTGCAGATCATGCGGCTGACGACGCCGCTATTGGGCTGGTCTTCGTCAAGTTCATAGGCGTTGGCGGCGACATACCAGACGTTCTTCAGAAACGGCATGATTCTAGCACTTTCCCGATTGTATGTAGCCAGGACTCGATTTGGCCGCCGGCAATTAGACCCAGAATATAGGGGCCGGCTGAATATTGCAACGACCTCTATGCAAAACATACTGCGCCCGCTTCAAAGCCACTTGCGATAGGCGTCGAGGTCGAGCAGGTCGGGGTTGTTCGCCACGTGGTCCGTGACCAGGTCGAGGAAACTGCGGGTTTCCGCGCTCAAATGATCGGGATGCCAGGCCATGGCCAATTCCCAGCGGGCATGCGGCAGTTCGTCCGTGATCGGCAGGAATGTTACGTTGCGGATTGCCTGCAGGGCTGATGTAGCCATGACGATGCTGCAACCCAAACCCGCGCTGACCAGGCTAAGTGTCGTGTTCGTCTGGCTCGCTTCCTGTTCCACCCGAGGAACCACCCCGGCTGACTTGAACAGGTTGAGCGTTTCGGATCGCTCGGTATATTTGGTCGGCGGCAGGATGAACGGCTGCTGCGCCAGCTCGGCCAGGCTGACCGATTTACACAGGGCCAGCGGCGAGTCTGCCGGAACTGCCGCGACGAACGAGGAACGCTCCACTAGCTTGCTTTCACAGCCCGCGTGGCGAATGCCGTGGGTGATGAAGCCAACGTGGAAATCGCCTGACAGGATACCCTCGATCTGGCGGGGGGTGGGAGATTCGAACAACCGGGCGTGGACGTTTGGCGCCACTGCGCGGAACCGGACGAGAATTTCAGGGAGCAACTGGTACAGCGCCGGTCCGATGAAGCTGATGCGCACTTCCGGTGTGTCCGCTGCTGCGGACTGCGCCATCTTGCGGGCGACATCCGCTTGGAGGAGGGTGCGCTTGGCCTCGATGAGGAAGACCTTGCCGGCCTCGCTGAGTTCGACATTGCGCTTCGAGCGGTTGAACAGATCGATGCCGAGGCTCAGCTCCAACCGGCGGATCGCCTGGCTGAGCGGCGGCTGCGCCATGTTGAGCCGCAATGCGGCGCGACCGAAGTGGAGTTCTTCGGCCACCGCGACGAACTGGCGCATCTGGCGCAGGTCCACGGGTTCCGGTGCCTCCGCTCAGGTGAAATGCAGGCGGCGGTATTTGCCCTTGAAATAGAGCAGCGGATCGCGGTGCGGCTCGAACCAGGCGTGGAGCACTTCGCCGACAAACATCAGGTGGTCGCCCCCTTCGTGGCAAGCGTGGGTGCGGCAATCGAAACTTGCCAGCGTTCCGGCCAGGATCGGCGATCCATCGGGGAACCGCACTTCCCAGTCCACGCCTTCGAAACGGTTGGCATCGCGCGAGGCGAAGCGGTTCGACAGCGGCTGCTGGCCAATATGCAGGACATTGACGGCGAAGCGCCCGGCCCTGGTGAATGTCTCGAGGTTGGCCGAGCTCTTCGCCAGCGAGAACATCACCAGCGGCGGGTCGAGCGAAACGGACGTGAAGCTGTTGGCGGTCAGACCGATCGGCTCGCCATCCTCGCCGATGGTGGTGATGATCGTCACGCCGGTGGCAAAGCAGCCCAGCGCATCGCGCAACACGCGCGGTTCGGAGCCGCCAATGTAGCTCAGCGGTTTGAGCGGGGCATGGCGTTCGAGGAAGTCCAGCAGGACCGCATCGAACAGATCGTCGCGTTCGCCCAGGAAATGCCCCGCTCCCTCGATTTCGACGATCTCGGAACCCTTGATCATGGCCTGCATTCGCAGCAACCGCTCGTTCGAAATCGTTTCGTTCAGCGAGCCGCGCATCAGCACGACCGGCGCGCTGATCCGCGCAGCAGCTTCGCCAAGCCGCTCCTGCTGGTCAAACAGGTCGGTGCTTTCCAGCGCTTTGGGATCACCGCGCCACGCCAGCCGGCCATCCTGCTGCTGGGTGAATGCGGTGAGCAGGCGCTGCTGGTCGGCCGGCGTAGGCTCGCCGGGATGTGCGGCGGCAAGGGCATTGGCAATCTGATCGGATGTCTCGACGCGCGTGGTGCGTTCGATCAACGCGGCGTGCAGCCGCTTCAGTTCAGCCTCTTCGAACCAGATATTCACATCGACTAGCGCGAGCCCCGAAACCAGATGCGGCGCGCTTTCGCCGACCGTGGCGAGTGCAATGATCCCGCCAAGCCCGGCCGCGACGACCAGTGCCCGGCTGGGCAGGGCCGACAGCACGGCGCGAAGATCCTGCACTTGCGCATCGAGATCATAGCGGCCGTCGGGGGCGTGGCCGCTTTCCCCGTGGCCGCGCAAGTCAACGCAAAGCGCATAGCGGCCGGCTTCGGCAAGCGCCCTGGCCGATCCGTGCCAGAATTCCTTCGACTGCCCGCCTGAGTGGACCAGGACGACGGGAGACAATTCCGCCGTACCGAAGGCATCGGCAACGATGCTGAGGCCACCAAATCCTTCAAACTCGCGCCGTTCCATATCTAGAACCTTTCATCGCACAAGCACCCGGACCCGATATCAATCCGATATCGGCGAGGTTCATTTTCATTTGGTCTGCGAAGCGATAATGCGCAAGCAGGATCGCCATGGGGCTCCTGCGAATTTGGCTGGCTCCAGCCGGACATGTTCAAGGAACCCCCACTGTCCGCGCTCGATGAAGAACTGGGCAGGTTGCCGCGAAGTGTTCGCTGCACCAGCGCCGGCATTCTTCAGTCTCTGACCAGCGGAGCCGGCCTGGTTCCGCGCAGCAGCCTCCCCGGCAATGCGCCGGTCAGCCGGTCATTGGCGATGGTTTGGACACCGCCTGCGAAGGTCGCGACATAGCCCCTGGCGCGCTGCATGATCCGCCGTGCTCCGGTGGGCAGGTCCCAGACCATCTCGGGCAGCATAAGCTCCAGCGCGTTGTAGTCGATGATGTTGAGGTCGGCGCGGTAGCCGGGGGCGATGCGGCCACGGTCGTGCAGGCCATAGAGTTCGGCGGTGCTGCCGGTCATCATTTGAACGACCGCGCCGAGGTCCAGTCTCGGCCCCTTGCTGCGATCACGGGTCCAGAAGGCCAGCGCCAATGTTGTGCTGCCCGCATCGCAGGCGATGCTGCAATGCGCGCCGCCGTCGCCAAGGCCGAAGATACTGGCGGGATGGCTGAGCATGTCATGCACCTCGTCCATCCGGCGATAGGAATAATTGGTGTAGGGGTAGAGGATCAGGTTCCTGCCGCCGTCGCCGAGCATATGGTCGTAGCAAAAGGCCTCGGCGCTCATGCCTGCCTTTGCCGCCAGCGCCGCCATGGTCTGTTCGGCGGTCGGCTCCCAGTCGATCGGATTGGCGATGGCAAACATGTTGGCGAAATTCTCGTGCATTTCCTGCATGGGTGCAGAGCGGTAACGGCCATTGGGCTCGGACAGGATCGCGCTGCGCACTTCGCTCTTGCGCATTTCGGCGACGCGCTCGGCAAGCGGCAGATGCTCCAGCGCCTGATAGCCGGGCCGCGTCGAGAACGGCGTGAACATGGCTTTGCAGTCCGAACAGGATGCCGGTCGGCCGCGCCGCCACGACGGGATAGAGCGGCACGCCGCGCGCCTGAGCTTCGGCGGACCGGTCCAGAAACAGCCGCCAGCGATCGATCTCGGTGTGGGTCTGCACCAGCGAGAAAACCAGCGGCCTGCCGGTTGCTTCCGCGATCCGCGCCATCCAGTCGATCTCGGCATGGGCATCGTCGGAAACCTCGCCGTCCATCCCGCGCGGGACCACTTCGAAGACGCCGGTATCCAGCTCCCCAAGCACACCGGCCAGCGCGGAAAGCTCATCCTCGCCAGCAAAAGTACCCGGCACCACTTCGCCCTTGATCGAGCGATGGGCCAGCATCCGCGAGGTGGAAAAGCCCAGCGCGCCTGCGATCCATGCCCTCGCGCACGATGGTGCGCATCTGCGCCACATCCTCAGCCGTGGCGCGTTCGGTTGCCGCCCGCTCGCCCATCACATAGGCGCGCACCGCCGCATGGGGCACCTGCGTTCCCACATCCATCGTCCAGCGCTGGCCAGCGAGCGCATCGAGATATTCGCCGAAGCTTTCCCAGCCCCAGGTCATGCCTTCGTGGAGCGCGGTGCCGGGGATATCCTCGACCCCTTCCATCAGCTCGATCAGCCGATCCTGACCGCCCGGCCGCACCGGAGCGAAGCCGACCCCGCAATTGCCCATGACCACCGTGGTGACGCCATGCCAGCACGATGGGGCAAGCTGCTCGTCCCAGGTCGCCTGGCCGTCGTAATGCGTGTGCACATCGACAAAGCCCGGCGTGACCAGCAGGCCGGTGGCGTCGATCACCGTTTCGCCCGATTGCGGCGTCAGTGCCGAAGCAACCTCTGTGATCAGGTCGCCCTCAAAGCGGACATCGGCCTGGATCGGCGCGCCGTCCGTTGCCATCTGCGAGAGTTCCGCCACGGATCAGGGTGCTGGTCATGGTCAATCCTTGAACAAGGCGATGACACGGAATTCGATGCTGGCGCGCGGCTTGGTCACCTGGCCCGGATCGGGGTGGACGAAGGCACCGTGAATGCAGCCGACTGGAGCATCGAGGTCGGTGTCGCAGCCGTTGAAGATGACGACCTCGTCCTGCGACATGCCCGAATAGTAATACCACTTCTGGTCTTGGCTCCATTGCGCGGTGAGGAAGGGCACGCCTTTCGGGTAGTTCAGCTCGACCGTCTGGCCGAAGACCCAGTCGCTTTCATCGAACGAGCGTTGGTCGCAGACAGCGAGGCCGACGTCTTGCGGCGGCGGGGTGAGCGAGCGCCAGACGTTGAATATCTTCACATGCGGGTAGCGGGCGAGCATTTCGGCATCGACCGCTTCCTCCACAAAGGGCATGACCGATGCCCGCGTGTAATCCATATGCACGAAATCGGCCGCCTTGCCGCGCAAGGGCGTGTCGAGGTCTTTGTAGTTTTCGCCAGTATCGCGAAAAAACATGCCGGCATGGAAACTGGCGATGTGATCCGCGCCCACCAGCTGCTTGACGAATTCCATCGTGCGCGGGCCATAGACATTGCGGACCCAATCCATATCGAACCAGTTGTAGGTCTCGAATGGCATCGAGTGGATTTCGAAGCCCTGTTCGGCGAAACTGGCCGGGCGGGGCAGCGCCCGCGCATCGGCAATCTCCACCTGGTGAGACGCCAGCTTGAGCGTGGTCAGCTCGGGGTTAAGATTGCTGAATGACCCGGCACCGGCCTTGTTCCGAACGAAGTTCATCTCGGTCGTAATCGCTGCCGGTCGTTCGATCTGTGCTTGTTCCATGCTGTCCTCTCCTAAATTTGCAGTTCAGCCCCTCAGAGTCCTGAAAAATGCCCTGACGTCCTCCACCAGCAACGTCGGGCTGCTCCATCGGCGCGAAGTGGCCGCCCCTTTCCGCCACGTTCCAGCGTTTGAGGTTGTAATAGCGCTCCGCCCATTTGCGTGGTTGCAGCCAGACATCGCTTCTTGAACTGGAGCAACGCGGTGGGCGCTTCGACCGGGGGCTGCCGGTCGTGGCAGGGCACCATAAGTTCTGGCCTCGCTTCGTAATAGTGCCGGGCCGAACTGACATAGGTCTCGGTCAGCCAATAGAGCATGGCATTGGTGATCAGGTCGTTCTTGCTGAACACCGCTTCGACATCGCCTTCGCAATCGCTCCAGGCGCGGCGCTTGTCGACCATCCAGGCGGCCTGGCCAACCGGCGAATCGTGCATGGCAAAGCCGATGGTCTGTGGGCGGGTGCGCTGGATCTGCATATAGCCCGATCCCTGCGCCATGAACGAGGCGAATTTTCCGCCCCATTCCAGTTCCTCGGGAGCGAAGTCTTCGGCAGTGGGGTAGGGCGGCATGGTTGGCCCTGCGAGATGCAGATGCACGCCGATGATCTGTTCGGCATATTTATGTCCCAGCCGCGCCGAGACATAGGCACCAATATCGCCGCCTTGCGTGGCAAAGCGATCATGGCCGAGCCGCGCCATCAGCTTGACCCAGACATCGGCTGTGGAGTTGAAGAACATGCCCTCGGAGGTGAGCGGACTGGAAAAGGCAAAGCCGGGAAGCGAGGGCGCGATGACATCGAATGCATCCGCCGGATCGCCGCCATGGGCGGCGGGATCGCTCAGCGGCCCGATGATCTTGCGCATGTCCCAGAAGGTCCAGGGCCAGCCGTGGTTGATCACCAGCGGCATCGGATTAGGGCCCTTGCCCTTCACATGGATGAAGTGGACCGGCACATCGTCAATTGTGGTGCGGAACTGCGGGAAGGCGTTCATCGCCGCTTCCTGCGCCCGCCAGTCGTATTGGTTCAGCCAGTAATCGACCAATTCGCGCATGTAGGCGAGATTGGTGCCCGCCTGCCAATTGCCGTTGTCGCCGATTTCCTGCGGCCATCGGGTGCGTCGCAGGCGCTCTAGCACGTCATCCAGATCGGCCTGCGGAATGGCGATGTGAAAGGGCTGGACGGCATCTGTCATGTCAAAGCTCTCCGCGCACGAAGCGATATAGGCCCTCGGCCGAAACGGCGAGCCGGGCCTGCGATGTTGCGGTGACGCCGTGCCGGGCGTGGTTGCACAAGGCCCAGCCCAGCGTGTCCATCACCGCCACCATCCAGGCACGCGCCATGTGGTTTCCCGGCTCCAGCGCGTCGCGAATGGCCGCGAGCCGCTCAGCCATCATCGCCAGCAGTGCCTGGCCGAAAGCCAGCGCCGGAGCGGGCGCCTTGGGCAAGTGGCTGAGCGAGACCAGCAGTTCGGTTGCGGCGCTTTCATCGCCCACGAATTCCGCAAATTCGTTTACCCATGCGGCAATTTCCGCGCGCGTTGGCACGGGGCCGGGAAGCCGCGCGATTACCGGGCGCAGTCGTGCGGTATATTCAGCGGCAATCGCGGCGAGAATGTCATCCTTCTCTCGGAAATGCAGATAGAGCGTCGAACGCTGAATATCGGCCGCCAGCGCGACTTGCTCCATCGTGACAGCGCCAAAGCCCTTTTCGAAGAACAGGCGATTGGCCGCTTCGCAAATCCGCATGCGAGTTGCGGCTCGCCGGGGGCTGGGGGGCTTGGTCCCAGGGGCGGTGATGGGGAGCAGTTCCGTCATGCTGGCGGCATAAAATGAAATGGACAGCATGTCCATACTGGACAGAGTGTCCGATTTGAGATATTTCGCATCAACGCAGCGTGATTCGGCCCGCAAGCCGGGCGTGACCGCGCAGGTAAGCAGGAGCAGGCGATGATTGATCTCACAGTGCGGCGGATCCCCTTCGATTTCGAAGGCGTGGACTTTGTCTGGAACAAGGCAAATCCCGGCTTCGCGATCAACATGAACAAAGTCTCGTTCTACGCCGTCGGATTTGAGAAATACATTTGTCAGGCGATGAGCGATGCCGAGAAGCTGATCACCGATCCGCGCGTTCTGCAGGAGTTGAAGGATTTCCGCGCGCAGGAAAGCATTCACTCGATGGCGCACCGCAAGCATTGCAAGGCGCTGATCGCGCAGACACCGGCGCTGCAAGCGGCGCTTGATCGGTCGATCGAACTCTACGACGAGCTCTATGCCGCTGAGGATCTGAAATACCACCTCGCCTATGTCGGCGGGCTGGAGAGCATCTTCACGCCATCATTCCGCCTGATGTTCGACAATCGCGAGGGGTTGTTCGCAGGCGGCGATACCCGCGTGGCTTCGCTGTTCCTGTGGCACTTCGCCGAGGAGATGGAGCACCGCAGTTCGGGCCTGATGGTCTATGACCATGTTTATGGCAATTACTGGTACCGGGTGAGCCGGTTCAAAGCCTTCATGAAGCATGTCGGCAAGGTGATCGGTGCGATCACCGAGGAATTCGCCAAGGCCTTCCCCGAGCTTCCGGCAGAATGGATCGAGGGCAAATCGACTTACAAGATGCCGCTGACAGGCAAAATGCGCTCGGTCTATGGCATAACCATGTCGCAGATGCCCTGGCACAATCCCGAGCACCAGCCGCTGCCCGAATATTTCAATGAATGGATATCGCGCTACAACCGCGGCGAAGATATGCGCTACACCTATGGCGAGGGCGCCAGGCCCGGCCTGATGGCTCAGGCCTGATTGGAGACAAGACGATGCATGATACCATCATTCGCGGCGGCACGGTCATCGACGGCACCGGCGCCCCGGGCTTTCTGGCTGACGTTGCCATCAAGGACGGCGTTATTGTCGAGCTGGGGCAGGTAACCGGCGCTGCCCGCGAGGAGATCGACGCCACCGGCGCAATCGTCACTCCCGGCTTTATCGACGTTCACACCCATTATGACGGCCAGTTCCTGTGGGACGACCGGCTCGACCCCAGTTTCTCGCATGGCGTCACCACGGCGATCGGCGGCAACTGCGGGGTCGGCTTTGCCCCGGTCCGGCCCGAGCATCGCCAGCCGCTGATCGAGCTGATGGAAGGCGTCGAGGAAATCCCCGGCGTGGTTCTCGACGAAGGGCTGGATTGGAACTGGAAGACCTTCCCTGATTATCTCGACCGGCTGGCGGCCCGCGAATATACGATGGATGTGGCCGCCCACATCACCCACGCGCCGCTGCGCGTCTTCGTCATGGGCGAACGCGCACTCAAGCATGAAGCGGCAACTCCTGAGGATGTCGCACAGATGGCTGTGCTGGTTCGCGAGGCGATGGACGCGGGCGCAGTCGGCTTTTCGGGTGCGCGGCTGCTCGAACACCTTTCCAGCACCGGCGAGCATGTGCCCGGAACCTTTGCCGACGATGACGAATTGCTGGGCATGGCCAAGGCGATGGGCGAGAGCGGCCACGGCACTTTCCAGATTATCCCGCTCGGCGGCGTCGGCGCGAGCATGTACAATCAGGCCGGGCGCGAAGCCCGCATGGCCGAACATGACCGGATCGTGCGGATCGCCGAAGTTTCGGGCCGCCCGCTGACCTATTCGCTCGTCCAGTTCAATTCGGACGAAGACGATTGGCACGCGATGATCGGGGAATCCGAACGCGCTGCGGCCACCGGTCTGCCGATCACACCCCAGGTGGGTGCGCGCGGGGTTGGCTCGATGACCATGCTCGAAGGCTATCACATCTTCAAACTGCGGCCTTCGTATCATGAAGTTGCCCATCTACCGCTGGCCGAGCGCTTGGTGGCTCTGCGCGAACCGGCCCGGCGAGCTGCAATCCTGAGCGAAGAAAGCGATCCCGCGCTGGTCGCAGCCGATCCGACGCTCGGCGCATTTCTCGAAGTGCTCAGAAAACGGGCTGGCGAGGTTTTCCCGATGACCCTGCCGCTCGACTATGAGCCGTCCCCGGAACAAAAACTCGCGGTGCTTGCCGAAGCTGCCGAAGTGCCGGTCGAGGCCTATCTCTACGACCACTACACGGCAGGCGACGGCACCAATGTCTGCGCCAGCCATGTGCTCAATTTCGCAGGCGGCGGCCTCGACTGTTCTTACGAAATGCTGAAGCGCGACATCACCGCCAGCGGGCTGGCCGATGGCGGCGCGCACATGAAGATGATCTGCGACGCCTCGATGCCGACCTTCATGCTCTCGTTCTGGGGCCGCGACCGCACACGCGGGCCAACACTGCCGCTCGAACATCTCGTTCGCAAGCTCAGCCTCAAGAATGCCGAACTTTATGGCCTGAATGATCGCGGCGCGATTGCCCCGGGCAAGCGCGCTGACATCAATGTCATCGATTTCGACCGGCTGGCGCTGCATATGCCGCGCATGGTTCACGACTTGCCCAAAGGCAGTCCGCGCCTGTTGCAGGGATCGACCGGCTATCGGGCGACAATGGTCGGCGGCGTGGTTACGCGCCGGAACGACGCCGAGACCGGGGCGAGGCCTGGACGCCTGATCCGGTCAAGCGCGTCGGTTCACTGAGGAACACCGGCGAGGAAGGCCTGGGCCAGCTGAAACATCCGCGGCTCGCTGTCGGGCTTGCCGAGAATCTGCAAGCCGACCGGCATACCATCGACGAGACCCGCCGGCACACTGATGGCAGGCCAGCCCAGCAGGTTGGATGCCGCTGTGTGGGCTGAGTAGGTTTTCATGTAATCCGGCGATTCCCAGGAGCGCGCCCATTGCTCCCGCGTCGGCGCAAGATACTGCACGGTGGGCGAGAGCAGGAAGTCGTTGTCGGCGAGGATCCGGCTGAAACTCTGCCAGATGCTCTGGCGAATCTCGCGGGCGCGCAGCACCTCATCGCGCTGCCGGTTCGCTGCGGATGGCATTGGTCCGGTCTGCGCGCATGACGACGCTGCAAGCCCAGCCCAAATTCTGGATGGTTTCTCCGGTCTCGGTGATTTCGGCACCGGCATCACGCATTCCGAAAGCTGCGGTGCGAACTGCGGCGATGATTTTGCCGGCGTCTGGCCCGGCGTAGGCCGAGGCATAGCCAAAATCGTCGGTCCAGCGCAGCTTCATGCCGGCGATGCGCTCGCCGATGCGGGCCGGATAATCAGGTGGTGGCGAGGGCAGGCACATCATGTCGCGGCCATCCGGACCGGCCAACACGGAGAGCACCTCCGCTGAATCGCGCACATCCCGGCTCAGCGGGCTGACGGCGGAAAGCAGCTTGGGATTGATTTCCGCCCAGTTGGCCGAAGCCACGCGGCCGCGCGTCGGGTTGATCCCGACCAGCCCGCAGAATGCGGCCGGCAGCCGCGTGGAGCCGAGCCCGTCGGCGGCGATGGCGAGCGGCACCATGCCGGCGGCCAGGGCGCAAGCGCTGCCGCTGCTCGAAATCGCCGCACACGCGCTGCCTGTCCCACGGGTTATGCGGCTGCTGGTCGCTCGCGCCGAATTCGCGCGTGGTCAGCCCGGCGACGGTGGTGCCGACGATGATCGCGCCAGCTGCGCGCAGCCGTTCGGTCTCGATGCTGTCGCGCGGTGCGATGAGCGACTGCGCGGTCCACGAGTTCCCACCAGGCCATGCCCTTGACCGCGACATGTTCCTTTACGGCAACCGGAATGCCGTGCAGCAAGCCCAGCGTTTCGCCTGCAAGCACGGCGCGTTCGGCCCGCAGCGCCTGTTCGCGTGCGCCCGTGGCGTCGATCATCCGGAAAGCGTGATATTCCGGATCGAGCGCCTCGATCCGTTCGAGGAAGTGCTCGGTGACCTCGACCGGAGATATTTCCCGCTGGGCAATCAGCGCGCGGATCTGCCAGACCGGAAGCCAGGTCAATGGGGTGTCCTGCCCTGCAAAAGCCGGGGCCAGGCGCATCACAGTTCCGCCTCCGCCGGGGCGAAACTGCCTGCCCGGTCGATATATTCGTCGAGCCGCCGGATGCGTTCGCCATCCATGACGACGACGACGCAGACTTCCCACGCCATGCGGCGTCCGTCGCGTGTTCGGGTGGTCATAACATGTTGCTGGACATAGCCCTCACTTGTCGCCTGACGGCGAACATCGGTGAAGGCGCGTTCGGGAAAACTGTTTACGAATTCGGCCCAGGCGGTCGCGGCACCGGCACGGTCATGCGCGATCCGGTCGAAGCAGTGCCAAACCTCGGCGTCGGCGCCCAGCGCTGCCATCGCTGCCGCCACGTCGCCAGCAGCGAGGCCGTCAAAAACGATGTCGAGCGCGTTTGTCATGACCACTGTCAATTCCTCACCATTCGGTTGAGCCGCCGCATGACCCGCCGATCTTCAGCTTTGCCGACCAGCTGCACAACGTCAATCGGACTAACCCAAGTCCGCCTGAAGCTTCCTGAGGCGGCGATAGGTCGCGAGTGTCCTTTTCGGGGTCTCGGGACGGGCTTCCTGCAGCGGAACAATCGCGCCGATCGCGCCATTCAGCATCGCCTTCAATGTTTCCCTTGCGATCCGGTTGTTGCGCTTGGCGGCAAATTCATAAACCGTGCCTGTCATCATTTGTGCCAGCACGAAGCCGGCGGCTGCCGCAACTTGCCTTTCCACACCCTGCTGGTCGAGGAGATCCTGGAACGTTTGCAGCGTGATCTTCTGCAGCCGGCCATAGGCCTTGTTCAGACGCTCGCTGGATGAATAGCCGTTGGTGATGCCCCAGACGCACAGCGTGTCCCTGGTGTGGAAGCCAAACTGGGCATCGACAGCTGCCGATAGATAATCGCCGAGCGTCGCTGCGTCCCGGGCTGCAGCATCGACAACCTCCACGGCTGCCTTGAAGTGTTCGTCGAGCAAGGCGACGGCGACGGACTCGCTGTTGTCGAAATGCTCGTAGACAACCGGCTTCGAGACGCCCGCCCGCTGCGCCAGTGCCGCCATTGTCAGCGCCCCGATGCCACCGCCGGCGATGATCTTGCGCGCGTCTGCCAGCAATTGATCACGCCGGGCGGTGCGAGACATGGCCTTGGCGCGCTTGAACTTGGCTGGGGAGGGGCTGACAGGCTGACGCATGGTCGGATTGGTATCAAACCACGGCGATTGGGCAAGCTGCCTTGGCGCCTGCCTTTGGCTTGACAACAATACCTACGCAAACGTAGATTTTTGCAGTCGGGAGATCGAGAACATGAATGCGCCGCATCCGAAACTCTCAGGATTTGTGGAAGCGCCTGTCAGGCTTTCACCGGAGCCCTATATCTCCGAGGCCTATGCCCGCGAGGAAAAGGACAAGCTCTGGAAGAAGGTATGGCAATTCGCCTGCCGCGAGGAGGAGATACCCGAGGTCGGGGATTTCTACACCTACGACATCCTCGACCAGTCGATCATCGTCGTGCGTACGGGCGAAGACGAGATTACCGCTCACCACAACACCTGCCGCCATCGCGGTCGCCGTCTGACGGAAGGCTGCGGGCATCTGCGCAAGTTCAGCTGCCCCTATCACGGCTGGGAATGGAACCTGAAAGGCGACAACACCCATGTACTGCATCCCGAACACTGGGATGGCGCGCTGACCGACGAGATGACTCGCCTGCGCAGCGTCAAGGTGGGGCGTTGGGCGGGCTATGTCTTCATCAACTTCGATCCCGATTGCGACCCTCTTGAGGAATTCCTCGGCGAAGTTCCCTATTGGCTCGGCGTGTTCGAGATGGAAAAGATGCGCTACAAGTGGCGTCAGTGGCTGCACATACCGTGCAACTGGAAAGTCGTAACCGAAGCCTTCATCGAAGGCTACCACGCACCGGTTACCCATCCGCAGACGGCGGAGCTGGGCGGCGGCTATGTGGAAAGCTCCGCCGAAGGTCTGCACGGCCGGTTGTTCACGGTCGGCGCGGAGGGCGGCGGCGGTATTGGCACGACTGTCGGCAAGGTCGCGGACATCGACGTGCGGCGTCTCCCGTACATGGCGCTCAAACAGCAGATCGAGACTGTCTGGTCCAATTCTACCCAGACCTTTGTCGATGCCGCCGCAACTCTGCCCGATGTCTTGCCCGAATCCGCTACTGCGGCGGAAGTCGGCCAGAAGCTGTTCGAAGTGGCGCACCGGATGGATGCCGAACGCGGCGTGGAATGGCCGACGGTCGATCCGCAGCACATGGCCGATGCCGGGATAAATTGGCATGTATTTCCAAACACAATTCTGCTGCCCAATGTCACATTTTGCCTGGGGTTCCGGCTGCGGCCCGATGGCTTCAATCCGGATAGCTGCACGATGGAAGTTTTCGCGCTGGAGCGATATCCGGAAGGGCAGGAGCCGGAGACCGAATGGGAGCACAAGCCCAATATCCATGACGACAGCTGGCCCTTGCTGATCAAGCAGGATTTCTCGAACCTCGAAGCGCAGCAGAAGGGCATGCATTCGGATTCGCACGCGGGTCTGCTGCCCAATCCGTGCCAGGAGGCCTGCGTGATCAACTTCCAACGCAATCTGGCGGACTACATGGGGCGCTGCGCTCCGCAGCCGCTGTGACCGGGGAGGGCGCGATGAGCAGTGTTCTGTTCCGGCTCGACGGGGATGTGGCGATCGTCACCGGTGCCGGAGCGGGGCTGGGTCATGCAATAGCCGTGATGCTGGCCGATGCTGGTGCGAATGTCGTTGCAGCTGACATGGATGCGCAGCTGGCGCAGCGCACCGCCGGGATCATTGCCGGGCAGGGCGGCAAGGCGCTGGCGGTTACGGCCGATGTCTCCGATCCGGATTCGGTCACGGCAATGATCGAGGCTGCCGTGACGCATTTCGGCAAGCTGGACATCCTGGTCAACAATGCCGGCATCTATCCGCCTGTGCCCCGTCTGCCCGATATCGACTGGCCGGCCTACGAGAAGACTTTCGCGGTCAACGTGTTCGGCGCGCTGCGTTGCACTTCGGAGGCGGCAAAGCGCATGCAGAGCGGCGGGCGGATCATCAACATATCGTCGATGGAATCGATCCGGCCAAGTGGACCCAGCACCGCCCATTATGGCACCACCAAGAGTGCGATGAATGGAATTACTCGCGCCTCGGCGGTCGATCTCGCCACGCTCGGCATCCGTGTCAACGCCATTCTGCCGGGTGTGGTCAGGACCGAAGGAACCGCCCGCGTACCCAAGGAACTGTTCGAACACATCGCTGCCCATGCGCCTAGCGGCAGAGTCGGCGAGCCCGGGGACATTGCCGCCGCCGCGCTGTATCTCGCCAGCCCGGCATCCTCCTATGTCAACGGGCATTGCCTGGTCGTCGATGGCGGGACGACGATCAAGGGGTAGGAATTGAATCTTGAACGTTGCATTGCAATTTTCATATTCGCCGATATTATGCACCACAAGAAGCGCATTAAGTGCGCAATCGCACGGAGGAACAACCAATGAGACTGACAACTATCCGCAGCGCATTGCTGGCCTGCACTGCCTTGGCAGTCATTGGTTTCATGCCGGCAAAGGCCAATGCGCAGGCAGCCAGCGAAGATGGCAGCGGTCTCGAGGAAATCATCGTCACTGCCCAGAAGCGCGAACAGAGCATGCAGGACGTGCCGATCGCGGTGAGCGCGCTTGGGGGCGAAACGTTGCAGGCGAACCGCGTCGTCACCGTGAGCGACCTCGGCGGTCTGGCCCCGGGCGTCACCGTGCGCACGGCGGCGGGCGGTTCGCAGCTTCCCTCTTTCTCGATCCGCGGCGCGGTCAGCTATGGCGTCGTTCCCGGCTCCGACCGGCAGGTGTCGATGTATATCGACGGGGTCTATCTCGGATCGCCACGCGGATCGATTTTCGACCTGCCGGACGTTGAACGGATCGAAATCCTGCGCGGGCCGCAGGGAACCCTGTTCGGCCGCAACGCAACCGCCGGCGCGGTCAGTATCTCGACCCGCGATCCGAAAGGCGAATTCGGCGTCAAGGTCACCGGCAGCTATGGCAACCACGATCTCTATCGCGCCGGGGTCAGCGTGGACCTTCCGCAGATGGGGCCGTTCTCGGCCTATTTCAGCTATATCCACGAACAGAGGAACGGCGATATCCGCAACCTCGATTCCGGCATTGCATGGGATCGCACGAACAGCCTGATCCCCCAGAACGCAGACGTTCGCCGGTCGGTTGAGTGGCTGGGTAGCAAGAAGTCGGATTCGTTCTTCGCCGCAGTCAAATTCGAAAGCGGCGACTTCACGACGGTTTACAAGTACGATCGCAACACCAACACCGGTTCGGCCGAAGGCACAGTCCCGGTCGTGCTTCTCCCGGGTGCGTTCATCGGCGAGTTGTACCGTTCCAACAACCTCGAAATCGTCACCAGCAACAGGCGGCCGGAGACCGCACGCAACGGCTTTGTGGTTCCCAATACCCAGAATGGCGATGGCCACAGCCTGACGAGCACCTATGAGATTTCGGATAATCTCTCGATCAAGAACGTGCTGGCCTTCCGCAAGTCGTTCATTTTCAACACCTCGGCCCTTGACGGTTTCTCCGGCTTGCCGATCACCCCCTCGTTTGCGCCGATCTTGCCGTTCCTCGGTCTGTCTTCATCTTTGGTCGGGCGGCCCTTTGTCGGGCTGGGCATCCAGATCACGAACCGCAGCAAGCAGGTCAGTGACGAATTGCAAATCAATTACAATTCGGATTTCCTGACCGCTACCGTTGGCGCGCTGTGGTTCGAAGGACAGGACTACACCAACGAAGGTCGCCATACGAATACCCTGGCCTTTACCGCCACGCCCGACAACAAGATCCCGAACACCGGAATTGGCTTCACCTACAATAAGGCGGTCTCGCTTGCTGCCTATGCGCAGCTGGAATTTCACGTCTCGCCGCAGCTGGATGTTGTCCTCGGCGGCCGCATCACCGGTGACAAGAAAACCGGATTTCTCGAGACCGGACCTAACCTCACCAGTTTGACAAGGTATCCCTTCGAGTACAAAAAGACCAAGCCCAGCTATCTTGTCGGCTTGAACTACAAACCCAACGACGACATCCTGGTCTATGCCAAGTATTCGACGGCCTTTGTGTCCGGCGGCTCGGTCGGCGGCGTGCCGTTCGAGGCAGAAACGGCAAAATCGTGGGAAGCCGGTATCAAGGCCGATCTGCTCGACCGCAAGCTGCGCACCAGTCTTGCCCTGTATCACGCGTCTTACGAAAACTACCAGGCGGCGCAGGGAGCCACTAACTTCGTCGATTACATCACTCAAGTTACCGGCGATCCGAACCGCGCCGGCGTTCTGGGAACCCTGGTTGTCACATCTGGCGGCGTCAAATCGACGGGGTTCGAATTCGATTTTTCTGCGGCACCGGCACGCGGAATTACGCTTGGTGGCAGCCTCGGATACAGCAAGGTGACCTACAACAATCTCAATCCGGTCATTGTCCGGGCAAACGGCGGGCAATATAGCCCAAATTCCCTGCGCCCACCTTGGACGGGATCGCTCTGGGGCCAGTACCAGACAGAGCCGCTGATCGGCGATGCCTACCTCACGTTCCGCGCCGACGGCATCTGGCAGTCGAGAATGCAATTTGCCCAGAACCCCAACCAGCCAGCCTATGTCGCCAACCCGAATTATATTGCCAACCCAGCCTACTGGCTCCTCAACGGCCGGATTGCCTTGCGCGACCTCGATCTTGGCGGCGTAAAGACCGAACTGGCATTCTGGGGCAGGAACCTCTCCGATGTGAAGGTCGGCATGTTCCCGGGAGATTACACGGCGTTCACCGGTATCGGCGTGATGAACTTCATCCCGGCGCGAAGCTATGGGATGGATCTGACCATCCGGTTCTAGCCCGTGTGCCGGTGACACAGAACGAGAGGGGTTAGCGCCGTTTGCCTTGTGGACGAGTTTCGCCGAACGACCCGTAACGGCCGCATTCAGGCGGGCGCTCGCCTCCTGACAGCGGCTTGCGGGTCGCCAGCGAGGTCGGTTGAAACTCGCAAGGCAGCTTGCCTGTGAGAGCCGCCCTGTTCGACGGTCCGGGCAGGCCGATCAGGATCGAGTTTGTCGAAGACCCGCGACCCGGCCCGGACGACGTCGTCGTCAAGGTTCATCGTTGCGGCATCTGCGGCAGCGACGTGTCGATGACCGGCGAAGCCCCCTTCACCTTCGAGCCAGGTCCTTTCGGCCATGAATTCGCCGGCGAGATCGTTGAAGTGGGCCGCAACGTCGCCTCCACAATGCTCGGACAGAACGTCGCCTGCCTGCTCGGTACGCCTTGCGGGAAGTGCCGGGGATGCCGGACCGGTAATCCGATTTTCTGCCATTCTCCCAAGCGAGCCGTGCGCAACAGCGCCGGGTTTGGCGAATTTGCCGCAGTGCCTGCGGACGGCGCCATTGTCCTGCCCCGCACGCTGAGCCTTGCCGACGGGGCACTGGTCGAACCGATAGCTTGCGGGCTGCATGCGCTGCGGATGGCCAGGCTGGAGGGCGGGGAGAGTCTCCTCGTCCTGGGTGCGGGAACGATGGCGCTGTCCGTTATCTATTGGGCCCGCCGGTTGGGGGCGGGCAAGATCGTGGCGGTATTCCGCTCGGCCCATCGCAGCGATATGGCCCGGCTGATGGGGGCCGACGATTTCTTCTGCAGCTCGCAGGCCGACCCCGCCATGCTGAACGAAGCGCTTGGCGGGGCAGCCGACATCGTTGCCGAATGTGTCGGCAAGGCCGGTATGCTGGGCGAGGCGCTCGAGCATGTGCGTCCGCAAGGGACCGTCATCTCGATGGGCATGTGCATGCATAATGAGCCGCTGATGGCGGCGGCCTGCACCTTCAAGGAAGTCAGACTACTGTTCCCGCTAGGCTATAGCTATGACGAGTTCGTCGAAACGGCGCGCGCGTTCGAAAGTGACTCGGTTCATGCCGACCAGATGGTCAGCGATGTCATCTCCCTGGAACAACTCCCCGCAACGCTCGAGCAGCTTCGCTCCGGTTCGGGCCAGCGGCTGAAAATCCATGTCGATCCACAAAGGGGTTTGAGTCGTGAACAATAGCGGTGCTTTTCCACTACCGGTCCTCATCGAGGAAATCGACGCGGCCTGGCTTACCGCCGCGCTGCGCACGCGCGCTCCGGGGGTTACGGTCGAGAGCCTCGAGATTGTCGATATCAATCGCGGTACTTGTACCAAGATCCGGCTGCGGCTGACGATGGATGAAGCCGGGCGCAAGGCAGGCATCCCCGAGACGGTGATCCTCAAAGGCGGCTTCGAGGAACACAGCCGGGCGCTGAGCCATGTCCATCTTTCGGAAGTGCGCGGCTATCGCGATGTGTTCCCGGCGGCGCCATTGCCCACGCCGATCTGCTATTTCGCCGATTTCGACGACGAGCGGCAGCAGGGCATTGTCATCATGGAAGATCTGGTCGCGCGCGGCGTCGAGTTCTGTTCGGCGCTGAGGCCGCATAGCTTCGATCAGGTGGCGCGCCGGCTGGAAGTGCTCGCCCGCTTCCACGCCAAGACCTGGGACAGCCCCGGATTTCAACCCGGCGGCTGCTGGGACTTCATCCGCGAAGGCGAGCCCTATTTGCGCGATTACATGAACCTCTATCTCAATCCCGAAGAATGGCAGCGCTTCACGGCATCGCCGCGCGGCGCCGCGACTTCCGTCCGCTTTCATGACCTCGATCTGATGATCGAGCTGTTCGACAATCTGGTCGTGCTGTCACAGCAGGTACCGCACGCCATCATCCACGGCGACACTCATTCCAACAATCTGTTCATTTATCCCGATGGCGAGCCGGGATTTTTCGACGGATTGCCGGGGCGCGGACCGGTGATGAAGGAAGTGACCTACCACCTGACCTGCGTGCTCGACGTGGCAGATCGTCGCCGCTGGGAAGGCGCGCTGGTTCAGCATTATCTGGACGAGCTTGGCCGCAACGGCGTTGCCGCGCCATCGTTCGATGAGGCGATGCGCCAGTTCGCGGCGTTCCTGCTCGATGGCCATATCATCTTCATGGTCAACGAATCGTTCTATCAGCCCGAAGCGATCAACACGGCCTATACGGCCCGCTTCAGCGCGGCGATGCTCGATCACGATACCGTGGGTGTGCTGCGCCGGGTGGCTGTCTAGGATCAGGACCTATTATCTGCCCTCCGAGTTTCAAAGTTCTGGCTGGGGCTATAAGTGGGGCCATGGAGTGACGAACTGGGGCCATAAGTGCCTTTGTCATGGCCCCAGTTGATGTGAGATCGTATGATAAGCACAGCGAATGCTCCGAGAAGTTGGGGCCTCAAAAATGGTAGAATTCTGCGCGTTTGTCGATATGTATGACATCTCTCGAACAGGCCAATGGTGCCCGGGGACGGAATCGAACCGCCGACACCATGATTTTCAGTCATGTGCTCTACCAACTGAGCTACCCGGGCATCGCTGCTGCGACCGTCCTAGAGGGAAGGGCTAGCGATTGGAAGCGCGCCTATGACGAAGCGGCGCGGGCTTGGCAAGGTGGAATCAGTCTTCTTCGGGCAGTTCCGGCGGGACGGCGGGGCCGGGCAGCGCATAGCCATCGTCGAGCCATTTGACGAGGTCGCGGTCGCGGCAGCGGACGCCGCAGAACGGGCTATGCTCCGCGCTGCGCGGCTTGCCGCAGATCGGGCATTTGCGGGTGGAAGCGGTGGTCATCGGTCGATGGCCTGCGCGAAGCCGCCAGCGAGTGCAAGCCCTGGATCGTCCTGCCAGCGGATTGTGCGACCGCTGCGCCTCGCAAGTTCGGCTTCCCATTCGGGCCTGACTGCCGCGCGGACAGCCGGATGGGCAGTCAGCAGCAGCACGCCGGGCTCTGCGACCCGTTCGGCCCGCCGCAGCAGGGCCCTTGCGGCCGCGCCTGTCCGGTCGGCGGAGAGGCGGTGGATCAGCGAAGGGCGCTCCAGCCGGGAGACCAGCTGGACGAAGCCAAAGCCGTTCATGGCTGTGCGCTCATGCGGCCAGCCTTCGAGTGCCCTGGCCAGCGCATCGTCGATTGCGCGACGGTCGGCCTTGTCCGAGAGTGTCGGGAAATCGATGCCGATAGAGCCGGCAAGGTCGAAGCGGAAGATTGCCGCAGCGATTTCGGGGATGGCCGCAATGGTCAGCGCGCGCGGCTGCAGCGTGCCATCGACATCGATCAAAGTCATGGCCGGAGTGGGGCTGATGGCAATCGCGCCGCCTGCAAAGGCGATCGCTCCCGCCCAGGCTTCGGCAAACAGCTCGTCCCAGTCGCAAGCCGCGAACCGGTGAACAATGCGAACGTCGTGTCCGGCGGAGCGTAGCCGCATTGCCAGCGTCGGGGCGGGCTGCGGCGGCTGCGTGCTCGGGCGGGCCTGCGCGCGCTTGAACCGCGACTTTTCGGACATAGCCGCGCGAGTGATTTTCATGCGCAATGGCGCGCCTTCGCTGGCATCGCGCGGCAACCCGTCGGCGAGCGCTTCCTCACCGCTGGCGAAGCGCACGGTGCCGCGCTTAGATCCGGCAGCGCGGGAAATCAGGACAGCGTCCTCGATCTGCCCGACCGTCAGAGCGCCCGGCCAGTCGAGCTGCGCCGCGCCGATCCCGCCGCTATCGAGCCGGATCGCGCGATGCTCGCCGATCCCCTCTTCGATGAACCATTCAGCCAAGTTTGAAGCCTGCCGCCTTTAGCAGCGCCCGCGTTTCGAACAGCGGCAGGCCGACGACGCCCGAATGGCTGCCCGATATCCACGCGATTAGTCCTTCGGCGCTGCCCTGGATGGCATAGCCACCCGCCTTGCCGAGCCATTCGCCGCTCTCAAGATAAGCGTCGATTTCCGCAAGGGAGAGCGGTTTGAAACGGACGATGGTCTCGGAAAGGCGCTCGCGCAGGCTGCCGTCCGGCGATTTGAGCGCGATGGCGGATAGCACCCGGTGGCGGCGTCCGGACATTAGCTCCAGACAATGGCGTGCGGTGCCTTCGTCCTCCGCCTTGGGCAGAATGCGGCGGCCGAGCGCGACAACGGTGTCGCCGGCGAGGACATGGACATCGCGCGCTTCGCCGGTTCCCCAGACCGCGTTGGCCTTCTCTGCTGCCATGCGCTGGGCATAGTCTCGCGGAACTTCGCCCTTGCGCGGACTTTCGTCGATATCGGCGGCGCTGATCGCGCTCGGAGCAACCCCCAGCCGTGCCAGCAATTCGCGACGCCGCGGACTCGCCGATGCAAGGACCAGAGCCGGAGAGGAGGCGGGCTGTTCCGCGCCCGGCATCAAGATGGGCCGGGACCGCCGCGGCCGGGCATGAAGCGATAGGTGATGCGGCCCTTGGTCAGATCGTAGGGAGTCAGCTCAACCAGCACTTCGTCGCCGACCAGCACGCGGATGCGGTTCTTGCGCATTTTGCCGGCAGTATGGCCGAGGATTTCGTGCTCGTTTTCCAGCCGTACGCGGAACATGGCATTGGGCAGCAATTCCACCACCGTGCCCCGCATTTCGAGCAGTTCTTCTTTCGCCATCCGCGCTAGCAGTCCGTTGCTTTTGGAGCCTGTTTGCCGCGCGCCATAGCTGCGAGGCGGGTAAAAGGAAAGACTGGGCACGCATTTACGTTCATCGCGAAGTAACAGGGCAACGACAATATGTTACGCGAACCCGCCTTGCCATCTTGCACCGCCGACGGCATTCGGGCGGCGGGATGGGAATTGCGAACAGTTCCGGAGATAGCAATTTGCGTTCCCTTGCCTGCCTGCCGCTGCTTCTGTTGTCTGCGCCTGTATTCGCTCAGGAATCGCCCGAGCCGCTTGCGACGGTTGAGGGCGAAATGGAAGAAACAGGGGCTTCCGACATTGTCGTCGTCGGCGAGCGCTTCATCGGCCAGGTCGATGCACCGCAAGCGCCGATCGCGACCTATGACGAGGCGGACATCGCCTCGCTCGGCGCATCCTCGCTGCCGGACCTGCTGGCGGCGCTCGCGCCGCAGACCGGGACCGGCCGAGGCAGGGGTGGCGGTCATCCGCTGATGCTGCTCAACGGCCAGCGCATCTCCAATTTCCGCGAGATGCGCAACTTCCCGCCCGAGGCCATCCGGCGGATGGAGATACTGCCCGAGGAAGTGGCGCTGCGTTACGGATTTCCGCCCAACCAGCGGGTGGTGAACCTGATTCTCAAGAACGAATTCGCCAGCAAGACGGTGGACGGTGAGTACAACTGGCCAACGCGCGGCGGGTTCGGCAGTTGGGAGGGGCAGGGCTCGCTGATGCGGATCAAGGGGCCGAGCCGGCTCAACCTGGCTTTCTACATCGAGGATACCAGCCTGTTGACCGAGGCGGAGCGCGGGGTACTTCAGTCGTCACCTGCCGCGCCGCTGGTGCCAGGCGATCCCGATCCGGCGGCGTTTCGCTCGCTGCTGGCCGATACGCGCGATATGGGCCTCAACGGCACCTGGTCAACCGGGCTCGGCAAAGACGGGCTGAACGGCTCGCTCAGCCTCAATGCGTCGATATTCCGCAACGACAGCCAGACGCTTTCGGGTCTCGACACGGTGGTGCTGACAGCGCCGGGCGGAGCGCAGGCGCTGCGCAGTCTGAACGATCCGCTCTTCCGCACCAGCCGGACGGAGACTGCGGAAGGCGGCGCGACTCTGAACAAGGCGCTTGGCCGCTGGCAATTGACAGCGACACTCAATGCAAGCCACGCCAAAACCAACACGGAAATCGACCGGCGCGCCGATACAGCAGGGTTGGTGGCCGCCGCTTCTGCCGGAACCCTGGCGATTACAGGCCCGCTGCCGCCGCTGACGTCCGCCGGCGTTGACCGCGCGCAGACCTGGAACGATTCTGCGGCCTCGCTCGTCACCCTGACCGGCAAGCCATTCCTGCTGCCGGCAGGCGAGGTTGCGGCAACGATCAAGGCCGGCTTCGCCTATACCGGCATCCGCAGTAACGACACCCGAACCCTGACCGGCGACACCCGGCTCAAGCGGGGCGATCTCAGCGGCGGGGCCAACATCGCCCTGCCGATCGCCAGCCGCCGCGACAATGTGTTGGCGGGGATCGGCGACCTCTCGCTCAATTTCAGCGCCGGGATCAACCGCCTGTCGGACTTCGGCACGCTGAGCGACTGGAGCGCCGGACTGACCTGGTCGCCGTTCGAGAAGCTTGACCTGCAAGCGAGCTATATCGTCAACGAGGCGGCACCATCGCTGGCCGATCTCGGCAATCCGCTTGACCCAGACGTTCAACGTGCCGGTTTACGATTTCGCCCGTGGCGAGAACGCGCTGATCACGGTTATCAGTGGCGGTAACCGGGCCTTGGTGCGCGAAAAGCAGCGCGATCTCAAGCTGTCGGCTACTTGGGAGCTGCCATTCCTCAGGAATTCCAACCTGATCGCCGAATATTTCCGCAACCGTTCTGACGACGTCACTGCGTCGTTTCCGCTGCTGACGCCAGCGATCGAGGCGGCCTATCCCGGGCGGGCGGTGCGCGATGCGAGCGGCCGGCTGGTCTCGATCGACCGGCGGCCGGTGACCTTCGCGGAAACCACGGGTTCGCGGCTGCGCTATGGGCTCAACGTTTCGGGCAGAATCGGCAAGCCAAGCCCCGGCGGGCGCGGGCAAGGCATGCCAGGCGGCTTTTCCGGTGCCGGGCCTTCAGGTGGTGCTACGTCCGGCGGAGCCGGCACAGGCCCGGGTGGCGGTGGCGGTCCGCGCATGGGCGGCGGTGGCGGTGGCGGTGGCATGGGCCGGCTGATGGGCGCGATGGGCGGCGGTCAGGGCCGCTGGAACCTGTCGCTGTTCCACACCGCGCGCTTCGGTGAGCGCGTGGTGATCACGCCGGGCGGTCCAGTGCTCGACCTGCTCGGCGGCGATGCGCTGACCGGCGGCGGCGTCGCGCGGCACGGGCTGGAGCTGGAAGGCGGCGCCTTCCACAAGGGCTTCGGCTTGCGGCTCAACGGCAACTGGTCAGCGCCGACGCGGCTTCGTGCGAGTGGTGCACCGGGGACGTCGGACTTGCGATTCGGCAGCGTCTTCCGCCTGGACATGCGGATTTTCTCCGACCTTGGCAGGCAGAAGGTGTTCACCGACCTCTCGCCCTTCTTCAAGGGCACGCGTATTGCCTTGCAGTTCGATAATATTTTCGATTCACGTCAGAAAGTGACCGATGCGAACGGCGCCGTGCCGCTGAGCTACCAGCCCGACTATCTCGATCCAAAAGGGCGGATGATCGGGGTGGATTTCCGCAAGACCTTCTGAGTCCCGGCACTCTCCCCAATCGCAGCGCGATCCCCTATGGGCGGTGCATGGCCCGCAGCCCCGTCCCGCCCGAACCCCAGTCGTCCGAGCGCTTCAACGAGGAGCGCGCGTCCTATACGCTCAAGGGCAGCGGCCAGCCCGACCTTGAGGCGGGCGTGGCTGCGATCCGCGAGACGCTGGCGACGCTGAAGCCCAAGCCCGGGGTTTACCGCATGCTCGATGCCCGGGGCGACGTGCTCTATGTCGGCAAGGCGCGGGCGCTGCGCAACCGGGTGGCGAACTACGTCCAGGTAGACAAGATGCCGAACCGGCTGCGCCGGATGGTCAGTCAGACGCGCGGCATGACCATCGTCACGACCAATTCCGAGGCTGAGGCACTGCTTCTCGAGGCGCAGCTGATCAAGCGTTACCGCCCACCCTACAATGTGCTGTTGCGCGACGACAAGAGCTTCCCCTTCATCCTGCTGCGCGCCGATCACGCATTCCCCCGGATCATGAAGCACCGCGGGGCGCGGAAGGCCAAAGGCGAGTACTACGGGCCATTCGCCAGCGCCGGATCGGTCAACACCACGATTAATGCGCTGCAGAAGCTATTCCTGCTAAGGAGCTGCACCGACAGCTTCTTTTCCCGCCGAGACCGGCCCTGTCTGCTCTATCAGATCAAACGCTGTTCGGCGCCCTGTGTCGATCGGATCGACGAAGCGGGCTATGCCGAACTGGTGGTGGAGGCGAAGGACTTCCTCGGCGGCAAGAGCTCTGCCGTTCAGGCCAAGATCGCCGCGCAGATGGATGAGGCCGCAGCAGCGCTCGATTTCGAACGCGCCGCCATGCTGCGCGACCGGCTGCGCGCAGCGACGTTCATCCAGGGCAGCCAGTCGATCAATGCCGAGGGGCTGGGCAATGCCGATATCTTTGCCATGGCCAGTCAGGGCGGCCATGTCGGTATCCAGGCCTTCTTCATTCGCGGCGGCCAGAATTGGGGCCACCACGCCTTCTTCCCCAGCCATACCGAGGGACTGGACGAGGACGAAGTGCTGACCAGCTTCCTGGCGCAGTTCTACGAGGATGTGCCGCCCGCGCGGCTGATCCTGATCGACCGCGAACTGCCCGAGGCGGAGCTGCTGGCCGAGGCGCTGCGCGGCGGGGCCGGGGGCCGGGTGGAGATTTCCGTGCCCCAGCGCGGCGACCGGCGGCGGCTGATCGAACAGGCGCGGCGCAATGCCGTCGAGGCGCTGGAGCGGCGGCAGGCGGAAAGTGGAACCAAAGCGAAGATACTGCGCGAAGTCACGGAGTTTCTGGAACTTCCCGACCTACCGCAGCGCATAGAGATCTACGATAATAGCCATATCATGGGCGCCAATGCGCTTGGCGCGATGGTCGTCGCCGGGCCAGAGGGCATGCTCAAGGGCCAGTACCGCAAGTGGAACATCAAGCGCGCCGAAACCGCGCCAGGCGACGATTTCGCGATGATGCGCGAGGTGATGGAGCGTCGGTTCGGGCGCGCCATGGAGGAAGATGCCGACCGGCAGGGCGGCACCTGGCCCGATCTCGTGCTGATCGATGGCGGCAAGGGTCAGATGAGCGCGGTCAAGGCGGTGATCGAGGAACTCGGTATCGAGGACCTGCCGCTGATCGCCATCGCCAAGGGTCCGCACCACGGCCGCGACGGCCGCGAGGTGTTCCACTTCCCCGACGGGCGCGAGAAGATGCTGCCGGAGGGCTCTCCCGTGCTGTTCTATCTTCAGCGGCTGCGCGATGAGGTTCACCGCTTCGCCATCGGCGCGCATCGCGACAAGCGCAGCCGCGCTATCACCGCCAGCCCGCTCGATGAGGTTCCCGGTATCGGCCCGGCCCGCAAGCGCGCGCTATTGCTGCATTTTGGCACGGCGGGCAGGGTTCGGGCGGCGAGCCTCGAAGATCTGCAGCGCGCGCCGGGCGTGTCGGCGGCAGTGGCGCAATCGGTTTATGACTTCTATCATCCCGGCGGATGAAGCGAATTCAAAGAGGGCGTCAAGACATGAGCGGCAAGGCCAGACAGCCATGGAGTGTCGAAGACGCGGGTTTCGCCGTGCTGGTGCTGGTGGTGACCATTGCCTTCGCCTGGCTGATGACACCCTATTTCGGCGCGATCCTGTGGGGCGTCGTCGCCGCCATCGTCTTCGGGCCGCTCTACCGCCGGGTGGCGGTCAGGCTTGGCGGACGCGAGGGCCTTGCCGCGACACTGACCTTGCTGCTTATCCTCGCCCTGGTCATCGTTCCCGCCATCCTGCTCGGCGTCAGCCTGGTGCAGGAGGCGGCGGGTATCTACAATCAGCTGCAAACCGGCGATATCGACATCGCTGCCATCTTCGCAAAGCTGCGCGCCGCGCTGCCCCCTTCGATTGCGCAAATGGCTGTGGATTATGGCGCGATGGACCCGGACCGGCTGCGCGAGATGCTCGGTTCGGGCCTTTCGGTCGGTCTGCAAAGTGTCGCTACGCGCGCGCTTACAGTCGGACAGGGCGCGCTGACTTTCCTCGCCGCGCTTGGCGTGATGCTCTACCTCACCTACTTTCTGCTGCGCGACGGCGAACGGCTTGGCACCAAGTTTCAGGCTGCCTTGCCGCTGCGCCCCGATCTGCGCGACCGGCTGATCGACAACTTCCTCCGCGTGGTGCGCGCCATCATCAAGGGCACGGTGCTGGTGGCGGTGTTGCAAGGGATCGTCGGCGGCGTGATTTTCTGGCTGCTGGGGATCGAGGGCGCGCTGATCTGGGGGCTGGTCATGGGCCTGTTCTCGCTGGTTCCGGCCGTTGGCACCGGCATCGTCTGGGTGCCGGTGGCGCTCTACCTGCTGCTGACCGGATCGGTCTGGGAGGGCGGCGTTCTGGTGTTTTGCGGCCTGTTCATCATCGGAATGATCGACAATCTGCTGCGCCCGATCCTGGTCGGCAAGGATACCAAGCTGCCCGATTTCGTCGTGCTGATCGCCACGGTGGCGGGACTCGAACTGTTCGGCCTGGGCGGCTTCATCATCGGACCCATCATCGCCGCGCTGTTCATTGCGGTGTGGGATATCGTCACCGAATTGCGCGGAGAAAGTCTGGCTTGAGACCGGCATGCTTTCGGCCATTCAACATCTTGTAAACAAATCGCACTAGTCCCAGCTTTTCCCTTCTTGAAACGAGGAATTATCCCATGGCATCGAACCCCTGGTCCCACACCCGCAGCGTCGGCATTTCCGACGATATCGATTTCGAGATCAAGGGGCAGGAACTCCAGTTCCTCGAGATCGAGCTCGATCCCGGTGAAAGTGCGGTGGCCGAAGCCGGGGCCATGGTGTGGAAGGATGCCAGCATCGGCATGTCGACGGTGTTCGGCGACGGGCGCGGCGCGGAGGGCGGTTTCATGGGCAAGCTGCTCGGTGCCGGCAAACGGCTGGTGACCGGCGAGAGCCTGTTCACCACGGTGTTCACCCACGACGGCCAAGGCAAGGCGCGGGTCGCTTTCTCTGCGCCGGTGCCGGGCGCAATCCTGCCGATCAAGCTGGGCGACATGGGCGGCACGCTGATCTGCCAGAAGGACAGTTTCCTCGCCGCTGCGCGCGGGGTTTCCATCGGCGTCCAGTTCCAGCGCAAGATGCTCACCGGTCTGTTCGGCGGCGAAGGCTTCATCATGCAGAAGCTGGAAGGCGACGGCTGGGTTTTCGTTCAGATGGGCGGAACGATTGTCGAGCGCACGCTGGTTGCGGGCGAGGAGCTGCATGTCGATACCGGCTGCCTCGCCGCTTACACACCCACGGTAGATTTCGATGTGATCACCGCAGGCGGAGTCAAAAGCATGCTGTTCGGCGGCGAAGGCGTGTTTTTCGCGCGGCTGCGCGGTCCTGGCAAAGTGTGGATCCAGTCGCTGCCCTTTGCGCGGCTCGCCGGACGGATGATGGCGGCGGCGGGCAGCCGGGGCGGGCAGAACCGGGGCGAAGGGTCGCTCCTTGGCGGCTTGGGCAATTTGCTCGACGGAGACTGAGCACCGGTTTTGAGGTTTCGAGGGACTTTCAGACCTCCAGCCGATTAGCTCACCAAGCCCAGCCTGCGCAGCGTACGCCAGGTCAAGGACTTGGCGGCATTGCGTTTTGGCCAGCGTCCCGGGCATTTCGGCCGCAGACCCCAGCGGCGTATCAGGGCGTTGAGTGCGCGGGCGTCGGCTTCGGCGAAGCTCCATTCGGATCGCCAGGTTATCGACAGCGAGATCGATGGCTCCCGCCCGTTCTTCACGTGATGCGGCGCCATTACCGGCACAAACAGGGCTTCTCCGGGCGAGAGTTGCCATTCAGCGCCCCACGGCGCCAGCTCTTCATTCCACGGCAGCTCGCGCGGGCCGCCAGTGTGATAGGCCTCGTGCACTTCGTCCGGGGCGAAGTCGGCGTCCCCGGCGGGAAACTGCGTCAACGTTTTCGAGCCGTGGATTTGCAGCAGAATATTGTGTTCGGGATCGAAGTGATAGGGCGTGACCGCGCCGGGCGAGGAGATGAAGATGAAGCCCTGGGTCTTCATCATCATGCCGGTTTTGGCCTCGATCACGGGACGCATTTCGGCAAGCAGTGCCGTGAGCAGCATGGCATATTCAGGCTCTTGCTCGATATTCTTGAGCACCGCCCAGCTGCCGGTCCGCTCGATGTCGCGAACGGTTTCGCCGATGGAAATTCCGCTTGGCTCGGGCTTGCCGTTCACGCCGATCGGCAGATTGCCGCGATTGTATTCGATCGACCCCTTCGGCAGCGCTTCCGCCAGCTTCGCCAGTGCTTCCAGCTCGAGCAGCGGATCGAGGCCGAGATTGTGCGGCAGCTTGTGCGGGACTTCCGGATAACCGGCGTCGAAAATGTCGCGCGCTTCGGCGGGGAACATTCTCACGACTGCGATTCCGAGCGGGAGCGGCCCAATTCGACCTTCAGCAGGCGCTTGAATACCGCGCGGCGCAGTTTGCCGCCGATCGCTATCGAAAGGCGCCCGACCACGCGGCGTTCGCGCCAGATGTGGTCGATCATCGGATGATCGGCACTGGCGCAGCTGTCGGTCCAGGCGATTTCGGGCCGGTCCAGGATCAGCAGGTTTTCGCATTGCAGCAGAACGCCCGGCGAAAAGCGGGCAAAGGACTCATCGAAAGCGGTCTTGTAACTGAAGGCGCCTGGCGGGGTGTGGAAGTTCGCCAGCATCGCGATCGGTCGCCCGTCGAGCGTAAGCGCCAGCCGTTCAAGCACTCCCTGGGCTGCCGCCCCCGCCATGCTTTCGCAAAACAGTGCCCTCGTGTCTTCGCGTGATGCAAGGGCAGAGCCGGCAGCGCCTTTCCAGCCAGCTGAACTCGAGCGCGAGGAAATCGTCGATCCAGGTCTCAAGCCCGTCGGCATCTTGCTGCCGGACGAAATCGACCTCGCCTTGTTCACCAAGCCGGGTGAGCTGGCGGCGCAGTTCCTTGCGTTTCTTGCCCGAGAGCGATGCGGCGAAATAGTCCTCGGGCGATTGGCCGGAAGCGAGCATCGCCCGCTCCTCGCGGTAGACCACGCCGTATGCGCGGTCCTGCTCGGCAAGAACCTCGACCAGCGCGGCATGCAACTGGCCCTGGAGCGGAATGGCGGTGAGGTGCAGGAACAGCCCCTTGGCGTGGGCCATGTCGGCCCACCCCAGCAGCGCGCGCCAGAAGTCCTGCTCCATACCCGGAGCGACCAGCGGTGCGCCAAGGAACGCGTTCGGGTGTGTCCAGCTCGCAAGATGCGGCAGCCGCTTGCCATAATAGCGGGGTTCGCGGCGCACTGGCAGCATTCCGCAAAGATTCCCGTCGACCTCGTAGACCAGCATTTGAATGGTCTCGGCGGTGTCGATCGCCCGCAGTGCAGGCAGCAGATACCAGCTCTCGTGAAACGGATTGGGCTCCGTAGTGCTCTGGGCCAGCGTGTCCCATGCCTGCAGGATGCTCGGCGCGGCGCAACAGGGCCAATCGAGCGTACGGACGGAAATCGCGGGTTCGCTGGCGGCAGCGGCCAGTTGCTGCACGGAGTCGCTCAGGCCGTTGTTCGACGGATACGGGACTGCCGTGCTCGCCAAGATGCTAACCCTATTAGTGGCGCGGCACAGCGCCGCCAGAGTTTACTAGCAGCGGAAATCCAAGGAATTATTAACGCTGTTTGGCGCTGCCGGGGCGCAGGTTATGCACCTGTCGGTTGACGCCTGAAGGCTTCGGTCAGCCTCGCCACCTGGTTATCATCCAGCTTGAGCGTCACCCCGGCGACCAGATCGGCCAGCTGCGACACATTGGTTGCGCTGGCCAGCGGGGCGGCGATGCCGGGCTGTCGGTTGAGCCAGGCGAGCGCGATCTGTGCGTGGTTCGCCCCGGACTCGCGCGCGACATCGTCCATAACCGACAGCATGTCCCAGCCGCCGTTTTCGGCAAACGGAGCCAGCGATTCGCCGCGGCTAGTGCCTTCCCAGTCGGCCGGTTTGCGATACTTCCCCGAGAGGAAGCCGGCGGCAAGGCCGTAGTACGGTGTCACCGCGATCTGCTTGGCGACGCAAAGGTCCTGGAGCGGCCCCTCGTAATCGTGCCGCCAGACGAGGTTATATTTCGGCTGGAGCACGGTGTAATGGGCCTTGCCCATGCGCTCGGCGACGCCGACAATTTCGGCAAGCCGCTCGGCGGTATAGTTCGATGCCCCCAGTTCGCGTGCCTGGCCCGATTGCAGGATCTCGTCGTAGACCGAGACGACCTCGTCAAGCGGCGTCGTCAGGTCGTCGCGGTGGGCATAGTAGAGATCGACGTAATCGGTGCGCAGCCGCTCGAGCGAACCGTCAAGTGCGGCTCTCACCTTCTCGGGCTTCAGTGCAAATGGCGGGCCGCCCATCCCGGTCTTGGTGGCGATACGCATGTCTCCCCGCACACCGCGGCTTTCCAGCCATTCGCCGATGATGGCCTCGGATTCGCCGCCCTTGTTGCCTGGCACCCAGGCCGAATAGCCCTCGGCGGAATCGATCATCCGCACGCCCGCTTCGTAGAGTGCATCGAGCATGCCGAAGCTCTTGTCGCGATCCAGCGTCCAGCCGAACACATTGCCGCCGAACACCAGCGGAATGCCGCCAAACGAGGGATGCGTGTCAGCCACCGAATCTCTCCTTGAGCGCGAGCAGCGCCAGCGCCGCTTTGGCCGCCTCGCCGCCCTTGTCCTTCTGTGCAGGGTCGGCGCGGACCAGCGCCTGCGCCTCGTTCTCGACGGTAAGGATACCGTTGCCGATGGCAAGACCGTCCATGGTCAAGGCCATGATACCGCGCGCGCTTTCGCCTGCGACGATCTCGAAATGATAGGTCTCACCCCGGATCACGACACCGATGGCGACATAGCCGTCATAGTCGCCGCTGGCGTCGGCCAGCGAGATCGCGCCTGGGATTTCCAGCGCGCCGGGCACGGTGATGACGTCGGACTTGTGCCCCGCCGCCTTGATCGCGGCTTTCGCACCGGCGATCAGCATATCGTTGAGGTGATCGTAGAAGCGGGCTTCGACGATGAGGAATTTGGCCATGTGTCGCTCCGCTCAATCGATCCGCCGCTCGCCGACAATCGACAGGCCATAGCCTTCAAGCGCAACGAGCGTGTGGTGAGTGTTGCTGAGCAACACCATGTCGTGAACCCCCAGTTCCGCCAGAATTTGCGCACCGACGCCATAGTCGCGCATTTCCTCCATTGGCGGGGCCTCGCCGGCGCGGACAGAATTCTTGATCTCGATGGCGCGGGACATCAGCCGCTGCATCGGGCGGTTTATCACGACGATTGCGCCAGTACCCTCCTCGCCAATGATTTCCATTGAGCGGTGCAGCAGTTCCGAGCGCTCGCTCTCTTCGCCGTAGATGTCTGCAAAGATAGACAAAGTGTGCATCCGCACCAGAGTCGGGCTGGCCGGGTCGATCCGGCCCTTGACCAGGGCCATGGTCTCGTCGCCTGTCGCCTTGTTGAAGAAGGTGATGGCCCGCCAGTCGCCACCCCAACGGCTGGTGAAAGTGATTTCTGTCTTTTTCTCGACCAGCCGGTCGTGCTTGCGGCGATAGGCGATGAGGTCGCGGATCGTGCCGATCTTGAGCTCGTGCATCCGCGCGAAGCCAACCAGGTCGTCGAGCCGGGCCATGGTGCCGTCGTCGCGCATGATCTCGCAGATCACGCCCGAGGGATTGAGCCCGGCGAGGCGCGAGATATCGCAGGCGGCTTCGGTGTGACCGGCGCGAACCAACACGCCGCCGTCGCGGGCGCGCAGCGGGAAGACATGGCCGGGGGTGACGATGTCGTCCTTGCTCTTGCTGCCGTCTATCGCGACACTGACAGTGCGGGCGCGGTCGGCAGCGGAGATGCCGGTGGTAACGCCCTCGCGCGCCTCGATTGACACGGTGAAGGCGGTTTCATGCCTTGTGCCATTATGGCGGCTCATCAGGCCGAGCCCCAGCTGCTCGACCCGTTCGCCTGTCAGCGTCAGGCAAATCAGGCCGCGGCCGTGGGTGGCCATGAAGTTGATCGCATCGGGCGTCGCCATCTGTGCCGGGATGATGAGGTCGCCCTCGTTCTCGCGGTCCTCGTCGTCGACCAGTACATACATGCGGCCATTGCGTGCCTCGTCGATGATCTCCTCGATCGGGACCAGTATCGGGCGGTCGTCATTGGCGAACAGGAAGCGTTCGAGCTTGCCGAGCGTATCGGCGGTGGGGTTCCAGCCGGGCTCGGTGCAATCGCGCAGGGTGTTGGCGTGGAGGCCGGCGGCGCGGGCGAGGCCGGCGCGAGACATGCCGCCGTCGGAGACGAGGGTGCGGACTTTGTCGATGGTGGGTGTGCTCATGCGAGATGAATATCACATCAAAATGTGATGGCAAGTGCTGAAATCACATCGCAGACGGGTCAATCGCCCTTGAATTGTGGACTTCGCTTCTCGAGAAATGCCTCCACTGCCTCGTCATGATCCCCGGTCGCATGCGCCAGCGCCTGCATCGGCGCGGCCATTTCCAGCACGCTGGCTAGGCCTGCCGAGCGCCCCTCCCACAGCAGGCGCTTGGTCATGCGCACCGCGAACGGCGGGTTGGCGGCAATGCGGCGGGCGAGGGCGCGGGCGGCGTCGAGCAGTTCGGCGTCAGGCACGACCTGACTAACCAGCCCGCAGGCCAGGGCCTCAGCTGCATCGATCATGTCCCCCGTAAGCGCCATTTCCGCTGCCTTCGACCAGCCGATCACGCGCGGCAGCAGCCAGGCGCCGCCGTCGCCCGAAACAAGCCCGATCTTGACGAAGCTCTCGGCAAAACGCGCAGACTCCCCGGCAATGCGCAAGTCGCACATGCAGGTGAGATCGCAGCCCGCGCCAATCGCGGGGCCGTTTACCGCAGCTATCACCGGCACTTCCAATGCCGCGAATGCCAGCGGCAGGCGTTGGATACCGCGTTTGTAGTTGCCTCGCGAGCGGGCGGGGAGCGCGTCCTTGAGGCCGCCGCCTGTGCGCATCGCATGCATGTTGCCGCCCGAGGAGAAGGCCTTGCCCGCGCCGGTCAGGATTGCGACGCGGGCGCTCTCGTCGGCTTCCAGCCGTGCCAGCGCCGCCAGGATCGCATCGAGCATGTCGGCGTCGGTCAGCGGGTTGCGCGTATCGGGGCGGTTGAGCGTCAGCGTGACGATTCCGTCGCTGTCTGCCTGATAGATCACCGGTTCGCTCACGCTGTTTTCTCCTGCCTTGGCGCTGTCTGCCAGCGGCCGATCCGATGTGCCAGAAGCGCCGCGAGAATGCCACCGGCGAGCGCTGTCAGCCCGCCTGTCCAGTAGCCGAAGCCGAGCAGCTCCATGCCTTGCAGGATCGGCATCTGCACGGCGAAGAGCGGGAACGAGAGCTGGCCGAACAGGCCAGCGGCCAGATGGAACCGGGTGAGCCGCAAGCCGCCCGCGATCATCAGCGGGCAGGCGATCACGGTGAAGGCGAAATCGAACCACCACTGGTTGAAGCCCAGCCACCAGCCCGCGGCAAGGATCGCGGGCATGGCAGGGATTGCCAGCAGCGGCGGCACCGGGATCGGCGGCGCGCTGCCCCACCAGCGGCCAAGCGCGATGCCGATCAGATAGGCGAAGAGGATGCGAGGAAGTCCTGCCAGCATGCTCTCGGGCCGCGCGCCGACGTCGAAATTGCCCCAGCTCTGGCCGATCCAGATCATCACCGGCACCAGCGCGGCTATGCTCAGCCAGATCGCCCAGAGCCGCATATGCCGGAACACCAGAACATGCAGCAAGTTCGCGACCAGCTCGTAAAAGATCGTCCAGGCCGGGATATTGATCGGGTAGAGTTCGCGCCGCAGCGGTGCCGGGATCAGCAGCAGATTGGCCGCCGCGATGGCGAAGAACTGGCCCATGCCGGTGCTCCGCAGAAACAGACGGGGCAGGCCGAGGACTCCGCCAATCGTCATCGTCGGCCACAGCCGCCAATAGCGCTTGGCCATGAAGCGCAGCGGCTCGCCGTCCCGCGCCAGCCGGGCTTCCTGGGCATAGGCCATCAGGAAGCCCGAGAGCATCAGGAAAAATTCGACCGCAAGGTACCCCTTGCCGAACACCGGCGTGCCGCCGAACACAGCGCGGGTGTGCAGCAGCAGGATGCAGATCGCCGCGACGCCGCGCAGCGCTTCGAGGCCGGGGAGGCGGCTCCCCTCCCGCTGCGGGAGGCAGGGAGGGCCTGACGTCGGTGTATAGGACAACAGGCCCTCCCCTAACCCCTCCCGCAGGGGGAGGATTAAGGACTATGCCGGCTGTTTCGCCGCGCCGCCCATCATCTTGCTGATATCCACCTGGCCGGTGGTCAGTCCACCCATGAAGCCGCCATCGACCGGCAGCACCACGCCGTTGACCACACCGGCAGCATCACTGCAGATCAGCACCAGCGGACCGGCCTGTTCGGCGGGCGTGGTGTAACGGCCCAGCGGTTCGGCGGCGGCATCGACGATGTCCTTGCCCGCAGTGTCGTGGAAAATCTGCATCATCGGGGTTTGCGTGGGCGAAGGCAGCGAGCAGTTGATCCGGATGCCCTTCTTGATCAGTTGCGCGCCCATGAACTGGGTCCAGACGATCACCGCTTCCTTGGAGAAGGCATAGCCCTCGGCGACTTGATCCATATGCGCCTCTGCCCAGGCGACGGCGCCGTCGAAGCCCTTGGTCATCAGCAGTTCCATATGCGTCGGGATGCGCTGGCTCCAGCCGAGTCCGCCGGTCGACGAGATGCTGACGATGGCGCTGCCCGGTCCCATGTGAGCCAGCACACATTCGGTGAGATGGCGCGTGCCGATGAAGTTGACCTTGAAGGTATCCATCGGCGGGAAGGCGCCGCCGCCAGCCAGGCCCGCGCAGTTGAACAGTGCGTCGATCTTGCCGCCGATCGCCTTGACCCCGGCTTCGATACTGGCAGCATCGCGCAGGTCGATCTGGTTGAACGAGGCGAGGGGGAGCGCACAGGGCTTGAAGTCCAGCCCATGCACTTCGGCGCCGAGGTCGAGCAGAATCTTCGCTGTCGCCTCGCCCATGCCGGAAAAGCAGCCGCTGACCACGACGCGCTTGCCCTTGTATCCCAGAATATCGCTCATTGGAAAAATCCTCTTTCCCGGTTTCGGCAAGCTTTGCTTGACCATCTGACTCACATAAAGTTCACTCTCTCACGCGGGCCAAAAAGGCAAGCGGCCAAAATGGGCAGCGGAGAGTGGGCGATGGTCACACGCAGCGAAAACGAGCGGCTTACCCGGGTCGAAGGCGATGCGCCGATGGGGCGGATGATCCGCGATAATTACTGGATGCCGTTCGCCCGGACCGAATCGCTGGTGCCGGGCGCTGCGCCGCAGCGCGTGCGGCTGCTGGGGACAGACCTGGTCGCCTATCGCGGCGAAGACGGGACGCTGGGGCTGCTCGACGAGCACTGCCCGCACCGGCTTGTCTCGATGGCGCTGGCGCGGGTCGAGGGGTGCAATCTGCGCTGCCTCTATCATGGCTGGATGCTGGGGCCGGATGGCGCGGTGGTCCAGGTGCCTTCGGAAGGCGATCGCTCGCCGCAATTTGCCGGGCGCATTCGCACCAATCGCTATCATGTCGCCGAAGGTGGCGGGCTGGTCTGGGCTTTCCTCGGGGCCCAGGACAATCAGGGCGAAGTGCCGCGATTGCCGCCGCTTCCTTTCATGAACAAGGGACCGCAGGGGCGCAACTGGTGGCGGATGACCGTCGATTGCAACTGGCTGCAGGGCTTCGAGGGTGCGCTCGATACCGTCCATCTCAACTTTCTGCATTCGGGATGGAGCGATCCGGATCGCACCGAACAGTTTCTCGCCCCGTCGCCGGCCTACGAGATCGAGCAGACCGGCTACGGCCTGCGCACCGCGGGCATCCGCAAGCCGGGAGGCGGCAACATCCACTTCCGCGTCGCCGAATTCATTGCGCCGTTCTATGCCTTTTCGGCCAGCCGCCAGCCCGATATCCCGACCGATTGTTCGGTGTTCATTTCGGTGCCGGTCGACGATCGCACCCATATGCTGTTCTTCGGCGTATGGGACGAGACGGGTACGGTCACGCCGATGGACCGCTATTTCGCCGGGCTCGATCCGGACGACATGCTGGCGGGCGATTTCCATAAGGGCAACAACTGGGGCCAGGACCGCGAGGCGATGGCCGGGGGGCACTTCAGCGGTTTCACCCGCTCCGTGCTGCATGAGGATCTGGGCGTGCAGATGAGCATGGGCGCGATCGCCGAGCGCGAACGCGAGCAACTGTGCGGGACAGACCTCGCCATCGTGCGGATGCGCGAGTTCCTGCTTGGCCTGTTACAACGGCAGGAACTGGGCGAACCGCTCGACGGGGCGATGCAGGCCTATGAGACCGGTGGAAACCTGCCGTTCAGTTACCTGGCACCGATGGGGTCGGACTGGCGTGTGGGTGGCCAGCGGGGAAAATTGGGGCAGCAGCCCGCTATAGCCGAGGCTTGATCTCCTCCATCACCCATTGCGCGTGATCCAGATAGGCCTCCACGCCCGAAACCGGCGGGATCGGCACTGAGCTAGTAGTCACGCCCAGTTTCTTGAGGCGGCTTAACGCATCGACAATCTGCTGCGCGCTGAGTCCCTTGCTGGCGCTGTCGTCGCCTGAAGGCGCATGATTGGTGGTCAGGCGCGATGTGCCGAGGCCGTAGGAAACCTCGAAAGGCCGGTCGGTCCAGCTGGCTTGCGACTTGATGAAATCGATCCTGTCGGGGAGTTCTTCCGGTGCCGTGCGGAACGAGACAATCCAGCCCGAGCCGAAGCGCGCCACGCGGCGCAGCGCCGGCTTGCTGTCGCCGCCGATCCATATCGGCAGATGCGGCTTCTGCACCGGTTTGGGGTTGAAGCCAATGTCGCGAAACTGGACATATTTGCCCTCGAAGCTGGGCCTCTCCAGCGTCCACAAGGCGATGATCGCTTCGAGATATTCGTCCGCCATGGCCCCGCGCTGTTCCCAAGGCACGCCGAAATAGTCGTATTCCTTGCGGATTGAGCCCAGCCCGAAGGTCACCACCATGCGCCCGCCCGAGAGCCAGTCTGCGGTCGCCAGTGCCTTGGCGTGGAGGATCGGGTGTTGCAGCGGCAGGATCGTCACGCAAGAGTTGAGCAGGATCTTGCTGGTCGCCCCGGCCAACGCCGCCTGCGCGGTGGTCGAATGCAGCCAGAAATGGCCGGTGTGCTGGTCGTCCGGAGGAATCGCGAGATGCTCGGGAATGCCGATCATGTCGTAGCCCATCTCCTCGGCGCGGCGGGCCATGCGCAGTTGGTCGGGGCCGGTGACGGCCAGCTCCCAGGGCTGGAGCATGGCCTCGATTTCCATCAGGTGCGGGATGGGGAAAGTCAGTTTCATCGGCATTACACCTGCGACACGTAGTCCATGAACTCGTCGTAAGCCTTGGCCGAGCCCGAACAGCTGATCTTGTCATCGCCGCCCTCCAGTTCCGAAAACCGCACCACTTCCGGGCCGACGCGCGGACCCTTCCAGCCGCATGTGCAGTCCTCTTCCCAGTGGATCGTCACCTTGTCGCCCGAAATGAACCCGCCCCAATAGGTTTCGGCGAGCAGGTCGAAAGCGGCGAAGCGGCCAGTCTGGGAGCCTTGCTTGGGCAGTTCGTTATTCTCTGCGTCGAGCAGCACGGCGAGGGTGTAGGGCGGGATATGGTAATGGCCTTGCGAACATTTTGGGCAGGTGCCCATGATTTCCGACATGCCATAGATCGCGGCGATCCGCTCGACGCCGTAGTAATCCTTGGCGAAGGCTTCCCAGTCCTCGGGCGGGTCCTTGAGGCCTTTCAGGCCGCCGCCGGTCGAGATGAAGCTGTTGGTCGCGAAACTCGGCTTCAGGCCTTTGGCGATGCCGGTGCGTGCAGTGCGGATCAGGTCGCCGGCAGTGCCGCCGATCTTGACCCGCTTGCCGCTGTAGTCGTCGATCAGCCTGGTGAACCAGGTGTCCATGTCGGCCTCGCGGCGGCGGCCCTGGGCGATCAGCGATTGGCGTGCCTCAAGCAATGCCGGATCGAGGCCGAGCGCCGCCAGTTCGCCCCGGTCTTCCGCCGACTGCATGCGGCCTGCAAGCGAGGAGAGATCGGAGGAAACATGGGTCTGGTAAAGCGTGTGATAGTGCCCCGGGCCACCTGCGGCCGGAACGCCGAAAAGCTCCAGCATCTTGAGCATCATGTGATGTCCGCCGCGATAGCCGGGGAAGAATGTGGGTACCGCTTCCTTGGCAGGATCTACCCCGGTCGCGGCAAATTGCGCGCCGTTGTAGGCGCGCTCCCAGCCCGGCAGTTCGCTGCGCGAGCGGGGCACGAAAGAGAGTTTGCCGGTGGTTCCGGTGGAATGGCCTACCAGCATGCCGAATTGATCGAGCCGGTCCAGCCAGCCTTCGATGGTGGTGAGGCCTTCAAGGCTCATCTCCGTCAGATCGTGCGTCGTCAGGCGGTCGAGCCAGCTATTGAGCTTGGCGAGATCGCGTTTCTCGATGATCGCCAGCGGATAGCTCTTGTAGACGCGGTGGTCGAAGAACAGCGGCAGCGCGTCGGCGATGCTGTCGATGGAAGTGACCCCCTGCTTCTTGGCCAGCTTTTCGAGCGCCGAAACCGAATCCTTCAACTGGGCATAGCGGTGTTTGAGCGCGCCGAGTTGCGCCTCCTCGTAATCGGACCAACTCATTGCCAGCAGCGCGTCGATGCCGCCGTCCAGCCAGGTCGCCGGAGCATCGGGCCGAAGCTGCGGCTTGGCCATCACCGCCTGGGTCACTGTCGCCTCTCCTCGTTCTGTTTTGCCTGGAAGAGTGACGCAGAGCCGCGCGATGGGCAAGCGATGAAGTGCTTGTTTGCAGGCGGTGGCCTGAGCGGGGACGTTTGGCAAACGAAATTGGGGCTTGCGAGCTTGAGTGGCGCGCGTCTCACGCGTAACCTTTGCCGGACAAACATAAACCGTGAGAGATGCAAATCATGGCAAACACCTCCAAGCTTACCATCGAGCCGCTGACGACTTCGGTTGGCGCGATCGTCCATGGTGTCGACCTCACCGGCGCTCAGACGCCCGGGGACGTGGCCACCCTCCGCCAGGCCTTGCTCGATCACGGTGTGATATTCTTCCGCGGGCAGCACATCACCAGGGAACAGCACTGGGAATTCGATCGCAATTTCGGCACACCGATGAAGGAGGAATCATCCGGAACGCCGGAGGACACCGCCGCAGACGTCCAGTCAGCCGATCTCTCCCCAACCCGCCACGCCACCGCCGTGTGGCACGCCGACACCACCTCGCTCGCCCACCCGCCATGGGGTACGACCCTGCGCCCGATCGCCTTGCCGGGGCTGGGCGGCGACACCTGCTGGGCCAGCGCGCAGGCAGCCTGGGAGGCGCTGTCGCAGCCTTGGCGCGACATGCTCGACGGACTGACGGCGGTCCACTCGATCGAATCGCTGATGGTGCTGATGAAGGACTATGGCCCGCACTTCCGCGACATGTTCACTTCGCGCCATGTGCCCTCGCAGGTTCATCCGGTAGTGCTCACTCATCCCGAGAGCGGCCGCAAGGCACTCTACATCAACGAGGCTTTCACCACCCGCATTGTCGAGATGGAGCCTGCGGAAAGCGCGGCGGTGCTGCAGATGCTGTTCCGCCACGTCGAACGCCCGGACTTCACCGTGCGCTGGCGCTGGACGCTGGGCGATGTCGCCTTTTGGGACAACCGCTCGGTGCAGCACTATGCCGTGCCCGACTACCAGAAGGGCCGGGTGATGGAGCGGATCGTGCTGCAGGGCACTCGTCCGGGCGGCGAACGCCCCGATACGGCGAAGGACAAGGCGCTGGCCGGGGCTTCGGCCCGACCGTGACCGACCTGGGCTATACCGGCAAGCGGGTAGTGGTGTCGGGATGCACTTCCGGCATCGGCGAGGCGACGGCGCGTCTGCTTCTCAGCCTGGGCGCGGAGGTGCATGGTCTCGACTGGATGGACTGCGAACTCGATCTCGCGTCATTTACCAGTCTGGATCTGCGCGACGGCGGCGCGATCGATGCGGCGGCGGAGAGGCTCGGCGCGGTCGACGCGTTGTTCAACTGCGCGGGAATCGCCAAGGCGCCCACGCCGCTCGAAGTGCTGCGGGTGAACTACATCGGACCCCGGCGGTTGAGCGAGGCCTTGCTGCCCCGGATGCAAGCCGGAAGCGCCATCGCCAATGTCTCGTCGATTGGCGGGCTGGGTTGGCAGCAGCATTTACCACAACTGCTCGATCTGGCCTCGCAGCCCACATCCGAGGCTGCCGCCAATTGGTGCGGGGACCATGCGGATCTGGTCGCCGACGGCTATGGATTCTCCAAGGAAGCACTGATCGGCTGGACCCTGCAGGCGGCGCCGGTGCTAATTCGACGAGGCATCAGGATTAACGCCATCCTGCCGGGCAGCGTCGATACCGCGCTGCTCGCAGCTTTCATCGAAACATCCGCGCCGGAGTCGATTGCGGCGGTCGAACGGCCGATCGGACGCCGCTCGACACCGGATGAGCAGGCGCCAGCGTTGGTGTTCCTCAACAGCAGTTGGGCGAGCTACATCAACGGTGCGCTGCTGATGGTCGACGGCGGATTTTTGGCGCAGGGGACTGTCGCGCGGGCGAGTTGACCGGTCAGGGCCGGGGAGACGATCGGATATGGAATACGATCTCAAGATCACCGGCGCACGGATCGTCGATGGCAGCGGCGCGCCGGGCTATGCCGGCGACATCGGAGTGAAAGACGGCAGGATCGCAGCGGTCGGCGCTTTGGATGGAGCGGCTCGCGAGACGATCGAGGCTCATGGCGCAGTGGTCGCGCCCGGCTTCATCGATTGCCACACACATTACGATGCCGCAGCGCGCTGGGATCCGATGCTGTCGCCTTCGGTCTATCATGGCGTGACAACAGTCATTGCCGGCAATTGCGGTTTCACCCTGGCACCGCTGTCGGGCCGCAAGGAGGACGCCGACTATCTGCTCGCCATGCTGTCGCGGGTCGAGGGCATGCCGCTGGCGACATTGGAAGCAGCGGTGAACCCCTGCTGGACCAGCTTCGGCGAATATCTCGACACAATCGACGGCACCCTGGCGATCAACACTGCTTTCATGGTCGGCCACTCTGCGCTGCGCCGCACGGTTATGGGCGAGCGGGCGGTGGGGCATGAGGCGACCGAAGACGATGTTGCGGCCATGGCCACGCTGCTGCGCCAGTCGATCGAGGCTGGAGGCTGCGGCTTTTCGACAACGACCAGCTTCACCCACAGCGACCACAACGGCGATCCGGTGCCCTCGCGCTGGGCGACCGACGCGGAAATCCTGGAGCTGGCGGGGGTGGTGCGCGACTATCCGGGAACCTGGCTCGAACTGCTGCCCGGGAACACACCCGAGCAACCCGACCGGCGCTACACGCTCTCCACCGCGATGTCGCTGGCGGCGCAGCGCTCGCTCAACTGGAATTCGCTGGTGGTCCGCTCGGGTGCGCCGGAATTGCTGGAATCGCAGCTCGAGATGGGCCGTTACGGCGCGGCGCGCGGGGCGAGAGTTATCGGACTGGTGCCGGTCGTGCCGATCATGAACGTGATCAATTTCCGTAGTGGCATGCAGCTCGAACTGTTCGATGGCTGGCACGATTTCATCCATCTTCCGCATGACGAGAAGATCGCGGCGATGAAGGACGGGGATTTCCGCCAGGTGCTGCTGGCAGGAGCCGAGGCAAGTTACCAGCAGACCGGCCTGCCCAAAGACTTCGGCAGCTTCAAGATCGAGCACCTGAACTCGAAGGAGAACGCCAGCTGGATCGGCCGCCATATTCGCGATCTGGCCTCGGCGACCGGCAAGTCCGACTTCGACGCGCTGTTCGATCTCGCCATCGAGGAAGACCTGTGGCTGTCGATTTCGCCCCCCGGCCTCGGGGCCGACGAGGAAAGCTGGACACTGCGCGGCGAGGTCTGGCGCGACGAGCATTGCCTGGTCGGCGCGTCCGATGCGGGCGCTCATCTCGATGCGATCAACACTTTCGCCATCGCCACCCAGCTGATGGGCGAGGCAGTGCGCAAGCGCAACATCTTCACGCTGGAGGAAGGCGTGCGGCGGATCACCAGTCTGCCGGCAGATGTGTTTGGCCTCACCGGGCGCGGGCGGATAGAAGTGGGCGCGCATGCCGATCTGGTTGTGTTCGATCCGGACAGCATCGACTGCGGCCCGATCGTCATGAGGAATGATCTGCCCGGTGACGAGACCCGGCTTTATGCCGATGCCATCGGGGTGCACCACGTGATCGTCAACGGCGTGCCCGTGGCGGCAGGCAACGTGCCAACCGGGCGGATCGGCGGCAAGGTGCTGCGTAGCGGGCGAGACACGCATACCGTGCCACTGGATTGATTTGGAGGCTGGCGGCTACCGGTTCGCCGCGATCCAGCGGTCGATCTTCGCCTCCAGAACAGGCAAGGGCAGCGCGCCCGATCCCAGCACTTCGGCGTGGAAGGCGCGGATATCGAACTTCGCACCCATCGCGGCTTCGGCTTCGCGTCGCAGGCGCTGTATGGTCAGCGCGCCGATCTTGTAGGACAGCGCCTGGGCGGGATTGGCGATGTAGCGTTCTACCTCGGCAGTGGCGTCGGTGCGGCCCATGCCCGAGTTGGCGAGCATGTATTCGATAGCGCGCTCGCGGGTCCATCCTTTGGCATGCAGGCCGGTATCGACCACCAGCCGCATCGCCCGCAGCATTTCATCGTCGAGCGTGCCCCAATGCTGCTTCGGGTCCTTGTAGAGGCCCATCTCGAACCCAAGAGTTTCGGCATAGAGCGCCCAGCCTTCGACATAGGCATTGTTGCCGTCATAGCGCTGGAAGTCGGGCAGGCTCTTGTCTTCCTGGGCCAGGCTGATCTGGAAATGATGGCCGGGCGAGCCCTCGTGCAGGTAGAGCGTGGAGATGCCGGTGAGGAAGCGGCTCGGCAAATCGTAGGTGTTGTAGAAGAACACGCCTGGACGCGATCCGTCGGGGGAGCCCTGGTTGTAGCTGCCGCCGGCTTCGTATTTCTCGCGGTAGGCCGGATAGGGTTCGATGATCAGCCTGGTCTTGGGCACGCGAGAGAAGAAGCGGGGAATTTGGGCATCGACCGTGCGGGCCGCGGCGGCATAGCCCTGGGCCAGTTCCTGCTTGGTCCTGGGATGGAACTGCGGGTCGGTGCGGATGGAATCGAAGAAGCCCCGCAACGATCCGGAATAGCCAATGGCACGCTTCACCGCCTCCATCTCGCTCTGGATGCGGGCGACTTCGGCAAGGCCGAGCCGGTGGACCTGATCGGGATCGAGGTCGAGCGTAGTCTCGCGTTCGATCAGGCGACGGTAGAGACCCGCACCGCCCTTCATTGCCGACAGCCCGGCTTCGCTGCGAGCGGCGGGGAGATATTCCTGCGCAAGAAACTCCCGCAATCTGCGGTAGGCGGGCGAGATGCGCTCGCGGATTGCTGCCGCATAGTCGTCGCGCAACTGCGTGTGGCTTGCTGCGGGAACACCTTGGGGGAAAGCGAGAACCGGCGAATAGAACGGCGATTGCTCCAGTGGCTGGGCAAGCAGCGCATCGATCTGCGCGATCATGTTGCGCACGGTCAGGCCGGATTCGACGACGCCGCTGGCCATGCCCTGGCGGAACCGCGATACGGCATTGTCGAGCACTTGCGCGAAAGCGCCATCGAGCGCCAGTGCATTGCGGTAGTCGGCTTCGCTGGCAAAGGGCACGGCGCCGTCGCGGGAAACCAGCGTCGGAAATTCGACATGCAGGCCGCCGAAATGGGTGAGCGGCCGCACAGCGGTCAGTGAACGGATATCGGGTTGCAACCAGGCGATCCGCTGTTGCTTTTCGCGCAGAAAGACATCGTAGGAAATCTGCCGCTCGGGGCCAAGGCGTGCGCGGTCGATGCGCTGCAGCGCGCGCAGGCCCTGCCGGGCCGAATCAAGCTGGCGCCGGTCGAGCGTGCTGGTGAACAGCTGGGCGAGCATTGCCGGATCGATCCGCTTGCCGCGATAGATGGCCGCCAGCAAATCGAGCTGCTCTTCGCGTTTGGCATCGTCCTCGAACACCTGTTTGAGGCGGTTCTCGGTCGCATTGGCGGGCGAGTCCGCGACCGTATCCGCCGGTGCTGCGATAGTTGGCGAACTGACTGCAAACAGGCAGCACGCCGCCCCCAGCAATACGAGTGCCCGTCGCATCAGCTCCACGGGCGGGTCCTGAACCACTTGGTGATGACGTATTTCGTGCCCTCCACCACCGGTTTTCCGGCGTGGACCGCATCGGGATTGGGCCGCCCGTCCGGCAGGGCGTTATTCCACAGCAGCAGCAATCCGGCCTGCGGCGGAAAGCTGACGCCCAGTTTGGCGAATTCGGTCTCGCCGCCCGCCTCGACCTCGTTGAGATAGGCCATCGCCGTCCAGCACCGCTGGCCGCCCCGGCGCACTTCGTCCGGCCAATAGTGGGCGGTGGTGTCGAACCAGTCGTAGTGCCCCTGGAATTCCTGCCCTTCCTGGTAGCGCTGCCCCTGGATCGTCTCGGCCCAGCTCCGATCGATCCCGGCAAGGTCGCAGATCCGCCGCTCGATCATCCTGACAAACGGATCCCCGGGATCGACATCGCCGGAATAGCTGGTGCGGTATCGCCCTTCGTAGACCTTGTCGAAAATGGGCGAGGGCTTGGCGACACTATCGATCATGGCGATGAGCTGTGCACATTCGTCCGGGTTTAGAAAGCCCGTGACCGAGAATATCTCCGCCTTCTCAACCGGAACCTTGTAGACTGCCGGATTGGCGGCCAACCGCGCACGCACGGCATCGCCCACGCGCGCTATTGCTGCCTTGTCCTTGATCGGGGCCTTGGTCATCGATCCTGCGTGGTTATGCCGAATTGCCGGGGCATGCCTATCCGATGGGCGGCGGCGAGCAAGGCAAAAAGGAGCCCCCGCGATGGCTCGCGAGGGCTCCGGAAGCAGTCTGCCGAAAGGCAAATTCAAGCAGGCCTACCAGAAAAAGTCGTTGATCACGTCCACGACTTCGCCGGTGTAGATATCGACCAGCAAGGCATCGTCGTAATAGCGGACCCAGCGATAGGGACCATCGACCTCGGGCAGGCGGTACGACCATGGATCGTCGATCCAGTAGCTGCTGCTGTAGAACATCGAATCCAGGAAGTAGCCGATGCTCAGCCGCCGGTAGCTGTAATTGTGATAGGGCGAGTTATAGCGACCGATCCGGTAGAGGTGCGGGTTGTGGCTGCGATAGGAGTGCCAGTTGTAGCGGTTGTTGTTCCGCCAGCCGCGATCCCAGCCGCGGTTGCCCTGGCTGTAGCCCCAGCGATTGCCGCGACTGTTGCCATCGCGCCAACCGCGATCGCCGTTCCAGCGGTTGTCGCGGATCGAGGTGTTGCGATTTCCGTTCCAGTTACGATTGCCGTTCCAGTTGCGGTCGCTGTGCCCGGCGTTTTCGCCGCCGCCGCGCCATGCCTGCCGGTTTTCGGTGCGGTAGCCGCCATTGCGGTTGGCATCGCTATATGTCCGGTTGCGGCCTTGCCACTGGTTGTTTCCGCCCGAATTGGCGCGGGAATTGGCTCCGGAATTGGTGTTGCCCGACCAGCGGCTGCGATCGCCTGAGCCTTGGCGTCCCGACCAGCTGCGGCGCGGCGCTTCGGCCTGAGGTGCAGCCACGCTCGCGCCGCCACCATTCCACGCCGGGGATTGGGCAGTCGCCTGTCCAGCATCGCGTCCACGGCGCCCCTGCCAGCCGCCTGAGCCATCGCCGCCGCTTCTGCCGCGACCCGACCAGCCGCCGCCGGACGGGGCCTGAGCCGCAGGGGCGCTCGCGCCGCCGCTGTTCCATGCGGGAGCCTGGGCCGGAGCCTGGGTTGCCGCCTGGCCGCCATTGCCACCGCGCCGGCCCTGCCAGCCACCAGAGCCCTCGCCGCCACCGCCACCGCGCCAGCCGCGATTGGCGCCGCCATTCCAGCTGCCGCCGCCCGACTGGGCTTGCGGAGCGGGCGCGGCGCCGGTGCGCTCGCCGCGCCGCCGCCCGATGCTTGAGCTTGGCCGCCACCGCCTCCGCCACCACGCCAGCCGCCGCGACCGCCGCCGTCTTGATTTCCGCCGCCGCGGTTACCACCCCAGCCTTGCGCTTCCGCCGTCACCGGCATGGTCAACATCGCCAGCGCAGCCGCGATTGCTGCTAGCCCGCTCGATTTCAGAAAAGACCCTACGGCCATGGCCGTTCTCCATCCCAACGCGCCGCACGGATTGGCAGCGACCTTGAGGCGAGTTCGTAGACCAGCCGCGCTGTCGGGAAGGTGAACCGTTGGTGGGGGCGATTGTTCAGGTTTGTCGCGCGGGGGGCGAGGGTTTGACGGCGCTAATCGGGCCATGCTATGTGTATAAATCGTGGAGATATACACATGCGCACCAATATTGTGATCGATGACAAGTTGATGGCCGATGCCGTCGCATTGTCGGGCGGGCAAACCAAACGTGCCGTGGTCGCAGAGGCATTGCGGCAATTCGTCCGGCTCAAGAAGCAGGCCGAGATACTCAAGCTCTACGGCAAGATTGATTGGCAAGGCGATCTTGAGGCAATGCGGCTCGATTGATGATCCTGGTCGATTCGAGTGTCTGGATCGATTTCTTCCGAGGCAGGCCGACGCCGGCGGTTCTGGTTCTGAAGAACATGCTGCCGGCCGATCACGTCGCGACCGGCGATTTGATCCTCACCGAAGTGCTGCAAGGCTGCGATCTCGACCGTGATTTCGAAGCCGTCCGGGAATATTTGACCGCCCTCGACCTGATCGAAATCGGAGGTGCTGATTGCGCCGTCGAAGCCGCCCGCAACTACCGCGCTCTCCGCGTCAAAGGCATAACCGTGCGCAAAACCATCGACACGCTGATCGCCACGCGGTGCATTATCGACGGCCACGCCCTGCTGTTCAGCGACAGGGATTTCGTGCCGTTTGTCGAGCATCTTGGGCTAGTGGATGCGATGGCTCTGCCATGAGCGGCGCGAAGTGGCGCTGGGCGAGCGGATCGTGGCGGTTACTGTTGTAGAGCCGAGGGCGGAGATGGATGGGAATTTGATTTCTCCATACACCATGTTAGCCTCCGCGCCATGTCTTCCCAGCTTCCCATCAGCACATCGCCGCAACCGGCGCGGCTGACGGCTCGTGATTTCTGGCTGCTGGCCGATGCCGGTGCGTTCAAGGAGTTCGTCAAGGCGGAGCTGATCGAGGGGGACCTGCGGGTCGTGAATGCCGTCCATTCGCGTCATGCCCGGGTGCATGCGATGCTTACTGTCGAAATCGGCATTGCCTTGAAGGCGATGGCATCGCCGCTGATCCTGCTTGCGACGCCTTCGACGGCGCTGTCGAGCGACTCCGTTCCCGAACCCGACATTGCCATAGCCAGCCGCGCGGACGGGAAGGTGGTCGATGGTGCGGACCTGCTGATCGCCATAGAGATTTCCGATACCACTCTTGCCGAAGACATGGGCAGCAAGATGCGGCTTTATGCCCGGCATGGCGTCCCGGAATACTGGGTCTGCGATGTTGAAGGCAAGGCGATCCACCAGCATTGGTCGGCAGGCGCGGAAGGCTATGGCAAGCGGCGCGAAGTGGCGCTGGGCGAACGGATCGAGGCCGTGACGGTTGACGGGCTGGTGGTGGAGACGGAAGGGCTGGTATGAAGTGCTGCCTAATCATCTTTTCGTCACCCCGGACTTGATCCGGGGTCCCGCTTTTCTTCCGCATCGTTCAAACAGGCAGCTGGACCCCGGGCCAAGCCCGGGGCGACGGGATTGGTGGGGGGTGAATGGGCAGACCAAGAAGCCGGTGACGCTGCGGCTGGATTTGGACGTGGTCGAATGGTTCAAAGGCCACGCGCCGGTGGGCGGGTATCAGACCGAGATCAACCGGGTGTTGCGGCGGTATGTGATGGGGGAGGGGCGGTGAATTGAGGTTTGAATGCCCCCGGTATTTTCGAAGCGAATCTGAAACTGTTTCCCCTAATCCAAAGCCGTGTGATCCAGCAGGACTTAAGGTGACTCTTCGTCGGAATTGGTAATCGCATCGAGAAAGTCGCGTCGGGCGTCTGCAACGCTCTCCGATTCTGCGTGAAACCACTGACCTAGCAATGTCGCATCATCGTGTTCAGCCAGCCAGTCTGGCTCGTCGCACAGGTAATAGACATTTACCCGCCAGCGGTTGGCGATGGCCTCGGCAGTCTTTTTATCCTCCTGGTCAAATTGAAAACCTTGCATTGAAACGCCGGTAGCAATGAAGCGCATGTCTGAAAGCGAGATTTCAAAATCCTTCATTTTAGCAATTTCAATGGCTTTGTTAATTCCTTCCGTAAGGGTGTCCGGCGCTGCATTAAATGCTTCAGCAAGGCTGGAAAAAGCATTTGAATAGGCCTGAGGAGTCAATATCGGTATGGCCTTGTTAGATGTATCGAGAATGTCGAAGACGAAGTCGTTGAGCGCCACTTTATCGGCTTCTACCCAGCCTTGGAGTTCCAGCTTGAAGTCAGGGAGTCGGTAAAGCTGTTGCTCCTTGTCGGCCTGCAGTCTTTTGAATTCGGCCTTTTGCATCATGGCCCCGAACGTGCCAAATCCAGCCCAGTTTGCCCCCATAAGTTCGGGAAGTTGTTCGCGCAGGTGTTGAGCAGCAGTTGCAAAAGGCAATGTGCCTAACCGCTTTTCGGACGCTACAATCATGCATTGCTCAATCCGCTCCCAGAAATCTTTTGGCAGCCTGCCCGCCGCAGAGGCCTGTGCCGTCGATGCGACAGGCCTCGCAGATGTTACCTCAATGGCAAGCAGGTCACGGAAAAAATCTGATCCAATCGTCGCATCGCTGCAATTGCGATAGGCGGCGGCAGTGTCGAACGAAGTGAAAATAATCGAGCGCTTGAGCTCCTTGCGTAGTCGATTGAGCACCGGAACGAAGTCGGCATCAGCGGACAGGATCATGAACTCTTCGATATGCGGATAGCGAGTCAGATAGTCGACTATGTCCATCACCACATATATGTCGGCGCTATTCTTCATTCTCGCTGTCAGCGGGGGGCAATCAATTACCTCGAAACCAGTCTGGGTGAATGGCTGCCGATAAATTTGAATCCGATGGGGCGAAGCATAACAGCGGCGCGACACGATCCGTCGTTGTGCCAAGCCGGTTTCGCCGTCTGCTTCGAACTGCTGTTCAAGCGCATTGAGCCACGTCAGCGGCTTGCTCGCGAAACGTTTGCCCAGCCCTTCGCTGTCCCTGTCGAGCGTCGAGAATACATTGTCGAAATCTATAAACAGCGCGGACTTCAGGACCGGCATGCGGACTTACTCCTCTGAGTGCAAATGGTCCAAGCATTGCTTTGCAAGTGACCTAAGCAATTATCCTGCAAATGCGCAGTGCTGCTCTTCAGCATCGATAGCGACGCGTTAAGCGCAATTGAGCGCTATCGGCTAAGTTTGGCGCCTATAGCTTAATTCAATTGCGCCGTCTGAAGAATACTTGCGGAGTAATGCCAAATCCGCTCACCTAGTCAACTTCTTGTACGCCAACCTAGTCGGCCGATCCGCCGCATCGCCCAGCCTCCTGCGCTTATCCTCCTCATAAGCCTCGAAGTTCCCCTCGAACCACTCGACGTGGCTGTTCCCCTCGAAGGCCAGAATATGCGTCGCCAGCCGGTCCAGGAAAAACCGGTCATGCGAAATCACCACCGCGCAGCCGGCGAAGTTCTCGATCGCATCCTCCAGCGCCCGCAGCGTCTCCACATCCAGATCGTTGGTCGGCTCGTCCAAGAGCAGCACGTTGCCGCCGGTTTTCAGCATCTTGGCAATATGCACCCGGTTGCGCTCGCCGCCCGATAGCTTGCCGACGTTCTTCTGCTGATCCTGCCCCTTGAAGTTGAACGCACCGACATAGGCCCGGGTCGACATGTCCTGCTTGTTGACTGTCATGTAATCGAGCCCGTCGGAGATTTCCTCCCAGACGTTCTTGGTCGGGTCGAGGTCGTCGCGGCTCTGATCGACAAAGCCGAGCCGCACCGTCTCGCCGATGTCGAGCGAGCCGCTGTCGGGCTTTTCCTGCCCGGTGATCAGCTTGAACAGCGTCGATTTACCCGCGCCGTTCGGCCCGATCACGCCGACGATGCCGCCCGGCGGCAGCAGGAACGACAGGTCCTCGAACAGCAGCTTGTCGCCATAGGACTTGGTCAGACCCTTGGCCTCGATCACCTTGCCGCCCAGCCGCTCGGGCACCTGGATGACGATCTGCGCCTTGGTGACGATGCGCTTCTCGCTGTTCTCGACCAGCTGGTCGAAGGCCTTGATCCGCGCCTTGCTCTTGGTCTGGCGGCCCTTGGTACCCGCCCTGATCCACTCGAGCTCTTCCTTGATCGCCTTCTGGCGGCCGGTATCCTCGCGCTCTTCCTGCTCCAGCCGCTTGGCCTTCTTTTCCAGGTAGGTCGAATAATTGCCTTCGTAGGGGAAGTATTTGCCGCGATCGAGTTCGAGGATCCAGCCGACCACATTGTCGAGGAAATAGCGGTCGTGGGTGATCATCAGCACCGCGCCGGCATATTCCTTGAGGTGGTTTTCCAGCCACTCGACCGATTCCGCGTCGAGGTGGTTGGTCGGTTCGTCGAGCAGCAGAATGTCGGGCTTCTGGATCAGCAGCCGGGTGAGGGCGACGCGGCGTTTCTCGCCGCCCGAGAGGTTTTCGACCGACATGTCGCCCGGCGGGCAGCGCAGCGCCTCCATGGCGATCTCGAGCTGGTTGTCGAGCGTCCAGCCATCGACCGCGTCGATCTTTTCCTGCAGCTCGCCCATTTCGGTGCCGAGCGCGTCGAAGTCCGCGCCGTCCTCGCCCATTTCCATGCCGATCTGGTTGAACCGCTCGACCATGTCGGCGATCTCGCGCGCGCCGTCCTTGACGTTTTCCAGCACCGTCTTCTTGGCGTTGAGCTGGGGCTCCTGCTCCAGATAGCCGACGGTGATGTTCTCGCCCGGCCAGGCCTCGCCGGTATAGTCGGTATCGATCCCGGCCATGATCTTGATCAGCGTCGATTTGCCCGCGCCGTTCGGCCCGACGATACCGATCTTGGCACCCCGGTAGAATTGCAGGCTGATGTTGCTGAGCACCGGCTTGGGCGCGCCGGGGAAGGTCTTGGTCATGCCCTTCATGACATAGGCGTATTGGGCTGCCACGTGGGGGTACTCCGGGTTCATGCGATGAGGAAATTCGCGCAGCCTCTACAGGCGAGGGGGAGGCTTGCCAAGCTGGCTGGTAAAGGCTGGAAATGGCAAGGCTGTCAGGTGACGGATTGCCATCGTGCACGATTGGGGAATAGCATGCCCGCATGACAAGCCCGCCCTCCCTCAAGATCAAGATTCAACTGTACTGCGGCGATGAAATCGCGATGGGGCCGGGTAAGGCAGATTTGCTCGACGCAATCCGCGAACACGGCTCGATTTCGGCGGCGGGGCGCTCGCTGCAAATGAGCTATCGGCGCGCGTGGCTGCTGGTCGATACGATGAACCGCTGCTGGCGGGCGCCGCTTGTCGAAACCACCCCAGGCAGCGCACGGGGCGGCGGCGCGCGGGTTTCGCCTGCGGGCGAGGCTGTCCTGCGGCACTACCGCGCATTGCAGGGCCGGGTGACAGGCGCGTCGAATTGCGTGGACAGCAATGCGCTTGCGGAAGCGATGTTGCCCGAGCCCAAGGCGAGCCAGAAGGCCTGAGCTTTCCGGTTGGACTCGGGGTCCGGCTCTTATATACAGCAAGACATAGCTCATTTCAGGTGACTGGTCTTGTCGGTGTTCCGAAAATTTTCGCTCGTTGTTGCCCTTTGTCTTGCCGGATTTGGCGTCGCATCGGCACAGCCGCGTGGTCCGCTGGTGCTGGCGGCTGCGAGCTTGCAGGAGGCGATGACCGAGGCTGCCGATGCCTGGGCGGCCCGCAAGAATGCCAGGCCGGTCGTGTCCTTTGCCGGGTCTCCCGCACTCGCCCGCCAGATCGAGCATGGCGCGCCCGCCGACCTCTTCGTTTCGGCGGATGAGGAATGGATGGATTATGTCGCAGGCAAGGGCCTGATCCGTGCCGGAACCCGCGTATCATTCCTTTCCAACCGGCTGGTGCTGATCGCGCCAGCTGGCAGCAGGACCCGGCTTGCCATCGGGCGCAGCTTCCCGCTGGCCCGTGCGCTTGGCAACGGGCGGCTTGCCATGGCCGATCCCGATGCGGTTCCAGCGGGCAAATATGGCAAGGCTGCGCTCGAAAATCTCGGCGTCTGGGCTTCGGTGCAGGGCAAGGTCGCGCGGGCGGAAAATGTCCGCGCGGCGCTGGCGCTGGTGGAGCGCGGCGAGGCGCCGTTCGGGATTGTCTATGCAACCGACGCTCGCGCCTCGGCGCGGGTTCGGGTGGTCGGGACGTTTCCGGCCGGCAGCCATCCGGCAATCACTTATCCGATAGCAGTCTTGAAAGCATCGACCAGCCCCGGCGCAGACGGTTTTCGCCGGTTCCTGCTCTCGCGCGAAGGCAAGGCCATCTTTGCCCGCCGCGGTTTCGTGACGCGCTGAGCCGCGGGGCCGGAAATGCAGTTCACCGCCGATGAATGGGAAGTGATCCTCCTCTCGCTGAAAGTCAGCGCGGTGGCGGTGGGTGTGACCATGCCCGTCGCCTTCGGGCTCGCCTGGGTGCTGGCGCGCGCGCGGTTTCCGGGCAAGATTTTGCTCGATGCGCTGATCCATTTGCCGCTGGTTCTGCCCCCTGTGGTGACCGGCTGGCTGTTGCTGCTGGCGTTTGGCAACAACGGCCCGGCGGGGCGCTTCTTCGCGGATTGGTTCGGCCTGACCTTCATGTTCCGCTGGACCGGCGCGGCGCTGGCGGCGGCGATCATGGCCTTGCCGCTGATGGTGCGGGCGATGCGGATTTCCATCGAGGCAGTGGACCGGCGGCTCGAAGATGCGGCGCAGACGCTGGGCGCTTCGCGGCTGCGGACCTTTGCCAGCATCACCGTGCCGCTTGCCTTTCCGGGATCTGCTGGCGGGCGCAGTGCTGGGCTTTGCCCGTTCGATCGGAGAGTTCGGCGCGACGATTACCTTCGTCTCGAACATTCCCGGCGAGACGCGGACGCTGCCCATCGCGATCTATGGAGCATTGCAGCTACCGGGCGGCGAGGCTCTGGTTACCCGGCTCTCGATCATTGCCGTTGCGCTGTCGCTGATCGCACTGGTGGCATCCGAGCTTCTCTCGCGGCGTGCTGGTTTCGGGCGGGGTGGCCATGCCCTTTGATGTACGGCTGGAGCGCCGTCTCGGTACTGCTACCATCAGCACCGAATTCGCCAGCGACGACGGGTTGACCGCGCTGTTCGGGCCGTCGGGCGCGGGCAAGACCTCGGTGCTTAACATGGTCGCGGGGCTGTTGAAGCCCGACAGTGGGCGCATTGTCGTGGGTGGTGAAGTGCTGTTCGACAGCGACACAGCCATCGACATCCCGGTGCAGGCGCGCCGGGCGGGCTATGTGTTCCAGGATGGGCGGCTGTTCCCGCACAAGCGCGTGCGCGACAATCTGCTGTTCGGCTGGAAACTCGCTCGCCCCGAACACCGGATCATGACGCTAGACGATGCGACCGGATTTCTCGGCATCGGCCATCTGCTCGACCGCTGGCCGCGCACGCTGTCGGGCGGCGAGGCGCAGCGGGTCGCAATTGGCCGCGCGCTGCTCAGCGGCCCGCGCTTCCTGCTGATGGACGAACCACTGTCCTCGCTCGATGCGACAAGGCGCGAAGAGATCATGATCGTGATCGAACGCCTGCGCGACGAATTGAAGCTGCCTATCCTATATGTCAGCCATGACCGGACAGAAGTGGAACGGCTGGCGACCATGATCGTGCCGCTTTGACCCGGCCAGAGCCTCGCTGAAACCGGAAAATGGTCGGGATGACAGGATTCGAGTAAATAACTGGAAAAACGTAATAAAATAAGGCACAATCCACTACACAGCACCTGCACAGGTATGGATTTCCGAGCGCTTTCGCCGGTAACCTGCACGGTATCTGCACAGTGGAGCGTGGCATGGCGTTTATCACCGACAAAGAGGAACTGAAAGCCGGCCTGATCATCTTCCGGCGTGGCGATGTGGCACACCGCAATTTCTACTGCCGCATCAAGCTCCCCAAAGAGGATCGATACAAAACGATTTCACTCCACACGGCGGATCGGGAGTCGGCGCGTGACCGTGCGTTCGATCAGGATGCTGACTGTTGATTGTCACTGAGAGTTGACCCGGGATTTTCATCGAGAAGTGACCCGGGTGGATGGTATGTCCCGCAGTGCGGGCATTGGGTCAAGCTGGTGTTTTTTCCTTTCTGGTTTTTGGTGCAGCGGAGCTCGCTCTGAACCGGAAGCTGTCGTTGCCGGTCTCGAGGATGTGGCAGTGGTGAGTTAGCCGATCGAGCAGCGCGGTGGTCATCTTGGCATCGCCGAACACGTCGGCCCATTCGCTGAAGCTGAGGTTGGTGGTGATGACGACGCTGGTGCGCTCGTAGAGTTTGCTGAGCAGGTGGAACAGCAGCGCCCCGCCTGACGGGCTGAACGGCAAGTATCCGAGCTCGTCGAGGATAACGAGATCGAGACGCAGCAGGCGCTCGGCCAGTTGCCCGGCCTTGTTCATGGCCTTTTCCTGTTCGAGCGCGTTGACCAGGTCGACCGTGGAGTAGAACCGGACCTTCTTGCGGTGATGCTCGACCGCCTGAACGCCCAGAGCTGTGGCGATGTGGGTCTTGCCGGTACCGGGACCGCCTATTGCCACGACGTTGTGCGCGCCGTCGATGAACTCGCCGCGATGGAGCTGCCGGACAAGGGCCTCGCTGACCTCGCTGAAGGCAAAGTCGAACCCGGCCAGGTCCTTGTAGGCCGGGAACCGGGCGGCCTTGATCTGGTAGGCGATCGAGCGGACCTCGCGCTCGGCCATCTCGGCCTTGAGCAGCTGGGAGAGGATCGGCACGGCGGCATCGAAGGCGGGAGCGCCTTGCTGGATCAGTTCGCCGACAGCCTGGGCCATGCCGTACATCTTCAGACCGCGCAGCATGACCTCCACGGCGGCGCTGGCGGGATCATGACGCATGGCGCAGCTCCCGCAGATGATCGTAGCGCCCGACATCGGCGACTGGTTCCTGGTGAAGGCGCAGCGCCTGGGGTGCATCGATCGGTGAGGCAGGCGGGGCCTTGCCGTCGGTCAGGCGGTGCAGGATGTTGAGTATGTGGGTCGTGGTCGGAACCCCCGCTTCGAGCGCCAGCTCGACCGCGCACAGAACAGCCTGTTCCTCGTGCTGCAGCACAAGTGAGAGTATCTCGACCATCTCGCGGTCACCGCCGGGGCGCTTGAGCAGATGGCCCTGGAGTTGCCGGAAGGCCTCGGGCATCTCGGTGAACGGCGCGCCGTTGCGCAGGGCCCCGGGCTTGCGCTGGATCACCGCCAGATAGTGCCGCCAGTCATAGACGATCCGTCCCGGCAGATGATGGGAGCGCGCGATAATCCGGCCATGCTCGCACAGGATCCGGCCCTCGGCGGCGATGACGATCCGCTCGGGGTAGACCCGCAAGGACACAGGCCGGTTGGCAAAGGAGGCCGGCACCGAGTAGCGGTTGCGCTCCAAGGTCACCAGACAGGTCGGCGATACCCGCTTGGTGTGCTCGACGAAGCCGTCGAAGGGGCGGCCCGGCGGCATCAGGCTGGCGACCTCACCGGCATGCACATCGGCGACAGTGCCGGGCAGACCGCCATGCACGATCTGACCCCAGTGCGTGATGCACTGCTCCTCGAGCCAGGCGTTGAGCGCACCAAGGTCCGGGAAGCTGGGCCCAGAAGGACCATGGGCCTGCCACAAGCGGCGGCGTGCATCCTGGACGTTCTTCTCGACCTGGCCCTTCTCCCAACCGGAAGCCGGGTTACAGAACTCGGGCTCGAACAGGTAATGACTGGCCATGGCGGCAAAGCGTGCGTTGACCTGCCGCGCCTTGCCCGAGCCGATCCGGTCAACCGCAGTCTTCATATTGTCGAAGATCCCGCGCTGCGGCACGCCGCCCAGAACCCTGAACGCCTGGGTCAGGGCGTCGAACAGCATCTCGTGGGTCTGGAGAAGATAGGCCCGAACGGTGAAGGCCCGGCTGTGCGACAGCTTGGTGTGCGCCACCTGCAGCTTGGTCTGCTTGCCGCCCAGCAAGGCCCAGTCCTCGCTCCAGTCGAACTGGAAGGCCTCGCCCGGCGCAAAGACCAAAGGCACGAAGGTGCCACGGCCAGCGGACTGGGCATCGCGTTGACGCTCGGACTTCCAGGCGCGAACGAAGGCCGCCACACGCCCGTAGGAACCGTCGTAGCCCAAGGCCACAAGATCGGCGTGCATCTGCTTTGCTGTGCGCCGTTGCTTGCGTGACTTGCCGGTCTCAATCTTCAGCCAACCCGTCAGCTTCTCGGCAAACGGGTCCAGCTTGCTCGGCCGAGCGGCCACGTTGAACCTCGGTTCCACCGTACCACTGCGCAGATACTTGCGGATCGTGTTGCGCGACAGCCCAGTGCGCCGCTCTATCTCCCGGATCGGCATCCCCTCACGGAAATGCCAGCGCCGGATTACGCTCAATAACGCCATGTCGATCACTCCTGTATCCCCCAACCCAACAGCCAGGGGAAAGCTCAGAACATGGGTCACTTCTCAGTGGAAATTTATGCCCCTCCCGGGTCAACTCTCAGTGACAATCAACAATTCAGTACGGCTATCGGCACCCAAGCCTCTTCCCGCAGTTGATCAAAAAAGTCAGAAAGCGGCGGCCTCAAGTAACCGGCATTGGAAGCAAACCGCAAAAAGTTCTACACAGTTCCTACACAGGCCAAAAATGGTCTATTTTTATCTATTATATCAGTGACTTACAAGTCACCGATATAATGGTCGGGGAGAGAGGATTCGAACCTCCGACCCTCTGCTCCCAAAGCAGATGCGCTACCAGGCTGCGCTACTCCCCGACCCGGGGTTTTCGACTGCGACGTCGACTTGCTGCATTGCGGTGGTGGGCCCGGCAGGACTCGAACCCGCGACCTAGCCGTTATGAGCGGCCAGCTCTAACCAACTGAGCTACAGGCCCGTATCACCGCGTCCGCAGGCGCGCGCGTTAGCTTGCGTCGCGCTCCGAGGCAAGCTCGACGGACTCCAATATGTCGCTGACGCTGGTCGGAGTGATATCTCGCCGGGCGAGATAGGTGAAAACCTGCCGCCACCAGTCGTAAAACGCATCGAGTTCATCGTGACTGCCGACATAGGGCGTGTTGCCCGGAACGAGCGAGGGGCTGTGAAACGAAAACACCAGTACCGGCAAATCCTCGTCGATGGCAATGTCGATGCCGCGGATGGCTTCTTCGACAGTAACGCCTTCGGGGGTAAGGGGAATGCGCTCGAGCATGCCGATCCGCGCCAGCGCGCCGCGCAGCCTGGGTGCCCGCCACATGCGCGGGTGAAGCCACCGTCCGAATCCGCGAAGCACGCCCCAGAATACAGTCGTCAGGGGCAATTCGATAAGGCCCGCTTCGCGATCCAGCCAATAGGGAAGGACCGGATGATCGTTGTAATTCGGGCCGCCGCCACTCGAACTATAGTCGAACAGAGCGCGGACCGAGGTGTCGATGGCAATGCCGCCCGCAGTCAGCATTGCCGCTGTTTCGGGGCCAGCGCCATAGCGGCCCGCGCGATAAATTTTAGGCGGACCGCCGAAGTTCTTCTCGATTTCATCGCGTAGCCGGGTGAATTTTGCCCGTTCAAGTTCGCGCGGAAGATTTCCGGCAAAACTATTGAATGCATTGACTTCTTCATCGTGAGGCGGATTTACCCACGGGTGAAGCTGCACGCCGACCTCGGCCTTGCCGGCCTGGATCGCTTCACCCAGTCCTTCCGCAGCCACGGCAGAAGCTGCTATCGGGTAATCGACCAGAAATACCGGCACCACGCCGAAGCCTTCGCAAAACTGCAGGAACTTGCGCAACGCCGGAATCGCGTCGACGCGATGACCTTCGCGGTTGAATGGCGCGCTCCAGTCGAATTCCTCTTCGGTATCGACGGTTACGAGGAAGCGTTGCCCGAAGCTTTCGCGAAAGCGGACGAAATCGGGTGCAACAGGCACATCGCGAATATTGACGCTGGCCAAGTCCGGCCGTCTCCCCTTGTTTGCGCGCCCAGACTATTGCTACCTTCCCGATGCAGCCAGTGTGTCGTGTTGGCTATGACCGGGCTTCGCGCTGGTCAAGCCCGGCAGACTCAACTCAAGAACTTCTTCCCGCCTTTTCAGCTCCCCGCCGGCTGCCCGGGCCTCTACGGCAACTAGCCGCAAGGAGAAGCCGGCGCCAAACATGCCTCCCGAGAGGGCTTTTGCAGGCGTCGCATTGGCCCCATTGGAGGCTTGGCCGGGCGCCTGTGCGGCGAGGCTTGCCGGGAGTTGCACCACCAGACTTGCCATCCCATGATCGACATTTGCGTGAAGTTCCAATACTTCGCCGGGACTGGCAGCGCCGGCCAGAGTTGCCAGCAGACGCCAGCACAACTGCTCCAATTCGGCCCGGGCGATCCCGACGGTCAACGGCGCTCCGGTCTGGTTGGTGAGTTCGAAGCCGCTGCCGCGCGATGCCGTGAAGTGTTCGAGTTGCGCGATCGTGGCGCCAAGCACTTCGGCAAGGTCGCATTCGCCCCATTCCAGCTTGAGCCGGTCGCTTTCGAGACTTGCCAGCCGGTCGAGCTCTTCGAATCCCGCCAGCATGCGTGCGGCATCGGCGGCGATCGAGGCCGCGAGCGCCCTGTATTCGTGCGGCGCCGGGCCGAACAGTTGTTGCTGAATGACTTCGGCAAACCCCTGAATGGCGTTCACCGGCGTGCGCAATTCATGCAAGATTTGCCGCATCCGATCGGCCTTGCTGTCATTTTCGCGAGGCGATTCGGATCTTGCCGGATCTCCGGCGGGCCTTCGCATGCGCCCGGCATGACCGGTAAAACGGCCATTCTGCGGATCGAAACAAGGCGCGGCATCGATCTGCCAGCGCCCCGAAATCGCCGGAGCACCGGTTATGTCGAGACCTGCCGCGACGATTGGCTGGCGCTGACCAATTGCCAGCCCTAGCCTCGCAGCCTCGCCGCCGCCATCCGGAGCGCCCAATCGCAGTCCGATTGCCATGGGAGCCATTCCGGGATCGCTCCAGACAATTCGTCCCTCCGGATCGGTGGCAAAGTCGAACGCCCAGACCGGTGTTCCGGTTTGCTCCGCTCCGGCTTCGCCAAGCGGCAGCCGGGGCGAGTCATGGTTGAGAACCTGGCCTTCGATCGGCTGGCGCGATTTGCGGAAGTCCTCGATCCGTTTGACGATGGCACCAATGGCTTCGCCATGCTGCATAGACGAGGAGCCCTGCCTGTCAGGCGATACCGCATGACTTGCGGTCGCATCGGCGTCAGCGCCTTGCTCCCGGGAAGCGGCATGCGGCAGGCCCCGGGCAATCATGCCAAGCCGGTCGAACAAGGCGATGGCGCGCGGACCGAGGTCGCGGCGGTTCCTGATAATTCCGCGTGCATGAAGCGGCACGGCGGGAGCGAGGTCGATCCATTCCTCTTCGCGAAGCTGCGCCCGCTCGATCGCGGCAGCTGCGACCGCAGGTTCGTCCGCCGCCAGCATCGCCACCAGCCGGGGATTACGCAAGCGCAAACCCGGGTCGCGCAGCATAGCCGCCCGCTCGGCGGTGCCCAACTGCTTCGACAGTTCGCCGAGCCGATCGCAGGCCGCGTCAATCCGGGCTCCCTGCTCCTCGACAGGAGCCGTTCCCAGCAAATCGAGCAATTGGCGGAATTGAATCCGGGCCGTCACGCCGCCAGCGGCGCGCTGGCGCAGCACAGTCGCTAGACGGTCGTCGAAATGCATTGCGGCTCCGTTACACGCCCATCCCCCTTGTTGCGATAGTGACCAAAGCCGGGGCGCATGGAAACTACCTAGCAGCTTGCGGCAGCGGGGGAAGCGGGTCGGGCTGCCGCGTTGCAAAGCGGGACGATTGCGGCCATGAAAAATAAAATTATACAACGCGCCTTGACGGAGTAACGAATGTTGCCCGGGCGTTGCCAGTAGCGGCGCATTCGGATGGGACGCCGACACTACAACCGGGGAAATGACAATGGCAAATCTCGACCAGGTCGACCGGAGGCTGCTGGCCGAACTGCAGAATGAGGGCCGCGTGACTAATGTCGAGCTGGCCCAGCGCGTCGGATTGACAGCTCCCCCATGCCTGCGCCGGGTGCGGGCGCTGGAGGATGCCGGGGTGATCAAGGCCTATCACGCCGAGCTCGACGGGGCGAAGCTGGGCTTTGCCATTACCGTATTCGCCATGGTCAGCCTGAAAAGCCAGGCCGAGGAAGCTCTGCGCCAGTTCGAGGACCACATGCGCGGGCTTCCCGAAGTGCGCGAATGCCACATGCTCAACGGCGAGATCGATTTCATCCTGAAAATCGTCAGCAAGGACCTGCAGGGCTTTCAGGAATTCCTGACGACCAAGCTGACGCCCGCTCCCAACGTCGCCAGCGTCAAGACCTCGCTGACGATCCGGACGGCGAAGCAGTTGCCGGGAGTGCCGTTAGAGTAGGGCCGCCGCCTCCAGCGCCAGCAGATAGCCTTGTGCGCCGAAACCCGCAATCGAACCCTTTGCCGCCATCGCGACGTATGAATGCCGCCGGAATTCCTCGCGGGCGTGAGGATTGGAGATGTGCACTTCGATCACAGGAACCTTGATCGACCGGATCGCGTCGTAGAGAGCGAGGCTGGTGTGGGTCAGCGCGCCGGCATTGAGCAGCACGGCATGGGCGCCCTTGCTCTGTGCTTCATGCATCCAGTCGAGCAGATGCCCCTCGTGGTTGGACTGGCGCATGTCGATTTCGCAGCCCAGCGCCATGGCGCGGTCATCGAGCATTCCGGCGATATCGTCGAGCGTGTCGCTGCCGTAAATTTCCGGCTCTCGCATGCCGAGCAGGTTCAGGTTCGGCCCGTTGAGGACGTAGACTAGCTTTATTGCCATGACAGGCTCCTGCGGCGCGAGCGGTGGCTATCCCCTTAACCGGCGCTGCGGCTCAGGCAAGTCCGGGTGCGCTTCATGCCTCCGAATCGCCGGAATCTTCCGGCTCGTCATCGTTCGGTTGTTCGGTGGGCTCTTCCTGTTTCTCTTCAGGCTCATCCGGCACTTCCGACCTGGCCGACGACATTTCGCTGGCCTTTGCCCGTGCGGTTCCTGCTGCGGATTCCGCCGCCTTTTGAGCAGCCTCCGCGCGCAGCGCCGCTGCTTCTGCCCGCGCGACCTTCTCGGACAGATCGGCATCGCTCGTGCCGCATGCTGCGAGCATCGGCGTGAGCAACAGTGCAGGCATCACAAGTGCAAGCGACAGCGGCTTCGATTGCCGCGTGGCGGCTAATGGCCTTGGCATGGGACAGCTCCATGAATTCACGGGAAATTTACGTTCGGCCACACTGTAGCAGCGAACCACTTAGCTATGGTTAAATTCCGCAGCCATCGAGCCGCCGATATCTTGCCGAAAGGGATGCCGGACTCGATTTGCCGGATTGCCTGAAACAAGCGGTTGTTTTTGATTTGCGTTCCATTAGCCTGCGCAAAGCCTGCCGATCCTCACGTGTCGGCAGGCCGCTAGTGGCAAAGCCACGGCTTAGAGGTGGATGTTAGTGGCTGTGGGGCCCTCGCAAAATTGGTTGAGAACGCGGGCGCTGACGGTGCGTAGCGCTATTTGGCTGGGCGAGGCTGGGATGGGGCAGGTGCTCTCCGAAACGCACGGCGGGATTAGAATGGAAGCCTGTGAGCGGGCAGAATTATTCGAGAGGAAAATCTGATGCGTATTTGCCGATTTACGCTGAAATCCGATGCCGCTGCCGCGCCCAGGGTCGGCGTCTATGACGAAGCCGGCATTCGCGACGTGACTGCGGCGGCCGAAGCCTTGCCGGCGCTGCGCTGGCCGCTGCCGATGGGTGATCAGTTCATCGCCAATTTCGACAGCCTGCGCCCGCAGATCGAACGGCTTGCAGCTGAGGCGGCTCCGATACCGGTGGATCAGGTCAGGCTGCTGTCCCCGGTCGCCAATCCCGGCAAGCTGATATGCGGCATGGGCAACTGGAAGCATTTCGGCGCGCCCGCTGGCATGATGGGCTTCGGCTTCAAGGCTACCAGCGCGCTTGCCGATCCTTGCGATCCGGTGGAAATCCGCTGGACCGACCGGGCGACGCTGCATGAGCCCGAACTCGGCGTCATCATCGGGCGCGAATGTACCGGCATCACCGAGGCCGAAGCGCTCGACTATGTCGCCGGCTATACCTGCGCGTTCGATACCACCATGAAAGAGGTCAAGGAGACATTTTCGTTCTGCAAGTCGGTGGATACCTTCGCGACCTACGGCCCCTGTTTCATCACGCGCGACGAAGTGCCCGATCCGGCGATGCTGGGTTACCGGTTCTGGGTCAACGATGAGTTGCGCGGCGAGCGCAGCTTTGCGGACCTCACTGGCAGTCCGGCGCAATTGATCGCATTCGCCTCGACAACGATGACGCTCTATCCCGGCGACATCCTGATGATGGGTGCCGCCGATGTCGGGCCGGTTGTGCCGGGCGACGTCATGGCGATCGAGATCGCCGGCATCGGGCGGATCGATGTAAACGTCGCGCTCTCGCCGCACGCGCGGTGAACCCGGCGCCTGCCTGTTACTTTGCCTTGGGCCGGTTCAGGAACGGATAGGCCTCGTAATAGAAATCGAACCGCTCGCGCAGTTCGTCAGGTGGAATGCCGAAGTCGCGTTCCAGATGATAGACCAGCTGCCCGTATTTGCCGCGCGGGTGGCTTTCGATGTATTCCGCGACATCGCGGTTGGCCTGCTCGGTCTCGGGCAGGCCCGCCTTGCGGCGTACTTCGCGCACCACCTTCATGTCGTCCTTCATGAACTCCTCGAACGGCACATCTACGCTCTGCGCCTCGGGCCACAGCGGCCGATCGCGCACGCAGGCGCGCAGCAGCTTTTCCACCCGGTCGGACCAGTAATCGAGCAAGCCCTGGGTATCGATGGTCGGATAGGTCATGCGCTCGCCATAGGCGATCATGGTGATGGCCGACTGGATCACATCGACCGGATCGCGATAGGTGATCGCCACCGTCGCATCGGGGAACACCTTCCTGATCACCGGCAGCTGTTCGAGGTGCTGCGGGCACTTGGTGACGAAGCGCTTGCGCGGGAGTCCAGCCTGGACATCCTGCCACTGGAAGATCTTGAGCACGGTCTTCATGTACTCGTAATGCGGAGTCTGGTCGGTCGAGAGGTAGTAGTCGCGGAACTTGGGCGAACGGGCGAGCCACTCGAAATTGTAGCCGGCGAAGTTCGGCCCCATCAGCTCGACATCCTCATGGAAGTGGTCGGGCTCCATGGCATGCATCGCCGCGCTCATCGGGTTGGAGACAAGCTGCGCCTCCCACTTTGCCGCCACCCGGGTGTAGCGCGGGTCGGAGCCATCCGGGTTCATCGGCTCCTTCGGGTTGGGGACCGGCGCGTAGGTCTGCCACAGCGGCGTCGAACGCAGCCGAGAATCCGCACCCAGCAGGTTGAGCAGGTGCGTGGTGCCCGAGCGCGGCATGCCGACGACAACGATCGGCTGCTCGATCTTCTCGTCGTGGATTTCCGGGTGGCGTTTGAGCAAGTCGTGGATCAGCAGCCGATTGCTGGCATAGCGGATGGCATAATCGAGCAGGAATGAGCGCTTCAGCGCATAGGCGCGGGTGTCGCCGTTCCACTCGTCGAGCAGGAGCTTGAGCCGTTCGCGGAAGTCCTCCGGCCCGAAATCGGCCAGGCCGGTGGCGTCGCGCGCGGCGGCGAGGATCGCATCTTCGGTCAGCGTCACCGGATTTACTTCGACTTGCGCGATATAGGCGCGCATCTCGTCCGAGAGCTGCGGGTCGGTAAGGTCGTCTATCGAAAATTTCAGGGACATCCGTCTCTCCGTTCGCATTTTTTGCCGGTCCGGAGGCTGATTGCCCCTCGCATCCCGTCAAGCCCCGCGCAGGCTCAGGCAGGGCGCTTGGGCAGAGCGATCTCGGCGGTTCCGGTTGCCATTGTCGTGCCCTTCTGGGTCGCCATCAGGTGTTTGACGTGGACAAGGTGACGGCCTTGTTCGTCAACCGATTTGTCGATGACTTCGGCGGTCTGGATGGTCACGTCGCCCGACAGCGCGGGCCCGCGGAAATTGGCGACCGAATGAACCACCATGCCGTGCTCGCCGGCCCAGCCGCCCATGAAGTCGATCACCCAGGCCCCCATTGCGCCGCCATAGCCATAGGCTCGGGGCATGCCGATCTTCCGGGCGAACTTCGGGAACAGGTGCCCGCGCGACGGGCCGAAATAGGCGCCGTCGGTGATCTCCGGGTTGATCAGTACCATATCGGGATCGTTTTCGAACCCGGCCATTTCCGCGGTGAAACCGAGCGCCGTGAGATCGAGCTTGCGGCACTGCACCGCGCCCCAGGTGTTGATGATCCAGCTGCGCCATTCGGTGGTGAAACTGGCGACCGAGTGCGGGCCGAACACGCGCTCGGGAAGTTTGTCGCCAATCTTCACGTCGTCCCACCAGCGCTGCTGGTGACCGAGGTCGCGCAGCATGCGGATCCAGCCGAGTTTGCGCTCCTCCAATGCCTCGAGCTCGTCGTCGCTCCACTCCGGCTCGTCGAATTCGCTCCTGTCGACGCTCTCGCTGCCGGCCACCGCATCGTAGCGGATCGAGGTCGAACGCTGTTTGGCGAGCAGCTGGCCGTGCTGGTTGGTGTAATAATTGTCCCCCCGCTGGAAGCAGGTCGGCCCGGCGAGCTTGGTTTCCTTGACAACATAGTCGAACGGAATGCGCTCATTGTGCACCCAATCGCCAGCGGCGATGCGCCGGTCCTCGAACCACCATTCCTCGCCGCCGAACAGCAGGTGCGAATTCGGAATGCAGCCGACACAGGCAGGTGCTGTGCCCATGCCGTCATCCACCGCGCAGGCGAAACTCTGTGAGCCGACGATCCTGCCCCAGCGGCTTTCCTCGGCGAAAGTCGGATCGTAGTGCACCAGGTTGGGGTAATGCATCGCATGCGCCCAGCGACGGATATCGTTGTTGGCAATCGGATCGCGCAGCCGCGACGAGGTAATCGCTTTGCCAAGGTATTGGTCGATATCCGAGCAATCGAGGGTGCGGGTGGTCATGGAGCAGGTTCCTTGGCTTGAAGGTTACGCAGGCGAGCGGGATCGGGCGTTGAACCAACTCCTAGGTCGCCAACCTCTCCCGGGCAAAGGCGCAACTGTATCCTCTGCCAGCTCAATGCGGTTTCGTTGCACGATTCCGAGGGCGTCAGCCAGCGCTTTGACCGCAAATCGATCGGAATTTGTCGATACCAAAGAGAGGGCCCATGAGGGCTCGCATCAGCGCATTGCGTTTTGAGAAAAACTGGTCGGGATGACAAGATTTACGCAAATTACGGAAATAACGTATTAAAATAGGGAATAATCACCTTCGCAGCACCTGCACAGTGGAGCGCGGCGATGTCGAACTCCGCAATTTTTATTGCCGCATCAAGCTCCCCAAAGAGGATCGCTACAAGACGATCTCACTTCACACGGCGGATCGGGAGTCAGCCCGCGACCGTGCATTCGATCAGGACGCGGACATCCGGTTTCGGGTGAAGCATGTCGTTGCAGTGTTCAATCGTCCGTCTCGGCAGTCCGGCCTCTTCGATCAGGCTTTCAAGCGCCGAAGTGATCGCATGCACCTCACCCCAGGTGACGAGCTTGCCGCCGAAATCGATCGCCGGCGTTTCGGGGCATCCTGCCAGCACTTCGCGGATCTGTGCTTCATTCCACCATGCGGAAATTATGCCAGAGGGGGCTCTGCTTGCAGCAAGGAAACCAGGCCGCGCCGATCGACTTTGGAACTGGGCAGCACCGGAAGCTCACCAAGGCTGCATACCCTGATGATCCGGGGCACCTTGTAGCTTGCCAGTGCCAGGGCGGCTGCCGCGCGGATTTCAGCGGGATCAAGCGACCGGCCCGGTTCAGCCACGACCACCGCCCCGACGACGGTGCCGCGCACGGCATCCGGAACCCCGACCGCATGGACAGCGGCAACGCCGGGAATCTGGGCGATGACGTTCTCGACTTCGCGCGGCGAAACATTTGCGCCGTGCGCCTTTATCAGGTCGTCGGCGCGGCCATGGTAATGCAAGTGGCCACGCCTGAACGACACGAGATCGCAGCTGTCGTACCATCCGTCGGCAGTGAAGACATCGGTCGGCTCACGCTTCACCATGCCCAGCATCATGGTGTCGCTGCGCAGATGCAGGACACCGATCCTGCCGGCGGAATCCGCCCACTGATCGCCGCCGGCCCATTGGCCCAGCAGATCGCCGCTGTCCGGATCGAGCAGCCGCGCATCCACGCCCGGCATCATTCTGCCCAGCGAACCGCGCTGCTCTTCAGTCAGGTGACGATCGACGATGGTGTAGGGCCCGTTGGTTTCGGTCATGCCGATCGGGGTGGCGAGCAGTGTGGGATCGGCGGGTTTGCGGTCTGAGGGCAGGGTTTCGTAGAACAGGCCGTTACGCATCGCGCTCCAGTCGCGGCCCGGGAAGCTCGGATCATCGGCAAGTCCGCGCAGGATGTGGGGCCACGAGACCACTGCCGTGGTGCTCTGGCCTTCGATGAAATCGAGCAGCGCGGCCCCGGTCCGCCGACTGGCAAGGATCGTGCCGCCGGCAGCGAGGAGGCACATCGCGGTGGTTGTCAGCCCGCCGACCCAGAAGAACGGCATGGATGCATAGGCGCGTTCGTCCGGTCGGTAGTCGAACGATGCCGCCAGCTTCAGGGCGCTGCGGATGAAACTGCCGTGCGAATGGATCACGCCCTTGGGTTCTGCAGTCGAGCCGGAAGTATAGATGATGCCCGCCGGATCGCTGGAATGAACCGCGCGCTCGGCACCGGCGAGGACAGCCATTTCGTGTTCGCCGATTTCGGCAAGTTCGATGCGCCGCGCCCAGTCCGGGCAATCTTGGCTGTCCTCGCACCACAGCCAGATGTTCTGAAGGAATGGTGTCGCAGGCGAGGCCTGCATTTTCCGGTCAATACCAGGAAGGGCCTCGCTGATCCGGGCGGCATAATCGTGATGCAGATAGGTGCGCGTGGCGACAAGCAACTGCAGGTCGGCATGGCTCGCGATTTTGGCCAGCTCGGCCGCTTTCGCCAGCGAGGGTATGGTTACGGCAATCGCGCCGATGCGCGCGGTGCCCATCCAGCTCACCAGGAAGCTGGCGTCGTTGGGCAGCATGATGCCGACGCGACCGCCCTTGCAGATCCCCGCAGCGAGTAACCGCGCGGCAAAGCGGGCCGAAAGCGATTCCAGATCGGCGTAGGTGGTGATAGCTTCGTCAAGAACGAAGGCAGGGCGGTTGGGATGCGCCGACTTGCCATGGGCCAGCAGAGCGGAGATCGTCGGATCGATCCGGGGCAGACAGCTCCAGTCCGCCAGGCCTTTCCAGTCGCGTTCCCATGGTTCGATCATGATTAAAATGCCCGGTTCAATCTTGCTGGTCAGGCGCTAAGGCAGGCATGGCTGCCTGGCAATTGGCGCGCCGGCGAATTGCGAGTGCATCTTGGTTGGCTGGGGATGTCGATGAGTGAACCGATCAGGCCACCGCAGGATAGCCAGAGGTCTGGCACCCAGGCCGTGGAACGAACCATGTTGATCCTTCGGGAAGTCGCCAATCGGGGCCATCTTGGCTGGCAGCTTTCGGAGCTCGCCGCCCGGTGCGGCCTCAGCAAGACGACAACTCATCGCCTGCTTACCTGTCTGGTGCGCGAACGTATGGTGCGCCAGCCTCCCGGCGAGCACAGCTATCTGCCCGGACCGATGCTGTTCGAACTGGGGCTGGCCGCATTGCCCGAGCGTGGCGAGCTGCAATACACTGCGCGCAATCGCCTGGCGGCGCTGGCGCGGCAGACTTCGGCTGTAGCTTTCCTGTTCTTCCGCAGCGCCGACGATCTGGTCTGCGCGGTCCGGGTCGGCACAGCCCGGCTCGAGGCGAAGGCTCTCGCGATCCTGCCGGGTACCCGCAAGCCGTTGATGGTTGCGACCGGGGGGGTGGCGATGCTGCTGGCCATGCCGCCGGTCGAAGCGCGGCTGACGATCCAGCGCAATCTGGAAAACCTCGGCGATTACAATCCGACCGAAGTTGTCGGCATGCGGCGCGTGCTGGAGCGCAGTTTCGCCGATGGCATCGCAACGTCGCAAGGCGATGTGATCCCCGGTGTCAATGCAATCGGAATGCCGTTGCGCGACAAGCAAGGGGCCGTATTTGCGGCGATTGCCCTGGCCGGGCCGTCGCGCCGCCTGCCTGCCGATCGCTTGCGCGAATTTCATACCATGTTGCTCGATGTCGCTCACGAACTGGAAGACTTGCCCAATTGATCTATTTTCGCGGCAGCCGCATAAGGTTGGCGATGTTGTTCTTCTGGATCGCCGAAGAGCCGCCCCAGATCGGCATGACCAGCACATCGCGCACGTAGCGCTCCATCGCGAAACCCTTGGCATATCCATAGGCGCCGAGCACTTGCTGGCAGGTCAGCACGATGTCGCGCGCGGTATCGCTGACGAACAATTTCGCCATCGAGGTATCGACCGCGCTGGGCTGTCCGGTATGCACTTTGGACGCTGCGCACATCAGCATCAGACGGCAGGCCTGGAGCCTGGTCTGAACGTCGGAGAGCATGTGGCGGATCGACTGGATCGTGCAGATCGGCGCGCCGAATTGCCGACGCTGCTGGCTGTATTCCCATGCCTCGGCAACGGCGGCTTCGGCGACCCCGAGGGCGAGGGCAGGGGTCTCCAGCTTCTCGATCTCCAGGGCCGGGCCAGCCAGCAGCGACCAGCCCTCGTTCCATTTTCCCTCACCGCCCAGGACGTTAGCCAGCGGCACTTCGACGTTGTCGAACATTACGTCGTTGGTCGGAATGCCGCGGACCCCCATGGCTTCGACCGCTTGCATGGTGATGCCGGGCGCATCGGTCGGCACCAGCAACATCGACAGGTTGCGATACCTCGCTTCGGGATCGCCCGATCGCACCAGCAGCAGGATGGTGTCTGCGAAGTTGGCACCCGAGCACCAGCGCTTGGTGCCGTTGATGACCACGGTGTCGCCTACCTGCTCGGCGCGGGTGCGCACACTGGCCAGGTCAGCGCCGACATCCGGCTCGGACAGGCCGTAGGCGAACAGCGTATTGCCGGTGGCCAATCCGGGCAGGAAACGCTGCTTCTGTTCGTCGGTTCCTTCCGAGGAAATGTTGAGGCTGCCGTAGCAGGCGTTCATGATGTAGAGGCCAGCCAAAGCCGTGCTGCGCTTGGCCAGTTCCACGATGGTGACGACCGTGCTCATCACGTCGCGGCCCATTCCGCCAAATTCTTCGGGCACGGTCAGTCCGCAGACGCCGGTTTCTGCAAGCCGGACCAACATGTCCCTGGGGATGGCATCGTCCCGATCCCACTGGTCCGCCATTTCGGGCGTGGCTTCCCGTTCGATGAAGCGCCGCAGTAGATCACGCAGGGCAGCGCTGTCTTCGTTGTCGGTGAAATCCATTCCGTCGGCCCCAAATCAATTGTGCGGTACGTCGGCCCAATAGGCCTTGCCCTCTTCGGTGGTAAACCTGATCAGCTCGGTATAGTGCCCGAGCGCCGCGACGGTGTCGGAATAGTGCCAGTCAAACACGCCGGGAATTGATCCGGAGATCGCCACCTCGAACCCTGCCTGTGCGTATTTATCGACGCGAGCATGCCATTCGGCCTCGTCCTCGATCAGGAATCCGAGGTGATGGAGGCGAATGGCATCGTCCGTTTCAGGAATCCACGCGTGGTAGATGGTGTCGTCCCCAGGGCGCAGGTCAACCAGCTCCACCATAACGCCATTGATATAGGCGAAGGCCAGGGCGCGGCCTGGAGCGGTCGAAGGCAGGTGGCGGATCTTCCAGCGGGCAATGCCGAACTTGTCGCGAAGGGAGCGCATGGCACCCTCAAGGTCGCGGACAACATAGCCGAACTGGAAGAAATCGCGATAGAGCACCGGGAACGCCATCGACACCAATCCTTCAAGTGGTTTTCAGCGGCCAAAGTCCGGAACCAGTAGGTGCCATTGAGGCTAGATATCGATGTTGTACAAGCCCGCTGCGGTGCCGCCGAGTATCTTCTTTGCGTTGTCGTGGCCCACGGCATCGTATATGCTCTTGGCGACTTCCGCTGCATAACCATAGACGCTTTCAGGGTGCGGAAAATCGAGCGACCACATCATGTTGTCGATGCCGATGACGTCGGTCAGCCGCAGCGCGAGCGGATCTTCCATGAAGGTCGCGTAGCAGTTGTTCTTCCAGTAAAAGCTTGGAAGCCGGGCCAGCTTGGGCCTGACAATGGCGTGGTACGAGCGGACAATCTTGTCCATCGACACGATCGCATCCGCCACCCATGTCGCGCCGCCTTCGGCAAACACGACTTTCAGGCCCGGGTGCCGGTCGAACAGTCCGGAGAAGATCAGCTGGCCAAGCAAAGGCCGGAATGGCGAGAGATTGCGGTTGAGATTGGCACCGAGCGAACCCCAGCCGCTGAATTCCTGTGTCGCCGTGACATGGAAGGCAATCGGCATGCCGGATGCCACGACCGCCTCCCATAGCGGATCAAGCTCGCGGCTGTTGTAGCGAATTCCGCGCGGATAGGAAGGCATCTGCACCGAACGGAATCCGAGATCCTTGATCTTCTGCATCTGGTCGTGCGCAGTCTCGGGCTTCAGGAAGCTGGGCAGAATGGCCGTTCCGATCATGCGGTCCCGGTGAGGAGCAGTATATTCGGCCACCCACTCGTTATACACATCCATGCAGGCGAAATAGAGTTCCGGGTCCTGCGCAATCAGGACATTCAGGGACTGGGCCTGGCCATGATAGAGCACCGTTGCCCGAATATGTTCGCTGTCCATTGCCCTGAGCCGCTCTTCGGCATCCCAGAAGCCCGGGCATTCGTGACCGATTGTGCCGATGCCTGGCGGATCGAACGAGCGCCCCAACATTTCCACGTGCACATGCCTGGTCGCCGGGTCGCGCCATATCCTGGGTGCGCTCGCCTTTAACCTCTCGGGAAGCCGCCGTTCAAAGAGATGATCTTCCTCTAGCAGGTGATCGTCGGCCGAAATGAAGGTGATGTCGGCTGGTGCCATCCACTGATCCGCCCTGACGATGCGATCAATCGGATTGGGAATGAGATCGGCTTCGAGCATGTTCATGGATCAACTCCGCGTTCGGTCGGGTACCGGGACATTAGCTTCAATCGCCCCGGCATGCCAATCGACAGGTCCACATTGCGGAAAGGGTGGGCTGTTCAATTCATGTACTTGCCGCCAATCACGCTGAACGTATGGCCGTTGATGTTTTTGGCGGCCGCCGAACAAGAGGTACGATATCGCCGCGCTCACCGGCAGGTGAACCGGCCAGCCTGGTCCGGGCCGGTCGCGTCGCAGCTTCACTTCAAGAAAATGGGGAGATTCACTTCATCCATGATGGTTTCTTCGTACCGGTTGCCCGCACTGGCTCGCTCTGACATTTTTTCTGGCGGCCGGGGTTCGATGGCGCGGGGAGGGACAGCGAATGGGGCGTGACCTGAGTGGAGGCATTCCGACTGACCGCGAATTCATGCTCGCCGAAAAACCGGCGGAGGCGGAATTCCGCGATGCGGTCAACACCTGGATCGAGGAGGAAAATGGCCGTTTCGGAATGCGGATCGGTGTGGAATCGAATTCGTCGCGCTGGGATCTGCCGGAAATCTATCTCGATATTGCTTTTCCGGACGGCAGGGTGATCAGTCGCCGCTCGGACGACGCCGCTCATGGTCGAATGGACGAGCAGGGCAGGCCTGCGATTTTGGGTGCCGGACCGCTGCGCTTCCAGATGATTGAGCCGTTCGCCCTGTGGAAGGTCATGTTCGATGGCGATGCCGCAGAGATCACCGCAGACGACCTGATCCGCACCCCCTATCCCGAAGAAACGGTGAAGCGCCGGGTCCAGTTCGAAATCAACATGACCATGGCCGTGCCGCCGTGGCAGGCGGGGGACATGCTGCCCAAGGCGGCAAAATCGGACTTCGCGAAATCGTCAACTTTCATCAGCCCGCGCTACGAGCAGCTGTTCCGCTGCGAGGGACGGATGACGATCGGTGACGAGCATTTCGAGCTCAAGGGCCAGGGCTTGCGGATCCGCCGCCAGGGGTTGCGCCAGTTCGCCGATTTTCCGGGACACGTCTGGCAATCTTGCCTTTTCCCTAGTGGCAAGGCGTTCGGATTGAATACATTCGGCACGGTGGACGATGCGGAGGCATCGTATGCCGAAGCTTATTACTATGATGGGCAAGGCGGCTTGAAGCCCGCGCGAATTGTCGAGGTGCCTTGGATGGTCGGGCTTGTCGCCAGCGGAGACGACGTGCCCATCCGGCTGGATGTCGAAGGCAAAGAAATAGCATTTTCAGGCAAGTCTTTCATCAATTGCCGCTCGCGGTATCCGGCGGCGCTGCCGCCCGATTTTCCGACCGATTATCCGGTGATCCAGCAATCGCACGTCCACTATGCACTGGAGGGCGAGGATGCGACTGGCATGATGGAGCGGTCAACCCCGCCCAGCAAGTTGCGATATTGATGCAGGAGTCCATTGTATGACCGGGTTAGCGAGCTGCCCTGTCGAACATTGCCGCGACGACCGAAAATCGGCGGCGCTTGCCGCAGCCAACAGCCGACCGGTAGAAGGATCGAGCCACGTACAGCGCTTCGGCGATTTGCGTCGTCTGTTCCGTGCACCGGAATCGGTGCAAGGCATGCCGGGCGCGAAAGCTTTCGGCTCCGGCAGCAATCCCGATCACATGCCCGTGTTCTTCCTCGACGGCGAGGCACACAAGCGCCGTCGGCAGGCAATCGCCCAGTATTTTGCGCCCAAGGCCATCACCGGGCGTTACCATGATGTCATCAACCAAACCTGCGATGCAATCGTGGCGGACTTGCGGCGTGATGGCTCCGGTCCGCTGGATCTGCTGGCGTTCCAGCTCGCTGTCGATGTGACCGCCGACGTCATTGGACTGACGGAGAGCGATAGCGCCGATCTGGCCAGGAGTTTACGGCAATTGCTGGACGGCAAGGCGACGATGCATCCCAATCCCTTGGTCCGGTTTTTCGGCAAACTGCGCCTGGCGTTCAAGATGCAAGGCTTCTATCGCGACCACGTCGTTCCGGCGGTCGCAGCGCGTCGCGCAAAAGCGCGTGAAGACGTGATCTCGCACATGATCCACGAGAATTATCCGAAGCGGGCGATGCTGCTGGAATGCATGATATACGGGACGGCAGGGATGGTGACGACGCGTGAGCTGATCACCATGGCCTGCTGGCACATGCTTGAGGACGATACGCTTCGGCAGCGCTATCTGGACGGCTCGGAGGACGATCAGTTTGCGATCGTCGAGGAAATTCTGAGGCTCGAGCCTGTCGCAGGGATGCTCTATCGCAAGGTTGAGACTGAGGGTCAGGGCGAGGTCCAGTACAGCCTGGATATCCGGGCGGGAAATTTCGACGAGGAAATCACTGGCTCGTGCCCGTTCAGTCTCGATCCCGATCGTCCCAAGCGGGCAAAAGCCAACCGCCAGTTCATGAGTTTCGGCGACGGTCCCCATCGCTGTCCGGGCGCGCAGCTCGCGTTGCACGAAACGCGGATATTCCTCGACAAGGTGTTGCGCCTGCCAGGCATCCGCCTTGCCCAAAAGCCCCGTTTCGAATGGAACAAGGCCATCATGGGCTATGAGCTGCGCGATGCCATCGTCGCGTGCGACAAGGCGTGATCCAATTTAGGCAATCTGAGCCATCGCCGACCCGGCAATGACGGATTCCTCGCTCCCCATTTGGCATGGCGAGCGCTCGTGGTTGCCTTCATGCTACAGGCCACGACAGCGGCATGCCTTTACTGTCCCTTCGCGGTGCTCCTGACATCGGTCTAGGCACCTTCATCTTCATGGCGGCTTCGCCATTCATGTTGCCGATCGCAGGGGCGCTGTATGTCCGGTTCGGCAGCTATCATGCCTCGCCAATGGTCCTGGTCGTCTTGTTGCTGCTCGGCGTCACATTGGCGCTGGCTGGTCGCGGAGAAAGTGACCGCAAGTTCCAGCTGGGGTTCTGAATTCGGCGTACGTGGTCTAACCTTGCGCGAATAGCTCGCGGGCCTTTGCAAGATCGGGCTTCGCAGACGTGTTCAGCGGCAACCTGTCGACGAAAGTCCATCGTGCGGGAATGTGCGTGGCATAGACATGTTCTCGCAGATGGGCTTCCAGTTCTGCGATGCTGGGCATTTCCGAATCTGGCTTGATGGTGACGACTGCGGCGGGCACCTGGCCCAGCCGGTCGTCGGGCAAGCCGACGACAATTGCGCCCGAAACCGCCGGTTGCAGGCATAGCGCGCGTTCGATGGTTTCGGGCAATAGCTTGAACCCGCCCCGGACGATCGCCCCATCGGCGCGGCCCCTAAGGTAGAGAAAGCCGTCATCGTCGATCATCCCGATGTCGGTGGTGCGGATCCAGTCCGGCCCGATGCGCGGGGCAATGACTTCAAGCAGTCCGTCCTCGCCGTGCGGGAGCTCGAGGCCGGTATCCGCATCGATCACGCGCAGGCTCGCCCCGGCATAGGCACGACCGACACTGCCGATTTTGGCCTTGCCGAATTCCTCGCGGTGCGCCGGCATCATCGCCGCGACCGGTCCGCCGAATTCGGTGGCACCATAGGATGACAGGATCGGAATGCCGTAGCGATCCTCGAAAGTGCGCTGCACAGTCGGATCGAGCGGAGCCGCGCCAGCCATCAGCAGCTTCACATTTACCAGCGCTTCCTTCGGCACATTCCTGTCCAGCACCATGCGCACGGCTGCCGGCGGCAGGCCTGGCGTGGTCGGCTGAAAACGGTGAATGTAGTCGAGCCAACCGTCTAGCGTGAACCGGTCAAACAGCACTACGCGCATACGGTAGAGCATAGGCGGGATGACGCTGTAGATGCCCGATATATTACCCAGCGGAAAATAGAGCGGGACGGGGGGTAGCTCGTCAGCCCTGCCCAGGGCCATCATGTTCTGGCCCACTATGTACCGGGCAATCGTCCCGTAACTGAAGCCGACATGCTTGGGCGGTCCGGTTGTGCCACTGGTGTGCACCGAAATTTCGGGCTCGTCCGGCACGGCCTTTAGCTGGACGGAGCTATGCTCGAACCCGACAATTGCCCGGACGTTCATCGCATCATCGAGCGCGATCACCGCAAGTCCCGCCCGCCCCGCATGTTCGAGCAACGCGGGCGTACAATCCTGCGCCATGGCAACGACGGCAGCCACGCTGGCCCGGGCGACATCGCGGACGATCCCCTGATCGGACTGGAAGGCATAGACCATGCATATCGTCTGGCGGGCGGCAATCAGACCAAGTTCGGCGGCGATCGCCACCGGGCGGTTGCGCGGCACGAAGGCAACCGGCACGCGTTCCCCGATACCCGCCTGGGCTAACAGTTCTGCAACAGTGTCGGCGGCCTTGCGCACTTCTTCCCGCCGGTGCCAACGTCCCTCGAATTCGATAACTTGCTCTTCGGGATCACCGTTGAGCGCGTTTCGCGCGTGCACGTCGAGAGCTATGTACATGTGCGTTTTCCGATCGTCTTGGCTGCGTCGCGTCACCGGGCAGGCAAAGGGGCCGGTGGCAACACTCCTCCGGTCATGCCGGAATATCCCGGGGCGGCGGCGACAGGAACGGGAGCTGGATATCCCGGCGTCGGCAGATCTCCTTGGTTTCGTCACCCGTCGCGAAGGGAACGTAGAAATCGTCGGTGCTGGCGACGGCTTCGAAATTGGCGGCAATGTCGTCAGCGGTGGGATAGCTGCCGGCCTCGGAAAGCCAGCCAGCACCGATGCCGGTGAACACTCGGGCATAGCGCCCGGCAGCAGCTGAGTAGTCGTGGTGCGAGACGGTGCAGGCGCGGCTCGCCAGGAATACCACGAGCGGCGTTACCAGCTCCGGCTCAAGCATCTTCATCATCGGCGTTTCGAGCACCGCCTCATTGCCCTCGACTTCCTGACGGATCATCCGAGTCAGGCCCCAGGGGAGGACATTGTTGGCGAGGATGCCGTGCTTCCTGCCTTCTATGGCGATCACGTTCTTGAGGCCGAAGAGGCCGGTTTTGGCGGCCGCGTAATGCGCATGGTGATCGGCGCCGAACATCGCCGCCGAGGACGATGTCAGCACGAAGCGCCCATATCCCCTTGCCTTCATCGCCCGAAAGGCAGGCTGACAGATGTAGAACCCACCATCGAGATGAACCGAAAGCATGTCGCTCCACTGTTTGGACGTCAGTTCGTCGAATGGCTGGGTAGTGATGATCCCGGCATTGTGGACAACGGCGTGGAGCCCGCCGAAGCTTTCCAGAGCCTGGGCGACGATGCGTGCGCCCCCTTCAAGGGTCGCGACCGATTCGACCGAAGCCACGGCGACGCCGCCGACGCTGCGAATCTCTTCGACGACAGAAGCAGCAATGCCTTCATCCTTGCCCTCGCCACGCGCAGTGCCCCCAAGGTCATTGACCACTACATTGGCACCGCGTCTGGCAAAATCGAGCGCATAGAGCCTGCCGAGGCCTCGCCCGGCACCGGTCACGATTACAGTCTGTCCGGAAAAATCGATCATTCCGTATCCCCTCAAAACCGCTACAAACACAATGCGAGCGGTATACCGTCAAGTTGATCGCTCGACCTCACATCGCCTGTGGCCGGAACCGCCAATCCAGGCCCGAAGTTTGTTGCCGCCAGCTTGCCGGGCATTTGTCTGCTGCTGCTGCCATAGAAAGACAGCTCATTCCGGACAATGAATCAACGCCGGAATCCGATTCCATCAAGCATGCGATTTCTGGCAATGGCAGCTAGAGTCCGTGCAAGCGGCGCGACACTGCCACCGGGTTGCTCTGGGCAATCTCTGTGGTTGTTCATATGTCATCCCGCTCTAGCGCTGAAACAGCTGCTCCAGCGTGCCTGCCAGCGGGGCGGGCGAAAATCCGTCGCCATAGGGCCAGTCGATCATTCCGCCGGCGGCCATGGTTCCGCCATCGACGTGCAGCGTCGTGCCGGTGATTGTCCTCGACAGGTCGCTGACCAGGAACAGCACGGCATTGGCGATATCGTCCATTGAGGGAGACTCCTTCTGCGGAATGTACATCTTCATGCCTTCCGCCATGGTCTCGGGACTGAGGCTTTCGAAACGGGCCAAAACTTCGGGTTGAACCGACGAGAGGTTGTTGCGCGACGGCGTTGTGTCGGGGGCAATACAGTTCACCCGGATGCGTTCCGCGCCCAGTTCAACCGCCATGGCCTTGGTGAAATTCGTCGTCGCCGCCTTGGCACCGGCATAGACCGCATAACTGCCGGCGCCGCGGTGCCCCTCGATCGTTGTGAAATTGACGATCGATCCACCCCGCCCACCCTTGCGGATGAGCGGTATCGCCCGCTTGAAGCTATCGACGATGTATCCGTAGTTCAGACGGATCTCGGTGGCATTTCGCTCCCGCGTGGTGTCCATCAGCAGGGCGCGCTTCACCCCGCCGGCGACGTTGATGAGAATGTCGATGTTGTCGAATGCCTGCTCGACCCGGTCATAGAACCGGTCGAGCTGGTCGGCGTCGCAAACGTCGGCGGGTTCGGACAGGATACGCACGCCCAGCGAGGAGATTTCCGGTACGAGTTCCGCTGCAGCCACAGCATCGATGTCGCACGTCGCAATGTTGACGCCCGCGCGCGCCAGGGCGAGCGTCACTGTGTGACCGACATCGATAGCGCCGCCGATCACGACCGCGTTCTTGCCTGCAAGCGCTGCCTGTGCCTCGATCAATCCCATTGCTCGCCCCTCAGTTTTCGGTTGCCTGGTTTTTCACGAGTTCCATTCGGGCCATGAGCATGGCGGCAGCTTCACCGCGCAGCCGCGCTCCTTCAGTCCCTGCAGGAATGGCCTGGGGCACGGTCGGGATTGCCTGGCCGCGTCGCCGCGTTTCGTGTTCGAGCCGCTCGATCAGCCGCACCCTGGTGTCGGGCGCGGGCTCCAGAACCTGCATCGGCTCGCTCGCGATGGGCAGGATCGGCAGTGCCCGCTCCACCGTCATGGCGACAGTGTCCGCATCGCCGCGGGTTTCGCCAACGAAGACCTCCAGCCCGCCGTAGGACAGGGTTGTCATGCCCGGCTGGAACCCGACTCCGCGCGGAATGGAGAAACGAAACCCGTCGCGGGTGCCGCTGATCCCGGAAACCCGGATGCTGACGGGGAATCCATCCGCATCGACAAAGGTCAGGTGTGCCGGATAGCCCAGGCCGCCGGGGCCGCCCCTGTTGCCGAGCGCCCGCTGCGCCAGCTCCTGCCACGGCACTTGCGGCCATTTCGGAGCCGGACTGATGGCTCCCGGCGGCGCGGGGTCCGATGCCGGGAATGGTGCCCCTGCGGGTGCGCGCCACTCATGCGGCGGGCCGTCCATGTCTTCAGGGCTGTTCCACCAGCGGATGCGAGCAGGGGCGACGCTGACAATGATGCGGGTCAGATACCAGACAGCCTGCTGCGTGATGGCCCAGTCGGTGAACTGCGGGCTGACCGGCGGGGCCAGCACGGTTTCCGACAGATAGCGGTTCATGTTGGCCTGCAGATCGGCGTCCATCACGCGGGCCATCCCCGCAATCAGGACGATCGGCCTGCCTGGCAAGGTGTCTAGCGTCAGCCCGACTTTGGGATTGCGACGGGCCCGCTCGGCCTTGGCCGGGTAGGCCAGCCCGGTTGCGACGTCGAGAGTTGTTACCCCGTTGCCGGGAAACAGCAGCGTCGGCGAGTCGATTGGCACCCCTGCCTTGCTAACAGTCGCGAATTCGCAGACCGACGTAGCCCGGATCGCTTCGAAGACTTCGGGCGGCAATTGTTGCTCGAGGCTCATGGGCGTGCTCTTCCGCAGGATGACAGGACGGTGGTCGGTTCGACTGGCGTCCGCGGCCACAGGTTAATCGGGTGGGTCACTCGAGGCCGAACCGCTTGCTGTAGTCCGCGAACAGTTCCTCGACCCATTTCCGGTCCAGACCAAGCGGCTCGTAATCGTAGGGGTAGCGCCCGTAGCGATCGACCTGGTTCTCGGGCGCGTCGAGCCAGGCCCGCATGCGTTGCTCGAATTCCGGCGAGACTGGGCGACCGGTCCGCGCATAGACATCCTTGACGACCGCGACAGGATCCGCCGCAATCTGCTTGAAAGGGATATGCAGCAGTCGCGGATCATCGATCACATCATCGGCCATCATCTGGTCGAAGCCGGCCTTCATGTATTCGGCAATCGTCTTTGCGACCTGCTTGATGTCGCCGGGCTTGCCGGTGATGGTATCGTAGATCGACGCCGACAGCAGCGCGATCGAGGCGCAGATATCGACCATCGGCCGGTGTGGCCAGATGCACAGAGCGTCCGGGTAGGTGTCGAACAAGGCCCTGAGATTGCTCTGGTGGTTCACGCCCTTGCACACCCAGGTCTTGCGCCCGGTATTCCATTGCAGATGTTGCAGCAGGTCATGATGGAAATTGAACGCGCCAACCGGATCCGGGTCGAGCCAGAGGATTTCGCCCATCGTCGGCACCTTGTAGAAATGATAGCAATAGGTGTTGCGGAAATCGAGCGCGTGGATTTCCTCGTCCTCGATCAACTGGAAGGCGCCCTTGTCGGTATAGGGGTGCATCGGCCTTTGCGCCGGACAGAAATCCATCCAGTGCTCGACCTGCCGCTGCGCGAAGGCATAGCGTTCGGGAACTACCGGCATTGCGCCCGGCGGCGGGGAGGGCGCGTACATGTGCCAGCTCTGCGGCGCGAGGACTTCGGGATCCTCGGCCAGCAGCGAATGGAGCAGTGTCGTGCCCGACCGGGCGAAGCCGACCACGAAGACCGGCCGCTCGATCTTCTCCTCGGCGATGGCCGGATAGAGCCTGCGGTCGTTGAGCAGCTTGATCCGGGTCGCCAGCAGGCGGCGGATCTGCTCGTGCATTCCCCTTGCTTTCGACCCGGTCATAGGGCCCGCGCTCGTTGATCCAGTCGACCAGGCCGCGAACCCGGCCGAGCAGCGCTTCATCGGGCAGGCCATAGGCGCCCACTTCCCGCTCGGCGATGGCCAGGATGTTGTCGAATGAAAGCATGCTTTCTCCAAGTCAATTTGCTGGGAAATCGTTGAACGCGAGAATCGCTACATGACCGAGCTGCTGTGTCCGCTGTCCAGCCTGATCGTCACGCCGGTAAGATGGCCCGCGCGGGGGCTTGCCAGGAATACGGCGAGCGCGGCGATGTCTTCCGGCCTGGCGAAGCTCTTGATCGCCTGCTGCGGCGCCATTTCGGCGACGAAGCGCGCTTCCCAGTCATCATAATTTCCGGGCCAGCCCTGCGCCTTGGCCATGCTTTCCAGCCACTCGGTGACCGCGGCCGAATGGGTTACGCCGGGGGCGATGCCATTGGCAGTCGCGCCATACTGGCCGACATTCTTGGCCATGTCGGCGGTCAGCTTGTTGAGCGCCGCCTTGGCGGAAGAATACTCGGTCGTGCTGGGCGTATGCGCCGCTCCGCCAGTGGAAATGTTGATGAACCGGCCCCAGCCGTTTTCCTTGATGCCCGGCAGGAACAGCCTGGACATGCGCAGCGTCGACAGGAAATTGACCTGGTAGCTTTCGATCCAGGTTTCGGTCGGGACCTCATGCCAAGGCGGGTCATCCTTGCGGATCAGCAACCCGACATTGTTCACCACGATGTCTATTGCGTCCATCCGTGCCAGGGTAGACTTGGCGGCCTCTTCGCATCCGGCTTCGGTCGCAAGGTCGCCGAAGACCGCGAAGCATTTCGCTCCGAGCTGTTCGATCTCGCGCACGGTTTGCGCGGTGCGGGCCGGATCGCGGCCGTGCACGGCCACCGCGCAACCTTCGCGGGCCAGTTCCAGCGCAATGGCCTTGCCGATCCCCGAACTGCTGCCGCTGACGAAAGCGCGCCTGTTCTCCAGTTGCATGTGCATGGTGGACTCCTCTTGCAGATCGGAAGCACTCGCGACGCCCCTGCGCAATGCTGCTCGCACAGTTTCTACAAATGCGATTTCTGACAGTTCTTGCGCCTTTTTCCGTTCCTTTGCCCTGCACATTCTGAGAGCTAGCTGTCGAAGATCGGCGGTATGTGCGATGAACATCTGATGGATTGAGCAATGGGCGACGATGCGAACGAATATGATTTTGTGATTGTCGGCAGCGGTGGCGGATCGACACCTGCGGCGCTGTGGATGCACGAACAGGGCAAGAGCGTGCTGATCGTCGAGAAGGAGTCGATGATCGGGGGCACCAGCGCCTATTCGGGCGGGGTGATATGGATACCCGACAATCACATTCTCAACGATAACGGCGGCAACGACAGCATCGAGCGGTCGCGCGAATATCTCGACGGCATAATCGGCGAATTCATGCCCTCGTCGACACCGGAAAAACGCAATGCTTGGATTCGTAATGGCGCCAGCATGATCACCTTCCTCGAAAGCATCGGTATGGAATTCCGCCATGCTCACTGGCCGGATTATTATGATAACCGGCCTGGCGGCATCGCTCAGGGCCGGTCGCTTGCCGCACCGCTGTTCGACGTCAACCGGCTGGGCGAATGGGGGCCGAAACTGGCCAACAGCCCGATAACGGCCGGCATGCCGGTACCGAGTTGGGAGAGCGTTGGCCTGTTCAACGCCAAGACGACCTGGTGGGGGAAATGGGTCGGGTTCAAGATGGTCTCCCGGCTGATGATCAACAAGCTGTTCGGCAAGAATGTCCGCGGTTCCGGCAATGCCCTGCAGGGGCGGCTCTACGAAATCGTGCTGCGCAAACGCATTCCGATCTGGACCGAAACGCCCGTCAGCGACTTCATCGTCGAAGACGGGCGTGTAGTAGGGGTGATCGCCGAACGCGGCGGCAAGAAGATCGAGATCCGCGCGCGCAATGGGGTACTGCTCAACGCGGGCGGCTTCGCGCGCAATCTTGCCATGCGTGAGAAATATCAGCCGAAGCCCACGTCGGACTCCTGGACCCAGGTCAATCCCGGCGACACCGGCGAGATCATCGAGGCGGCAATGCGGCTTGGTGCGGCGACCGACCTGCTCGACGAGTCCTTCTGGATGCCAAGCTCCTTCATGCCTGACGGAACCTATATGGGCTTTCACAGCCCCAACGACCTTGGCAGGCCACACTGCATCCTAGTCGGATCCGACGGCAAGCGGTTCGTCAATGAATCCAACGCCTACATGGAAGTCGGCAAGCGAATGTACGAGGCGGGCGCAGTCCCGGCCTGGGCGATCATCGATAGCCGTTGCCGCAAGAACTCGATCTGGGGTCCCATGCTCCCCGGTCACACGCCGCAGAAATACATCGACGCGGGATATATCCGCAAGTTCGATACGCTTGAAGAACTGGCGCTGGCTTGCGGGATCGATCCCGCTGGCCTGGCGGAGACTGTCGCCCGCTTCAATGGCTTCGCTCTCGCCGGAATCGATGAGGATTTCCGGCGCGGCGACAGCGCGTTCAACCGGTACTATGGCGATCCCACCAACAAGCCCAATCCCAATCTGGGCGTGATCGAAAACCCGCCGTTCTATGTCGTCGCGATATACCCCGGCGATGTTGGCACCTGCGGGGGAGTCGTCACTGACGAGCATGCGCGCGTGCTGCGTGACGACGGCAAGCCGATTCCAGGGCTTTATGCCACCGGCAATACCACTGCTGCGGTTGGCGGCCGGGTCTATGCCGGGGCGGGGGCCAGCATAGGTCCGTCGATGACTTTCGGGTTCATCGCAGCACGGCATGCATCGGGTGCAAACGCCTGACGAGTTTTCCAGAGGAGTTGATTGGATGGCAGGAGAGCTATCAGGCAAGGTCGCGATCATTACCGGCGGTTCGTCCGGGATCGGGAAAGGCACTGCAAAGCGTTTCGTGGAGGAAGGTGCCAGGGTCGTACTGGCTGACATCAACAGCGCAGCTGGGGAAGCCGCTGCAAGTGACCTCGGCCCGGATGCCCGGTTCTGCCTTGCCGACGTTGCCTCGCCGCAGGACGTCGAAAGGTTGGTCGATTTCGCCGTGGCGCAGTTCGGCGGGCTCGACATCATGTTCAACAATGCCGGGATTTCCGAGCCGCTTGGCGCCAGTTCACTCCTAGATCGCGATTTTTCGGATTTTGACAAGATCATTCGAGTGGACTTGCTGGGCGTCATGCTCGGCACGAAATTCGCCGCGTGCCACATGGTCAAATCCGGTGGCGGCTCGATCATCAACACAGCCTCGATCGGCGGCATGGGGGGCGGCGTCGGCCTCGCGGTCTATCGGGCCGCAAAGGCCGGTGTGATCAACTTCACCGAAGGCGCATCGATGGAGCTTGGCCCGTTCAACATCCGGGTGAACGCGATATCGCCTGGGCCGATCGAAACGCCGATCCTGCTCGGTGGGTTGGACCTGCCGCCGGACCAGGCCGAGCAGCAGAGGCGCAAGATGCTCAAGGCTATGGCATCGGGCCAGGCCATTTCGCGCCTCGGCCAGCCTGAGGACATCGGCAATGCCGCCGTTTTTCTGGCCAGCGAGCGGGCCGCTCAGATCACCGGACACAACCTTGTTGTGTCCGGGGGAAATTCGAGCGGCATGTCCAGGAAGATCGATGACGTGCAGGCGGGCGGCGGCGCTGGCGGGACGATTTAGCGTTGGCGATACCCATAGGACGTCGGTCCACCACGCCATCAAGCCCATCTGGGATATAGGCGACCGCACGAACGGTAGCGCTGCCGGGCCACCGATCCCCGGTTGCAATTCGATTCACAATCCACACGTGAATTCACGGATGTGATCGCTGCCAGCCCCCGCAATACCCCCTCAAAAAGCACAGTAACTCAGGCAAGGAGAAGCATGGACAATGAGATATCAGTTTTTGACCGATCTGACGGAATGAAGTCAGGCGAGCCGGGGGCAGGCGTATTCTTCACCAATAACAAGATTATGTCATGAGGAGGGTATCGTGGGGAAATCATATACAAAAACAATTCTGATGAGCGGCCTGGCAGCTATTGCATTCGTCAGCTCGACCGCCGCCTATGCGCAGGCTGGCAATGAGGGCGCAGACGGCGTCGACATCATCGTCACCGCGCGCCGGACCGAGGAGCGTCTCCAGGACGTGCCGATCTCGATCAGCGTTATCTCGCAGGAGCAAATCACAGCGCGGAACCTGGTGATGGGTTCGGATCTCGCGGTCTACACGCCGTCGTTGACAGTAAACCAGCGCTTCGGTCCGGAAACGAGCGCGTTCGCAATTCGCGGCTTCACCCAGGAGGCGAACACCGCACCTTCGGTGGGCGTCTATTTCGCCGAAGTCACGACGCCCCGTTCGCTCGGCCTTACGGCAGCGGGCAGCAATCTGGCTATCGGCTCAATGATGGATCTGCAAAATATCCAGGTTCTGAAGGGTCCTCAGGGAACACTATTTGGCATTAACACGACCGGCGGCGCGATATTGCTTGAGCCGAAACGGCCGACCGATAAGCTTGAGGGCTACGTCGAAGGGTCTGCTGGCGACTACGGTATGTTGCGTGGTCAGGCAGTCCTCAACATACCGATTTCAGACAACCTCAAGGTTCGCCTCGACATCGATCGCATGAAGCGAGACGGTTATATGAAGAACCGGTCGGGCATCGGGCCCGATGCCTACAACGACACCAATTATGTCTATGCACGGATGAGCGTTCTGGCAAATCTGTCGCCCAATGTCGAAAACTACACTGTCCTTCACTACAGCAAGTCCGACACCAACGGCTTTGCTTCCCGCATCGTCACATGCGCGCGGACGCTGGCCGAACAGTTCCAGTCTTCACTTGGTGCGATTACCGGCCCCTCGGGATGTACCCAGCTCGACCGGATGAATGCGCTTGGCTATGGTCCGCTCGATACCGAAGTGGCGGTGAATAATCCCTACTTCAAGATCAAGCAATGGCAGCTTATCAACCACGCAACCTGGCAGGCGAGCGATAATCTTCGGATCAAGAATATCGCAAGTTACGCCCGGATCACGTCGGATCTGGATTACAATCTGGCAGGCGAAAATCTCCTCACGCAGAAGAACCCGCTGCTGCCGACATTGACCACGCCATTCGTCCTCGGCGTGAATTATACACCTACTCACATATCCCAGGAACCTGGCTATCATTCACAGGATCAATGGACGTTTACCGATGAATTGCAGTTTCAGGGCAAGTCGGCCGATGGCCGGCTGAACTGGCAGGCCGGAGGATATATTTCAGTTTCCAAATCACCGACCTGGAACGCTGGATTGTCCCAGATATTCTTGAGTTGCACGAATATACAGGCCTTGCAATGCTTCGATCCGTTCGGTTTCGGACAAATCTCCCATGCACGCATCAAATCAACTTTCATAAACAAGGCGGTATATGCGCAAGCATCCTACAAATTCTCTGACCACCTGAGCGCGACTGGCGGAATCAGATATACGTGGGACACAGCAAGAGCCTTCCATCAGGGTACGCGTTTCTTCTTCCCGCCCACTGCCCCGGGTACTGTGGTGCAGAGGTGCATTGACACTTTGAGGCTGGGTGCGCTGGTTGTTACCGATCCCGTGCAATGCAGTGAAACATTCGAACAAAAATCGAGCAAGCCGACCTGGAACATCGACCTCGACTACAAGCCAAGTGACGCCTTCCTGCTCTATGCCAAATGGTCCCGCGGTTATCGCGCCGGCAATGTTGCTCCCAGCAATGTCGGCAATGAGACCTGGGGCCCTGAAAAACTCGAAGCCTATGAAGTGGGCGTCAAGGCCAGTTTTTATGGCGCAGTCCGCGGCTACGTCAACGCTGCTGCCTTCTACAACGACTTCTCCGACCAGCAGCTGGTCACGACGACGCAGAACAAATCGAACGGCACGTCCGGCGGCAATGCCATCGTCAATGCCGGTAAATCGACGATCAAGGGGTTCGAGGTCGATGCGGCCATCACGCTGTTCGACAGCCTCGATCTGTCGGCGGGTTATGCCTATCTCGACACGAAGATCAAGGAACTGGTTATTCCGGACAACCCGATTTTCATCCTGCGTCCGATAGCGAACCAAGGTGATCCTTTGGCGCAAGTGCCGAAGAATCGTTTGAACCTTTCGGCAAAATATACGTTGCCACTCGATGACAGCATCGGAAAGATCAGCATCGGCGCTACTTATGTCTATACCGACAAGGCGTTTTTCAATCTGAATTCCACGCCAAGCCTGCGGTATCTTCCCGCCAGCAACATCGTGAATCTCAACGTGGATTGGAAAAATGTGGCTGGCCAGCCGATCGACGCGGCGTTCTTTGTCACCAATCTCACAAACAAGGTGGTGCCGGTGGTCAATGGCGGTGAGTGGGCCTCATACGGTTACGAGTCCGTGCAATATGGAGCACCGCGCATGTGGGGCGCCCGACTGCGCTACAAGTTCGGGCAGTAGGTTCAGGGGGGACCGGCTGCGCAGCGAGCGCAGTGCGCAGCCGACATACTCCCACGCCGAATTCGCTCGACGGATTGGACGGTGAACGCAAATGCATGATCGCGACCGGCCTCTCGATCAGGGGTTGCCAAGGCGAAGCGCCCTTGCCGGTATGGCCGCAGGTGTCGCGCTTGCGTTCGGTCCAAATCCGGCCTGGGCGGGAATTTCACGACAGGACAGCAGCATGACGAACTCTCCCCAAGGTAGAGCCACGCTTGATCGGACCTTTCTCGACCCGATGGGCAGCGGTTTACCGGTCGAGGCGGACATCATGCTCAAGGAAGCATCGCCGCCACCGTTCGACTGGATCCGCGAAGGCACCTCATGCTGGATGTTCGACGAGGACGGTAAATTCGGCTTCCCGCAGGTCGGTGTCGAAGCCGAGCCGCACAGCTGGGACAATCGGCTTTATCAGAGCAACGTCATCTTCCCGGATGGCCAGACAGCATACGGCATGGTGGAGCGGTCGGCGACCCCGGGACAGATCCCGAGGAGTTGAATCCGATGCAGCCGATCCTGTCAGCGGACGAAGCTATCGCCCAGGCCATCGCCGCCGCCGGTTCGGAAGACTTCGGCGCATCTGGCTTTCGCGATGGGCTGGCACGCTCGCTGGATGCATTTTCCCGCATGCCGTTGACGGTCGATGCCGCGCGGGATGTGAACGCCAAGATCGTCAGCGAACTCACCAACCGGCTGCGGATAGAGCAGTGGTACCACGATCATCCCGAAACCGAACTGCAACTCGTCGAGGCACCGGTCTTCGTTGTCGGCATGCCGCGCACCGGCACGACCGCGACTGTCGGCATGCTCGCGCTGGATGACCGGTTCCGTTTCCTGCGCGGCTGGGAAGCCAACAGCCCGGTGCCGCCGCCGGAGATCGGTAAGGAAGCCGACGATCCGCGCGCGCTCGCGATGTACGAATATGCCAAGCAGTATGACATGTCACATCTGCACCTCTTTGATCCGGACGGACCAGAGGAGGACCTTGCTTTTCTCGCCGGGCTGGACATGCATTCCTATCACGGTGCCTATCCGATGCCGGACGAGTACATCTCATGGTGGCTTTCGGACGACTTCACCACCACCTATGCTTATCTGGAACGGGTGTTCAAGCTGCTGCAGTCGCGGCGTCCGCCCAACAAATGGCTGCTCAAGTCTCCGCCGCATCTTTTCCGGCTGGACGCGATCGCGCAGCAGTTCCCCGACTCCCGCTTCGTCATGACCCATCGCGATCCTTGCAAGCTGATCGCATCGGTGGCGAGCCTTCACCACACCTTGCACGAGCAGCGCTGCACGCCCGGCTCAGTCGACAAGGCATGGGTCGGCACCCGGCTGCTGGCGTTCTGGAAAGAAGGTATGGACCGTGCGCTGGCGGCGCGTGAACGGATCGGTGAAGACCGCTTTATCGACGTAGTCAACGACGATGTCGTCAACAGGCCCGGCGAGGAGTTCGAGCGCATCTACGAACATCTGGGGATGGACCTTACTCCAGATCTGCGCGGTCGGCTGACGGATTACAACAGCCGCAATGCGCCAGGCACGTTTGGCAAGCACCAGTATACGCTAGAGGAATATGGCATGACGCGCGCGGATGTGATTGCCGGGTTCGGCGAGTACATCGACCGGTTCGCGCTATGACACAGTCCTCGTCGGCATGCCTCGCGCGCTTGGCTGTTTGGCCTGCAGTCCTGCTCGGGTAGTTTCGCAAGTTTGCTGGAGGTGGAATTGGAAAACGCAGAGACATACAAGCTGATCTATCTAGCCCGCCGGGCCAAGACCGTCAGCCGCGACGACTGGCCCCGCACCTGGCGCAGCCATGCAATCTTCGCCAGTCAGTTTCCGGCGCTTGAAGCGAACATTTCCTGGCTGCGCTATTGCAACCGTATCGATCAGCCCGCGATCGACGGGGCACAGGTGCAACTGCCGCAGCTCTCAATGCAGCATGATGGGGTCGCGGTTGCGGCAAGCCCGTCGTTTGCCGGGATCAAGGGGGGTGGGTTCTCTCCGGAGGATCAGGCCAGGATCGATGAGGACGAGCGCCGCGTGTTCGACATGCTGACGCCTCACTTCACCTATTTCGCGACGGAATCGGTGGTGAAGGAAGGGCCTCTTGGCAAGGCGGCACTGTTTCACTTTCTTCCCCGCGCACAGGGCATGGCAAGGGAGGCGTTTACCGACCGCTATCGCAACGAACATGCGGTGGCGGCAAGTGGCGGGAGTGCCGCTGTCAGGGGACTTACCCGTGCCGTGCTGAATCACCCGGTCCACGAGCCGCTGCCCCTGTTTCCCTTCGACGGCATATCTGAATACTGGTTCGAGACGGCAGACGACGCGGTGAGGTCGGTGGCAGACGGGAGCCTGGACGGCATTATGAACGATGTTCAGGCTATTTGCGCCCCTGGTGGAATCGTCCAGGTTCTCACGTCAGTTACGCACCGGTGGTCCGATCTCTGATTGCGGTTCGACCGCGAGAATCATTCTTTCGAGGGCTCCGCGCTCGCGAGCTTGGCGTCGCGCAACGCCGAGCGCCTGACCTTGCCGGCATCATCGCGCAATCTCTGATAGGTGAAATCAAAGCTGCGCGGGCACTTCAGCCCGCTCAATCGGGTCCTCAAGGCCTCGGCGAACCGGCGTGTGTCGGGTTCGGCATGTCCCTGCGCAAGTTCGACGAAGGCATGCAGGCGATTGCCCATGTCCGGATCGGGTAGTCCGACGACCGCAGAGCAGAGGACCCCGGGCATGCTGTCGATCACGCCCTCGATCTCGGCGGGATAGATGTTCGCACCGCCGATCAGGACCATGTCGGTGCGGCGATCGGCAATGTAGAGGTAGCCGTCGCTGTCGAGCCAGCCCATGTCTCCGTAGGAATCGAGGTCTCCGGTGATGCGCGGTTCCGCGCCAATGTAGGCATAGGTCGTCAAGACCCCGGCGGCCTTGCGGAACCGCACTTCGCCGATCTCGCCCGGGCTCACGGGTGCGCCGTCGTCGCCGAGGATGACGATTTCGTCTCCTGGGGAAGCCTTGCCGACCGAACCCGGGTGCCTAAGCCATTCCTCCCCATCGATCAGAGTCAGGCCTAACCGTTCGGTCCCGCCGTACAGTTCGAGCACTTTTTCCGGGCCGATGCGTTCGATCCACCAGCGCTTCGTATCCGGCGGGCAAGGCGAAGCCATATGGAGCAGGGTCTTGATCGACGAAAGATCGGCATCTTTGGTGATGGCGGGATCGAGCTTGGCGATCCGTGTCATGATCGTCGGCACGGCATAGACGTAGTCGATCCGGTGCTGCTCTATCGCCTTCAGCCAGGCCATGGCTTCGAACTGCTCCATGCAGACGACCGTCGACCCTTGCGCAAGGGCATAGAGGGCTGTCGAGAAGGGACCGGCGTGAAACAGCGGACTGGCCACCAGCACTCTGGAACCCGCCGGTCGTCGGTAACCGGCCTTGCCCGGCCCCCAGACCGCCGGCACCGGTTCGGCGATCAGCTTGGGCCGCCCGGTGCTGCCCCCGCTGGTCATGATGCGGCCATGGCTGGCTGCCAGCCCGGGCAGGGGCGCACCAGGTAAAGTCTCAGGAGGCGGTCCATCGATCAGTAAAGTGCGAGCATCCGCAGGGCGTTCACTCACACTGGCAAGGATGGCCGCCGGTTCGGCGATCTTGATGATATCGGCAAATTCATCGGAGGTCAGCCGATTGGACACGGGGCAGACAGTGGCGCCCAGCTTCCACACGGCGAAAGCGCACTCCACGAACTCGATGCTGTTGGGCAAGGCGATGACCACGCGATCGTCCTGACCGATGCCGATAGAACGCAGCTGCCGGGCCCGGCGGTTTGCCCGCTGGTCGAGTTCGGCATAGGTCGTGACAGTCGGTCCGAAAATGAGGGCAGAACGCGCAGGAGCGGCCTGAGCATAGGCACTCAGCAGCAGTCCCATCGGCGCACCGTCAACCGGGCTTCCGTGGCCGTCGATGCAAGCAGTGAGGTCTTGTGTCATTTGGCGTCCAGATGCATCACGCTGCGAATACCGCATGCCATCGCGTGACGCGAGAGACGGGCTGCGCAAAGTGACATCAAGTCGGAAGTTCGACGAAGCCCGCGCATCCCGTCGATATCACATACGGGAATAGGTTGCCGGGTGATTGCGTGCGATTGCATTTGCCTGCTGCTGCCGCAAGCTTCAGCTCAGCAAAGCGCGTTTGACGAAGGAGAGCAAACCAATGGCATTCGCCGATCATCTGCCCGAAGAAGTCGTCCGGCTGATCCGGTCCGGCATGGTTGCCGAATATGCCACAGTCACTGCCAAGGGCGTGCCGATCGACACCCCCACCTATTATTTCCCGTCGGAAGATGTTGCCACGCTCGATATCGGCACTGGCCTTGCCTATCCGGCGAAGGCGGAACGAGCCCGCAGGAACCCGAAGGTCGGCCTGCTGATTGAGGGTGAAGCGGACGAACCCGTCGTGTCGATTGCCGGCTTCGGCGCGGTCCGCGATGCCGACATCCAGGCCAATCTTCACCGCTACGTTGCCGAAACGGCCCACATGTTGCCGCCGGGCGGCGCGTGGGAGGCGATGCGCAAGTCGATCTTCTACTGGTCGCGCGTGTTTGTCGCCGTCACGCCTTCGCATATTCGCTGGTGGCCCGACCAGGCAGCTGCACAGACCGCGAAGCCGCAGGAATGGCGTGCGCCTGAAGGCACCGCCTACCCGCCGTCCGACCCCAAGCCCGCAGGCAAGATGAGCGCGGCGCCGGATTGGCCGCTGCTTCCCTGGCAAGAAGTGGCAGATATTGCCCTCGAACGCTCGGTACCGGGCCATCTTACGCTGTGCGATGACGAGGGCTTTCCCTTGCCGCTGCGGGTGAACTCGATCGGGCGCAGTACGGAAGGCTTCACCATGGAAGTGCCGCAGTTTGCTCCTTGGTCGGCTGGCCCTGCGACCCTTTCGTTTCAGGGGCGCGAAGTGTTTATCGGCATGGCTGAGCCAGCCAGCGGCGGCACCTTGCTGCGGGTGGAGCGGGCGATGCCGATTTTTCCGCTGACGTCCCCCGATCTCACCGTTCCGCGCCCCAGCCGCGAGACCCGCGCCCTGCTGACGGCACGCATGGAGGAGGAGCTTGCGCGTCGCGGTCTCGGCATCCCGGTAGTGCCCGAGGAAATGCTCCCTCCCACCACGCATTCCGTGCTCCGGATCGAAGCGCTGAAAGCAAAGATGGCGCGCAGCATCGCCGAGTAAGGACGTGCCGTGACTGAAACCTATCCCAACATCTGCCGCCTGTGTACGGCATTCTGCCCCGTCCTTGTCGAGGTGAAAGACGGGCGCTCCGTGAAAGTCACCGGAGATCCGGGCAATGATCTGTATCACGGTTACACCTGTCCCAAGGGCCGGGCGCTGGCCGATCAGCACAATGCGCCCACCCGCCTGCTCCACAGCGTCAGGCGCGGGGGCGACGGAGGGTCGCACCGGATTGGCATCGAGCAGGCGATGGACGAGATCGCGGACAAGATCGCCGCCATTGTCGAACGGCACGGGCCGCGGTCCGTGGCGATGTATTTCGGCACGGGAACGCTGCCTTACCCCGCCGCCATGCCGGTGGCCCGTTCCTGGCTGCGCGGAATCGGCAGCCCGATGTTCTTCACCCCCGGTGCCATCGATCAGCCCGGCAAGTCGATCGCGATGGCGCTGCACGGCGGCTGGCAGGCGGGCGAGCAGATATTCGAGGAATCCGATACCTATCTCCTTGTCGGCATGAATCCGGTCATTTCGAAATGCCACGGCCTGCTTGGCCAGAATCCTGGTCGCAAGATCAAGGAAGCGAACGAGCGCGGCATGCAGATGATCGTGATCGATCCGCGTCTGACCGAAACTGCCCGCCGTGCCGCCCTGCACTTGCAGCCCCGGCCCGGTGAGGATCCCACACTGCTCGCCGGTATCGTGCGGGTGGTGATCGAGGAAGGCCTGTGCGACGCGGAATTCGTCGCGGCCAATGCCAAGGGGCTGGATGCGCTGGCAGAGGCGGTGCGACCTTATACGCCGGACTATGTCGCAACCCGCGCCGGGGTGCCCGCTGAGGATGTGATTCGCGCGGCAAGGATTTTTGCCAATGCCAAGCGCGGCTGTGCGCTGGCGGGGACCGGGCCGAGTTTCGCCACGCGCGGATCGGTGACCGAATACCTGTGCATGGCGCTCAACACATTGTGCGGTCGCTGGGCGCGGGAAGGCGACAAGGCACCCCGGCCCAATGTCATGCTTCCCGCATTCAACCCTCGCGCCCAACCGATCGCTCCGTTTGCCGGCTGGGGGTATGGCGAAAAAATGCGCGTGCGCGGGCTGACCATGACGGCGGCAGGCATGCCGACAGCAGCGCTATCGGACGAGATTCTGCTCGATGGCGAGGGCCAGGTGAAGGCGTTGATCTGCGTCGGAGCCAACCCGATGATGGCCTGGCCGGACCAGAGGCGGACGCGTGCCGCGATGGACAAGCTTGAGCTGCTGGTGGCGATCGACCACGAAATGTCCGCCACCGCCGAACTTGCCGACTATGTGATTGCGCCGATGCTCAGTTTCGAGGTGCCGGGGATGAGCCATTCGGTCGAATCGCTCAAATATTACGGGTTCGGGCTCGGTACGCCCCGGCCCTGGGCGCAATACGCGCCGCGGATCATCGATCCGCCATCGGGCAGCGAAGTGATCGAGGAATGGAAGTTCTTCCTGGGATTGGCGAAGCGAATGGGCATCGACATGAAGATCATGACGTCCTTCCGGTCCGGGGCGCACGCCGAGGGCGCATCGTTGTTCATGGAGATCGATCCCGCCGATCCACCGACGACCGAGCAGATCCTGGAAAACATGACTGCCACCTCGCGGGTGCCGCTCGACGAGATCAAGCGCCATCCTCATGGACGCCTCTACGACGATGCCGATATCCGGGTGCTCCCGCGCGAGGACGGCAATACCGACCGGCTCCAGCTTGGCGCGCCCTATATTCTCGAATGGTTGGCGCGCATCCGGGCCGAAGATTACGCGGCCTTGCGGCAGGACGCGACGTTCCCCTTCCTGCTGGTCTCGCGCCGCGCCAACAATTTCCTCAATTCCATCGGCCGGACCGACCCGATGCTGAACAGGGGTGAGGGGTATAACCCCCTGTTCGTCCACCCCGACGATTTGCGCGATGCCGGTCTCGAAAGCGGCGACAGCGTGCTGATAAGATCGGCGCACGATACCGTTCCCGGCATCGTTCAGGCGGATGATTCCCTGCGGCGCGGCGTCATCGCCATGAGCCAGGCATTCGGTGGCCAGCCGGACGAAGATCATCGCTATCGCGAACTCGGCACCAACACTAACCGATTGATTAGCGTTGACGACGATTACGACGAACTGACCGGAATTCCGCGGATGGGCGCCTTGCCTGTGGCCTTGGCGCGACTCGCGGAGGTTAGCCGTGGAGCCGCTGCAACCGGCTAATGCCGGGTGCTTGCGCCAAATTTCATATCTGATGCATCGGACAAAAATTTGAATTCAGGCGGACAAGCGACCACTAATGCGACCATCTGCCGGGGAAGACTGCGCGCTTGCCCACGCATTGAAAAAGAGGCTGACATGGCTACCAAACCCAAAGACATGGATCGGAGCAGTCTGATCCTGCCCCGTTACGACGGACCGATTTTCGACGCGGATTCGCATATCCAGGAACGCAACTTCGATTTCATGGCGCAATACACGCCCAAGAAGTTTCATGAGGACTGGCTCGTCCACACGAAGTATGACGAGAAGGGCGAATTCGGCCTCTATCTCGGCAATCACAAGGTCGATAACACCGAGATATCGGATGGCGTCGTGTTCCCGCCGGGCAAGCTCAAGGAATGGCTCAAGGCGATTTCGACGGGCCATGAAATCGACGTGCGCATCCCGATCCAGGACAATATGTACCGCCGCGATGCGCGTGTCGAAAAGCTCGACGAGATGGGCGTGGAAGCCTGCCTGCTGTTCGTCGGCCTGATCATTTCAACGCTAGGCTGGCTCCATGTGTTCGGCCAGAAGAAGGGCTACGAAGGCGCCAACGCGGTACTTCATGCGTATAATCAATACGTGCTTGAGGAATTCGGCTTCAATCATCAGGACCGGCTCTATTCCACGCCGTTCCTGTCGCTCTGGGACCTCGACTGGGCGGTGAAGGAAGCCAAATGGCTGATCGACAACGGCGCGCGGGTGGTCACTCTGCCGACCGGGCCGGGCATGGACGGCCGGCCCCCCAGCCGACTCCTATTACGATCCTCTGTGGAGCATGCTCAACGAGGCGGGCGTGCTGATTTCCTACCATGTCGGCGATGCCAGTTTCCTGCATGAGCAGGTGCGGATGTGGGGCGAAGAGCCGCTGCTCAACCGCCGCAGCGGCCAGAGCGCCTGGCAGTGGATGTTCACCTTCAGCGAAGTGCCGATCATGATGACGATGTCCTCGTTCATTTACGCGAACTTCTTCAAGCGCTTTCCCAACCTGCGCATGGTCAGCGTCGAGAATGGCGCGGAATGGGTTCCCCGGTTCGTTCACAAGATGGACAAGATGCGCGGTATGGCCCGTGCCGGCTATTGGTCGCACGGCCAGATGAAGGAGCGACCGAGCGCAGTGTTCAAGCGCCACTGTTTCGCCGTCGCTTATCCCGAGGACGACGTGAAGAAGATCGTCGACGAACTTGGATACACCGACCCGATCCTGATGGGTTCGGATTATCCACATCCCGAAGGCATTGCCATGCCGCGCGATTTCGTGACCGAGGCGCTTACCGGACTCAATGACCAGCAGATCAAGGAGATCATGTATCTCAATGGTCGCCGCATGCTGCCGCGCGGCTCCTAAGCTTCGCTTGAAGGACGTCGGTATAGGAATGGCGCTGCCCGTGAACGTCAATTGCGATACGATCAACGCGACGTTTGCCGCTGCCGTGTCTGCGCAGCCGGAGCGCCTCTACCTCGACTTTGACGGCGACCGTTACACATATGCCCGGACGGACATGGAAGTGCAGCGCTTCGCGCGAGGTCTTCATGCGACTCGGCATTGAGCCGGGCGATCGCGTCGCCAGTGTCCTGGATAACAGCGCGAACGCCATCATCGCCTGGTACGCCATAAACCGCCTCGGCGCGATCTACGTTCCGATCAATACCGCCTACAAGGGCGATTACCTGAGCCACCAGCTCGGCGATTGCGGCGCGCGGGTAGTGATCTGCGATCCGGACTATCTCGACAATATGCTGGCCGTCGCCGCCAACCTGCCAGCCGTGGAACGCATCCTCTACACCGGCGCACCATGCGCTGTCGAAGACGCGGCCAAGCCGATCGGCACAATGGTGGAATATCCTTCTGGACGAAGGCGAACTGCCGCCAATCGAGGTTGCAGCCGTCGGACCTCGCCATGCTGCTCTACACTTCAGGCACCACCGGGATGTCGAAGGGCTGCATGGTCAGCCATAATTACCTGTGCGACGTCAGCCGCCGCTATTGCGCGACGATCGGCCGCAGGGCCGACGACAAGATGTGGCTACCGATGCCGCTGTTTCACATCACCGGCATTTCCGCCGCGATCCTGACCATGCAATCGGGCTCGTCTGTCGCCTATGCCCGCAAGTTCTCTCTCAGCAACACCTGGCCAGAAATCGAGCGGACCGGTGCAACGTTCGTTGTCCTGCTGGGCACGATGGCGCTGATGGTCGCCAATGCGGAGGACAATCCGGCGGCGCTGCGCTGCAAGGGCCAGGTCCGCACGCTGATCGGCATCCCGATGAACGACGCACTCGCCGCCATCTGGCGCGAACGTTTCGGCGTCACCTGGTGCTCGGGCAAGGTCTACGGCAGCACCGAGGCCGGGCAGGCGCTCAATGCCAATTTCGATGAGGTTCTTCCGGATTCGAGCTGCGGACGGGTCAACGACACGTTCGACGTTCGCCTGGTGGACGAGAACGACAACGAAGTTCCCGCCGGGGCAGTCGGCGAAATCGTCGTCAGGCCGAGGCGTGCGAACGTCATGTTCAGCGGATACTGGAACAATCCGGAAGCGACACTGAAAGCCTGGCGCAACCTGTGGCATCACATGGGCGACAATGCTCGGATCGACGAGGAGGGTAATTTCTTCTTCGTCGATCGCAGCAAGGACGTGATCCGGCGGCGCGGCGAGAACATCTCGAGCTTCGAGATGGAGGGGATATTCAACCAGCACCCCGAGATTTCGGAATGCGCCATTCACGCCGTTGCCTCGGAACTCATGGAGGACGACGTCAAGGCAACCGTCGTGCTGGCTCCCGGTGCGACCTTGCAGGAAGCTGGGCTGTGCGCATGGGCGGCATCGCGGGTGCCCCGTTTCGCCTTGCCGCGCTATGTCGAATTTGTCGCCGAACTGCCCAAGAACGCATCGGGGCGGGTCCTGAAATTCCAACTGCGCGAGGCAGGGGTGACAGCGTCCACCTGGGATCGCGAAAAGGCCTGAATGCAATTGAGCAAGCCGAGGCCATGAGCGAGACGATACCGCAATTACTGCGGCATGCGGCAACGCGCTGGGGCGATAAATGCGCGCTGGTCGCGATGGACGAGCAGCCGGCGAGCTTTGCCATGCTCGATGCCCTGGCCGATGAATTCGCCAAAGCTCTGATCGCGGATGGCATGGCATTCGGCGAGCGGCTGGGCATCTGGGCGCCGAACATGTGGGAATGGGTCGCTGCTGCTGTCGGCGCGCAGCGGGCCGGGCGCTACGATCGTTCCGCTCAACATGCGGCTGCGTATGGCTGAAGTGGCCGACATCGTCGAGCGTGCGCGAGTCACCCGACTGGTCTGCATCGGCCAGCACCGCGGCGACGACTATCCGGCCATGCTGCGCGGGCGGGGTCTGCCTCGGATTGCGCGCGTGATCGTGCTGCGTCCCGGCGAAGCGCAGCTGGCGGGGCGGGAGATTGCCTGGCAAGACTTTCTCGATCGCAGCGCGCAGGTCTCTGCCGGCCAGCTGGCAGAGCGCGAGGCGCAGGTTACCGGTGAGGTCATTTCCGACATCCTGTTCACTTCGGGCACCACCGGGCGGCCCAAAGGCGCCATGTTCACCCATGCCAGCTCGGTCCGCAGCGGCCACGGCATGGTCAACTTCGCGCGGGTGACGCAGGCGGACTGCCTGTGCCCGCTGGGCCCGTTCGCCCACTTCGCCGGCTACAAGGGCGGCTGGGTCAATGGCCTGGTGACCGGCGCAACCGTCTGCTGGAGCGAAGCGCACGATGCCGAAAGCCTGATCCAGGCGATCGAAACGCTGCGGATCTCGGTCATGCCTGCCCCGCCGGTGGTCTGGCAGGACATCCTGGATCATCCCGGCCGCGCGCACCGCGATCTTTCCAGCTTGCGCTTCATCGCCACCGGCAGCACCACCATCCCGCCGGCGCTGGTCCGCCGCCTGATCGCCGAACTTGGGGTCGAGCAGGTCGGCACCGGCTATGGCCTGACCGAGTCCGGCGGCATGACCAATTTCGCCCGGCGCGAGGATCCGGTTGCCAATATTTGCGAAACCGCCGGCCGCCCCGCGCCCGATGCCGAAGTGCGGATCGCCGCGCCGGACGGCAGCGCATGCGCGCCCGGTGTGGCCGGGGAAATCCTTGTCCGTACGCCGCGCGCACTGTGCTGCTACCTGGACGATCCCGAAGCGACCCGCGCCGCGCTTGACGAGGACGGCTGGCTGCACACAGGCGATGTCGGGCATGTCGATGCGGAAGGCTATCTCACCGTCACCGACCGGCTGAAGGACATGTTCATCACCAACGGCTACAACGTTTATCCGGCCGAGCTGGAAAAGCTGATGGGCGGGATTCCGGGCGTCGGCCAATGCGCGGTGCTGGGCGTGCCGGATGCGCGCAAAGGCGAAGTCGGCCACGCGTTCGTAGTCCGAAGCGGCGGTTCGGCGATCACCGAAGCCGAGGTGCTTGCCTGGTGCCGTGCCAATATCGCCGGCTACAAGATTCCCGCCGGGATCACATTTGTCGATGCACTCCCTCGCAATTCACAGGGCAAGGTGCTCAAGCAGGAATTGCGCGGCTTGCTATAGGACTCGTCGGGAAGGCTCACACGGCAGCTTTCGCTATTGCTCGTCTGAATCCTCATTCCGGCCACGACCCATAGCGGACGTTCGGGCTTGCCGGATCAGGTCCGGCGCGCAACAATCACTTGATGATCATTCGAACCGAAACCCCCGACGACATCCCTTTTATCAGGGCGCTGACTGACGCCGCTTTTGTCGGAGTTGAGCACAGCAGCCAGACCGAGGGCGCTATCGTTGACGCCCTAAGAAAAGGCGGGGCCCTCTCACCATCTCTTGTCGCCGAACAAGGAGGTTCGATTATAGGTCATGTTGGATTTTCGCCAGTGCTGATCGATGGCGAGGATATTGGATGGTTTGGCCTCGGCCCGGTTTCCGTCTCGCCAAGCCTTCAGCGAGGCGGGGTGGGCTCGGCCTTGGTTAAGGAGGGACTTCAGGTGCTGACGAACCGTGGCGCGCAAGGATGCGTCGTGCTTGGCGATCCGGAGTATTATGGCCGGTTCGGCTTCACCAGCGACCATGCCCTTCACTACGGTGAGGTTCCTGCCGAGTATTTCCAGTCATTGGTGCTAACCGGCGAACCTGTCGCTGGCGAGGTAGCTTACCACGCCGGGTTCGAAGCGACCTGACGTCGCTGTCCGCTTTCCACAACATTTCCGAAATTCTGGGTGCCATGCAGGCTTTCCATTAGCTGCCGACCATTTAGGGCTCAACCGCCTAATCACCCTTCGGCTTGGGCAGCGGCGGCGCGTCGATGTCGCGGAAAGCCTCATCCCGCCATTGCACCGCAACCTTCAGCCCCTGCTCGTTCGCCATCTTGCGGAATTTGCCGCCGTTGGGCCGGGTCTTGTGGCTGGCGTAGTGCCAGGGAATGACGGTGTGCAGGCCGGTACGCATGCCCATGATGTCGTACATGTGGTTGAGGCTGATCTTGTTGGCAGCGTGCATGTCCGGCTCGATCGAGGCGAGTGCCTTCACTTCGCGGGCGACGGCTTCGTCGAATTCCTCCTCCGGAAAGCTCTTGGTCGCCCAGCCCCAGTCCGCCGCCTGCTTGCCGGTAATGATATTGCCGCTGAGCTGCAGGTAGCGGGCGCGGGCGGGGGTCATGCGCCAGGCGTGATAGGCGAGGTCCGGTGTGGATTGCGCGCGGGTGGCGGGATAGCCGATGCGGGCATTGTCGGTGACGAAGACGATGTCGCACATCGACATGACTTCGGTGCCCCCGGCCAGGCAATTGCCGTGGACCTTGGCGATCACCGGCTTCATCAGATCCCAAATGGTGAACCAGTCGGACAGGATGTCGCGCGCCAGGCGATCGGTCCAGTCGTCGAACAGCGGCGAGATGCCATGCACCGACCCTTCATAGGATTGCGCTGCGACATCGTAGCCACTGCAGAACGAGCGCCCTGCGCCGTCGATGACGATGACCGACACCGAATCGTCAGCCTCCGCGCGCTTGAGCGCATGGACTGTTTCATCGCGCAGCAGCCGACTCATGGCATTGTGCAGCTGTGGCCGGTTGAAAGTGATGGTGGCGACGCGATCGTCGACGCGGTACAGAATATCCTGATAGTCTTGCAAGCCAACCTCCGGCGAAAATGTTTGCGGGTCCAAACCCGGTCTTGCCAACCGATACTGCATCCTCGCATGCTGCCAAGTCTGCATGCGGGCTGCGAGATTATATATATGATCGATATCTGCCGTAGCCCACGCAGGAGTGGACTGCCCGCCGTTTGACGGGAAGCAGTAGGCACTCCATGCCACATCGAAACATGGCGGCGGGATTGCAAACGAGAGGGTGAGATGACTGGATTGCCGATCGACGAAACACGGGCGCTTGCCCCCGGTGAACGGCTTGCCGGACTTGCCATCCAGGCCTTTACGGTCGAACCGGACCGCGAGGCGATCGAGTTCGAGGGGCGGTGGATCACCTATGGCGAGATCGGGGCAATCGCAACTCGCGTCGCAGACCTCGTCCGGCAGGCCACTGAAGATCGCCGGGCGCCGGTCGGCTTCGCACCCCGCAACCATCCTACGGCTATCGCTGCGCTGATGGGTCTTGTCTCCGTGATGCGCAACATCCGGATGATGTATGTCTATCAGTCCGGCGAGGCACTGGCGAACAATGCCGAGCGCATCAAGGTCTCGATCATGGTCGCGGCCCAGACGGACTTCACCCCTGAACTTGTCGACAAGCTACGGTCCATGGGAGTGGCTGCGATCATGCTCACCGGCGACGGTGCCGAATTCGTGCCGGGACTGGAACGGGTCAGCCGTCAGACGGATCCCGAAGCCCCCGAGCATCCGACCTTCGAAATGCTCACCAGCGGCACGACCGGCGCGGCCAAGCTCTGGCCCCTCAGTTACGAGTTGCTCGAGGATCGATTTGTCTCGGCGAACAGCGTGTTCGGTGCGGAAGCGCTCTCCAAGCTGCCACCGGCGCTGCTGTGCTATCCGCTGTGCAATATCTCGGGCCTTTACACTGCGGTCCCGGCCATGGTCTCCGGAATGCGGGTGCTGCTGCAACAGAAATTCTCTCTCGAAGGCTGGCTTGAATGGGTGAAGCAATACCAGCCGCCGCATCTCTATCTGCCGCCCGTCGGCATCAAGATGCTGCTCGATGCCGACGTGCCGAAAGAGGCGCTGGGCCGCGCCACGCACTGCCGCAGCGGCATGACGACGGTGCCGATCGAACTGCAGGTCGCCTTCAAGGAGAAATACGGGATACCGATTGTCCTGTCCTATGGCGCCACTGAATTTGGCGGCGTGGTTGTCCAGATGGAGGAAGAGGATGCGCTGAAATGGGGGGATGCCAAGCTCGGCAGCACGGGCCGCGCCTATGGCGATGCCCGGGTGCGGGTAAGCCATCCCGACACCGGAGAGGAGCTTCCGGCGAATGGGGAAGGCCTGCTCGAAGTGCTGGTCCCCTCGATCAAGGACGGCTGGGTGCGCACGTCCGATATCGCCAGGATGGATGAGGACGGTTTCGTCTACATTCTTGGCCGTTCGGACGGTGCGATCATGAGAGGGGGTTTCAAAATCCTTCCTGAAACGGTCGAAAGCGCGCTGATCCAGCATCCCGGCGTTCGTGGCGCTGCGGTCGTGGGGATTGCAGACGAACGGGTGGGCGAAGTGCCCGGCGCACTCATCGAGTTGCATGATACTGCCGGGGCAGTCACCGCCGCCGATCTGGAGGTGCACGTGCGCAAGCTTATCCCATCGACGCATGTGCCGGTGGTGTGGAAATTCACCAGGCAGATTCCGCGCACGCCCTCGCTAAAGGTGTCACGTGCGGAGGTGAAGGCGATACTGACGGGCACCTGAAGCGAAGCTTCAGCCGCGTGGCATGCCCAGTCCGCGCTCGGCAATCAGGTTGCGCATGATCTCGTTCGATCCGCCGGCGATGGTCCACGAGAACGAGCTGACATAGGTGAACATCGCCGGCAGGTAGACCTCCTCGAACCCCATCCGGAAGCGCTGGCCGTCCAGACCGTCGAGCCGGGTGAGTAGCGATGAATACTTCTGCCGGAAGATCGACCCGTGCAGCTTGATGTAAGAGGGCAGCATGCTGTCCGCCGCGCTTTCATAGGCGTTCGTGCCGAGCAGACGGCGCAGCAAACGGCGATTTGCTTGCAGCTCGACAAGCTGATCGATGAATTCGCGGCGCAGCTGGTCGTCCTTCAGCCATTCGGAATCGCGTTCGAGCGACTCCCTGAAGAACCCCTCCACGGCATAGCGGGCGCGTTCGATATATTCGAACGAGATGACGCCGCGCTCGGAAGCGAGCGTGGACTGTGCGACCTTCCAGCCACCATGTTCCGGGCCGACGAGGTTTTCGGCTGGGATTTCCACGTCGGTCAGGAATATCTCGGCGAATTCCGAACGGCCGTTGATCTGGTGAATCGGCCTGACTTCAATGCCCGGCGTGCTCATGTCCATCAGGAAAAATGAAATGCCGGCGTGCTTCGAAGCGTCCGGATCGGTCCGCGCGAGCAGGATGCAGTATTTGGCGTACATCGCCATCGACGACCAGATTTTCTGGCCGTTGACGATGTATTTGTCGCCCTTGCGTTCTGCACGGGTGCGCAGCGAGGCGAGGTCTGATCCCGCGCCCGGCTCGGAGAAGCCCTGGCACCAGATGTCGCCCGCCGGGATACCCGGCAGGTAACGGCTCTTCTGCTCGTCCGTACCCCAGCTGAGCAGGGTCCCGGGCAAGTGGTTGAGCGAGATCATGAACGCCGGAATCACCGGCGCGCCTGTACGCGCGAACTCTTCGGCAAGGACGACCTGATGCGCCAGGCTTAGGTCGGAGCCGCCATATTCCCTTGGCCAATGCGGCGTGCCCAGCCCTACCTTGTGGCGCTCCGCCATCCAGTCGCGCTGAATGCGCACGCCTTGGTCTTCGTCGGCGTCGATCATCTGCTGGATCGCATCGGGCGGCACCACCTCGGCGAGCCATTCGCACACGGCATTGCGGAAGGCACCTAGATCGTCCTGCCAGCGAGAGGATGCGCATGTCGGTTGCTTGCAGAGCTGTCATCGTGTTTGTCGTCATCATGCCAGTTCCAGCGGCACGCGGCCGCAGCGCATAGCGTCGGCCAGACCTGCTAGCGGCGGCGTCCTTCAGTTTCGGGTTCGGGGCGACAAGCAGCTCGCTCAGCCGCGCCCGATTGAGATAGAGATGCACGTCGAACTCCCAGGTGAAACCGACGCCGCCGTGCAGCTGCAGGCAATCCTGCGAAATGCGCACATAGGATTCGGTGCAGCGCGCCTTGGCGAGGCCAGCCCAGATGCTTGCGTCCGGGTTGCCGCGCGCTGCGCTGTCGACTGCGAGCGAGAGAAATTCCTCGCCGCTGACAACTTCGGTCATGTGGTCGGCGATGCGGTGCTTGAGCGCCTGGAACGAGGCGATCGTGCGCCCGAACTGCTCGCGTTGCATCATGTAGGCGACCGTGATCTCGATAATCGCGCGCGCCCCGCCAATGGCATCGGCGGCGATTGCCAGCGCCAGGTTGCGGGTGAGGGCCTGCGCCGTCGCGGCACCTGGCAGTGTGGCGAGCGGTTCGCGACCGGCGAGGTCGAGTAACAGCAACGGGCGAGTGCGGTCCCACATGTCGAGGCGCTGTGCTCCCGCCAGGGGCACGAGACCCCATTCGCCGGACGACAGTGGAACCAGCGCGGCGTCACTGTCGTTATCGCCGAGCAGCCAGGTTTCGCCGGCACCGGGCGAGGTATGGACCAGAGCGACGACCGCCAGCTTGCGCTCGCCAGCGGCCAGAGCAGGCAGCCATTCGGCTTTCGTCGCCGGGTCGGCGACAGCAGCGATGGTCTGCGCTGCGGATAGGGTGGCGAGGAAAGGGCCCGGCGCAACGCTGCGGCCCAGCTGGCGATAGAGCAGATCGAGGCCGCGCGGCCCCAACCCGAGCCCGCCATCGGCTTCCGGCAGGCCAATGGCTGGCCAGCCGAGCTCAATCGCCTTGTCCCACAGAACCTTGTCCAGGCGGACTTTGCCGTCGATGTGGCTGTGCAAGGCGTGGCGGTCGGCCTCGCTTGCGAGGACTTGAGATATCGCCTCGTCGAGCGCCTGCAGGTCGCTTTCGTCGAAGGCCTCCGGCGCGGCATCGTTGCCCGGCGCATAGCTGATAGTGTTCACGTCGGGTCCTTCGGGATACGATGTCGGGCGCATCTTGTGGGCCGGGCCGATATTCAACCGGCGGGCCGCATGCACAAGAGTTGCATCGAAAGGATCACAACTGCAATGATTGCTGGCCGCATTGCGGCGATGCGTTGCCCTGAAGCAGTGCAAGCGCAAATGTCTGCCGGATCGCAATTCACGGAGAGACCACCTTGGCCTACAAATACATCCTGACGGAATCCTTCGACGAAGGTGCCATCGTGCGCATCACGCTGAACCGGCCTGAGGCGCGCAATGCCCAGAGCCGCGAAATGCTGGTCGAACTGGGTGACGCCTTCGCTGCCGCTGAGGCGGACGATGCAGTGCGCGTCGTCATTCTTGCGGCGGCCGGGCCGATCTTCTCGTCGGGACACGATATGGGATCGAAGGAGCAGATGGCCTCGTTCATGCCAGGGCCTGACCAGCACGTGACGAGCCGAACCAATGGCGGGACGCGCAAGGCCGGCGAAGGCCGCACACTGCAGGAATGGCATTATTTCTTCCAGAACACGCTGCGCTGGCGCAACCTGCGCAAGACCACGATCGCGCAGGTGCATGGCAAGGTTATCTCCGCCGGGCTCATGCTGATGTGGGCCTGCGACCTCATCGTCGCCGCCGAGGAAACCACCTTCTGCGACGTGGTTGGAACGCGCCTGGGCATGTGCGGCATGGAATATTTCGCCCATCCCTGGGAATTCGGGCCGCGCAAAACCAAGGAACTGATGCTGACAGGCGATGCCATCGATGTCGAGGAGGCCTTCCGGCTCGACATGGTATCGAAGATATATCCCAAGGACGAACTGGCCGAGCGCACGCTCGCATTCGCCCGTCGCATTGCCAAGGTGCCGACCATGGCAGCGCTGATGATCAAGGATTCGGTCAATCAGACTGTCGACAACATGGGATTCCACAATGCGCTGAACGCCTGCTTCACGCTGCACCAGCTCAATCACACACACTGGGAATCGATGCACGGCGGCGTGGCCGCGAGCGGCAGGCCCGTTGCTTATCCGGAGGACGGCGTGCCCGACTGGCGGGACGCGCCGCCGATCCAGATGGCGCAGAAGGACCGGTAGCAGGCTCTGGAATTCCGGTCTTGATACTCTCAAAACCGGAATTCCTGCCGCGCCCTGCCGTTCAGCTCGTCTTGAGCTGCACCTCGACATAGCCCGAGGTCTGTACCACGCCGTCCTGGTTGGTCATGGTGATCCGCACGACCGCCAAGTCCGCGCCGACTGTCGGATCGTAGCGGACTTCCTGAACTTCACCGTTCAGCAGCGAGATGTCGCCTTCGAACACCGGGCTGCGGTAGTCGAACTTGGCATGGCGGATGAAGGCGTTGTCGCCGGCCCAGTATGCCACGTGGTCGAGCGTCCATGCACCCATCGACGAACCATAGCCATAAAGCCGCGGCAGGCCGATCAGCTTGGCCTTGTTGATGTCGGTGTGGGCGCTGGCCGGGCCGTCGTCCTGGCCGACCGCCATGCGCGGATCGTCGCTGGTTGCCGTCAGTTCCGGCACCCAGCCGGCGTCCGCACCCATGTAATCGCCTTCGTAGTAGTGACCGCCCCAGGCATTGTAGAGCAGCGCAGAATATTCTTTGGTGAAGCTGACAGCGGTATGCGGTCCGATCGGACGGGTGGGCAGCTTGTCGCCCGCCTTGACTTCGCCCGGCCCCTCGCCGGAGGCGCCCGATTCGATCCAGTCGGCCTTCAGCCGCTTGAATTCGTACAGCTGATCTGCGGTGAACTCCGGCGCTCCCGGAGCGTCGTCGTAGAAGCCCATCTTTTGGGCGAGATCGACCCGGTAGCGGCCCATGGTGCAGCGCTGCTTGCAGATCACCTCGTCGCGCTGGTTATGGTAGTGCGTGTCGCCGTGCGAAAACATGATCGGGCCGGCAAACTTCGTCCTGGCCATCTTGTAGCCTGCGAAGCGCGGCGTGGTGCGGATCATGTCGCCGGGAAGGATGCGCGGGCCATAGAACCACCACTCGTCGCCGCCGAAGACGACATGGCTGCCCGGGATATTGCCGATGATCGCCGGAATCGAGCCGTGGCCGATGCAGCAGTTCGAAGCGAACGACTGGGGTGCCGCGATCTTGCCGAATTCTGACCGTACAGCCACGTCGTCGTCGAAGTGGATCGGATTGAAGTAATCGAGGGCAACGACCCAGCGACGGATGTCGGTGACACTGATCGGCTCCTTGAGCTGCCCGCCTCCGACGATCTTGCCGACGTATTTATCGACATCGGTGGTGTCGATGGTTTCATCCTGGGCGATCGTTTCATTACTCATGGCTTGTCGAACTCCTGGTGCAAGCGCGTGTCGTCTTCGCTGTGGCCAAGACGAATCGGATTTGGTTCAGGCAGGGCCTGAGGAGCGGCTGTCATCGACATGACGCACGCTTCAATCCAGTGCCGGATGCCCTTTTTGGCTATCCATCATATAGGTGATACCTCGTCCTGCAAGGCTGCGAGGGATGCGATCGCATTGCATCGCATCGATCTCGGTCAGTAGGATAAGGCGTTCGTTGAACTATCGGAAATCGCGACGAACCGAAGGGAGTATAGCGCCATGGCTGAATTACGTCCGGTAAGCGGCAAAATCGGCGAAGTGCGCGATGATTTTGTCCCCGCCAGCGACTATATCTCGCGCGAATTCGCCGAGCTCGAGAACGAGAGATTGTGGCCCCGCGTATGGCAGATGGCCTGCCGCGAAGAGGATATTCCCGAGGTTGGCGATTATTATACCTACGACATTGTCGATGATTCGATCATCGTGGTTCGCACCGTTACTGGTGAGATCAAGGCGTTCCACAATGTCTGCCCGCATCGCGGCAACCGGCTGACCAGCGGCAGTGGCCATGTGAAGCGCTTCCGCTGTTCGTTCCACGGCTGGCAGTTCGAACTGGATGGCGCGCCGGAATACGTGGTCGACCGGGAGGATTGGGGTACGTGCCTCAAGGAAGATGACATCACGCTGGCCCCGGTCGAGGTCGGCCAGTGGGGCGGCTGGGTCTACATCAACATGGATCCGGACTGCGAACCCTTCGAGACATACATGGAGCCTGCCCTGTCGGTCCATGCGCCGCTGCACATGGAAGGGTTGAGGTATCACTGGATCAAGTCGGCGATCGTCCCGTGCAACTGGAAGGCGGTGCTGGGCATGTTCAATGAGGCCTATCACCTGCAGGCCACGCACGGCCAGATGTTGCCCTATTGGGACGACTACACCGCCAGCTATGCCCGGGGCAGGCATTCGATGTTCCGCTATGAAGACACGCTGCCGCCAGGTCTGCCGTCGAAGCGGCTCGGCAACGATCCTTCCCTTGTCGATATGCGGGTTGGACTCGCAACTTACATCAAGGACATGGACCAGACTTTGCAGACATCGGAGGCGGTGCTGATGGCCAATGTCGCTGATCGGCTGGTCGATGAATTGCCGCGCGAGGCCGAGCCGCTCGAAATACTGATGAAACTGGCCCAGATGACCGCCGAGGATCTTGTGGCCCGGGGTATAGAGAGTCCGCCGGTCACACCCGAACAATTGCGGGAGATCGGCAGCGATTGGCATATCTTCCCCAATCACATCATGATTTCCAGCCCGAATGCGTGCCTTGCCTACCGTTCGCGGCCTAACGGCCACGATCCTGACAGCGCGGTCTGGGATGTCTATTCGCTGCTGCGCTATCCGGTCGGGCAGGAACCCAAGGTCGAGCAGGAGTGGTGTAACGATCTGGCCGACGAGGATGCCTGGCCCAAGATCCTGCGACAGGACTTTGCCAATATGGTCGGTGTGCAGAAGGGCATGAAATCGCGCGCGTTCAAGGGCGCGCGCACCAACCCCAAGCAGGAGGTGCCGGTCTCGCACCTCCACCGCACGCTGCGCGAATTCATGGGCGTGTAAAGGTCAGTCCAGCATCCCAACAATCGCGACTGCCGCGACGTTATTGTTCGGCATGCCGCCCAGATTGTGGCTGAGGCCAAGCCTTGGCGGGGTCTGCCGCTGACGCGGCCCGGCGCGGCCGAGCAGTTGCAGGTAGTTCTCGTAGATCATGCGGATGCCCGATGCGCCAATGGGGTGGCCGAAGCATTTGAGGCCGCCATCGATCTGGCAGGGAACCTTGCCGTCGGCATCGAAGAAGCCGTCGAGCACGTCTTTCCAGCCGTCGCCCGGCTTTGAGACATGCAGGTCTTCCATGGTCACCACTTCGGTGATCGAGAAGCAGTCATGCACTTCAAGCAGGCTGATTTCGTCGCGCGGGTTGGTCACCCCGGCCTCGTCATAGGCTCTGGTCGCGGCGATCCGGGTGGTTGGGAAATAGCTGCCGTTCCAGCCGGATCCCTGCGATTCCCAACCGTTGGAAACAGCGAGCTGCAACGCCTTGACGGTCACCAGATCGGTCTTGCCAAGCGCCCTGGCGATTTCCGGCGTGGTCACGATCGCGCAGGCCGCGCCATCAGACACGCCGCAACAGTCGAACAAACCCAACGGGTCTGCGATCATCGGTGCGTTCATCACAGTGTCGATGTCGATCCGCTTCTGAAGGTGCGCCTTGGCGTTCTTCGCGCCGTTTTCGTGGCTCTTGACCGAAACATGCGCCATCGACCGTTTGAGGTCGTCCTTCGACACGCCGTGTTCGGCGCGATAAGCGGAGGCGAGCTGGGCGAAATAGCCGGGTGCCGAGCCGACCACGCCTGTCATGTCATACATCGTGCCGCGTGTGCGCACCGGCAGGCCGCCATAGCCGATGTCCTTGAGCTTCTCGACCCCCATGGCGAGCGCAATGTCCGCTGCGCCCGAAGCCACGGCATAAACCGCGCCGCGAAAGGCTTCGGTGCCGCTGGCGCAGTAGTTCTCCACCTTGGTGACGCTGATGTTGTTCAGCCGCAGCGCCACCGACAAGGGCAGGCCGGAAGGTCCGATATTGGCCGCATCGAAGCCGACCGCCAGCCATGCCGCATCGATCTGCGAGGTATCGATCCCGGCATCGGCGGCAGCCTCGAGTGAAGGCCTCGACCATCAACTGCTCGGCGTCGCAATCCCAGCGTTCGCCAAACTTGGCGCAGCCCATGCCAAGAATGGCTACCTTGTCCTTGATTCCCTTGGCCAAAGTCAAAACTCCTTCAAACGATTGGGGCGGCTTTCCAGAAATAGCGGAAATTGTGGCGCATTTCATCGACGGCTTTGATCCGGAACATCATCCGCATTTCCTGACCGACCTCGATATCGACTCCATCGACATCCGCGAACTCGACCGTAATCCGTCCGCCTCCATCGAAATCGACAGCACCGTAATAGTTCGGCGGGTCTGGCGAATAGGTCAGCCGATCAGCGGTGTAGGTGAGTACCCGCGCGCTGCGCTCGGCAAAGGGGTAGTCTTCTTGAGTGCCGATTGCGTGATCGTTGGGATTGACGCTGATCTCGGACCTCGGAAACTGGACGGTCCCCGTCTTGGTGCAGCGCCCGCCGACCAGCCCGAGCACGGCCTTGCGGTTGCGGTAGAGCGTTGTGCTCGGCTGCTTCTGGTCAAATTCGGACCTGGCCCCGCGATCGAGTGGCAGGATGCCCTTGTGGAACAGGAACCGCAGATAATTGGTGTCCTCGACCCGGCGGGCAATGGCACCCGCGACTCCGAGGCGGGCGTGGGTGCGTGTGATCGCGTCGGTCGCCTCAAACAGCAGCACATCGATACCCTGGCCAAAATCGAGCAGCAGGATCTTCTCGCCTGGCTTTGCCTTTTCGAGAGCGGATGCCAGCATCAGCGAAGCGTGCGCGGCACCTGTGTCGCCAACGGTTGCCATCATGGTATCGACGAGCGTCTCCGGGGCGAAACCCGCCTTTTTTGCCAGAGCCGCAGCACCCCCCGATGGGCAGATGGCAATGGCGCAATGCGCGATCTCACCGACCGGCACACCGAATTTCTCCAGCGCCGCCATGAGTCCTTTCGCCGCGATCTTCAGGAACCCTTCTTCACGGGTCCAGCGGCTTTCCCACACATAGTCGAAGTCTTGTCCGGTAGCCCGGAAATGATCGACGAAATCGACCGTCTCGCTGTAGCTGCCGAGGAACCGGGCGACGGGCTCTCCTTCGCCGACAACAATGGCAGCGGCGGCATCGCCGCAGACCAGTTCGGATTCGGATGCCGGCCGCGCCTTGCGAGCGTCGGCGGCCAGGCACAGCTGCGGTTTTGCTCCGCGTCCGGCGGACTGCAACGCCTGAATCAGCGCCGAAGCGCCTGCGCGCAAGCTGCCGGTCACGTCGAGCGCTGCCACGGCATCGGAAAGGGTCAGCGCTTCCTTGACTATGCCGGAGTTGAGTCGGTCGGCGAAGGGCAGGGTGGTGGAGGCCAGCGAGACTCCGCCTATCGCGCCCCGGTCCATGCCGGTCAGGGCATCGCGCGCGGCCTCAACGGCCATGGTGATGGAGTCTTCATCCCAGTTGGCTATGGCGCGCTCGCCCTTTGCTGCGCCTCTGAGATCGGGCGCAAACCAGGCATTGGCGGCGTAGATCGCGGCGCGTTGAAGCCGACGGCGCGGGATATACGCGCCCCAGGACAGGATGCCGATGCTTGCTTCCGACAAAGGGCGAAATCCTTCTCGTTTGTCAGGTTACAGGAATAGGGGGCCGGCGTCAGATCGGCGGATAGCCGATGATGTCGCGTGTGCGGTCCAGCGGATAGAAGCTGTTTTCGAATGCCGGCAATAGTTCCTCGGCAATAGCCTCGGGCGTCCAGCCTTCCGACTTCTGCATCGAGCGGATCGGTCGTGGCTGGCTGAACAGCATTATCTCGTTCTTGCGGACCGAGAACAGCTGGCCGCTCACACTCTTCGACGCGTCCGAAAGCAGGAAGGCGACCATCGGCGCAACCTTTTCGGTCGACATCGTCTTGAGCTGTTCGACGCGTTCCTTTTCCGCTTCGGTTTCGGCCGGGATCGTGCCGATCATCCGGCTCCAGGCGAAGGGAGCAATGCAGTTGGAGCGAACATTGTAGCGCTGGGCGTCAAGTGCGATCGACTTTGACAGTCCTGCGATCCCCATCTTGGCCGCCGCGTAGTTCGCCTGGCCGAAATTGCCGATTAGCCCGGAAGTGGACGTGAAATGAACGAACGAGCCCGATTCCTGGTCCTTGAAATATTGGATCGCCGCCTTGGATACCAGGAAAGCGCCATGCAGATGCACGTCGATGACCTGCCGCCAGTCCAGTTCGCTCATCTTGTGAAAGATCTTGTCGCGCAGGATGCCGGCATTGTTGACCACGCCGTCGATGCGACCGAACGCCTTCACTGCGTCCTCGATAATCGAGGTTGCACCCACTGGATCGGCGACGCTGGCGACATTGACGATCGCCTTGCCGCCCCTCTGCCTGATCAACTCGACCACTTCTTCCGCAGGGCTTTGGTCCGCGCCTTCGCCATCGGTGGAAGTGCCAAGATCGTTGACGAGGACAGACGCGCCTTTTCCCGCGCACAACAGCGCGATGTCGCGGCCAATGCCGCGGCCCGCCCCGGTAACGGCAATAACTTTGCCTTCAAGCATCCAACAGCACTCCAAACGGAAAATGGCGAAGCACCCTTAAGGGCACGAGCGAGATCATAGCGATAGAAAGAGCCTATATGGGGCCGTCCGAATTTATGGCCCCGTTTAATTTGACAGGCAACGCTCGCGCTACATGCCACCGTCGGCGTGCAGCGTCTGCCCGGTGACATAACGCGCTTCGTCGCTGGCAAGAAATACGGCGACCCCGCCGATGTCCATTTCCGGATCGCCCATGTACCCAAGCGGAATGTTGGCCACCACCGCAGCCATGGCGGCGGGATCCGAAAGATACTCGTCGGTGATCTTCGAATGCGACGATGGCACGATGACGTTGACTCTGATTTTGTGTTTGCCCCAGTCACGCGCGGCGGATCGCGACAGGCCGCGGATCGCCTCCTTTGTCGCCGAATAGGGCGTGAACAATGGCCATCCGACAACGCCGGCGATCGATGCGAAGTTGATGATCGAGCCGCCGCTGTCCGTCATGTACGGAAACGCCGCCTGCATGAAGTAAACGGTGCCGAAGAAGCCCGATTCCATGTGTTGGCGAAAATCGGCGATCGGCGTTTCGTCCAGCGGCAATGTCGGCGAGAAGGTGTGGGCGTTGTTGACCACCACATCGAGCCGACCGAACTCTGCCACGGTCTGTGCGATGACGCGCGGCGCTGTCTCTGGATCGGCAACGCTGCCCTCCAGGCAGATGATCCGGCCGCCGACGGCTTCGACCTTCTGCCGGGTGTCCTCAAGAGTTGCCGGAGTGCGGCCGACGATTGCGAGATTGGCACCCTGCTTGGCCATGGCCACGGCAATGCCCTGGCCAATGCCGGTCCCAGCGCCGGTGATGACCGCAGTCCGGCCCGCCAATCGCCTTCCGGTTGAAAGGCTTGTGTCATTCATGGCTATCACTCCCAATCGCCGCAGGTTTCATTCACCCGCGAGAGGTTATGTGAGGTGCATGCGACATGCCATCGCCGAACGAAAAAACCGGCAATTCATTAGCCCGCTGAATTCTTGGGCTTGGCGAACGTCGGTTCAAAGAAAATTTCATCGCTGCTGGCGCGCCATTGGGAGCCGGGGAGCGATGATCCAAACTGCACCAGAATCAACAATTCAAAGTTCCAACATAAAACTGTACGAAGCCGCTACAACCACGTAAACTCCGCCTTGAGGTGGAGGAGATGACTGTTAACCAGTTGACAAGGGCGCGCACCGCCCCGCTTGATGTCCGCACTGGCAATCGCGCGCCGATCGAACTGGTGCGAAGCCGGTTAGGCGAACTGAATTTCACTCTTTATAATGATCTGTCATTCGCACATGCCGAAGCCGCGATCGAGGAAGTTGCAGATCTGCTCGATATGCAGAAATGCTGGTGGACTCCAGATGCCGCCAATCCTTACGATTGCGAGCCAGCGCGTCAGTTCTCGTGTAGCCGCGGCTGGCCTAAGGAACTGATGGATATCTGGCGGAAGAACCGGATCAGCCTGTATTCTCCATTCCACATCCGATCACGATTCGAAAACCTGCCGTTCGTATCGGAACCCGATCTGCGCAACCGGCCGCATGCCTGCGCAGGTTATGTCAAGGCCAACCAGATGCTGTGCGAACTCGGCATTCGCTCGATGCTGCATGTGCCGGTCCACCTGCCAAAGGGGCGGATCGGGCTGGTCAACTGGGCGGGTGATCGCGAAGTCGCTGAAATGCGTTCGCTCCTGCCGCACATCTCTGGCGAATTGCTGGCTCTCGGCAATCTGTTCATGCGCAATTTCGCTGCAGAGCGCGGGTCTGACGAAATGGTGAATGAGGAGAAGGCACGCCTCACCGTCCGCGAGTGGGACTGCCTGCGCATGCTGGCACAGGGCTATCGCGAGGCGGAAGCAGCCGAACTGCTGGAGATTTCAAAGTCCACCTTGCGCTTCCACATCGAAAACGTGGTCCGCAAGTTCGATTGCAAGAATCGCACCCAGGCTGTCGCCATCGCCGCCCAGCTCGGACTGTTGGGGCCTGTCGGAAGCTAGCAGGCCCTTCAGCCGAAACAAACTTCGCCGCGATCGAGGATGACGACATCGCGTTCCTTGCACGCCACCCGGAAACGCGCGCCTTCATCCGTCCGGTAGAATTCGTAGCGCATGGTTTCGCCCGGAAAGCAGACATTGCTGAAGCGGACGAACATTGACCGGATTCGCGCCGGATCATCCTGACAGAATGCCGAAATAACCGCGCGAGTGGCGAGGCCCATGGTGCACATTCCGGCCAGCCATGGCTCGTGAAACCCCGCCTGCCGGGCAACATCGGGGTCGGCGTGGACCGGGTTGTAGTCGCCACTCAGCCGGTAGAGCAGCGCCATCTGGCGTGACGTTGCAATCTCGCAGGTCAGGTCCGGCGGGCTATCGGGGAGGGGCGGCCTGACCTTGGCAGCATTGCCGAAACTGCCGCAACCGCCATCGCCGCGCAAGAAGTTCGACTGCTCGACCCGGGCGATCAGCTTGCCGCTTTCGCCGTAAAGTGTCTTCTCGAAATTGACCACCGCACCGCGTCCTTCGCCCTTGTCGTCGACTCCGGTTATGCGGTGCTCGGCCCGGAGCAGGCCTTCGACCGGCAGGGGCTCCACCACTTCGAAATAGTGCTCACCGTGCAGCAGGCGAACCCAGTCAATCGCGAATTCGGGTTGCTGCATCCAGAAGCCCGGATAGCCCATCACGCAGGCCATCGAGGGGACGGGTTTCAGCCCGTCTTCATAGACGAATTGCAGCTGCCCGAGATCATTCGGATCGGAGCCGTAACCCAGCCCCAGCGCATAGATGATCGTGTCACGCCAGGTCAGCCGGTGCTGGATCGGTTCGAACCGGTAATTTTTCAGGGCTTCGAGTTTCATGTGATCAGTACCGCTTGGCCAGGTCCTTGGCGATGATCTGTTTCATGACTTCGATGGTGCCGCCGGCAATGCGATTGAGGCGGGCATCCACGAAGGCTCGGGCGATCGGGTATTCGCGCATGTAGCCATAGCCGCCGTGGAGTTGCAGGCACTTGTCGAGCACTTCGCCCTGCAGCTCCATCGTCACCAGTTTGAGCTGGGCCATGGTCACACCGTCGAGCGTGCCTGCGTCCATCTGCATCATGCAGGCATCGGTGAACGCCCTTGCGCCAGCGATGCGCGCGTCAAGATCGGCCAGCGTGAACTGCGTGTTCTGGAACTCGAAGATCGTGCTGCCGAACGCCGGCCGGTCCTTGGTATAGGTAACCGTCCATTCGATCGCAGTTTCACAGACGGTAACGGCGCGGACAGCCTGGCCCAGCCTTTCCTGGACGAGATTGGCCATCATCACTTTGAAACCGCCGTTCTCCTCGCTCACGCGGTTGGTGACGGGCACTCTTACGTCGGAAAAGAACAGCTCTGCGGTATCGGCGGCATGCAGGCCGATTTTCTCTAGTTTGCGGGCCTTGACGAAGCCTTCGCGTTCGGCTTCGACCAGCATCAGGCTGATGCCCTTGCCGCCGGCTTCCGGATTTGTTTTGCAGGCAAGGATCAGGAAGTCGCACCAGTTGCCGTTGGAAATGAAGATCTTCTGTCCGTTGATAATATAGTCGTCGCCGTCACGGATCGCACGGGTGCGGATTGCCTGAAGATCGCTCCCGGCGTGCGGCTCGGTCAGGCCGAGAGCACCGATTTTCTCGCCCGTGACCATTTTCGGCAGCCATTCGCGCCGCAACGCTTCGCTGGCACCATGAAGAATGTAGGGGGCGACGATTTCCGAATGTACCATGAAGGCGCTGCCGGGCCCGCTTGCGCCGGCGCGGCCGAACTCCTCGATGACAATCGCGTTGTAGAGCCAGTCGGCCCCGGCTCCGCCGTATTCCTCGGGCACATTGCAGCACAAGATACCGATCTCGCCGGCCCGCTGCCACAATTCCCTTGGAAAGCCGCGTTCTTCTTCCCACTGGTAGTGATGCGGCATGACTTCCGTCTGCACGAACCGGCGCACTTCGTCACGAAAGGCCTCGTGCCCGGCGGAGTAAATGGTACGTGGGAACATGCAAAGCTCGCTCTCTATCGTTGAAGTGCGACTAATAGGAACTCGGCTCGAGTAAGCCCCCCAATTATGCCAGTATGGTCACGAACATGCTGCACCTAAGGCTGATCCTGCATAGCAGATGCGCTGGGTAGGTTAGCTGACGCAAGTGTCATTTGGATAATCTGCATGCGGATATGAAAGCAGCGATAATGGCAGGAACGATACCGCAGCTGTCGCGTGAAGCTGCGGTGCTCTATGGCGACAAGGCGGCATTGGTCGCGCCGACCGGCGAATCGATCGGTTTTCGTGCGCTCGATGCCCTCGCCGACAGGTTTGCCCGCGCCTTGATCGCCGATGGCATGGAACCGGAGGCGAGAGTCGCGATCTGGATGCCGAACTGTTTCGAATGGGTTGCTGCCGCCATCGGCGCGCAGCGGGTCGGCGGCACCATCGTGCCCTTGTATTTCCGGCATCAGTCGGCTGAGATCATCGACATAATGACCCGCGCAAGGATAGTGCGGTTGGTAACCTCGGCCCAACTGGCCGACCAGTTCGATGGGTCAGATCTGCCTTTCCTGGGCAAGATGATAATCGTCGATGGTCCAGGGCCTCCACTCATGGGTCGACAGATCGCGTGGCAGGAGTTTCTGACCCTCGGCGACGACCTGGCTGCCGAGGCGCTGGCCGAGAGAGAGGCGGGCGTGCATGGGGATTCTATCTCCGACATCATGTTCACCTCGGGCACTACCGGCAGGCCAAAAGGCGCAGTGTTCTCGCACCGCAGCGCCGTTGCCGCCGCCCGGATCATGCAGCACTACAACCAGACGACCGATGCGGACTGTTTTTGCCCGATGGGCTCGTTCGCACATGTCGGGGGTTACAAGCAGGGCTGGCTGACCGGGCTCGTCAGCGGTGCGACGATTGCCTGGGGCGATGCCTTTGATCCGGCTTCCGTGCTCGAACTGGTCGCCCGCCTCGGCATTACCATCATGCCCGCTGCGCCGATTACCTGGCAGGGATTGCTCGATTATGACGGGCGAGAGAAGTTCGACATTTCGCGCCTGCGCTTTGCGGCGACCGGCGGCACGATGATCCCGCCGGAACTGGTGCACCGGCTGATGAGCGAACTCGACGTCAAGCAAGTCGGCACCGGCTACGGTATGACCGAGACCTGCGGCATGGACGCCTACACGCTGCCGCACCACCCGGCAGAAAAGGTCGTCGGTTCCGTGGGAACGGCGGCTCCGGATACCGAACTGCGCCTTGTCGATGACACTGGCCGGGATGTCGCGGCAGGTGAAGACGGCGAAGTGCTGATCCGCAATCCCCGCCTGCTTATCGGATATCTCGATGATGACGATTCCACGCGCCCGGCGATTGATGAACAGGGCTGGTTCCACAGCGGCGACATCGGCCGGTTTGACCAGGACGGCTTCCTGTCCATCACCGACCGGCTGAAGGATATGTACATCATCAACGGCCTCAACGTGTACCCTGCCGAAATCGAGCGAACCCTCGAAATGATGGACGGCGTGACGCAAAGCGCGGTGTTCGGGGTCGAAGAGCCAGTCAAGGGCGAGGTTGGTGCCGCGTTCGTGGTGTGCGCCGCCGGTTCTCCGGTTTCGGCAGAGGCAGTGATCGCATGGTGCCGCCAACAGCTGGCGGGCTATAAGGTGCCCAAGTACGTGATCTTCGTCGACGACCTGCCGCGCAATGCGATGGGCAAAGTGCTGAAGAACGCGCTGCGTGCGGATTTCCAAGAGAGACAGCTTCAACAGAAAGGCCAGTCATGAAATTTCTTCCCCCCGAGCCCGTCGACTATTCGCGTTACAGGGAGCTCAAGCTGTCGCTGAAGGATGGGGTGATGACAGTCATGCTGTCCAATCCCGGCAAGCGGAACGCCGTGACCTTGCGCATGCAGGACGAGCTGGCGACGATCTGGGAGGATCTCTGGGTCGATCCCGAGGTCAAGGCGATCATCTTCACTGGCGAAGGCAAGGATTTCTGCTCGGGAGCCGACGTCTCGGACCTTGCCGATGCAGCCAGTGGCGGCTCCGATAAGGCGGAGACCGCTTACGTCAACCGCTGCACCCGCTATGCGCGCAAGCATGCGCTTGGCCCGATGGAGTGCGAGAAACCAATAATCGCCAAGGTGCGCGGCGTGGCCTATGGCATGGGCGTCAACATGGCGCTGGCATGCGACATGGTTTTCGCGGCGGACGATGCGCGGTTCTGCGACAGCCACGTCAAGGTCGGCTTGGTCGCGGGGGATGGCGGGATGCTGTTCTGGCCGATGGCGATAGGCATCCACCGCGCCAAGGAATATCTGATGACCGGCGATCCGGTGCCAGCCAAGGTTGCTTCCGAAATCGGCCTGATCAACCGTTGCATGCCCGACGGGGAACTGGACGACTTCGTGCAGAAGATGGTCGAAAAGCTGATCGCGCTGCCCCCGCATGCGGTCAACTACACCAAAGCTTCGATCAACCAGGTGCTGAAGCAGGTTGCGCTGCCGGCTTTCGAAACCTCGCTCGCCTATGAGGTTTATTCGATGAAGATGGACGACGTGGCCGAGGCGACAACAGCCTTCGTCGAGAAGCGCAAAGGCAACTTTACCGGGAATTGAGCGGTGGGGCGTTCGACCGGGCTGCGATCGAGTTAAGTCCGGCCGGAGCTTCTTACCAGAATGTGAGTGAGCCGAGATCGAGCACGACGGCATCGCGTTCGGCAACGCGCGCCCGGAACCGGACGCCCGATTCCTCGCGGTAGCATTCAAGCGCCATGGTTTCGCCGGGGTAGAACGGTTTGGAAAAGCGCAGCGACATGCCTTTCACCCGCGTTGGATCGCCGTCACAGAACTCGCGCACCAGCGCATAGCAGGCGATTCCCATGCTGCCGAGGCCGTGCATGATCGGCCGCGGAAAACCTGCCGCCCGGGCGACATCCGGGTCCGAGTGGATCGGGTTCAGGTCGCCGTTCAGGCGGTACAGCAGCGCCTGGTTGTCCAGCGTCGGAACGTCGACGATCTTGTCCGGCGTGCGGTCGGGAAGCCTGGTCATCGCCGACGCAGGTGTGCCGAAATTGCCGCAGCCGCCGTCGCCGCGCAGAATATAGGTCGAATGAATGGTGACGAGCGGCTTGCCCGCGTCATCGCTGAGCACTCGCTCGAAAAACAGGGTTGCGCCCTTTTCAGCCCCACCGTCTTTCACTGCCATCACCCGGTAGCGGCCGGTCACCTTGCCCTCGGCTGGTAGCGGCGCGCTCAGTTCGATCGACTGCTCGCCGTGCAGCAGCTTCACCCAGTCGATCTCGAATTCGCTCCGGCGCATCCACAAGCCCGGCGACGACAGCACCGAGGCCATCGATGGCAAGGCGAGCAGGTCCTTTTCGTATGTCAGCCGCAGGTCTGCCGGGTCGGTCGCATCGCGGCTGGCCCCGACGCTGAGTGCATAGAGCATCGTATCCCGCACGCCATATGATTGCTCGATCGGATCGAACGGCTTGGTGGTCAGGATTTCGAGATTCATGGCTTGCCCCGCTTGTGCCTGTCGTTGAAGGTCTCCCCTAGACGCGAGAAGGTGATGGATCGGCCCGTGATTTTTGAGGGGCTTTTGCCGGAGCCAGACGCGTCCAGATAGGCTGTCTTCAGGAAAGGGAGAGCACGTGAGCCTAACAACCCCGGACAGCCGTGACTACCTCGTTGATATCGACGGTGGGGTGCTGCGCCTGACGCTCAACCGGCCCGAGCAGAGCAATGCGATGACCTCGGCAATGACGCCGATGCTCATCGAGCTGTTCGAAGCGGCTGCGTCGGATGCGCGGGTGCGCGCCATCCATATCCGCAGCGAGGGCAAGAATTTCTCAGCCGGCGGCGACGTCCCCGGCTTTGCCAAAACCCTGGAGATGACGGTCGAGGACCGGCAGAGCGAATTCCGCGCCCGTATCGGCAGGCTTGGCCGACTTGTGAAGGCGGTCGCGGGGTTTCCCGGCCCTGTTGTTGTGGAAATGCGCGGCGGTGCGGCCGGGGCAGGGCTGTTGTTTACGCTGGCCGCCGACTATGTGATCGGCGACGAGACATCACTGTTCGTCTTTGCGCATCAGTCGCTCGGTCTGTGCCCCGATGGCGGCGTCAGTGCCCTGCTGCCCCAGGTGGTGGGCCTCAGGACAGCGCGGTCGCTGGTCCTCACCGGAGCACGCGTCCGGGCAGACGAGGCCTTGCGGATCGGGCTGTTGAACCGGCTGGCTGAAGCTGCGGCGCTCGAAGCGGAGGCCGCCAAGCTGGCTAGCCGGTTGGCGAAAGCGCCGCAGCTGGCGGTGCGTAGCGCCAAGCGGCTGATCAACGCCTCGCCAGACGCTACGCTCGACGAACAGATGGATGCCGAAACCGCTGCAATCGCGCAGTGTGTCGGCGACGACGACTTTGCCGAGGGCGTCAACGCATTTCTCGAAAAGCGAGGCGCCGACTTCCCGTCAACGCGGTGATCCCGGGCTGCCGGATCAGCCCTTGAACATCTTCGGCATGATGGCCGGATCGACCATCTTGCCGTCGTTGACCGCGCGGTTGTGATAGTGGGTCAGGTGATGGATCTGGAAGGCCGTATCCAGCGCCTGCTGCTGGCCCTGCGCATCGACAGCGGCATTGACCGACTGTTTGGCGGTCTTGAGCGCGAATGAAGACCGGGTCGCGATCCGGGCGGCGAGGGCCTCGGTATAAGCGGGCAACTCGTCGTTGGGCACTATCTGATTGACCATGCCCAGCCGCCAGGCTTCCTGCGCGCTCATCATGTCGCCGGTGAACAGGAATTCCTTGGCCTTGCGCGGGCCGAACTCCCAGGGATGGCCGAAATATTCCACACCGTTGCCGCCCCAGGCTGTAACCGGATCGAGGAACCGGGCATCTTCGCCGGCGATTATCAGGTCGCAGATCCAAGCCAGCATCAGGCCACCGGCAATGCATCGGCCCTGAACCTGGGCAATGGTCGGCTTGCTGAGGTTCCGCCAGCGCCGACACAGGTGCATATAGGCCTCTTCCTCGCGCGCCATGTAGCCTTCGCCGCCCGGTGCCTCGAAATTGCCGGACGAGGCCCGTCCGCCAAAGGCGGAGGCATCTTCGGAGTCGAGCAGGCTTCTGAGGTCATGCCCAGCCGAGAAATCGGATCCGGCTGCTGCGAGAATGATAACCCTGACGGCCTCATCTGCCATGGCACGGCTGAACCGCTCGTCGAGCTGGTGCAGCATCGCGATGTTCTGGGCGTTCTTGGCCTGCGGGCGATTGAGCACCAGCCGGGCAACTCCTGCGACGGGAGTCTCGTACAACACCAGGGTTTCGTCTTTCATCCGATGGACCTTTCCGGGCAATGCAAAAGATGTTGCGCATTCGATGGTGACTGCATCGCGCGGCTGCCAGCCATGCCTTGGTCAGCCGAGGCCCCGGACATAGGCGTCCACCGTGCCGGAGCAACTGATCTTGTCATCGCCCACCAGATCCTTGAAACGCGCGACATTGTCACGAATGGATGGTGTGCCTGCCCCGCAGACGCACGGACGGAAATCCACTTCGATCCTGTCACCCGAGATAATCCCGCCCCAGCGCCCGTCGAGCGACAGGTCAAAGAAGGCAGCGCGTGCTTCGATCTCGCCCTGATCCATCGGCAAAAGTGCCTCGCCATCGCGATCAAGCGGCAGACAGACCACCCAGGGCGGCACGTGGTAGCGGCCGCCCACGTTGCAGCGGGGCATGGCGGAACCGATTTCCTGCATGCCGTACATCTGGAAGTTGCGTGCTTCGGTGAGATTGAGCGTCTCGCGGATGAATTCCCGGTAATTGCTGGGCAAATCGGCACCTTTCAGGCCACCACCGACATACATCATGTTTTCCGGATGAAAGTCCTTGCCGCCCAAGCCGCGCGCACGGAGTGCCTCGGCGACCTTGTAGAGGTTTGCCCACATTCCCGACATAAACAGCTTCTCGTGCTTGACTGCCATCAGTCGATCGACAGTGATACCGATCGCATCGTCGAGCGCCTTGGCTCGCTCTGCCGAGGTGCTCTCGAATTCGGCGATTTCGCTGGGCTGGGCTGTGCCTTCAGCAATGCCTTTGCGCAGTACGACCATACGGGTGATCGAACCGACCGTGATCGGCGGGATCGGGTAGGCATACATTTCGGAGCCCGGCTTGCCGTAGGTCTGATGGATGCGTTCCATGATTGCGATATTGCGCGGGAGCTTGGCGACCGGCGCGAGCCGGAAGACGAAGCGGTCCTGAATGGGCGGAATCCCGGTGCTCCAAGCGCAGGCCGCGACCGAATCCGCTCCGGCCCAATCCATGTCGGCCTTCGAGCCAATCAGCATCGCCGACTTGCCGGTCGTGCCGCTGGTGCAGGAGACATGGTGCCCGGCCTCCTCCAGTCGGGCAATCCAGTCGTCGATTCCCGATATTCCCTCCAGATCGACATTATCGACAGGGTAGGACGAGACAGTCCCAAGCCACTTCGTCAGCCTGTCCCAGCGCTCGCCCGACAGGAAACTCTCCGGGTAACTCTTGTAGGCGGTGTGCGGCAGCAACAGCGGAACCACGTCGGCAAACGATCGGACTTCGGTGATTCCGGCTTCCTCAGCCCGCAGCTTGACCAGCTTTATGCTGCCGATGCGCTCTTGCAGGCGCTCGTTCAGCGCTTCGATCTGGAGCGACCGGACTGTCGCATGCGGCACCGTGTATGCTTCGTCGCTCTGCTGAAAGGACAGCAATTGTTCAACTGCCTTGCCCATGGTTGCTCCTGTTTATGCGCCCGACGGAAAAGCCGGGTTCAAGGTCCGTAGCGTCCGCCATCGACTCGGATCACGCTGCCTGTGGTAAAGCTGGAAGCGCTGCCAGCGAGGTACAGCACTGCGCTGACGATTTCGTCGGGCTCACCGAACCGCTTCAGCGCCGCTGGCGTGTTTGCTTCCTTGTCTGCCGGCCAGCCCTTGGCGACATCGGTGCGGAACGAGCCCGGCATGATCGTGTTGATGCGCACTGCTGGGCCGAACTCCCTGGCGAAAGCCATGGTCAGTGCGTTCAGGCCTGCCTTCGAGGCGGCGTAGGGTCCGTTGTTAGGACTGGGAAATTCCGCCCCGATGCTGGAAATGTTGACGATACTGCCACCGCCTCGCTCCAGCATGTGCGAGCCGACCAGCGCGGTAAGCCGGAACGGTGCCTTGAGGTTCACGCCGACGATCTTGTCGAACAGCGCTTCGCTTGTCGCCACGGAAGATTCGGCAAGTGGAGACATGCCGGCATTATTGACCAGGATATCGATCTTGCCGAAAGCACCGACCGATAGACAGACGAGGTCGTCGAGAGCCGCCCACTGGCCAACGTGGCAGGCCACAGGCAGTGCCTGCACGCCCAGCGCACGGGCTTGTTCAGCCACGGCTTCGCAGTTTTCCAGTTTGCGGCTGGCGATGACGACATTGGCACCCTGTGCGGCGAGTCCAAGCACGATGGCCTTGCCAAGACCACGGCTGCCGCCCGTCACCAGTGCGGTCCTTCCGGAAAGGTCGAACAGGTTCATGGCGCAGTTTGCAGCAGTTCGCGTGCCTTGGCGGCCAGCACCACGACACGCCCCTGATGATGCGCGAAGTTCTTATTCGCCGCCGTGCCGATCTTGTAGCGGTGCAGCACACCCTGGATCATTGCTGCATAGCGAAACATGACGAAGCCCAGATAGAACTGGCCTTGCGACCAGTTGATGCCGCTGTGTTGCTGGAAGGTCGCGATATTCTCTTCGATGGTCGGTATGCCCAACGCCGACAGGTCCTTGTCGGCAAGGGTAGGCCGGCCGGTCTCCGGTTCGGGCGGTTCCATCCATGGGCGCATGGCGTGGGCCAGGTCGATCAGCGGGTTACCGATCGTCGACATCTCCCAGTCGAGGATCGCAGCCACCGCCGGACGGTCCGGATGGGCGATGACATTGTGGTTTCCGTAGTCTCCGTGGATCAGGGTAACGGGTTCATCGGATGGCAGTCGCTCACGCAGGGCCTCGGCGGTCCAGTCCATGTCCGGGATCTCGATCGCCTGGGTATCGGTATAGATCTTGTGCCAGCGCTTGAGGTTGCGCGCTGCATAGCCATCGTGCCGCCCAAAATCCTCCAGGCCCAGCGCCCGCCAGTCGAGTGCATGGACCTTGCCCAGCGTGCCTATCAGGTCCGTATAGAATGCCCGGCGGTATTCCGGCGTTGCATCGGGCAGTTCGGAGTTCCAGTGCACCGGGCCGTCAACTGCGTCGACGATATAGAATTCCGAGCCGATCACATCCGGATCGTCGCAGTAGAAATGGGCGCGGGGAACCGGCAGGCCGGTCTGTCCAAGCGCCGACACCACGCGGAATTCGCGGTCGATGGCGTGGGCGGTCGGCTGCAGCGGCCCCGGAGGCTTGCGGCGCAGCACGTAATCGCATGCTGCCGTGCCGATCCGGTAAGTGGGATTGGATTGGCCACCCTTGAATTTGCGAACCGTTACTTCGTTGCAAAGCCCGGGAAGCCGACCCGCAGCCCAATCGCACAACGCTTGCACATCGAAACGAAGATTCTCCGGAACTTCCTCGATGCCGGCGAAAGCGGCAGATGCGTATGCGTTTGTCACTCAGCCTTCCTCGGAATATTTCGCGAATTCATGCCGTGCAATGGTATAGTTGTGCACTTCGTCGGGACCGTCGGCAATGCGCAGCACCCGCATCCGCGAGTAGACATGGCCAAGACCGAAATCGTCGGTCAGACCAGCCGCTCCGAAGGCCTGGATTGCCATGTTGGCCAGTTGCTCGCCCATCTGCGCGCTGGCAACCTTGATTTGCGAAATCTCGTTTCGTGCGGCCTTGTTGCCAGCCACGTCCATTTTCCGGGCGGTGAAAAGCACCAGCTGGCGGCACATGTTGATATCTATTCGAGCCTTGGCGACGCGCTCCTGCCAGACGCCCTGCTTGGCCAGCGGCTTGCCGAAGGCGATGCGGGAGGAGAGGCGGCGGCAGACCTTTTCGAGCAGCCGTTCCGCCTGACCGATGATACGCATGCAGTGATGTATGCGGCCCGGACCAAGTCGGCCTTGCGAAATCTCGAAGCCGCGGCCTTCGCCCAGGATCATGTTTGCAACCGGAACGCGGACATTTTCGAACAGGATTTCGGCATGGCCGCGCGGCAGGTCGTTGAACCCCAGCACCGGCAGGTGGCGCACCTTGATCAGTCCGGGTGCATCGGCATCGACGAGAATCTGGCTGTGCTGCTCGTGGCGCGGAGCGTTCGGATCGGTCTTGCCCATGACGATGTAGAAGCCAAGATCGGGGTGATAGGCGTTGCTCGAGAACCATTTGCGACCGTTGATGACGTAATGGTCGCCGTCGCGTTCGATCCGGGTGCTGATGTTGGTTGCGTCTGATGATGCGACGTCGGGCTCGGTCATCGCGAAGCACGAGCGCGTCTTCCCATCGAGCAGCGGCCGCAGGTATTTACGCTTCTGCTCCTCCGTGCCGTAGCGCACCAGCACTTCCATGTTGCCGGTGTCGGGTGCGCTGCAGTTGAACACTCCCGCAGACCACTCCGCCCAGCCCATGGCTTCGGCCAGGGGCGCATATTCAAGATTGCTCAGCCCGGCGCCGTCCTCGCTGTCGGGCAGGAACAGGTTCCAGAGGCCCTCGGCCTTGGCGCGCTGCTGAAGTTCGTAATAGACGGGTGGCACGCGGCGCTCGTCTTCAACCAATTGCGCTTCATAGAGCGCCTCTTGCGGCAGCACGTGGTCATGCATGAACGCCTCGACCCGCTTGCGCAGGTCATCGGCGCGCGCGCTGATCAGTCCGGAAAACAGTTCGGTGGTCTGGTTGGTCATATGGTCTCAGATTGTCTGCCCTGCATCGACCGGCAATGTCACGCCGGTCATGTATGTTGAAAGGTCGGACGCGCAGAACAGCGCGACCCTGGCGATGTCGTCCGGGACGCCGATGCGTTCGAGCGGGCACGGGAAGGTAAAGGCCTGCCCGCCGGCGGACTTGGTCTTTGCACGTGACTTCTCCACGCCTTCGGTCAGAACCATGCCAGGGGCGATGGCATTCACGCGAATACGATGCGGTGCGAGCTCCAGCGCCAACTGGCGGGTGATGCCAACGACGCCGTGCTTCGATCCGACATAGCTTGCCAGCCCGGGCCCGGTACCTCTCAAGCCGGCGGTCGATGCAATGTTGACGATAGCACCGCCGTTGCCGCCTGCGATCATGTGCCGCGCCGCCTCGCGGCAGCCCATCAAGACGCCCCGCAGGTTTACGCCGAGCACCTCATCCCATGCCTCACGGTTCATATCGAGCAAATTGGTCCGCGGAAATATGCCCGCGTTGTTCACCCAGATATCGATGCCTCCGAACATATGCTTTGCCTGCTCGGCTGTCGCGCTGACCGATGCATCGTCCGATACGTCGAGCAGGGCAGGTTCGACGCGCGACCCGCTGGCGGCAGCGATATCCGCTGCGGCGGCTCTTGCCCCTGCCTCGTCGATATCGCCGATCATCACCGAAGCGCCCGCTTCGGCCAATCGGCGCGCGATGGCCTTGCCGAGCCCTTGTGCAGCGCCCGTTACGACGGCGTTGCGACCCATAAGCGACACAAGCTGTTCGACGGTCTTGTCCGATACGTCGCCGATTGCGGCCATGGCCGTGTCCTCCACTATGTCGCCCACTACGTGCCGTCTTTGCCGAAGGCGTATTGTCAGGCAGGCTATTGCGGCGTTTGACCGGGCTTGTCACGGCGACAGCATAGGATGCCTGTGTTTTTTGCCAGTGTTTGCGAACCATCGAAGGTATATCGTTTATCGCAAGTTCAGGCCTGCAATCGGCCGGATTGTCTGCTTGCGCCCGCGGCAGGGGAGAAGGGTTGGGAACGGCATGTTGGATTCAAACACGCATATCGTGAAATCGGCGCAGCGTGTTCTGGAAGTGATTGAATTTTTTACCGAAGATCGCCCTGCTGCGTCGGTTACAGAGATCTCCCGCGCTTTGGCTTACCCGCAGTCAAGCACATCGGTGCTCCTGCGCTGCCTGCGGCAGCTCGGCTATCTGTACTATGATCGCTACAACCGGACCTACCGCCTGTCGTCGCGGGCGGCTCTTTTGGGATGCTCGGCCGAGAATGGCAACTTTCGCGGCGGGCGAACAATCGACATGCTGGATGCCATCGCCAAGCGGACGGAGGAGACTGTCGTGCTGTCGGCGGGGAGTGTCGATTACGCCCTGCATCACTTGCATGTCCGCAAGGGGCGTTCGTCGCTTGTTGTCGAAGTGGATGCGGGATCGATCGAGCCGCTTCTGCACAATGTGCAAGGCGAACTGCATCTGGCGAGCTATCCGGATAAGCATGTCCGGCTTGCCTTGCACCGGCTGAACGCGGAAGAGCCGGACCCGGACAAGCGCGTCAATATCGCCAATACAGCCTTGCGCTTTCAGGAGATGCGTGATCGTGGCTGGGCTAAGGGGCCACATGCCCGGACAGAGGGTGTGTCTGCGCTCGCGGTGTTGCTGCCCCGACACCGGGGCGGAGATCGCCTGGTGGTCAGCGTTGTTGCCCAGACTGCTGTTATCGAGGAGCACGCACCCGAAATCCTGCGTATCATGATCGAGGAACGGGATCGGCAATTCGGCGTGGGTCAGGCGGACGAAAGTCCTGTTTCATTCGACAGGCCGTGTTCGATGAGCAAGCAGATGAGCGATGGTTCGCCGCTGCGGAGAGCGCTGCTAGATTTCTAGGCCATCGCGTCCGCCGATGCGGTTATATCGCGGTTCGATCAGGTTCCGGTGAATCTCGCCGCCCGCTTTTCAGAGAATGCCGCCATACCTTCCTTTGCATCTGTCATGCTGGCGGCAATGGTGATCGCGGCCAGTTCCCGGGCAACGAACGCATCGAAATCTCCCGATGTTTCGTTGAAGAGCTGCTTCGTTGATTTGAACGCCCCCGGTGCCAGCGCAGCCGCTTCCGACGCTAGCGTTGCCGCCTCGTCCATCAGTGCGTGTTCATCAACCAGTCTGCTGGCCAGTCCGAGCTCGAATGCCTCCAGGCCGCTGGTAAAGCGCGAGCGATAGACCAGGTCGCGCGCCTTGAACGCGCCAATCTGCCGGGCAAGGAGAAACTGGAATCCGCCTTCCGGCACCTTGGCCAGATTCATGAAGGCCGGCCGGAACTTGGCAGTTTCGGTCGTCAGGAGCCAATCGCAACACAGGGCCATGGTCCAGGCTATGCCGACCGCAGGACCATGGACGGCAGCGATAGTAGGCTTCGGCAGGTGATACAGCTTCTGCACGATCGCGCTGTAGAACTCCATCATCTGCTGGATGCCCGCAATGCCAGGCTTGCGCGTGATGACCTTGCCTTCGCCGCTGATATCCGCGCCCGCGCAGAAGCCTCGCCCCGCGCCCGCGATTAAGACCGAGCGGATTTCATCGTCGTCGGCACAGCGATCGAGATGGTCGCGCAGTTGCAGCCACATGCTGTCGCTGAGGGCATTGAGCTTGTCGGGACGGTTGAACAAAATCGTGGCGACGCGGTCCGAAACGGTGATTTCGACACTCATTGGTTCATCCTTCGATTGGCGTAAGTTCCATCCACCGCGCCATTTCGGTAGATTCTGTCCGCCGCGACAGGTCCGGGGCAGGAGTCAGAGCTCAAGGTTCTTGATCGGCCCATCGAAATTGCCTCCTAACTCCTGTATCGCGCGGGCTAGCGTATGTTGCGCAGTTCCCTTCAGATAGCCGTCCAGTATCCGGTTGTAATTGCTGATCAACCCCTCGACATGCCGGGATAGGCGCATGAACTTGAAACCCTCGGTGCGCAGGCCCTTTTGCTGGAGGGGGATATTGGAAAAATCCTGCCTGGGTATCGCCGGAAATTCTGCGTCATCTAAAGCCAGAACTGTTGGCTCCAACGGGATTTCGTGGCTCTCGCCTTCCGCGACATGAGTCAGCGACCAGATCTCGAAGAAGCAGCTTTCCGGCCCGAGTGGCCTCACCCGGTAGGACGCCATGCTGGTGAAAACTGGCAGCATGAAATAATGCGGGAACATGTACTCGACGCCGCCGACCGGATCGGTGACGGCAACCGAGTTCAGATCCGGCACATCCTCCCCGCGTTCGCGCAGCTGGCTGGTGATCTGTTCCTGAACAATGCCATACCACATGGGTATGGCTTGGTTGAGATCCTCGGGCAGATCGACGTCAAGAAGCGAACGCGCTATGTCCATTTCCTTGGCATGGAACATGCCTGCCATGCCGATACTGGTCATGTCCATGTGATCGAACTGTTCCCGGATCGCGGCGCCTGCATCGCTCTGCCGCGAATTTCCGATCATGTTCGCCATCGAATTTGCGCCATAGACCTGTGCCGTCTCATCCTCGTAGGATGAGACGTACATGCCGGGGTAAATGCGTTCGAGCTGGGGATGGGTGGTCCGCACGTGATAGCCTTCCATGAACGCTTCCATGGCTATCTTCCAGTTTGCCGGGATCACCGTGCCATACCACCATTCCGAGCGCATGTTGCCGACGCCGTGCGCTTCGAGCCGGTCAGCAACCGGCCCCATGGTCTCGCGAAATCCCGGGGCATCCCCGTCATAGTTGATGAAGGCGCAGCCGCCCCAGGTTTCCAGCCGAATCGGCACCAGGTTTATGTCATCCGCTTCAAGCTGGTCCGGCGAGAACAGATGTCTGCCGTAGACGTGCGTATTCGCCCCATCCATGTCCCAGCGCCAGCCGTGGAAGGGGCACACGAAGCCGCTCTTTGCGCAATTGCCGTGGGTCTTGCCCGAGCCGCCGGCGATGGGCACCCCGCGGTGCCGACAGGCGTTCTGGAACGCTTTTACGCCATCGTGGGTGCGCACGATGATCGCCGAGCGGCCAAGGTTTTCATATTCTACCCAGTCGCCGGCCTCGGGAATGAGTTCCAGCCGACATGCCATCTGCCAGACGTGCGGCCAGACGCGTTCGCATTCGAGCCGGAAGAATTCATCGTCATGATAGCGCGCGGCGGGAATGCGCTCCGGGTTCTCGATGAGATGGGGAATCTCTTGATCTGAAAGAGCTGGCACGGGACCTCTCCAGGATGGCTGAATACGAACGAAGCCTGGCTTCAGGCTAGGCTTGCGGTCTCACGCTTCCCGCCCAGATTTGCCCCGTTCGTCAAGGTCGAACAGGCGAGGACGCACACAGCATCAGATATGAAATCGATGCACCGGGTGACTGCCGGGCGCGGTACGGCAATTGTGTCGGCCGGACATGTGTTTGCGTCCACCAGCAAGATTAGTCACCTCGTCGCAACGCCCTGCGTTACTCGGTGCAGGCACGCGCAGCGCTGCCGCCCGTTGGGGCAATTCACATGGCTTATCGACGATCTTCATGCCAACTAGCCACGCTGATACTGGCCTGCGATCCGAGGTCACTTTCGGTCGAAACCGAAAAACTTCAACACAGTTCCTGCAGAGGTCAAAAATGGTCTATTTTTAGGTTTTATTTCAGTGACTTACAAGTCACCGATGTAATGGTCGGGGAAAGAGGATTCGAACCTCCGGCCCCTGCCTCCCGAAGACAGTGCTCTACCAGGCTGAGCTATTCCCCGACCGATCGTTCACCCCCTGGCGCACAGGCGCTGTGGGGGCGAGGCAGGAGCGGGCCTATAGTCAGCCACAAGCGGGGTGGCAAGCACGCTTTCACCCAAGTCGGACACGGGCTAGGGTGCGGCATGGCCACTGCCGCGATAGCTTCCGATTCTCCCGCCGGACCCCACTGGGAATGGCAGTACCTAGACCTGATGCGCCGCATCTGGGAGCAGGGCGACGAGCGGAGCGACCGCACCGGGGTCGGCACGCGCTCGGTGTTCGGGGCGCAATTGCGCTTCGATCTGGCGGATGGGGCGATGCCGCTGCTCACCACCAAACGGGTCTACTGGAAGACGGCGACGCGCGAATTCCTGTGGTTCCTGACCGGCGAGACCAACATCCGCCCGCTATGCGCGCAGGGCGTGGAGATCTGGACCGACTGGCCGCTGGATCGCTTTCGGCGCGAGTCGGGCGAGGAAATTTCGCGCGCCGATTTTTCGAAGCGGATCGTCGAGGATGATGACTTCGCCCGGCAATGGGGCGATCTCGGGCCGGTTTATGGCAAGCAATGGGTCGATTGGCCGGTCTACGAGCCATCCGGTGACGGTTTGTTCCAGAAGCGTTCAAAGGGCGTGAACCAGGTCGCGCAGGTGGTCGAGAGCCTGCGTGCCAACCCGGGCAGCCGCCGCCACATCGTCGAAGGCTGGAATGTCGCCGAGCTCGACCGGATGGCACTGCCCCCCTGCCACAAGAGCTACCAGTTCCATGTCAGTGACGGCCGGCTATCCGGCCTGGTCTACCAGCGCAGCTGCGACGTCGCGCTGGGCCTGCCTTTCAACCTGTGGGGTGCGGCGCTGTTTGTCCGCCTGCTGGCACAGCAATGCGATCTGGAGCCGGGGGAGCTGGTGTGGATGGGCGGGGATGTCCATCTGTACCGCAATCACGAAGGCCTGGTGGAAGAGCAATTGTCGCGGCGGCCCGAAGGCCAGCCGAGGCTGGAAATCGTCGAGAAGCCGGATAGCATTTTCGATTACCGCATGGAGCACTTCGCGGTGAGCGATTACGAGCCGCAGCCCCATATTCCCGCGCCGGTGGCGGTCTGAGAACGGGAAATGACCAAGGCTCCCCGCAAATCGGCCAAGCCTCGCGGCAATCTTCCCCCGCTCGAACTGCATGTTCCCGAGCCGCCGTACCGCCCGGGCGATCCGGTAGATTACTCGCACCTCGTCATTCCCCCCGCTGGTGCCCAGCCGCGCCCTGACGAGAACTGCGAAGCCAGCGAGACCCATCCGCTCTGCCTCGATCTTGTCCGAGTGCTGGATGACGATTGCCGCGCCCTAGGACCGTGGGATCCCAGGTTGGATCCCGACACCTTGCGCCGGATGCTGCGCGTCATGGCGCTGACCCGGGCCTTCGACGAGCGCATGTTCCGCAGTCAGCGCCAGGGCAAGACGAGCTTCTACATGAAGTGCACCGGCGAGGAGGCAGTCTCGGTCGCCGCCGCGTTCGCGCTCGCCGACGATGACATGGTGTTTCCCAGCTATCGTCAGCAAGGGATTCTGATTGCCCGGAATTACCCGCTGACCGAGATGATCAATCAAATTTATTCGAACCGCGCCGACCGGCTCAAGGGCCGCCAGTTGCCGATCATGTATTCGGCAAAGGATTTTGGCTTCTTCACCATCTCGGGCAATCTCGCGACGCAGTACCCGCAGGCCGTGGGCTGGGCTATGGCCAGCGCGATCAAGGGCGACACCCGGATCGCCACCGGCTGGCTGGGCGAGGGCTCCAGCGCCGAGGGCGATTTTCACGCGGCGCTGACCTTCGCGGCGGTCTATAACGCGCCGGTAGTTCTCAACCTGGTCAACAACCAGTATGCCATTTCGAGCTACTCGGGCTTTGCCGGGTCGGAGCGCAGCACTTTCGCCGCCCGGGCGATCGGTTATGGCATCGCCGGGTTGCGGGTCGATGGCAACGACGCGCTGGCGGTCTATGCGGCGGTGCAATGGGCCGCCAACCGCGCGCGGGCCAACCAGGGGCCGACACTGATCGAGCATTTCACCTACCGCGCCGAAGGTCATTCGACTTCGGACGACCCCAGCTCCTACCGATCTGCCCACGAGCGCGAGGAATGGCCGCTGGGCGATCCGGTGACGCGATTGAAGCAACACCTTATGGTTCTTGGCGAATGGTCTGACGAACAACACGAAACCATGGACCGCGAAGTCGATGAGGAGGTTCGCGCTGCCGCCAAGGAGGCAGAGAAAAACGGTATCCTGGGTCAGGGCCTGCACCATCCGTTCCACACCATGTTCGAGGACGTCTACGAGGAGCTTCCCTGGCATCTCGAGGAACAGGCGCAGCAGGCGATCCGCGAGCGGCGGATCAAATGGCCGGAATGGAAGGAATGATGAGCGTCGAGGAAGGCCCCGTATCGCTATCCGAAGCACCCACCCGCCGGATCACCATGATCGAGGCGATCAACGAGGCGCTCGATTGCATGCTTGAGCGCGACCCCGATGTCGTGATCTTCGGCGAGGATGCAGGCTATTTCGGCGGCGTGTTCCGCGCCACTGCCGGTCTCCAGGCGAAATATGGCAAGGCCCGGGTGTTCGATACGCCGATCAACGAATGCGGCATTGTCGGCGTGGCGGTGGGGATGGGGGCCTATGGCTTGCGCCCGGTGCCCGAAATCCAGTTTGCCGATTACATCTATCCGGGATTCGATCAGCTGGTCTCCGAAGCGGCACGGCTGCGCTATCGCTCGGCGGGCGAGTTCACCGCGCCGATCACCTTGCGCTCGCCCTTCGGCGGCGGCATTTTCGGCGGGCAGACCCACAGTCAGAGCCCGGAGGCGATTTTCACCCATGTTGCGGGGCTCAAGACCGTAATTCCTTCAACCCCGCACGATGCCAAGGGGTTGCTGATCGCCGCGATCGAAGACAACGATCCGGTGATCTTCTTCGAGCCCAAGCGCATCTATAACGGGCCGTTCGACGGCTATTACGACAAGCCTGCCCGCCCATGGAACACCCACCCGGGCAGCGAGGTGCCCGAGGGCTATTACTCGATCCCGCTCGGCAAGGCCCGGATCGTGCGCGAGGGTGAGGCGCTTACCGTGCTTGCCTATGGCACGATGATTCACGTTGCCGAGGCGGTGCTGGCGCAGAAAGGGATAGACGCAGAAATCATAGACTTGCGCACGCTTGTTCCGATAGACATTGAGACTGTTGAAAAGTCTGTGCAAAAGACCGGCAAATGCATCGTGATCCACGAGGCTACCCGCACTTCCGGTTTCGGCGGCGAACTGGTCGCGCTGGTGCAAGAGCGCTGCTTCTATCACCTCGAAGCACCGATCGAGCGCGTCACCGGCTTCGACACGCCCTATCCACACAGTCTCGAATGGGCCTATTTCCCTGGGCCCATCCGCATCGGCGAAGCGGTCGACCGGCTGCTTTCGGCGGGTTGAGCCACATGGGCCGCTACACCTTCCGTCTGCCCGATATCGGCGAAGGCATCGCCGAGGCGGAGATTGTCGCCTGGCATGTCAAACTGGGCGACCGGGTCGAGGAAGACGGTCGCCTCGCCGACATGATGACCGACAAGGCGACGGTCGAGATGGAGAGCCCGGTTGCCGGAGTGGTTGTGGAGCTGGCCGGCGAGGTCGGCGATGTCGTGGCGATCCGCTCGCCGCTGGTGGTGCTGGAGGTTGAGGGGGAGGGGGATGGTCCCTCGACGAGCTCGAGACGAGCGGACGTTTTGGCCAGTTCCAAGCGTTCGGAAGCGGAACGCCATCCATCTATCCCTGCAATTCCCAAACCCGCTCAGGCTGAGCCTGTCGAAGCCCATCGGCCAGCCGCAGCCCCAGCCGCCAAGGTCCTCGCCGCCCCCGCAGTCCGCGCCCGCGCGCGCGGCCTCGGCGTCGATCTCGCTACGGTCAGCGCTGCAAGCGATGGGCGCATCCATCACGCCGATCTGGACGCTCTCCTCGCAGCTCGCGCCCAGGCTTCTGCACCTGTGGACAAGCCCGTGCACAAGCCTGTCGAATTGCTGTCGGGAGCCGGTGAACAAGTCAAAGTCCTCGGCCTGCGGCGCCGCATTGCCGAGGCCATGGCCTTGTCGAAGCGCCATATCCCCCACTTCTCCTATGTCGAGGAATGCGACGTCACGGCCTTCGAGGCCATGCGCGCCGAGCTGAACGAGGCACGGGGTGACCGCCCGAAACTGACGGTCCTGCCACTGCTGATCCGCGCCATTTGCACGACGCTCCCCGAATTTCCGATGATCAACGCCCGCTTCGACGACGAGGCTGGGGTCGTCACCCGCTATGCGTCGGTCCATCTTGGCATTGCCACCCAGACCGATGCGGGGCTGATGGTCCCCGTGATCCGCGACGCCCAGTCGTTGACTGTCTGGCAACTGGCGGCTGAAATCTTCCGCCTCGCCGGGGCGGCCCGCGATGGCACCGCGAGGTCCGAAGAGCTCTCCGGTTCGACGCTCAGCATCACTTCGCTGGGGCCGCTCGGCGGCATCGCCACCACGCCGGTGATCAATCGGCCCGAAGTGGCGATCATCGGTCCCAATCGCATAGTCGAACGCCCGGTCTATGCCGGAGAGAACATCGAGAGGCGCAAGCTGATGAACATCTCGATCAGCTGCGATCACCGCGTAGTCGATGGCTGGGATGCGGCGACATTCGTCCAGGCGGTCAAGGCGCGGCTGGAGAAGCCTATACTACTGCTGGCTGTTTGAGCCCTTCAGCGCACAATTCCGCTGTAGGCAATCCGGCCCGATCCCGACGCGGCGCTGCTTGCGGGCACCCGCCAGCGGACATGGGTGACATCCTCGGGCGTCGCAGTTCTCGCTCCCAGCCGCAGATCGCCGATCCGGCCCCAGCTGCGGCCGCCATCGACCGAAACCTGCTCGTCGTCGCGGGCGCTGGCCTGATAGGCGATGGCACGCGGCAGCGGGTTTATGAGCGTGAAGCCGCTCACATTACCGCTAATGCCGCCTTGACGTCGCCAGGTGAGAATCGTCACCACCCGGTCGCCCCGGCTGAGCCGGCTGGCGGGTTCGAATTCCGTATGTTGCCCGGTTTCAGACGCTCGACAAACACCGCGCTGTCGAGGCTGACGCCCGGATTGCCAAGGGCCGGCGTGCTGAACGCACCAACCGCCATCGCCGAGCCGCTCAGAACCGCATGCGTCAAGATACGATAGGACACCCGCACAAATTCCCTGTCCAGCGCCCCAAGCCGGGCTGCTGGAGCGGGTTTTCGCAGGGAGTGGCAAAATTGTGGTTAACGCCGGTGCAAAGTTCTTGCCGAGCGGGTGACCTCTCCAATGCTCTGCCAACCCGGTTGACAGCCCCGGCAGCCTCGCCTAGTGGCGCGGCCTCAAACCAATGCGCGGGTGTAGCTCAGTTGGTTAGAGTGCCGGCCTGTCACGCCGGAGGTCGCGGGTTCGAGCCCCGTCACTCGCGCCATTTGCTGCCTCGATCAGGCAGTTTTCTCCCACAGCTCGATACGCACGCCGTCCGGGTCGGTGCAGAACATCAGATCGCCGTGCGGCGTTGCCAGCCGGGTCTGCGGCAAGGCCTGGCCGCCGCAGGCTTCGATCCGGGCAACGGTTTCGGCGATGCTGGGGACTGTGAACGACAAATGTGTCAGACCGAGCTGAATTCATCGGCCGGCGCGTGGCCGGGCCGACCGGCGCCGGGCTGACATAACTCAGCAATTCGATCTTCATCGGCCCGAGCAGCATGAAATCGGCCGCCGAATCGAGGCCCGTCAGCTCGGTGATGCCCTCGCATTCGGGACCGATCGGCAGCGAATGATCGAGAGTGAAGCCCAGCGCCTCGCTATAGAAGCGCTTTGACCGCTCGCGGTCGGATACGCAGATGCTCTGATGGGAAAATGCCACGGCGCTCATTTCAGGCTCTCCTGCCACATGTTTGTTCAAGCTTAGGAAGGCGAGGAACAATCGGCAAGTGAACCAGTCGCTTTACCGCCAGCGCCCGGTTTCCATCCACTTGAGGAACGGCCTGAGCGGCAGCAGCCACAGCCACAGCACGCCCAGCAACAGATAGACCGGCAATTGCGCCAGCGCCGACCAGTCCGCGATCAGCGGCGCAATGTAGCTGGCAATCAACATGCCATAGGCGAACAGTACCGCGAGCAAAAGGAGCACACCCGCCGGGATTCGCCAGGTCGGTTCGCTTCGCATTAACCCGTCCCCTCGTAGAATCGCGTAGGGGTGATGACGCCGCGCAGTGGCCGGTCGTGCGGCTCGAGTGGCAACGAATCGACCATTTGGCAGTCCCAGGCAAGCCCCAGGGCAAGGGTGGCGGGGTGCTCGGCGAGCCAGCGATCGTAATGCCCGCCGCCTTGCCCGAGCCGCTGCCCGGTCGCGGTAAAGCCTATCAGCGGTACGAAAACCGTTTCAGGCAGAATTTCCGGGCAATCGTTCGCCGGTTGCAACATGCCGAACGGGCCCACTTCCAGCCCCTCGTCGTCATAGGGATCGCGCCAGTCGCGAAACTGCATCGGGCTGTCGCGATCCGCAAACCAGGGCAGGGCCAGCTTGCGCCCGTTCTCGAAGAACCACTTCGCATAGGAGCGGGTCGGCGCTTCGTCGGGCAGCGAATGGTAGAGGCCTATCGTTGCCCCTTCCGCCACCAATGCCGCGACCGGGCCGGGGGGGCGCAGGAACAGCAGGCCGTTCGTTGCTTCGGGAAGCGCAGCGACGTGGTCGCGCCGCAGGCCGCGGAGTCCGGCGCGCAGCCTCTGCTTGTCATTCACTGGCGCCTCGGAGCTAAACGGAGGGTGACGGGCCCACCTTGGGTCGTTGCCGGGAAATCCACTGACGCGTTCACGTCAGGTGGGAACCATATGTGCCGGACCTCTATGAAAACCATAGTGGCCCTGCCAGCGACAGCCCCCATAGGATTGCTTATAGCCTCAGGGATGTTCGAGCGGCTCGTGCCGGGCAGATCCCGTCGCGGTGCTATGTAGGCGCTGCCCGCTCAGCTCTCAAGCCGCGCGGCAAGATTTTCCAGCTTTGCAGCAATGGAGCAGAGTTGCTGGGTGATCGCGGGGTCTTCCGATGGTCCCGGCGGTGCCGCGTGTTTCCTGCTGGCTTCATGCACTTCATCGGCGAGCAGCAGCGAGGCGAACAGCAGCATGCGCAATTCGCTCTGGCCGGTCATGTCGCCCATTTCGGCGAGTTTGCCGTCGATCATCGCGCCAAGGCCGAGCACATGGCTTTCCTCGCCCTCGGCGCAAGCGACGGTATAGCTGCGACCGCCGATCGAGAGAGTGACGTTGCTCACCCGTCTTGTTCCGCGATCAGGGCATCGAGCTGACGCAAGGTCCGGCTGGCGGCATTGCGCAGGCGATCATGACGCGCAGCAAGATCGACATCGGCTACCGGCGGCCTCGCCGCGACCGTTTCAATTCTTGCAAGCGCCGCTTCGATGCGGGCGAATGCATCCTGGAGTTCGCTCTCCGGCATATTGATCCGGCTAGCGCAAAAGTGCGTCGATGCATAGTGTTGACCGGGATTTCTTCCACCAATTCGCGGTTAGGGTGGCCGATTGCGGGAATAGCCGTGGGCGCCCCGCTTGACGGGAGGCCGCCCCTCCGTAAAGGGAAGCCGCACCGAATCGTCCTGCATTTCCGCCTTTTTTCGGGAGCTTTCCCTGATGAGCCTCGACACTGCCCAACTCGGGGCCAACCTCGGGGCCCGCCTCGGGCCCATGGCCAATGCCATCCGCGCGCTGTCGATGGACGCGGTGCAGGCGGCGAACAGCGGCCATCCCGGCATGCCGATGGGCATGGCCGATGTCGCCGCGGTGCTCTATTCGCGCTTCCTCAAATTCGATCCCGCCGCGCCGAAATGGCCCGATCGGGACCGCTTCGTGCTGTCGGCCGGGCACGGCTCGATGCTGCTCTATTCGCTGCTGCACCTCACCGGCTACGCCGCGCCGACGATGGCCGACATCCGCAATTTCCGGCAACTCGGCAGTCCTTGCGCCGGGCATCCGGAGAACCACGAGATCGACGGCGTCGAATGCACCACCGGGCCGCTAGGGCAGGGACTGGCGATGGCTGTCGGCATGGCGATGGCGGAGCGGCACCTCAACGCAACTTTCGGCGACGCGCTGGTCGACCACCGCACCTGGGTGGTGGCCGGCGACGGCTGCCTTATGGAAGGCGTCAACCACGAGGCGATCGGGCTGGCGGGGCATCTGAAGCTGGGCCGGATGATCGTGCTTTGGGACGATAACCGCATCACCATCGACGGTGGCACCGAGCTTTCCACCAGCGAGGACATTCCCGCGCGGTTCAAGGCGACAGGGTGGCACGTCGAGAGCTGCGACGGTCACGATCCGTCAGACATCGCACGCGCCATCGAAGCCGCGCTGGCCGATCCCCGTCCCTCGCTGGTCGCCTGCAAGACGATTATCGGCAAGGGTGCGCCCGGCAAGCAGGGCTCGCACGCCGTCCATGGCGCGGCGTTGGGGGCCGAGGAAGTGGCGGCGACCCGCGAGGCGCTGGGCTGGAGCGCTCCGGCTTTCGAAATTCCGGCGGATATCCTCGCCGACTGGCGCTCGCTGGGTGCAAAGGGCGCCGCAGTTCATGCCGATTGGGCAAAGCGCCTGGCTAGCGACCCGCGCGGCAAGCTGTTCTCCGCCCAGATGGCAGGCGACCTGCCGCCGCTGAAGGGGTGGGACGACTACCGCGCAAAGCTGGTCGATGACATGCCCAAGGTCGCCACCCGCAAATCGAGCGAGAACGCGCTGGGCGTGCTGACCGCAGCCGTGCCGGCCATGATCGGCGGCTCGGCGGACCTGACCGGCTCGAACAACACCAAGACCGCCGCTACCGGCCCGTTCAGCGCTGCCGACTATGCCGGCCGCTATGTCTATTACGGCATCCGCGAGTTCGGCATGGCAGCGGCGATGAACGGCATGGCGCTGCACGGCGGCGTCATCCCCTATGGCGGCACCTTCCTGGTGTTCAGCGACTATTGCCGCAACGCCATCCGCCTGTCTGCGCTCCAGCATGCCCGGGCGATCTATGTGCTGACGCATGACAGCATCGGCCTGGGTGAGGACGGACCGACGCATCAGCCGGTCGAGCATGTCGCCTCGCTGCGCGCAATTCCGAACCTTTGGGTGTTCCGCCCGGCCGACGCGATGGAAACCGCCGAGTGCTGGGAATTGGCGCTACGGCGCAAGGACGGCCCCTCGGTGCTGGCGCTCAGCCGCCAGAATCTGCCCGCGCTGCGCGAGGATGACGACGAAAATCTCTGCCTGCGCGGAGCCTACCGGCTGATTTCCTCGGAAGCCGAGTTGAAAGTGGTGCTGCTCGCCACGGGTTCCGAAGTCCAGCTCGCCGCCGCCGTCGCTGAGGCGCTGGAGGCCGAGGATATCGGCGCGGATGTGATCTCGATGCCCTGCTGGGAACTGTTCGAGATGCAGGACGCGGACTACCGCGACAACCTGATTCCCGACGACGTGCTGGTCGTCTCGATCGAGGCGGGCACCACCATGGGCTGGCACAAATACACGGGCCGCGACGGGCTGACGATCGGTATCGACACTTTCGGTGCATCGGCTCCGGACAGTGTATTGTTCAAGCACTTTGGCTTCACCGCAGATGCTATCGTTCCACAAATTAAAGCAAAATTAGATAACTAGCAGGAGTTTTTGACATGGCGACCAAGGTTGCAATCAACGGTTTCGGACGTATCGGGCGCAATATCGCCCGCGCCATTCTTGAGCGTCCGGACTGCGGTCTGGAGCTGGTTTCGATCAACGATCTGGCCGATGCCAAGTCTAACGCCCTGCTGTTCCAGCGCGATTCGGTGCATGGCCCGTTCAGCGGCACGGTCGCGGTCGATGGCAACGATCTGATTATCAACGGCAAGCGCATCCATGTCACTGCCGAGCGCGATCCCGCCAATTTGCCGCACAAGGCCAATGGCATCGACATTGCGCTGGAATGCACTGGCTTCTTCACCAACCGCGCAGGCGGCCAGAAGCATCTCGATGCGGGTGCCAAGCGGGTGCTGATCTCGGCCCCGGGCAAGGAAGTCGATCTCACGGTGGTTTTCGGGGTCAATCACGAAAAGCTCACCGCCGATCACAAGATCGTCTCGAACGCCAGCTGCACCACCAACTGCCTCGCGCCGTTCGCCAAGGTGCTCAATGACGCAATCGGCATCGAGCGCGGGCTGATGACGACGATCCACGCCTATACCAACGACCAGAAGATCCTCGACCAGATCCACGAGGATCCCCGCCGCGCCCGCGCTGCCGGCATGTCGATGATCCCGACGACGACCGGCGCTGCGCGTGCCGTCGGCGAAGTGCTGCCCGAACTGAAGGGCAAGCTCGACGGTTCTGCGATCCGCGTGCCGACGCCGAATGTCTCGGTGGTCGATCTGACGTTCACGCCGAAGCGCGATACCACGGTCGAGGAAGTCAATGGCCTGCTCAAGGCGGCCTCGGAAGGCGCGCTGAAGGGCGTGCTGGGCTATACCGACGAGCCGCTGGTCTCGATCGACTTCAACCACGACGCCCACAGCTCGACCATCGACAGCCTCGAAACCACGGTGCTGGAAGGCAAACTGGTCCGCGTGCTCAGCTGGTACGACAACGAGTGGGGCTTCTCGAACCGCATGGTCGATACAGCCGGAGCGATGGGGAAGCTGATCTGATCTTCCTCCCCTCCCGCTTGCGGGAGGGGCCGGGGGTGGGTCAGTGGTATGGAACGCCATGTTCGGACTCACCCACCCCTAACCCCTCCCGCACGCGGGAGGGGGACTTTGGAGCTGACAATGCCCAAATTCCGCACGCTCGACGATCTTGGCGACATCTCGGGCAAGGTCGCCCTGGTCCGCGTCGATCTCAACCTGCCGATGCAGGACGGTGCGGTCACTGACGATACCCGCATGCGCGCGGTCGCCCCGACCATTCTCGAACTGGCCGGCAAGGGCGCGAAAGTCCTGCTGCTCGCCCACTTCGGCCGGCCCAAGGGCGCGCGCAATTCGGAGCAGTCGCTGTCGATGGTGGTCGACGCGGTGCAGGATGTGCTCGGCCGCGAAGTGATGTTCTGCCCGGAGATCGCCGGGCCGGTAGTCGCGCAGACCGTCGGCATCCTGCGTGCGGGCGACATCGCCATGCTGGAGAACACCCGCTTCTGGCCGGGCGAGGAACAGAACGATCCCGACCTCGCCAAGGCCATCGCCGCCAACGGCGATATCTACGTCAACGATGCCTTCTCTGCCGCCCACCGCGCCCATGCCACGACCGAGGGGCTGGCGCACTTGCTGCCCGCTTATGCCGGCCGTTCGATGCAGGCCGAGCTTGAAGCGCTGGAAAAGGCGCTTGGCAACCCGGAGCGACCGGTGGCAGCGGTGGTCGGCGGGGCCAAGGTTTCCTCGAAGCTCGATGTGCTGAAGCATCTGGTGGGCCAGGTGGATCACCTGATTATTGGCGGCGGCATGGCCAACACCTTCCTCGCGGCCAAGGGCGTCGCTGTCGGCAAGTCGCTGTGCGAGCACGAGCTGGCCGGAACCGTCAACGAAATCCTCGCGGCGGCGGACAAGGCGGGCTGCACCGTGCATCTGCCTTACGACGTGGTGGTGGCCAAGGAATTCGCAGCCAATCCGTCAAGCTTGCGCACCTGTAATGTCCACGAAGTTGCGGCGGATGAAATGATCCTCGATGTCGGCCCCGCCGCGGTCGAGGCGCTGGGCGATGTTCTCAAGACTTGCCGCACGCTGGTGTGGAACGGGCCGATGGGCGCCTTCGAGACCGAGCCGTTCGATGCGGCTACAGTGGCGCTGGCGAAGACCGCTGCCGCGCTGACCCGCGAAGGATCGCTGATCTCGGTAGCAGGCGGCGGCGATACCGTCGCGGCGCTGAACCATGCCGGGGTGGCGGATGATTTCACCTATATCTCGACGGCCGGCGGCGCGTTCCTCGAATGGATGGAAGGGCGCGAGTTGCCCGGGGTGGCAGCGCTTTCAGCATAAGATTGTTGATTAACGGCGTTGCGCCGCCCGAGCGCGCCGATTAGTCGCCTCGACAAAATGTACATCGCAGCAATGGGAGCCTTGCCATGAACACCTCCGACATGACCGCCAAGATGGCCGCCGGCAACGGCTTTATCGCCGCGCTCGACCAGAGCGGCGGATCGACCCCCAAGGCGCTGGCGGGTTATGGCATCGAAGCCGGCGCTTGGTCGAACGACGAGGAAATGTTCGGTCTGATCCATGACATGCGCAGCAGGATCATCCGCTCGAAAAGCTTCACTGGTGAGAAAGTGATCGGCGCGATCCTGTTCGAGCGGACGATGGACGGCACGGTCGATGGCGTGCCCACCCCCGCCGCGCTGATCGCCAAGGGTGTGGTGCCCTTCATCAAGATCGACAAGGGCCTGGAGGACGAGGTCAATGGCGTTCAGCTGATGAAGCCGATGCCCGATCTCGACAAGCTCCTGATCAAGGCCAAGGCGCTGGGCGTCTATGGCACCAAGGAGCGTTCGGTGATCAATTCGGCCAATCAGGCCGGGATTGCCGCAATTGTCGCCCAGCAGTTCGAAATCGGCCGCCAGGTACTAAGCCACGGCATGATGCCGATGCTCGAGCCCGAGATCAACATCAAGAGCGAGACCCGCAGCCAGTGCGATGAAATCATGCTGGCCGAAATTCTCAAGAACCTTGAGGGCATGAGCGAGCAGGTCATGCTCAAGCTCAGCCTGCCGGTGCAATCAGGCCTGTTCGATCCGCTGACCAGCCATCCCAAGGTGCTGCGCGTGGTCGCCCTGTCGGGCGGTTACAAGCGCCCCGAGGCATGCGCCGAACTGTCGAAGAACCGCGGCATTATCGCCAGCTTCAGCCGTGCGCTGCTTGAGGACCTTCGTTTCCAGATGAGCGACGCGGAATTCGACGCCTCGTTGGCCGGTGCGATCGACGACATCTACAAGGGTTCGACCCAGAAGGTCTGACCCTAGAGACCGCCGTCGAACCGGAAGGCGAAGCGGTAGCCGGGAGCAGGCGTTGCCTGCTCCATACCCTTGGCCGGGGTGACCGCGACCAGCGACAGTGCGCCATCCGCGACCGGGATGGGTTTCCCCAGTTCAAGCTCATGCACAGTCGCGCCGCTGCCTAGCGTGACACGCGCGCTGATCCGCACGCGCCCAGCCCAGACACATTGAGCGCCTTGCGGGCAGCGGCTGTCCTCCAGCAAAGCCAACGGCGTGACGCGCGGCCCGCCCACATTGACGGTCTGGCCGATGCGGGCGACAACGCTGCCTGGGGGCGTTGCAGCCACACTTGCGCATGCCGCGATCAGCAGAGCACCGAGCCCAATCATTGCACGCATGGCTAACCTCCGATTGCCGCCAAGCCCATGGCAGATTAGGGCGGCGTGATGAACGAGCGCCGAACCACGCAACTCTATCTGATCTCGCCGCTGGATGTAACGGGCGGCTATGCTGAACGGCTCGCGCGTGCGCTCGACGCCGGGCCGGTCGCTGCCTTCCAGTTTCGCGTCAAGGGCATAGACGAACATGCGGCGGTGGCGCTGGCCGAGCCTTTGCAAGTGATCTGTGCGGACCGCGATGTTGCCTTCATCGTCAACGATTCGATCAGCCTGGCCAAGCGGATCGGCGCCGATGGTGTGCATCTCGGCCAGTCCGACGGCACCGTGGCGAAGCGCGCGAGCGTCTGGGCAAGCTGGCGCAGGTCGGCGTCACCTGCCACGACAGCCGCCACCTGGCGATGGAAGCGGGTGATGCGGGGGCGGACTATGTCGCTTTCGGGGCCTTCTTTCCGACCGCGACCAAGCAGGTGGAGCACCGCGCCGAGCCGGAAATCCTCGACCTGGTGGCAGGGCCTGTTCGAGCTGCCCTGCGTGGCGATCGGCGGGATAACGCCTGAGAATTGCGGCGAGCTGGTGCGGGCGGGGGCCGATTTCCTCGCCGTATCGGGCGCGGTGTGGGGCGGGGACGAGGCGGCGGCAGTGAAGGCCTTTCATCTGGCCATCGAAGCAGCCCCGGCCTAACCGGCGTTCCCAATCAGCTCCCGCGCCTTTGCAATCGAAGGCGCCAGCCGCTCTGCCGCCGCGATGCCGCCTCCGCCTTCGCCGCCATCGGCAGTTCGAGACCGATGGTAACCTTGCGCGGCAGGGCTGCGATCAGCTCCGCCAGCGGCAAGTCGCCTTCGCCCAAGGCAAGCCGGTTGTCGCGCGCTTCCATGCCGTAGTCGGGATTTGTTGCGGGCATCGGCACGTCGCAGATCTGGACATAGCCGATCATCGCGGCATCGACCTGCGCGAGGTCGGACACCTGCGATCCGCCGCGGAAGAAATGCATGGCATCGACCAGCACCCTGCCGTTGGGCGCTCCTGTTTCCCTGACCAGATCGATCGCCTCGTGGACATTCAGCGGCCACATCATCGGCATGAATTCGAGGCAGGCCAGCATGCCGCGCTCGGCTGCCATCTGGGCATAGCGGGCGAACTCGTCGTGCGCGAGGGTCCGGTCCTGATGCATGACAATGGCGTTGACCATGGGCGCGCCGAGTTCCGCCATCACGTCCATGATCGGAGCGGCATCGGCGATGGCCATGCCAGGCATCATCAGGAACCCTTCGCCAAGCGAAACCTTCACTCCGGTCGCCGCAAGCGCCGCGCGGGTGGCGCGCAGCAGCGACCTGTTTTCGCGCAAGTCCCAAGGCGCATAGCCATGCGGGTTGGCGGCGATAGGACTGGGGGCGAAGCCGACATTGGACACGCCGAGCCGGGCTGCCGTCTCGACATATTCCACCGGCGGCATGCCGAGCATGCTGATGAATTCGATTGCCAGCCTGGCCACGCTTCATCTCTCCCGGTTAGCGGCTAATTCAGCTTGCCATTGTTCACAGGAAGAACCCCCTGGAAGTCAGCCAGGCAATTCCGGCTGCCACTGCGGCGGCAAGGATCGAGCGCAGGAACGAAGCGGGCGCCAGCGCGCCTTGCGCGGTTTCCAGCTGGCGGTCCGATCCGGTTATCATCGGGCGGATCAGATTGCGCTTGCGGACGATCAGGTAGAACAGCACCGCAACGATATGCAGCCCGGCGAGGATCTGGAGCAGGGTGAAACTCAAGTGATGGATACCGGCGGCGATGCGGCCCTGGCCGAAGCTGACCAGAAACGACAGGTGCCCGGATTCCAGCCCGTCGGTGTCCACCGCGAACAGCCCGGTTCCGATTTGCAGCGCGATCAGCAGCAGGATGACGACCACGCTGTACCCGCCTATGGGATTATGTCCCGGCGACCGCGCTGCGGGGGCGCTCGAGCGCAGATAGGCCAGCACTCTGGCCGGTGACCGCACGAAACTGCCGAACCGTGCGGTGTTGGCACCGATCAAGCCCCAGATCAGGCGGAACAGCAGCAGGGCGAGCAGGATGATGCCGAATCGCCGGTGCCAGTCCATGCTCCCGTTCTCGGCGCTCCACCAGGAAAAGCCGATCAGCATGACCAGCAGCCAATGGAACAGGCGTGTCGGAATGTCCCAGACCCGGATTGGTGCTGTTGCAATCATTTCGTAGCCTCCGGCGTGGACTGCCTGTTGATCGCATCGATAGGGATCGGGGCAAAATGCGGAAATGGCCCAAGTCCGGCGACCGCGATTCCGGCGATGAAGGCTGCCGGAATCGCGACAAGCATCAGTATGGTGTAGCTGCCGGTGGTGTCGAATACGATTCCGCCCACCAGCGGGCCGATCCCTCCGGCAAGGCCCATCAGGCTGGAGATCGTGCCGAAAATCTTGCCGAAATGCGCGAGGCCGGCATAGCGCGTGGTCAGGTAGATGGTCATTTGCAGCCCGGCTCCGCCACCCGCACCGACAAAGAATATGGCCAGAGACGAGAATGCCACGGAGCCAGGCCCCAGCAGCAAGAGCAGGAGATAGCCGGCCCCAGGCAAGGCGAATACCAAGGGGGGCAGGATTTTGAAGTTGAAGCGATCGACCAACCAGCCTGCCAGCAGCTTGCCGCAGAAAGAGCCCGCCCCCAGCACACCGGCGATCCCCGCTGCTTGCCCGCGGGTCAGGCCAGTGGTTCCGAGCAGCGGCACCAGATGCACCGCGACCGCCGCGCCGATCAGGCTTTGCACGAAAATGGCGAAGGTGATGCGCAGAATACGCGGGTCGCGGACGGCCTGGCCGAGCGTCAGCCCGCCGGGAATCTCGCGAACCGTTTCGCTCTCGCTGCCGCTGGCGCTTGCCTGCTTGATGCGGCGGCGGCTGCGGGCGTCGTGAAAGAACAGCAGCACCAGCAGGAAGCCTATGCCGCCCCAGCCGATGCCGAGCCCGGCATAGGCGGTGCGCCAGCCGTAATCCTCGACCAGCCAGTGGGTGATGATCGGTGCCAGCATTTGCGTCACCGCCATGCCGGACAGGACAATCGCGATGGCAAAGCCCCGGCTGGCCGAAAAGCTGGCGGACACCGCGCTGTTCCATACCGGGGACCGGATCCCCAGCGAAGCCAGCGAGTAGAGCACCCAGACCAGAAACCAGGTCCACAGCGCGCCGCTCATCATCGCGAATGCGGCGAACATCAGCCCGGTCAGCCCGATGGCCGGCATGCCGACGGCGCGCGCGCCGTAGCGATCGACCAGTGCGCCGGCGAACGGCGTCAACGGGGTCGTGATCAGCGCGAAGATGGTCATGCCCAGTGCCATTTCGGACCGGCTCCAGCCGAATTCGGCATTGAGCGGCTGCATGAACAGGCCGAGCGTGGCTGTCGGCATGGCGCCGAACGAGAGGCCGAAAGTCGCGGCCATGACCAGCGGCCAATGTGCCCGCCATTCCTGCGCGCCAGTCTTTTGCGCCTCAGCCATTCGCCTCTTCTTCGGGGAGGGCCCGCTGTTCCGGCGGCCTGCCGCTCTTCTTGAATTCGGGATATGCGCCAAGTCCGACAAAACACAGCGCGCAAGCCAGCACTGCCGGTATGCCGAGTGTAAGCAGCAGCCTGTAGCTTCCGGCCGTATCGTAGAAAAAACCGGCTAACAGAGGGCCAATCGAAGTTCCCAGCATCATTGCGCTGCCAATCGTTCCGAAGATCGTGCCGAAATTCTTGAGACCGGCATAGCGCGAGGTCAGGTAGGTTGTGGTCTGGAAGCTTGCACCGCCGCAATAGCCCATGATCAGCACAGCCACTGTCAGCATGGTTCTTGAGTCACCATGATCGAGCAGCACATAATAGGCCAGCGCCGACGGGGCGAAGCTGAGGAAAGGGACGAGATTGCCCTGGAAGCGGTCGAGCAGCCAGCCAGTGCACAGTTTTCCGGCAATCCCGGAAATCCCGGCGATGGAGGCGATCGCCAGCGCGCTGCCGCGATCGAGGCCGGTCCCGGTCAGGATCGGCACCAGGTGCACGGTGATGCCCGAACCGATCGTTGTGAGTATGATATTTGCCATGCCAATCCGCAAAATCCGCGAATCGCGCAGCGCTTCGGCAGCGGTCAGACCCGGCAGATCGCCTGAAACCACCGGCGTGCCCCCGCTGCGTTTGCCGTGTTCCCTGGCATCGTGGAAAAACAGCAGAACCAGCAGAAATCCGAACCCGCCCCAGCCGAGGCCGATCCACAGATAGGCTTGCCGCCAGCCTTGCTGCTCGATCAGCCAGCCCGCGAGCAGCGGCGACATCTGCCCCAGCGCGGTGCCGCACAGCATTACCGACAGCGCGAAGCTTCGCCCCAAGGTGAATACGCTGGAGACCGCCGTGCTCCAAAGCAACGAGCGCGTGGTCAGTGCCGCAAGTGCCAGCGCCGTCCACAGCGCCAACCATTGCGCTAGCGAGCCGTTGGCCAGGCTGAGCCCGGCGAAAGCGGCGGCGTGGAGCGCAATCCCGGGCACAGCGACGCGCCGCGTGCCGATCTTGTCGATCAGAGCGCCGATCAGCGGACCCCCGACCATCGCAGTGATGGTGAAAATCGTCAGCCCGGCGGAAATCGCTGCCCGGCTCCAGCCGAATTCCTGTTCGAGCGGGGCGATGAAAGTGCCCAGCGAATAGGTCACCACCGAATAGAACGACATACCGACCAGACCGGCAAGCACCAGCGGCCAGTGCTTTTTCCACTCAGCGGCCGCCGAAGCGCCGGTTTCAGTCATTCCATTCTCCCGGAGCGCCGGTACTCGGCAGGCGCGCCTTGTTTGCGTGCGATCAGTCGAGCTTGGCGATGACCTCCTCGCCGAAGCGGCGGGCATTGTCGCACCATTCGGAGCGTGAAGCGGCAATTACGCCGGTACCGGAACCGGTCATGCCCAGCTCGCGCAGATGCGAGAAATTATCGATCGCCTCCTGCGCACTCCAATTGCTGCCGTTCATGCTGAACGTGCCCGAGCAGATAACTTCGGGATAGTCCTTGCGACCGATCTTGTCGCAATGATCCCTGATATACTGGATTGCCGCCAGGATTTCCTCGTCGCTTTCGATATTGGCGGTGCGGGCGGTGTCGGTGACCATCTTGGGCACGAAAAAGGGATGCCAGGCATCGCCCATTTCGGCGGTGCGGCGCAGCGCCCGCTTCGAGTTTCCGCCGATAAGCAGGGGCGGATGCGGCTTTTGCACCGGCACCGGCAGCATGCGGTTGCCGACAGCCGTGTAACCAGTGCCCTCGAAGCTGAAATCCTCGCCGGTCCAGGCCAGTTTCATCGCGGTGATGTACTCGTCCATCAGGTCGTTGCGGGTTTCGAAATCGACACCCAGCGCCTTGTATTCCGGCTTTAGGTAACCCGCGCCGATGCCGAAGATCACCCGCCCGCCGGAAAACACGTCGAGCGAGGAGACCGCCCGCGCGGTGACGAACGGATTGCGGTATGGCAGCACGACGATGTTGGTCTGGACTTTCAGCTTGGTGGTGACCGCGGCCACCATCGACAGCATGACGAAGGGATCCTGCGCATAATGCCCGCCGTTATCGAGCCAGCGATAGCTTGGGATCGGGTGATCGGTGACCGTGCCGGAAGTGAACCCGGCGTCCTCCGCTGCCTTTGCGCAGTCGATCACCGCCTGCTGCGAAATGAAGGCTTCGGGGTGCTCGATATGGTCGAAGGGGAATGTGATGCTGACGTGGAATGACATGAGTTCGGTCCTGCTTTAATTGTCGGATGATCAGTTGGCTTCGGGCGGAAGGATCCAGTTATCGGTCTTGTCGCGCACCCAGCCGCTGGAAGCCCAGCTGCCGCCATCGACCGGGATTACTGTGCCGGTAATGTAGGTCGACATGCGCGATGCGAGGAAGACAGTCAGCTGGCCGCATTCCTCGTCGATTCCGGCCCGGCCCCATGGAATGCGGCGGCGGATCACTTCGAGTTGCTCGGGCGGGAATTTGAGCGCTGCGGTGTCCGATACCGGCCCGGTGAAATTGCCGGTTACGCCCGGAGTAACAGTATAGTCCGGGGCGATTGCGTTCACCCGGATGCCGTGTTCGGCCAGCTCCAGCGCCAGTGTGCGGGTGAGGTTATTGATCCCGGCCTTGCAGGCGGCATAGACAGCATAGCCCGGCGCCGCGCGGCTGCCTTCGATGCTGGTGACATTGACGATCGAGCCGCCGCGTCCGCCCGCAATCATGATCGGGATCGCCGCCTGCGTCGCCGCGAGATTGCTGATCAGGTTGAGGTCGATGTGGCGCTGCCAGTTTTTCGGTTGCAGATCGACAAAGGCCCGGCGGGTGACGCCGCCGGCATTGTTGACCAGGATATCCAGCCGCCCGAACTGCTTCGCGGTTTCCGCCACGGCCTGCTGCAGCGGTTCGACTTCCATGACATTGATCGGGAACTGAAGCGCCTTGCGCCCGCGCTTTTCCACCTGTTCGGCGGTTTCGGCGCAGCGTTCCGGCAAAACATCGACGATTGCGATATCCGCGCCCATATCGGCAAGGCACAGGGCGCAGGCCCGCCCAATGCCGCCGCCGCCGCCGGTGACCAGGGCTACATGTCCGCTAAGGTCGATATCGCTGGCATCCATTTCCCGTCACTCCGTCTTCTTATTTTACCTGGCCGATCAAACCCGCCGCATCCGCCAGATCCTCTGGCACGTCCACGTCCCGCGCGAGACCCTGACTGTGGATCGATCTCCACCGGAAGTCCAAGCCGCTCCGCCTCGGCATGATGCAGCGCATAGCTGTCAGCCCCGAAGGCGAAGGTAAAGGCCTTTGCTTCGGGAAGCGGCAAGGAAAGCGCATTGGTGCCGGTGCCGTGACGGTCCGGGGCAATAGCGATGGTGCCGGGCGGGGCCGCCGCGAGCAGCTGGACATCCTGCGTCGTCAGCCTGGGCAGATCGGCAAACAGCACGATCATGCGGTCCGCGCCTTTGCCGGCAATCTGCGCAAGCGCCGAATGGAGCGCAGGGTTGAGACCGGTCCCCGGATCGTCAAGCAGCGGAATGTTCATCGGCCATGCCGAGTCGGGAGGGGCCGAGCAGGGCGACGTTCTGCACAAGGTCTGCCGCTTGCGCCGCATGGCCGACATGGCGCAACATTGCCCCGGCCAGCGCTTCGCGTTCATCCACACCCAGCACCTCCGCGAGCCGCGATTTGGCGTGGCGCGGATGTTTGACCGGAATGAACGACCCAGGATGTCATCGGCTGGCAGGTCACGGGATCGGAGGAGCAGTGGTCAGCTTGGTGAAGCGAATGCCCGCGCCGTCGGCGGCATAATTCTTGTTCATGTAGATCAGGATCGAGGTCAGCGCCTCTGCCGCTGCTGAATTGGCGAGCGCTCCGCCGGCCAGCCCGCGCAGGCCCATCTCGTTGACCAGGCCGGTAACGATCTTGCGCGCCTCGACATCGTCGCTGAACACCAGCACGTCGCATTCGACCAGCTCCTCGCTGTCGAGGATGTGCGCGGCGACATTGTGAAAAGCGGTGACGAAGCGAATGTCCGGCCCGAGGTGCTCGCGCGCCTCCAGCGCGGCGCAGCCCGCGGCGGGAAGCTGCACCCGCATCACCTTGGGCGGCATCAGCGGCACGGTGGTGTCGACGACGATGGCATTGCCGACATGCGGCGCGATCTGCTTCAGCGTCGATTCCTGGTTCTCGTAGGGCACGGTAACGATCACCACGTCCTTGCCCTGGACGACATCGGTGTTGGCGCCATATTCCAGAACGATGCCGATAACCTCGGCCATCATTTCCTCGGCGATGGCTTGTGCCTTTTCCGCCGCGCGCGAGCCGATGGTGACGTCGTGCCCGGCCTTGGCCAGCCTGCGGGCGATGCCTTTGCCAAGGTGGCCGGTGCCGCCGACGACTGCGATTGATGCCATGACTGTCTCTCTCCGCTATTCTTGATTGCCTGCTAAGCCAGTAGCCGATAGCGGCGGAGGCGGGCGAGGCAACAGCTTTGTTGCCTTGCGATCAATCGGGACGGGAACGGGCAGGCGGATGGACGGAATCAGCATCGTGCCGCTCAAGGGAATGCCGCTGTTCGCCCCCGGACATGTCCATCGCCGGCGAGATCGTCGCGGCTGTCCGGAATGGCGGCGAAGTGCTGGGCGAGGGTGACGTCGTGGTCGTTGCCCAGAAAATCGTTTCGAAGGCGGAAGGGCGACTGGTTCGACTGAGCGACGTCCAGCCCGGCGCAGCGGCGCACGAGCTGGCGGCCAAGACCGGGCGCGAGCCGGAAATGGCGCAGCTGATCCTCGACGAAAGCAGCGACATTCTTCGCGCAACTCCCGCTGCGATCATCGCCCGGCAGACAACCGGCCATGTCCTCGCCAATGCCGGGATCGACGCCTCGAATGTCGAGGGCGGGGAGGAGGGGACGGTGCTGCTGTGGCCGCTCGATCCCGATGCCAGCGCTCGGGCGATCCGCGCCGCATATCGGCGAGCTGTGCGGCATGCGCCCGGCGGTGGTGATTGCCGACAGCCTCGGCAGGGCATGGCGGATCGGCACGGTCGGCGCGGCGATCGGCTGCGCGGGTCTGACGGTGCTCGACGACCGGCGCGGCAAGGAGAGGACCTGTTCGGGCGGACATTGCAGGCGACAGTGATCGCCATAGCCGACGCGGTATCCGCCGCCGCCGTACTGGCGATGGGCGAAGGTGCGGAAGGCACGCCCGCAGCACTGGTGCGCGGTGCGGGGCGCTGGGTTTCGGCGGAGGATGGCCCGGGCGCGGCCAGCGGTCTGAGGCCGGTAGCGGAGGACATGTTCCGGTGAGCGTCAAACGAACAGGGGGCATGTCCTCGCGCTATCCGGCGGCGTCGGCGGGGCCAAGCTGGCTGCCGGGCTCGCCGATGTCCTGCCGCCCGAGCAGCTGACCATCGCGGTTAACACCGGCGACGATTTCGAGCACCTCGGCCTCACCGTCTGCCCCGATATCGACTCGGTGGTCTACGCCCTGGCCGGGCTCAACGATGAGGTGCGCGGCTGGGGCGTGGCCGACGAAAGCTGGCGGGCGATGGAGCGGCTCGGTGCGCTGGGCGAAGACCAGTGGTTCAACCTCGGCGACCGAGACATGGCGATGCATATCGCCCGCAGCTGGCGGCTGCGCGGCGGCGAGAGCCTGTCGGATGTGACCGCGCGGCTGACCGGCGCACTCGGCATAGCCCACAGGGTCGTGCCGATGAGCGATGCGCCGGTGCGCACCCAGATCGAGACAGAGCAGGGCTGGCTCGACTTCCAGCACTATTTCGTGCGCGAGCAATGCCGTCCGGTGGCCCGCGCGATCCGGTTCGGCGGCACCCCCGGTGCGAAACCGATGTCGCCGGGGCTCGCCGAGGCCCTGCCGCGCGACGATCTCGCGGCCGTGATCCTCTGTCCGTCCAACCCGTTCCTCAGCGTCGATCCGATCCTCGCAGTCGATGGCGTGCGCGAGGCGCTTGCCGCGCTCGATGTGCCCTTCGTCGCGGTTTCCCCGCTCGTCGGTGGCAAGGCGCTCAAGGGCCCGCTCGCCAAACTGCTCGGCGAACTCGGGCAGACCTGCGACAACCGCGCGATTGCTGCACATTACGCCGGTCTGCTCGACCATCTCCTGATCGACGAAAGCGATGCCGCTGACGCAGAGGGCTTGCGCGCCATGGGAGTTTCGGTCACGATAACCGGAACAGTCATGTGCACAGCCGAGGACCGCAAAGGGCTGGCGCGCGAAGCACTGTCGGCGGCCGGCATTGAAACGGGTTGAGACATGGCTTCTGCTGACACTGCATTGATTGAGCGACTTGCTTGACGTGCGCCGCTGGAGACGCTCCTGGCCGAAGCCCGCGAGCGCCGCGATGTTCCGGCCGGTATTGGCCGCCCGGCGCGGATGACCTATTCGCCCAAGGTGTTCATACCGCTGACGCGCCTGTGCGCCGACGTCTGCCATTACTGCACCTTTGCGACGACACCCTCGCAGCTTTCCGCGCCTTACCTCACGCCCGAGGAAGTGCTCGACATCGCCCGCGCCGGGGCTGCCGCCGGCTGCAAGGAAGCGCTGTTCACCCTCGGCGACGCGCCGGAGCGGCGCTATGCCGTGGCGCAGGAATGGCTGGAGGAACGCGGCTTTGCCCGCACCATCGATTATGTCCGCCACTGCGCCGAACTGGTGCTGAACGAGACAGGTCTGCTGCCGCACGTCAACGCCGGGGTACTGGGCGAGGAAGACTACCGCATGCTCCGCCCCGTCGCGGCGTCTGCCGGGCTGATGCTGGAAAGCACTTCGGTGCGCCTGCTGGAGAAGGGCGGGGCGCATCATGGTTCGCCCGACAAGGTTCCCGCCGTCCGCATCGCCTCGCTCGAAGCCGCGGGCCGCGCACGGGTGCCGATGACCAGCGGCATCCTGATCGGTATCGGCGAGACGCCCGAGGAGCGCATCGAATCGCTGCTGGCGCTGCGCGATGTTCACCTTGCCCATGGGCATTTGCAGGAAATCATCGTCCAGAATTTCTGCCCCAAGCCGGGCACGAAAATGTCCGGCGCGCCCGAGGCATCGGAGGCCGATTTCCTCCGCGTCGTCGCCGCCGCGCGGATTGTGCTGCCCGACGATGTGTCGGTCCAGGCCCCGCCCAATCTCAATGGCGAGCGGCTGCTCGAATTGATCGACGCGGGGATCGACGACTGGGGCGGAATTTCGCCGGTAACGCTCGATCATGTGAACCCGGAAGCGCCCTGGCCCGAGATTGCGATGCTGGAGGAAGTTTGCGCGGCTGCTGGTCGCCCTCTCGTCGAACGCCTGACGATCTATCCGCGCTTCGTCGCCACCGACGACCACAGCTGGATCGATGCCGGGCTGCGCCCGCATGTGCTGAAATTGTCCGACAGCGAAGGCCTTGCCCGCGACAGCCGCTGGAGCCCCGGGGTCGCCGAACATGCGCCGGGCACGCCCTCCGCACCGCTGGGCCGCCGCTACGCCGGGCCGGTTGCGCGCGGGCTTCACCGCATTCTCGACCGTGCGGCCAATGGCGCGGAGCTATCGCAAGACGAGATCGTTTCCCTGTTCGCCACGCGCGGCGCGCAGGCGGAGGCGGTGATCGAGGCGGCGGATGCCCTGCGGCGCGAGACCCGGGGCGAAGACGTCACCTATGTCGTCAACCGCAACATCAACTACACCAACATCTGCACCTACGCCTGCTCGTTCTGCGCTTTCTCCAAGAGCTCGAGCAAGGCCGGCTTCCGCGATAAACCCTACGACCTCGATCTCGAGGAAGTGGCCGACCGCGCGCGCGAGGCGGTGGCCAAGGGTGCGACCGAAGTCTGCCTGCAAGGCGGCATCCACCCGCGCTACACCGGCGACACCTATTCGAGCATCGTCCGCGCGGTGAAAGCAGGCCTGCCCGGACCTGCACATCCACGCCTTCTCGCCGCTGGAAATATGCGCAGGGCGCGGCAACGCTGGGGGTGAGCACCCGCGATTACCTCAAGCGCCTCAAGGACGATGGGCTGGGCTCGCTTCCGGGCACTTCGGCGGAAATCCTGTGCGACGATATTCGCCGGGTGATCTGCCCTGACAAGCAGACCACGCAGGAGTGGCTCGATGTGCTCCGCGATGCCCATCAGGTGGGCCTGCCGACTACCTCGACGATCATGTACGGACATATCGAACGGCCCGAGCATTGGGCGCGGCATTTGCTGGCCTTGCGCCATCTTCAGGACGAAACCGGCGGCATCACCGAATTCGTGCCGCTGCCCTACATCCACATGGAATCGCCGATGTATCGGCGCGGGCAGTCGCGCAAAGGGCCGACCTGGCGTGAGGCGCTGATGATGCATGCGGTAGCGCGGATCGCGCTCTATCGCCGGATCGATTCGATCCAGTGCTCGTGGGTCAAGCTCGGCGTGCCGGGCGCGGCGGCTGTGCTGGCGGCAGGGGCCAACGACTTGGGCGGCGTGCTGATGAACGAAAGCATCAGCCGGGCCGCGGGTGCCGAGCATGGGCAGGAGGTCAGTGTCGATGACTTGCGCGCGGCGGCGGCATCGGCGGGGCGGCCTTTGCGGCGTCGCTCGACGCTTTACAGGCTGCTGGACGATGCCGAGGCTGTCAGCGAGCTGGTCTAACTTCCCTTCATCTCACCCGGAACTTGTTTCAGGGGAGGTGGTGCCCCGAAGGGTCTGACGCGCGGGCTTGTCGCGCTTGCCGCGCGTCCGCCACCGGTTCGCTCGGCGGTGCGGCGAAATGGGCCCTGAAACAAGTTCAGGGTGACGAGTTTGGTTGGCTTGGAGTTAGCCAAACTGGACCTAAGGCCGCATGATCCAGCCGCCATCGACATGGATGGTCTGCCCGGTGATCCATTCCCCCGCAGGTGAGCACAGCAACAGCAACGCGCCGACCAGCTCGTCCGGCGCGCCGCGCGGCTTGGTGGCGACGGTGGCCTGCAAGAACTGGATGAACGGCGAATCGTCGGGAACCAGCATTTTGCCCGCGTCCGACATGACATTGCCCGGGGCGATGGCGTTGCAGGTGATGTTGTCCTTGCCCCACTGCTTGGCCAGCGAGGTAGTGAGGCCGACCAGTGCGATCTTGGTGATGCCGTAGAGGCTGGTCGCCGGATAGGCCCCGCCCGAGGACTGATTGACGATTCGCCCGCCGCCGCGCGTGCGCATCGAGGGGGCGACAGCGCGGGAACACAGCAGCGCGCCGGTGAGGTTGACCGCGATCGCCTTGTTCCAGGCCTCCACCGACACCGCGTCGATCGAATCGTAGCTGATGTCGACCATCAGCGCGGCATTGTTGACCAGGATATCGACGCCGCCGAAGGCCGCATTGGCGGCATCCGCCATGGCGAGTGCGGAGGCCTCGTCGGACACGTCGACCTGCACGCCCATGGCCTTGCCGCCCGCAGCCTTGATCTCGTCCGCCACTGCCTTGGCGCCCTCGCCATTGAGGTCGGCGACCACCACCGAGGCTCCGGCATTGGCGAGGCCGAAAGCATAGGCCCGCCCGATGGAATTTCCGCGCCCGCCGGCGCCGGTAACAACGGCGACTTTGCCGTCGAGGCGGAATTGATCGAGAGAGAAGGTCATCCGATTTGCTCCGTAATTCAGCTGGCGGTCGCAGCGAAGAAAGCGTCCGCGGCATCGGCCAGCTTATCGGCGTCGGTACTCTCCGGCAGGATCGCTTGCAGCAGCTTCATGTCCTTGACCAGCAATGGCCCGCCCAGCCAGGGGACGAGCGGCTGCGGCATGCGGGTATAGACTTCCCAGCCGAAACTGCGCCCGCTGCTCTCGCGGACAAGTTCGGCCAGTGCTGCCCGATCGACCCCCAGTGCCTCGCCCGCAGCCAGTGCATGGTGGGCAATGCCGAGGTGGGCCGAAAGCAGCGCATTGTTGACGATCTTCGCCTTTTGCCCGGCACCGGGCGGGCCGAGCAGAACGATCATTTTGCCGAAGGTCTCGAATACGGGCTTCGCGGCGGCAAACAGTTCGGGCGTCGTACCGCACATTACGGTGAGTGTGCCAGCCTCCGCACCCGGCGAGCCACCGCTGACGGGCGCGTCGATGATGCCGATGCCGCGCTCGGTTGCCAGCTGTTCGAGCCGTACGCAGCTATCCGGCAGGATCGTCGAGTGAATGGCGATGCGACTGCCCCTGCGCATCACCGGGATCAACTGATGACAGATCTCGTCGACATCGTCGTCATTGACCACGCAGATGCCAATGTGATCGCAGGTCTTGCCCAGTTCGATCACGCTGCCGGTAGCTTTGGCGCCTTTGTCGAGATAGGCCTCAAGCACTTCCGGGCGGCGTGCCCAGACGGTGAGGTCCATGCCGGCATCGACGATGCGATGCGCCATCGGGCCGCCCTGGCTGCCGAGACCGATGAAGCCGATTTTTTCCGTCGTCATAATGGTTCAGCCTGCCGTTATGCCCGCGTCGATCGAGACGCAGGCACCGTGATAGGAGCGGCCCGCATCGGAAGCGAGCAGCACGATCATGTCCGCGACATCGTCGACTTCCACCATGCCGCGCAATCCGGAAAAGCGCTGGATCAGATCGAGTTCGGCACCCTCGGGAAGCTCCATTTCGTTGCCGATATTGGTCATCATCCCGCCCGGCGCGACCGCGTTGATGCGGATCGTCTTGCGGACATATTCCATCGCCAGGCACTTGGTCATGTGCATCAGCCCGGCCTTGGTGGTGCAATAGGCGGCCACATAAGCCTCGCCGATGAAAGCGGAGGAGGAGCAGACGTTGACGATCGCGCCATTGGCCTCGAGCAGATGCGGGATAGCCGCCTGGCTGAGGAAGAACGGCGCGGAGAGGTTTACCGCAATCGTCCGGTCCCACTGCTCCTGCGGCATTTCGTGACTGTTGGCGAAGCGCAGATAGCCCGCGACATTGCACAGCGCGTCCAGCCTGCCAAAGCGCGCAACCGCAGCCTCGACGGAAGCGCGGCAGGCGGCGGGATCGGACAGGTCGGCGGGATGAACCAGCACCTCGATGCCCTTGCCGGCCAGCATCCCGGCGGTCTCTTCGAGAGCGGCTGCATTGACGTCGACGATGCACAAATTCGCACCGATATCCGCCAGTTTCAGCGCGGTCGCCCGCCCGAGTCCGGATGCGGCGCCAGTGACTAGCGCGGCTTCGCCTTTCATGTCTGCTGCGTAGGCCATGTTTCTCCCTTTACCTTCTACCTAGCCGTTCCAGGGCAGGCCCTTCGAAAACTTCTCGGCCATTTCCCAGACGACGCCCTGGATGACCGAAGCCTTGGGCCAGCCGGCGTGGATGCCGTATTGGAGGACGAATTCCTGCATTTCCTCCGGCGTGCAGTTGCCGCTGGCCATGGCGGAATGGACGTGGCTCCTGATCGGGACATCGCTGGACGATTCAGACACGCCGACCAGGGTCAGAAACCGGCGCGAGCGTTCGTCGAGGCCGCGCCGGCACCACATCTCGCCGAAGACGAAATTGTTGATCGCCTCGAGGAACGGCGAGGCCGATGGCCCGCCGGGAAAGGTCATGACCTTGGTGAATTCGGCCATGCCCTCGGCGGTGCGGACTTCGGGATCCCACTCTTCGGCGCGGATCGGTGGGCACTCGGTCGGTGGCAGGCCCAGCGCCTGTTGCGCGCGGGTGACGGCGGCATCGATCATGCCTCCGCGCGTCCAGCCGCCATAAAGGCACATGTGCAGCGCCGCCTCGCGCAGTTCGGGCAGGCTGATCTGCTTGTCCTGCAGCGCGCCGCGCACATAGCCATCGAGCATCGCCGTGTCGCCGCCGCTGATCGCCGCCCCGGCTATGGCAATGAGATAGCGGGCGCGGCGCTCCAGCCCTGGACGGCTCCACACTTCGGCAAAGACGAAATCGCGCCAGCTTTCCTCGACCGGGGTAGCGGGTACTGCGGGCGCCGTGCCAGTAACCTCGGTGGCGATGGCGACGCCCCGGGCGGAGCGCTTCTGCGGATCGAGCATCTTTCCCATCTTATCCCTCCGGTCCCTTGAGACTCATCCATATGTTCTTGGGCTGCATGAATTCGTTCAGCCCCTCGACACCGCCGAGCCGGCCGTGCCCGCTCTGCTTCCAGCCGCCAAACGGGCAATTGGGCTGCATTGCCTCGCCCGAGCCGTTGACGTGGATCATGCCCGCCTGAAGCTGGCCGGTGACATGGTGCGCGCGGCGCAGGTTCTGGGTGTGGACGTAAGCGCCGAGGCCGTAGTCGGTGCCATTAGCCAGCGCGATGGCTTCCTCCTCAGTGTCGAACGGGGTGACCGCGAGCACCGGGCCGAAAACTTCGTTCTGGGCGATTTCGCTGTTGTTGGGGACATCGGCGAGCACCGTGACCGGCAGGAAATAGCCATTGGCGTGATCGCCGCCCATCCGCTCGCCGCCCGCGATGATGCGTCCACCCTGTTCGACGCCGCGGCCCACCATGCCGAGGATGCGGTTGATCGCAGTTTCCGAAATGACCGGGCCAAGCATAGTCGCCGGATCGCAGGGGTCGCCGGGCTGGATGTGGTTGGCGGTGGCGGCCAGCATTTGCAGATACTGGTCGTAGACTCCGCGCTGGACCAGCAGGCGAGTGCCATTGACGCAGCCCTGGCCATTCGCCGAAACCGCACCGGAAACCCCGCATTTCGTGGCATTCGCCAGATCGGCATCGTCGAACACGATCACTGCCGACTTGCCGCCGAGTTCCAGGCCCACCGGCTTGAGCGACTGCGCGGCGCTGGCCAGCACCTTCTTCGCGGTGTTGCCCGAGCCGATGAATTCGATCTTGTCGATCCCGGGGTGCTGGACCATCGCCTCGCCGGCATCGGCCGCGCCGGTGATCATGTTGACCACGCCATCCGGGAAACCGGCTTCCTGAATCAGTTCTGCCAGCTTCATCGCGCTGTAAGGCGCGAGGTCAGGGGATTTAAGCACCACGCAATTGCCGGCGGCGAGGGCAGGGGCCATCACCATGGTCGCAGCGAACAGCGGCCCGTTCCACGGGATGATGACACCGACGACGCCGTAGGGTTCGTAGGTGACGTAATCGTGGGCAGGTCCGCCCCACATCGGGATCGTGCGGCCATGGATCTTGTCGCACCAACCGCCGAAATAGCGGAATTTCTGCGCGGCATCGTAGCCCATGAAGGGGGCGTAAGCCGAAATCGAGCCGTTTTCGGCGATCAGGCTGGGTGCGAATTCGGCGGACTTGGCCTCGAACAGCGCGGCGAGTTTGAAAAACAGGTTGCGGCGCTGGTCGCCCGGCATAGCGCGCCAGGCGGGGAAGGCGGCGCGGGCAGAGGCTACGGCACGATCAACATCGTCGGCATTCGCCATCTTGATCTCGCGCGTCACCGAGCCGTTGCCGGGATAGATATGCGGCATGAGGACACCGCTGCCATTTTCCTCGCGCTGGCCGCCGATAATGATCGGATAACGGGGCAGTGTATCCACTGCGGGGTTCTGGAAAGCCATAATATCCTGCTCCCTGGCGGGTTTGGAATCACTCGCCGTTTGTTGCATGCAGACTGTCGCAAGAGGCGCGCGCTGGCAAGCGCTGCATCGAGTCGGGTTGGTCTATAATAGGCATATTATTGTGGGTGCAAGCACCAAAATTGATTCCATTCACTTGGAATTATCGAAAAACCTGTATATTTAAGGTCCATGGCAATGAATTCAGCTGCATCCGACACACGCAATCCCTCCGCTGGACGGCGCAATGTCGTGCCCTCTGCCGTCGAGGCTCTGCGCGATCGCATTTTTGCCCAGGAAGATGGCGAGATGATCGGCTCGCTGCCGGAGCTCGCCCGGGCGTTGGGCGTCGGCATCGTCACGATCCAGCAGGCCGCGCGAATTCTCGAGCATGAGGGGCTGCTGGAAGTCCGCCGGGGACCGGGCGGCGGCTATTACGGGCGGCGGCCCGATGCGGCGGTGCTGGAGCGCTCGCTGGCCGCCTACATGCGTAGCCAGCCGGCGTCGTGGGAAGAAGCGCTCGACATGACCTCGCTGCTGTTCAACGAGTTATGCGCGGCAGCGGCGGAATGCCGGGATCCAGACTTGATGGACGAGCTGCGTGCCTTTGCGCGCCGTGTCGCCGCCGCGGACGGCGAAGCCGCGGTGCAGACCCTGGAGCTAGCCTTTCAGGACCTGCTGTTCCGCATGGTCGATCGGCCGCTGTTCGAGCTACTTACGCGCGTCACACTGCGCTTCTCGGTCAGCGCCCCGATTGCCCCCGCCTATCGGGGAGCAATCGCGCTGGAGCGCTGGAAGGCCGGGCGGCGCCTGATCATCGACGCCATTTTGCGCCACGATGCACAGCTTGCCCGCTTCGAGGCCAATCGCAACAATCGCGAATTCATTCTCGACTGGTTGAATCACATGAGACAGCCGCAGGCGGCTACGCTGCCCTGATCTGGTCCCATTGCGCGTCGGTCATCCAGGTGTATTCGAGGTAGTGCCCCAGGGTCGAGCGGGCATCGATGTAGAGGAATTTCAGATTGTCACCGCCCATGTCGCGCCACATCGACACCGGCAGGTCCTGCGCCTTGGTGCGGGCGAGGAAGTCCTCCCAGCTGCCTTCCACCCGCATGCAGATCTGGTGAAAGCGGATTGGCGCGCCGTTCGCTGGCGCGTTGCCGTAGATTCCCAGCGGGTCGGTCAGCGGCTGAATCAGCTCGTACTGCGTATCGCCGATCCAGATGAAGCAGAGGCGCAGCTTGTTGATCACTTCGCCTTGCGGGGAATCGACCGGCTGATCGACCTCGATGATGTGCGGCTCATGCGTCATGCCACGCCCGCGGAATAGGGCGATGGCTTGCTCGATCGGGCAATCGCAGACATAGCCGAGCTGGTAGAATTTGCCTTCGATCATTTCGCTCTCCTGATCACCCAAAACCATTGTAGCGTCACCCCGGCCTTGAGCCGGGGTCCCGCTTTTGCTCTGGAACTGCGCCCAAAGTTTAGCGGGACCCCGGGTCAAGCCCGGGGTGACGATGTGTTAGAGGCCTTCTAATTCCACATCGTAGCGCGCCAGATAACGTGCATACAAAGGCTCGAGCTTTTCCTTGCTCAGCCCATACTGGTCGAGCTTGTAGCCGTGCTTGCCGAACTTGTTCTGCGGGTTGTCATCGACCCAGCCCTGAATGCCGACCTCGGCCTGCGGCGTGAATTCATCACCAAGCTGCGCATAGAGCTTGCGCATGGTTGCCATCGGATCGTTCATCATATCGGCATATTGCACGTCGATGATCCGGTCCTCGCCATGCCTGTCGCGGAAGTCCATTGCCCGTTCGGCGTGCTGCGCGGCATACCAGGGGTATTGACCGCCCAGCCATTCATGGTCGATCCGGCCCATCAGCATGCGGTGGCTCATCGAGATGATGCTGCACAGCGAGCCTGTCGCGACATAGGGATCGCGGTGGGTCCAGATGATCCGCGCGTCGGGATATTCCTTGATCAGGTATTCAAGGTGCAACGCGTGGCTGGGCATCTTGAGGTTCCACACGCCCGGGGCCTTGTGCTGCAGCGCCTGCAGGAACTTCTTGTGCCAGGCATAGGCGCTGGTCATGTCGGCCGAGAAAATATACTCGCGGTATTTGGGCAAAATGCCCTTGCTCTCGATCATCAGCGTCTTGAAATCGTGCGCAAGAAACCAGACGCATTCGTGCGGATAGATCGGCGAGGAGCGATAGATCACGCCGGCTTCGGGATGGGCCTTGAGCATGGCGGCGTGGGCATCCAGCTTGGCCTGAACGCGCGGATTGCTGGTCAGCTCGGCGGTCGAAACCGGGGGAATCGGATCGTCGATTTCCCATTCCAGCGGCGAGCGCCGTGCCGGATCGGCGGCAAGCAGGTTCGACATAAGTGTGGTGCCAGTGCGCGGTACGCCCATAACGAAAACCGGGCGCTCAATGGGCCGGTCGAGCAGTTCGGGGTTCTGCTGGAGATAGCCCCAGACCTTGAGGCGATCAGTGAGATACTTGACGCAATCGCCGCGCACCCGCTCGATACCGGTATCGAGATAGAGCCCCTTGGCGATGCCGTCGTTGAAATCCTCGACAAAGACATCGAGCCCTTCGCGATAGCTTTCGCAGTCAAACGAGGTGACGCCTGTCGCCTTGTGCGCCTGTTCGATCATTGCATCTGCGACAAGCGGATTGGCCATTTCGGTGTTCCTCTATCCCGGATAAGCATGCGAGGCCTGAAGCGGCCTTCGATCCGGGAAGCTAACCCGCTAGGCCACCACCTTGGCAATGCGCATCATAGGCAATATCGGGCCATAAAATCGAATTCAGGCCAATACACGCCGGACTCGGCTCAGCCCACCTGCAACCCCCGCGTCTGGCGTTGGCGGAAATGGCTTGGGCTGATGCCGACGGCGCGGCGGAAGGCGTAAGTGAAGCTCGATGGCGAGGAGAAGCCCATCGCGAAGGCGATGGTCTTCACACTTTCCCCATCGACGAGCATGCGCTTGGCCATCTCCATCCGTCGCTGTTCGACATAATCGCCGATCGAGCATCCCCGGCTGACCTTGAAGCCCCGCGTCAACTGACGGATCGACATGTTGCAGAGCTTTGCCAGCTCACCCAGCGAGGGCGCGGCGGGATCCTCGCTCAGGCGTTCGTCGATCAGGCGTAATCGCCAGCCGGCCAATCCCCCGGTTGCGGGCTGTTCTTCTTTTTCAAGATGGAACCGCGCCAGCTCGATGGCCAGTTCGCCGCCGAGATGACCGAACATCGCTGCCGAGGCGAAGCCGGGATAGCGGACTTCCTCGGTCAGGCGAAACAGCAGAGCCCTGATCCGGGCGTTGGTAATATCCAGCGTGGCGGCCAGTTGCGCGTCGCTCCATTGCGGCGCCTGCCCGACAATCGCGTCGATCATGCCCGGCATTATCTGGCAGATTATCGACAGCTGCCTGCCGCTGCCGCCGCGAAACTGCAAATGTTCGCCGGGCGGGACCATGAAGATGTCGCCCAGCCGCTCGAACCGGTTGGGTCCCCAGCGCTGACGATAGCAAGCGCGGGCGTTGATCGGCCGCGGGGTCAGGCACATGTTGATCTGATAATGGGGTTCGGTGGCGACCAGAGTATCGGTCGGTTCTGGGATGTTGAACAGCACCAGCTGTGCCGACAGGCCATCTCCTGTCATTTCGGCATCGACGGTAATGGTCGCGATTTCGGTCAAGGCTGGCCCAGGCTCCCGATTAAGTGTCCTCGATTACACGATATGGCCTGAAATCTATATCGAGCGGGGTTGCGGCGCAAGCTGCATGCGCCAAACATCGGGTCAGACACGATGCGTGCCAGACGGGTGCAGCATCGCGCGTGGGATTTAGGAGGATTGCAATGGCTAAAGGCCTGTTCGACTGCGCTGGCAAAGTCACAATGGTAACTGGCGGCAATAGCGGCATCGGCCTTGGGTTTGCCATGGGCCCTGCCAAGATGGGCGGCGATATCGCCATCTGGGCGCGCAATGCCGAAAAGAACGCCAAGGCCAAGGAGTTGCTGCTGGCGGCCGGGGCAGGCAGGGTGGAAACCTATCATGTCGATGTGACCTCGGAAGAGGCGGTCGTTGCCGGATTTGCGCAACTGGTCAGCGATTTCGGGCGTGTCGATTGCGTCTTTGCCAATGCTGGCCGGACTTCGAACAGCCGTTCCTTCCTGACGATGGATTCGCAGGAGTGGCACACGCTGCTCGATATCAGCCTGCACGGAGCATTTTACACGCTCCGCGAGGCGGCGAAGTGCATGGTGGCGCGCGCCGAGGCGGGCGAGCCGGGCGGCAGCCTGGTCTATTGCGGCAGCCTCTCGATGCTGCAGGGCATCGCCGGGATCCAGAACTATGCCGCTGCCAAGGGCGGCATGGGCGCGGTTATCCGCGGCATCGCTTCGGAACTCGGCCAATATGGCATTCGCGCCAACACCATTGCCCCCGGCTATATCAAGACCGGCTTCATGGAAGGTGGCGATTCAGAGATGATCAAGCAGATCGACGGGTTCTTCTCGTCGAAGACGCCGATAGCGCGGCCTGGCCTTCCGGTCGATTTCGAAGGCATCGGTGCCTATCTGTGCAGCGATGCCTCCAGCTTTCACAGCGGCGACACCATCGTCATCGATGGCGGTGCAGTGATCCACCCCGCCTATGCCATGGCGGTCGGCAACTAAGGAACGGTGGCCATGAAAGTGCTCAATATCCACGAAGTCGGCGATGTCCGGCTCGACGATTATGTTCTGCCCGAGGCGGGCCCCAACGACGTGGTCGTCAAGATGAAGGCTGTCGGCATCTGCGGCTCGGATCTGTCCTACATCAAGATGGGCGGCATCATGCGCAAGCCGGGCGGCGTGACGCCGATCGGCCACGAAGGCGCGGGCGAGGTGCTGCGCGTCGGCAGCGAGGTTGCCGGACTCAGCCCGGGCGACCCGGTCATCATCAATCCGATGCGCACTCCCAGCCTGGTCGGCAGCGGTGGGACAGAAGGTGCCTTCGTCCACGAATTGCTGGTGCGCGATGCGCGAAAGGGCGAATCGATCCTGCCTATCCCGCAAGGCGTTTCCTACGAAGTCGCGGCCATGTGCGAGCCGCTGGCCGTGGCGATGCATGGGGTCAATCGCGCCGATGTCAAAGCGGGCGACAAGGTTGTAGTGTTCGGCTGCGGCCCGATCGGGCTTGGCATGATCCTGTGGCTGGTCGATCGCGGGGTGAGCGATGTGATCGCCATCGATCTGGCCGACGAGCGGCTCGAGCGGGCCTTGGCGCTGGGCGCGCGTGCCGGGCTCAACCCGGCCAAGGTCGATATCAGGGAGGAAATCGGCAAGCTGCATGGCACCGAGATGTGCATGTACAAGCCTGCGGTCGGCACCGATGCCTTCATCGATGCGGCCGGTGCGCCCTCGATCCCGCCGGACGTGGTCAACATGGCCAAATATCACGCCAAACTTGTCATCACCGCCGTCTATTACAAGCCGGTCGAAATCCCGTTCAGCACCATGCTGACCAGCGAGATGACGATCACCACGGCCTGCGAATATCCGACGGAAATGCCCGAAGTCGTCGCCAGCATGGCGCGGCTCAAGGACAAGATCCAGACCTTGATCAGCCACCGGATACCTTTTGAAGACGTCATCGATGGACTGAAGATCGCGGGCACTCCGGAGTCGGCGAAAGTCATGGTTCACATGGAGGAGGCAGACGCATGAGCGAAACCAGGGAGAAGGCTCCGCCGCTGGCCGATCTGGTCCGCGCGGGCGACGCGCAGACCGAGGCGGTGGAAATCACCCCTTACATCTTCATGTCGCGCGACGTCTCCAACGCCTATCTGGTGACCACTTCGGACGGCGATGTCGTGGTCAACACCGGCATGCCCGATGGCGCCGAGCGCAGCGTTGCGCTGTTCAAGCCACACCGCACCGGGCCGCTGCGCTATATCGTGCTGACGCAGAGCCATGCCGACCATTTCGGCGGGGTGCCGGATTTCATCGAAGCAGGTACCAAGGTGATCGGCGGCCCCGGATATTGCCAGGCGCGTGACGACATGCTCGGCTTGCAGACCTTTTTCGGCCCGCGCACTTTCAAGCTGTGGGGCAGCGCCCTGAAGCGCGACAAGCCGCCCCGACCGATCCCCGAAGTCACCCCGGACATTTTTGTTCCGGAAAGTGGCATGACGCTCGAAGTGGGCAACCGCACTTTCGAACTGATTCACGCGCCCGAAGGCGAGACCGAGGACAACATCCTCGTCTGGATGCCCAAGGAAAAGGTGGTGTTTACCGGCAACACCTTTGGCCCGGTATGGCTGTCGATGCCTTTCCTCAACACTCTGCGCGGCGACAAGCCTCGCCGAGTGCGGACTTACCTCAAGTCGCTCGCAGCCGTGCGCGATCTTGGGGCGGAAGTGCTGATCACCGGCCACGGTGACGCCATCGTCGGCCAGGACAGGATTCGCGAAGACCTCGACCGGATGGAAGCCGCCGTCGCTTATGTCCGGGACTATACGCTCGATGGCATGAAAGCGGGCAAGACTGTCGATACCCTGGTCCGGGAGTTCACCTTCCCCGGCAATGTGGCCATCGGAGACTTCCACGGCAAGGCTAGCTGGGCGGTCAAGTCGATCTGGCGCGAGTATTCGGGCTGGTTCCATTACGAGGACGGCACCACCGCTCTCTATGGCGTGCCGCAATCGAGCGTGCATGCCGACATCGCCGAACTGGCGGGCGGGGCCGACAGGCTCGCGGCGCGGGCGCAGGCACATGCCGATGCCGGCAGGCCGCTGGAAGCACTGCACCTCACCGGCATCGCGCTGGGCGCCGAGCCGGGCAATACGGCTGCGCTGAAAGCCAAGAAGGCGGCGAGCGAGGCGCTGCTGGCGGCCAGCGGCGGCGGCAATCTCAGCGAGACGATGTGGCTGCGTTCGGAGATTGCCGAGATTGACGCGCAGCTTGCGCAATAGCTGCTGGTGAAGCGGCCTAAAGAATGTCTTGTTTGCCGGGGGGCACCCTGTCTGACAGGGCGCATCCGAACGATTGGCGGAACCTATGACCAAGACCCTGACCCATCTCGAACGGCTCGAAGCCGAGGCCATCCACATCATGCGCGAAGTGGTGGCAGAGTCCGAAAAACCGGTGCTGATGTATTCCGTCGGCAAGGACAGCGCCTGCATGCTGCATCTGGCGCGCAAGGCGTTCTATCCCTCGCCGCCGCCGTTCCCGCTGCTGCATGTCGATACCACCTGGAAGTTCCAGGAGATGTACAAACTGCGCGACAAGATGGCCAAGGACAGCGGCATGGAGCTGCTGGTCTATCACAATCCGGAGGCCATGGAGAAAGGCATCAATCCTTTCGACCACGGCCCCTTGCACACCGACATGTGGAAGACCGAGGGGCTGAAGCAGGCGCTGGACAAGTATGGCTTCGACGCGGCCTTTGGCGGCGCGCGGCGTGACGAGGAAAAAAGCCGCGCCAAGGAGCGCATCTTCTCGTTCCGCACCGCCAGCCACGGCTGGGACCCGAAGAACCAGCGGCCCGAGCTGTGGAACCAGTATAATGCCCGCAAGAACAAGGGCGAGAGCATTCGCGTCTTCCCGATATCGAACTGGACCGAGCTCGACGTCTGGCAATATATCCACCTCAACGACATCCCCATCGTCCCGCTCTATTTCGCCGCCAAGCGCCCCACCGTGGAGCGCGACGGTATGTTGCTGATGGTCGATGATGACCGTTTTCCGCTGGAGCCCGGCGAAGTGCCGGTCGAACGTTCGATCCGCTTCCGCACGCTCGGCTGCTACCCCCTGACCGGTGCGGTCGAGAGCACGGCTTCGACCCTGCCCGAGATCATCCAGGAAACCCTGCTGACGACCACGTCCGAACGCCAGGGCCGTGCCATCGACAAGGATTCTGGCGGGGCCGGAATGGAGAAGAAGAAGCAGGAGGGGTATTTCTGATGGCCACGACAACAGAGGACCCCGTCTATGTCACCGAGGCGCTGATAGCCGAGGACATCGACGCCTATCTCGAGCAGCACCAGCACAAGACCATGCTGCGCTTCATCACCTGCGGGTCGGTGGACGATGGCAAGTCCACGCTGATCGGGCGGCTGCTCTATGATTCGAAGATGATTTTCGAGGACCAGCTCGATGCCCTGACCGCCAATTCCAAGAAAGTCGGCACCCAGGGTCAGGAGATCGACTTCGCGCTCCTCGTCGATGGCCTCGCCGCCGAGCGCGAGCAGGGCATCACCATCGATGTCGCCTATCGGTTCTTCAACACCGAGAAGCGCAAGTTCATCGTCGCCGATTGTCCGGGCCACGAGCAATATACCCGCAATATGGTCACCGGTGCATCGACCGCCGATCTCGCCTGCATCCTGATCGATGCACGCAAGGGCGTGCTGGTGCAGACCCGCCGCCATTCCTACCTGTGTCACCTGATCGGCATCAAGAACCTGGTGCTTGCGGTCAACAAGATGGACCTCGTGGACTACAGCCAGGAGGTCTACGACAAGATCGTTGCCGACTATGCCGAGTTCGCGAAATCGATTGGCATCGAGAGCTTCACCGCCATGCCGATCTCCGGCTTCAAGGGCGACAACATCACCGGACCATCCGCGAATACCCCGTGGTACACCGGACCCAACCTGGTCGAGCATCTCGAAACGGTCGAAGTCAATTCGGCGCGTGATGCCTCGCTGCCGTTCCGCATGCCGGTGCAATGGGTCAACCGTCCGAACCTTTATTTCCGCGGTTTTTCCGGCCTGATCGCTACCGGCAGCGTGAAAGTCGGCGACAGTGTGCGGGTTCTTCCCTCGGGCAAAACTTCGACCGTCTCCAAGATCGCTGTCATGGGCACCAGCACCGCCTTGCCGGCCGACAAGGACCTGACCACCGAAAAGTATCTCCAGGGAATCAGCGGCCAGGACGAAGCAGTTGCCGGTGAATCCGTAACCATCTGCTTCGCCGACGAAGTCGATTGCTCGCGCGGCGATGTCATCGCTACTGCCGACAATCCGCCGCAGGCGGCCGACCAGTTCGAGACCACCATCGTCTGGCTCAACGACGATCCGCTGCAAGTCGGCCGCGCCTACTGGCTGAAACTCGGCACGCAGATGGTCTCGGCGACAGTCCATCAGCCAAAATATGCAGTCAACGTCAACACGATGGAGCATGTTGCGGTCAAGACGCTTGAGCTTAATGCAATTGGCGTTGCCGAGATCGTCACCGACAAGCCGATTGTCTTCGAGGCCTATGCCGACAACCGCACGCTCGGTGGCTTCATCCTGATCGACAAGATGACCAACTCCACGGTCGCCGCCGGCATGCTGCACTTCTCGCTGCGCCGCTCGCAGAACGTCCATTGGCAGGCGCTGGATATCAGCCGCGAAGCGCATGCGTCGCTGAAGAACCAGAAGCCGGCCGTGCTTTGGTTCACCGGGCTTTCGGGTTCGGGCAAATCGACCATCGCCAATCTCGTCGAGAAGAAGCTGCACCGGATGAACCGGCACACCTTCCTGCTCGACGGCGACAATGTCCGCCACGGGCTTAACAAGGACCTGGGCTTCACCGAGGCCGACCGCATCGAGAATATCCGCCGCGTTGGCGAAGTGGCCAAGCTGATGACCGATGCCGGACTGATCGTGATGACCGCCTTCATCTCGCCATTCCGCGCCGACCGCGACATGGTGCGGGCGATGCTGCCCGAGGGCGAATTCATCGAGGTGTTCATCGATACCCCGCTGGAAGTGGCCGAAAGCCGCGATGTGAAGGGCCTCTACAAGAAGGCGCGCTCGGGCGAGCTCAAGAACTTCACGGGGATCGACAGCCCTTACGAGAGGCCTTCGTCTCCGGAGATTCGGGTGGACACGACGAAGATGACCGCCGAGGCTGCGGCTACGCTGATCATCGATACGCTGCTGGGTGACGCGTAATGGACGACGCGCAACTCGCCGCCCATCTCGCCGAAGTCGCTGGGCGACTGCTGATCGAGGTGCGCGCATCAGGCATGCTCAGCCTCAAGGCGCTGGGCAAGGCGGGCGACGCCACCGCCAACCAGTTCCTCGTCCATGCGATCAGGGAACAGCGCCCCGAAGACGGCCTGCTTTCCGAAGAGGAGAAGGACAACCCGGATCGCTTGAGCCAGAGCCGCGTTTGGATCGTCGATCCGGTCGATGGCACCCGGGAATACGGCGAGGCGCGGACCGACTGGGCAGTGCATGTCGCGCTCGCCATCGACGGCGTCGCCAGCATCGGCGCAGTAGCGCTGCCGGGGCTGGGGGTAGTCCTGCGGACCGACCAGCCGGGTGCCGTCCCCGCGGCCCCGCAAAAGCTGCGCATGGTCGTCAGCCGCACCCGCCCGGCGCGCGAGGCAACCGAGGTCGCCGAAAAGCTCGGCGCCGAACTCGTCCCTATGGGTTCGGCCGGGGCCAAGGCCATGGCGATCGTTCGCGGCGAAGCGGACATCTACCTCCATTCCGGCGGTCAGTACGAATGGGACAGTTGCGCCCCGGCCGCCGTCGCACTTGCCCATGGCCTGCATTGCAGCCGCATCGACGGCAGTCCGCTGGTTTACAACCAGGCGGACGTCTATATGCCCGACCTGCTCATCTGCCGGAAAGAGCATGCGGATATGGTACTGGCCGAGGTGGCCGCGCTCGCCGGGTAATCCGGCTAAGGGCAAATCCAAATTAGTTTGGAATCCTGCCCTATCGTAGCGTGTTGCTATGTCCAATTTGTCACAGTCGCGCACGAAAACGGACGTTATTCACTTCTATCTTGCGCAATTCCCTTGGTTCGCGACCGCAATCCACTAGCCTCTAAACTCAGAAGATACGGCTGGGAGGCCGGCATTTTCGCCAGGCCCGGCTCCGGGCATGGTCACAGGAATCCGGGCCGGAAAGCAGGTCCGCGATTGGGGGGATGGAATCATGCTCAGCATCCGTAGTCTCGCGTTCGCGAGTGTCAGCGCAATTGCCAGCATCGGTGTCGCGGCTATTGCCGGGCCAGCTCTTGCGCAAGAAGGCGACGATGGCGCCAAGGCCGAAGATATCGTTGTCACCGGTACCTTGATTCGCGGCATTGCGCCGGGCGGCTCGCAAACGATCGGCGTATCTCTGGAAAAGATCGAGGCGGTTGGCGCGGCCAACACGTCCGACCTGCTCGCATCGGTCCCGGCAGCCGGCAATTTTCTCTCTTACGTGGGCGTTCGCGGCAGTTCCAATTTCTCGCTGGCGGTCAATCGTCCATCGCTCCGCTACCTTGGCAGCAACGGCAGCAGCACGGCCAGCACGCTGTTGCTGCTCGATGGCCATCGCATGCCTGGCATGGGCATTGTCCAGACCTCGCCCGACCTCGACGCGATTGCGGCAGGTGCGATCGAGCGTGTGGAAATCGTCACCGACGGCGGTTCGTCGACCTACGGTTCCGATGCGGTCGGCGGCGTGATCAACTTCATCACCCGCAAGAACTTCGATGGCCTTGAAGTCAAGGGAGGTTACGGCCTTGGCGAAGACTATCAGCAGGCCAATGCTGCCATCACCGCAGGCAAGGCCTGGGATGGCGGCTCGGCCTGGATATCCTACGACTACTCCTGGCACACCGCGCTTTTTGGCGAAGATCGCGGCTGGTGGCAGAACCTCGACTGGCCACTGACCGCTGCAGCGGGTTCACCCGTGGGTGCCGACACCAATTGTGCAACCGGGAATCTCGTTTTTGGTACGAGGATCTATGCGCTGCCCGGCAAGACTCTGGGTAACGGTAATCGCTGCGACAATTCCGAGCTCGCGACGTTCTATCCGCGCGAAACCAAGCATTCGGCGCTTGCCAGTATCTCGATAGATAACGGCGGCGCCGTGTCCTTCCAGGTGAAGGCCTTCTATGTGAAACGCCGCAGCACCTCGGATGCCGGGCCGCTCACCGGGACGGTCAGTGTGCCGGCCAACAGCCCCTTCTACATCCCCGTAACGGGTGAGACGGGCGCTGAATCCTATCGCTTCAATTTCTCGCCGGTGTGGGGCAACAGCACACCGCTGGTCACCAGGATGGAAGCCTTCGGCATCACCCCTTCGGTCAAGGTCGATGTCGGCAGCAACTGGCAGTTGAACGCCATGTTCAACTATGGTCGCGGCAAGGCATCGTTCGAAGGTGCGGTGAACCCGAATCCCAATCTGGTGCCAATCAACAGCGGTATTGCTGCCGGAACCTTCAATCCCTTCAATCTCGGCGCGGCAGGCAATGCCGCGGCGCTGGTTACGGCAAGGGACCTCCTCCAGTATGCCAGGGCAATCAACGAGATCACGAATGCTCGCGTAGTTGCCGATGGCTCATTGTTTACCCTTCCCGGCGGCGATGTTCGCGTCGCGCTGGGCGCGGAATATATGCACGAGAAGTGGTCAGGTGTTACAACACGTGGCGCCACTGCGGCGACCGTAGCCGCGCTTACCGACACGGTTGTGACGCGCAATATCAAATCGGTGTTCGGTGAAATCAACGTGCCGGTCATTGGCGACGGCAACCGCGGCTTCCTGCATAGCGTGACTGTTACTGCGTCCGCTCGTTATGACGACTATTCGGATTTCGGCGGCACATTCAATCCGAAGATCGGGCTTAATATCGAACCGGTCGATTGGCTCAAGCTGAGGGGTAACTGGGGCAAGGCATTCCAGGCGCCGGGGCTTTACGATATCGCGCAGATCGGCGTGCCCAGCATCAATGCGCTGTCAACTTCGGTAAGGCGCTTCTTCGATCCGGCGACGCCGGTTCCTGCGGCCAATCACAACCAGTTCATCCTGACAGTCGGCGGCACACTTCCGGGATTGAAGCCGCAAAAGGCAAACACCTGGTCGCTGGGCTTCGATATCAAACCGGTCGGTTCCAGTTTCGCGGCCGGGCTGACCTATTACAACATCGATTTCAAGGACCGTATCGGTAACGCGCCGATCCAGGAGCCGACCTTCTACGCCCTCTATGCCAACAAGGCCGTTTTGTATCCGGCGGGCAACGCGGCATTGTCGAATTACTGGAACACGCTGACTGCCGGTGCCCCGCCTCTGGCCGTGGCAACAGCACTCGCTACGTTCGGCAATTTCGACAACGTATATTCTGTCCTAGACGGTCGGACGACCAACCTCGGCCGGGTGAAAACCAGCGGCCTCGATTTCTACGTCCGTTATACTCACCCGACCAGCTTCGGCGATGTCTATGGCGACGTTTCCGGAAACTATGTCCTGACATACTCGAATGGCGGCACCACGGGGACACTCAACACCAATGCCCTCGATCCCAACAACGGTTTCCGGGTAAACACCACGCTGGGCAGCAACATCGGCAATCTGCGTGCTCAGGTTTCCTGGGCGCACACCGGCGGTTTCAGGGTGCTTCCTAGTACCGCGAACCTTCAGCAGGTCTACGCCAAGGGGATGGATGTCTTCAATCTGTTCTTCCAGTACAAAGTGCCGGGCGAGAGCGCCATTTTGAAGGACCTGGAGTTTTCGCTGAACATCGACAACGTCTTCAACGTCGATCCGCCGCTGTTCCGCGGTCTAAGCAACTCGCTGCAAGGCGCCGGCAACGGCTTCACCTTGGGCCGCGTCGTCAAGTTCGGCGTCAGCAAGAAGTTCTGATCCCGCGCCATCGCGGATAGCAACGACCGGGGGGCAACCTCCGGTCGTTTCATTTTGCGCACGCAAGCTGCTTGGTGTCGCATCGCTTGTTGCGGAAAACCGGTTCCACTTTTTCGCGCGATGCCTAGCCAGTTTCGCTTGCGTGACACCCGGCGATTGCGCCATTGCATTCCCAGCAATTCCCCCGCACGCCGGGCAAACAGCCAGAGAGGACCTCCCATGTTTTCCGCAATCCTGATCGAAAAGACCGACGACGGTCAGACCTGCGCGCTCAAGCAGCTCGACGAGAGCCAGCTGCCCGAGGGCGATGTCACCATCGATGTCGCCTATTCGAGCATCAACTATAAGGATGGGCTGGCGATGACCGGTTCCGGCCCCGTGGTGCGGCGCTGGCCGATGGTGCCCGGCATCGATCTGGTCGGCACGGTGAGCGAGAGTTCCTATGCCGAGTTCAAGCCCGGCGACACGGTGCTGCTCAACGGCTGGGGCGTCGGCGAGGTGCATTGGGGCGGCCTCGCCACCAAGGCGCGATTGAACGGCGACTGGCTGATCAAACTGCCTTCGGGTTTCACCGGCCAGCAGGCCATGGCGATCGGCACGGCGGGCTATACCGCTGCGCTCAGCGTCGATGCGCTGGTCAAGTTCGGGATTACCCCGGATCAGGGCCCGATCCTGGTCACCGGAACCCCCGGCGGCGTCGGCTCGGTGGCGGTCGCGCTGCTCAAGAAGGCGGGCTATTCGGTGACGGCTTCCTATGGCGAGGAGAGCGAAAAGGAATACCTCACCAAGCTGGGCGCCAGCGACTTCATCCAGCGCGAGGAACTGTCCGGTCCCGGCAAGCCGCTGCAAAAGGAGCTGTGGGCCGGCGTGGTCGACTCGGTCGGCAGCCACACACTGGTCAATGCCATCGCCCAGACCAAATATCGCGGCGCGGTGACGGCTTGCGGCCTGGCCCAGGGTGCGGACCTTCCTGGCACGGTCATGCCGATCATCCTGCGCGGCGTGTCGATCCTCGGCATCGATTCCGTGATGTGCCCCAAGGGCCCGCGCATGGCCGCCTGGGACCGTCTGGCCAAGGACCTGGCACCCGAGGCGATCGGCATGATCGGCGCGGAAGTGGGTCTGAGCGAGGCGATGCAGGCCGGTGCCGATATTGTCGCTGGCAAGATCAGGGGCCGGGTGATTGTCGATGTGAACCGGTAATCGCCGGTCAATTCTGGGAGAGAAAAGATGGCAGACGCAGGCGTGAACGAAGGTCCGGTGATGGACCTCAGCGATGTCGATCACCGGGTCGGCCAGCTGGTCGGCGGCGGGCAGCTTTATGAGCCCTGCGCCAAGAGCGACATCCGCCGCTGGGTGATGGCGATGGACTATGTCAATCCGCTGCACTGGGATCAGGAGTTTGCCGCCAAGACCAAGTTCGGCGACATCGTCGCGCCGCAGTCGATCGCCGTTGCGCTCGATTACGGCCACGGCTGCCAGCCCGCCTGCGTCGGCCATATTCCCGGCTCGCACCTGATCTTCGGCGGCGAGGAATGGTGGTGGTACGGCACCCCGGTGCGCCCCGGCGACAAGCTGTTCCAGGAGCGCCGGTTTTACGATTACAAGGTGACCGACACCAAGTTCGCCGGGCCGACCATGTTCAGCCGCGGCGACACCACCCACCGCAACCAGAGCGGCGCACTGATCGCCAAGGCGCGCTCGACCGCAATCCGCTATCTCGCTGCCGAGGCCGAGAGGCTTGGCATGTACGATGCCACTGCGGGCACCCTCAAGCGCTGGACCAAGCAGGAATTGGCCGAAGTCGACAAGGTCCGCCACGAATGGATGATGTCTAACCGGGACGGCAAATCGCCGCATTGGGAGGAAGTTTCCATCGGTGACAAGCTTCCGCGCCGTGTCATCGGTCCGCACACGATCGCCAGCTTCACCACTGAATATCGCGCTTTCCTGTTCAACATCTGGGGCACCTTCCACTGGACTGCGCCCGAAGGTGTCAAGGATCCGTGGATCAATCAGGATCCGGGCTGGGTCGATGGCTTCGGCTTCGATGAGAAGCTGGCCGAGATCGATCCGCGCGCCCGGGATGGGCTCTATGTCGGGCCTTCGCGCGGCCATATCGACGACAGCTACGCCAGCGAAGTCGGCATGAGCCGCGCCTATGGCTATGGTGCGACGATGGCGGCGTGGAACACCGATTACCTCGCCTTCTGGGCCGGGCACGACGGCATGGTCCGCCACGCCAAATCCGACTTCCGCACCCCGGCCTTCGAAGGCGATGTCACCTTTTTCGAGGGCGAAGTGGTCGACAAGATCGAGAACTCGCAGTGGGGCTTCCCGGTGGTCCAGATCAAGGTCAAGCTGACCGACCAGAACGGCCGCACCGTGGTCAGCTCGCTCAACGAGGTTGAATTGCCCTACTGAGTCGGAATGGGTTGGAGTTGCGGATAGCATGACTAGCACAGTCGAAGTTGTTGACGGTCTGTCGATTGCGCGCGGCGTGCCGCTGTCCGAGGAGGAGGGCATCGGTTCGCTGACGCTGGGCGGCTACCTGCGCGAAGTGACGGAGAAGTTCGGACCCAACGAGATGGGCTGCATGCGCACTCCCGATGCGCCTAATGACAAAGGGGGCATGGTCCGCTGGACCTACGACGAGCTGTGGGCCAACGCGATGGAACTCGCACGTGCACTGGTCGCCTGCGATGTCGGCAAGGGGGTGCGCGTCGCGACGATGACCACCAACCGGCTGGAATTCTTTACCGGCTTCTTCGGTACCGCGCTGGCTGGCGGGGTGGCAACGACGATCAGCACGTTCTCGACCCCGGCGGAGCTTGAGCTGCTGCTCGAGAAGAGCTGCATTTCGGTGCTGCTGTTCGAGCGCCATGTGCTCAAGAAGGATTTCGCCGAGATCCTCGTCGAGCTCGAACCGGCAATCGCCACCGCGAAGCCGGGTGAGATCAGGTCGCTGAAATTCCCCTTCCTGCGCCATATCGCCATGGTCGACAGCGACGAGGGCTTCGGCGCGATCGAGGGCTGGAGCGCCTTCCGCGCCCGCTCTGCAGGAGTAGCGCCGGGCATGGTCGAGGCAAGGGCGGCGCAGGTCACGCCCTCCGATCCCGGCATCCTGTTCTTCTCGTCGGGCACCACAGGCAAACCCAAGGGCATTCTCACATCGCACCGCGCGGTCTGCCTTCAATTGTGGCGCTGGCCGCTGTGGTACCGCATCGTCCACGAGAAAATCCGCAGCTGGACTGCGAACGGCCTGTTCTGGTCGGGCAATTTCGCGATGACGCTGGGCAGCACCCTGACTACTGGCGGCTGCCTGGTGCTGCAGCCGACCTTCGATGCGCCGGACGCGCTGCGGCTGATGGAGCAGGAGCGCGTCACCAAGCTGATCGCATGGCCGCATCAATGGGCCCAGCTCGAGGCCGCGCCCAATTTCCTCGAGACCGATCTCTCGGCGATGCATTACGTTCCTTTTGATACCCCGGTGGGCAAGCATCCGACGGTCAAGACCGAATGGCTCGACAACCGCGCTGCCTATGGCAACACCGAGACCTTCACCCTGATAACGGTCTACCCTTCGAACACGCCCGATGAAGTGGCCAAGGGCAGCCACGGCATTCCGACGCCGGGATCGACCGTCAAGATTGTCGATCCGATGACCGGCGAGACCATGAAGCTCGGCGAGCGCGGCGAGATCGCGGTCAAGGGCCCCACGCTGATGCTCGGCTATATCGGCACCCCGCTCGACGAGTCGCTCGATGCCGACGGCTTCCTGCGCTGCGGCGACGGCGGTTACATGGACGAAGGCGGACGGCTTTACTGGGAAGGCCGGATGAACGACATCATCAAGACTGGCGGTGCCAATGTATCGCCGATCGAGATCGACGCAATCGTCTCGCGCTGCCCCGGGGTCAAGGCGACGCAGACCGTCGGCGTGCCCGACGAATTGCTCGGAGAGCTGGTGGTCGGCTGCATCGTGCCGCATGAAGGCGCGGACGTCAGCGAGGCATCGGTGCAGGCCTACGCCAAGCAAAAGCTCGCCAGCTACAAGGTGCCGCGCCGGGTACTGTTCTTCACCGAGGAAGAGCTCAATCTGACGGGCAGCGCCAAGGTCAAGACTGCGGACCTGCGCAAGCTGGTGGCGGAACGGCTGGCAGCCGAGACGGTTTGAATTGAGACGCCGCGAAGGCGGCGCATGATGGGAGAGGGGATGTGCCAAGCGAAGCCGATTTCGCCGAATGGCTGGCGATCGCCAATGTGAAAGCCGCCTATTGCCGGTTGCTCGATACCAAGGACTGGGACGGCTGGGGCGACTTGTTCACCGAGGACGCGGTGCTCGATGTCACTGGCAGCGGCGGCACCGTCGAGCGGGGCAGGGAGGCAATCGTCGCCTCGGTGCGCGGCTCGATCGAAACCACCAAGACCGCGCACCAGGTGCATTTTCCCGAAATCGCCATCGACGGTGACAGTGCCACCGCGATCTGGCCGATGCAGGACCGGCTCCACTGGGACGACGGGCGAACGATGACCGGCTACGGCCATTATCACGAGCGCTATGTGAAGCATGGCGGGCGCTGGCGGATTGCCGAGCAGAAGCTGACCCGGCTGATCATGGAAGCCTGACAACAAAAACAAGGAGAGCAGCATGCCCCGCATCGAAATCAACGGACACTCCATCGCCTACGACCTGATCGGCCCAGTTGGTTCAAATGGGGGCGACAAGACCATCACCATAACCCCAGGCGGACGCTTCTCGCGCGATACCCCCGGGGTGCGCGAGCTGGCGGCAGAGCTGGCCAAGGCGGGCTTCAAAGTGCTGATCTGGGACCGGCTCAACACCGGCGAATCCGATGTCTGCTTCGACGGGGAGTGCGAGAGCTTCCAGAACGCCGACATGCTGGCGGGAATGATCAAGGCTCTGAACCTGGGCAAACCGCTGGTCTATGGCGCTTCTGGCGGCAGCCGCGAGGCCTTGCTCACCGCGATCCGCCATCCCGACCTCGTCTCGGGCGTGATGTGCCAGTGGCTCAGCGGTGGCGGTATCGGCATCGCCACACTGCCGATGGCCTATAACCACGATCCGGCCGTCGCCGCCTCGCTCGGCGGTATGCAAGGGGTGGCCGACATGCCGCCATTCCAGGAGCTGATCGAGCGCAATCCCCGAAACCGCGACCTGCTTATGGCCTGGGAGCCTGAGGCATTCATCCAGCGCATGCGCGATTGGGCGGACTGGTTCTTCTGCGCGCCGGGAATGCCGATCTCCTGCGTTCGCGCGGGCGATCTCGAGGGCATCAAGGTGCCCGTCGTCATCCTGCGCAGCGGCAAGTCAGACCTCCACCACACCCGCGAGACCAGCGAGAAGGTCGCAGCCATGATCCCGGGCGCGGACTTGCAGGAACCGCCCTGGGGCGACCGCGAATGGATGGATCGGCTCGCAGCCAATTTCGCGGCGCCGGGCAGCGGGCTGTTCAACAGCATGCCCATGCTGACGCCGCAGATCGTGGCGCTGGCCGGGAAATGTTTGCGGTAGTCGAACCTCCTCGTCACCCCGGGGTTGACCCGGGGTCCCGCTGTCTGGCGCATAGTCGGCGGGAAAGCGGGGTCCCGGGTCAAGCCCGGGACGACGAGTATATGTGAATCACACTAGCCCACGTGCATACCCGATGGCGTCTTTTCACCCGGCCAGTCCCCGCGGTGGGTGCGGAGCGCCTCGACCGCTTTTTCCATCCAGGCGGGGGTGTTCCCGAGCATCTTGAAATCGAAGTGGTTCGAGGTGCGGAACTCCAGCACCTCGACCCCGTTCTCGCCCGGGGTGTAGGTATAGGGAACATCGACTCCGATGAAGAAGCCGTCGCCCGGCCCCAGTTCCTCGACGCCGATCTTCAAGCTACCGGCTACGATGAAATAGAGGCAATCGGCGTTGTGCGAGTGGCGGGGCAGGGGGAAGCCGCTCTTGAACCAGACATAGGTCAGGCTCATGCCGGGGCGCTGGAATAGCAGCTTGACCTGGCTGCCGTCCATGAACCCTTCCTCGCCGAGCAGGCTGGAGGTGCCGAATTCAACCGATGCAGACTGGTCGACGTACATCACGCCGTCCTCGGCATAATCGGCAGCGTCCTTCGCGCGGAAGATGGCGAAGGGGGTAGCAAATGGGCGCCGTTCTGGTGTGAGGGGGTCCGTTTCGGCCATGGCATCTCTCCTGGGGCTTACTCAGCTTGCTAAACATAAGACTGGAATATAGTAAGCATCGCTATTATATCCAGCCCATGAATGAGAACATTGGCACATTGCTGGCCCAGGTGTCACGCCTGTTGCGCCGCACATTCGACGAGCGCGCGCGCGGTATTGGCGTCACCCGGCCGCAGTGGCAGGTGCTGAGCCTGCTCAAACTCCACGCTGGCAGCAACCAGGGCGCACTGGCCGAATTGCTGGAGGTCGAGCCGATCACGCTGGGGCGGATGATCGATCGCCTTCAGGAAGCGGAACTCGTTGAGCGCCGCGCCGACCCAGCCGACCGCCGCGCCTGGCGAATATTCCTCACGGGTAAAGGCGAGGGCCTCCTCGACCAGCTGCGGCCATTCGGGCGCGATACGCTGGCGCTGGCGCTCGAGGGCGTGAGCGAGGCTGAACGCGAGCAGTTCCTCGCGACGCTGGCCCGGGTACGCTCAAATCTCTCGCGCAAGTCACCGGCGGGCGAGGTGGCGAATGGCTGAGAGCGACCCCCAGTTCGAGGCGCCGGTCACCGAAGTCGCGCCCCCGCGCAGAAGCATCGGCGCGCGCCTGCGCCGGATTGTCCTGATGCTGTCGGTGCCGCTGCTGCTGATCGGCGGTGCATTGTTCTATTACCATTCGACAGAGCATCTGATCTCGACCGACAACGCCTATGTCCAGCAGGACAAGGTTTCGGTCAGCGCGCAAGTCACCGGCGAGATCGCCGACGTGATGGTCCGCGAGAACCAGCAGGTGAAAGCAGGCGACCTGCTGTTCCGCATCGATCCCGAACCTTACCGCATCGCCATCGCTCAGGCCGATGCAGCAATCGCTGCCGCGCAGGTCAGGGTGATTGGCATGGAGACCGAGCTAGCAACCACCGGCGTCGATATTGGCGGTGCGCGCGAGGACGTGGGCTTTTACGAGCAGGAATACCGCCGTCAGTCCGAGCTGATGGAGCGCGGCTTCACCACCCGGGCACGGCTCCAGACGGCGCAGCATGCTCTGGCTGACGCCCGCAGCAGGCTAGGCACAGCCGAGGCAGAGGCGGCCAAGGCACGGGCCGCTCTCGCCACCGCGCCGGTAGCACCGGGGGTCAATCCGGCCCTGCTTGGCGCCCAGGCGCAGCGGCGCAAGGCGATGCTCGACCTGTCGCGAACCGAAGTGCGCGCGCCGGTGGGCGGAACGGTCAGCCAGGCGGACCGGTTGCAGCTTGGCCAGATGATGACCTCCGGGCTGCCCGCGCTGACCATCGTGGTCAGCGAGCGCAGCTGGATCGAGGCCAATTTCAAGGAAACCGATCTTGCCCAGATGCGGCTCGGCCAGCCGGCCAAGCTGTCGTTCGACGCCTATCCTGACGTCGAGCTGAAGGGCCATATCGCCAGTATCGGCGCGGGTACCGGCTCGGAATTTTCAGTACTGCCGGCGCAGAACGCCAATGGCAACTGGGTGAAAGTCACCCAGCGGGTGCCGGTGCGGATCGCCATCGACGCAAAGTCAAAGCGTCCGCTGATCGCGGGCCTATCGACTCACGTCAGCATCGATACCAGCAAGTAGCATGGCGGTTCCCGCTCTTGCAGGCGGAGTCCCGATGGAAGACAAGCCGCTCCTGGCAACCAGAAACCGGCCGCTGCTGCTGCTGGGCGTCATCCTGGTCTCGGTCTGCCAGTTTCTCGACGCTACCATCGCCAGCATCGCCCTGCCGCAGATGAAGGCCGCGCTGGGCGCTTCGAGCGAGTCGGTCAGTTGGGTGCTGACCAGCTTCATCATCGCCACCGCCATTGCCACGCCGCTGACCGGCTGGGTCTCGGACCGGATCGGATCGCGCAATCTGTTTCTGCTGGCGACCGTGCTGTTCCTCGTCGCCTCGGCAGCCTGCGGGGCGGCAACATCGCTCTCCGCCATGGTGCTTTTTCGCGGGCTGCAGGGCATAGCCGCCGGTTTCATCGCCACGATGACGATGACGATCATGTATGACGTCAGCCCGCCTAGCAAACAGCCAATGACCATGGCCTACTTCAGCATGATCGTGATGATCGCACCGATCAGCGGGCCATTTATCGGTGGCCTGCTGACCCAGAATCTCAACTGGCGGTGGATTTTCTACGTCAATCTGCCGCTGGGTATTCCGGCATTGGCCCTGCTGTGGTGGCTGCTGCCGTCGCGGCCGATTGACAATCGGCGCCTTGACCTGTTCGGCTTTGCAGCCATCGCCGTCGGTCTGGTCGCGCTGCAATTGCTGCTCGACCGGGGCCAGCACAAGGACTGGTTCGACAGCTGGGAGATCATTGCCGAGGCGATCATCGCCCTGTCCGCCTTCTGGATATTCATCGTCCACAGTGCCACTGCCAAGTCGCCGCTGTTCAATCCCGGCTTGCTGAAGAACGGCAACTTCATGGTCGCCCTGGCCTTCATGGCGATCATGGGCATGACCGTGACCGGCCTTTCGGCTGTGATGCCGATGATGTTCCAGACCATTTATGGCTATCCGGTAGTCGATACCGGGCTGATGATGGCGCCGCGGGGGATCGGGGTGATGATCACCTCGCTGCTGGCGGGCAGGCTCTTCCGCCTGGTCGATTTCCGCCTCCTGATTGCGCTGGGCTACCTGGTTGTATCGAGTTCGCTGTGGATGATGACAGGCTGGTCGATCGAGATGGAAAATGGCCCCATCCTTGCCTCGTCTTTCGTCCAGGGCCTCGGCTTCGGGCTGATCGTTGCGCCGATGAACCAGATGGCCTTCGCGACTTTGGCACCGATGATGCGGCCAGACGGGTCCAGCCTGATGGCCCTGTTCCGCAGCCTTGGCGGATCGATCGGTATTTCGGTCATCGTGACGATGCTGGCGCGCAACCAGCAGATAAGCCATGCCGACCTGACCGGGCATGTCACTTCAGGCACGGTCCCCGGGGTCGATCTATCCGCCGTGGCAGATCGCGTGGGCGGGCCTGGGTCAGCCATAATGGCCGCCATAGACGGCGAAGTGAACCGGCAGGCGCTGATGATTGCCTTCCTCGACAATTTCGTCTGGCTGACCTGGCTGGTCCTCGCCTTCACCCTGTTGCCGCTATTGCTCAAGCGGCCGGCGCATATGGCCCCGCCGCAGGCGCCGGTGGCGCACGATTAGGATGCTTCGCACCAACTATCGCCCGCGCGGTGATATTCACCCTTGCCGATGGCTGCGGATTCTGGAAACGCACAGGTCACAATCAACAAATATGCGAGATCCATGACCGTGGGAAAAGTTATCGTCATTACAGGCGCCGGGATTGGCCTTGGCAGGGCGTTGGCGCGGCGTTTCGCCGGGGAGGGAGAAACAATCGTCGCGCTGGGCCGCACCTTGTCCAAGGTGCAGGCGCTCGCCGATGAGTTGGGCGCACCGCATTTTGCCGTGGAATGCGATGTGCAGTCCGCCGATTCCATCCGCGCTGCCTTTGCCGAGATCGCCAAACGCCACCCCAAGATCGATGTGCTGATCAACAATGCCGCGATCTACGAGCCGTTCTATATCAAGGACGCGACCGACGAGCAGATCATGCAGCCGATCCTGACCAATTTTGCCGGGCCGGTTTTCACCTCGCGCGCGGCGATCCCGATGATGGAGAAGGGCGGCTATATCATCAACATCACCAGCGAATCCGTCGCGCTCGAATTTCCGCTGCTGTCGATGTACCAGAGCTCGAAGGCCGGGCTCGAACGCTTCACCCAGTCGCTGTCTAGGGAGCTGGAACCGGACGGTATCCGTGTCAGCACGGTGCGCTGCGGGCCGATGATGGAAGAAGGCAAGGGTTCGAACTGGAGCCCCGAAGTCTCGATGCAGTTCTATCAGCTCTGCCTCGCCGCCGGGATCGATATGGCCAAGCGGCCGATCTCGCATGTCAGCAATGTCACCGGCATTTTCCGCGCATTGCTCGATCTGCCCGCCGACGTACGCCTGCCCCATGTTTCCGTCGAAGGCCGCCACCCCTGAGCGAGCCCACCTCAAAGAGGATATGATGCCATGACCACACTCCCCGAAGCCAAGCTGTTCATCGACGGCAAGCTCTGCGACGCCACTGGCGGGCGCACTTACGATGTCATCAGCCCCTGGACCGGCCAGCCCGCCGGCAAGGCGGCAGATGCGACCGGCGCAGACGTCGATCGCGCGATTGCCGCAGCCCGCCGCGCCTTCGACGAGACCGACTGGTCGTCCACCGCCAATGCCGGCAAGCGGCTGGAGCTGGTCAAGAAATACCGCGCACTGTTCGAACAGAACCGCCCGAAACTGGCGGCGCTTGCGGTGCATGAAGCCGGTGCCGCGCAGGGCGCGGTCAACATGGCGCACGTCAACATGGCGCTGGCCGGCTGGGACGATTACATCCGCGTCTTTCCGCAGGTGACCTGGGAAAAGGACTACGGCCAGCGCGAAGCATTCGGCATGATGCACCAGCGCCTTGCGGTCTATGAGCCGGTTGGCGTCGTCGGCGCGATCACCCCGTGGAACGTGCCGCTCTATGTCAATATCGGCAAGGTTGTCGCGGCGCTGCTCGCGGGCTGCACCCTGATCCTCAAGGCGGCCCCCGATACGCCGGGCATGGGCGCGATCTTTGGCGAGCTGGCGGCTGAGGCGGGCTTCCCCGCCGGGGTCATCAACGTGATTTTCGGCAAGGACCCTGCCGAGGCCGGCGAAATGCTGGTGAAGGACCCGCGTGTCGATCTCATTTCGTTCACCGGCTCGACCGGCGTCGGCAAGCGCATCATGGAACAGGGCGCGGCAACGCTGAAGCGCGTGTTCCTCGAACTCGGCGGCAAGTCGGCCAAGATCGTGCTGGAAGACGCGCCGAATTTCGCGATGGATTGCGCCAGCACGATGCTGGTGTTCCACGCCGGCCAGGGTTGCGCCGTGCAATCGCGGCTGCTGGTGCCCCGGAGCCGGTACGAGGAAGCCAAGGCGGTGCTCAAAGCGGCCTATGCCGGTCTTGGCGACAACTGGGGCGATATCGACAATCCCGCGCACATCATGGGGCCGGTGATTTCCCAGCGCCAGAAGGACCGGGTGATGTCCTATATCGAACTCGGCAAGCAGGAAGGCGCGACTTTGCTTGCGGGCGGCAATGCCCGGCCCGACAAGGGCGGCGGCTATTTCATCGAGCCGACCTGTTTTGCCGATGTCACCAACGACATGCGCATTGCGCAGGAAGAGATCTTCGGCCCGGTGCTGGTGGTGATTCCGTTCGAGGACGAGGAAGATGCCGTGCGCATCGCCAATGCCAGCAGCTATGGCCTGTCTGGCGGCGTCGCCTCGGCCGATCACGAGCGCGCGATGAAGATCGCCCGGCGCATCCGCACCGGCTCGATGAGCGTCAACAACGGCATGTGCATTGCCGGCGACATCCCCTTTGGCGGCTACAAGGCGAGCGGCATCGGCCGCGAGTGGGGCGTCGAAGGGATCGAGGAGTTCCTCGAGACCAAGATGATCGCCTATGCGACCGGCCCGGCGGTGGCGGCCTGAGGAATTGAATCCAGAGGCAAGGTCAAAGGAAGTGGTGAAGAAGGTGGCGACGACGGTGACCGGGGGCTCTGAGCATCAGGGCCCGCCGGCGGTGCCTATCGGCATCATTCGCAATCTCAACGGACAGAAGCTCGGCCGCAAGGGCCAGATGACGCGTGCGCGGATTCTGGCGGCTGCGACCGAACTGGTTTCACAGGATATCGACACGCCGATCACGCTGAGCGCGGTGGCGCGGCGTGCGGATCTGGGGATGACCTCGCTCTACCTCTATTTCAGCGATCTCACCGAAGTGCTGATCGCCGTGCTGGAGCCAGTGATGGAGACGGCGGAGGACGATTTCGTCGGTCTGCTGCGAACCCGCTGGCCCGACGAGACGCTGGACGAGCATTGCCGGGAATATATCGAGGCATTCCACGCCTTCTGGCAAAAGCATTCGCGGCTGCTGCATCTGCGCAATTCCATGGCCGATCTCAGCGACCGGCGGATGATGGAGCACCGCATCGGCTCGGCGCTACCGATCATCCACCTGCTGGTGGAGCAGATGGACGGCGATCTGGATGACTACGATTCGCCGGACTTCGCGATGGCCTCGACGCTGATGACCGGACTGGAGCGTTCCGCGACCGTGTGGACCGACCGCGATCTGCACAGATATTTCAAGGATCCCGCCTTCACCAAGGTGCAGCGCTTCATTGTGCCGGCGGCGCGGCTGCTGGCGCTGGGGATCGCGGACATGCGCAAGTCGCGTCGAGGCTAATCCTTCCCGCTAATTGCGAGTCCTCGGCAGCCCCAGTCCCCGCTCCGCGACCATCGAGCGGTGGACTTCGCTGGTGCCTCCGTAGATCGTCGTGCCATGGGCGTGGCGATAGGCGAGGTTGAGATGCCCGGCCGGTCCTGCGCGCTTCGATAGCGAGTAAGGCGCGGTCAGATCGAGCAAGTCGCGGGCATCCGACTGGAATTTCTCCGAAGAGAACACCTTGGCCATCGGCCCGTAAGCCATGTTGGGCTTGCCCTCGACTTGCGCCCAGTTCGCCCGGAATGCGATCAGATCGGAGACCATGGCGTTTGCCGCGCTGCGTGCGAGGCGGCGCAGGGCATGATCCTGATCGAGCAGGGTCTTGCCGCCGGGCAGCCTGATCTCGCCGCACAGCTTCACCGCATCGTCCAGCATGTCGCGCTGCGGCCTGCCGAAACCGCCGCCGTGTTCCAGTTCCAGACTCGCGGCCATCGTCTTCACACCCTGATCGACTTCGCCGAGGCGGTATGAATCGGGAATTTTCACCCCGTCGTAGAAGGTGATGTTGGTGCGTTCGTCCTGGAAGGTGTAGACCGGCTGGATGGTCACGCCCTCGGCCTTCAGCGGCACGATGAACATGGTCAGTCCCTTGTGCTTGGCCACTTCGGTGTTGGTGCGGGTGAGCATCAGCACATAGTCGGTGAGGTTGGCGCCGCTGGTGAACATCTTGGTGCCATCGATCTTCCAGCCGTTTCCGTCGGGCGTCGCCTTGCACTGGGCGGCGAAGACATCGGAGCCGGCACCCGGTTCGGAATAGCCCAGCGAACAGATCGCATCGCCGGACATCACCTTGCTCAGCACGTCGCGCTTCAGCTCGTCGGTGCCGAAGCGGTACATGATCAGGGCGACCATCTGCGCGACCCCGGCGACCGGGTTGTTCCAGTTCTCGTCGTGGAACGCCTCGCGCGCAGCGGTGATCGCATAGGACCCGAGGCCCCGCCCGCCGACGTCCTTCGGCAAGGCGAGATAGGCGAGGTTGGCCTCGACCAGCTGCTTGTGGATTTCGGGGTTATGGCCCTCCCACGAATAGTGGAACGCGGCGCGCTGCTCATCGGTGACGTTTTTGGCAAAGAACGCCTTGATTTCCTGTTGCACCGCGCGGGCCTCGTCGCCGAGATCGAAATCGATCGGCACTTCGCCGGCATCGGGCAGCGTGGCGGTTTCGCCCGCATAGAGCCGCCGTCCGGCCTCGGCGAGCAGGTCTTGCGGATCGCCCAGCACCAGCGGCCAGGCCTTGGAGCGCAAGGCGTAAAGGTGAATGTCGTATTCGGTGGTCAGGCCATAGCCACCGAAGGTGTGCAGCGACTGGGTGCAGGTGCGCGCGGCGGCGTCGGCGTTCCACCAGGCGGCGAGCGAGACCGTGGCGGCGGCTTCGGCATTGCCGTCGGCAATGTTGCGGATCGCCTTCCACACCAGGAACTTGCCGCCGTCGATGTCGCACAGCAGATCGGCCATCGGGTGCGAGATTGCCTGGAAGGTGCCGATGAACACACCGAAGGCCTTGCGCTCGCTGGCATAGGCGGCGGCAAGGCGCAGCGCCTCGCGGCCAAGCCCTGCGAGACCCGCGGCGATAAGGAGTTTCCATTCCTCGATGGCCGCTTTGAATGTCGCGAGAGCCTCGGGACCGGAGGCTAGCGTGACTTTGGCGAGCGGCGCGAAGTCGATTTCGGCGATCGGGGTGGCGGCCAGGTTTTCCTCGGCCTGGCGAGCGCTCCCGGGGACCGTGACCAGCACCACATCGTTGCCGCTGCGCGCGACTATGGCCTCGGCGACCAGTCCGCCCGCGACCCATTGCACTGGCTGCGCGGCGATGTCGTGCAGGGCGATGGTGGCGACAGCCTCGCCGCCAAGCACCCGGCCGAGCAGCGCTTCTTCTGCTCCCAGCTGGCCGAGCAGCCGTGCCGCCACCAGAGCTTCCGCCAGCGGCCCGGAGGCAAGCGTGCGACCGGCCTCTTCCATCAGCAATGCCGCCTCGAACAGCCCCATGCCCATGCCGCCGGCACTCTCGGGTACGCGCATGGCGAAAGCGCCGAGTTCGGCAAGCCCGCGCCACATTTCGGCGTCAAATCCCGATGGCCCATTTTCAGCATTCTGGGCCGCGCGCACCCGCACCGTGCTGGAGTTTTCGTCGAGGAAGCGCGCGAAGGTTTCGCGGACCATTTCCTGTTCTTCGGTAAGGTCGAAATTCATGGCCGCAATCCTGTCCGCAATCTGGCTGTTGCGCAACGCATCACCATGAACCCCGCCGGGCTGCAACCGGAAAGTGTGGGATGCGTGGTGGTGATGGGGAGGCTGAAATTGAAATCATCGCTCCTCTCCCCTCGCGGGAGAGGATACGAAGGCTTGCCAGCTTGCTGGCTAGCCGCAGTTGGAGAGGGGGTTGAGTCCGGAGCCCAAGGGGCCCCTCTCCAAGCTTCGCTAGCGGGGCGAGCCCGCAAGCTACGCTTTCCTCTCCCGCGAGGGGAGAGGAGTGAAGCCCTGCCCCACCCGCCCCCCAAAAAAAACAAAAACGGCGCCCCCCGAAGGGAGCGCCGCGTTTGGTTTTGCGAAATCGGAGATCAGTTGCCGAAGCGATACTTGAGGCGCACGCCCCAGATGCGGGGTTCGCCGATGACGTAGGACAGGAAGCCGCGCGACGATTGCTCGTTGACGTGGAGGCGGATCGCCTGGTTGGTCACATTGGTCATGAAGAAGGCCAGATCGACAGGCATGCCGCCAACATCGTCCCAATTCACGTTGATGTTACCGTAGCTGGCGCTGGGCAGGAAGCCGAAATCGGCTGGGACACCAGCCACCGGCACCGACACCTTGTATCTGGATTGATAGACGAAAGTGCCTCCGATCGACACCTTGCCGATCGATTCGGGCAGCGGCAGCGTGTATTCCGCGCCCAGATTGAGCTTGTGCGGCAATGAACTGGGGATCGGATCGCCAACCGAGGGATTTCGCACCTCGTTGTAGATGGAATTTGCAGGCAGGACGAACGGTGAAAATGAGATAATTTTGGTGTTCAGATAGGCATAGGCGGCGTGAATGTTGAACCCTTCGAAGGGTGTCAGTCCAAGCTCTGCCTCAAATCCATAAAGCCTGGACTTGCCGACATTAGCCACCGCTGTCGTCAGGGTAGCGCCGACGCAGGTATGGGTTGGATCGACAATACAGTTCACGCCAATCTGCAGCTGTTGATCGCGGAAGTCATTATAAAATCCGGAGATGTTAAATGTGCCCGGAACCGCGCCTCGCCAGCTGGTCTTGGCGCCGACTTCGTAGGTATCGACCTTTTCCGCACCGTATCCCTGAAGCGTATCGGGCGAAGAAATGAAGACGCCGCCCTGACGATAGCCGCGCGACCATTTGGCGTAAAGCAGCACATTATCTATCGGCTTGTAGTCAAGCCCGAGCAGCCATGTCGTTGCGCTGGTGGAATTTTCAGCGTTCTGCTGGCACTGGCCAAATCTCTGATCGACCGGGTAACCGATAAAGGCGGCCGCGCTGTTGAAACCCGGGGCCGAAGCATTGCTGCACTTGACAAAAGCGCCTGCCGGTCCGGGAACATCTCCGCGGTACGAAAGGCTGAACAATTGGAAGTTGCCGACAGTCTTGTCTTTCGTATAGCGGATGCCTGCGGTCACCTTCAAGGTTTCGGTCAGGTCGTAGCTCGCCTGACCGTAGGCCGCCTTGCCGTTGAAGCTGTTCTGGAAGCGCGCCATGGTGCCGCTGCCGAGCGATATGCCCGCTGTGAACGGCAAGCAGTTGAATTGGGCCGGATCCGCGCAGGGCGTGTAGAGCTGGTTTGACTGCGTACCGCTGAAACCGAGCGGCTTGCTGTCTTCAAGATAGAGGCCGGCCTGCCAGACGAACCGGCCATTGGCGGAATTGCCCTGAAACTGCAATTCCTCAACCAAAGTCGACTGGGCATTGTTATATCCGGTGACCGCATCGGAGGTCGAGGTGACAAAGCTGTTTATCTGCGTAGGTGAAGTGACCGCCGAGGCAGCAACCCCGGCAATCGGGAAATAGGTGCCGAAGAAGTCGTTGTCTTCCGTCTGCCTGAACTGGGCATAGCTGAAGATGTTCTTGATCGTCAGATTGTCGCTGACACGCCATGAGGTTGTGTTGTTCACCTGCCAGCTCTCGATGTCCGATTTCGCGGTGGGCACCGCATTCGAAACCGTCCACGGCGTGGCCGCTTCACGGACCATCTGGCTACAGGCGCCGTTGGATCCATTGATACCACCGGTCGCAAAGTCGGCAATTGCACCCGTTGCGCCATTCAGGGGGAGCCGGGTAACCGGATCAACAATTGTCGGGACGCCGGCCACGTTCCTCGTGCAGGCAAAAATCCTCGCGATATTGCCGCTGCTCTTCGAATTGGTATAGGAGGCTACCGTGTAATTTTCGATATCCGGCGTGACGTCGAGCACAGCACTGAGGCGAAGCGCCCAGTAATCGCGGCTCGCCATGTCCTTGCCGTGCGGGCCGTTGCCGAGATTGCCGATATTTTTCTGATAGCCGTCGCGCTTGTTGTGATCGACGCCAAAACGCAGGCGGAATGAATCCGAAACCGGCAGATTGATCACGCCTTCCACGCGCATCAGGCCATAAGCGCCGGCGCTGCCTTCGAGATAGCCCTCAAGCTTGTCGGTCGGCTTCCGTGGAACCAGCAGCACCGCGCCGCCGGTCGAATTGCGGCCCTGAAGTGTGCCTTGCGGGCCTTTGAGCACCTGCACGTTCTGCAGGTCGAAGAAGGCGCCGGGTCCCGCGCCATCGCCGCCGGTGGTGCCGCCCGAACCGCGCGGTGCAACAACGTCGTTGAAATAGGTGCCGACCGTGGCAGTCGTTCCACGTTCCTGAACAAATCCGCGAACCGCGAAGCTGGTGCTGTTCTCGCCATTGCGGTTAAGCGTGGTCAGGCCTGGCGTGTAAGTGGCGATATCCTTGGCCGTCTGAACGTTGTTCTTGGTCAGGGATTCCTGGCTGAACACCGTGATCGAGATCGGCACGTCCTGGAGCTTTTCCTCGACGCGGCGGGCGGTGACGATGATGTCGTTGCCCGCAGTCGCGTCGTCCGAATCCTGCGCAAATGCAGGCATGGCGTAAGCGGCGCTCATCGCCGTAGCGGCGAGTAACACAGATTTTGTCGCAAAGTTCATCGGAAATGTTCCTCCCAAAACCGGATATGCCGTGATCAACTTCTGCACAGCTACACAACCGGGCTTCCCGGAACGGCACTAGTCTTTTGGGGCCTTCAGAAAAAGATGGTTCTTCGTTTTTGAAAAGGTTTCGCGGGTTTGTTGCCTTTTGGCCACATTGGCAAAGCCGCCGTATTGCGCTGTATCAATCCCCGATCGCTTCATCAATCCTCAATCACTTCGATCACCCGCTCGGGGCAGGCGCGGGCGCCGCGCCGGGCGAGCTCTTCCTGGCCCGGCGGAACGTCGAAGCCCTCGATGGCGATATAGCCGTCATCGTCGAGCGGATAGAGGTCCGGTGCCACTGCCCAGCAGCGGGCGTTGCCTGTGCAGCGCGCCTTGTCGATCTTGATTTTCATCGGTCCGCTCCTTTCCGCGCCCGGCGTCAGGCCTTGCCCATGCCACGAATGCAAAGCGCTTGTCGATGGGGCGCGGCGCGGGCAGGATCGCCTCAGACAGGAGTTGCCGATGCCCGATTGCCAGCCTGGATTTCGTCGCCGTATCGTCATCGAGGCGCGCGAGGGCGTGGCTGCGGCGATGCTCGAGGATGACATTCACTGCCTGGCGGTGGTGCTGCGTCACGACGGCGAGTGCGTGACCGCAGTCGAGCCGCAATTCGAACGCCTGCCGTGGACGACTTGCCCGGGAGCGATGGACAAACTGGTCGAGACATTCGCCGGGCAGCCGCTTTCCGAAGTGACGGCGCGGCGAGACAAGAAGCAGAACTGCACGCATTTTCATGACATGGCGGTGCTGGCCGCCGCCCACGCACTCGTGCCGGGCAGGGTGATCTACGACGTCCGTGCCACCGATCCGGTCGATGGCAAACGGCTGCTGGAACTGCGCCGCGACGGCACTTTGCTGCACCTCTGGACCGAGCAGGACGGCAGGCTGACCGAACCCGCGGAACTCGCCGGGCAGACGCTGTTCGTCCTGCGCGACTGGATCAACCGCCTGCCCGAACCGCAGCGCGAAGGTGCCCGCATCTTGCAATGGGCCTCGATCGTCGCGCACGGACGCACCATGCCGCTGGAAGCGCAATCGGTGGCCAGCAACATTCCGCCGAATTGCTATACCTTCCAGCCTGAGCGAGCCGTGCATGCGGTGAGGAACGGTATTCGCCGCGACTTCAACGACGGTTCACCCGCTCCGCTGGACGGATTTAGCGAGAGAGTGCTGTCAGCCCTCTGAGCGCCCTGCGGGGCTCTCAAGCTGCGCTTGCAAGCCTTTCGACACTGGCGGCGCCAGTCAGTTGCCCGCCCAGGCACTGCCGGATCGCCTCGTCGAGACAGGCCAGCAGGCTACCGGAATTTACCTGGTCGTCCGCCCCATGGACGAAGCCGACAGCGATTGGCTGGCCGGTCCGGTCCACCGGGAGAAGCCGCGCGACCAGTTGCGTGCCGGCATTGTAGCCGCCAGGTCCCCGGACATGGCCTGTCTCACGGCAGGCCAGCAGCCGCTGCGCCATATCCGCCGCCGAAAACTTGGCGTGCTCGCTGGCTTCGGCATTGAGCCGCCGGATTATCGCATGGCTGCGGGTTTCGGCGACAGTGGACAGCAGCAGCCAGCCCGCCGCACTGGCAGACAGCGGCACTTGCATGCCACCGGCAATGCCCTTCGCCGCCAGGGCTGCGGCACCGCTTCCACTGCGCCAGGCGACGATTTGGGCGTTGAGCCCGGTCATGGCGAACAGAGCAACCGGCAGCCCGGTCTGTGCGGTCAACCGGTCGAGCAGGTGCACCAGGCTGCCGTCGCGTACAGCGGCGCTTTGCCCGCCGGTTCCCAGCAAGGCTGCGCGCGGGGCGAGGGCATAGGTGCGGGAATGGGGATCCTTGTGCAACAACCCGAGTTCGACCAGGCTGGTGAGCAGTTCCGAGGTGCTCGACTGCGGCCGGCCATAGCGGCGGACGATGTCCATCACTGTTGCTTCACGATGCAAGTCGTCGAAATAGTCCAGCACCTCGATCACCCGCCGGGCGATCTTTGCCTTGTTCGACGAAGCTGGCGCAGACGCCATGCCATTCTCCTCCACCACCTGTTTGTGCGGAAATTGGCCGAATTCGGCGTTATGTCAAACAAAAATGATTATATCTCTTTTTTTGCTTAGCTTGGTTAGTGTTCTCCTGTCAGCTGGACCGGGCACGGTTAGTCAATGTCGAAGACTTGAACCGGGCTTTGTGCCAGACGCGATTCGGAAAGGACTCTGTGGTGAAACTGGACATCGCGGCCCTGACCCTGGATGCGAGGCGGCTGTGGCCGGGTGAGGCGATATGGGACGGGGCGCTGTGCTTCGTCGATCTCGACGCGACGCGCGATGCGCCTGCAGTTCCGCTGTTGCCGCCGTGTCCGGTGGTGGGACTGGGCGATCCGGCGCACCCCATTTCAGTTCACATGGATGCTATAATCGAGCCGCCGGTCGGCCCGGAAGGGCTGGCCAAGCAGGTGCTGGCCAAGCCGCATGCCGCAGCGACGATTGTGCAATTGCTGCGGATATTGCCGCAGCTGTCGCTGGAGGCAGGGCTGACTGCGGAATCGCTGGCCTACGGACTGCTGCAGGGGAGCGCGGAACACCGCCATTGGCTTGCCTCGCGCCAGGGCAGTGAGGCTCCCTTGAGGACACCAGGCGTTGTGACGCTGGCCCGCGAGGGCGGTCGGCTGGTTGTGATGCTCGATCATCCGGCCAGCGGCAATGCCATCGACCGGCACATGCGCGACCAGCTTTACGAGGCATTCACTCTGGCTTCAGTCGATCCAGATTTGCAGCATGTGTCCCTGCGTGCAGTGGGGCGAACATTCAGCCTTGGCGCTGAACTCGGCGAATTCGGCACGACGACCGATCCGGCGACCGCGCACTCTATCCGCTGCCGCACGCTCCCGGCGCGCGCATTGGTGCGGGTTGCCGATAAGCTCGACGTGCATGTTCAGGGCGGCTGTGCCGGATCGGGGCTGGAGCTGGCGGCCTATGCCAGCAGGTTCACGGCGGCGAGCGACGCCTGGTTCCAGTTGCCCGAACTGGCAATGGGCATTTTGCCGGGCGCTGGGGGGTGTGTCTCGCTGACCCGGCGGATCGGTCGGCAGCGGGCAGCTTTGATGATGCTTTCGGGCAAGCGGATTTCGGCGAAACAGGCGCTAGGCTGGGGTCTCGTCGATGCCATCGTGGATCATCTGCCCGCCGGCGAAGGTGGCGCGAACGTCGGCTGAAGTCAGGCGGGTCCGGGCCTTAGCCCAGGGCCGGTCGAGCAGAACCAGATCGGCGGGTTCGCCCACGGCAATGCGACGGGATTTGGACAGGTCGGCGGGATCGGCGAGGTAGAGGGCGAGAGCCTGCTCGGGGGTCAGTGCCTCGTCCGCGCCGATGCTCACGCCAGTCCGCGTGCGGCGGGAAACTGCGGCGTTCATCGCCGCCCACGGATCGGCGGAAGCGAAGGGCGCGTCGCTGCCGCCAGCAATTGTCACTCCGGCCTCAAGAAAGGCCCGTAGGCGGTAAAGCTCGCCGTGGTGGCGCGGTTCGACATCGGCGAGGTACTGGTCGCCGCGTTCGTGAACGAAATGCGGCTGCACTGTGACCTGCAAACCCAGCGCGGCAATACAGGCGATCAACTCGTCCGAAGCCACCGATGCGTGTTCGATCCGATCGCCACGCACCGTGCCGGCTTCTTCCAGCGCGGCGAGGGCGAAGACCAGTTCGACTTCGCTGACGCAGTGGATGGCGACGGCGCGGTTCTGGCCATGCGCCGCAGCGATGAAGGTGGCGGCCTCGTCGAAGGCGGGGAGGGCGGCCTCATGCAGATGGAGCTTGACTGGGCCAAGGCGCCAGGGGCCCGGCGCGGCTTCGGCTAGCGACAGGGTTCCCGCCAGCCAGCAATTCTGTCGCAGGCGACCCTGTTCAAATTGCTCAGCGAAATGCGCCGCCATTGCCGGATCGTTGCGCGGCGACATGTCGGTCAGGCCCGTCATGCCATAGCTGGCGAGCTCTGCGGAAATAGCCGCGAAATCGGGCGGGGCGCTGGCGAGCGCTCCGCGCAGCCACTGGTCCTCGTCGAACAGCCTACCGGTGAAACCACCGGAGTCGCGCTCCAGCCCGGGCGGCGGCTCGGCCTGTTCCAGCAGTCCGGCAAGTGCGGGTGAATTGAGCAGCCACATCCGGCCCGAGCGGTGCTGGATACGCAAGGGACGGGTGGGCACGATCCGGTCGAGTTCGCACGCTCCCGGCAGGCCCATGACGCTCTCATGATAGCCTATGCCGCGAATCCAGCCTTCGCCGGGGTGGCTCTGAAGGAGCTGGGCAAGGCGATCGGCATCGGTAATATCTGGAGGCCCGCACCACAGCGACGCCGCGCGCGCGGCGAGGCCGGCAAGGTGAATGTGATGGTCCTGCAGGCCGGGGATGAGGGCGCTGCCCGTGGCGTCAAGGCCGGATAAATAGGGACAGTCCCTATTTATCTCTGCAATTATCCCAGCCTCGATCCGCACATCTGCCAGCCCGATGCCCCAGACCTCTGCTCCACGGATCAGCATGGCCCGATGTCCGCCAGTATCCGCGCCGTGTCCGCTCCGAAAGCGCGGGTTTCAGCCTGGAGCGGACGGGGCGGCAATCTGGCGAAAGGCAAGCCTACCGCTCCGCTCCAGGCGAGGAGTTCCGCCGGCAGCAAGGCCGGATCGTGCGCCCGCTCCTCGGCCAGCGCGCGGGCGGCGATGGCGCTCATGGCGAAGCCGATGCGCTGTGCCTCGCCGCTCAGGTAGGCGCGCCAGCCTTCGACTGCTCCGACGATGCCGGTCAGGGGGTCCGGCAAGGCATCGCCGACAAAACCGATTTCGCCGCCCGCATCGGCCATCGCCCGGCTGAGCCCGGCGGCGACGCCGCAATCGTGGCCGATGCCGGCCCAGTTGGCTGGTGCACGGGATGCGCCGTGGCCGGTTACGCTCAGCCAGACCAGGCCGGGTATCTCGCGTACCAGCGCATCGGCATCGATGCCCAGCTGCCGGAGCGCGCGGGGACGTGAGCTTTCGATAACGAAATCGGCACGGCGGATGAGGGCGATCAGTGCGGACCGGTCCGACGCATCGGTCAGTTCCAACGCCACGTTGGCCTTGCCCTGATTGATCATGGAGAAAGTCGCCGGATCGTCGCGGCGGATCAGGTCGGGGCGGTTCCTGCCTTCGACCTTGATCACCTCTGCCCCGGCCAGCCAGAGGAAATGTCCGACCAGCGGCCCGGCCCAGATCGCCGACAGGTCGATAACCAGCGGGCGCTGTCCCGGATCGCGCCGACGATGCGGACCCCGGGTGAGCACTTCGACCGGCGCGGATGCCGGAACTTCGTTGGCAGAGGCCACCGGCAGACCGAGATCGCGGCCACGGGCGACCAGTTCTCCGCAATCGTGGAGCAAGGCAGCCGCGGCAATCGCGGCATCGTCGGCGAAATCGAGATCGCCATCGAGGAACAAGGCCGGAAGGTAAGCGCGGTCCTCCTGGCGCAGGACGGTCAGGGCGAACCAGCCTTGGTCGCGGGTCGGCACTATCCTGCCGCCGCCCGGTCCTGCCGATACTCGACCGCTGACGATGAAGCCGTTCGCCGAACCGCGCTCGCCGGTTATCGTGGCGCCGTCGATGGCGGCGATCCGCTGCGAACCGGTAACCTTTGCCAGTACCCGCAACTGCCGGTCCGCCCAGCGCGCCAGCGGGATGGGCGGTGCCTCAGCCGGCAAGTAAAACCTTGACCTCGCGGCGCAGCAGCTTGCCCATTTCGTTATAGGGCAGTTCGCTGACGAACAGCACCTTGTCCGGCACCCTGCTTGAGCGCAGGCGGGCGCGGATCAGTTCCTTAAGCTCGGCTTCGTCCGGCTGGCTGTGGCCCTCGCGGGTGACCACGGCGATGCCGACCGCCTCACCCCATTCGACCGAGGGGATGGCCACCGCAGCGGCATCGGCGACGGCGGGGTGCGTTACCAGCACATCCTCGATCTCGCCGGGTGACATGTTCTCGCCGCCGCGGATGATGACATCGTCGGCGCGGCCTGACAGGAACAGGTAGCCTTCCTCGTCGATGTAACCTGCATCGCGGGTGGGGAACCAGCCATCTGCGTCGAGCGCGGACTTTTCCTTGTACTCGCCGGATACCTGATCGCCGCGCAGGTAGATTTCGCCGTGTTCGCCCGGCGCGCAGCAATTGCCGTCCTCGTCGCGGATTTCGCATTCGATAGTGGGCAGAGGCTGGCCGACCGAGGCGAGGCGGGCGCGGACCTTGGGATCGTCCGAAGCCATGGCGGCGCGGTGCTCGTCAGGGCCAAGCAGGGCGACGGTCGAGCTGGTCTCGGTCAGGCCGTAAGCATTGGTGAAGCCGGCCTCCGGGAACAGTTCGAGCGCGCGGCTGATAATCTCCAGCGGCATCTTGCCGCCGCCGTAGGATATGGAGCGCAGGCTAGCGATGTCGCCCACATGACCCTTGTCCAGTGCGTCGATGATCCGCGACAACATGGTAGGCACGACGAAGGCATTGGTCACGCCTTCGGCCTCGGCGAGCCTGATCCAGGCCTCGGGGGAGAAAGCGGGGAGCATGACGATCCGGCGCTGCGAATAGATCGAGCTCATCAACGCTGAAATGCCGGCAATGTGATAGGGCGGCACGCAGACCAGCCCGGCGTCTTCCTCGCTGGCGGAAGCGAATTCGACGGTGCCGAGGATGTAGGACAACAGGTTTGCATGCTTGAGGATCGCCGCCTTGGGCGCGGCTGTGGTGCCGCTGGTGAACAGCTGCACGGCGATGCCTTCACCATCGTCATAATCGCGGCTTTCGGCGACTTCGACCGCCCGCGCTGCGGATACAAAGTCCGCACGGGGTCTGGTCGTGTGGCCTTTGCCCGGCGACAGCTTCTCCACCCGCGCGACATCGCCGACGATCAGGGCGGGGGCGATGCGGTCGAGCAGCCCCGCAAGATCGGTATCGGCGAGGCGGTAATTGAGCGGGCAGTAAGGCACGCCCGCCATCCCTGCGCCGAACAGGGCGATAACCGCCGCCTCGCTCGATTCATCGAGCAGTGCGACATGGCTCGCCCCGCTAGCCTCGATCAGCTCGACCGCGCCGCGTGCGGCAGCGAGCAGCTCGCCATAGGTCCAGCGTTTGCCGTCGCAGACGAGACCAATGCGGTCGGGATCGGCTTCCGCCGCCATTTCGAGGAGGAGGGCGATGTTCATGCTAAATGCTGGCCGTGCTCAGTCGGAAGCGGGAAGGGGCTTGGCGTCCTTGGTGACCAGCGCCACGCCATCGACGCCGAGCGAACCCTTGCCCGGCTTGACGCAGAGCAGCTCGTATGCGCCGCCGGCATCGACATAGCGCTTGCCCATCAAGGTGCCGCCGGAGAAATCGGCGGAAAGCGGTGCGGCTTCGGCCGGCTTTGCCTCACCCATCGGCGCGCCGCCGCATTCGATGGTGCCATCGCCGCAGCGGATCACCATCACTTCGGTGTCGCAGGCGGCGCTCTTCAGACGGGTACCGGGTTTCATGGTCTTCGATCCTCGTAAAATGCGATTCAGGTAATCGTTCCCGATGCCTTTAGGCGTTCGATCCGCTTCCAATCAAGACCCAGCTCCAGCAGCAGCGATTCGGTGTGTTCGCCAGGCTCGGGAGCGCGCGGCAGGCTGGCGGGCATATGGTTGAACTGGACCGGGCTGCGCACCACCTTCATCGGCCTCGATCCATCGATCGGATCGACTGTGTAGAAGGCATCGTTGGCGAGCGCCTGCGGATCTTCGTCCAGATCCATGAATGTCTGTACCGCCGCCCATTGCCCCTTCATTGTCTTCAGATGCTCGCGCCAATAGTCGAAGCTCTGCGCGGCGAAGGCAGCGGCGATCAATTCGCTCGCCGCCGCACTGTTTTCCATGCACGACAGGCCATTGGCAAAGCGCGGATCGTTGGCGGCCTCGGGCAGGCCGAGGTTTTCGAACGTATCGCGGATATAGGGATCGGGCACCATGATGAACAGGCTGATCACCCGGTTGTCGCTGGTGCTGAAATGGCCGATGAAGGGGTTGACCGCCGCACCGCCGGCCTTGGGCAGGCCAACCCGCATTTGCGAGCCGCCGTGCAGATAGGGTGCAATCACCATGCCCGACATCCACATCGCGCTTCCCAGCAGTGAGACATCGACTTCGCTGGCCTCGCCGGTGCGCTCGCGGTGTAGCAGGGCGGCGGCGATGCCTCCTGCCAGGTACATGCCCGACTGCGAATCGCCCATGCCGCCAATGCCCATGGTCAGCGGCACGTCGAATTCTTCCGGGGTCAGCGCATGGGCGACGCCGCTGTGGATGTAGAACGCGGTGGCATCGAAGCCGCCCCGGTCGCGGTCCGGTCCCTTGTCGCCAAAGCCGCTGCCGCGGGCGTAGATGATGTCCGGATTGGCGGCGCGGATATGATCGAGGTCGATCTTCAGCTTCTGGCGGGCGGCGGGGAGATAGTTGGTCAGGAACACATCGGCGGTTTTGGCCAGCTCGTAGATCAGTTGCTGGCCTTCCTCGGTGGCAACATCGATGCCGATGCTGCGCTTGCCCTTGTTGGGGTGCTGGATCATCGGATTGGCCACTGGATCGAAAGTCACCCCGGCGATGCTGCGCATGCCGCGCTGGGCATCGCCGCGCAGCGGATGCTCGACCTTGATCACATCCGCGCCCCATTCCGCCAGCACGGCTCCGGCGGCGGGAACGAAGACGAATTGGGCTACTTCGAGGACTTTGATCCCCTTCATCACCTGAGTCATGAGAGGCGGCCTTTCCGCCGGGTCAAGCTATCGCGCCCTTGCTCTTGAGGTCTTCGATCTTCTCCCACTCCATCCCCATTTCCATAAGGATCAGTTCGGTGTGTTCGCTGGCTTGCGGAGCGCGGGTGGTTTCCAGCGCTTCGCCGTTCCATTGCACCGGGCCACGCACCAGGCGCAGCGGCTTGCCGCCGTCGGCACCCTCGACCTCGATAATCATGTCGTTGGCAATGGTCTGGTCGTCGGTCAGCAGATCGCGCACGGTCTGGATCGGCGCCCACTGGCCCTTCATCGTCTTGAGGTGCTGGCGCCAGTATTCGAATGGCTTCTTCGAGAACGCATCGACGATGTAGCCGTTGGCGATCGCGGCGTTTTCGAACAGCGGGACCGGCTCGGAAAAGCGCGGATCGTCGGCCATATGGCCCAGGCCGAGGTGCTCGAATGTATCGCGGATGATGCCTGACGGGCTGAGCACGCACAGGTTGATCCAGCCGCCGTCAGAGGTGCGGAAATTGCCCATGAACGGATTGACGCTGACGCCGCCCGAATGCGGCATCGAATTAGGGCTGTACTGATCGGTCTCCATCACCTGCGCCAGCAGGGCGCCCTGCGCCCACCACGCAGACGACAGCAGCGAGACGTCCATTTCGGTGGTCTCGCCGGTGTTCTTGCGGTGGAACAGCGCGGCCGAGATGCCGCCGGCGATGAACATGCCGCCGATGGAATCGCCGAAGGCGGGCATACCCTGGCCGAGCGGGCCATCGAGTTCGGCTGGGCTCATCGCGTGAGCGATGCCGCTGCGTGACCAGAAGCAGGTGCCGTCGAAGCCGCCGATCAGCCGTTCCGGCCCCTTGTTGCCCAGCGCCGAGCCGCGCGCATAGATGATGTCCGGATTGACCGCGCGGATGTGTTCGACGTCGAACTTGTTCTTCTGCCGGTGCTGGGGCAGGTAGTTGGTCAGGAACACGTCTGCCGTTTTGGCCAGCTCGTAGAGTACTTCCTGTCCCTCGGGAGTCGCCAGATCGATGCCGATGCTGCGCTTGCCGCGGTTCGGGTGTTCGATCAGCGTGTGGCGCAACGGATCGAGCTTGACCCCGCCCATGTTGAGGAAGCCGCGCTGGGTATCGCCGCGGACCGGATGCTCGACCTTGATGACATCGGCACCCCAATCGGCAAGAATCGCACCCGCTGCCGGCGTAAATGTGAACTGCGCCACTTCGAGAATGCGAACGCCTTGCATCACCTTGGTTGCCATAAAAAAGTATCCTCTGAGATTTCCCGGAACGGCGGAGACTCCGCCGTCTGTCTTGTGTTGCAAGTCCTGCGCGGAAATCGCTCCGTAATCAACCGTCCGCGTCATCGCCGCGACGATGAAGACCGGAATTTTGGTTACGTTATTGTGACCGGGGTAGTTGCAAATTTTGCGAAGTGAGTTGCGGAAAACGCAATTGCACGCTAGGTGAGGAAATACTAAGCGCGCTTAGTTCTTTGGGTAATTCTCACCCACCGCATTCACGGAGTATCGTCATGACCAAGTTCGTTCCCTTCGCCATTCTGGCCACTGTCGCCGCGATCGCCGCAGCCCCGGCCACGGCGTTCGCCGCCGAAACATCACAGCCGGTTCAGGCAGTTACCGAAAGCGTTTCCGGTTCCGCCGTGTCCGTCAGCGCCGGCAAGATGCTCTATGGCCCCGATGGCCGCCGCATCGCATCGGTTTATCGCGTTGCCGCGAATGGCGATGTGCAGCTGATTCTCGACGGTCGTCTCTATACCGTTGCGGCTTCGAGCCTGTCGGAAACCGGCGGCAAGGTTGCCACCAGCCTGACCAAGAAAGAAATCCGTAACCGCTGATCCCCCCCTCCCAACAGCGGTGAAAGACGAAGGGCGGCGCATTGCGCCGCCCTTCTCTGTTTGAGGCAAGTTCGGGATGGCGCATTGCGCGCCCTCGCTATTCGAAACGCGGTTGCAGGACCTATCCGACGTTCTTGTAAATCCGCTCGAGGAAGCCCTGCAGCATGTCGAGCTCATCCTCGGAAAACCCCTTGAACAGTCGCTGCTCGCCCTCGCGTGCCAGTTCGGCCAGCTTGGCCAGCAAAGGCTCGGCGGCCTTGGTCAGGTAAACCGCGCGCGCGCGCCGGTCGTCATAGCGTTCCTGGCGTTCGAGCAGGCCATCGGCGCAGAGCCGGTCGATCAGCCGGCCGGCCGACGCTTCGGAAATTTCGAGTGCTTCCGCTATCGTCCGCTGGGTCGCACCGGGATTGCGTGCGACCACGGCGATCATCGTCCACTGCGAGCGGGTGACACACAGGCTGGACACTTCCCGGTCGAAGCGATTGCGCAGCAGGCGCGCCAGAACCGTTAGCTTCAGACCGATGTTGCGCTTCAGATCACCGACGCGCTCGGTCATGACCTCCTCGTTCATAGGCATGCCTCCCCTGGACCGCTTATAACCGCCTGAAAACGGAATGCACGGTCAATGATTCGGGGAGCTTGGCTCTCAACGGGACGTCAGATGCGCTCGATGATGATCGCCGGCGCCATGCCGCCCGCCGCGCACATGGTGATCAGGCCGTAACGTCCGCCGGTGCGCTCCAGTTCGTCGAGCGCGGTGCCTATCAGGATGGCGCCGGTCCCGGCGATCGGATGGCCCAGCGCGATCGAACCTCCGTTGGGATTGACCTTGGCCCGGTCAAGCCCGAGGTCGCGGATCATTTTCTCGACGACCACGGCAAACGCCTCGTTCACTTCCCAGACGTCGATATCGTCCTTGCTCAGGCCCGCCTTTGCGAGAACCTTCTTTGCCGCCGGTCCCGGTCCGTTGAGCATCAGGGTCGGGCAATCGCCGATCTCGGCCATGGCGACAATCCGTGCGCGCGGCTTCAGCCCGTGCTTCTCGGCGTATTCCTTCGAAGCCAGCAGCACCGCCGCCGCGCCATCGACCACGCCAGAGCTTATGCCGACATGGTGAATCGGTTTGATATCGACGTCGGGATAGACCTGGTTGATCAGCTGGCGATAGGTCTTCTGACCTTCGGCCGACGGCATATCGAGAAACATCTCGAACGCGGGTTTCAGCTGGGCGAGGCCCTCGGCGGTAGTGTCGGGACGGGGGTATTCCTCGTGGTCGAGGATCACATTGCCATCGTCGTCCTTCACCACGATGGTCGACTTGGCAAAGCGGCCCTCGGCCAGCGCGATGGCGGCGCGGCGCTGGCTTTCAACGCCCATTTCTTCCAGCTCGGCGCGCGTGATGCCTTCCATCGCGGCGATCGCATCGGCGCATACGCCCTGGTTGCTCTGCGGATGTTTGGCCTGGAGGCGCGGGTTCTTGGTGCCCATGCCGCCGCCGCCAAGCCCGGCCTTGTGCATCTCCATGCCGTAATAGTTGACGTAGGACATCATATCCATGCCGCCCGAAATGGCGAGATCGTGCATGCCCGCCATGATCATGCCCGCGGCAAAATTGGTCGCGGTGACGCTGGAGCCGCAAAACCGGTTGAGCGTGACGCCGCCTGCCTTGACGTCGTAGCCGGCATCGAGCGCGGCGTTGCGGCCGATGTCGCCCGCCTGAAGCCCCATCGCGCCCGACACGCCCCAGATCACGTCGTCGACATCGGCGGTGTCGAGATTGTTGCGGTCGCGGATCGCGGAGAGCACGGCGGCGGAGAGATGCTCCGGGTGCATTGTCGACAGTGCGCCCTTGCCCATCTTGCCGATGCTGCGGGGGGTGCGGACTGCGTCGATGATATAGGCTTCGGCCACGGCATGTCTCCTCAAGATCGGCAATTGCTGTTGCCCGCTCCCTTGACGCAAGCGCGCGGTCGGTCAAGAGCTAGCTGCGGCAACGACAGGAATGTGGGCATGGCGGCGAGCGCGGAAAAGGGGGAGGGCGGCACGTCCGGTGCTTTTGCCCCATTGCGCGAGCCGACTTTCCGCCGCATCTGGACCGCCAGCCTGTTTTCCAGCTTCGGCCAGTTGATCCTCGGGGTCGGCGCCGCATGGGAAATGACCAAGCTCACTGATTCCCCGACGATGATCGCGCTGGTGCAATCGGCGATGATGCTGCCGATGATGCTGGTCGCCCTGCCGGCCGGTGCGGTCGCCGATATGTTCGACCGGCGCAAGATCGCTCTGATCGGGCTGGGTTTTTCGGTGCTGAGCAGCGCGGTGCTGACAGTTATCGCCTTCATGGGCCTGGCCACGCCCTGGCTGCTGCTGCTGTTCTGCGCGTTGATCGGTGGCGGCGTCGCGCTCTACAGCCCGTCGTGGCAGGCCTCGATCGGCGAGCAGGTGTCGGAAGACCATCTGCCCGCCGCCGTCGCGCTGGGAACGATCAGCTATAACACTGCGCGCAGTTTCGGACCGGCGCTGGGAGGGCTGATCGTGCTGGCGCTGGGCGCGCAGGCCGCCTTCGCGATCAACGCCGTGTTCTACATCCCGCTGTGGCTCGCGTTCTTTGCCTGGCAGCGCCAGCACAAGCCATCGCGGCTGCCGCCCGAGCGGATCCATCGTGCGATCATGACCGGCGGCCGTTACGCGCTGCACTCTCCACCAGTACGCACAGTGCTGACCCGCGCCTTCATCTTCGGCCTCGCTAGCGCCTCGGCCGCCGCGCTCGCGCCGCTGGTTGCCAAAGACCTGCTCGGCGGCGGCGACAAGGGCGCGGGCATCCTCGGTATCCTGCTCGGCGCATCCGGCGTGGGCGCGGTGCTGGGCGCGCTGTTCCTGAACGATCTGCGGGCGCGCTATAGCAATGAGACGGTGGTCCGCTTCTGCACGGTGGCGACGGCACTGTCGCTGGTCATCGTAGGCACCAGCACATCGCTGTGGCTGACTTGCCTGGCGCAATTCATCAGTGGTGCCTGCAATATCGTCTGCTTCGCCATGCTCAACGTCAGCGTCCAGCTTTCGGCCCCGCGCTGGGTGACGGCGCGGGCACTGTCGCTCTATACCTCCTCATTGACCGGCGGCATGGCGATTGGCGCCTGGGGCTGGGGCATGTTCGCCCAGCAGCACGATGTTGCCTTTGCCTATATCGCTTCGGGGCTGGCGGTTGCCGCGACTCTCGTGCTTGGCTGGCTGCTGCCGCTGCCCAGGGGCGAGGAAGAGGACACCTCCTCGGTCGAGATCGGCTCCGAGCCCGAGGTCGAGATGAAGCTGACGATGCGGTCCGGTCCGGTGGTGGTCGAGGTCGAATATGACGTCGATCCCGACCAGGCGCGCGAATTCTATGGCACGATGATGCAGATGGAAGGCGTGCGCAAGCGCATCGGCGCCTTCGACTGGACGATCTCGCGCGACATCGCCAACCCGGCTATCTGGATCGAGCGCTACCACTGCCCGACCTGGGGCGACTATCTGCGCATGCGCGACCGCTATACCCAGGCCGATTACGATGTTCAGGAACAGGCGGACGCGTTCATCCGCAGCGGGCAGGGCAGGCTGGTGCGGCGGCGGCTTGAGCGGCCCTATGGCTCGGTGCGCTGGAAGGCGGATTCGCCGGACGTTTTCAAGGGACCGGTGGATTTCATCGGGCCGTGAGCCTTGCGTGGCAGGAATGCCACACATTGAGGCCTTGCCGGGAAAAATCGGAAATTGGCGTTGAATTGGCGGAAATCCTGTTGTCTGGTCCGCGCCAGGATGGTTTCGCCGGCAGGGCGAGTGGGAGGAATACAATGAAATTCAGCACTTTGCAGACGATGTCGTCGGTGTTCGGGCTGGCCGGGGCGCTTGCGTTCCTGCCGTCGGTTGCGTCCGCGCAGGACGGTGCCGATGAGGCAATCAGGGGCTCGGAGATCATCGTAACCGCCCAGCGGCGCGAGGAAAAATCGGTCGATGTGCCGATTACGGTCACGACGATCAGCGAGGAACAGCTGCAGACCGCCAACGTTCAGGATTTGCCGGATATTGCAAAGGTTACCCCGGGACTGCGTTTCGACAATGCCGGTGCCTATTACCAGCCGACCATCCGCGGCGTTGGCACGCCTGTGGTTACCTCGGGCGGCGGCAGCAACGTCGGTATCTATGTCGATAACTTCTACATTCCCAACATCCTCGCCGCCGACTTCAAATTGATGAAGGTGCGTAACGTGCAGGTGCTCAAGGGGCCGCAAGGCACGCTGTTCGGGCACAACACCACCGGCGGCGCGATCCTGTTGCAGACATCGGAACCGAGCACGGATACGCAGTTCGAAGGCAAGGTGTCTTACGGACGCTATAACGAGCTTACAACCCAGGCCTATGCCACGACTGGCCTTACCGATCGGATCGCTTTCGATCTAGAAGGCATGTATTCGCGCGGCGACGGCTGGCGCACCAACATCAGCAACAACCAGCGCGTCGGTGACTGGAAAAGCTGGACGGTGCGTGCCGGGCTCAAGTTCGAGGTAAGCGATGCAGTCTCGGTGCTGCTGCGCTATCAGCACAGCGATGTAAACGATCCCGATCCGCTGCTGACTGCTACATATGTCGATCCGGTTTTCGGCTCCGGAGCTCCGATTTTTGCGCTGCCGGGCGAGGTTACCTTCAACAAGAACGAGATCGCATCAGGTTCTAATGCGGAAGATCAGGAATTCCTGCGGATCAAATCGGATGTATGGCAGGGCACGATCAGGGCCGATCTCGGTTTTGCGAACCTTTCATCCTACACTCAATTCCGTAAGGAAAACACTGATTCCAATATTGAAATAGACTATTCCGGTTCGCACGTCTTCGAACTGCGACTGCCAAATGGCAACAAGACCTTCACTCAGGAATTGCTGCTTACCTCCAAGGAAGGAAACAAGCTGCAATGGACGGCTGGTTTCTACTACTTCCAGAATGAGGACATCTACACCACCTTCTTCAGCGATGTCGGCGCGGCTGTTCTGGGCCCCTATCCCTATCCTGCCGGGGTGCCGATGTTCGGCGTTCCCTTCAATCCTCCCCTTCGCATCGGCGGCTCGGGAACCAAGGTTAAGGCGGTCGCGGGTTACATCGATGCGACTTACGAGATCACGCCGCAGCTGTTCCTCACGGCGGGTGCGCGCTATTCGCATAACAGCGTTACCGATGCCTATTTCAACGGATTTTCAGATCCGAGCGGCGTAGCGCCGGGTGACGCAACCTACAAGCGCCCGTTGGCGAGCATATCGGGCAACAAGCTGACGCCGCGCGTGGTGGTGCGTTACAAGCCCAGCGATCAGTCGAGCATCTACGCTTCGTATACACAGGGTTTCAAATCGGCGATCATCGATGCTGGCGGCACCTGCCAGAATCCTGTGAACCTGCCAACCCCAGAGAACCCTACCGGCGCAGGCTTCGTTTGCAGCAACATCAAGCCCGAGAAGATTGACGCCTTCGAAGTCGGCTACAAGTACAATGACCGGGGATTGTCGGTCGAACTTTCCGGTTTTTATTACGATTACAAGAACCTGCAGGTCTCGGTCTATCTCGCTGGACGCGCCAACATCCTCAATGCGGCCAATTCGAAGATTTATGGCCTCGATGGGCAGCTAAGCTACCGGTTCAATGACAGCTTCCAGGTCAATTTCGGCGGGGCCTGGACCCATGCCCGCTACACCGATTTCCCCGGTGCGCCGGTCTACGAGAAGTGCGCTACGTTCCCCGGCTGCTTCGGCGGCGCTGGCGCCACTACCTTTCAGGTTGTGACCACACCGATCAAGGACGGCACAATGCAGCGTGCGCCGTCGTTCACCGGCAATATGGGTGCGCGCTATTCCGCCGATGTCGCGGACGGCAAGCTGACGATGTCGGGCAACCTCTACTATTCGTCGAAGGTCTTTTTCGGCCCGGCAGGTAACCAATTCCCGCAAAATGGCTTCGCGACCCTGTCGCTTCGCGGGCAATGGCAGGATGCCGACGAGCGCTACACAATCGCGGTGTTTGGCGACAATGTCACCAATTCACGCTACCTGACGCAGGTTCAGGCGAGCTCCTTCGGCCTCGGTGCCAATTGGAGCAAGCCCGCGACCTACGGTATCGAGCTCGGCTTCAAATTCTGATCGTCTGATACCGATCTTAATTCAGCCTCCCCGGGTTCACTCGGGGAGGCTGTTTCTTGCTATACGCTCCGCCATTGCCA
>CAVZHP010000011.1:0-15902 GCA_963775115.1 uncultured Alphaproteobacteria bacterium
CCCCGCACGAAAAAAACAGCGCCGCGCGCGAGACATGATCGGTCTCGCCAAGCCGCTTCAACGCGACCCGGTCGCTGGCGCGGGCGCTGTGTTCGGGATTTTCCCAGAGAAAGCGGGTCATTTAGGTCGCGACGAGAGCCGGGCGAATCGCGTCGCGCCGATTTCCGGCCAAGATCCATCGCCAGGCACTTGGTGTACATGGTGAGCCCGGCCTTGCTGGCGGAGTAGCCCGAGGTGCCCGGGCATCGGCATGATGGCGCTGACCGAGGCTATATTGACGATGGTCGCCGAGGACGCCGCGCGGGCAGGAACGGCAAGGCCGCGGCGGGACGACATTGAACGGCCCGGTCAGATTTACCGCGATCATGCAGTCCCGGCTCAGCAGAAGAAATGGCAGATCAGGAAGGGCACGATATCAGGTTGTCCGCCGCGTTCACCGACGCATCAAGACCGCCAAGCGCGTCGGGGCGGCATTTCCAATGGCAGTATCAACCAATCGCGGTCGGCGACGTCGCAGTAGCCTGCCATGCCGAGTTCGGCCACGACCGGGCCAGCCCGACTGCGTTGCGGTCCAGCAAGGCCAAAGCCGCGCCCTCGGCGGCAAACAGGCGGGCGATATCGCGTCCCATGCCGCTCGCCGCGCCGGTGACAAGCACTTTGCGTCCTGCCAGCTTGCCACTCATATCCGCTTCTCCAACCCTTGATGCCCAATTGTCGCTTATTACATCACACCTGAAGCATTGCACAAGTTTGCAGCGATGATAGAGGTTCACAGTCGCCGTTTGGGGCACACAGGTTAGGAAACAGGGGTTCGCAATGAACCGACGGGAAATGCTTGGAATGGCCAGCGTCGGCGCTGTGGTGGCCGGCCTGTTCGGCTATCGCGCCCTCACCCGCGGCGAGGCCGGCGGCGCGGACCCCAGTCTGCGGGTTTCGCTGAGCGACGCGCAATGGCAAGCCCGCCTCAGCCCGGAGCGCTACGCCGTGCTGCGCGGAGGCGATACCGAATACCGCTATTCCAGCCCGCTGCTGAAAGAGCATCGAGGCGGCATGTTTGCCTGCGCCGGGTGCGATCAGCCCCTCTTCTCCTCGGCCACCAAATATGACAGCAAGACCGGCTGGCCCAGTTTCTGGGACAGCCTGCCCGGCGCGGTGACCCGGCATCCCGATCTCAGCAGCCTGCCGCTGCGCACCGAGATCCGCTGCGCCAGCTGCGGCGGGCACCTCGGCCATGTGTTCGACGACGGGCCGAAGCCGACCGGCAAGCGCTATTGCATGAACGGCATCGCGCTTGCATTTCACCCCGCTCCTGCCCCCGGCCCAGCCTGACCCCGGCAACCAAGGAATTCTGCCATGAGAGACTTTTTCAACGGCATCATGCGCGCGATCAGCAGCCTGATCGGCCTGGCCATGGTGCTGATGGGCGGCATCTGGATCCTGCAAGGCTTCAACATCGCCTTCCTCGACAGCTTCATGGCCAACGACAAGCAATGGGCGCTGTGGGGCGCGATTCTGGCCACGGTGGGCGCCGGGCAGCTCTACTGGAGCAATACGCGCGTGCGGTGAGGCTGGGGTTTGTGATGGGCGCCGACAAATCACCTGATTGGTAATATGTCCTCCGAATTCCAAGTTTTCTGGGAACGGACAGTCACGACTGGTCGATATATTCTCCGCCCGACGGGTATTCGGGCTTAAGCGATCGTTCGAGCAGACCGCCGCCTGTCTCGCCGTCGAAACTGAACCGGGCTGCCGAGCGGCTTAGCTGCGGCCCTTTGACAGGAATGTTGACCAGCGGGGCAAAGGAATCCACGCCGATGTCCAGCCGCTGGTCACCGACCAGCAGTTCCAGCCGATAGTGCTCGGTATCCGCGACGCCGCTGAAATAGGGAAACCTGACAACCTTGGCGTCATGGTAGCGTTCGCCGTCGAAATAGTGCCCGTAGAGGAACCCGACTTCGCCCTTCGGTTCGACCTGATAGGACAGCAGGTGAAAGCCGCGCCCGCTGGGGAACAGCGCCGTAGCCCAGGTGTGGCCGACCGCGCCGCTATCATAGATGCTCGCGGAATTGCAGCGGTGCGAGCGCATGCCGAGAGCATCGAGATGGAACGAACGCGAGCCAATACGCATCGGCCCCGATATCCGGCACAGCTGTTCATAGCGCAATGCGGTGCGCGGGACCGTGCCCGATGACGCCACCGTGCCTCGGTCGCCCTGGGTGCCCTGCTCGATGGGCGGGCTGACGATATCGACCGACAGGTCCATCATGCTGAGCTGGGGTTCCCGACCATCCCCCACCGCGCTGGCCGTGGCAACACCCGTGCTGCGTTTCAGCAGGCCGAGATAATCGATCTTCAGGTGCTTGAAGGGTTCGGCGAAAGTGAGGAAAGCATTGCCGGCTGCCACGCCATTGTCGTGATTGCCGTGCCCTTCACTATGGCCGATATAGGTCTCGCCCTCGACGAAAGCGATTACCGTGGCCATGAATTCCGGAAACGGCTTGCCGCCGCCGTTCTGCCCCGACGCGAACCAGACATTGAGGCCGATGCCCTGGGCCGGATCATAAACCCACTGGTTATAGGTTTCGCTGGTGTAGTCGCCTGCCGTTTCGGGCGTGAGCGGATATTCGTCCGAGGCAGCGAATTCCCGCTGGGATTCAAATTTTTCCATTTCGATCCATCTCCGGGCGACTATTCATTTCTGAGTCAAGATTTACGGTGGATATACGGTGCCGGATATACGGTGCCAGTTTGCTAAACCCCCAAAATCCAACGCCACTATCTCCGGCCAGGCACTACATCTGCACCCTAGCAGCGGGACACGCAATCCTTCGGCAAGCCCAGGATGGACGGTCTTGTCCCCATGGCCCGCACTTTCCGCTTTCCTGCACGAACCAAATCGGTCAAACGCCCCGGCAGACGGGTGCGGGGGCTGGTTTCGCGAGCTGCTGCCTGTTTCCCTGAAAAGGCCGGTGTTTGACAAGCACCGCAACCAAGGATCGTGGACACATCGCCCGGCGGCCATTTGCGAGCACCCCAAAAACGTCAAGGGCCGCCAGCGCCACATGACCTCAGGGCCGAGCCGGCGGTTTTGCGTGCGTCACCCTGTCAGCCATTCGCAAGAAATAGCGCACAAGCATGCCTGCGATGCTCAGGTTCCATAGCACCGGCCGCATCCGTCGCCTGCCAGCATCTGTCAAAGGGGACACCCAATAGGGTGTCCCCAGGTGGTGTCCCGGGTGGTGTTTTCCCGCGTCGCCGGCCTGTTCGTGCGTCTGCGGATGTTGGACTATCGAGCGCCCTATGGCGCGGCATCGCAGCGCGCGCGCACTAGCAGCTCCCCTGCCCCGAGATTGTTCGCAGTCTATCCCGCATTTCTAGATCCGGCGAGCAAGATAGGCTGCCTCGTGAATGGCATTGCCATAAGATCGCGGCTTGCGGGCATCGCCGATAACTTCGACTTCGACGCCGGTCTTGACCAACCCGTTTGACAGCGGATCGTATGCGGCCCGGCCTGGCGCGATCACCAGCGCGGCGCAGTCGATCGTTTCACTCCGGCCATCCGCGTGGCGCACGGTCACTTTTCCGTCACCGACAGACGACAACACCGCACCCTGCTCGCTGGCCAGACCGGCTCTCGCCATCCAGCGGTTGACGGCCCCGGCGCGCGATCCGATGTAGTTGGCGGGGGTGAGCTTTTCGGCCGGATCGAGCAGGCGCACCGACCGACCGGCTTGCGCCAGATCGAGCGCAAGTTCGATACCCTCGCCTGCCCCCCAGACCACCACTTTGCCATCGGGCAGCGTATCGAGGCCTTCGACCAGCGCGCGGTCGATGGTCCGGGCAAAGCCCGAGGCAAGCGCCGCGTCGAGGCCATCCGCAGCCGGCACGGCAGGCTTCGCGCCCGTCGCCACGACCACGACATCGGGCCTGTCCGCGAGCACGGTTTCCCGGGTCAGCGGCTCGTTCAGCCGCACGGCGATGCCCAGCTTGGCCACCATCAGCTTGTGCCAGTCGGGCTGGTAGGCGATTTGCTCCATGTTGGGCAGCGTCCGGTAGTTTCCGGCCCAGGCCATGGTTCCGCCGAGTTGTCCGGTAGCTTCGAAGATAGTCACGGCATGGCCACGCCGATGTGCGGTGATGGCATATTCCATCCCGCCCGATCCGCCGCCGGCAATGTAGATCCGTTTCTTGTGCAGCGCCGGCACCAGCCGGTATTCCCGATCCCGGCTGAACGCGGCGTTCTGCGCCGAACCGGCGACGCCCTTGTTGAAGATGTTGCCCGCCAGCAGCGAGGCACCGGTACGGGTGCTTTTGCGGATCTCCTGTTCACGCCCCTCGGCGATCTTCTTCGGAAAATCGGGATCGTCGAGCGACTGGCGGCACGAGGCGAAGAAATCCGCCGCGCCTTCGCCGATCATTGCACGCATCTGCTCGGGGGTGTTGATGTTGCACGAGCCCATCAGCGGCATGTCGATACCGCGCGCCTGAAGGCCTTCGCGCATCCGCTGGATATAGGGCAGCGTGACCAGATTGGGCACGTAGAACCCGCCGCCGATGATCTCGCCCGAAGACACTTCGGGATCGCGGCTCTTGGCCGGCAGCATCGAGCCGAAGGTGCAGTCCATGGCATCGATGCCGAGCGCGTGGAGGCGCGTGGCATAGTGCTCGATGAAATAGTCGAGATCGTAGCCGCCCTCGAAGTTCTCGTCGCAGACCATGCGCGGGATCAGCGGATAGTCCTTGCCGCACAACTCCTGGGTGCGCTGGATAATTTGCTCCAGAAACAGGAAACGGTCGGCATATTCGTCGTTGCGGCCCTGGTTCTCCAGCAGCGACAGCGTCACATGCGGCAGCGAGCCATGGCAGAAGTGGTAGGAGACATAGTCATACCCGGCTTCCTTGGCCCGGCGGGCCCCCTGGGCAAAGGCCTCGACCAGTTCGCGGTAGTCATCCGTGGTCAGCACGCCGGGCTTGGGATTGCCGATGGGAAACTTGCCCGAGGGCCCCCACGAAACCGTGTCCGGAATCCAGCCCTTGCCCGGCTCGAGCGGGATCGTCGAACCTGCACCGACGATCAGGCCGCCATAGAACAGCTGGAGGCCGGCCAGCGCGCCGTTGTTGTGGATCACCTCGACCAGTTCGCGCTGCGAAATGATGTAGGTGTCGTCATAAATGCCGAACATGCGTTCGTTGATCAGCCCATCCCAGCGTACACAGGTCGCGCCGACGCAGACCGCGCCAAAGCCGCCCGCCGCGAGCGCCTCGTAAGCCCCCACGGCCTGCCGCGTCACATAGCCCTTGTCGTCCGACATGTTCATCGTCGTCGGCGCATGGACCATACGGTTGCGGAAGTTGAGGTTGCGGGTCTGAAAGGGCTGAAGCAGCGGATCGTTCATCAGGGCATCTCCACAAGACAGGCCGGGTGCGTGGCTTGATCACCGAATCACCGGACAATTTCGACACTATGTCGATAAATAGTCATTTAGTCAATTGTTGGACATAGCGACTGGTTTGTGCCAAGGGTGGGCGCATGATCCAGAACTCCGGCTTTTGCCCAGAAACCCACACTGCAAACGGCGCGAAAGGCATTTGCCCGCGCCCACATCTGCAACGCCGCGCGGGAACTGTTCCATTCCCAGGGCTATGCTGCCACCACATTCGATCAGATCGCCAAGGCTGCCGGAACCCGGCGCACAACGCTCTATTCGCACTTTCGCGACAAGGCAGAGATTCTCGAGCACATCGCCGACGCCTATCAGGAGCGCCTATGCGCCCTGGTTGCCATGCTCGACGGGCCGATTCCGTCGCGCGCGCAGATCGATGCCTGGATCGCCGCCATGGTGAACCTTGTCGCCGACGAACGCGCCCCGGCCACACTGATCATCGGGCTGGGTGTCGGCCAGGACACCCCCGATGCCATCCTGCGAACCAGCGAACGCTTTCCCCGGGCGCTGTCTGCCCGGATTGCCGCCTTTGGCAAGACGATGGACCCCGGCACAGCCGATGGCCGCGCACGTGCGTGGTCCAGGGTTGTCCTGCGCGAACTCAGCCTTGCCTGCCTGCAGTCTGCGCGCCACGATCCCGGCAGCGCCGAGGGCATCGCGGTTGCTGCCGACCTGTTCGACTGGTTCGTGCGCGAATACGCCTGAACTCAGGCCTTCTCGAGAATATGCACCCCGCAGGCCGATACCGTTGCAAAACCTAAGACATGGGCCAGACCGATCTTCGCGCCTTCAACCTGCCGCGCTCCGGCCTCGCCGCGCAAATGATAGACCAGCTCGACAATATTGGCGACGCCGGTGGCACCGATGGGATGCCCCTTGGCCAGCAGCCCGCCCGAGACATTGACCGGCAGACGCCCGCCCAGCGCGGTCTCGCCGCTGTCGATCAGCCGTCCCGCCTCGCCTTCCCCGCACAGGCCGAGGTTTTCGTAGTGCAGGATCTCGGCAGTGGCGAAGCAATCGTGCAGTTCGGCCAGATCGAGATCCTCCGGCCCCAGCCCGGCCATTTCATAAGCCTTGGCCGCTGCCAGCCGCGTCACCGAATTGGGGTCGAACATTTCCGGGCTGCGCGCCTCGAACGGATCGGACATCAGCGCCGAGCCGCGAATCCGCACGGCGCGGCCCAGGCCCAGTTCGCGCGCCTTCTTTTCCGACACCAGCACCACCGCCGCCGCGCCATCGACATTGGGCGAGCACATCAGCTTGGTCAGCGGCCAGGCGATCATCTCGCTGGCGAGAACTTCTTCCAGCGGGGTCTCGATCCGATAGGCCGCTTTCGGGTTCATCGTCGAATGGTGGTGGTTCTTCACCGCCACCTGCGCGAACTGTTCGATCGTGGTGCCAAAGCGGCTCGCATGGATCATTCCCGCCTCGGCAAAGATCGCCGGGGTCGAAATCGAGCCGAACAGGCCTTCGGCAGGGGGGCCATCGCTGGGCGGCGAGGCGAGCAGCCCGCGCGGATTCTTTTCCGCGCCCACGGCAAGCACCACGTCATATTCGCCGCTCTTGATCGCGAGGATCGCCTGGCGAACCGCCGTCGCGCCCGCGGCGCAGGCGTTGGACACGTTGACGCAAGGCACGCCGGTCTGGCCGATCAGTTGCAGCATGCGCTGGGCAACCATCGACGCCGAATTGAAAGTCGATCCCGCATAGACCGCCTCGATGTCGCGGATCGTCAGTCCGCAATCGTCGAGCGCGAGCAACGACGCCTCGGCGGCAAGCTGGAACGGCGAACGGTCCGGATGACGGCCGAAGCGGATCATGTCGGCCCCAGCGATGTAAACCTCAGGCATTTGCGTCCTCCCCGGGAACAAAGTGGAAGCCGACATAGGGCGCACCCTGGCTGTCGCGCGCACCGCCGGCATCGTCGAACACCACCCGCACCGCCAACCCTGGCCGCAGCGATGCCATATCCACCTCGCGCAGGGTGCCCTTGAGTGTCATGCCGCCATCTAGATCGACAATCGCCGAAACGAACGGCACCGCGATGCCGGGATAGCTGCGGTGGATCACAGCCCAGCTGTAAAGCTTGCCGGTACCGGCGCCGCGAACCGGTGCGAACGGCTTGCGGCTTGTGCAACGCCGGCAAGCCAGGGCCGCATCGGCGACGAATGCGCCGCAATCTTCGCAGCGCAAACCCTCGATCCAGTGCGAACCGTCGCTGCCTGTCCTGACGGCGCGGTGCGCAGGCCGGGGTTCGGAGGCCGGCCCGGTTGCAGACAACATATCGGATTGCGTCATTGAGGTTCCTCTTGTCGCGGCAATTCACGTGTCCCGATCCCGCGCCTCGTCAGGGCATGGGCGAACTCGCGGAACCCATGCCACCGCTGGTCATTGGCCGGAATGTCGAGTTGTGCAAGGTGATGTCGAGTCCTAGTGACCGATAACGCGATCCCGGCTGACCAGCGAGGCATTCCCCAGTGACAACGACCGACGAGAAATTCGCGAGCGTCGCGGCGGCGTTTCGCACCGGCGCGCAAAGCTACGGGTCCTTCGGAGCCGCGCTGTATTCGGCGCTGTGTGCGGCCGGGGCACAGGACCGGGAAATCATCGAGCTGGCCGCCCATGCCCAGCCGGGCGCCCAGCCTGTGTTCCACCTGCTGACTGCGGTTCACTATCATGTTCTTGGAAATCCGGACGATCCGCTCGCCCGCTTCTTTCCGACCCTGGTCGAGGATCCGCTGCCCCCCCATGAAGCCTGGCCCGATTTCAAGCAATTCTGCATGGAAAGGCGCGGCGCGCTGATCGAGACGCTGGCGAACACGACCGTGCAGACCACCTTTGCCGATCGCTGCGCGACGATACTGGCCCCCATCGCCTGGGTGGCGGATGCGATCGGCGAGCCGCTGCACCTCATCGAGATCGGTTGCAGCGCAGGCGTCCTGCTGACCTTCGACCGCTACGCCTATGCGTTCGAAGGGCATCGGCGCTTCGGCCCCGCGGACGCCCCGCTTACTTTCGCGGCAACGATCACGGGCGATCCGCCGCTGCGCATTCCCCGGATCGCCAGCCGCACGGGCCTCGATCTGCGCCCGCTCGATGCCCGCAAACCCGAAGAACGGCGCTGGTTGATTGCGCAGATATTCCCGGAATTTCGCCAGCAACACGAACAACTGGCTGTCGCACTCGATGTCGTGGCAGAAACCGGCATAGCCATGGTGACCGGCGATGCGCTGACGACGCTGCCCCGGGTGCTTGCCGAAGCCGGCGATCCTGTCTGCATCTTCCACTCGGTCTGCCTGTCGTACTGGACCGGGGAGGCAAGAGCGGCATTGGACAGTCTGCTGGCCAGCGCTTCCAGCAGCGGCCGCACGATCTACCGGGTCGGCAGCGAGCCTTCGGCGCGGTTCAGCGCGTGGAACAAGGGCCACGATCGTTCGCAGGGCGAGAAGCCGCCGCCATCGGGCGAAATCACGATAACGCGATACGCTGGCGGCGAAGCGAGCAGCCGGATCGTGGCAACCAACGGCGTCGATATGCCAATCGAGTGGACGGGCTGGGAGGAGGGTGCGGAGCCGGCGGCTAACCCGCCATAAACCGGTCGAATTCGTCCTTCCCACTCTGCATGACAGCGCGTCTGGGCCAAGGCCGCATATGCCGCTTCGGCATCGCCAGTTCCAACCTTTCGGCATTTGCCTGCCAGATGGATTGATGCGATGCAGGAGGCGGCGGTGCAATTGCGATGCCGGTTTTCGCCGCTGTGTGGCAATGGGAGCCAGTCGATGTCCGATGCAATGATGGCCGAGCGGCCGATCAGGGAACTGTCCAGGAATCTCAAGATTGTCGATGTCGACACGCACATCAGCGAGCCGTTCGACCTGTGGACTTCGCGCGCGCCGGCCAGGTTCAAGGACCGGGTGCCGCAGATGAAGCAGCTCGATGGCCGGATGATGTGGACGATCGACGGCGACCGTTCGATGGGGGGCGGGTCTGCTTCGAGCGTGGTCTATGCCGATGGCCGCAAGGCCGATGGCGTCGAGTTCGCGCAATGGCTGGTGAACGAGGTCCATCCCGGCTGCTCGCAGGTGAAGGAACGCCTCGAAGTGATGGACGCGAGCGGTGTCTGGGCCCAGATCATCTATCCCAACGTCATCGGCTTTGCCGGGCAGGGCCGCGCCCCCGCCGGCACCAAGTTGCAGCCGGTCGATCCCGAGCTGCGGCTGCTCACGACCCAGATCTACAATGACGCGATGGCGGAGATGCAGGCCGATTCAGGTGGCCGGTTGCTGCCGATGGCGGTCCTGCCGTGGTGGGATATCAATCTGGCGCTGAAGGAAGCAGAGCGCTGCGTCGCCCTGGGCATGAAAGGCGTCAACATCAATTCCGATCCCCAGCTGCATGGCATGGAGGACCTGTCGGGCGACTATTGGACCCCGCTGTGGGAGCTGTGCAGCGACAAAGGCCTGCCGATCAACTTTCACATCGGCGCCAGCGACAGCTCGATGAGCTGGTACGGCGAGAGCCCCTGGCCATCGCTGAATCCCGGCCAGAAGCTGACCATCGGCGGCACGATGATGTTCTTCAGCAATGCCAAGGTGATCGCCAACCTGATCGTCTCGGGCCTGCTCGAGCGGTTTCCCCGGCTGAAATTCGTTTCGGTGGAAAGCGGCATCGGCTGGATCCCCTTCCTGCTCGAAGCGCTGGAATATGGCTTGCGCGAAAACGGCACGGAAGGCCGCGCCGGCCTGTCGATGACGCCGCTCGAATACTTCCGCCGCCAGGTCTATGGCTGCTTCTGGTTCGAAAGCCGCGACATCAGCCATTCGATCCGGCAGCTCGGCATCGACAACTGCATGTTCGAATCCGACTTTCCGCATCCGACCTGCCTTTATCCCAGCCCGCTCGAACAGGCGGAGCAGGGGCTGGCCGCCCTGACCGATCAAGAGCGGCGCAAAGTGCTGAGCGGTAACGCCGCACGGGTCTATAGTCTCGACCTCTGATCCCGGCAGACGTGACCTAATGTGGGATGACGGCACCATCTGGAGAGGCGCCCAGGAGGGCAAGCTCCTGCTGAAGGCCTGCCGGCAATGCGCCGCGATCTGCCATCCGCCGCTGCCGATGTGCCCGCATTGCCAGTCGCTCGACTGGGATAGCCGGCCCGCGGAGGGTCAGGCGAAGTTGAAGACCTGGCTGGTTTCCATCCGGCCTGACCGGTCGGACGAGACCCAGCGGATCGTCATCGTCGCCGAGTTGACCGAAGGCGTGCGCTTTGTCTCCAACCTGATCGGCGCATCGCTTGCGGACCTGCGCGAGGATATGCCGCTGGAACTCTGCTTCGAGAAGCAGAACGATATCGACCTGCCGCTGTTCCGCCCGCTGGCCGCTGCACCGGATGACGCGGCATGACCGGCGGCCGGCAGGCGGTCATCGCTGGAATTGGCGAGACCGAGTATTCGCGCGAATCCGGGCGTAGCGAGCTGCAGCTGGCCGCCGAGGCGAGCCTTGCCGCCATGCGCGATGCCGGCATCGCTGCGCGCGACGTCGATGGGCTGGTCACTTATACCATGGACAGCAGCGACGAACTCGAACTGCAACGCTGCCTCGGCATTCCCTTGCTCCGCTGGACCGGGCGTGCGCCGTTCGGCGGCCTGGGCTGCTGCGCCAGCGTGCAGATCGCCGCGGCGGCGGTCAGTGCCGGCTACGCCGAAGCGGCGATCGTCTATCGTGCGCTCAACGGCCGCTCGGGCCGGCGCTACGGTACGCCGGAATCGAGCCATGCGGTGGGTTCCGGCGGCCAGCTGCATTATGCCATGGGTTTCGACACCGGGGCCAAGAGCTACGCCGCCGAGGTTCAGGACTATCTGCGCCGTCACGGCGTTTCCAGCGAAGACCTGGGACGCTATGTCGCCGCGACCCGCGCCCTTGCCGTCACCAACCCGCGCGCCATGTTCTACAACAAGCCGCTCAGCCTCGAGGAGCACCAATCCTCGCGCTGGATCGTCGAGCCCTGGCTGCGGCGCTACGACTGCTGTCTGGAAAGCGATGGCGGAGCGGCTTTGCTAGTCATGTCCGAGGATGCGGCGCGGGCACTTGGCAAGCCCGGGGTGAGGATCGCGGCAGCGGCGCAGGCGCATGGCATGGGGCGGCGGATCGCATATGACGTCTTCCGCTCTCACGCAGAGATCGCCGCGGAAAAGCAAGCGCTTGTCGCCGAGCTCGTCCGTCAGGCCGGGCTGCATCCGCGCGACCTGGATGTCGCGCTGATCTACGATGCCTTTTCGCCATCGGTTTTCATCGCGCTGGAGGATTTCGGCATTTGCGGAGCCGGTGAGGCCAAGCACTTCATCGCCGCCGGCGAGACGCTGCCTGGTGGGACGATGCCGGTCAATCCCAACGGCGGGCTGATCGGCGAAGCCTATATGCACGGCGTCAACAACATCGTCGAAGCGGTGCGGCAACTGCGCGGCGAGGCGGCCAACCAGGTACCCGGCGCTCGGACCGCACTGGTGACCGGCGGCGGCGCGCTGATTCTCGCCAGCGATTAGGAAGGCTTGCGCATGGACAACAAACCGCCGGCACCGCTGCTCGCCGACCAGATCCGGCGCCATGCCGAATCCATTCCCGGCGCACTGGCGATCCGAGCGCCGGGCGGTGAGCGCACGATGGCCGCTCTCGCCGGACGGGCAGAACGGATTGCGGCGCGGCTGCGCGAAGCGGGATGCCGTCCGGGCGACCGCGTGGCCGTCCTCGGCCGCCCCTCGCTGGCCTGGACCGACGTCATGCTGGGCGCGATGTTCGCGCGCTGCGGTTTCGCGCCGCTATCGACTTCGCTGACAGTGGAGGAGCAGCGCCTGCTGCTGGCCGACGCGGCACCGCGCCTGATTTTCGCCGATGCGGAGTTTGCCAGGCAGGGCGGCTGCCCGGCGGACATCACCGTCCGGCTCGAGGCGCTCGACCCGTGGATCGCTGACGGCGCGGGCTGCGGTGAACCGGCGATCCCGCAAGGCGATGACTTGTTCTCGATCATCTACAGCTCCGGGACAACCGGCGTTCCCAAGGGCATCGCCCATAGCGCCGCCGCTCGCGCCGAGTTTATCCATGCCCGTCCCCGCCCGGACTTCGGACCCGGCCGGACCGGCTATGTCTCCACCGCGCCCTATACCAATTTCAGCTTCCTCGGCATGATCACGCCGCTCTATTGGGGAGCCGCGGTGTCGATCCCGGCGCGCTTCTCGGTGGAGAGCTTCTTTGCGGCTTGCGTGGCGGAGCGGATCACCGATGTCTCGCTCGTCCCGGTCCAGGTGAAGCGGGTGCTGGAGCATCCGGATTTCGATCCGGCGCGCATCGCCAGCCTGCAATTCACCATGATCTCGGGCTCGCCGATCGACCGGGCGGTCAAGGAGCGTCTGATCGCGCAGTGGCCGGGCCGGATCGTCAATTCCTATGGCACGACCGAGACCGGCGGTATCGCCACGCTCGACCTCAAGGCCTTTCCCGACAAGCTCGACACCGTCGGCAGGATCATGGACGGCGTCGAGCCGGTCATCCTGGACGAGGCCGGCCAGCCGCTTGGCCCAGGCGGTGTCGGCGAGATCGCTGCTGTCACGCCGATGCCGATGGACGGTTATTTCAACCGGGACGAATTGACCGCGCAATCGACGTGGCGCGACGCGGCGGGTCGGCGTTTCATCCGCACGGGCGACATCGGTTTCATCGGCGCGGACGGCTTTCTGCGCATCACCGGCCGATCGAAGGACATGATCATCTCGGGCGGCCTCAATATCTTCGCCAGCGACATAGAGGCGGTGCTTTGCGACCATCCGGCGGTTGCCGAGGCGGCTGTCATTGCCATTCCCAGCGAGCGCTGGGGTGAAAGCCCCTATGCGATCGTGGCGCTGCGCGAAGGCATGGCGGCAAGTGACGGCGAACTGATGGCATGGATGCAGACACGGGTTGCGCGGGCGTCCTGGCCGGCAGGGATCGAAGCAGTGCAGGCCCTGCCGCGCAACGACATGGGCAAGGTGCTCAAGCGCCAGCTGCGCGAGCCCTTCTGGCGGAACCGGGGTAGCGAGATCGCATGAGGCGGAAAGGCTTCGTCATGGCGGTTGACCCCGATGTCATCCGGCGCATCTGGCTCGGCGGTTCCAGTTGACTGTCCAACCGCTCCGCCTATTTATGCAACGAGAGAAGGGCATTTTATCGATGCGGGTGAGCGGGCAGCGCATGGTGGTCGATCTGCCAGGGCGGGAAAGAATAGCCCAACAGGAGGAATTAGCGCCATGTCAGAGGCGAAGTCAGCCGACTATGTGATCATCGGCGGCGGCAGCGCCGGCAGCGTGCTGGCGAGCCGCCTGTCCGAAAACCCGGCCAATCAGGTGATCCTGCTGGAAGCCGGGGGCAGGGCCGACGGCTTCATGGCGCGGATGCCGGCTGGCGGTTTGACTTTCCTCGGCAAGCCCGAGCGCGACTGGTGCCACCAGACCGAACCCGATCCCTCGCTTGATGGCCGCCGCAGTTCCTGGAACGCCGGACGCATGCTGGGCGGAAGTTCCTCGATCAACGGCATGATCTACATCCGGGGCGACCGCACGGATTACGATGAATGGGCGGCAATGGGCTGCACCGGATGGGACTGGGACTCGGTTCTGCCCTACTTCCGCAAATCTGAATCCTATGAAGGCGCAAGCGACCAGACCCACGGCAAGCTGGGCACGCTGGGCGTTTCCCGGCCGCGCCTGCGCCATCCTCTGGCGAATGCCTTTGTCGAGGCCTGCGGCGAATATGGCTTGCGCAAGGTGCCGGACTATTGCGCCGGCGATGTCGATGGCGCCTTCACCATGCTCACCACCCAGAAGGATGGCAGGCGCAGCAGCACGGCACGCGCTTTCCTCGACGAGGCGGAGAAGCGGCCCAACCTGCGAGTTGTTACCGGCGCCACGGTCGATCGGGTCTTGATCGAACAAGGCCGCGCCACTGGGGTGTCATATCTGCGTGACGGCCGCGAAGAGACTGTTTCGGCCCGGCGCGAGGTGATCGTCAGCGCCGGTGCGGTGATGTCTCCGGCGGTGCTGATGCGTTCCGGCATCGGCCCGGCGGCGCATCTTGGGCAGCACGGCATCGCGGTGCTGCGCGATTGCCCCGGGGTTGGCCAGAACCTGCAGGAACATGCCAGCTATTCCTCGATGTTCGAGGTGGACATCCCCACCTGGAACAATCTGATGACCCCTTTCGGCATGGTTCGCGAAATGCTGAAATACGTCGTCACCCGGCGCGGTCTGATGACGATGATCCCGGTGGAGGCGATGGCCTACCTGCGCTCGCAGCCGGACCTGGCCCTGCCCGATATCAAGCTGTCCTTCGGGCTGATGATGCATGATCGCAGCACCGGCAAGCCGCATCGCAAGCCCGGTGTCGTCGTCTATGCCAACGTCGCCAAGCCCAAAAGCCGGGGCGAGATCCGCCTGCGCAGCGCCTCTAGCAGCGACAAGCCGGTGATCGACCACCGCCTGCTCGGCCATCCCGACGATATGGCGGCACTGATCCGCGGGCTGAAACAGGTCCAGGAGCTGTTCGCCATGCCTGCCCTGGCGCGCCATACGGTCGGCCGGATAGCCCCCGACGTGCTGCCCGGCACCGATGCGGAATGGGAGCAATCGATCCGCGACTGCGCCGGCATCGGCTTCCACCCCGTCGGCACCTGCCGCATGGGCGGGGATGATGCCTCGGTGGTCGATCCGGCCTTGCGGGTGCGCGGCGTGGCTGGCCTGCGCGTGGCGGATGCCTCGATCATGCCGATCATGCCGGCCGCCAACACCAATGCGCCCAGCATCATGATCGGCGAGAAAGCCGCGGCGATGATCCTGCAGGATGGCTGATCCCATGATGCTATATCCAAGCCGTCAGGACCTTCCAGAGCACATTCCGCCACAGCTGGTCGTCGATTACGACACCTTCCATGTCGATGCGCCGGACGGCGATTTTGGCGCGGCGATGGTGCAGCCTGCGCAAATCAGGCGTGCCTCCGGCTGTTCTGGACCCAGCGCAACGGCGGGCACTGGGTCGCAACCGGGGCGGATCTCGTACGCGAGGTGATCGAGGATGCGGCGCGCTTCTCAAACCGGGCGATGCGCGTGCCCAAGCAGGCCAATCCGGTCCCGCCGATGATCCCCCTGATGATCGATCCACCCGCCCATGGCCAATACCGCCGGCTCATAGCCCCGGCGCTGACTCCGAAACGGGTGAGGGACCTGGAAAGCCGGGCGCGATCGCTTTCGGTCGAACTGATCGACGCGCTGGTGCCGCGCGGCGAATGCGAGTTCGTTGGCGACTTTGCGCAGCACATGCCGATCGCCATCTTCATGGGCATGCTGGATTTGCCCGCCGATGACCGCCCGATCATCATGGGGATAGTCGACCGGATCGTACGTCCCGACGTTCCGGAAACCCGGATGCGGGGGTTTG
>CAVZHP010000012.1:0-37935 GCA_963775115.1 uncultured Alphaproteobacteria bacterium
GTGTCGCGGATCCTGGTTGGACTCGGTTTCGACGAGGAGGCGCAGCGCCGCCCGCTGGACAGCTTCTCCGGTGGTTGGCGCATGCGCGTGGCGCTGGCCGCGCTGCTGTTTTCCGAGCCCGACCTGCTGCTGCTCGACGAACCGTCGAACCATCTCGATCTCGAAGCGGTGATGTGGCTCGAGGATTTCCTCAAGAGCTATCCTGCGACAATCCTGCTGGTCAGCCACGAACGCGACTTCCTCAACAATGTCGTCGATCACATCCTGCATCTGGGGTCCGGCAAGCTCACGCTCTATCCGGGCAGCTACGACGCATTCGAGCGTCAGCGCGCCGAGCGCCAGGCGCAGATCGCCTCGGCACGGGCGAAACAGCAGGCCCAGCGCGAGCATCTGCAGGACTATATAGCCCGCAATTCCGCCCGCGCCTCTACCGCCAAGCAGGCGCAATCGCGCGCCAAGGCCCTGGCACGGTTGCAGCCGATTGCCGAACTGGTCGACGACCCTTCGCTGAGTTTCGACTTCCCCAATCCCGATGCGCTGCGTCCGCCGCTGATTACGCTCGACCTTGCCTCGGTCGGCTACGATGAAGAACCCATTCTCAGCCGGCTGAACCTGCGGCTCGATCCCGACGACCGGATTGCGCTGCTCGGCCGCAACGGCAATGGCAAGACGACGCTGGCGCGGCTGCTGGCGGCGCAGCTGAAGCCGATGGACGGCGCAATCAACGCCAGTGGCAAGCTGCGCGTCGGCTATTTCACCCAGTATCAGGTCGAAGAGCTCGATCCGGCGGAGACGCCGCTTCAGCACATGACCCGTCTGATGAAAGGTGCGTCACCTGCGGCGGTGCGCGGTCAGCTGGGCCGCTTCGGCTTTTCCGGGCCCAAGGCGACAACCGAGGTCGGCAAGCTGTCCGGGGGAGAACGCGCGCGTCTTGCGCTGGGGCTGATCACCCGCGAGGCGCCGCATATGCTGATCCTCGACGAGCCGACCAACCACCTCGATGTCGATGCCCGCGAGGCGCTGATTCAGGCGCTCAACGATTATACCGGCGCGGTGGTGATCGTCAGCCATGATCGGCACATGCTGGAAATGACTTCCGACCGGCTGGTGCTGGTCGATGGCGGCACAGCCAAGGAATTCGACGGTTCGATCGACGATTACATTGCTTTCGTGCTGACCAAGGACAGCGCCGATGCCCGCAAGGGCAAAGCTGGGAGCGAGGCCAGACCGAACAAGAAGGACGCCCGCAAGGCCGCTGCCGAAGCACGCGAAAAGGGCCAGGAGCTTCGCAACCGCGCCAGACATGCAGAGGCCGCGCTGGCCAAGCTCACTGCAAGCCGCAGCGCGATCGATCAGGCGATGTTCGATCCCGCGTCGGCGCAACCGGAATTCGCCAAGCTGACCATGACCGAACTGATGAAACGCCGCGCCGGGATTGAATCGCAGATAGAGGCCGCCGAGCAGGCCTGGCTGGAAGCGAGCGAGGCGATGGAATCGATCGCTGCCTGATGCGGGACGCGCCGAGGGTGACAAGTTGAAATTCGCGGACTAGAGGGCTCGCGTGAGCTGGATTCGATCCCTCCTTCTGCGTCGCGGCAATCCGCTGGCATTCATGCTGCTGGCGACCCTGGCAATGCGGGTTGCCGTGCCCGCAGGCTGGATGCCGGTCGCCGATGGCGACGGTTTCACACGGATTGCGATTTGCACCGGCATGGGCGCGCAGGATGTGTGGCTCGATGCCAAGGGCGGCGTTCACAAATCCGATCCCGGCGAGCAGCAACGCGGCGAAAGTCCCTGCCTGTTCGCCGGACTTGGCACGGCGCTCGATGTACCGCAGACTTTCGCGCCGCCTCTGCCACTGGCAGCGGCGTCCGATGGCGCGCGGCAATCGCCGTTTGCTGTTGCCATCGGGCGCGGTCTTGCTGCGCCGCCGCCGCCCGCAACCGGTCCGCCTGCCCTCTACTGAACCCGCGCCGCGCCGGAAAAGCTTCCGCGTGGCCTTGCGCAATTTCAGTTCAGGGAAAGTATTCATGTATTCGAGCTTCCTGGTGCGCGCCTCGGCTTGCGCACTCGCCGCCTCCGCCAATTTCGCCGCAACCGCCGCGTTCGCCGAAAGCCCGGACAACACCAGCTTCACGATTGGCGAGATCGTCGTCTCAGCCGACCGCATGGCCGGTTCCAGCGACAACGTGCTGACCTCGGTCGACCGGCTCGGCGGCGATGTCGCCCAGCGCGCCAATGTCAATTATGCCTGGGAACTGGTCGGCCGCCTGCCCGGCGTGATGGTCACCAATTTCAACCAGGGCGCGGTGAGCGGCAAGTTCTCGATGCGCGGCTTCAACGGCGAGGGCGAGATCAACGCGGTCAAGCTGCTGATCGACGGCATTCCCTCGAACAGCAACGATGGCAACATGCCGTTCATCGACCAGGTGTTTCCGCTCGATATTGCCGGGATTGAGGTCGTGCGCGGCACTTCCGACCCGCGCTACGGACTGCATGCCATCGCCGGCAGCGCCAATATCGCGACGCGGATCGGCGGCACCTATCTGGACGCGCGGGCATCGGCGGGCAGCTTCGATACCTACGAGGGCCAGCTCTCAGCCGGGCTGGAGAGCGGCAAGGTCAGCCAGAACTACCTCGTCGCCTACCGCAATTCGAACAGCTATCGCCAGCACGGTCACTTCGACCGGCTGAGCCTGGCGGGCAAATGGTTCTACAGTCCTGCCGAAGACGTGCGCCTCGGTGCCATCGCGCGTTATTACAAGAGCGAGGCGCAGGAGCCCGGCTACCTGACTTTCGCCGATTCCCGCACCAATCCGCGCGTGACCAACGCGTATAACGCCACCGATGGCGACAAGCGTACAATCCAGCAATACAGCCTGCACTTCGATGCCACCTTCGATGAAAAGCTGGACCTGTCCGCCAAGGGCTATTTCAACCGGCTGCGCGACGACCGCTACGTCAAGTTTTCCGCCAGTGCCGCGCAGCAGCGGCGCGTGACCAATGAGGATCACTGGGGCGTCACGGCGGCGCTGCATTACCACACCGATCTTGCCGGCATGCCGCTGATGGCGGAGATCGGCGGCGACATGCAGTGGCAGGACGATGAATCGCTGCGCTACACCGCACTCGCCCGCGTGCCGACCGCCCAGACGCGCGACCAGAAGTTCAAGCTCAATCTCGGCGGCGTCTATGCCCAGCTGATCCTGCAGCCCGCCGAATGGCTGAAAGTCACGCCCGCCTGGCGGCTCGACTGGGTAGGCGGTTCCTTCCGCAATGCGCTGAACAACACCGCCGCGCCGATCAACAAGTATGGCACGATCAGCCAGCCCAAGCTGTCGGTGGCGATCACCCCGGCGGGCGGCGTCACGCTCTACGGCAACTACGGCAAGAGCTTCCAGATCGGCCTTGCCTCGGGCGCATACCTGATCGCGCCACGTACGGTGAACCTCGACCCCTCGATCAACGAAGGCTGGGAGCTGGGCGTGAAATACGCGCCATCGGAGCGCTTCGAAGGCCGCGTCGCTGTCTGGCAGCAAACCGCCACCGGCGAGATCAAGCGCAAGCTCAACGATCCGCTGGGCGACAGCGAGAATGTCGGCGCTACCCGGCGGCGCGGTGTCGATTTCCAGCTTAGCGCCAAGCCTGCCTCGGGCTGGTCGCTGTGGGGCGCGATGTCGTGGCAGAAGGCGATCGTCGTCACCCCCGATCCCGCGACTCCCGCGTTCAAGGGCAACGCAATCGACCATGTTCCGCACTGGCTGTGGTCAGGCGGGCTGGATTTCACCGGCCTGCCGCGCACCCGGATTTCGCTGTGGGCAAATGGCCAGTCGAGCTATTGGCTGACCACGGCGAACAGCGCGGCACAGGGCAAATTCGGAGATTACGCTGTGCTCAACGCCGAGGTCGCTTATGAACTCAGCGATACGATTGGTTTCGCGCTTTCCGCCAAAAACCTGACCAACAGCTATTACGAATATGCCTGGTGGGACGGAGCGCAGTCGCTGCACAGCCCGGCCGACGGCATTGGTTTGACAGGCAGCGTGCGGGCCAAGTTCCGGTGAGGCGTTTCGTACGGCAGCTCCATCTGTGGCTGGGGTTGTCGCTCGGCGCGCTGTTTGTGCTGCTGGGTATCACCGGATCGCTGCTGGTATTCTATCCGGAGATCGACGCCGCGCTGCATCCGGAAATCCGGGTGGAGGGCGGGACCCCGCCCGACTGGGACCGGGCGCTCGCCACGGTGCGCCGCGCCTGGCCGGATAAGACAGGCCAGTGGCGCTTCGAGGTGACTGGCGAGACCGGCGCAATTCCCGCGCGCTACTACGGAGCAGGACAGTCGATGGGTCATGGCTTCGCGCCGATGATGGTCTGGCTTTCGCCCGATGGCGGCAGGGTGCTGCGCCGCGACGTCTGGGGCGACTATGCGATGACCTGGATCTACGATCTGCACTACCGCCTGCTGCTGGACGAGCTTGGTGCCAAGCTGCTGGGCTATGCAGGAATTGCGCTGTTCCTGTTGCTGGCTTCGGGCCTGTGGGCCTGGTGGCCGCGCGGCAGCTGGCGCAAGGCGCTGCGCTACAAGGGCCATGCCGCCAGCTCGCGCAAGCTGCGCGACATCCACAAGCTCTCCGGGCTGTGGGGCATCGTGCTGCTGCTGATCCTGACAGTCACCGGGGTCATGCTTGAGTTGCCGGACGAGAGCGATGCGGTGCTGGCCACACTGGCTGGGCCTGTCGATCGACTGCCCAGGCCGGTTTTGCTCCCGGATGGGATGCCGCAAATCCCCGTTGCCCAGGCGCTGGACACGGCGCAGCAGGCCTTGCCGCGCGCGCGCCTGGCCTGGATCGAGGTTCCAGGAGCCGAGGGCGGCGCGTTCCGTTTCAGGATGCAACAGCCCGGCGACCCCAGCTATCGTTTCCCGCACAGCTTTGTCTGGATCGATGGGCGCTCGGGCGAGGTAATCGCCGTGGCGGATGCAGCCAGGGCGGGTGCGGCCTCGACGATCAACAACTGGGTCCACCCGCTCCACGATGGCTCCGCGGGCGGACTTGTCTTGCGCATCCTTACCGCACTGGCGGGGCTGGTACCGCTCGTCCTGTTCGTCACCGGCTGGCTGCGGTGGAAGCGGCGGCGTGCGCCTGTCGGCGATGGCCGGAGCGCAGTGCGCTCCGGCGGCCTCGCGACTACTCCCCGAAACGCCACTTCAGGCGGAAGCCCCACATCCGCGGCTGGTTGAGGTAGACGGACTCCGCGCCCGTGGTCTGATAGGTGGCAATCGGATAGACAAATCGCTTCTGGTTGGTGGCGTTGGTCATGAAGAACGCCAGATCGAGCGGCATCCCGCCCACCGATTCCCAATCGACGTTGAGGTTGATATAGTCCTGCGCCTTCACGATGTATTGGGTTGGGGCGAAGAGCTGGGTGTGGACCTGATTCGCGTCGGTGTGAGTGTATGTGCCGCCAATCGAAATTTCGCCTATGCTCTCGTCGAGCGGCAAGGTGTAGGTCGCGGTCAGGGTGACCCGGTTCTTCGGAGACTGCGCCAGCGGTTCCCCCTTCGCCGCAACCGAGACAAGCTGGCTGTAGATGAGGACGCCCGCACTGTCCCGGGGCAGAACCGGCTCTGTGAAATCGACCAACTTGGTGTTGAGATAAGCATAGCCAACGTCCACCTTGAAGCCTTCGAATGGCCGCACCGATGCGTCCACTTCGATACCCCAAATGCGCGACTTGCCGGCGTTGACAATGAACTGGCTTGGCGCGACCCTGTTGCGGTAGGCCTCGGAGATCACCGCGTTCACCGCCAGCTGCTGATCGGTGAAATCGTTGTAGAAGGCCGCGATATTGAAATAGCCCGGCACCGCTCCGCGGAAGCTCGCCTTGAGGCCGGCCTCGTAGGTATCGACTTTTTCCGGCCTGAACTTCGGGAAGGCGAAGTTGCCCGAAATGATGCTGCCCTGACGATAGCCGCGCGCATATTTGGCGTAGAGCAACAGATCCTCGGTGGGTTTGTAGTCGAGGCCGATCAGCCATGTCGCAGCATTGGAGTTCTGCGTGATGCCGATGCTGCCATCCACATCCCTGGATTCACAACCCGGACCGTTCGGCCCAGCGGCGACGCCCGGGAAAAACGGGTTCTGACAAATGAACTCGGCGACCCCCGGGCTGATGATCGCCGTGTTGATGTTGCGCGAATCGTCGCGCATGCGGTCCATCGTGTAGCGGATGCCGCCAGTCACGCTGAACTGGTCGGACAGATTGTAGGAAGCCTGTGCATAGAGGCCCTTGTTGTTGTAGAAATTCTTGATGCTGGCGGTCGATATGTTCCTGAGGCCGCCAAAAGCGGGCGCCGCCAGAAAACTCGGCGTGCACTGGAAAGCCGCCGGGTTCGTGCACTCGATGAAAATCTCGTTGTAGCCTGAATTGTAATCGAGCGGCTTGCTGATTTCCAGATAGGCGCCCGCCTGCCAGTTCAGCCGCCCGTCGGCCGTATTGCCCTGGAATTGCAGTTCCTCGGTGAAGGTCGATTGGGCGGCGTAGTCGCCGCTCGGCCCGGTCTTGATCTGGATGCCGCCCAAACGCCCTGCCGGGTTGCCCGGAAACAGGAAGTTGGCCGGGTAAGTGAAATTGTCGCCGAACAGGCTGTACGCGATGTCTTCCTTGAATTCGGCGTAGGAGAAGATGTTCTTGACGGTCAGCGTATCGCTGGCCTTCCAGGTGGTCGTGTTGATCACCTGCCAGGTCGTCTGGATCGACTTCGGATCGTGGACCGAATTTTCCACATCCCAGAAGCCGTCCCCTCGCGCGGAAGCTCGCGCGATTTGCGCTTGCGCGAGCGGCCCAAAGATGGGCGACAGGCTTTCCGGATTCCATCCGAACGGCGCCGGATAGGGACCTGCCGAAACGATCTTGGGAACGTTCCCATAGGTATCCGACTTGCTGTACCGCGCGATCGTGTAGTTCTCCAGATCGGGGGTCAGATCGGCGACCACGCTCAGCCGGGCGGAGACGTAATTGGTGTTGCCCAGGGCTTTTGGCCCTATCCCGCTCTTGTTCTTGAGGTAACCATCGGCCTGCTGCCAGTCCATTGCGCCGCGCACCCGGATTGTATCGCCGAGCGGCACGTTCAGCACGCCTTGCAGGCGGTGCATGTTGTAACTGCCGACCGATCCCTCGATCGAGCCTTCCAGCTTGTCGGTCGGCTTGGCTGGCACCAGCAGGATCGCGCCGCCGGTGGTGTTGCGGCCGAACAGGGTGCCTTGCGGCCCTTTCAGCACCTGGACGTTCTGGAGGTCGAAGAACGCGCCGACGCCGGCGCCATTGCCCGAAGTCGTGCCGGTATTCGCGCGCGGCGAGACGACATCGGCGAAATAGACGCCGACCGATGGCGAGGTCCTGCCTTCCTGAATGAAGCCGCGGATCGAGAAGCTGCTCTTCTCGGGGCCGAAATTGGCATTGGTCGCCAGTGAAGGAACATAGGTGCCAAGATCGCCGGCATTGAAAATGTTGCGCTTGGCGATCGCGTCCTGGCTCATCACCGTGATCGAGATCGGCACATCCTGAAGTCTTTCATCGGTCCGCCTCGCGGTAACGATAATGTCAGCGTCGTTGGTTTCAGTCCGGGTTTCGGTTGAATCCTGCGCCAGCGCCGGTGCGGCCATCCCGCCCAGCAGCGCTGTGGAAAGCGCGGTCGCGGCGATCAGGTGAAATTTCCTCAAGGCATCCTCCTCTGTTTATTATGATAGTAAGCCTAACAAGAATGCCGATTTGCGCAACACGGGAAATTGCGCCCGGATCATGTCAGACGGCAAGCACATGGCCCAAAAGAATGGCCCGCCGCGCCACAGGGAGTGAACGCGACGGGCCGGGCTTTCCTCCCCAGGAAAGTCAGATCGTCTCAGCGGCCAGCGGCGCTGCCGAGACGGTGATAGAGGTTCGCATATTTGGACGTGAGCGGGCTCTCTTCGTTGTTCTGGATAAAAAAGCGCACGGCCTCCTGCAGAAGCTTGAAATCCTCGTTCGAGAGGACCGCACGGGAGCGTACCGGTGTAGTCATATCACGGCTTCTCCTTCATTTCCGTTCCCGTCAAGCGGCGAACTGATTCATCGTATTGTCTTTGCCGCCAGCCTTGAGCGCGGCCTCACCGGCGAAATACTCCTTGTGATCGTCACCGATGTCGCTGCCCGACATGTTCTGGTGCTTCACACAAGCGATGCCCTGGCGAATCTCCGCTCTCTGGACGTTCGCAACATAGCCCAGCATGCCCAGATCGCCAAAATATTCGCGCGCGAGGTTGTCGGTCGACAGCGCTGCCGTGTGATAGGTCGGCAGGGTGATCAGGTGATGGAAGATGCCGGCGCGGGCCGAGCTCTCGCTCTGGAATGTGCGGATGAATTCGTCCGCCTCGTCCGAAAGCTCGGTGTAATCGTAGTCGATGCTCATCAGCCGTTCGCGCTCGTAGCCGGAGACGTCGCGGCCTTCCGCCTGCCAGCGGTCATAGACCTGCTGGCGGAAGTTAAGCGTCCAGTTGAAGCTGGGCGAGTTGTTGTAGACCAGCTTGGCATTGGGCACGACCTCGCGGATGCGATCGACCATGCCGGCGATCTGCTCGATATGCGGCTTTTCGGTCTCAATCCACAGCAGATCGGCGCCGTTTTGCAGCGAGGTGATGCAATCGAGCACGCAGCGGTCCTCGCCGGTGCCGGAGCGGAACTGGTAGAGGTTGCTGGGCAGGCGCTTGGGGCGCAGCAGCTTGCCGTCGCGCGAGATCAGCACATCGCCGTGGCCGACCTGCGCGGCATCGACTTCGTCGCAATCGAGGAAGGCGTTGTACTGGTCGCCGATATCGCCGGGCTCGCGCACGAAAGCGATCTGCTTGGTCAGCCCGGCGCCGAGCGAGTCGGTGCGCGCGACGATGATGCCGTCCTCGACGCCCATTTCCATGAAGGCGTAACGGATCGCGCGGATCTTTGCGAGGAAGTCCTCATGCGGCACGGTGACCTTGCCGTCCTGGTGGCCGCACTGCTTTTCGTCGGAAACCTGGTTCTCGATCTGCAGCGCGCAGGCGCCCGCTTCGATCATCTTCCTGGCGAGGAGGTAGGTCGCTTCCGCATTGCCGAAGCCGGCGTCGATGTCGGCGATGATCGGCACGACGTGCGTCTCGTGGTTCTCGATTGCGTGCTCGAGGCGCTTGGCTTCGACCGCGTCGCCCTTGGCGCGGGCCTTGTCGAGATCGCGGAACATCATGCCGAGCTCGCGCGCGTCGGCCTGGCGCAGGAAGGTGTAGAGTTCCTCGATCAGCGCCGGGACGCTGGTCTTCTCGTGCATCGACTGATCGGGCAGCGGGCCGAAATCGCTGCGCAGCGCCGCGATCATCCAGCCGGAGAGATAGAGGTAGCGGCCCTTGGTGGTGCCGAAGTGCTTCTTGATCGAGATCAGCTTCTGCTGGCCGATAAAGCCGTGCCAGCAGCCGAGCGACTGGGTATAGTCGGCAGGGCTGGCGTCATAGGCAGCCATGTCGCGGCGCATGATGGTGGCGGTATATTTGGCGATATCCAGGCCCGTGCGGAAGCGGTTCTGCAGGCGCATGCGGGCGACCGATTCGGGTTCGATGCCGCTCCAGGTCTGCTGGAACGGGCCGATCGCCTGGCCGGCTTCGATGATGGACTGCTGATAGGTCACGTCGTAGTTCCTCACGATGTCTTGACTGGCACGGGGCACCATATGCGAGCGGGCCTTAAGGGATCGCTGTGCGCAGCGCCAAGGGCAGCTGGAGTCGGCCTGTAAGACTTTACAGATATTCCTTGTAAAGTTGTGCATATTTGACAAAATGCCATAAATGGCTGATTCGCAACCTCTCTACCTCGGACCCCGGCTCAAGCGGCTTCGGCGCGAGCTGGGCCTTACCCAGCAGGCAATGGCCGAGGATCTGGAAATTTCGCCAAGCTATGTTGCGCTGCTAGAGCGCAACCAGCGTCCGCTGACCGTGACGCTGCTGCTGCGGCTGGCGCGAATTTACCGGATGGACGTGGCCGATCTCGCGGCGGAGGATAGCGGCGACTATGCCCGCCGCATCGCCGACGTGCTGCGCGATCCGATCTTCGCCGACATCGATTTGCCGGCGCTCGAAGTGGCGGATGTGGCAACCAACTTCCCCGGCGTCAGCGAGGCCTTGCTACGGCTGCACGGCGCCTATCTGCGTGAGCAGCGGGCGCTGGCCGAGCAGCGGGTGCAGGGCGGCGATCCGGCGGGGGCGGACCCGGTGGCCGAGGCCCGGCGGCTGGCCGCCAGCCAGCGCAACTATTTCCATGAACTCGATGCGAGGGCAGAGTCGCTTGCCGGTGAGATTGAGGATGCACGTGGTGCGGAAGCCTGGCTCAGGGCGCGCGGTACCCGGGTGCGCTTCCTGCCCGGCGATGTCCTCGCCGGTTCGATCCGCCGCTATGACCGGCACAACGAACAGTTGCTGATCGACGATTCGCTCGACGGGGCCAGCCGCGCCTATCAGCTCGCCGTCCATGTGGCCTATACCGCGATGCGCGCCGAGATCGGCGCGATCTTGCGCGGGGCGAGCTTCGCCAGCGAGACCGCTTCGGTGCTCGTCCGCCGGGCACTGGCTGGTTACGGCGCGGCGGCATTGCTGATGCCCTACGCGAGGTTCGCCGCCGCCGTGGAGGCGCGGCGCTACGATGTCGAAGCCTTGAGCCGCCAGTTCGGCGTCAGCTTCGAGCAGACTGCGCACCGGCTTACCACACTCCACCGGCCGGGGGCGGAGCGGGTGCCGTTCTTTTTCATCCGGGTGGACGAGGCAGGCAATGTCTCCAAGCGCCTCGACGGCGCGGGCTTTCCTTTCGCCGCACATGGCGGCGGGTGCCCTCTGTGGAGCCTGCACTCGGTGTTCCGCACGCCCGGCGAGATCGTCACCCAGTGGCTCGAACTGCCCGATGGCGAGCGGTTCTTTTCAATCGCCCGGTCGGTGACGGCGGGTGGTGGCGGCTTTGGTCGGCCGCGCGTGCTGCGCGCCATTGCGCTGGCCTGCGCGGCGGAACACGCGCCCAGGCTCACTTATGCCGAAGGAGTGGACCCTGCGGGCGTGATGGCAACGCCTATTGGCGTCGCCTGCTCGCTGTGCCACCGCACGCAATGCGCCGCGCGGGCCGCACCGCCGATCGGGCGGGATATTCTGCCGGAGGATTACCGGCGGGCGGCGGAGCCATTTGCCTTTGCCGAGAGCTGAGATAGGGCGAGACCGATGCAATCAGACGAAGCCTCATACCCAGCGTGGCCCCCCGGTATCTGGCGGCGGATTGTCTTACAGCCGGGGCCGGGCTGGATCGGTGGCGCGCTCGAGGACGATGTCCACCGCTTCCACATGCGCATCGACCACGCCGGAGGACGGATTACCGCTGTGCGTGCCGAGGCGTTGCGGCATCCCTGGTCGGCTTGTCCCGGCGCGACGTCGCATATCGCCAGCGAGCTCGCCGGGGAGCTGCTTTCGGACACGGCAAGGCGCGATCCGCTGCAACATTGCACCCACCTTTACGATCTCGCGGTGGTCCTGGCCGCGCATACCGAAGACACCGCGCCGCGCCAGTTCGACCTCAAGGTCGCCGACCGGATTGGCGAGCGGACAGCGGCCATGCTTTTGGAAGACGGCATCGAGCAGATGCACTGGCAGATCGAAGGCACTAGCATTACCGGCCCCGCCCCTTACGCCGGACTGAACCTCAAGCAGTTGTCGCACTGGAAACAGGAACTGCCGCTGCCCATCGCCGAGCAAGCGACCATGCTGCGCCGCGCCGTGTTCATATCCGGCGCCCGGCAGTTCGATCCCCCGCCGGGCCTGAAGGCGATAGACCAGGGGCCTCAGCGCATGGGCGCTTGTTACAATTACCAGATGCCCCAGGCGGGGAAATCAACCCGGACGCCGGACTGGCTCAGGGACTTTTCAGATGGCGATGAGCCACTGGCGGGCTTCGAAGCAGTGAAAGCGTTCGCGGCGATGGTGTAGCCCCCTACCCTCGCACCGGACGCGCAAAGGCGGTCATGCTCCTGATCCTGCCATCTTCGCCGACGATGAAATGGTCCATTGAAACCAGCACCCAGCGCTTCTTGCCGGCGAGTTCGGTCTGCAGCGCCAGTTCCACCATGCATTCGCTGTCGTTGCCGAAATAGGCGACCGCCATGACCTGCGGGGCCATGCCGCCAATCCGTTTGGTGTAGAACTCGTCGATCTGCGCCCGGCCGTGCAGGTTCGGGCGCATCGGCTCGAGGAAAGTAGCATCGTCGGCGTAGCGCATGGCGACTTCGGCATATTTGCCGGCGTTGACCAGTTCGACATAGCGCTGCGCCACTGCGCAGGCCCGGCCCGGAGGGACCTCCGGCGTGGGTGGTTTGGTGAGATAAACGTCGGCATTGGGGAATGCCGGGTCGAGCACGCCGCCCGGGGCGAGCATTACGGGTTCACGCGCCATTGCGGCTCCTGTTGCGAGGGGTGAAATTGCGAGGAGGGCAGCGGCCAGTGCGTGCTTCATTGTTCAACGCTCACAAACGGCCATCGCTTCGGTGAAATGCTCCTTGATCCGCCGCATGTGTTTCGCCGCACCGCCAGCATCGTAGATCGACAGGTCGGGGTAGACCCAGCCATGGCCCATGCCGTGGTAGGTCTCGATAATGTGATCGGTATCGGCTTCGCGCAGCGCTTGCGTCAGGCGACCATGTTCCTCGGCGCCGTAGGTCGGATCGACTCCAGCAACGCCGATGTAGATGCGCCCTTTGGCCTTGGCGAACCGCTGGTGCGGGCTGTCGCCCTCGGGCGGGGCGATGTTGCTGGCGTGGAACGCGCCGGCGAACTTGACCCGGTCCGAACCGGTGATCGCGCTCAGCGCATAACGGCCGCCCATGCAGTAGCCGACGGCGGCGAAGGGCACGTCTGCATTCGAGCGTTCTTCCGCCAGCTTGACCATCGCCGCGACGTCCTCGTCGATCTTGGCCATGGTCACCGCCATGAACATCTGCATCACCCGGTCGCGCTCGGGTCCCTCCTCGAACAGCGATTTGGGCGTCATCGGCTCATAGGGGATGCTCTCGTAGAACTGGTCGAGCATCAGCACCCGCCAGCCCCCACCGCCGACTTCGCTTGCAAGCTCCTCGGCGACGGCAAAGGACGCCGGGCGCGGGCCGAACGCATCGGGGAAGAACAGCACGACCGGGGCGCTCTTGTCGTCCATCGGCCCGAATGCGTGGATCGGGCAATTGCCGCGCGGGAAGGGGGCATCGAAGGCAGGCATGGTTCTCTCTCCTGACTGGTCAGCGCGCGACGGCGCGCGCTTTCATGTCGGCAATCGCCTCGGCGGAGTAGCCCACCTCGGTCAACAGCGCCGCCGTGTCCGCACCCAGCTCGGGCGCGCAGACCGGGTCGCCATCGAAGCAGGCGCCGTCGTAGGATGTCGGCCCGGCGACGATCTTGATCGGCGTGCCGCGCACATTCATTTCGCGGATCATGCCATTGGCATGGGCCTGCGGATCGGCCGCGACATCGTGGATCGAACTGATCATTTCCCAGGGAATGTCGATCGCTTCCAGCACCGGCTTCCATTCGGCGAAGGTCTTCTTGCCGAAAATGTCCTGCATGATGCCGAACAGCTCCACTCCATTTTCGGTGCGCGCATCGCGGGTGGCGTAGCGCGGATCGTGTTCGAGAGCTTCGATGCCGAAGGCCTTGCAGACCCTGGGCCAGGCGGGCTCCTGGTTGAGGATCATGAACTGCGCCATTCGTCCGTCGCCGGCGGTGTAGGTCGACATCAGCGGCACGGTGGCGCGCGTTGGCGGGTGGGTTTCGTATTCCGGATTGTTGGTCAGAGAAATGTCGCCCGAGAGCACCCAGGCGGCGGTAGACAACAGCGAGTTCTCGACCACGGTCGCCTCGCCGGTCTTTGCGCGGTGAAACAGCGCGGAGGCAATGCCGAACGCGATCGCCAGCGAGCCGGTGTGGTCGCCGAAAGCCGGACGCGGGCTGGTCAGCTGCTGACCGGGCCGGGTGAATGCGAAGCCCGCGCCGCCGCGTGCCCAGAAGGCGGAGGCGTCGAACCCTGGCCGATTGGCCTCGGGTCCGCGAAAGCCGACGCCGTTGCCGCGGACATAGATGATCTTCGGATTGCGCGCGCGCAGATCCTCGACGTCGAGACGCAAGCCGGTGATCGCCTTGGGCCGCAGGGAGGTGAGGAAGACGTCCGCCGTTTCGACCAGCTTCAGCAAGGCCTCGCGGCCCTCTTCGCTTTTGAGGTCGAGCGCCACGCTCTTCTTGTTGCGGTTGTTCTGTTCCATGGCGAGGTTGACATCGCCAAGATTGCGGCCCGCCCCGGCTATCTGCAGCGTGCGGTAGGGATCGCCTTCGAGCGTTTCGATCTTGATCACGTCAGCGCCCTGATCGGCAAGCATCACGCCCGCACCCGGCACATAGACATATTGCGCGAGCTCGATCACCCGAACGCCCGAAAACACGCCGCTGGCGGCCATATGCACTTCCTCTCCCAATTTGCACGCCGCTCCGTTCCGGGCGGTCTGTATTTGCTTATACTGGCGGCCATACACCGTCGGCAAGCCCGCTGCGAAGGGCGTTCTCGCCGGTCCGGCAAAATTCAAAAGACGATCTGCGCTCCCTCGATCCCGCCGAGCACCTTGCCCGCATCGATCAGCGCGGCTTCACCGGTAAGGAAGTGGGCATTGCCTGCCTGCATGTCGCGAAAACAGCGCTGGATCACATTGGCGTCGCGCAGGCCATAGGTCGTGGTGGACGAATAGGCAGCCTGGACCACCCGCATGCCGGCCGTGAAGGCGTTGCAGGCGCAAAGCCTGCCGTCGATCCGCAAATCGTCGGGCACTACCCCTGCCTGGGCCGCCTCGAACAGGCGCTCGTATGTGCGCACGACATAGGCCTCGGCGGCGCGCAGTTCGCCGTGCGCGGCAGCGAAATCGCGCTGGAAGGTGTGGAGCTGGTTGGCCATCAGCCCCGGCGCGCGCGCCTTCGAGCGTGCGAACTTGCCCCATTCGTCGAGCGCGCGGCGGGCGACGCCCAGCGGGTAGGATGCGTGGTGAATGCAGGGCAGGGCCATGAAGCCCATGCGATAGAGCGCCCCGCCATGCTGCTGCGGCGATACCCCGGGTTCGAAGAAGAAGTGCTCGTGGAGCAGCTGTTCGGCGACGGTAAAATCGTAGCTGCCGGTGCCGCGCAGGCCAAGCACGTTCCAGTTGCCCTTGAAAGTCACGGTCTCGCGCGGGACCATGCCGATCAGCATGCGCGGCACACTGGGGGCGAGCATCACCGGCGCGCCGTTCTCGTGCACCACATAGCCGCCGACGATCCAGTCCGCCGAAGGCGTGCCGCTGCCGAAGGAGTAGCTGCCCGACACGCGATAGCTGTCGCCCTCGCGCACGGCCTTGCCAGTGGGAGCAGCCTGCCCTGCGCAGAGCGGAGCGCCTTTCCCGGAGTGGTACATCGCATCGATGGCTTTTGGACCCAGGAAGGCCCCCGATACCGCACCGCCGGTCATCGTCGCGGCGGCATACCAGCCGGCCGAGCCGTCCCAGTAGGACAGCTCGCGGATCACCGCGATCAGCTCTTGCGGATCGCATTCCAGCCCGCCCAGCTCGCGCGGAGCCATCATGGCGAACACACCCAGGTTCTTGAGCGCGGCAATCGTTTCGCCGGGTATCTCGGTCGCGGTGAGGTTGGCGATGGCAGCGGCGTCGAGCGCAGGCCCCAGCGCCCGCACCCGTTCCAGCAACGACCCGCCGTCTGCCAATTGTGCCGCCATCACTTTTTGATGAAGTCCAGAATCGCTGGCGTCAGTTTTGGCCAGCTGACGAACAGGCTGTGCCCGTTGCCAGCCTGGGTAGATCCCGACTGATAGTTCCACTCGTCATCGCGCCAGGGCGGGATCGCCAGTATCGAATGCGGGATCAGCCGGTGGACCCACAGGCTGGTGGTTTCGGTATGCGCAATGTCGCTCTTGTGGCTTTTGAACACCAGCGCGGGCATGGTCAGCCGGGCGAAATCGATCGGCTTCATCCCCGGTACCGGTGAAATATCGGAAGCGACGTAGGCCGCCGCCCACTTCTGCATGATGGCGATGAAGCGGTCGGGATCCATGCTGCGGATCGTCTCGCGCGCGACCGGGTTCTTGGCGAAGTTTTCCGCCCAGGATGTGGCGTTCATCACGGCTTCCATGCCGCCGGTGCTGGCCAGCGTTGCCGCCTCGCCGCAGTAATAGCCGGCCAGGCTCATCAGACCGATCGGATCGCCGCTGATCCACCAGATCGCCAGGTGCGAGCAGAGATCGGGATTGCGCGAGGCTGCCAGCAGCGAGACCCGCGCTCCGCCCGAGCCGCCCGCGATCACCGTTGGCCCGAGATCGAGGTGCCGGATCAGTCCGGCCAGCCGGTCGGCCTGGTTTTCGCTCTCGCTTTCGCCCTCCAGGCAGACATCGGAATAGCCGCAATTGGGCCGGTCATAGATCAGCACCCGGCGGCCGCCCTTGACCAGCTCGCCCGCGAATTCGCGCAGACCAGGCACGTCCATGGTGAAGCGTCCGCCGGGGGTCAGCGCGATTGCCGGATCGCCTTCCTTGCCGTGCAGCTCGTACTCGATGCCGGTTCCGTTAATTGTCGCGCGGGGCATACTCTCTCTCCGTATTGTGATTTGCGGCAAGGCTAGGTGCGGAGAAATTGCCTGTCAAACCGGATTGGTTGTAAAGCGCGCCGCGCATGACGTTTTCGCCCACCGCCACTTCGAGTGTGGTGGTGGCGCCGTCAAGGGCGATGCAGGTGGCGTGCGGCAACAGGCCCTATCCCGCTTGACAGACCGCTGCCATGTCAATTCCGCTGGCGCTCCGCAAGCCCGCCGTTAAACCGGATTGCGAGGAGCATGCCCATGCGCGCGACCCCCGAATTCGACTTTGCACTGCCTGAGAGCGCCCTAGCGATCCGCGAGGCCACCGCGCGCTTCGCCGACGAGAAGATCGCGCCGCTGGCTGTGCGGGTGGATGCCGAGGACCGGTTCCCTCGCGAGCTCTGGGCGCCGATGGGCGAACTCGGCCTGCACGGGATCACCGTCGAGGAGGAATGGGGCGGGCTGGGACTGGGCTATCTCGATCACGTCATCGCGGTCGAGGAAGTCAGCCGGGCTTCGGCCTCGGTCGGCCTGTCATATGGTGCCCACTCCAATCTCTGCATCAACCAGATCCGCCGCTGGGGCTCGGACCGAGCAGAAGGCGAAATATCTGCCAAAGCTGATTTCGGGCGAACATGTCGGCGCGCTGGCGATGTCGGAAGCGGGGGCGGGATCGGATGTCGTCTCGATGAAGCTGAAGGCCGAGGCAGTGCCCGGCGGCTTCCGTCTGAATGGCACCAAATTCTGGATCACCAATGGCAGCGAGGCCGATGTGCTGGTGGTCTATGCGCGGACCGGAGAGGGCCAGAATGGACGAAGATCTGGCGGCATCACCGCATTCCTGATCGAGAAGGGCATGCCCGGCTTCTCAATCGGCCAGAAGGTCGACAAGCTGGGCATGCGCGGCTCGCCCACGGCGGAGCTGGTGTTCGACGATTGCCTCGTGCCGGAGGAGAACGTGATCGGACCGCTGAATGGCGGTGTCGGCGTGCTGATGTCGCGGGCTCGATTACGAACGGGTGGTGCTCGCTGGTATCCCGCTCGGCATCATGCAGGCCTGCCTCGACACCGTCATCCCCTATGTCCGCGAGCGCAAGCAGTTCGGCCAGCCGATCGGCAGCTTCCAGCTGATGCAGGCCAAGGTGGCCGACATGTACGTCGCGCTGCAATCGGCGCGGGCCTATGTCTATGCCGTCGCGCGCGCCTGCGATGCCGGGCAGACCACCCGCTTCGACGCCGCCGGGGCGATATTGCTGGCCAGCGAAAACGCCTTCCGCGCCGCGGGCGAGGCGGTGCAGGCGCTGGGCGGGGCGGGCTATACCAAGGACTGGCCGGTCGAACGCTACTTGCGCGATGCCAAGCTGCTCGACATAGGCGCAGGCACCAACGAGATCAGGCGAATGCTGATCGGACGCGAACTGATTGGAGCAGCATGAGCGCACCCGTCCTCCCGACCACCCTCAACCTCGACAGCCCCGAGGCGCAGGCGCGCGCCGCGCATAACCGCGCGCTGGCGGCCGAACTGCGCGAGCGGGTCGCCAAGGCGGCGCTAGGCGGGGACCAGAAATCGCGTGACCGGCATACAGCGCGCGGCAAGCTGCTTCCCCGCGACCGGGTCGAAGGCCTGCTCGATCCCGGCTCGCCGTTGCTCGAACTGGGGCAGCTGGCGGCGCACGGCCTGCATGGCGAGGATATTCCCGGCGCGGGCCTGATCACCGCCATCGGCCGCGTCTCGGGCCGCCAGTGCATGATCGTCTGCAACGATGCGACGGTGAAGGGCGGCACCTACTACCCCTCGACGATCAAGAAGCACCTCCGCGCGCAGGAAATCGCCGAGCAGAACCACTTGCCCTGCATCTACCTGGTCGACAGCGGCGGGGCGAACCTGCCGCATCAGGCCGAAGTCTTCCCCGACCGCGACCACTTCGGCCGCATCTTCTTCAATCAGGCGAACATGAGCGCCAAGGGCATCCCGCAGGTCGCCTGCGTCATGGGCAGTTGCACCGCGGGCGGGGCCTACGTTCCGGCGATGAGCGACGAGAGCGTGATCGTGAAGGAACAGGGCACGATCTTCCTCGCCGGTCCGCCGCTGGTGCAGGCCGCGACGGGCGAAGTGATATCGGCCGAGGAACTGGGCGGCGGCGACCTGCACAGCCGCAAGTCCGGCGTCACCGATCACCTTGCCGAGAACGACGAGCACGCGCTGACCATCGTGCGCGATATCGTCAGCCACCTTGGCCCGGTGCATGACAATGGCCTGCCCCTGCGCGAACCGCGCCCGCCGAAGTATCCTGCGGAAGACCTCTATGCGATCATCCCCGACGACGTCCGCGCGCCCTATGACGTCCACGAAGTGATCGCCCGGATCGTCGATGGCAGCGAGTTCCACGAGTTCAAGGCGCTCTACGGCTCCACCCTGGTCTGCGGCTTCGCGCATATCCACGGCATGCCGGTGGCGATCCTCGCCAACAACGGCGTGCTGTTCTCCGAAAGCGCGGTCAAGGGCGCGCACTTCATCGAGCTCGCCTGCCAGCGCAAGATCCCGCTGCTGTTCCTCCAGAACATCTCGGGCTTCATGGTCGGCGGCAAATACGAGGCGGAAGGCATCGCCAAGCACGGCGCCAAGCTGGTGACGGCCGTGGCGACCGCGACCGTGCCCAAGATCACCGTGCTGATCGGCGGCAGCTTCGGCGCGGGCAATTATGGCATGTGCGGGCGGGCCTATTCGCCGAGGTTCCTGTTCACCTGGCCCAATGCGCGGATTTCGGTGATGGGCGGCGAACAGGCGGCCTCGGTGCTGGCGACGGTCCACCGCGATGCGGCCAAGTGGGACGAGCGCGAGGCCGAGGCGTTCAAGGCCCCGATCCGGCAGAAGTATGAGGACGAGGGCAATCCCTACTACGCCACGGCGCACCAGTGGGACGACGGGGTGATCGACCCGGCGCAGACGCGGGATGTGCTGGGGCTGGCGCTGGCGGCGAGTCTGGAAGCGCCGATACCGGATCGGCCGGCGTTTGGGGTGTTCCGGATGTGATGGGGGAACACGTCCAAATACCTCCCCGGAACGGGGAGGGGGACCGCCCGAAGGGTGGTGGAGGGGTGCTGTCGGCAAGCGATGCCGCCTTTAAGGTGGCAAAACGTGAGCGTCGCTCCGGCAACTTGCCCGAAGTCCTGATATGGCGCGAACTGCGCAAGCGGCCGGGCGGCTTCAAGTTCCGTCGCCAGCACCCGCTGAGCGAGCTTGTGCTCGATTTCGCTTGTCTTGAGCGCGACTGGCTATCGAGATCGATGGGCGAGGACATGATGTCGGCGACCGGCCACAGCGTGATGAGCAGCGAGACGCCTATTTGCGCGCGCGCGGGTTTGCCGTGTTGCGCATTCCGGCGGCCTATGTTCTCAAGAATCTTGAAGGCGCAATTGCTGCGATAGTTGTCGCTTGTAATGAGCGTTCACCCCTCCACCACCCTTGCGGGCGGTCCCCCTCCCCGTTCCGGGGAGGTTTTCAGGAAAGCGTCATGATCAAGAGCCTCCTCATCGCCAATCGCGGCGAAATTGCCTGCCGGATCATCCGCACCGCGCGCGCCATGGGTATTCGCACGGTCGCGGTCTATTCCGATGCCGATGCCTCGGCGCTGCATGTCCGCTCTGCCGACGAGGCGGTGCATATCGGGCCAAGCGCCGGCGCGCGAAAGCTATCTCGTCGGCGAGAAGATCATTGCCGCCGCCAAGCAGACCGGCGCGGAGGCGATCCATCCCGGCTATGGCTTCCTCTCGGAGAACGCCGAGTTCGCGCAGGCAGTGGCCGACGCCGGGCTGGTCTGGGTCGGGCCCAAGCCCGCCGAGCATCACCGCGATGGGCCTCAAGGACGCGGCCAAGAAGCTGATGGCCGACGGCGGGCGTGCCGGTCACCCCGGGCTATCATGGGCGAGGACCAGGACGCCGGCGCTGCTCGCCGACGAGGCCGACGAAGATCGGCTATCCGGTGCTGATCAAGGCGGTCGCGGGCGGCGGCGGCAAGGGGATGCGGCTGGTCGAGAAGGCGGCGGATTTCTCCGACAGCCTTGCCTCGTGCCAGCGCGAGGCCTCGGCCTCGTTCGGCAATGCGCATGTGCTGATCGAGAAATACATCCAGCGCCCGCGCCACATCGAAGTGCAGGTGTTCGGCGATACCCACGGCAATGTCGTCCACCTGTTCGAGCGCGATTGCTCGCTGCAGCGAAGGCACCAGAAGGTCATCGAGGAAGCCCCCGCGCCGGGAATGGATTCTGCAACCAGATCAGAGCTTTGCCGCGCAGCAATTCGTGCAGCAAAGGCGGTCGATTATGTCGGTGCCGGAACCATCGAATTCATCGCCGATGCCAGCGAAGGCCTGCGCGCGGATCGCATCTGGTTCATGGAAATGAACACGCGCCTGCAGGTCGAGCACCCGGTGACCGAGGAGATCACCGGGGTCGATCTGGTCGAGTGGCAGCTGCGCGTTGCCTCCGGCGAACCGATCCCGCTCAAGCAGGATGAGCTCTCGATCAACGGCTGGGCGATGGAAGCGCGGCTCTATGCCGAAGACCCGGCCAAGGGCTTCCTGCCCACCATCGGCTCGCTCGATCTGTTCCAGCTGGGCGAGGCGGAAGGTCGGCGCGCGATCGATACCGGCGTCTATGAAGGCGGCGAGGTTTCGCCGTTCTACGATCCGATGATCGCCAAACTGATCGCCCATGGCGAGACGCGCGACCTCGCCCGCGAGACGCTGGCCGAAATGCTGGGTGACACGGCAGTCTGGCCGGTGCGCACCAATGCCGCCTTCCTGATCGCCGCGCTGGCCCATCCCGAATTCGCCGCGGGCGAAGTCGATACCGGGCTGATCGGCCGCGATGGCGATGCAATGGCGGCCGATCCGGCGCCATCGGGCGACGCCCTCACCGATGCGGCGATGGCGATGGTCCCGGCGGGGATCGCAGCCGGTTTCCGCCTCAATGCGCCCGCGTGCAGAACGGCGCCCTTCCTGCTGGACGGCGTGCGGGTCGATGTCGCGCTGGCGGGAGATGGGGTGGACGAGCCTTCAACCGGCATGCTGATCGCCGAGCAGGGCATGGTCTGGCAACTGTCGCCCTGGCGGATCGGCGGCGGTGCGGCAGCGGCGGGTGACGGTACCATCCTCTCCCCCATGCCCGGCAAGATCATCGCGGTCGAAGTGATGAAGGGCGATGTCGTCATCAAGGGCCAGAAGCTGCTCACGCTTGAGGCGATGAAGATGGAACACACGCTGACCGCGCCGTTCGATGGGGTGGTGACGGAACTGAATGCCAGCGCGGGCCAGCAGGTGCAGGTCGAGGCGCTGTTGGCGCGGATCGAGAAGGCGGCGGAGGACTAAACCTTCTCCAGGGGGAGAAGGATACGCAGGCTTGGCGAGCGTAGCGAGGCTAGCCGGAGTTGGATGAGGGGTTGTGTCCTATCGATGGCGCGCAGTCCCTCACCCAGCTGCGACTAGGCAACAAGTTACCAAGTCTGCGCAACCCTCTCCCACATGGGAGAGGGGGAGTAAGGGAGAATTGATGATGGCGGGAAGATACTTCGACGAATGGGCGGTGGGCGATCGCATCGTCCACCAGCCCAGCCGCACCGTCACCGAGACCGACAACCTCATGTTCTCGGCGATGACTCACAACATGCAGCCGCTCCATCTCGATGCGGAGTTCGCCAAGGCTAGCGAGTTCGGCCAGATTCTGGTCAACTCCACTTTCACCTTCAGCCTCGCGGTCGGCCTTTCCATCTCGGACACCACTGTCGGCACCCTCATCGCCAACCTCGGCTTCGACAAGGTGGTGACGCCCAAGCCGACCTTCATCGGCGATACGCTGACCTGCTCCACCGAGATTGTCGAACTGCGCGAATCGAAGAGCCGTCCCAATTGCGGCATAGTCACCTTCCGGCACGCGCTGACCAATCAGCGCGGCGAGGAAGTGCTCTCCTGCCTGCGCACGGTGCTGGCGAAAAAGAAGCCGGGCTGACGCGGCCGCTGCTCAGTCCCAGCGGATCGGCAGCGAATCGAACGCGATGATATTGCCGGAATGGAACGTCGCAGGCCGCTCCGGATCGAGCCGGAACTTCGGCAGCCGCTTCAGCACCTGCTGGTAGAGCACCTGCAATTCAACCCGCGCCAGATGCGCGCCGAGGCAGCGGTGGACGCCCGCGCCGAAGGCGAGGTGGACCTTGTTCTCGCGGGTCAGATCGAACTTCTCAGGCGAAGGAAACTCGCGCGGATCGAGATCGGCGCCGGCGTAGTAGAGCACCAGCGATTCGTCCTTTTTCATCCGCCAGCCGGCGAATTCGAGGTCTTTGGCCACCCGGCGCTGCGGGATGGTGAAGCTGTAGCGACGCAGCATTTCCTCGGAGGCTTCGACGATGAGGTCGGGATTGGCGCGTAACTGGTCTTGCAGATCGGGATTGGCGGCGAGGTGGCGCACGGCGAAGCCCATGCCGTTGATCACCGTGTCGAGCCCGGCGATGAACAGCAGGACGCAATAGTCCTCCATCAGCTCGACAGTCATCGGCTCGCCTTCGATTTCGGTCCGCCACAGCATGCTGATGATATCGTCCTGCGGATCGGTCTGGCGCGCCCTGATTTCGGGCAGCATGGCATCGGCCACTTTGCGGAAAAGCCCGGCCGTCTGCGCCGGCTCGCCGCTCGTATTGGCGAGGAATTCGTGCACCAGCTCGCGGAATTCGGCCAATCGACCGACCGGCAGGCCCATCATGTTGAGGAAAATCGTCACCGGTAGCGGCTCGGCGATGGCCGGGATGAAATCGCAGTGGCCCTGGTCGAGCACTGCATCGATTAGCCGGTCAGTCAGCGCGCGGATGTTTTCGATCTGGGCTATCGCTGCACGCGGGCTGAACGTCTTCTGCAACGGGGCGCGAAACTTGGTGTGATCGGGCGGGTCCATCGAGATCGGCGTCGCCTGCGGGAAGCGCGGCATGCCCTTGGGGATCATCGCCATCATCGCCTGCATCCGCTCGGGCGTCATGTAGGAGCTGGAAAAACGCTCCGGATCGCGGCTGGCCTCGAATATCTCGGGATAGCCGATGACGATCCAGCGGCCGCCGTTGCGCGGGGTCCAGAACACCGGCGGTGCCTCGCGCAGCAGTTCGCGCACCCGCTCATGCGGATCGGCCAGAAGGCCGGGATCGAAGCGCATATCGAAATCGTAAACCGCTTCAGGCGGAACATGATCGGGAACGGGAACGGCTGGTGACAGGGCTTCCAAGCGGCTTTCCTCTCATGGAGTGGTTCTTGACACGCCGGTTCTAATCGCCGGAAGGTTTATGATCCATCCTCAATCATACCACTGTATCCGCAGTCATGGTGCGTAATTCAGGATCGCCTTGATCTCGAGGTAGTCATGGAAGCCGTATTCGCCCCACTCGCGCCCGTTGCCGCTGTGCTTGTAGCCGCCAAACGGCGCAGACATGTCCGAGCCGCCGTTGATCGCGACTTGTCCGGCACGGATCTGCCGGGCGACAGAGCGTGCCTGATCGAGATCGGCCCCGGCGACATAACCCGCCAGGCCATAGTCGGTGTCGTTGGCGATCTCGATGGCCTGTTCGACCGAATCGTAGCCGAGGATCGACAGCACCGGGCCGAACACTTCCTCGCGGGCAATGGTCATGTCGTTGGTGACATTGGCGAAAACTGTCGGCTGGGCATAATAGCCCTTGTCGAGGCCTTCTGGACGCCCCGGGCCGCCGGTGACCAATGTCGCGCCTTCGTCGATGCCCTTCTGGATCAAACCCTGCACTTTCTCGAACTGCATGCGCGAGGCAAGCGGGCCCATGCGGGAATTGCCGGTGGGATCGCCGACGGTGATTTGCCCGGCAGCGTCCTTCGCCACGGCAATCGCCTCGTCCATGCGCTTGCCCGGCACCAGCATGCGCGATGGCGCGGAGCAGGTCTGGCCGGTGTTGCCCATCATCGACTTGACGCCGCTGGCCACCCCCTTGGCGAAGGCATCGTCGTCGAGCACGATGTTGGGGCTCTTGCCGCCGAGTTCCTGAGTCACCCGCTTGACCGTTGGCGCTGCGTTGCGGGCGATCTCGACCCCGGCGCGGGTCGAGCCGGTAAAGCTGATCATGTCGATGTCCGGATGTCCGGACATCGCCGTGCCGACGCCCGGCCCGTCGCCGTTGATCAGGTTGAACACGCCTGCGGGCACGCCTGCGGCATGCATGATCTCGGCGAACAGATAGCCGCTGAAGGGCGCGACTTCGGAAGGCTTCAGCACCATGGTGCAGCCGGTCGCCAGCGCCGGGAACACTTTCACCGCGATCTGGTTGAGCGGCCAGTTCCACGGCGTGATCAGCCCGCAGACCCCGACCGGCTCCTTGACGACCAGCGTCGCTCCGCGCGCCTCCTCGAAGGCAAAGGCCTTGAGCACTTCGATCGCGTTCTTGAGATGGCCGAGCCCTAGCGGTGCCTGCGCGTTCTGCGCCAGGAAAGCGGGCGCGCCCATTTCCTCGGTCACGGCATCGGCGAGATCGCCCATTCGCTTCTGGTATTCGGCGGCGATGACTTCCATCAGCTCGATCCGCTCGGCGCGGCTGGAAATCGACCATGTTGCAAAGGCCCGGCGCGCGGCTTTCACGGCCTTGTCGACATCGGCGGCTGAGCCCAGCGAGATGCGGCCGCAGACTGCCTCGGTGGCCGGGTTTTCGACGTCGAGTGTCCTCGGCTCGACCGGGTCGGTCCATTGGCCATCGATGTAGAACTTGAGATAGTCGCGCATGGTAACTCCCGGAGATGTTTCTGCTCAGCAATGGCCGACTTGACGAAGGCTCAGAGTAGTGAATCGCTTGCGCCTTATCAGCGGTAATGCACTTCCGGTAGTGCAATCAGCCTCAAGCTCTGACGATAGCACCCATCCGTTCCGCCGGCACCACCGATGGCCGCTGGTACGACAGGTCGCTCCGGTCGCGGCTGTTGGTGCCGACCAGCGCGAAGGCGGCCGATATCTGCTTGGTCACGTCGCTGTCCGGGGTCAGGTTCCAGGTGGTGACGCATTTGCGCAAGGCGATTGCCCAGCGCCCGTCGCGGCGTTCGAACCTGTCAACATAACGCCCGCCCGCGACACTGGTCGGGGTGCCAGAGACGTTTTCCGAAGCGAAGATGAAATAGGTTTCGGCATGGGCCATGTCGCCGTCGATCTCGCAGGTGTGGTTGCAGATGGTGTGGGCGTGTGCCTTCTGCATGGTCGCGTGGAGGTGGAAGAAGAAGTCCATGTGCGCTTCGGGATTGCCGATATGGGTGCCGAAATCGAGCACTGCGTCGGCATGGTAGCCGGTGCGGAAAATGTCGCGGTCGAGCCGATCGACGCCGCGGGCGATGCGGTTGATGCAGTCGAGTATCTCCATCCGGCTGGAGACGAATTCGAGCTGCTGCTCCGAGCTGCGGATCATAGCACTGCACCTTCCGTCTTGTGCGCCAGAATCTCGTCGTAATTCAGGCCCAGTTCCAGCAGCACCTCATCCGTATGCTCGCCATGCCCCGGCGCGGCCTTGACCGAAGGCGGGGTCACGTCGAACTGTACCGGGTTGGCCGGCATCCGAAAAGTGCCGCCGCCCGGGGTGGTGACTTCCTCGAGATAGCCATTCGCCGCGACCTGCGGATCGTCATGCACTTCGAGCGGCCTGGCGACGGGCGCCCAGACCCCCTTCAGTGTTTGCAGCCGCTCGCGCCACTGCGCTAGCGTCGCCCCGCGGAACAGTTCGCGCAGGACGGCAATGCATTCGCGCCGGTTCTCGTGACGCGCCGCCGTGGTGGCGAAGCGCGGGTCCTCGATCAGGTCGGGGCGGCCAAGGTGTTCGCACAGGTCCGGCCAGTAGCGCTGGTCCTGGAACAGCATCAGCGAGACGAACCGGCCGTCGCTGGTCGGATAGAAACCGACCAGCGGATTGCCGTAGCTGTCGCGGTGCTGCACCGGTATTTCCACTCCCTCGAACAGCTTGGCCGAGGTGATGTCCGGCCCCAGGTTCCACATGCCCAGCGCCAGCAGCGAGACATCGACTTCGCTCGGCTCGCCGGTGCGCTCGCGCTTGAGCAGGGCGGCGGCGATCCCGCCCGCCAATGCGAGGCCGCCCATCAGATCGCCGAAGCCGGGACGCACATTGGGCGGCCAGTCGGCATCGGGTTCGGTCAGGGCGGAGGCGATGCCCGCGCGCGACCAGTAAGTGGCGCTGTCGAACCCGCCCCGTCCCGCCTCGGGCCCGCGCGGTCCGTTGCCCGAGCCGCGCACATAGACCACCTTGGAATTCCGCGCGCGGATCTGCGCCAGGTCTATGCCCAGCCGCTGGCGCACGCCGGGCAGGTAGTTGGTAACGAAGACGTCTGCCGTCTCGACCAGCCGGTAGAGCAGCTCGCGGCCCGCTTCGGTCGAGATGTCGAGACCGACCGAGCGCTTTCCCCGATTGGGCAGCTCGTACATGAAATTGACCCCGCCCTTGGGGATGATCCCCGACGAGATCAGTCCGCGCTGCGGATCGCCGCGCTCCGGGTCCTCGATCTTGATGACGTCCGCGCCCCATTCGGCAAGGATTGCGCCAGAGCTGGGAACGAACGTCCAGCTTGCGACTTCGACCACGCGGATTCCGGCGAGAACATCGCTCATGGCTAATTTCCGGGCCGCATCGGCACGATCACTTCCTCGCCGAATTCCGTCAGCGTCTCCGGCTTGCCGAAATCGCAGAACCACACATAGGTGCGCTCGACGCCCCGTTCGGCACGGCGGGCGAAGTGGTCGATCAGTTCGGCGCTGGTCCCGATCACCGGGCGGCTATGGCCGAAGCGCTTGGTTGCCGCATCGGCAATCGCTGCCCGGTCGCCGCCCCTGGGCACAAAGGCCACCATCTCCTGCGAGGATATCCGCGCGCTGCCGATCTGATCGCGGACTTTCGCGAGGCCGTCGCCTTCCAGCTTGTCGAGGTGGCGGACATCGAGGTTGGCCCAATCGGCGAAATCGCGGACCAGCGCCAGGGTCTTGGGCCCGCCGCCGCCGACGATGATCGGGATCCTGGCGAGCGGCCCGGGCACTTGGCGGGCATTGGTGAGGTGGTGATACCGGCCTTCGAAGGTCACCGTTTCCCCCGCCCACAGCGCCTTCACCACCGTCAGCGTCTCGCGCAGCCGCTCCACCCGGTCGCGCGGCTTTTCCGGACCAAGCCCGAAATTGACAAAATCGTTCTCCCACGAGCCCCAGCCGATCGCCAGTTCGAACCGCCCGCCCGACGCATGGTCGATCGACACCGCCTCGCGAGCCAGCAACGCCGGATGGCGGAATGCGTCGCACAGCACCAGCGATCCGACCTTGAGCGTGCTGGTATGCGCGGCGAGCCAGGTGTTGGTCACCATCGCCTCATACATCGGCTGGTCCTCGGCGGCGGGCGGGATCATGTGGTCCATCCCGGCAATGCCGCCAAATCCGGCCGCTTCGGCTGCCTGGGCCGAGGCGACGAGCCGCTCGAAGCTCAGCCGCATTTGCGGCAGGAACAGGTGGAACTGCATCAGTCATTACCCCCGAACAGTTTCTCCAGTGTGCCGATCCTCGGTGCAGGGCCGAAGCCTTCGTTGAACGGCCAGTCGATGAAGCCGGCGCTGGCCATGGTGCCTCCGTCGATGTGCAGTGTAATGCCGGTGATCGAACGCGACAGGTCGCTGACCAGCACCAGCACCCCATTGGCGAGATCGTCCTCGCTTGGCGGCTGCTTTTGCGGGATGTACATTTCCATGCCCTTTGCCCGCGCCTCCTCCGGCAGGGCGTAATAGCGCGCCATCCATTCGGGAGAGGCGGAGGAAGAACTCGTGCGCGAAGGCGTGGTGTCGGGCGCGATCAGATTGACCCGGATGCCCTCGGCGGCCAGTTCGACCGCCATCGCCCGGCTGAAATTGGTCGTCGCCGCCTTGGCCCCGGCATAGACCGAATAGGTCGCCGCGCCGCGATGCGCCTCGATGGTGGTGAAGTTGACGATGCTGCCTCCGCGTCCGCCCTTGCGGATCAACGGCAACGCCCGGCGGATAGAGTCGATAATGTAGCCGTAATTGAGCCTGATGTGCCAAGCGTCCAGTTCGCGGGAGACTTCGAGCAAAGGCCCCGCTTTCACGCCGCCCGCGACATTGATCAAGATGTCGATGGTTCCGAACCCGGTCGCCACCTTGTCGAAGAAGGCGTCGAAGGCGGCGGGGTCGCAGACATCGGCCTCGACTGCGACGATGCGCCGTCCGAGTGCTTCGACCTCGGGTACGATGGCCCGGACTCCGACTGCGTCGTTATCGCAGACCGCGACATCGATCCCCGCCCGGGCCAGCGCCAGGGTGATCGCCCGACCGATCCCGTAGGCTCCGCCAACGACGACGGCGCGCCTCCCGGCCAGCGCCGCATGAGCTTCCAGCAATCCCATTATTCACTCTCCCAATCGCGCGCCCGGCTTCAGGCTGTCACGTTCGCTCCCGATAATCGGAACCCCGGATAGCCTTCGCGCGCGATCTGCGTGCAGCGCTCGCCATAGGTGTTCAGCCCGCCCATATAGGCAAGGATCATGCGCGGCTTGCCCTCGATGTTCGCGCCCATGTACCACGAGTTGGCGCGCGGATAGAGCGTCTGCGCGGCAGCTTCGTTGACTTCCGCGCCCCAGCTGTCCTGTGCCTCCACCTCGGCTTCGATCCGCTCGATACCGCGCCCGGTCAGGTGGCCGAGGCAGTCGGCGATCCAGTCGACATGCTGCTCGATCGTGGGGATCATGTTGGTGAAGACCGACGGGCTGCCCGGCCCGGTGACCGTGAACAGGTTGGGGAAGCCCGCGATCATCAGTCCCAGATAGGTGCGCGGCCCCCCGGCCCAGAGCTCATCCAGCCGCGCTCCGCCTCTGCCGGTGAGGTTGAGCCTGGTGAGGGGGCCGGTGACGGCGTCGAAGCCGGTGGCGAAGACTAGCACGTCGCAAGGATATTCCTGCTCGCTGGTCCTGATCCCGGCAGGTGTGATCCGTTCGATCGGCGTGGCGCGGATATCGACCAGTTCGACATTCTCGCGGTTGTAGGTCGCATAATAATCGGAATCGAGGCACAGCCGCTTGGTCGCGAAGGGGTGGTCGGTCGGGCAGAGCTTTTCCGCCACGACCGGGTCCTTGACGATCTGCCTGATCTTGCGGTGGACGAAATCGACCGCCACGGCATTGGCGTCGATGTCGCGGGTGACATCGGTATAACCGCCGGTAAAGCCGACCCCGCCCCGTTTCCATGCCGCCTCCAGCACTGCCTCGCGCTCCGCCGGATCGGCGGTGAGGATCGAATGGCCAGGCTCCCATCCGGTCGGCATGTCCTCCGGAAAATGCACCTGGAAGCCGGCAGGGGTCTGCTTCAAGCCTCGGCTGTAGGCCGGGTAATCCGCTCTGATTTTTGCCTCGTGCCCGGGATCGACCGGGCCGTTTTTGGCTGGGAGACTGAAGTTGGGGGTGCGCTGGAAAACGGTGAGATGCGCCGCCTGCCTGGCGATTTCCGGAATTGCCTGGATGCCCGACGAGCCTGTGCCGATCACCGCGACGCGCTTGCCTGCCAAGTCGACTCCTTGCTTGGGCCAGTTCGAGGTCTGCACCCAGCGGCCCTCGTAGTCCTCAAGGCCGGGCACATCGGGCAGGATGCGTGCGGAGAGGCAGCCGACGGCGGTGATAAGAAAGCGCGTTGTCACCCGCTCGCCGTTGCTGGTTTCCAGCGTCCAGCAATTGCTTGCCTCGTCGAACGCTCCCGAGACAATCGCCGTGTCGAACTCGATGTCGCGGCGCAGGTCGAAGCGGTCGGCGACGTGGTTTGCATAGCGCAAGATTTCCGGCTGGGTGGCGAAGCGTTCGCTCCATTGCCATTGCTCGAGCAAGTCGTCCGAGAAGGAATAACAATATTCCAGGCTCTCGACATCGCAGCGTGCGCCGGGATAGCCGTTCCACCACCAGGTGCCGCCGACTTCCGGCGCTGTCTCGAATCCGCGCAGGCTCAGCCCGAGCTGGCGCAGCTTGTAATGCGCGTAGAGCCCGCCGAGCCCCGCGCCGACAATTACCGCATCGACAATTCCATTTGTGCTCTGGGCCATGGCCTCTTGCTCCTCTCCGCCCCCACCTCTCAATCTCGGGGCAGTATTTCAGTCTGCCCCCTTACCAGCGCCGGCGCAACTGCGCGCCCATGCGGCGCTTGCGGAGTGCCTCGAGCCGCTCATCCGGCGTGACCCATTGTGTATCGGCGGGCAAGTGTGGGCGGATGTCCGCCAGCTTCACCTTTGTTGCAGTTGGCAGCGGCGCGGAATCGCACTGGGTCCAGCGGCCAAACAGGGTGCCTTCGGTGAAGCCGCCGGTATCGAGCCAGTTGGCAACGCCGGGATCGCTGTGGGCCAGAACAGCGCGGAATTTGCCATCGCCGTCGATGCGGGCGGTGTGGCCGTTGAGGCTGGTCTGGCGGTAGACGAACTCGACCGCGTTGAAATAGGGATCGTTGACCTGGATGTTCCAGTAGGGCCGCACTTCGGGCAGCCCGGTCTCGACGATCAGCGCCTCATCCTCGGCGATGTCGAACACGCAGGTCCAGTAGAGCTGGTTGGCGAGGCCGGTGTCGGCAAAGGGCTCCAGCTCGAAGGTGTTCTTGCCGACGCGCTCCTTCGTCGTGTTCTGGAAGCCGTAGAACAGCGGATTGAGGCGGTTCGACAGGGTGAGCGCGCCGCGCAGCTTCTCATCGATCTCGGCCACCGGCATGCGCCGCTTGAGCAGCGGCGGATCGAGGCATTCGATGGCCATGCGCGTATCGGCCTCATTGCCCCAGTCGTAGGAGCGCATGCGCACCATCACGCAGTCCACATCCTCGCGGATGGGATGCCAGGTGCCGGTGAAACCGGCGGGTTTTTCAGGTGCGAGCAAGATGTCGAAGCGGCCCTGCGTATCGACGGCGATATCCGTGCCATCGAGGTAGGAAGAGTGCTGCTCGCCCAGGCCTGGTTCGACCATACCCATCATGCCCTTGCCGAACTGCAAGTTTATCATGTGGATCGTGCCGCGATCCCCGGCGATCCGGTAGCGCTTTCGCCCGTCGAGCGGGGCATAGTAATAGACATCGTCCGGATTGGGCTGGAACAGGTATACCGAATTCCACAACGGCATGAATTCTGGATGGTCGGGGTTGGACTGGAAATACTGCACATAGGCATAGGACAGGTTCATCAGCAGCTGGCGGTAGAAGTCCGCCCGGTATTGCTCATCGTCCGGCTTCCAGGTGAGGCCGATCAATTGCTCCTGATCGCGCAGCAGATCTACATATTCGCTCCAGGGTTTCAGTCCGGATTCAGTCATCTTCTACTCCAAACCTTCACCCGCTCACCGGGAGTCCGTATTGCTCGATGTAGTGGTTATACCGCTCGACTATCATCCCACGACTGAGGCCGAAGCTGTCGAGATCGTAAGTGTGCAGGCCATGCCCTTCCGGGTTCTCGGCAATGCGCGCCGCCATGCGCCGCTCCGCCTCGGCGCTCAGTGTCAGACCGAAGCGATCGTAGACCCGCCCTATCGTGCCCATCGGATCGGCGTGGAAATCGGCGTGGTGGACGTCGAAGAAATTGGCTTCATTGCGCGCGCGGTGCGGCGCGCCCTTGTCGAGCATCCCGGCCCACTTCTCCAGCTCGCGCGGGCCGAGCAGCCGCCGGCTGCGCTCGGCATCGGCTCCTTCGAACGAGGCGTGGATATGCTGGAGCGTGCTGGAAATCGAGGCTGTCGCCTTCACCGGATCGCGGTGGGTCTGGATGACGCAGACATCGGGCACCGCCTCCAGCCACCATTCGAGCATGCCCATGCTGCCGGGGTTCTTGAGCAGCCAGCGCCGCTCATCATGGCAACCGATCAGCCCCAGCAGATCAAGCTCGCGCAGGAAGCTGGGTTTTTCGTCCTGCGCGGTCCACCAGGCGTCATAGCCGGGCGAATACCAGGTGCAGGCCCAGCGGTTGGAGACGAAGCTCTGGCGCTGCAATTCCAGCTGCTCGTCGATCTCGTCGGCGGCGACATTATGGGCGATGGCGACGCCGGGCGATTCCGCATGCTGGGTGTGCAGCCAGCGCATCGCGCGCAGGAAATTGGGATCCTGCGCCCAGGTATCGCGCGGCGGGCGCGGCATCGGCGCGGCGGTCAGCCAGTTTTCCACCCCCTGAAACTGCGGATCGACCCCCATCAGCTTGTGCAGCGCGGTGGTGCCGGTACGCGCCAGACCGGTGATCAGGATCGGCTTTTCAAGCCGGTAGTCGCGCCATTCCGGGTAGCGCTTCCAGCCCTCCTCGGCATAGGCGCGGCTGACCAGAGTCATGACTACCGCGTCCCAGGCCAGCTCGCGACCGGTGGGAGTAAACAACGGATCGCGGTCCATCGAGGCAAGCACGACGGCAAGGCCAGCGCGGTAGCCCGTGCCGAAATCGGTCAGCCCGCAGAGCTTGTGCGCTGCATCGTGCAGGTAATCCTCGCAGCGATCGAACCTGTCAGGCGCCTTCATTCAGCCTCCCCCGAATCCTTTGCGTCGCAGCCTATCAACCGCTCGCGATTTCGCACAGGTTTTCCGGTAGGTTGGCCATAACAGTGCGCACCGCCATATGTTCCGGCGAAATTTGCCATGGCCCGCACGGCGCAATCGGCTAGTCTGCCGCCGGAGAGGACGGGGCGAATGAACGACCAGACACCGGTGGGGCACAATCGTACCGGCCCGATCCCCGAACACTCGCTCCGCGACGTTCGGCGCAACGTGTTTGCCCGCATCCTCGAATACATGGAAACCGGCGACACCGCGCTTGCCGGCAAGACGATGTTTCTCGACATCGCGGCCTACCGGGATCCCGAATGGTTCGAGCAGGAATTCCGCCTGTTGTTCCGCGAATCGCCGCAGGTAGCCTGCTTGTCGACCGATATTCCTGACCCGGGCAGTTTCCGCACCTTCGACGATCTCGGTGTGCCGATCGTGGTCACGCGCGGCAAGGACGGGATGGTCCGCGCCTTCCTTAACATCTGCCCGCATCGCGGCTCGCGGCTGGTGCGCGAGGACCACGGCAAGGCAATGCGTATTAGCTGCCGGTTTCACGGCTGGACCTACGACACCAAAGGCGACGCTGTCGGCATTCCCGAGGAACCGATGTTCTGCGGCCGGATCGAGGACCGCAAGCGCCTGGCCTCTTTCCCCTGCGAAGAGCGGCACGGCCTGGTTTTCATTCAGGCAACGCTGGGCTCGGCGATGGACCTGGATGCCTTTCTCGGCGACTTCGATCGCCAGCTCGAACTGCTCAACCTCAAGGACGCCTGGCGGGTCGACGAGTTCAGCGCGCGCAGCGTTTCGAACTGGAAATACGCGCTCGACACTTATTTCGAGAACTATCATCTGCCAGTACTGCACCGCGACAGCTTCGCGCGGATTTTCGCGCATGGCCTGTGCCTGTTCGACACCTGGGGCCCGCACCACCGCTTCACCTTTCCTCACCTCAATGTCCGCGACTATATCGGCAAGCCTGAGGCGGAATGGCCGGTGAATTCGTTGCCGGTGACCTATTTCCTGTTCCCCAACACGGTTCTGTCGGTCGGCTCGGTCAGCAAGATCGGCGGTAGCCTGACACTCAACCGGCTGTTCCCGCCCAATGTCGGCGAGAATGTCACGCGCATTGTCGCCTGCGCCCAGAACGGCAAGCCGGGTCCCGAACACATCGCCGAGATCGAGAACAGCCTCAAGCTGATCCGCGGCGCGGTGATCGACGAGGACTATTCTGTCACCGGCGAGGCCTATCCCTCGCTCGGCGAACTGCCGGACGGATGGGAATTCGTCTATGGCCGTCACGAGATCGGCGTTCAGAACATGCACCGGAACTTCGCGCGTGCGACCGGCCTCTATCAACCCAGGTTCGAGGACGAGGCGGGCTGAGTTCGACCCGCGCCTGCGGAAGGCTCAGCCTTGCGATCCGCCAGCATGGCCCGCGCTGCCGCGACGCTCGGAGCGTGCCGTTCGCGCGGACCGAGGCCCTGCTCGGCTAGCGAGCGGATCGGGATTTCCAGGCTCACCACCGCGCCGGGCGGGATCAGTTTGACGAATTCGCGCAGCGGCAGCTCGCCATCGCCCGGTGCCATGCGCTCATACATGGCCTCTTCCATGTAAGTGTCGAAGCGGTTCGCCAAGGGCACGTCGCAGAGCTGGACATAGCCGATCAGCGCGGGATCGATGGCAGCGAGCAGCTCGATCGTGTTGCCCATCCGGAAATAATGCATCGTGTCGACCATCAGCGAGAAATTATCCATGCCGATGCCGCGCACCATGGCCAGTGCAGGCTCGACCCGCCCGTAGGGACCAAGCGAGCCCATCTCGGCGCTGACCAGCAGGCCCCGCTCCGCCGCCATTGCCGCCAGCACGGCAAAGCCGTCGATCGTGTTCGGCAAGTCCTTGTCCAGGCTGACGCAGGCGATCCGGTCGCCTCCCAGCTCGCGCACCAGATCGAGATCCTGCGCATAGGCGCGGATATCCTGGCCCGGCACCAGCGCGAAGCCTTCGACCATGCCGATGCTTACCCCCCGATCCTGCAGTGTCGCGATCAGCTCGCGGCGCAGCGCAGGATCGTCGCGCAGCGACCAGTCGGGATGATTGTCGGGGTTGTAGCCCGGCATCGGCGCAAGGGCGATGCCAACGGAATCGCAGCCGAGATCGGCCGTCAGTTCCACGAACTGGGACGGCGGCATCCCGAAGGTGCCAAGGCGATCGATTCCGAGTTTGCTGTTCATGCTGTCCACTGTCCGAGGCTGAACCGTTCACGAAGCTTCCGGGAGGCTGACCCCGGGGGCGGCAACCGGTGGGCCGCTCGCCCGTGACGCACTCTGTCACGCAAGGCCTCGCACGGGCTAGTTGACGCTGTCAACTCACGGCGTATTCCTGTCCGAATGCGTAGGGAAAGTTCATATCGTTTCGATCGCTCCCTACAGGCGCACCGGCGAGGAGCCGGAGTCATGAGCTGGGACATCCGGCCATGAAGGGGTTGGCGTGGTTGCTCGCCGCGCTCCTGCTCGCCATCCCCTTCGCCGCCAGGGCGCATGAGGTGCGCCCGGCCTATATGGAAATAACCGAGCGCGGCGACGGCCGCGCTGACGTGCTCTGGAAGCAGCCGGCCCAAGGCGACATCGCCGTTGCGCTGCGGCCCGAGATCGGACGCGGCCTGCTCGATCGCCGCCCCGATGCCGTGGAGCGGCAGACCGGCTTCAGCATAGCCCGGTGGAACGGCGTCGTCCTGGGGGCAAATGGCCTGGACGGTCAGGAAGTCCGCATCGCCGGGCTCGAGCGGACGATCACCGACGCGCTTGTCGTCGTGCACCTCAGGAACGGCGATACGCTCCAGCAAATCGTCGACCCGTCCCGGCCGGCCTTCGTCGTCCGCGCGGCGAGCGGTATCGCAGTGCCCGCCTACCTGCGGCTAGGGATCGAACATATCCTGAGCGGGGTGGACCACCTGCTGTTTGTGTTCGGGCTGATCCTCCTGTGCTCCACCACCCGGTCGCTGCTGCTGACGATCACGGCCTTTACCGCCGCGCACTCAATCACCCTGGCACTCACCGCGCCCAGGGCGATCGACGTCAGTCCGGAACTGATCGAAGCGCTGGTGGCGCTCAGCATCGTCTTTCTGGCAGTGGAACTGGCCTACAAATATGCCGGGCGGCCCAGTGCGGCACAGCGGTTCCCGTGGGCTGTCGCATTCGCCTTCGGGCTGATGCACGGCGCCGCATTCGCGGGTGCGCTCAAGGAGATCGGCTTGCCGGCGGGTAACATCCCCGCCGCCCTGCTGCTGTTCAATCTGGGCGTCGAGATCGGCCAGCTGATATTCATTGCCGGGGTCGCCGTGCTTTTCCGGATCGCGCGGCTTGCGCGCGCGCCGGCGAGGGCGACTGCGGTGGCCCGCTGGGCAAGCATCTACGCGATCGGGTCGTTTTCTACTTTCTGGTTCCTCGAACGCGCGCAGGTCGCCTTCACCACCGTCAGTTGAGGAAGTATGTGATGCGATACTTCAGGAAGCGGCTGACATAGGGTCTGGAGCTATTAGTCGATGATCGGCGCAGCAATCGAGCGCGCGATGCGGACCGGCTCCTATTAAGCTGCAGACACAATTCCGCGCCAACGTTGATGCCGGTGTCCATGCGGAACAATCGTCAGTTTGCGCCGTTAGGCTGCATGCACGCAATGCAGGAGAGCCAAATGGCCGAATACCGACAAAGCCGCGACCCCATCTCGGAAGCCAAGGAGAAAGCGGGTGGGGACGCACAATTGCATTGTGGGTGGTTGTATTCGCATTGCTCATGGGCGTTCTCTTCGCCACCGGGTTCTGGAAAGCACAGGTCCAGCATCCCGGATCTTTGCCGGACATAAATGTGAGAGTAGTTGGCGGACTGCTGCCGAGAGTCATTTTCGAATCAAGGAAAGACATCGCCGGTACGCCGATGACACCGGTTGACGCGCCAACACTCGGCGCAAAGTCTCCGCACTGGTGTTCCTGATAGGTCGATCCACCCCTGAACCCGGCGCCAATCCGATTTGCATTTCTCGCAGCACTGCTCACTCCAAGGCTGCGCAACGATACCGCGAGCAGTTCACGAAGCGCAGCAGGTCGAGCGACGATCCCCGGCATACCTCTGGCGCGCTTCTGGGCCGATGCCGCCGATGCGGCTCGGCAAATGCAACCTTCTCGTCGAGCGCAAGGCGAGAAGACGATGCTTGCGCTATCGGGCGGCTCGGACAACGGCGCGGCCATGGCGCAGGCTTGCTGAACGGATGGAGCCAATTGGAAACTGCCCTCAATTCACCATCGTTACCGGGGTGAGCACCGGCGCGCTGATCGCGCCATTGGCATTCCTAGGACCCGACCAGAACGCTACGCTCGAGAGGATATTCACCACCGTTTCGAGCAAGGATATTTACCGGGGCCGCTTCGCGCTCGCCATTCCCGTCTCGCCAAGCGCCGCAAGCACAAAACCGCTTGCCCGTCTGATTGCATCGACGATGACCGATGCCCTGATCGACCGGATCGGGCGCGAGCATGTCCGGGGCAGGCGTCTTTTCGTCGGCACCGCCAACCTCGATGCCCAGCGCATGGTGATCTGGAACATGGGCGCCGTCGCGGCGAGCGATGCGCCCGGGCGCTACCAATTATTTCGCCAGGTGTTGCTGGCCTCCTCGGCGATCCCTGCATTTTTCACCCCGGT
>CAVZHP010000013.1:0-90389 GCA_963775115.1 uncultured Alphaproteobacteria bacterium
GCAGACGCCGCGCCTGTTCCAGGTGCAGCAGTTCCGCCATCTTGCCCTCGACCCGGATCGCGCCCTTGCCGGCGTTATCCGGCAGGCCGAAGGCATCGATCACGGCCTGTGCCCAGGTCAGCTCCTCCGCGCCGGGCGAAAACACCTCGTTGCACGGCGCGATCTGATCGGGGTGGATCAGGCTCTTGCCGTCGAAGCCGAACAGCAGGCCCTGTTCGGCTTCCGCCCGGAACACCGCGAGATCGCGGAACTCATTGCAAACGCCGTCGAGCACGGTCAGCCCATGTGCCCGCGCCGCCGCCACCGCCATCGAAAGGAAGGGCAGGAACGGCGTGCGATCCGGTGTGAGCCTGGCTCGCATTTCCTTGGCGAGGTCATTCACCCCCATGACGAACAGCGACAGCCGCGTGGTTGCCGACAATGCGGCGATGGCGTGGAGCTGCGGTAGGCAGGCGCAAGTCTCGATCATCGCCCACAGCTTCATCGGCGCATGGGCGGTTGTCAGCGCCTCCTGATAGCGCATGATGTCGCCCGGCGATGAAACCTTGGGGACCACCACCGCATCGGCGCCGCTGCCGGCAATCGCCGTGAGATCGGCCATGCCCCATTCGGTATCGATCCCGTTTGCCCGTATTGCCACTTCGCGGGTGCCAAAGCCTCCCTCGCGCACCGCTGCGACCGCAGCCGCGCGGGCTTCCACCTTGGCTTCCGGCGCGACGGCGTCCTCCAGATCGAGGATCACTACGTCGGCTGGCAGGGTGCGCGCCTTGACGATCGCCTTGGCATTTGATGCTGGCAGGTAAAGCGCGCTGCGGCGCGGGCGGTTGATGTCGATCATCGGACTCTCAGTACCCCAACCCCGCCAGTATCTTCTCGCTCTCCGCCCATAGCCTGGCGGCAGCCGCGTCGTCGGCAGCGTGGGGCTGGATATCGAGCTGCTTCATATCGTAGAAATGACGGCTGCCCGGCAAACCGGTGTCTGGGCCGGTCGCCATCCAGACCAGCGTCCGGGCTACGTCCTCGGGTGTCAGTCCCGGCGCATCCTTCAGATAGCCCTGCATGTTCTCGTCGCCGTGGCTGGCGAAATTGGTGTGGACCACTCCAGGGATCAATGAATGGACCGCAATGCCTGCGGCGCTCACCCGCTTGTCGAGTTCGTGGCTGAACAGCACGTTGGCGAGCTTGGCTTCGCAATAAACGCCGCTGGCGGGGAAGTCGCCGGTCAGGTGCTGGATGTCGTCCCAATGCATGCCCCCGACACTCTGGTAAGCGAGCGAGGATGTCGCCAAGATGCGCACCTCGCCGGGTTTGCCCTGCGCCGCCGCCGCCTTCAGCAGCGGCATCAGCTCGCGGGTTAGCAGGAAAGGGGCGAGGTGGTTGGCGGTGAAGGTTTCCTCGGCGCCCTCGCTGGTGACATAGCGTTTGTCGCGCACGCCCCCGGAATTGTTGATCAGCACGTCGATCCGCCCGGTCAGCGCGTTGATCTCGCCCGCGATCCGCATGGTCTCGGACATCAGGGCCATGTCGCCGCGCAGGAAATCGAGCTTGCCGCGGTTTGCCGCTGCGGCGCGAATTTCGGTCTCGGCGGCGGCGCTGCGCCCGGGATTGCGCCCGGTGCCGATAACGTGCCAGTCCATGCGGATGAATGCCTTGGCGGTCTCCTTGCCGATACCCGAGCTGGCCCCGGTGACGACTGCGACGCGCTGGTTCATGCCATTTCTCCCTTCATCCGGTCAAAGCGGGCCCCCATGGTTCCAGTCAGGAAAAAGCACACCGCGCCGACCACTGTCGTCGCCGCGCAGACGAGCAGGAACAGATTGAAATTGCCCCCGCCGGTCCCATGATCGACCAGCGTCGCACTGAGCAGCATCGAGCCGGTCGATGCGGCAAGACCCATCGAAGTCATCAGCATGCTGAAGACGAAGCTGTAATGCCCCATCTCGAACCGGCGCGAGGTGAGGATCGAGGCGACATCGGTCTCGGCGCCCTGTGCCAGCCCAACGAACGCGATCGCCATGGCCAGCGCCCAGCGCACATCCAGCGGCGAGGCGAGGATAAGGAATCCGATCGCGGGCAGGCCCAGCGAGACGATGGCGACGAGATGCGCCGGCACCCGATCGAGCGCGTAGCCGCCGATGAACCGTCCGACCACCACCGTTCCCGCGTAAAGCGAGAGCAACGCGGTCGCATAGGCCATGGTCGCGCCGTTCTCCATCAGCATGATGTTCATCTGCGAGGAGACCAGCACTTGCGGGAAATTGACCAGAAACATCCCCGCCATCAGCAGCAGGAACACCGGATTGCGGCAGAACTCCCGGAACTGCGCCCAGTCCAGCTTGGGCGCGGGCGGGCGCGAATTGCTGGATGCATCGACATATTTGCCGATCAGCAGCACTGCCGCGATGCCGCCCATTGCGGAGATTAGCGCCATGACCCGGTAAGCCGTGCGCCAGCCTTCGACCTCGATGATCTGGCCGATGATCGGCGCGGAGATCGCACCGATTGCGGGAGGGCACGAGAGCAGGCAGGCGAGGGCGATGCCGCGTGCCCGGTCAAACCGCTCGACTACCACCCGCGTCATTACCATCGTCGCGCTGAGGATGCCGATGGCATATTTGATGCCAAGGATGACATAGAACTCCACGATGTTGCCCGACATGAAGCTGAGCGCCAGGAATCCGGTGGGGATGACCGAAAAGCCGATAGCCGCAGCCTTGCGCGGGCCCAGCACATCGGTGATCCGGCCGGCAATCGGTGTGCAGAGCATGCCGATCAGGCCAATCGCGCCGACCAGCGCGAACTGCGATTTGCTCCAGCCGAAATCGGCAATCAGGGCCGGGCCGAACAGGTTCATCATGTAGTGGTTGAATGCCGAACCGAAGCCGAGCCCCAGACCGGCCCCAAGCAGATTGGTCCAGTTAAGCCGGAATTCTCTGAAATAGCTCAATCGCACTCTCCACACCCGCCCGCCCGTGTCATCTTGGCCGGGCGCCATTGAGAAACAGGCCTACAGCATAGGCGATACGCTCGTCTATCTCTGCCTGCGGCAGTGGATTGCCCGAAACGATGATCCGCACCGGCCCGCTCACAACCATGCTCATGAAGACATTGGCGGCTTTGGCGGGTTCATCGATCGCCAGCTTTCCGGCTTGCAATTCGCGCTTGAGCAGCCGGGCGAGGAACTTGATCGTCGGCAATGCACCGAGCTGATAGACCTCGGTGAAGATCTCCGGGAACCGGTAGCTCTCGGTGTTGATGATGCGTTGCAGCTTCATTCCCTCGGGTGAGGAGACGAGATCAATTCGCAGCCGCGCGATATTGTGCAGGGTGCGTTCCAGATTGCCGCAATCGGTTGCCGCAATGCGCTGCTCGCTGATCGAATAGCGTTCGATGGCGCGGTGGACGGCGGCGCGGAACAGCGCTGCCTTGTCGGTGTAACGGGCATAGACCGTGCGTTTGGTCATGCCGACGGCAGCGGCAATCGCCTCGATCGTGGCAGCCTCGTAGCCCTTGTCGAGAAAGTGATCGAGCGCGCAGCCAAGCAGCTCGGCATGCCGCGCCTCAGCCTGCTCGCGTGTGGGCCGGCCGGCGCGGGCGCGGGCTAGCGGCGTTGAAAGGGATGCAATCTGGTCCATTTATCCGCTCCATGCCAAAATACCGCTTGCCCGCAACCGCAAATCCGCATTAATGAAACGCATGAGTAGCCATTAAGGCCTGAAACTCGAGTCGGCAACAGCGTTTAGAGTGGGAGAGATGCGATGGGAGCAGCGGCAGACAAATTGACCGGCATGGTGCAAGCGGACGATCGCTTCGACTATTCGGCGGCGGACATCCGCGCCACCCAGATCGAGGCGCTGAACGAACGGTTTCAGGAGCGCAAGGACTGCCTCAAGCTGCTCGGACACCGCGCCAACGAGGCGGGAACCACGGAAATCCGCAGCGTCGAGGACATGGTTCCGCTGCTGTTCCCGCACACCGCCTACAAGAGCTATCCCGAAAGCTTCCTGATGGACGAGAAGTGGGAGCGGCTGTCGCGCTGGCTGGGGACGGTATCGCCCTATCCGATCGCGCCGATCGACTATTCGGACATTGCCGATATCGACGACTGGATCGACCGGCTGCAAGCGGTCGGGCACTTCATTTCCTGCTCCAGCGGCACCACCGGAAAGTCGGCGATGCTGATAGCCTCGCAGAAGGACATGGACTGGTCGAAGATCGATACCGTCGGGGTATTTTCATGGGGTTCAGGGGTCGTCCCGGCGCGGGATCGCAAGTTGATCGGCACTGCCCCGGTGGCTTCCGTTCCGAAGAACATCACCATCGGCGAGGCGCAGCGCGTGGCTTTCGCCAATCCCGAATGGGAACGGTTCAATTATCCGGTGCCGCCGATCACGGTGGGTTCGCTCACCAAGATGGTGGTGATGCGCAAGAAGATCTCGGATGGCACTGCCACGCCGCAGGAAATTGCCGACTTCGAAGCTACTTCGAAAGACCGGCAGGAAATTCTCGACAAGGCAGTGATCCTTGCGGCCGAGGAATGCATCAAGCACCGCGAGAAGAAGCTGATGGTTTCGGGGCTGTGGAGCGGGCTCTATGCTGTCGCCAAGGCGGTGCGCGAGATGGGTTATAGCGCCAAGGACTTCCACCCAGACAATTGCATCTACGTCGGCGGCGGGCTCAAGCGCGCGTTGTTGCCGGACGATTACCAGGAATTCGTCCACGAAACCTTCAACATCCCGCACAACCGCGATTTCCAGAACTATTCGATGCAGGAACTCAACTCCGGCATGCCAAAATGCCGTGAGTGCGGGCGCTATCACGTTCCGCCGTGGATCGTTCCGATGATCCTCGACAAGGAAGGCGACAATCTGGTGCCTTTCGACCTTCAGGGCGGCGAGATAGAAGGCCGCGCCGCCTTCTTCGATCTGGCGCTGGACGGACGCTGGGGCGGGATCATCACCGGCGATCGGATTTCGCTCGATTACAGCCCCGGAGTTTGCAGCCACAAGGGGCCATCCATCCGCAACAACATTGCGCGCTATGCCGACCTGGAAGGCGACGACAAGATCGGCTGTGCAGGGACAATCGATGCTTATGTGCGGGGGGTTGCCTGACGCTGCGGCTCGCTCCTCTCCCCTTGCGGGAGAGGAAAGCGTAGCTTGCTGCTTCAGCGCCTAGCCGCAGTTGGAGAGGGGGCAGTTTGCCGAACCCCCCTCTCCAACTGCGGCTAGGCGCTGAAGCGCCAAGCCTTCGTATCCTCTCCCGCAAGGGGAGAGGAGCGAGACGAGTTTGAGAGGAGAACGAAGATGGCGACAATTGCAGGCGGCACAGTCGATAAGCTGCTCAGCTACATGCCCGATGGCTCGGGCCACACACTGCCCTACGCCGAAGTCCGCGCGGCGCAGATCGCTGCGCTCGACGAGCGGTTGCAGCAGCGCATCGGCAAGATCAAGCTGGTCAAGCACCGCGCAGAGGAAGCCGGCATCACCGAAATCCGCAGCCTTGAGGACGTCGTCCCGCTGCTGCTGCCGCACACCGCCTACAAGAGCTATCCCGAAAGCTTCCTCACCGAGAAGAAGTGGGAGCGGCTGACCAAGTGGCTGGGCACGGTCGCTTCCCATCCGGTCGACAACATCGACCTGACCGGCGTCGCCGAAATCGACGACTGGGTCGAGGCCTGCGCGCGGGCAGGGCATTTCGTCGCCTGTTCGAGCGGCACCACCGGCAAGTCGGCGATGCTCGTCGCCAGCCAGTCCGACATCGATTTCACCTGTAAGGACGGTGTCGCCGCAGTTCAGTGGGGATCGGACACCCGTGCCGGCGACATGCGCACGCCGGCGGGAGCGGCCGGCGCGGTCGCCTATACCCACAAGAACGCGGCCATGGGTCAGGCGCTGATGGGCGCCTTTGTCGATCCCGCTGCACCGCACTTCAAGTCGGGCCTGCCGCCGGTGACAATCGGTTCGCTGACCAAGATGATAGCCCTGCGCAAGCGGATCGCCGACGGGATCGCCACGCCCAGCGAGATCCAGGACTTCGACGCGGAATCGGCCTTGCGGCAGAAGGGACTGGACGAAGCGCAAATCGGAGCGGTCGACAACATAATCGCCAAGCGCGGCGAGCGGCTTTACATCACCGGCATGTGGGGATCGCTCTATCCCTTCGCCGCCGCGGTGCGCGAGCGCGGCTACAGCGCCAAGGACTTCCATCCGGAGAATTGCTGCTATCTCGGCGGCGGGCTCAAGCGGGCACAATTGCCCGCCGACTACCGCGAATTCGTTTACGAGACCTTCAATCTCCAGCCGAGCTATATCTATCAAATGTATGGCATGCAGGAACTCAACACCTCGATGCCGCGCTGCCAGAAGGGGCATCGCTACCATCTGCCGCCCTGGCTGGTGGCGCTGCCGCTCAACAAGAACGGCGACGAGCTGCTACCGGGTGTAGGCAAAGGCCAGCACGAAGGCCGCGCCGCCTTCTTCGACCTGTCGCTCGATGGGCGATGGGGCGGAGTGATCTCTGGCGACCACGTCCATATCGATTTCGAACCCTGCGTCTGTGGCAGCACATCTCCGTCGATCGCCGACAATGTCGTGCGCTATGCCGATATCGAAGGCGACGACAAGATTGGCTGCGCGGGCACGATCGATGCCTATGTGCGGGGCATGTCATAAGCTCTCGACCTTGACGTTGGCCGGTTGCGATCTGTGCATGCGCTGCTAGACCAAGCGGACAAAATACAAGGAGGAGGATCCTGTGGCGGCTTATGTGATGTTCATCCGCGAAGGCGCGGTTACCGATCCCGAGGCGATGAAGAAATACCAGGAAGGCAACCGCTCCGGCACGCCAAGGACGGACATGAAAGTCCATACCGTCTATGGCGCAATGGAATGCATCGAGGGCGAAGGGGCGGATGGCGTAGTCATCCTCGAATTCCCCGACACGGCGGCGGCACGGGACTGGTATTACAGCGAAGATTATCAGTCGCGCGCCAAGTTCCGCATGCAGGCTGCGCCCTATCGCGGCTTCATCATCGAGGGCATTTGACCGATGAGCGGCATGATAGCGGCGCTTTCCGGGCTGATCCTGGCCGGCTGCGCGGCGGCCAATGCCGCCGGCAGCGATGCACCGGCGGCGGCAGCGCCCAAGGATGCGCTGGCACAGCATTCGACCCTGCTGGCAGGCGGCTACCTGCCGCGCGGCACCGTGCCTGACAGCCTGCTGCTCAACCCGCCACCGCCAGTGCCGGGTTCTTCGGCCGAAGCGCGCGATGTCGAGGCGGCCAATGCCGCAGTTGCGCTGCGCGGTTCTGCCCGCTGGGATCAGGCGGCGATTGACGCCGACCTTTTTTCGCCCAGCACCGTAGGCATCTATTCCTGCGCGGCCGGCTTCGACATCGACCCTGCCAAACTGCCCAGACTAACGGCGCTGCTGCGCAAGGCCGGGCCGGACATGGCCATGGCGGTCTATCCCTCCAAGCGGAAATACCAGCGCTCGCGCCCGTTCATGGTCAATAACCAGCCAAGCTGCACGCCCAAGGATGAAGCCATGCTGCGCCGCGATGGTTCCTATCCCTCCGGCCACAGTGCAATCGGTTATGGTTGGGGTCTGCTCCTCGCAGAAATCGTGCCGTCTCGCGCAGCACAACTGGTTGCACGCGGGCGGGCCTTTGGCGACAGCCGCAGGGTGTGCAACGTCCACTGGCTGAGCGATGTCGAAGAGGGCAGGGTGGTCGCAACCGCCGTCTTCGCGCGGCTGCACGCCGAACCGGCCTTCCGCGCCGACGTCGAAGCGGCGCGGGCGGAAGTGGAGGCACAACGCGCCAGCCTCGCTACGCCCGATTGCGCCCGTGAAAACGCTGCGCTTGCGAATGATTGAGCGCGGCAATAGGCAGCGCGGCATATTTTCAGAGGAACGAGCAAACCATGGCTGTCGAAATCCTCCTCCCCAAGATCGGCTTCTCGATGAATGCAGGCCAGGTCGCCGAATGGCTCGCCAATGATGGCGAAGACATCAAGGAAGGCCAGCCACTCAATTCGCTCGAGGCCGACAAGTCGACCAACGAGGTCGAGGCCCCCGCCAGCGGCAAGCTGCGCATAGTCGCGCAAGTTGGCGAGACTTACGAAGTTGGCACCGTTCTCGGCTATATCGAATAAGCGCCGTTTTGCTGGACAGGTAGGCGCGGATGACGCAGATTGGTGCCATGAAAAAACCGCTGATCCTTGCCGCCGCCGCGCTTACCCTGGCAGTGCCCGGCGCATCTTTCGCCGCGCTGCCGCTGGGTGCCCGGGCGCCGCAGGTCGTCACACAAGGCGCGCTTGACGGCAAGGCTTTCGGCTTCAACCTGCGCAATGCGCTCCGCCGTGGGCCGGTGGTGCTCTATTTCTACCCCAAGGCATTCACTCAGGGCTGCACCCTCGAAGCCCGCGCTTTCGCCGAGGCGCATGACCAATTTGCCGCCGCCGGGGCGAGCGTGGTTGGGCTATCGAACGACGACCTGCCAACCTTGCAGCGTTTCTCGACCGAGGAATGTCGCAGCAAGTTCGCCGTCGCCATCGCCACCCCGGCGATCATCCAGGCCTACGACGTCGCGCTGAAGCGTCCGGGAATGCCCGCAGGCCTTTCCGACCGCACCAGCTATGTCATCGGCAGGAACGGACGCATCAGCATGGTCCATTCGAACCTCGATTACCGCGACCATGTCCGGCTGACATTGCAAGCGGTGCAAGCGATGGCTCCCGCCCGGCGCTGAGCCTGGTTTCACCTCCGCGCAAACTTTACAATCCCGACCCATCCGCTAAGCGGAGCGCCGGATTTTCGGAGTTTTCCCGCCATGCGTGCCGAAGGGCAGGCCCACATCGACCGGATCGACGCGGCGCTCGCGCTGGTGCGCAAGTTCCTCGACTGGGACCGCGCCCTGCGCCGGCTCGACGAGCTCAATGCCCGCGTCGAGGATCCGAAGCTATGGAACAGTCCCAAGGACGCCGAAGCGGTGATGCGCGAGCGGCGGCGGCTCGACGCAGCCGTCGGTGCGGTCAACCGCATCGGTCAGGATATGGCGGACGCGATCGAATTCGTCGAATTGGGCGAAGCGGAGGGCGACGAGGCGACTGTCGGCGAAGGGCTGGCCGCGCTAGCTGCACTCGCCGAACGCGCCGATACCGACAAGGTCCAGGCGCTGCTCGCTGGCGAGGCGGACGCCAATGACGCCTATCTCGAAGTCCATGCCGGGGCCGGCGGCACCGAAAGCCAGGACTGGGCGGAAATGCTCCAGCGCATGTACACCCGCTGGGCCGAGCGGCATGGCTACAAGGTCGAAATGGTCGAATACCATTCCGGCGAGCAGGCCGGGATAAAAAGCTGCACGCTCCTCATCAAGGGCGAGAATGCCTATGGCTATGCCAAGACCGAGAGTGGGGTGCACCGCCTGGTCCGCATCAGCCCTTATGATTCGTCGGCGCGGCGGCACACCAGCTTCAGCTCGGTCTGGGTCTATCCGGTGATCGACGACGATATCGACATCGAGATCAAGGAAAGCGACCTCAAGATCGACACCTACCGCGCGAGCGGGGCCGGCGGCCAGCACGTCAACACCACCGATTCGGCGGTGCGCATCACTCACATGCCTACCGGCATTGTCGTCGCCAGCCAGATCGACCGTTCGCAGCACAAGAACCGCGCCACTGCGATGAACATGCTGAAGGCCCGGCTTTACGAAGCGGAACTGGCCAGGCGCGAAGCGGAGGCATCGGGCGAATATCAGGCCAAGACCGAGATCGGCTGGGGCCACCAGATCCGTTCCTATGTGCTCCAGCCCTACCAGCTGGTGAAGGACCTGCGCACCGGCGCGACATCCACTTCGCCCGACGATGTGCTTGATGGAGCGCTCGATCCGTTCATGGCGGCGGCGCTGTCGCAGAAGGTGACAGGCGAGAAAGTCGCGGTCGAGGACGTCGATTGATTCCGCTCCCGATATCTCGCCTGGCCACCTTGCTCGCCGTCATGGCGCTGGCCGGGTGCGAACCGGCCAAGACCGAAAGCGACCGGCCCGCGAGCTCGCGCGAATTTCCGCATGCCTATCGCCCGGTTTCCGCGACCACGCAAAACAGCTTTTCGACCGAGGCCAAGCGCGACAGCCTGAACGAAGCGCAGAAGGTGATGGATCTCGCCGATATCCGCGAGGGTTCGACGGTCGCCGACATCGGCGCGGGCGAGGGTTATTACACTGTCCGCCTCGGTTCGCGGGTGGGCAAGGAAGGCAGGGTGCTGGCCGGCGACATCGACGCCGAAGCGCTGCAGCGCCTGGGGCTGCGTGTCGAGCGCGAGCGGCTCGACAATGTCTCGATCAAGCTTGGCACGCCCGACGATCCCCGCTTGCCCGCCAACAGCTTCGACCGGATATTCCTGATCCACATGTACCACGAAGTCACCGAGCCCTATGCCTTCCTGTGGCGTCTGCGCCCGGCGCTGCGCCAGGGCGGCAAGGTCATTGTCGTCGATGTCGACCGGCCCACCGGGGAGCATGGCATTCCGCCGCCGCTGCTTTTCTGCGAATTCGCCGCTGTGGGCTTTCGTTTGACACAATTTGAACGTAAGCCGGAACTGCAGGGCTATTACGCGCAGTTCGAGGCTGCGGGTGACCGGCCCGCGCCCCCGGCGATCAAGCCTTGCGGCGCGCCGCAGGGGGCACGCCAGGCAAGCCAGGCGGCGGGTTGAAGGGAAGATTGGGCGTAATGGGTTTCAAGGGTCTCAAGCCGATACTCTACGGCGGCCGCGAGGTCTGGCCGCTGATCGAGGGCGGCAAGGGCATCTCCGCGACCAATCACTCCAGCTCGGGTGCCTGGGCGGCTGCCGGCGGCATTGGCACGGTCAGTGCGGTCAATGCGGACAGCTATGACGCCGAAGGCAAGATCGTCCCCCAGAAATACGCTGCGCTTACCCGCCGTGAACGGCATGAGGAATTGATCCGGTTCGGTATAGATGGTGCGGTCGAACAGGTCCGGCGGGCCTATGACCTTTCCGGCGGCAAGGGCGCGATCAACATAAACGTGCTGTGGGAAATGGGCGGCGCGCAGCAGATTCTCGAAGGCGTTCTGGAAAAGACCAAAGGCATGGTCTCGGGTGTAACCTGCGGTGCGGGGATGCCTTATCGCCTTTCGGAAATCGCCGAGCGTTTCAACGTCAACTATTTGCCGATTATCAGTTCGGCGCGCGCCTTCCGGGCGCTGTGGAAGCGGGCCTATCACAAGGTTGCCGGACTGATGGCGGCGGTGGTTTATGAAGACCCCTGGCTGGCGGGCGGTCATAATGGTCTTTCCAACGCCGAAGATCCGCTCAAGCCCGAAGACCCCTATCCCCGCGTCAAGGCGCTGCGCGACACCATGCGCGCCGAGGGTGTATCGGACGATGTGCCGATCATCATGGCCGGCGGTGTCTGGTTTCTGCGCGAATGGGACAACTGGATCGACAATCCCGAACTCGGCAAGATAGCCTTCCAGTTCGGCACACGCCCCTTGCTGACGGCGGAAAGCCCCATCCCGCAAGGTTGGAAGGATGCGTTGAGAGACCTTGAGCCGGGGGATGTCCTGCTCCACCGCTTCTCTCCGACAGGCTTCTATTCATCGGCCGTGCGCACGCCATTTTTGCGTGCGCTGGAGGCGCGTTCGGAGCGCCAGGTTCCCTATTCGAAGGTCGAGGCGGGCGAGCATACCGTCCGGCTCGACGTTGGCGTGCGCGGCAAGAACTTCTGGGTTACGCCCAAGGACCGTGACCGGGCGCGAAACTGGGCCAGCCAGGGCTATACCGAAGGCCTGCGCACCCCCGACGATACTATCGTCTTCGTCGCTCCTGCGGAGCGGGAAATCATCAAGCAGGATCAGTCCGATTGCATGGGCTGCCTGTCGCACTGCGGGTTTTCGTCGTGGAAAGACCATGACGATTACACCACCGGGCGTCTGGCTGACCCGCGCAGCTTCTGTATCCAGAAGACCCTGCAGGACATCGCCCACGGCGCCCCGGTTGACGACAACCTGATGTTCGCCGGCCATGCCGCCTATCGCTTCAAGCAGGATCCGTTCTATTCGAACAACTTCACCCCGACGGTGAAGGAACTGGTAGACCGGATTTTGACCGGGGATTGACCCTCGAACACGGCTCGAAGGTCAATCTGAGCTCAATCGAACTCCCACCCGCGCTCGCCGTGGCTGGAAAGGTCCAGCCCCTCGCGCTCTTCGTCCTCGCTGACCCGCATCGGCAGCACGAACGATATGCCCAGCGCCAGCAAAGCGGTTGCGACCGCAGACCAGACCGCGACCACGAAGACGCCGACTGCCTGGCCGCTGAGCTGGGTCAACATGGTCGCGCCTTCGGCATAGCCGATGCCGCCGAACCTCGGCGAGATGAACACCGCCAGCAGCAGCGAACCGGTGATGCCGCCAACCCCGTGAACCGCAAAAACGTCGAGCGAATCGTCGGCCGCCAGCTTGCGCTTGACCACCTGGATCATCGGGTAGCAGACGCTGGCCGCGATCACGCCGATCAGGATAGCCGAGCCGGGCGAGACATATCCTGCCGCCGGCGTTATCGTCGCCAGTCCCGCGACCGCGCCGGTGGCGAAGCCGATGCTGGTGGGCTTGCCGACGGCAAAGCGTTCGATCAGCAGCCAGACCAGCGAGGCGGCACAGGCGGCGGCATGGGTGTTGAGGATCGCCGATGCGGCATCGTCGTTTGCCGCCACGGCCGAGCCGCCATTGAACCCGAACCAGCCGACCCACAGCAGCGCCGCGCCGACCAGGACGAGAGTCGGGCTGTGCGGCATCATCAGTGTCTTGTTGAAGCCTTGACGCTTGCCCAGCAGAAGCGCCACCACCAGCGCGGAGACGCCAGCGGTGGTGTGGACGACTATTCCGCCCGCGAAATCCAGCGTGCCCATGCTGCTCGATAGCCAGCCGCCGCCCCACACCCAGTGCGCTACCGGCGCGTAGACCACCAGCCCCCACAGTGCGCAGAAAGCGATCACCCAGCCAAACCGGGCGCGATCGACCCAGGCGCCTGCCATCAGGCCCGGCGTGATCGCGGCGAAGGTCAGCTGGAACAGCGCGAAGGCCACTTCCGGCACATCGTAGCCGTCGCGCACATTGCCGAGGTTGTTCAGCATCCACGAGCCCGATCCGAGCCAGCCATGGGTCACGTCGCCAAAGGCGAAACTGTAGCCGCAGACGATCCACAGCAGCGAGGCGACCGCGGCGATCGCGCCGCACTGGAGCATGACCGAAAGGACATTCTTGGTGCGCAGCAGGCCGCCGTAGAACAGGGTGAGGCCCGGCATGGTCATCATGAGCACCAGCGCGGCGGAGATCAGCACCCACGCGGTGTCTCCGGTGTCGGCGGCGTCGATGACTGCTTCGGGTTCTGCGATCTGAGCCAAAGCCAGGCCCGGAACCGCGAGCGCGGCCAGAACCAGCGCCGGCGCGAGATATTTGCGCATCATGAATTTCTCCCCAGCGGCGCAGGCATGGTCCCTGCGTGTCCTCCAAGGTGGCGTCTAGAGCAAACCATTGTGCCTAGACAAGCGACGATTCCGGCGAGTCGCGCAGCCTCGCTGTTTAGGACCAGCCTTCGAGCACCTGATCGGGAGGCCGGTGGCCATCGGCCCAGAAGCGGATGTTGGCAATCACCCGCTCGCCCGCGGTCTCGCGTCCTTCGACCGTGGCACTGCCGAGGTGCGGGATGGCTATGACATTGGGCAGCGAAAGCAGCCGCCGATCGACATCGGGCTCGCCGAGAAAAACATCGAGACCCGCACCGCCCAGGCGGCCATCGCTCAACGCGGCGATCAGGGCATCCTCGTCGATCAGATCGCCGCGCGCGGTATTGACTACATAGGCACCGGGCTTCATCGAACCGATCCGCCGCGCGTCGAGCAGGTGGCGGGTCCCGGCGCTGGCCGGGCAATGCAGCGTGACGATATCGGCCCGCGCGATCAGTGCGTCGAGATCCGCCTCGTAGCGCGCGCCGAGCATGTTCTCGTGCGCGGCCGGCAGCCGGTTACGGTTATGATAGATCACTTCGAGCCCGAAGGCGCGGGCGCGGTGAGCGACAGCCTGGCCGATGCGTCCCATGCCGACGATACCCAGCACCCTGCCGCCCAGGCGGTGGCCGAGCAGGCCGGAGGGACTCCAGCCGCCCCACTGGCCGGTTTGCAGCATGCGCACGCCCTCGGCCAGACGGCGCGGCACCGAAACGATCAACGCCATGGTAAGATCGGCGGTATCGTCGGTGAAGACGCCCGGTGTGTTGGTGACGACGATCTTGCGGGCGCGGGCTGCGGCAAGATCGATATGTTCGTAACCCGCGCCGAAACTGGCGATCATGCGCAATCGGTCCCCGGCAGCTTCGATCAGGGCTGCGTCGATACGGTCGGTGACAGTCGGCACCAGCACGTCGGCGCTGCGCATCGCCGCAGCAAGTTCGTCGCGGTTCATCGGTGCATCGGACAGGTTGAGCACGGCATCGAACAGTTCGCCCATCCGCGCCTCGACAGATGGCAGCAGCCTGCGGGTGACGATCACACGCGGTTTGCCTTCGAAGCGGGGCCCCAGCGGGGTTTCGGTTACGACAGTCATAGCTCGATGCGCTATTCTCCGCCGGACAGAGGGTCAAGCGGCCTTGATGTTGCGGGAGCCGGAACGCTAAGGATGCGGCATGAACCCACGGCGCAGATTCCCGATTCCCAGCACTGCCTGCCTTGCCCTTGCGATGATCGCGGCGGCGGCGCCTGCCGGAGCGGAAAACCGCAAGGTGCCCTATTGGGCCTCGCTGCGCGCCGACGAAGTCAACATGCGGGTCGGTCCGGCCGAGGAATACAGAATTGCCTGGGTCTATCGCCGCAAGCAACTGCCGATGAAAGTGCTCCGGCTCAAGGAAGGCTGGCGTTTGGTCGAAGATCCGGACGGTAGCAAGGGATGGATGCTCGCGCGCTTCCTGACGCTGGACCGCGGCGCCATCGTCAAGGGCGATGGCCCTGCCGAAATGCGCGAAAATGGCGATGCCGGCGCCCGGCTGATGTGGCGGCTCGAACCGGGCGTGACCGGCAAGCTGGGCGATTGCGCTGGAGGCTGGTGCCAGTTCGACACCGGCGGCCGGCTTGGATTCGTGCCGCTGGAGCGGCTGTGGGGGGCAGGGGAGCCTTAAACCCCCACCTTCTCGCGCTTCAAACCAGCTCGATCGCCACTGCGGTAGCCTCGCCGCCGCCGATGCACAGACTGGCGACGCCGCGCTTCAATCCCTTGTGCTTCAACGCGCCGATCAGCGTGGTGATGATCCGCGTCCCCGACGCGCCGATGGGATGGCCGAGCGCGGTCGCGCCGCCGTGGACATTGATCTTTTCATGCGGAATGCCGAGGTCGTGCATCGCGAACATGGCGACGCAGGCGAAGGCCTCGTTGATTTCGAACAGATCGACATCGCCGAGCTGCCAGCCGGCCTTTTCGAGCAGCTTGGTGATCGCGGCGACCGGCGTGGTCGGGAAGCGCTGCGGTTGATGGGCATGGGCGGACACCGCCACAACTCTTGCTACCGGGGTAAGGCCCTTAGCATCGGCGACACTCTGCCGTGTCAGCACCACGGCAGCGGCGCCGTCGGAGATCGAACTGGAGCTGGCGGCGGTGATCGTGCCATCCTTGGCGAAGGCGGGCTTGAGCGTCGGGATCTTGTCGGGGCGGCCCTTGCCGGGCTGCTCGTCGGTATCGACGATAACGTCGCCCGCGCGGGTCTTGACCGTCACCGGAACTACTTCGCTGGCGAATGCGCCGGTTGCGATGGCATCCTGCGCGCGGCGCAGCGACTCGATGGTGTAGGCGTCCTGTGCTTCGCGAGTGAGCTGGTATTCGTCGGCGACCGCCTGGGCGTATGAGCCCATCGATCCGCCCTCATAGGCATCTTCCAGCCCGTCGAGGAACATGTGGTCATAGGCAGTGTCATGGCCTGCCCGAGCGCCTGCACGGTGCTTTTTTAGCAGGTAAGGCGCGTTGGTCATGCTTTCCATGCCGCCTGCGATCACCATGTCGATGCTGCCGCTGGCCAGCGCCTCAGCGCCCATGATTACAGTTTGCATGCCCGATCCGCAGACCTTGTTTACCGTCGTAGCCTCGACCGAAATCGGCAGTCCAGCCTTGAGCGCGGCCTGGCGGGCGGGCGCCTGGCCGAGCCCGGCGGGGAGCACGCAGCCCATGTAAATCCGCTCGATATCCTCGCCTGCGACCCCTGCGCGTTCGACTGCTGCCTTGACCGCAGTCGCCCCGAGATCGGTTGCCGAAGCATCGGCCAGCGCACCGGCAAGCCCGCCCATCGGCGTGCGCGCATAGGAGAGGACGACAATCGGATCGGAAGCGGAGATATGGGCCATGGTGGTCGAGTCTTTCAACATTTGGCAAATCGCAAGGGACGGGGCATAATGCTGCACTGCGGCGAAAGCAATGCGGTTCGCCAATGACAAAAAGGCAGCGAATTCCGGTAATCCACCCACTTGCGCCCCGCACTGCTGCGGACTACGGCGCGGGCATCCATCTTACAGGTGAGTCAGCGTCTTGGTCGACCTTTCGCAATATCTGCCGATTCTGATCTTCCTGGGAATCGCGGTCGCCCTGTCGGCCTTGCTGGTGTTCCTGCCGATGGGCGTCGCCCGGCTGACCGGCGCGCACAACCCCAATGCCGAAAAGCTCAGCGAATACGAATGCGGCTTCCCCGCCTTCGAGGACCCGCGAAGCCAGTTCGACGTGCGCTTCTATCTCGTCGCCATTCTGTTTATCGTCTTCGATCTGGAAGCGGCCTTCCTGTTCCCCTGGGCAGTGTCGCTCGACGTGACGGGCTGGCCGGGTTGGATCACCATGATGGTGTTCCTGTTCGAACTGGCGATTGGCCTCGCCTACGCCTGGAAGAAGGGAGCGTTGGACTGGGAATGAACGCAGTTGCAGCCCCCAATTCGCCGATTGTCGCCCCCAATCAGGATTTCTTCCTCGATCTCAACAGCCAGGTTCAGGACAAGGGTTTCCTCGTCGCCTCGACCGAGGACCTGTTCCAGTGGGCACGTACCGGATCGCTGTGGTGGATGACCTTCGGGCTCGCCTGCTGCGCGGTCGAGATGATCCACGTCAACATGCCGCGTTACGACATGGAACGCTTCGGCGTCGCCCCGCGCGCAAGTCCGCGCCAGAGCGACGTGATGATCGTCGCGGGCACGCTGTGCAACAAGATGGCCCCGGCGCTGCGCAAGGTCTATGACCAGATGAGCGACCCGAAATATGTGATTTCGATGGGCAGCTGCGCCAATGGCGGTGGCTATTACCACTATAGCTATTCGGTCGTGCGCGGGTGTGACCGGATCGTGCCGGTGGACATCTATGTCCCCGGTTGCCCGCCGACCGCCGAGGCCTTGCTCTACGGGGTGATGCAGTTGCAGCGGAAAATCAGGCGCGTGGGGACGATCGAGCGGTGAGTGTTGTTCACTCCGCCCCGAAATTTGCCTCGAACCTCGGCGTGCTGGACACTCTGTCCAAGGCGCTCGGCAAGATGCTCGTCTCCGCCAGGGAGGATCACGGCGAAGTCATCCTGACCGTCCAGCGCGACCAACTCGAAGATGCCCTGCGCCTGCTGCGCGACAATCACCAATACCAGCAGCTGATGGAAATCGCGGGCGTCGACTACCCCGAGCGGACCGAGCGCTTCGAGTGCAACTACTGCCTGCTCAGCCTGACCAAAAACCACCGCATCGTGGTCAAGGTCCACGCCGCCGAGAATACCCCGGTTCCCACGGTCACCACGCTGTGGCCAGTCGCGGGCTGGCTCGAGCGCGAAGTGTTCGACATGTTCGGGGTGATCTTCGCGGGCAACCCGGACCTGCGCCGCATCCTCACCGACTATGGCTTCGAGGGCCACCCGTTCCGCAAGGACTTCCCGCTCACCGGCTATCAGGAACTGCGCTATTCCGAGGAAGCCGGGCGCGTGGTCTATGAGCCGGTCGAGCTGGCGCAGGACCTCAGGCAGTTCGATTTCATGAGCCCGTGGGAAGGCGCGGAATATGTGCTGCCCGGCGATGAGAAGGCTCCGGCCGCGCCACCGTCTCTGCCTCCCGCGCCGCCGCCTGTAGCGAAGGTTGAGCCGACGAAGGCTCCGGCGAAGAAACCGAAGGGGAAGTCCAAATGACCCTTCGTAAGACCGTCGCGCTGCCGGTAAATCGGGACAGTCCCTATTTTTGCAGCACATCGATTTCGGCGATCGGCACTCGTGGATTAAAAATAGGGACTGTCCCTATTTACCTCTCGGAGGGTTGCCAATGAGCACCTTCGTAACCGAACAGTCGCCCACCACCGGCGACGAGGTCATCTCCAACTACACGATCAACTTCGGCCCGCAGCACCCCGCCGCGCACGGCGTGCTGCGCATGGTGATGGAGCTGGACGGCGAGATCATCGAGCGGATCGATCCGCATATCGGACTGCTGCATCGCGGCACCGAAAAGCTGATCGAGCACAAGACCTACCTTCAGGCGCTGCCCTATTTCGACCGCCTGGATTATTGCTCGCCGCTGGCGATGGAGCATTCCTATGTTCTGGCCATCGAGAAGTTGCTCAACATCGCAGTGCCGGAGCGCGCTCAATACCTTCGCGTCCTGTTCGCCGAGCTGACCCGCATCTGTAACCACATGCTCAACCTCGGCAGCCATGTCATGGATGTCGGCGCGATGACGCCGAACCTGTGGTTGTTCGAAATTCGCGAGGATTGCCTCAACTTCTTCGAGCGCGCCGCCGGTGCCCGCATGCACATGGCCTGGTTCCGCCCGGGCGGGGTGCATCAGGATGTGCCGCTGAAGCTGCTGACAGACATTGCCGACTGGCTGGATACCCGCCTGCCGACCCTGTTCAACGACGCGATGAGCCTGGTGGTCGACAACCGCATCTTCAAGCAGCGCAATGTCGATATCGCGACGATCAGCAAGGATGACGCAGTGCGCTGGGGCTTTTCCGGCCCGATGATCCGGGGCAGCGGCATCGCCTGGGATCTGCGCAAGAGCCAGCCTTACGATGCCTATGCAAAAATGGACTTCGAAGTCCCGGTCGGCACGCGCGGCGATTGCTATGACCGCTTCATGGTCCGCGTCGAGGAAGTGCGCCAGTCCGCCCGCATCATGAAGCAGTGCCTCGCCGAAATGCCCCTCGGTCCTGTGGCGAGCGACGACCGCAAGGTGGTGCCCCCCAAGCGCGCCGAGATGAAAAGCTCGATGGAAGCGCTGATCCACCACTTCAAGCTCTACACCGAAGGCTTCCACGTCCCTGCCGGCGAAGTCTATGTCGCCACCGAAAGCCCCAAGGGGGAGTTCGGGGTTTATCTGGTCAGCGACGGGTCGAACAAGCCCTACCGCTGCAAGATCAGGCCGACGGCGTTCTCGCATTTGCAGGCGATGGATTTCATGTCTCGCGGGCATATGCTGCCCGACGCGACGGCGATTCTGGGCGCGCTCGATATCGTGTTCGGGGAGTGCGACCGGTGAGCGAGGCCAAGCATCCATTGACCGATCGGCAACTTATGGCTGGGACGCTCAAATTTTCTTCTCTGCTGGTTTTTGGCCTCCTTTTGGTGGCGACCATCGTCACTTGGTTTGTCGATCATGGAATGGTGGCGACTGGGATCACAATGAACGCATTGTTCCTCTCTGTTGCCGTTAGTTTTCTTGCCACGGGGGTAATGCAGATACTCCACATCATCGATTGGTTCGAGGCACGGCAGGCAAAGCGCAATGCCTAGCCACCTCGCCATCGCCGAGCAGATGATCGCGCATAACAACGCGCTGGATTCCGACGCCTATGTCGCGCTGATGACCGACGACGCCTGCGAGGCGGTCTATCGCGGCGATGTGCTGCGCATCCTTTCCAAACCCGTCACCCTGAACTCGTTTCAGGGCCCATCGGGCCGTAAGCCCGGAGCATGCCGGAGAGGAACCCACCCCGCCGTCTGGCTTGCGAACTCATGCTCCGGTGGTGACGCGAAATGGGTCCTGAAACGAGTTCAGGATGACGATGATTTTAGCGGAGTGCGCCGTGGCTGACCGTCATCCCGAACCCGATACGCCGGAACTGCGCGCGCTGTGGGGCTCTTTCGCGTGGTCGAAGGACAACGCGAAACTCGTGCCGCAGATCATCGCGCGCTATCCGCCGGGCCGCCAGCGCTCTGCGGTGATGCCGCTGCTCGATCTCGCCCAGCGGCAGGTCGGCGCGGAGACCAGGACGCAGGGCTGGCTGCCGCTGCCGGTGATGGAATACGTCGCCAAAGAGCTCGATATGCCGGTGATCCGCGTGCTCGAAGTCGCCAGCTTCTACATGATGTATAATCTGGTGCCGGTGGGCAAATTCCACGTCCAGGTCTGCGGCACCACGCCGTGCATGCTGCGCGGCTCGGACGACCTGTTCGCCGCCTGCAAGGCGCGCGGGATGTCCAAGGGCCACACCACCGACGACGGGCTGTGGACGCTCAACGAAGTCGAATGCATGGGCAACTGTGCCTCCGCGCCGATGGTGCAGATCAACGACGATAACTACGAAGACCTGACGGCGGAGAGTTTGGACAAGGTGCTCGATGCGCTCGCCTCGGGGAAGAAGCCGAAGACCGGCACGCAGCTCAAGGGGCGTCATACGGTGGAGCCACTGGGCGGGCCGACGACGCTGAAGCAGATGGTCAAGGCCAATCACGATTACCGGGGGGAGTGGTGATGGGCTGCGCAAGAATAAATAGGGACAGTCCCTATTTTTGCGACGATGTTTGCGTGGGTGCAGACGCGGTGCCTGAAAAAATAGGGACTGTCCCTATTTATTCGGGAGGTGCGTTGTGAGCCTCCACGACAAGGACCGCATCTTCACCAACGTCTACGGCTACCAGCCGTGGACCCTCGCCGCCGCCAAGAAGCGCGGCGACTGGGACAATACCAAGGCGATCCTCACCAAGGGCCGCGATGCGATCATCGAGGAAATCAAGGCCTCGGGCCTGCGCGGTCGCGGCGGGGCGGGCTTCCCCACCGGACTGAAGTGGTCGTTCATGCCCAAGGAGCCCAACCCGGCACGCCCCGGCTTCCTGGTGATCAACGCCGACGAGTCCGAGCCCGGAAGCTGCAAGGACCGCGAAATCATCCGCCACGATCCGCACAAGCTGATCGAAGGCGCGCTGGTGGCCGGTTTCGCCATGGGCGCACGCGCGGCCTACATCTACATTCGCGGCGAATATATCCGCGAGGCCGAGACGCTGTTTGCCGCCGTGCAGGAGGCCTATGACGCCGGGCTGATCGGCAAGAACGCCTGCAAGAGCGGCTACGATTTCGACGTTTTCGTCCATCGCGGCGCCGGGGCCTACATCTGCGGCGAAGAGACCGCGATGATCGAGAGCCTGGAGGGCAAGAAGGGCCAGCCCCGCCTGAAGCCGCCATTCCCGGCGGGCGCGGGGCTGTATGGCTGCCCGACGACGGTCAACAACGTCGAGAGCATTGCTGTCGCGCCGACGATCATGCGGCGCGGCGCCTCGTGGTTCTCCAGCTTCGGGCGCGAGAACAACAAGGGCACAAAGCTGTTCCAGATTTCGGGCCACGTCGAAAAGCCCTGCGTCGTCGAAGAGGAAATGAGCATTCCCTTCCGCGAACTGATCGAGCGCCACTGCGGCGGCATTCGCGGCGGCTGGGACAACCTGCTGGCGGTGATTCCCGGCGGTTCCTCGGTGCCGCTGGTCCCGGCCGGCGAGTGCTTCGACATGCCGATGGACTTCGACGGCTGCAAGGCGGTCGGCTCCGGACTCGGTACGGCGGCGGTGATCGTCATGGACAAGAGCACCGACATCGTCCGCGCGATCGCCCGGCTATCCTATTTCTACAAGCACGAGAGCTGCGGTCAGTGCACGCCCTGCCGCGAGGGCACCGGCTGGATGTGGCGCGTGATGGAACGCCTGCGCACCGGCGACGCGGCGGTCGAAGAAATCGACATGCTCCAGCAGGTGACCAAGCAGGTCGAAGGCCACACCATCTGCGCTTTGGGCGATGCGGCGGCCTGGCCAATCCAGGGGCTGATCAAGCACTTCCGGCCCGAGCTGGAGCGGCGGATCGCGGAGAATGTGCGGGAGGCGGCGGAGTGATCTACGCGACCCTCTCACCAACCACTCCCGTCACCCCGGACTTGATCCGGGGTCCCGCTTTTCTTTTCGACCTCTCGTCAGGCCACAACCTTGCAAAAGGCAGCTGGACCCCGGATCAAGTCCGGGGTGACGATTTGTTTTGTGGGGGCGCGCGTGCCTAAACTCACCGTAGACGGCATCGAACTCGAAGTCCCGCAGGGCGCGACCGTGCTGCAGGCCTGTGAGCTTGCGGGCAAGGAAGTGCCGCGCTTCTGCTATCACGAGCGGCTCTCTATTGCGGGTAATTGCCGCATGTGCCTGGTCGAAGTCGCGCCGGGGCCGCCCAAGCCGCAGGCCTCCTGCGCGCTGCCTGCTGCCGAAGGCCAGATGATCCGCACCGATAGCGAAATGGTGCGCAAGGCCCGCGAAGGGGTGATGGAGTTCCTGCTGATCAACCACCCGCTCGATTGCCCGATCTGCGATCAGGGCGGCGAGTGCGATTTGCAGGATCAGGCCATGGCCTACGGGCGCGGCGCGTCGCGCTATGACGAGAACAAGCGCGCCGTCACCGAGAAATACATGGGTCCGCTGATCAAGACGACGATGACCCGTTGCATCCATTGCACCCGCTGCGTGCGCTTCTCCGAGGAAGTGGCCGGGGTCGACGAAATCGGCGCGCTCTATCGCGGCGAAGACATGCAGATCACAAGCTATCTCGAAAAGGCGGTGAGCCACGAGATGAGCGCGAACGTGATCGACCTGTGCCCGGTCGGCGCGCTGACCTCCAAGCCCTATGCCTTCGAGGCGCGGCCTTGGGAATTGAGCAAGACCAACGGCATCGACGTCTCCGATGCCTGCGGGGCGAATATCCGCATCGATAGCCGGGGCCGCGAAGTGCTGCGCATCCTGCCGCGCATCAACGACGACGTGAACGAGGAGTGGATCTCGGACAAGGCGCGCTATCTGGTCGATGGCCTGACTGCGCGGCGGCTCGACAAGCCCTGGCTGCGCATGAACGGCAAGCTGGTCGCAGCGAGCTGGGACGAGGCATTTGCCGCGATCGCCAAGGTCGAGCCGGGCGCAAGCGTGGCGGCGATTGCTGGCGACATGGTCGATTGCGAGACGATGTTTGCGGCGAAACAGCTGGTCGGCGCGCTGGGCTCCAGTCTGCTGGAAGGCCGCCAGACCGGGATGGATTACGACACCTCCAGCCTCGCGGCAGTGAATTTCAATTCGACCTTCTCCGGGATCGAGATCGCCGACGCCATCCTGATTATCGGCAGCAATGTCCGCACCGAAGCACCGCTGGTGAATGTCCGCCTGCGCAAGGCAGTGAAGAAGGGCGCGAAGGTTTTTCTCGTCGGGCCGGAGTGGGAAACCACTTTTGGCGGCGAGTTCCTCGGCGACGATCTCGCCATACTCGGGAAGCTGCCCAAGGCGGTTTCGGACGCGATGGGCAAGGCGGAGCGCCCCGCAATCATCGTCGGCGGCGGGGCGATTGCCAAGGGCGCGATCCCGCCTGCGCTGGCGCTGGCCGACAAGTTCAAGCTGGTGCGGGCCAACGACTCTGGGGCATGGAATGGCTTCAACGCCCTCCACCTCGCCGCGAGCCGCATGGGCGGGCTTATGCTGGGCTTCGCGCAGAAGGGCGGCATTGCCGATGTGGCGGCGGCCAAGCCAAAGCTGCTGCTGTCGCTCGGCGCGGATGAAGTAGATTACACGAAATTCTCCGAGAGCATCGTGGTTTACATCGGCCACCACGGCGACACGGGCGCCCACGCCGCAGACGTGATCCTGCCTGCTGCCGCTTTCAGCGAGAAGGCCGGGACCTACGTGAATACCGAGGGCCGGGTGCAGTTTGCGGAGCAAGCGGTGTTCGCTCCCGGCGATGCCCGCGAAGACTGGACGATCATGCGCGCGCTCGCCGATGCGCTGGGCGTTTCGGTCGGTTTCGACAGCTTCGAGCAACTGCGCGCGGCGATGATTGCGGAAGTCCCGGCGCTTGGCGTCGAAGGGCTCGCCGACTACGGATCGAAGCTGCCCAAGGGCAAGGCGGGCGCAAAAGGCGTCATCGGCTATCCGGTCAAGGACTTCTACCTCACCAACCCCATCGCCCGCGCCAGCGAGACGATGCAGCGGTGTTCTGCTGAATTGCTGCATGGTGAAGAGTTTGCGGAGGCGGCAGAATGATGGGCGACGTGGCGCGAATAAATAGGGACAGTCCCCTTTTAACTCCCGCCGGAGCTGTGCGGAGGTTGCGCATCTGCGCCTGGGGGAGACAGTCCCTATTTATTCGCGCGGCAAGCCGGGTGGCGCACTTAATTGGGGACTGTCCCCCTTTTAATTGGGGACTGTCCCCAATTAAGTGCGAGGGGCACAGCGCGTGACAGAGATCTTCCAGCGTTGGGGCATGACCCATGACTGGGCCTGGGGCCTCGCTACCCTCGCGGGCATCCTGCTTATCGCGATCGGGGGGCTGCTGCTGGTAGCCGTGGTGCTATATATTGATCGTAAGGTCTGGGCGGCCATGGCACTGCGGCGCGGGCCGAATGTCGTCGGTCCGTGGGGGGTGCTGCAAAACTTTGCCGATGTGATCAAGGTGTTCCTGCAGGAAACGATTGTCCCCTCCGCCGCCAATAAAGGCCTGTTCCTGATCGCGCCGATCGTCACTTTCGCCGTCGCGCTGATGAGCTGGGCGGTGGTGCCGTTCAATTCGGGCGCGGTGCTGGCGGATATCAATGTCGGGCTGCTCTATATCCTGGCGATCAGCTCGCTCGGGGTTTACGGGGTGGTTATGGCCGGCTGGGCCTCCAACTCGAAATACCCGTTTTTCAGTGCGATGCGTGCCGCTGCGCAAATGATTTCCTACGAAGTCTCGATCGGCTTCATCCTGATCTGCGTGGTGCTGTGGGCGGGAAGCTTCAACCTCCAGACCATCGTCGAGGGCCAGCGCGGGCACATTTTCGGTCTGCTCAATGGCTATGCCTTCAACCCGCTGTTGTTCCCGATGTGGGTGATGTTCCTGATCTCCAGCCTCGCCGAAACCGCCCGCGCGCCGTTCGACATGACCGAGGCGGAGAGCGAACTGGTGGCCGGTTACCAGACCGAATACAGCTCGATGAGCTTCGCGATGTTCTGGATGGGCGAATATGCCAATGTGCTGCTTATGTGCGCGCTCAACGCGACGCTGTTCTTCGGCGGCTGGCTGCCCCCGCTCGACTGGGCGCCGCTCTACGTCATTCCAGGCTGGATCTGGCTGTTCGCCAAGATCCTGTTCTTCTTCTTCGTGTTCAGCTGGGTGAAGGCGACGGTGCCGCGCTACCGCTATGACCAGCTGATGCGGCTCGGCTGGAAAGTGTTCCTGCCGGTGAGCCTGCTGTTCGTGGTGCTGGTCAGCGGCTGGCTGATGTTGACGAGGTATGCCGCATGACCGTCGCCCAACTCATCAAGAGCTTCACCCTGTGGGAGTTCCTCAAGGCGCACTGGCTGACGCTGAAGTATTTTTTCAAGCCAAAGGCGACGATCAACTACCCGTTCGAGAAGAACCCGCTCTCCCCGCGCTTTCGCGGCGAGCATGCCTTGCGGCGCTATCCCAACGGGGAGGAGCGCTGCATTGCCTGCAAGCTGTGCGAGGCGGTGTGTCCGGCGCAGGCGATCACCATCGAGGCGGAACCGCGCGAGGACGGCAGTCGCCGCACCACCCGTTACGACATCGACATGACCAAGTGCATCTACTGCGGCTTCTGCCAGGAGGCCTGCCCGGTCGATGCCGTGGTCGAGGGTCCGAACTTCGAATATGCCACCGAAACGCGCGAGGAACTGCTTTACGACAAGGCGAAACTGCTGGCCAACGGGGACAAGTGGGAGCGGGCCATTGCCGCTAACCTTGAAGCCGATGCGCCGTATCGTTAGGGGCGCGGGGCATGAGGGCAACTTACCAAACAGGTTCCTTCCCTTGCAGGGGAGGATTTAGGTTATGATCCACGTCATCGCCTTCTATCTCTTCGCCGCGCTCACCATTGCCTCAGGCGCGATCACCATTCTTGCGCGCAATCCGGTGCATTCCGTGCTCTGGCTGATACTCGCATTCTTCAACGCGGCCGGACTTATGGTGCTCGTCGGGGCCGAGTTCATCGCCATGCTGCTGGTGATCGTTTACGTCGGCGCGGTGGCGGTGCTGTTCCTGTTTGTCGTCATGATGCTCGACATCGATTTCGCCGAGCTGCGCGCCGGGTTCATCAAGAATTTCCCGCTGGGAATGTTGCTGGCCGTGGTGCTGCTGGCCGAGCTGGTGCTGGGCGCTGGGGCTTATCGTACCGGTGCGCTGAAGCTGGGCTCACCCGACGGCAGCGCCGCGACGCCGCTGGGCGCGAGCAATATCGAGGCGATGGGCGCGCTGCTCTATAGCCGCTACATCTTCCTCTTCGAGGCTGCGGGCCTGATCCTGCTGGTGGCGATGATCGGGGCCATCGTGCTGACCCACCGCCAGCGCAGCGACACGCGCGGGCAAAACGTCTCGCGGCAAGTCCAGCGGCGGCCCGATGAGGCGACGGTCAACATGCAACCCGGCGTGGGTGAGGGGGTGACGCTGTGATCGGTATCGAACACTACGTCGTCGTCAGCTCGATCCTGTTCGTGCTGGGCGTGCTGGGCATTTTCCTCAACCGCAAGAACGTCATCGTCATCCTGATGGCGATCGAGCTGATCCTGCTCGCGGTAAACATCAACCTCGTCGCCTTCAGCGCCTTCCTCGGCGATCTGACCGGGCAGATATTCGCCATGTTCGTACTGACGGTGGCGGCGGGCGAGGCGGCCATCGGCCTGGCGATCCTGGTGATCTATTTCCGCGGCCGGGGCACGATCGCGGTCGACGATGTCAACCGGATGAAGGGGTGATGGGCGTGGCAATAGAAAATAGGGACAGTCCCTATTTTTGCGAAGTGCGCAATAGCTGCTTCGTGGAGTCGGGGCCGGCAAAAATAGGGACTGTCCCTATTTTCTGGGGAGCGTCATGAACCCGATCCTCTTCATTGTCTTCCTGCCGCTGCTGGCCGCGATTGTCGCCGGGCTGGCGGGCCGTGTGCTTGGCAACACCGTGGCCAAGGTGACGACCACCGGCGCGCTGTTTCTATCCTGCCTGCTGAGCTGGCCGATCTTCCTCGGTTTCATCCAGGGGACCGGAGAGGCGCAGGTTGTCCATGTGCTCGACTGGCTGAATTCCGGCTCGCTGCGGGCGGCCTGGGCACTGCGGGTCGATACGCTGACGGCGGTCATGCTGGTAGTGATCACCACGGTTTCGGCCTTCGTTCACCTCTACAGCTGGGGCTATATGGAGGAGGACCCGGATCAGTCGCGGTTCTTTGCCTATCTGTCGCTGTTCACTTTCGCCATGCTGATGCTGGTGACCGCCGACAACCTGGTGCAGATGTTCTTCGGCTGGGAAGGGGTGGGGCTCGCGTCCTATCTGCTGATCGGCTTCTGGTTCCGCAAACCCAGCGCCAATGCTGCCGCGATCAAGGCGTTCGTGGTCAACCGGGTCGGCGATCTCGGCTTCATGCTGGGAATTTTCGGCGTCTATCTGGTATTCAACACCGTCTCGATTCCCGAGATCCTGGTGCGTGCGCCGGCCATGGCGGGGTCGACCATCGGCTTCCTCGGCTATCGCTGGGATACGATGACGATCCTGTGCGTGCTATTGTTCATCGGCGCCATGGGCAAATCCGCGCAGCTGGGCCTGCACACCTGGTTGCCCGACGCGATGGAGGGCCCGACCCCGGTTTCGGCGTTGATCCATGCCGCGACCATGGTGACGGCAGGCGTGTTCATGGTCTGCCGCCTCTCGCCGCTGTTTGCCACCAGCGAAACCGCGCTGGGCGTGGTGACGTTTATCGGCGCGGCGACCTGTTTCTTCGCCGCCACCGTCGGCACTTGCCAGTGGGATATCAAGCGGGTGATCGCCTATTCGACCTGTAGCCAGCTGGGCTACATGTTCTTCGCTGCGGGAGTCGGCGCGAACGGCGCGGCGATGTTCCACTTGTTCACCCATGCATTCTTCAAGGCGCTGCTGTTCCTCGGTGCGGGCAGCGTGATCCACGCGATGCACCACGAGCAGGACATGCGGTTCTACGGCGGCCTGCGGAAGGAAATCCCGCTGACCTTCTGGGCGATGATGGCGGGCACGCTGGCGATCACCGGGGTAGGGATTGTCGGCGCATTCGGCTTTGCCGGGTTCTATTCGAAGGATGCGGTGCTCGAAGCCGCCTTTGCCAGCGGCAAGGAGCTGGGCATGTTCGCCTTCTGGGCGGGCATCGTGGCGGCGCTGCTGACCAGCTTCTATTCGTGGCGGCTGATGTTCCTGACCTTCTGGGGCAAGCCGCGCTGGGCCGGCTCCGAGCATATCCAGCATGCGGTTCACGATGCGCATGGGCACGGCACGCACGACGAACACAGCCACGGAGATGGCCACGCTCATGGCGACGGCACCGCAGGCTATCATCCGCACGAAAGCCCGCTGACCATCCTGATCCCGCTCGGCGTGCTGAGTCTGGGCGCAGTGCTGGCCGGATTCGGCTTCCATCATGCCTTCATCAGCGAAGGCGGCGGCCATTTCTGGAAGGGCAGCATCGATTTCGCCGAGGGACTGATCCACCACATGCACGAAGTGCCGCTGTGGGTGAAATGGGCGCCCTTCGCCGTCATGCTGACCGGCTTTGCGGTCGCCTGGTACGCCTATATCCGCCGCCCGGACTTCCCTGCGACATTCGTGGCGCAGGCAAGCGTGTTGCACCGCTTCTTCTACAACAAGTGGTATTTCGACGAGCTCTACGATTTCCTGTTCGTCCGCCCCGCTTTCTGGATCGGGCGGCTGTTCTGGAAGCAGGGCGACGTCGGCATCGTCGACCGTTTCGGTCCGGATGGCGCGGCCTGGCTGGTGGCGCAGGGCAGCCGCGCCGCGCAGAAAGTGCAGACCGGCTATCTCTATTCCTATGCGCTGGTGATGTTGCTGGGGCTGGTCGGCGCGGTGAGCTGGGCGATGGTGGGCTAGGACGATGAACGACTTTCCCATCCTCTCGCTGATGCTGCTCGTGCCGATCGCCGGCGCGCTGGCCTGCCTGTTCGTCGAGGCTCCCGCCGCACGCAGGGTCGCGCTGGCCGCCACGCTGATCGATCTCGCGCTCGGCGTGCTGCTGTGGATCAATTACGACATCGGCGGCGCGCAGTGGCAGTTTACCGAGAGAGTGCCGCTGTTCGCGGGTTTCTCCTGGGCCCTGGGGATCGACGGCATCGCGCTAATGCTGATCATGCTCTCGGTGTTCCTGATGCCGATCTGTATCGGCGCGGGTTGGAATTCGATCGACAAGCGGGTCGGCGAATATCTCGCGGCCTTCCTGCTGATGGAAACGCTGATGATCGGCGTGTTCGCTGCGCAGGACCTGTTCCTGTTCTACATCTTCTTCGAGGCCGGGCTGATCCCGATGTACCTGATCATCGGCGTGTGGGGCGGGGCCGAGCGGATCTACGCGAGCTACAAGTTCTTCCTCTACACCCTGCTCGGCTCGGTGCTGATGCTGATCGCCATGCTGTGGATGGCGAACGAGGCGGGGACGACCGACATTCCCGCGCTGATGCAATACGATTTCGAGCCTACTGCGCAGACATGGTTGTGGCTGGCCTTCTTTGCCAGCTTCGCAGTAAAAATGCCGATGTGGCCGGTGCACACCTGGTTGCCCGATGCCCACGTTCAGGCGCCCACGGCGGGTTCGGTGATCCTGGCCGGCGTGCTGCTGAAGATGGGTGGCTACGGCTTCATCCGCTTCTCGCTGCCGATGTTCCCGGAGGCCTCGGCCGAGTTTGCCTGGCTGGTCTTTGCGCTGTCGATGGTAGCGGTGGTCTACACCAGCCTTGTCGCTCTGGTGCAGCACGACATGAAGAAGCTGATTGCCTATTCGTCGGTTGCCCACATGGCGATTGTCACGGTCGGACTGTTCGCCTTCAACCCGCAGGGGATCGAGGGCGCGATGATCGTCATGCTCAGCCATGGGCTGGTTTCGGGCGCATTGTTCCTCTCGGTCGGCGTGATCTATGACCGGCTGCACACCCGCGAAATCGACCGTTATGGCGGGCTGTCGATCAACATGCCGCAATACGCGCTGTTCTTCATGCTGTTCACCATGGCTTCGGTCGGCCTGCCGGGCACCAGCGGTTTCGTCGGCGAGTTCCTCGCGCTGGCCGGGATTTACCAGGTTTCGACGTGGGTGACGCTGATCTGCGCCACCGGCATCATCTTGGGCGCGGCCTACATGCTCTATCTCTACCGCCGGGTCGCTTTTGGCGTGCAGAAAAATGCCGACGCCGCCGCCATGCCCGATCTTGACCGGCGCGAATGGCTGATGATGGCGCCAATCGCCGCCGCAGTGCTGTGGATGGGGATTTATCCCGAAAGCTTCCTCGCGCCGATGCGGGCGGATATCGCCGCGCTCGACGCACGGATCGCCCGGGCCAGGCCGGAAGGCGACAGCAAGTTCAAGTTGGGCAAGCCCAAACCAGTCACCGGACATGCTGCCGAACCCGCCGCGGCACAGGGGGGCGCGCACTGATGGACTGGTCCCGCTCGTTAAGCCTGATCGCGCCCGAAGAGCTTCTCAGCGTCTACGGTCTGATCCTGCTGCTGGCCGCCGCCTGGGGAGGCGACCGGATCGCCCGGTCGATTACCTGGGCCACTGTCGCCGCACTCGCTGCCGCCGCCTTCATGGTCGCGCCCGCCTTGTGCGCAGGAGCCATGGGCGCGAATGCCGAGGCGTTCTTCGGCCAGTTCCGCGCCGATGCCTTTGCCAGTTTCGCAAAGCTGCTGATCTTTGCCGCGGCCGGCGCTTCGTTGCTGGTCGCTCCGGCGTTCTTCGGACGGGTGCGGGCCCTGAAGGCGGAATATCCGATCCTGGTGCTGTTCGCCGCCGTCGGCATGAGCATCATGGTTTCTGCGACCGACTTCCTGGCGCTCTATATCGGCCTCGAATTGAATTCGCTCGCGGCTTATGTGCTCGCCGCTTTCCTTCGGAGCGACGACCGTTCGGCCGAAGCGGGTCTCAAGTATTTCGTCCTCGGCGCACTCGCCAGCGGCATCCTGCTGTTCGGCATCAGCCTGACCTATGGCTTCACCGGCACCACCAGTTTCGCGGGCGTGAACGCCGCGCTTACCGGCGGACTGGAATCGGGCGCGCTGTTCGGCATCACTTTCGTGCTGGCAGGCCTCGCCTTCAAGATCAGCGCGGCACCGTTCCACATGTGGACGCCCGACGTCTACGAAGGTGCGCCGACCCCGGTCACCGCCTTCTTCGCCAGTGCGCCCAAAGTGGCGGCGCTGGCCTTGACCATGCGGGTGGCGCTCGATGCCTTTGGCAGCCAGGTCCACGCCTGGCAGCAGATCGTCATTTTCGCGGCGTTGGCCTCGATCGTGATCGGCGCTCTTGGGGCTATCGGCCAGCGTAATATCAAGCGGCTGCTCGCCTACAGCTCGATCAACAATGTCGGGTTCCTGCTGGTAGGCCTTGCCGCCGCGACGCCGCAGGGCGCTTCGGCGATGCTTGTCTACCTCGCGATCTATGTCGCAATGACGATTGGCGGCTTTGTCGCGGTGCTGATGCTGAAGGATGCCGCTGGCAATCCGGTGGAAGACATCGCCGACATCGCGGGCCTCTCGCGCCACCGCAAGGTGTTGAGCCTTTGCATCGCCATGATCATGTTCAGCCTCGCGGGTATACCGCCGCTGTTCGGCTTCTGGGGCAAATTCGTGGTGTTCCAGGCGGCGGTGCAGGCCGGGCTGGTGCCGCTGGCGGCAATCGGCATCGCGGCCTCGGTGATCGGGGCTTTCTACTACATCAAGATCGTCAAGATCATGTATTTCGACGAGCCGGCGAACAAGGCAGTGGGCAAGAGCGACTGGGTGCATCAGGCCCTGCTGGCGCTGTGCGCACTGATCGTCTCGCCGCTGGGTTACCTGTTGACGGTGTGGCTGGGCAAATACGCCAACAGCGCCGCTGCGGCGCTGTTCCACGCGGTTTGATAATTTCTGCATCCCTGTACCCATCGCTCCTCTCCCCTTGCGGGAGAGGATACGGAGGCTTGGCCGCTTTGCGGCCTAGCCGTAGTTGGAGAGGGGGCGATGTTGCGCGCCACCGCCCCCTCTCCAAGCTTCGCTAGCGGGCGAGCCCGCAAGCTGCGCTTTCCTCTCCCGCAAGGGGAGAGGAGCTGGAAGGCTGGCATGATCGAGTTCATTGCTGAAACAGGTTCCACCAACGCTGCTCTCTCCGCGCGCCTGGCCGGCGCTGAGGCAATCCCCGAGGGCCACTGGCTCATTGCGGATCGCCAAACGCAGGGGCGCGGCCGTCAGGGCCGAGAATGGTTCGACGGTGCTGGCAACTTCATGGGATCGACCGTGGTGCGCATTCGCTTCGGCGACCCAGCTCCGGGCTCGCTCGCACTGCTCGCCGGGCTGACCGTGCACGAGGCCGTATCCAAACACCTTCCGCCGACAGCAAAGGCCACGCTCAAATGGCCCAACGACGTCTTGATCGGACAGGCCAAACTCGCCGGCATCCTGCTGGAGCGGGAAGGGGAAGCGGTCATCGTCGGCATTGGTGTGAACCTCGCCTCGGCTCCCCGGCTGCCGGACCGCGAAACCATCGCCATCGCGCAGGTCGCGCCGGCACCGGACCGCGACATTTTCGCCGCCGACATCTCCCGCCAGTTCGACCTCGAGCTCACCCGTTGGCGCGATTACGGCCTCGAACCTATCATTGCCCGCTGGCTCGCCGCCGCGCATCCGATCGGCACGCAGCTGAGCACTGGCGAGCCCGGCAATGAGCCGCTCACTGGCACATTCGCGGGGCTAACCGGCGATGGGGCCTTGCAACTGCGGCTCGCGGACGGCACGACGCGCATCATCCTCTCAGGCGAAGTCCGCCTTTCAGCGCCGTAACAGGACCCAACCCATGCTGCTCGCCATCGATGCCGGCAATACCAATGTTGTTTTCGCGGTTTATGCCCGCGAAGCAGGTGGGGGCCACACCATCAAGGCGCGCTGGCGCATCGCCACCGATCCGAGGCGGACGGGCGACGAATATGCCGTCTGGCTGATGCAGCTGCTTTCGATCCGCGGTATCGACCGCAAGAAGATCAATCAGATCATCGTCTCCACCGTCGTGCCCCGGGCGCTGCATAATATCGAGGTGCTGGCGAGAAACTACTTCAACATCGAGCCGCTGATCGCCGGCGAAGGGGCAGCCAGCTATCACATCGATATCGACGTGCCCGATCCTCGCTCGCTCGGCGCCGACCGCGCGGTCAATGCGGTGGCCGCCCATGCCAAATACCCCGGCGACTTGATCGTCGTCGATTTCGGAACGGCGACGACGCTCGATGCGATCGATTTCAACGGCGCCTACAAGGGTGGGATCATCGCCCCGGGCATCAACCTCTCGCTCGATGCCCTGGTGGGCAACACCGCCAAACTGCCGCGCATCGCCATCGAGGCGCCCAAGAGTACCAGCGTCATCGGCACCAATACCGAGGACCAGATGCTGATCGGGGTGTTCTGGGGCTACGTCGCGATGATGGAAGGCCTGATCGCCCGCATGCGCGCGGAAATCGGCCGGCCGGCCAAGGTGATCGCCACGGGAGGGCTGGCAGTGCTGTTCGACGAGGCTACCGACATTTTCGACGCGGTCGATTCCGAGCTGACGCTCGATGGCCTCGCAATTCTTGCCGAAAGGGCAGCAATTAAGTGAAACCTGGCAAGGAGCTGGTCTTCTGCGCGCTCGGCGGCTCGGGCGAAATCGGCATGAACGTCAATCTCTACGGCTGCGATGGCAAGTGGCTGATGGTCGACCTCGGCATGACGTTCAGCGGCAGTGGGGATTACCCTGGGATCGATCTGGTCTTCGCCGATCTCGATTTCATCGAGGAACGCCGCGAGGATCTGCTCGGCGTTGTGCTTACCCATGCGCACGAGGATCACATCGGCGCGGTCCCCTATTTCGCGGCGGACCTTGGCGTGCCGCTCTATGCCACGCCCTTCACTGCCCGGCTGGTGCAGGCCAAGCTCGACGAGGCAGGGATCGCCAAGGATATCGATCTGCGCATCGTCGATCACCTCGATCGCTTCGAACTTGGCAAATTCGGGATCCGCTATGTCCCGCTCGCCCACTCGATCGCCGAGGGCAACGCCCTGCTGATCGACACGCCCTATGGCAACATTTTCCACACCGGCGACTGGAAGCTCGACGACGAGCCGCTGATCGGTGTTCCCGCGACAGCTGAAGAGCTGACCAGAATTGGCGATGACGGCGTGCTCGCGCTGGTCTGCGATTCGACCAATGTGTTCAATCCGGAGGCCTCAGGCTCGGAAGGCGGCGTGCTGCGCGGACTGATGGAGGAAGTGGGCAAGCACAAGGGCAAGCGAGTCCTCGTCACGACCTTCGCCTCCAATGTCGCCCGGTTGCAAACCCTGGGCGAGGTGGCCAAGGCCCACAGGCGCAAGCTCTGCGTCGCCGGACGTTCGCTCGACCGGATCATCTCCACCGGCAAGGCCAGCGGCTATCTCAAGAAATTCCCAGAGATCGTCGATTTCGACACCGCTATGAAGCTGCCGCGCGGCGAAGTGATGATCCTGGCCACTGGCGGCCAGGGCGAACCGCGTGCCGCGCTCGCCCGGATCGCCGAGGGCAATCACCAGATCGGCCTTGATGACGGCGATGTCGTGCTGTTCTCGAGCCGCGAGATACCGGGCAATGAAATCGCCATCGGGGCGATCCAGAACAAGCTGGCCCTCAACGGTATTGTGCTGGTCAGCGGGCGGCAGAGTCCGATCCATGTCTCCGGCCATCCCGGACGACCCGAGTTGCAAGCGCTCTATGGCTGGATCAGGCCCGATATCCTTGTGCCGGTGCATGGCGAGATTCGCCACATGCGCGAACAGACGCGGCTCGGCCGGGCCAGTGGCATCGGCCAGACGGTGTTCCAGAAAAACGGCGACCTGGTTCGCCTCGCGCCAGGCGCGCCCGGTAAATTCGGCGAGGTGAGCGCTGGCAGGCTGGTGCTCGACGGCGACATCATCGCACCGGCCGATGGCATGGCGATGGTGATGCGGCGGCGGCTCGCCCATAATGGCATGCTGATGGTGGTGGTCGATGCCAAGGGCGGCGCGCGTGTCGAAGGAGTTGGGCTGCCTCTCGATGAGGATTACGATCAGTTCCGCGCGGAGGCTGAGGGCGATGTCGAGACGGCGCTGAGCAAGCTCAAGGGCGCCAAACGGCGGGACCAGGCCGAAGTGACCGAGGCAGCCCGCCTAGCAGCGCGCCGCGCCGCGCAGCGCTGGTCGGGCAAGAAGCCGCAGGTGCAAGTAATCTTGCTGGAGGCCTGAGACGCCATGAACTGGACCTCGATGATCGCCATTTACCTGCTATTCTGGGTGATGAGCGCGTTCTTCGTCCTGCCCTTCGGCGTCCGCACGCACGACGAGGCCGGACTGGAAAAGATACCCGGCCAGGCAGACAGCGCCCCTGCGAACTTCCAGCCGAAACGCATCGCGCTGCGCGCGACGATCCTGTCGGCGATCCTGTTCGGGCTCTATTATGCGAACTACGTCGAGGGCTGGATTACCGCCAGCGATCTCAACCTGTTTCCCAAGCCGCCGAGCTTTTACGGCGCGGATTAAGTCCGCAGGCGCTCGATTGCCTGGGCGAGGGCGACATAGAGCTTGCCCATGTCGGACGAGAGCAGGGTGACACCCAGGGCGTGGCCGTCGCGGGTGGATAGTATCTGCCGCAACATCGCCTCGAAGTCGTGGATGTAGCGATTGACCTGCTCTCGGAAGTCCCGGTCGCCTTCGTAGACCTGAACGATGCTCTTTGCTTCACCGCTCTGGATCAGGCTGACGGCCCGGCGGGCGAAAATACCGCGGTCGCCCTTGAGATAGGACGACCAGGCCGTATCGCTCACTTCGGTGTCGATCGCCTTGGCAATATCGATTGCATTGGAATTGAGCGCTTCGGTGATGATCGCAACCCTGCGGGCGAAATCGTTATCGACCTGTTCTTCCGCCCGCTCGCGGGCATGGGCGACGCGGCGTTCGAGATTACCCGCAAGCTCGTCCACCTTGGCAAGCTGATCGCGCATCTGGATTGCCGCAGCGCGGCTGACTTCGGCGGCCCGCTCGGCTTTCTGTTCGATCTGCCCGGCAAGCTCCGATGTGCTGAATGCAACCGCTTTCTCGATTGCCGACTTGCTCTGCACGCCCAGCTGCTCGGCGATCCCCGCCACAGCGCCATCGGCGGATTGCGTCAGCTGTTCAATTGCCGCCGCCAGTTCACTCTGTGCCCGCGTCGCCAGCCTTTCACTCTGGCCTTCGATGGCCTCCAGCGATGCGCGCAGCTGTTCGAGCCCCTCGCCATGTACGCCGGTCTGGGCACCGAACTGTTCGTTGAACTTCTCCAGCTCTCCTGACGTCGCGGCGAGCGTTGCCTGCGAGGCCGCGATATGCTTGTCGAAATGCCGCCCCATGCCGGCAACGTCATTTGCCGCGCCGAGCAGGGCCTGGAACTTGTTCTCGATGCCTTCGAGAATGGTTTCGGCTTCGGACAGTGCCGCAGGAATGGTTTCGCGGCTGTGCTGCGAACCTGTCTGGATCAGTTCAATCAATCGCTCGGTCGCCTCGGTGAGCGAGGCAACATCTCCGTCTGCTCCTTCCAGCGCCGCGCGACCGGCAACCAGCCTCTCAGCCAGCCCCTCGACGCTAGTGCCCAGACGGGCTTCGGCATCTTTTGCCTGCTCTGCGATTTCCGCAATGCGCCGTTCCAGCGTATCCATCTGGACGCCGATGGCCTCGCCATGCCCGGTCAGGTGTTGCGCGCTGTCTTGCTGGCGCTGCTGACGGGCAGCGATCTCGCCGTCGATCCGGCGCAGGCTCTCCCCGAACGCGGCAAGGGCAGCGGATTCATCGCTCGCGAGCTTACCCGACACAGCCTCGCATTCGGCGCGAAGACCTTGCATGCGTTCACCTAGAGCGGCGAGGCTAGTCAATTCCTGCGTATCGAGCTTGCTGCGGCTTACCTCGATTTCCTCAACCAGCGCTGCGGATCTGATTCTGAGCGCCGCAATGGCGTCGGTTTCGAATCTATCCAGCTGTTTGCGGAATTCGACGCTCTGCTCGCCAATACCGGCGAGGCGGCGCTCGGCGGTCTCTTCCATCTGCGATGTCTGGGCATTGAGGTCATCGAGTGTCGCACCGACCTGCTCGCGCAGTGTTTCGACCTGACGTTCGCTGGCCTGACCGAACTCGTTGAGGCGCTTGAAGCCGTTGATCATTTCCTGCAGCTGGGCATGTGCCGTGCGCCCGGCGTTGCCGATGTTGTTCGTCACATCGCGGGCCGAATTGGCGATCACCGGCAATTGTCCGCGCAGCTTCTCCATATTGTCGAGCGCCGCTTCGCTGACGCTGCCGATCGATTCGATCTGCGCACTGTTTGCCAGAATCAGCGACTGAAGCTGTTCCGCGCTCTGCGAAAGGCGTTCGCTTGCAACCCGGCCAAGCGATTCGAGATCGCGCGACTGGGCCGCAATGAATTCGCGCGCGAGGCTGAGCTCGCCGTTGATCGCAGTGAGCCGCGTTTCGAGCCGGCTGGACTCATCCGCGAGCAGCCGCGAGGCATCGCCGAAGCGTGCGGCCTCGCGCCGGCTGTTTCGCATGACCAGCAACCAGACGACGCCGATAAGTGCGAGCGGGACGGACCACTCACCAATCCAGCCTACCACCATTGCAAGGGAGGGCGCTGAAGTCAGAGATGCGACTTTCGACCAGACAAAGGCTGCCGTCCATCCGAGGCCCGCCAGCGCGGCGGTCAACGGCGCGGCAATTCCGTGGTTGGCGCTTGGGAGCAAATCTTCGGGCGATTCTTCGTAAACCCAGACCTCGGGAGCGGGCGCTACCGCGACCACTTCCTCAGTCAATAAGAACTCGTCTCCCGCAGGCTCAAGCCCGCCAGGATCGATTGCTATAACCCGATTTCCCCCGTTCATGCGAGTACACTACCATACTTTCCCACAGGATAAACCCCGGATTAACCCTCATGGGCTTATCCTGCGCATATGGCCTACGAATCCGGAGCTCTCGACTCGACACTGGCGGCTGCCGCCGGCGATGATCCCGTTTTGCTCGGGGAACTGCGCAAAGCGTTCATCGACAGTCTGGCAAGGCAGGTCGATCTGCTCGGTCGGTCGCGTTGCGACGGCAACTGGCAAGTCGCTGCGATGCGATTGAAGGGGCTCGCCGCGAGCTTTCATGCGGGCGAACTGCTCGATCTCGCCGAGCAGGCTCTCGATTCAGCGCCAGGCGACCCTCGGATCGTGCGGTACTTGCAGACCTATCTCGACGAATTTCCGGCAGGTTGAGGCGCTTTCGCCGGGTCGCGCTTGGCACCTGCCGTTGGCTTCTCTAAGACCTCCCCGGGCTGGATGGGGAGATAGACGCTGCGCTTTGCCCTGCTATCGATGCTCGAACCTGTAACCCAGGACGGCGCAATGTTGCGCGCTTTCCTCAGGATTGGGCCGGCCAGCATAGCGCGGCATCAACTGGCCCTTGCCCTGGCGCTCGAGTGCGAACGAATCGTCTGCATCGCCCGCGAGATGACGCATGAGCTGGCGCAGTTGCAACATGTTGCGGAACGAGCCGGCGCCCGGTTTCATACGATAACCGCGGCGCGCGACCTTGCGGGACTGGTGACGGCCAACGATGAGCTTGTCGTACTTGCCGATGGCCTGCTGGCCGCGCCGCGCCCGGCGATCGAAGCGCTCGAGGGCGCCTATGGTGTGCTGGTCCAGCCGGTGGAAGCGGGCATTGCCGCCGGTTTCGAGCGCGTCGATATGGAAATGGCTTCGGCCGGGGGTATGCGCATACCGGGTCGTCTGGTCGAACGGCTGCACGAACTTCCAGTCGATTGCGACGTGGCCTCGGCGCTTACCCGGATCGCGCTGCAAGCAGGAGTGGCGCAGCGGCGATTGCCCGAAGGACTTCCCGGCAGCGCGCACTGGCAACTGGTTCGCGACGAGACCGAGGCCGATGTCGCTGAAACCGCGTGGATGGCGCTGCATCTTGGCAAGACCGAAGGTTTTACGCCCGGCACGGGGCTTGCCCGTCTCGTTGCGCGATGGGCCGGACCGGCGATTCTGCATGCTGGAAGCGGCGGCAATGCGCTTGCGTTCACGGCGACGGCGCTGATCCTGCTGGCTCTGGGAGCCAGTTGGTTCGGATTTGCTGCAACTGCGCTGATCCTGTGCGGTTTATCCTGGATCGGGCGGCAATGCGCTGCCGTGCTGCTTAAGGTGGAAGAAGAATCGCTTGTGCTTGCGCCATCGCGGTGGCCTCGCATGGAAATCTATGGGTGGTTGCTCGATGCAGCGATCGTCGGGATCCTGGCCGCCGCCAGTCCCGGTTTCCCGCTCGCCGGAACCGGGCAACGGGTCTTTGCTCCCCTGATGCTGCTGTGCCTGATCCGGCTTGTTCCACGGATTGTGGAGCGCAATTGGCTGGCCTGGATCGGCGATCGCTCGCTGCTGACGATCCTGCTCGCAGTCGCGGCAGGGGCAGGGGCTTTGCACCAGACCGTCTACCTGGCCGCGACAGCGCTCGCGTTACTGGGAATTCTGTGGCCAGGCGGCAAATTCCGGCTAACGCGAGTTTAACCATGCGAAGCTAAAACCGGGGCATTATGGAACTTGGCGCCCATTCCAGTCTCGCGGACTCGGTCGAATCGACATTGCGTGCGGAACTTTCCGAAAGCGATGCGGCGATCGGCACGATTGCGCCTGTGCTGCGCCATCTGATCGATGCCCGCGGAAATTCGGTGTTTGCCGACGATGTCGTCGCCGGCGTTCGCGGCATGGTAAGCGATATCGCACGGCAAGTTCTCGACGAACTGGCAAATGCGAAGAGTGCGGACGAATGGAGGGAGCACAGTTCCCGCGAAGTCGATGCACTGACTGCTGCAATGGCCGCCAATCCCGCGTTTCTGGGCCATATCCACGCGCTGGCGGTCGAATGGCAGCTAACCCAGCGTTTGCAGTCGCGGTTGGCGATCGATCCCGTGATCCCGCCCTTGCTGCAAGGCCAGATGGCGTCTCCCGATCCCCAGACCAGCGCACTGGCGATGAACCTGCTCGCGGCGCAGGCGCGTTTCTGCCAGTCTCAACGGCGCATGAAACTTCCGCTCAGCGAACTGCCCGGCGATCTGTTGCAAGGCGTCCTGCAAACGATGCGAACGCTCGCCGGAGCGGGTGCTGCGGAACAAGCGGCAGCGGCCGAGGCCGCGATAAGAGCCGGCTACGACGAAGCGCGAAGCCGGCTGGGGATTATCTCGCGGCTTGTCTCGGGCTTGGGCGGGGAAGGTTCGTCAGCTCTTTCGATTGGCCATGCAGGGGCGGCGATCTTCCTGAGTGCGCTGGCGCTGGCATCGGGCCAGGACCGCGACCTGACGGTGATTTCAACCAATGAATCGCAGCCAGCCCGGCTTGCGCTTGCCTTGAGCGCTGCGGGGCTGAAGCATCAGTCGGTCCAGGAGCAATTCCTGACTTTGCATCCCGACACTCCCCTTCCGCAGGGCTTCGAGCAGATCGGCCCGGATCGCGCCGCCGCCATACTGGCCGCTGCAAGCCCGTCGGACGGCGTTTGAACGTGGCAGGCGAAAGAGCCGTACTCGCCCGTGCGCTGAGCGACGGGGATGACCGACTGGTTTCCGCCGAAGAGCCGCTGGCAAGGCTGCAATACGATTGTGGCGGGGAATTGCCGGGGGCAATCGCGGTGCAGCAGTTGCTCGAAGCCGTGCGCAAGTCGCGCCGTTACGAATTGAAGCTGGCCCGCTCGATCCTGGCCCAGTCCGGCTCGGAGACGGTCACGGCCTGGGTGGAAGTGGAGCCGCGCCAGGACGGCGAAACCGGCTGCGAAATCACCCTGCGCAACTGGCATTCCAACGCCCTGCCACCGGACGATGCCGATGCCATCCAGCACCGGCGGGCAGGCATCGACCGGCAGCTTGCCGAACTGACCGCGACACTTGATTCCCGGCAGCGGGTCTTGACAGTCGAGGCCGAAGCGCCGGATTTGCAGGAATTGGCCGCCGCCATGCAGGCCGGAATTGGCCGGGAATGGACAGATTTCGTCGAAGTTATCGGCAGTGGCCACAAGCAACCGGTCAATTGGCGGCTGCTCGATGGCGCTCCCATTCAGGTTGCCGGATCAGGGCGTCCGTGGCGCGTGAGCCTTTTCCCCAAAGGCATTGGCGGCAGTGGGCCTGACGGATTCGATCTCTGCCTGACGTCCGTGCAACCCTTGGAAATGCCCAGGCCCCCGCAAATCCCCAAAGACGAGAACGGAAGGGATGCGCGGACCACGCGCGGTCTGATCGGCCGCGACGTTGCGCCGGTGCTGCGTCAGCCGATTGCCCGAATCATCGCCAATGCGGAAACCATTCGCACCCGGCTCGCCGGGCCACTGGCGGACGAATACAGCGATTATGCCGCCGACATTGCCGCCGCCGGGCAGCATCTGCTGGCGCTGCTGGACGACCTCGCCGATCTCGAAGTGGTCGAGGCCGAAGATTTCAACACTGCTCCCGATCGCATCGACCTTGCCGATGTCGCCCGCCGCGCCGCCGGAATTCTGGGGGTGCGGGCGAGGGAGCAGGGGATTGCCGTCGATGCGCCGCGCGCTGGCGAATCCTTGCCGGCTGTCGCCGAATTTCGCCGCGTACTGCAAATCCTGCTCAATCTGATCGGCAATGCGGTGCGTTATTCGCCTGCCAATTCGCAAGTGTGGATCAGGCTTGAAGCGGATAACGGCAGGGCGCGGATCATCGTCGCCGATCAAGGGCCGGGGCTAGGCGATGCCGACCAGGATAAGGTTTTCGAGAAATTCGAACGGCTTGGACGCAGCGGCGACGGGGGATCGGGCCTGGGGCTCTACATCTCGCGCCGTCTCGCCCGCGCCATGGGTGGGGATCTGACAGTCGAGAGCGCCCCGGGACAGGGCGCCCGCTTCATTCTCGATCTGCCGGGCGATTTCCCAGTAGATCAGCCGGAAGCCTCCTAACGCTTGTCGACCGGCAGATAGTCGCGGTGCGGCGCGCCGGTGTAGAGCTGGCGCGGCCGGCCGATCTTCTGGCCCGGATCGGAAATCATCTCGTTGTACTGCGCCACCCAGCCGACGGTGCGTGCCAGCGCGAACAGCGCGGTGAACATGGTGGTTGGGAAGCCGATCGCCGAAAGGATGATGCCCGAATAGAAATCGACGTTGGGGAACAGCTTCTTCTCGATGAAATAGGGATCGTTGAGCGCCAGTTCCTCTAGCCGCATCGCGGTCTCGAACACTGGATCGGTCACTTTGAGCGCATCGAACACTTCGCGCACGGTCTTCTGCATGACAGCGGCGCGGGGGTCGTAGTTCTTGTAGACGCGGTGACCGAAGCCCATCAGGCGGAACGGGTCGTTCTTGTCCTTGGCGCGCTCGATGTAGTGCGGGATCTTATCCGGCGTGCCAATCTCGCGCAGCATGTTTAGCGCCGCTTCGTTGGCGCCGCCATGCGCCGGGCCCCACAGGCAGGCGATGCCCGCCGCAATGCAGGCGAAAGGGTTGGCTCCCGATGAGCCGGCAAGCCGGACGGTCGAGGTCGAGGCGTTCTGTTCATGGTCGGCGTGGAGGATGAATATCCGGTCCATCGCCTTTTCCACTGCCGGGTGCAGCTCATAGCCCTCGGCCGGAACGCCGAAGGTCATGCGCATGAAGTTGCCGGTGTAGGACAGCGAATTGTCGGGATAGACGAAGGGCTGACCGATCGAATACTTGTAGGCTGCTGCCGCGATCGTCGGCATCTTGGCGATCAGCCGGTGCGAGCTGATCTTGCGGTGTGCAGGGTCGGCGATGTCGGTCGAATCGTGATAGAACGCCGAAAGCGCGCCGACGACGCCGCACATGATCGCCATCGGATGGGCATCGCGGCGGAAGCCCTGATAGAACTGGCGCAGCTGCTCGTGCAGCATGGTGTGGCGGCTGATCGTGGTCGAGAAGCTGTCGAGTTCCTCACTGCCGGGCAGCTCGCCGTTGAGCAGCAAGTAGCATACTTCCATGAAGCTGGAATGCTCGGCCAGCTGCCCGATCGGATAGCCGCGGTGCAGCAGCACGCCCTCTTCGCCGTCGATGTAGGTGATCGCGCTTTCGCAAGACGCGGTCGAGGTGAAGCCGGGGTCGAACGTGAACATCCCGGTCTGGCCGTAAAGCTTGCGGATATCGACAACATCCGGACCGACACTGCCCGATATGAGCGGATACTCGAAATCCTTGCCGCCCGCGCTCAACTTCACTTGATTACCCACCGCATTACCTCCTTCACACCTGTTGCGCCGCAGCGGCGATCGCCTGGTCGGCGATCCGCGCCAGGCTCTCGTCCCGCCCGAGCAGAACCAGAACGTCGAAAATTCCCGGCGAGGTTGTCTGCCCGGTAAGGGCCGCCCGCAGAGGCTGGGCGAGCTTGCCAAGGCCCAGCCCAAGTTCCTCCCCCAAGGCCTTGAGACTTAGTTCGAGACCCTCGATTGTCCAGCCGTTTTCATCGCCAAGACGGATGTGTATCCGCCCGAGAATTTCGCGCGCCTCGGGCGTAAGCAGGCCCGCTGCCTTCTCGTCAAGCGCCAGCGGACGCTGCGAGAACAGAAAGGCTGCACCTTCAGCGAGTTCGTTGACATCCCTGGCTCGCACCTTGAGCACCGGCATGGCGCGTGACAGCAAATTCATATCGGCGACGGCGGGCATTCGCGCGGCGACCAGACCGGCCAGGCGTGCGTCATCTGCTTCACGCAAATAGTGCCCGTTGAGGTTCAGCAATTTGGCCAGATCGAACCGCGCCGGGCTCTTGCCGACATGGGCGATATCGAACCACTCAACCGCCTGCTCGCGGGAGATAAACTCATCGTCGCCGTGGCCCCAGCCAAGCCGGAGCAGGTAATTGAACAGCGCCTCGGGCAGCACGCCCATCTCGTCGCGGTAGGCATCGACACCCAGCGCCCCGTGCCGTTTGGACAGCTTGGCGCCGTCGGCACCGTGGATCAGCGGAACGTGGGCATAGGCGGGTTCCGGCCAGTTCATCGCATGGATGATCGCCAGCTGGCGGAAGGCGTTGTTGAGGTGATCGTCGCCGCGGATCACATGAGTCACGCCCATGTCATGATCGTCGACCACCACCGCGAGCATATAGGTCGGCGTGCCGTCCGAGCGCAGCAGGACAAAATCGTCGATTTCGGCGTTGTCGACAGTCACCTCGCCTTGAACGAGGTCGCAGATGACCGTTTTGCCTCCCCGTTCATTAGCGAGTGGCGCCTTGATTCGTACGACGCAAGGTGTGTCTGCAGGCGCTGTCGCAGGATCGGCATCGCGCCATTCGCTGTCGATGCGGAAGGGGCGGCGCTCCTCTTGCGCCTTTGCACGGCGCGCGGCCAGTTCCTCGGAACTCAGATAGCAGCGATAGGCATGGCCGGCATCGAGCAGCCGCTGCGCCACTTCGGCATGGCGGGCGGACCGGGCGAACTGCATGACCGCCGGCTCGTCGCCGCCGAGGCCAAGCCAGTCTAGCCCGTCGTGGATCGCGGCGATCGCCTGATCGGTCGAACGGGTGCGGTCGGTATCCTCAATCCGCAGCAGGTACTTGCCGCCGTGATGGCGGGCGAACAGCCAGTTGAACAGCGCGGTGCGGGCACCGCCGATGTGGAGGTAGCCGGTCGGCGAGGGGGCGAAGCGCGTGACGACGCCGCGGCCTTGTGCCGCCAGCCCGTCCGTCACGCCGCTACTTGCCATCAACGATCCCTTCCTGTCCTATGCCGGCATGGCCAGCGAAGCCATTTCCCTCCCGCGCGATAGCAGCGGGCACCCCGACAGTGCTGCACTGCAACATATCTCTTGCCGCAGGGCAAGGGCCTTGTCCAGCAGGCTTCGCGCACTGGCAACCGTGGCGGAGCATTTTCTCGCCGGTGCCCGGCTTGACCGGCTTGCCTGGCTGGCAGTGGGGTTTGCCTCGGGAATCGCCTTGTGGTTCGCCATGGCGAACAGCTGGCAATGGCTGGCGCTGCTTTCCTTGTGCCTGGCCGTGGCAGCGGCGGCCTTCGGCCTGCTGCGCGCTGACGGCGATTTTCCTTATGTTCGCCAGTCGTTTGCACTGATGGCATTGGCCGTGGGCGCTGGTTGCATGACCGTCTGGGCGAAGTCGGCCCTGGTCGGCGTGCCCGGCATCGCCCGGCCGATTGTTGCAAGCCTGAACGGAGAGGTTTTGTCGCGACAGGAGCAACCGGCACAACAGCGCGTCAGGCTGGTGCTGCGGACCCGTAATCCCGAAAGCGGACAGGCGATCCGGGTTCGGATCAATGTACCGCTGAATCAAGACCGGCCTGAAGCGAGCGAAGGCGCGATTGTCCGCCTCAAGGCGCGGCTGATGCCTCCAGCGCCGCCGATGCTGCCGGGCGGATACAATTTCGCCCGGGTCGCCTGGTTCGAGGGCATTGCTGCGACCGGCAGTGCGCTGGGACCGATCGCGATCGCCGGCGAAGGCCGCATGAGCGCCCGGCTGGAGCGCCTGCAACGGCACTTGTCGGGGCATATCCACGCCCGGATCGAAGGTTCGCCGGGCGGGATTGCGGCAGCCTTCGCCAGCGGCGACCGCGGCGGAATAGCCGAAACGGACGAAGCGGCTATGCGCGATGCCGGTCTGGCACACTTGCTCTCGGTCAGCGGGCTGCATGTCAGCGCGGTGGTCGCCGGTGCCTATTTCCTCGCCATCCGGCTGCTGGCACTGTGGCCCTGGCTCGCGCTGCGGGTGCGGCTGCCGGTCCTGGCGGCCGGCGCGGGGGCTCTGGCGGGGATTGCCTATACCCTGCTGACCGGTGCGGAAGTGCCGACCGTGCGGTCCTGCGCCGGGGCGATCCTGGTGCTGCTGGCCTTGGCGCTGGGACGCGAACCTCTCTCGCTGCGGCTGCTGGCGGTCGCGGCCGCGCTGGTCATGCTGCTGTGGCCCGAGGCTGTCGCGGGCCCGAGTTTCCAGATGAGCTTCGCCTCGGTACTGGCGATTGTCGCGCTTCACACCAGCGAGCCGGTGCGCAGATTTCTGGCGCACCGCGAGGAGGGGTGGGGGAGCCGGATGCTCCGCCGACTGGCGATGCTGCTGGCGACAGGACTGGTGATCGAACTCGCGCTGATGCCGGTTGCCTTCTACCACTTTCACCGGGCCGGCGTGTTCGGGGCGCTGGCCAATGTCATTGCCATTCCGCTGACGACTTTTGTCTCGATGCCGCTGATCGCCCTGGCGCTGTTTCTGGACAGCCTGGGGGCGGGCGCTCCGGTCTGGTGGCTGGCGGGCAAATCGCTCGAGCTCCTGCTCGGCATCGCGCACTGGACGGCATCGCGTCCGGGGGCGGTCAATCATTTGCCGGCAACGGGAGCGTGGAGCTTCGTTCTGTTTCTCGCCGGCGCACTGTGGATGGCGCTGTGGCGGGGGAGAGTGCGGCTGCTGGGCCTGGTTCCTGCGTCGGCAGCGGCATTATCGCTCGCCTTTTTGCAGCCGCCCGACTTGCTGATTTCAGGTGATGGCCGGCACGTAGGCATAACCGGCGAGACCGGGGACCGCCTGTTGGTGCTGCGCGACGGCAAGGACAGCTTCGCCAGCGAGAACCTGACCGAGATCGCCGGAATGTCCGGCGAGTCCATCGCCCTGGCAGACTGGCCGGGAGCGCGTTGCAGTCCGGATTTTTGCGCGGTCGAGCTGAAACGCGGCGGCCGCGATTGGCGCCTGCTGATCGCGCGCGGCAAAGACTCGGTGCCTGAGCGCGAACTGGCCGCCGCCTGCGATCTCAGCGACCTGGTTATAGCCGACCGCTGGCTGCCGCGCTCGTGCCGGCCCCGGGCGCTCAAGGCCGACCGCAATCTGCTCGATCGCACCGGCGGACTGGCTATCGACCTGAAGCGATGGCACGTAACAGCAGTGGCAAGCGGCGAGGGCGAACACGGTTGGTGGCGCAGGGCCCCGCCCAGGTTGCCCAGAAATGCCAGAACCACGGTGTCCGCCCCCGCTTCCGGGGTGACCGGAGCGCCCGCCGCAGGCACCATGCGAGTCAGGGAATTTCCGGCAACTCAGCCAGACACGCCCATTCCTGCCGGCAATGCGGAACAAACCATTCCGGCAGCCTCACCAGCTCAGTGATAACGCCGCAGCAGTCCGGCAAGCTTGCCCTGGACCTGCACATCGCCAGGCCGGAAAACCTGCGGCTCGTAAGCCGAATTCGCCGGATCGAGCCGGACCATACCGTCCTCGCGGCGCAGATATTTGAGTGTGGCCTCCTCGCCGCGGATCAGCGCGACGACGATCTCGCCGTCGCGCGCGGTGTCGGTGCGGCGGATGAGGGCGTAGTCGCCGTCGAGAATACCCGCCTCGATCATCGAATCGCCCGAGACCTCCAGCGCATAGTGCTCGCCCGCGCCGAGCAGGGCGGCGGGCACCGGCAACATGGTCTGGCCTTCCATTGCCTCGATCGGCACACCGGCAGCGATGCGCCCGTGCAGCGGGATTTCGATGACGTCGTTGGCCGGAGTTCGTGGGGCAGCGGGTTTGACCAGCGGAGTGAGCGCCGAATTGCCGTTGGCAGCGGCACGGGTGGCTGCCTTGGTAGTGACATCCTCGGGCTGCTTCAGCACTTCCAGCGCACGGGCCCGGTTGGGCAGGCGGCGGATGAACCCGCGTTCCTCGAGCGCCGAAATCAGCCGGTGCACGCCCGATTTCGACTTGAGATCGAGCGCTTCCTTCATTTCCTCGAACGAGGGCGAAATGCCGGTTTCCTCAAGACGGTCCTGAATGAAACGGATCAACTCGTGCTGTTTGCGGGTCAGCATGGCAGCGGCCCTCCCTGTTGCGAGAAGTTAAGTGAACGAATGCGGAACAATTAAGCAACAATTCGTTCCCCGTCAAGCAATTCCACCATTTTCGAGTAGATAAACCGTAACCTGCTCGCCGATGGGGGATTCCGGTGCATTGGCGGCGCGGTCGATCAGCGCGTTGCTGTTGGCCAGCGATGACAGCGCGCCGCTGTCCTGCAGGTTCTGGGCGGTCACATCCGCGCCGTCCCAGCTTGCCCGCAGGAATTCGCGGCGAGAACCGCCGGGCTTAAGCTGAGAGGCAAGCGTTGCGCGCACAGGCCGGGGCAGGACTTGCGCCGCGCCCAGCATTGCCCTCAGCAGCGGCAGCATGAACAGATAGGCGGTGACATGGCTCGACACCGGATTGCCCGGCAGGCCCAGCACCAGTTGCGTTCCCCGCCCGGAGCCTCTGGTCGCCACCAGCACCGGCTTGCCCGGCTTGATCGCGATCCGCCAGAAGTCGATGTCCGCGCCCCATGCCTCCAGCGCCGGGCGAATCAGGTCGTGATCGCCCACCGATGCGCCGCCGCTGGTGACGATAAGGTCGGCCTGTGCCGCACGCGCCAGCACTGCGGCGATGGCGTCCATGTTGTCGGCCACCGGGCCGAGGCGCGCAATCTCGCAGGGCAGGCTCGCTGCCAGCGCGGTCAGCATCGCGCCGTTGCTGGCCGGTATCTGATGCGGTGCGCAACTCTCCCAGTCCGCTGCGAGCTCGTCGCCGCTGTCGATGATCGCGAGTCGCGGCTTGCGGCGCACCGCGACCTGGCTGTGCCCGCCCGAAATAGCGAGCGCGAGCTGGGCGGGGCCAATTCGCGTGCCTGCTTCGAGCAGCACATCGCCGGTCCGGAAATCCAGCCCCGTGCGGCGGATGTGCTTGTCGGCCGGGGCGGGGGCTTCGCCGGTCAGGGTGATCGATTCGCCGCCGCGTTCGAGGTCTTCCTGAAGGATCACTGCGCCGCCGTCCGCAGGCAGCAAGGCCCCGGTCGAAATCCGCACTGACTCGCCGGACCGGATTGCGCCTGCGAACGGATGCCCCGCCGCGCTCTCGCCGATGACGCGCCACGGCCCGGCCATATCCCCCGGGGTGACCGCGTAGCCGTCCATGGCCGAGAGATCGGCCGCAGGCTGCGTGCGCCGGGCGAGCAGTGGTTCGGCTAGGTAACGCCCGAGCGCCCCGGCAACATCAACTCGTTCGATGGGCAACGGCGCGGCCAGCGCCAGCAGCCGTGCCTGGGCTTCCTCCAGCGGTAGGGCGGGCTGTTTCACGGCTTCATCCGCCATGTTCCAGATTTACCACCGCGTTTCTCGATCAGCCGGACTTCATCGATGACCATGCCTTTGTCGATCGCCTTGGCCATGTCGTAGATTGTCAGGAGTGCGATGGAAGCGGCTGTCATAGCTTCCATTTCTACGCCAGTCCTGCCGGTGAGCGAGGCGATGGCGGTGGTGCGGACGGCATTTTCTTCGAATGCGAAATCGACGGTCACGCTGTCCAGCGCCAGCGGATGGCACAGCGGGATCAGCTCGGCGGTCTTCTTCGCCGCCATGATCCCGGCGATCCGCGCGGCGGCGACGACATCGCCCTTGGGGACATTGCCCTCACGGATCGCAGCGAGCGCCTCTGCGGACATGCGGATTCGACCCGAGGCAATGGCCACCCGCGCGGTCTCGGTCTTGCCGCCGACATCGACCATGCGGGCATGGCCCTGTTCATCGAGATGGGTGAGTTTACTCATGCTACCCGGTAGTCCTCATTCCGAAAATTCGAAGATCAGGCCCAGATTCGCTTCGGCGGGCACGGCTATGCTGCCATCGGAGGTGCCTGCTTCGCAAGGAAAGTCCCGTCCTGCAAGGCAGCCGCGCGCCTGCTCGATGTTACGAACGCCGAACACCGTCGAGCGGATGCCCTGACCGTGGCGATTGAGGTATTCCCTGATTGGGCCTTCGCCGCTGGGCGCGAGGAGTTCGATGACGGCGTCCGCGACCTGCAATCCTTTGGCATGCGCTGCCAGGGCGGGCCGCTCGACCTCATAGACCGGTTCGGCACCGAGGAAGCTCTGCAGGAAGGCGCCGGCAGCTTCGATGTCTTCCACGGCATGGGTATAGCCCTTCAGCCCGGTCAGGCCGAGCGGATGTTCATCGCGCCAGTAGCTGACAGGTTTGATCTTGCCGCCCAGCAGTTCCCAGTCGCGGTCGAGAAAGTAGCCGCCATAGAATTCATAGGAGACGCCGAAGCAATCGGCCGGGTCGGTGTGCAGCGCCAGCCCGATATCGCGCACGATCCCGAGCCCATGATCGGCCACTGCGGCGCGGACTTCGTCCATGTCTGCCTGCCACTCGAGGCCGAGATAGTGCGGGCCGTAGCGCGAGCAGATCAGGTAATCGTGCGGAACGAACAGTTCGAAGATCACCTGCCCCATTTCCACCAGGCTGGCGTGAAATTCCCTCTGCGGCATATCGGCCATGAATTCCGCGCCATAGCGTTCGCAGAAATGGGCAACGCTGGTGTCGTGGTCGCGCAGAACCACATTCATGTGATTGACGCGCACCGGCCTGATCGATCGTGCCATGAAACCAATCTCTCCCTCTACCCCTCCGTTCTGGCGGATCGGGCGGTAAATTCACCTGCCAAGCAGCGCCCGCGTCGCTGCTTCGACATCCGTCTCGCGCATCAGGCTCTCGCCGACAAGGAAGCATCGCGCGCCGCATTGCGCCAGCCTTTCGAGGTCGCCGTGTGCATTGATCCCGCTTTCGCTGACCAGCAGCGTGCCTTCGGGCGCCAGTGGCGCGAGGCGTTCGGTCGTCGCAAGGTCGGTAACGAAGCGCTTGAGGTCGCGGTTGTTGACCCCGATCAGCCGCGAGCGCAGCGCGGCGGCACGCTCCATCTCGGCCTCGTCGTGCACTTCGACCAGCACATCCATACTGCGCTCCAGAGCCGCCGCCTCGATTTCGTGCATGACGCCATCGTCCAGCGCGGCAACGATGATCAGGATCGCATCGGCGCCGATGGCGCGGGCCTCGGCAACCTGCCAGGGATCGACCATGAAGTCCTTGCGCAGCACCGGCAGCGCGCAAGCGGTGCGGGCCTCGACCAGAAAGTCCTCGTGGCCCTGAAAGTACGGCGCATCGGTCAGCACCGACAGACAGGCCGCTCCGCCTGCCTCGTAGTTTTTCGCGTGGCTGGCGGGACGGAAGTCAGCGCGGATCAAGCCCTTGGAGGGCGAGGCCTTCTTGATTTCGGCGATCAAAGCGAAGCCAGACGCAGCCCGGGCCTCAAGCGCGGCGCGAAACCCGCGCGGCGGTGTCTGAGCGGCGGCGCGGGCGTCGAGGTCGGCAAGGCTGGCCATGCGTTTTCGACCGGCGACTTCCTCGCGTTTGGTGTCGCAAATCTCGGTAAGCTTGTCGGACATCGGGTCCCGATAGACGCAACTGCGCGGCGATGGAATGGTTTCAGCTCAACCGGTCGATATCCGCCTCGCTCAGCGATCCGGGCACGACAAAAACCGGGCAGGGGAGCTGCGCGGCATGGGTTCCTGCAAAGTGGGATACCAGCGGTCCCGGGCCGCCCTCCCTGGCCGCGCCCAGCACCAGAGCCGCAATCTCGGGATGCTGGGTGAGGTAATCGCGCACCACTTTCACCCCTTCGCCTTGCTGGACCGAGATAACCGGCATGGCCCCGCCGTCGGACAGGACACTGCCCGCCGCAGTCGCCGCGGTAGCCTGCGCCCGCTCGCGCGCCTCTTCCTCGATGGTCGCCTGCACCCCGGCGAAGGCGACAAAGGGCTGCGGCTCGATCAGGGCGATGATATGAATCGAGCCGCCCGTCTTCACCGCGCGCCGCGCAGCGAAACGCAGCGCCACCAGCGCCTCTTCGGTATCGTCCATGATCACCAGATAGACGCGCATTGTGCGACCCCCATAGCGCCCCCCACAGCACCCCCCTGAGCGCCATGGTGCGGGAGATATCCGCCAGATCGCCATCACGCGCAAGATGCTTGCCCCGGAAGCGCATTTTGGCCAAGAGCGAGCACATGCCTGTCGAGATCAAGATGCCCGCGCTTTCGCCGACGATGGAACACGGCAAGCTGGCCAGATGGCTGGTAAAGGAAGGCGATACGGTCGCCTCGGGCGATATCATGGCCGAGATCGAGACGGACAAGGCGACAATGGAATTCGAGGCGGTCGACGAGGGCACCATCCTGTCGATCGCGGTGCCCGAAGGGGCGGAGAATGTGAAAGTCGGTACGGTGATCGCCACGCTTTCGGGCGAGGACGAAGAAGCGGTGCCCTTGCCGCCTGCATCATTGCCGCCTGCATCATTGCCGCCTGCACCCGAGGCCAATGCCGCACCGCCGCCTGCTCCTCCGCCCGTTTCAACTCCCGCAGTGGCGAAAGCCGCCCCTGCTCCTCCCATGACCAAAGGTGACCGTGTGATTGCTTCCCCGCTGGCCAAGCGCCTCGCTGCCGAAATGGGCGTCGATCTTGCCGGACTGAAGGGCAGTGGCCCCAATGGCCGGATTATCAGGGCCGATGTCGAGGCCGCCAAGCCGGGCGGGGGCGCGGCGCAGCCTGCGGGCATCACAGTACCGGCTCCAGCGGGCGAGCTGATTTCTCCGATGGCCAAGCGCCTCGCCGCCGAACTGGGTGTCAATCTTGCAGTGGTCAAGGGCAGCGGTCCCAATGGTCGTATCGTCAAGGCCGACATTGAGGCTGCGGCTGCGAGTGGCGCAACAGCGGCGCCTGCCGAAAGTGCTGCCGCCGAGGCCGCTCCAGCGGCGGAAATGGCGGAAGAAACCCGCGCGCTCCTCGATCCGCGCGTGCCGCATGCGGTCGAGAAGCTGTCGGGCATGCGCAAGACCATCGCCCGCCGCCTCGCCCAGTCGATGCAGACCGCGCCGCATATCTACCTGACCGTCGATATCAGGCTCGACAAGTTGCTGAGCCCTGCGCGCCGAGCTAAACGAAGTGCTGGAAAAGCAGGGCGTCAAGCTGTCGGTCAACGATCTGCTGATCAAGGCGCTGGGCAAGGCTCTGATCGAAGTGCCTGCCTGCAATGTCGCTTTCGCCGGGAATGAGCTGATCCGCTATGCCCGCGCCGATATTTCGGTGGCGGTGAGCATTCCGGGCGGGCTGATCACGCCGATCGTTTCGGAAGCCGATACCCGCAGCCTGTCCTCGATTGCCCTGGCAATGAACGACCTCGCCACCCGCGCCAAGGAAGGCAAGCTCAAGTCCGACGAATACCAGGGCGGCACTGCCAGCATTTCCAACATGGGCATGCTGGGGATCAAGCAGTTTACCGCCGTGATCAACCCGCCGCAATCGACCATCCTCGCCATCGGCGCGGGCGAGAAGCGGCCCTGGGTGATGCCGGATGGGACTCTGGGCGTGGCCACATAATGAGCGCCACCGGCAGCTTCGACCACCGCGCGGTAGACGGCGCGGACGGCGCGCGGTTGATGGCGGCGTTCCGCGAACTGGTGGAGAAGCCGCTGGGGCTGGTAGCTTGAGTCCCGAAATAACCGTTGGTCTTGCCCAAATTGTGACTGCCTTACTTAGTGTTTTTTTGACACCAATAATAGCAAAATGGATTTTTGACAAACCAAAGCGCATACAAATCGAATGTAGGAGCTTATCATTTCAAGAAAATCATGTATCAAAATCAAGAGAGTGGATAGTTATTATAAAAATAAATCAATATATTGGCGAAAATGGAAAAATAACCTGCACGCCAGAAACAAGTAGGAATAATTTTGAGAAATTACGAGAGCTGCGTTCTATTCGCTCGGAATCAAGAGTTTTCTTACGTGAGATGGGGCATGTTGAAATAGATTGCAGCCATGCTCCGCCCGGAAAAGTGGTGAGATTTATTGTTGAATTGTTCTATTCTGACTCCATATCGTTCTATGACAATAAGACAAGAAAAATGAGATTTAATTACGCGGGTAGGCATAAACCCGGAGATTCCGTAGAATATAACGCAAAAATACAACTTCTCACCACAGCAAAATGGAGAGTGCTTTGGATTTTTGTGTTGTTCACAATTTATGCATTGATAAGTCTAACGCGTATTTTATTTTTGGGGATTTAGATATTGTTATTTATTTCACTTTGTGACGAACCTCTAGCAGGTAATATAAATCAATGACACTATCCCCCCCCACCACTGAACCCGTCATCCGCGTTGTCGCCATGCCGGCGGACACCAATCCGCACGGCGATGTTTTCGGCGGCTGGCTTATGAGCCTGATGGATATTGGCGCGGGGACTGTCGCCATGCGCGTCGCCAAGGGCCGGGCGGTCACTGTCGCGATGGACGGGATGCAGTTTCTCGCACCGGTCGCGGTGGGGGACGAACTCTCGGTCTATGGCGAACTGCTGGGCACCGGCCGCACCTCGATATCGGTCGCGGTGGAGGCCTGGCGGCGGCTGCGCGATGAGGATGTCTCGATGAAAGTGACCGAGGCCAAATTCACATTCGTCGCCATCGACGATGCCGGGCGGCCCAGACCTATCGATAATGGCCCGATCAATCCCTGAGGAGTTTCTGACGTGTCCGACCCCTACGATCTCATCGTCCTCGGTTCCGGCCCCGGCGGCTATGTCGCGGCTATCCGCGCGGCGCAGCTGGGGCTCAAGACTGCTATCGTCGAGCGCGAGAATCTGGGCGGGATTTGTCTCAATTGGGGCTGCATCCCGACCAAGGCGCTGCTGCGTTCGGCAGAGGTGTTTCACCAGATGAAGCATGCCAAGGATTACGGACTGTCGGCCGATAATGTCACCGCCGACCTCGATGCCGTGGTCAAGCGCTCGCGCGGCGTGGCCAAGCAGCTCAATCAGGGCATCGGGCATCTGATGAAGAAGAACAAAATCGACGTCCACATGGGACAGGGCAAGCTGACTGCGCCGGGCAAGCTGTCAGTCGAAGCGGATGGCAAGACGACTGAGCTGAGCGCCAGGCACATCATCATCGCCACTGGCGCGCGCGCCCGCGAACTGCCCATGGCCAAGGCCGACGGCAAGCGCATGTGGACCTATCGCCACGCCATGGTTCCGCCGGAAATGCCCAGCAAGCTGCTGGTGATCGGCTCGGGCGCTATCGGCATCGAATTTGCCAGCTTCTATAACGATATGGGCGCGGAAGTTACCGTCGTGGAAATGATGGACCGTGTGGTGCCGGTGGAGGACGCCGATGTCTCCTCCTTTCTTGAAAAGGCACTGAAGAAGCAGGGCATGACGATCCTGACCTCGGCCAGTGTCGGCGCGCTGGAAGTGTCGGACAGCGGCGTCAAGGCGGCGATCAAGACCAAGGATGGCGTGGAGACGACGCACGAGTTCAGCCATGTCATCGTCGCGGTCGGCATCGTGCCAAATCTTGAAAATATCGGGCTGGAGGAACTGAAGATCGAACCTGACCAGCGGTCACACATCAAGACCGATCCCTTTGGCCGCACCAATGTCCCCGGCGTCTGGGCTATCGGCGATTGCACCGATGGCCCCTGGCTGGCGCACAAGGCGAGCCATGAGGGCGTCACCGCCGCCGAGGCCATTGCTCAGGAGTTGGGCAACAAGGAGGTTCACCCGCATGCCCTCGACCGCCGCAATATCCCCGGTTGCACCTATTGCCACCCGCAGATCGCTTCGGTCGGGATGACCGAGGCGAAAGCCAAGGAAGCCGGTTACGAGATCAAGGCCGGCACCTTCCCGTTCATCGGCAATGGCAAGGCGATTGCCTTGGGCGAGGCGGAGGGCTTCGTCAAAACGGTGTTCGACGCCAAGACGGGTGAGCTACTGGGTGCGCACATGATTGGCGCGGAAGTTACCGAGATGATTCAGGGCTATGTCATCGGCAAGACGCTGGAAACCACCGAAGCAGAGCTGATTCACTCGATCTTCCCGCACCCGACGATCAGTGAGGCAATGCACGAATCGGTGCTCGCGGCCTATGGCCGGGCGGTGCACATCTGATTTCCTCAGCTTCGACTGAGCGAGAGTTCAGGAAGTCAGCGGGCCGTTTATGACCGACTGGCGAACAATGTGTTCGAACACCGCAATGTGAAGCGGCTCGCTGAAGGAGCAGCCAAGGGCATAGTCGCGCCTCCAGCGGATATCCGCGGAAAGCACCTGAAGGCCGGGTATGCGGATGCGCAGCGGCTTGTCTTCCGATACGCCGGGCAGCCAGGCGATGCGAAATCCGGCCTGCGATATGTCGTCGAGGCGGGCTACTTTCCACGGGCGGGTTCCTTGCCGCACTTCGCACAGCAGCGTCACTTCCGCGCGGGTAGAGAATTCGCGGCTGCAATCGCCGGGATTGGGCGTCGTCTGGTAATTCAATGTGGCCTCCTGCTGGGTCTTCAATAGACCTGTGCAGGTTTCCAATCGGTTAGCGACCATCGGGGAAACAGGGCTATTGCCGGCAAATGGGGATTACGACTTTGCACTGTCGTTGCTTCTGCCCATGCGCTGCGGACCCAGCAGCGCGGGCTCGAAGATCAGCGCGCAGACCAGCGTCCAGACCAGCGAGATCATCAGGATCAGCCCCATACTGGCGGTCCCGGGATGGCTGGAGAACCACAGCGCGCCGAAGGCGCTGCCGGTTGCCAGCGCGCTGAACAGCACTGCGCGCGCGAGGCTGGTCTGGAGCAGATCGGTCGCCCCGCGCCGCCATGCCATGACGAAATAGATGTGGAATGCCACGCCCACTCCAAAAAGCAGCGGGAAGGCGATGATATTGGCAAAATTGAGCGGCTGATCGATCAGGACGCAGCTGCCCAGCGTCAGGAACCCCGACAACACCACCGGGGCGAGAGTGAATGCCACCTCGCGGACAGATCGCAGCACCGCGAACAGCAGCAAGCTGACGAAGACCAGCGCCAGCACCCCGGCGACGACAAAGGCCCCCGCCACCGTCAGCGCCGCTTCCTGCGTTGCCACCGGCATGCCGGTGGCGTTGGGCGCGACCGTTCGCACCGCCGCCACGAAGCGTTCGAGCACTGCATTGTCCGCGCTGTTGCCCCGGGGCACCAGCTGGATCATCGCTTTGCCGTCTGCGGCAATCCATTCGGCGGCCATTTCCGCAGGGAAATTTTCGCGGCTTATCGCGCTGGCCTGAAGCGAAAAGCGAATCTTGTCGAGCGTGACGGTCAAGGGCTGGATCAGCATGGTCTCGACCTGTTGCCGCATTTCGGGCGAGGCCTCTGCCAGCAGGCCGAAATCCGCCGCGAGACGCCCGGCGGCCGCTCCCACGGGACCCGAATTCGCGGCCTTGAGCCGGTTCAGCTCCGTGGCCGCGTTCCACAACTCCGCTAGGGTCGATGCATCGTCCGTGGGCGGGGCAAGGTCGAAGGGGTTGATCGCCGCATCGAGCAGCAATGCGGCATCCTCGATCAGCGGCAGCTTTGTGTCCTGATCGGCCGGAATCAGGCTGTCGATAGTGATGGCATCCCGCACTTCGGGGAGCTTCCCAAGCTTCGCGGCGAGCCGGTTCGCGGTCTCGAGATCGGGGGCGAGCACCGCCAGCGTATTGGGCGTGCGCGCGGGATCGCGAATCAGGTCGTTGAGCAGCTTCATCGCCGGAGCTTGTGGATCGCGCAAATGAAGCGGATTGAAGTCGAATCGCACCAGCGGCAGCGCGGCAATGCTGACCAGCATGGCGATCACGAAGGTCCACAGCACCCTCTTGCGATTGCGCTCCAACCAGCGGTCGATCGGGGCTGCCGCGTCGAAGCCGGGCCGGGCTGCCGGGGCAGGGGGCTTCAGCAGCGCCAGCAGTGCCGGCAGCAGCGTGACGTTGAGAATCAGCGCAACGATCATGCCGAAGCCGGAAATGATGCCGAGTTCGGCAATCCCTATATAGTCGGTCGGCAGGAACGCTCCCAGCGCCAGCACGATCGCGCCCGCCGCCAGCAGGATCGGCGCGCCAATCGCGGCGGCTGCGCGTTCGAGCGCCTCGATCAACCCTGCGCCCTGCCAGCGCTCCTCGTTGAACCGCACGCTGACCTGGATGCCGAAATCGACGCCGAGCCCGACGAACAGCGGAATGAAAGCGACCGAGATCAGCGTCAGCTTGCCCGCTGCAAGCAGTCCGCCGGCCAGAGTGATCGCCAGCCCGGCAAGGATCGTCAGGGAGATCGCGAGCACGGTTTTGGCCGACTTGGTGGCGAACCACAGGGTCAGGAGCATCGCAGCAGCCATCAGCAGCCCGACCAGACCCATGCTCTCCTCGATGGAGCCGAATTCCTCGTCGGCCAGCGGCACTTCGCCGGTCATGCCAACAGTTACGCCGTTTGCCGCGTCGAGGCCGAGCGCGGCGGCGTGAGCGCGCAGCGCATCGCCCGCCATTTCCCCGGGCTTGAGGTCCTCAAATGCCAGAACTGGCTGGGCGAGGAGAACTCGCCGCAATGGCGGGGCCAGGTCGCCCTTGGCAGTCGAGAACAATTGCTGCCAGGAAAAGTATGCAGGTTTCCCCGCCAATTTGGCGGCTATCGCTGTATCGAGCTTCACCAGCGGCTCCACCAGGTCGGCAATCGCCGGGTCCGCCGGATCGTCCGCCGCGCCCGATGCCGCTGTCGCCAGCGATTTTGCCACACCGCGCAAGGAAGGATCGGAGGCAAGGCCGCCCAGAAGCGGCTGCGCGTCGATCAGCTTCCTGGTCGCCTCGCGCACATCGTCGACCGAGCCGAACAGCAGACCCGATCTGTCGAAGTACTCGCCGCCATCGGGTCGCCGGATGCGCACAAAGTGTTTGGTATCTGCTGCCAGCACCCCGGCGAGGCGTGTCGCGGCATCCTCGGCCAGTTCGGGCGTCTTGCCGTCGATAACCACGACAATCGCCTCGGCGGTCTGCGGGAAGGCCTTGCCGACAGCGGCATCGTCCTTGCGCCAATCGGTCTCCGCCGAAATCAGTTCGCCGGTATCGGTGGTCATGTCGAAGTGGCTGGCCGCCCAGGCGATCGCGGCCACGGTCAGCAGCAATGCGCCCAGCACGATCGCCAGCGGTTTGCGCGCCGAGACGGAAACCGCGCGAATAAGGGCCTGAGTCAGCATTGGCGCGACGCATAATCGGGCTTGTCACAAAGGGAAAGCGCCGCGCCCGGGGTTTTCCCATTCCGCCAGTAGGAATTGGTCACCTCTCGCTGTAGGGAACCAGATCATGGCACTGGCGGCGGCGATAGCAGGCATATTGTGGTGGTTCGCACTGGTGCTGACCCTCGCGGGCATCGCCTATCTGCTGCTGGTGCTGGCGAGTGTCGCCGCCTGGCGGCCTCGCAGCGGACCGGGCTGGGCGCAGCCGCCCGCCGTTACCCTGCTCAAGCCGTTGTGCGGGCTGGAGGAGGGGCTTGACGAGGCGCTGGCCAGCTTCCTGTCCCAAGAGACAAGCTCGCCGGTGCGTTTCGTTTTCGGTGTGGCAGACAAGTCCGATCCGGCGCTGGCGCTAGCGCACGAAGTCGCCTCACGGTTTCCGCAGCGCGACGTCGTCTTCGTGATCGATCCGGCGGTGCATGGGCCCAATCCCAAGGTCAGCAATCTCGTCAACATGGCAGGTGAGGGCCTCGCCGGGGTAGTGGCGATCTCGGACAGCGATGTGGTCATCGGCCCTGGCGTGCTGCAACGGGCTATCGATGCCTTGGCTGCCCCCGGTATAGGTGCCGTAACCGCGCTCTACCGTTCCCGGCCGGGCATCGCAGGCCACCGCCTGCGGACTTTCGGCGGCTGGTTCCTCGATTACTGGTTCCTGCCAATGGCGGTGCTGCATGCCCGCCTCGCGCCGCTTTCGGTGACCTATGGCCCGCTGACCCTGATCCGAAGCGAGGTGCTGGAAGCAGCAGGAGGGCTGGCTGCGCTGGCCGATCACCTGTCAGACGATGCCGAACTCGGCCGGCGGGTGCGCGCGGCGGGCTACGATATCGCGTTCACCCCCGATCCCGCCGAAACGCTGGTGAATGATGCCAGCCATGGCGAACTGTTCGACCACGAATTGCGCTGGGCGCGCACCGTGCGCGGGCTCGATCCGCTGGGCTTCGCCGCCTCGGTGGTGAGCCATCCCGGGCCTTTGCCGCTGTTGCTCCTGCTCTATCCCGGGCCACTCGCGGTGCTGAGCATCTTCCTCCCGCTACTGCTGCGCTGGTCGCTGGTGCATCTTGTCGAACGGCGCTTCGGCCGTGCCGGTGGCATGCCAAAACCCGGCCCCATCGGCATCTGGCTGCGCGATTGCTATTGCTTCGCGGTCTGGGCCGCCGCCTTCACGGTCGCCCGGGTTGGCTGGCGGGGACAAAGGCTCGCTGTGCATGGCGGGGATATTCTCAAGCCGATAGAAGGCCAGCGATGAAGCGCCGCCTGATCATCACCGCCGACGACTTCGGCATGTCGCTCGAGGTCAACGAGGCCGTCGAGGAAGCGCACCGAAATGGCGTGCTCACTTGCGCCAGTCTGGTGGTTGCCGGCGATGCCGCAGAGGATGCGGTGCGCCGGGCGAAGCGGCTGCCAAATCTGGGGGTAGGGCTCCACCTCGCCATGTTCGGCGCTCCTGCTGCCGCGAAAGTCGCGTCGAGGATTGCACCCGACGGCGCGAACCTCGGCCAAAGCCCGGTTTCGACCGGCATCGCTGCAATGTTTGCTCCCGGAACTCGACAGGCAGCCCGTCGCGAATTTTCGGCGCAGTTCGATGCTTTCCGCCGTACCGGCCTGCCGCTCGGCCATCTCGACGGGCACTGGCATTGCCATCAGCATCCGGCGGTGCTGGCCATGGCACTGGAGCTGGGCAAACCGATGGGGCTCAAGGCCGTGCGCATTCCTTACGAGCCCTTCGGCTTTTCGCGCCGCGCGGGCAGGCGTAGCAACAATGCCGCCCGGCTGTTTCACGCGGTCAGCCACTGGCCGCTGGCCCGGGCGATGCGCTGGCAGGCGCGGCGGGCAGGTGTCGCCACAAACGACCAATTCTTCGGCAAGACTGACAATGGCGCAGTGGACGAATTGTTGTTGCTCAGCGTGGTCGCGGCCATGCCCGCCGGCGTCACCGAACTCGGTCTGCATCCCTCGACGGGCAATTGGCACGGGCCGCATGCGCCGCCGAACCACTGGCGGGTGGCGGATGAGCTGGAAGCGCTGACCAGCCCTGTCTTGCACGCAGCGATCAACCGCGCCGGCATCGATCTGTGCCGGTGGGCCGATATTTCGTGATCGGGACTAAGGCATGAGTGCGAGCCAAGCTGTTCCGCGCCGCAGAAATCTAGCGCTGCTCTGGCTTATTGGAATCGCCGCCCTGCTGGCTCTGGGGCTGACTTCCGGCGATTTTCGCTCGCTGTTTGCAGACGCACTGAAGCAAGTGACGCCGCTGTCGGTGCTGGCGACCTTGCCGGGGCAGGTCGCCGCCTCGCTGCTCTGCGCCGCCGCGCTGCTCACATTGCGCCCGGGGGTCGGCTTCATCGGTAGTCTCAACTCCCGGTTGCTGCGCGATGCAGGAGACAATCTGCTGGTGTTCATGCCGGGGCTGGGCGAAGTAATCGGCGCGCGGGCGCTGGTGCTGGCAGGCGGGCGCACCCGCGCGGCGGTGACCGCCAGCGCGCTCGACAAATTCGCCGAAACCTTGGCGCAGGTGCCCTACATCGCGCTGGCGGCGGTGGTCCTGTTGCAAGGTTGGAATGGCGCGCTGCCGGACTTGCCCGCACCCGCCAGCATCGCATTGGCCATGGCTGCCAGCGTGGTTGGACTTGCCCTGGTATGGCGCTTTGCCAGATCGCGCCAGGGGCTGGCTGGCAAACTCGCCGCCAGGGTCCGCGCGGAATTCGCCTTGCTCGCCGGCGAGATGCGCCTGCAAAAGGCTGGGCTGCCGTTATCGACGGGCCTCCACTTCCTCGCTTGGGTGATGGGCGGCTTGCAGATCTGGATGGCCGCGCGGGCGCTGGGCTACGATATCGGCCCCTATGAGTCGATCGCCATCGAAAGCGCCGCCTATGCCGGGCGGGCGATCCTGTTCTTCGTGCCGGCAGGGCTGGTGACCCAGGAAGCCGGGCTGGTCGCCGCTGGACTGGTGTTCGGCCTCACTCCGGCGCAGTCGCTGGCGCTAGCGCTGGTGCTGCGATTGCGGGACGTGGTGTTCGGCCTGCCCTTGCTGGCCTGGCCGCTCTACGAATACCGCCACGCACGCCGGAAGGGCGCTGCCGCCCTTCACTGAGCGGGGGAGGTGTCGGCCTCCGGAACCGGTGCGGGGACTGGCTCAGGCGTGGGGGCAGCCGGATCGATCAGCGGATCTTCCATACCGGCTGCCGCAGGCACCTCGCCGTCCCTGGCCTTCAGCGCCTCGATTTCGCCCTGCCTGTCCTGCAGGAAGCTGGAGCGGAAGGTCGCGTATTTGTCGATCGAATCGTCGAGCAGCGCCTTGAGCTCGTCGTCGTTGCGCTCGCGCTGGTCAAGGCCGGAAACTATCGTGATCGGCGTGCCGAAGTCTCCGTAGTCGAGCGTGTTGTCGAGCACCGACAAGCGCCGGTTGGGATGCACGATATTGCCCAGGAAGCGCGGGTGGCTGTAACCGTCGGCGGCCTGTCCGGCCATGTCGCGGAAGGTCGTCGGACCCAGGATCGGGATATACAGGTAGGGCCCGGGTCCGATCCCGTAATAGCCCAGCGTATCGCCGAAACTGTTGTCGCGGTGCGGCAGATTGAAGGGCTTGCGCTTCGCCAGATCGAACAGCCCGCCGACGCCGATCAGCGTGTTGATCAGGAACCGGCCCAGCGTGCGCACCATCCGTTTGGGGCGCAGCTGCAACAGGTCGTTGGCGAACACCAAAGGTTCGCGCAGGTTGTTCAGGACATTGCGCGCACCGTCCCGCGCGGGCCTCGGCACTACCGCACGATAGGCCATGGCGGCGGGCCGGATGACTACCTTGTCGACCGCCATCGACACTGCGAAACTGGGCCGGTTGAAGAATTCGAGCGGATCGCTGGGGAGCTTGATCTCGTCGAGGTCGAGCTCGATGTCTGCGGAGGCAGCAGTGCCGGTCGCCGCTGGATCGGACGGCGCAGGTGGTGGCGCGATTTCGGGCTCGGCACGTGCCGCAACCGTATCGGCAGGAGCGCCGAACTGCGGCGCTACATCCTCCAGAACCGGCGCTGCAACGTTTTCGTCCAGTGCGGGAACCGGATCGACCGGAGGCCCGGGAGCGGGTTGCGTGGCGGCAAGCGCGGCGGCGATGGCGTAGGCGGTGGCCACGAAGGAGCGGCTGCTTGCTCTACCGGAGGCTCAGGCGGCTTCCTTGCGGCGGCGCAGGAAGTCGAAGAATTCCACACCCTCGCGCAGCCGCCGCTTCATCATGTCCCAGTCGCGCACCATTTCGCCCACGATCGAGCCGATCTTGCGCGGGCGGAAGTAGAACCGTTTGTACATCTCCTCGACCTTGTCGAATATCACCTCGGAGGAAAGGTGCGGGTAGGACAGCTGGGCGATCTGCGTCCCACCGTCGGTCAACAGGTGATCGCTGCCATCGAACCACCCGTTCTCCACCGCCTGCTTGTAGAGGAACGTGCCCGGATAAGGCGCGGCCAGGCTGACCTGGATGGTGTGCGGGTTCAGCTCGATCGCATAACGGATCGTCTCCTCGATGGTCTCCAGCGTTTCGCCCGGCAAGCCGAGGATGAAGGTGCCGTGGATCGTCAGGCCCAGCTCGTGCGCGTCCCTGGTGAACTGCCGGGCGCCCTTAACCAGGATGCCCTTCTTGATGTTGTGAAGGACTTGCTGGTTGCCGCTCTCATAGCCGACCAGCAGCACCCGGCAGCCGCCCGCCTTCATGGCCTCCAGCACGCGGCGCGGCACGTTGGCCTTGGCGTTGCATCCCCAGGTGACCGGGAAACCGGGCTTGCCGAAGCCAAGCCTGGCCAGTTCACCCGATAGCTCGACGACGAAATCGTGCGCGTCGGCCAGCGTGTCGTCGTCGAAAAATATCTCCTTCACCTCGGGCATCTCGCGCAGGATATAGGCGACTTCCTCGATGACCTTGGGGACCGTACGATGGCGGTAGCGGTGGCCGCTGATGGTCTGCGGCCACAGGCAGAAGGTGCAGCGGCTCTTGCAGCCGCGCCCGGTGTAGAACGAAATGTAGGGGTGGCGCTGGTAGCCGCCGAAATATTTCGAGGTGTCGAGGTCGCGCTTGTAGATCGGCGAGACCATGGGCAGCACGTCCATATCCTCGATAATCGCACGGTCCGGGTTGCGGATGAAGCGGCCATCGGGCCCGCGCCAGGTGATACCGTCCACCTCGGCCAGCGGCTTGCCTTCCGCGATCTCGACGATGGTGAAGTCGTATTCTTCGCGCGCGACGAAATCGATTGCCTTGCACGCCGCCAGGCTCTCCTCCGGCTCGACCGCGACCTTTGCGCCGACGAAGCCGATCTGGATTTCCGGCTTGCGGGCCTTGATCAGCTCGGCAGTGCGGATGTCCTGATTGAACGAGGGTGTCGAGGTGTGGAGGATGACCAGATCGCGGGTGTCGAACTCGTGCGCGATGTCCTCCCAGCTCTGATCGTGCGCAGGCGCGTCGATCAGCTTCGAACCTTCGACCATCGCGGCGGGCTGGGCCAGCCAGGTGGGATACCAGAAGCTCTTGACCTCGCGCTTCATCTGGTAACGCGCGCCCGCGCCGCCGTCGTAGCCGTCGAAGGAAGGAGCCTGAAGGAACAGCGTGCGTTTCATGGGATATCCGATGCCGATGCAGTGCGGGCCGCAATACGGCCTTTTTCCGAAATTGTAAGCTGGCTGCCGCGCCAATCAATCGCCCTTGCCGCGAAGCTGGCAGCAAATGCGGTGAATTCGATCAGGTCGGCGACTGGCACCAGCCAGATGAACCGATTCCGAACACCCGCGATACGGTCGATAGTCATGGCGAGCAGCAGGCGGACCGCCAGCGCACCGGCAACCAGCACGGCTCCAGCCAAGGGCAGGAATGGCACGGCGATCAGGGCAAATGCCAGCGCATGAGTTACACCGGACCCGGCGTGCCGCAGCGGCGCGACCCCGCGGATCGTTACCGACCAGCGCAAGTGCTGACGCCATACTTCCGCAAGGCTGAGATGGGCGCAGGCATGGGTGAGCAGCATCGGCGGCACCGCCACTTTCAGCCCCAGCGCCGCCACCGCTTCGCCAAGGGCATAATCGTCTGCCAGCACATCGGCGAAGCGCTCAAAGCCGCCGATTGCTTCCAGCGTCTCGCGCCGGATCGCGATGGTGGAACCCAGGCAGGGTTGGGCGATACTGGTGGCCAGCGCCATCACCATGTTGGGCAGCCCGGTGTAACTCATCGCCGCCGCGCTGACCTGCGACCAGAGACCGGCATCGCCGCGCCCGGCATAGAGGCACGTCACCGCGCCGGTTCCCGGTTGTTCCAGAGCAGCGGTCAGCCGCGCGAGGTAACCGGCATCCACAGCCATGTCGCTGTCGGACAGGACCAGAATGTCATGCCGGGCGACGGGCATCATCGCGGCGATATTGCCAATCTTGGCATTGGCGCCCGGCGCACGCGGTCCCGTGGTGAGGGCAATGTCCGCACCGGGATGGCTCCGCTTCAGTGCGGCGACCGCATCCGCTGCACCATCGCCGGGTTCGCCGATGCCGCAAACCATCTGTACAGGTCCGGCGTAGTCCTGATCGAGGAAGCTCGCGAGATTGTCCGCCAGGCAGGGTTCGGCTCCATGCAGCGGCTTGAGGATCGTCACAGCCTCACTGCAGCTCCCGCGCAGCGCGGGGAGGGCGAAAAACCGCCTTACTGCCATCAATGCAATCAGCTGGTAGGCGATCCCGGCAATCGCCAGCGCCGCGAACACAACTCCGATCCAGCCAGCCAGCGTCATCGCCGGGCCCCTACACCGCTTTCGCATGGTTGCAAAACCTACTAGGGAGCCCCGCGTGGACGGAGACTTCACTGTAGTGACCGGTGTCGCGGGTTTTGTCGGCTCGGCGGTGGCGCACGCGCTGTCGGCGAGCGGGCGGCGCATACGCGGCCTGGTGCGCGCCTCCAGCGACAAGACCAACCTCACGGAATTCCCGGGCGAGATCGTCGAAGCGGACCTGCGCGACGCCGTCGCCGTGCAGCGGGCCGTGGCGGGGGCCAGCGAGCTGTTCCACGTCGCTGCCGACTACCGGGTCTGGGCGCCCGACCCCGAGGAGATCGTCCGCAACAACCTTGGCATGACGCAGGCGGTGATGGATGCCGCTCTGGGCGCCGGCGTGAAGCGGATTGTCTACACCAGCAGTGTCGCGACGCTCCTGCCCGACCCTGCCGGACCCTCCGACGAAGCCCGGCCCGCTCGGCCCGAGCAGGCGACCGGAGCCTACAAGCGCAGCAAAGTAGTGGCAGAGCGGCTGGTCGAGCGAATGGTCGCCGAACAGGGTCTTCCCGCCGTCATAGTCAACCCGTCGACCCCGATCGGCCCTCGCGACGTCAAGCCCACGCCTACTGGCCGCATCATCGTCGAGGCGGCGAATGGCGGCATGCCGGCCTATGTCGACAGCGGGCTGAACCTGGTCCACGTCGACGATGTCGCGCGGGGGCATCTGCTTGCGGCAGAGAAGGGCCGGATTGGCGAGCGCTATGTACTCGGCGGGCAGGATGTCGCGCTGTCGGACATGCTGGCGGAGATCGCACGGCAATTGGGCCGCAAGCCGCCCAAGGTTGAACTTCCGGTCGCGCCGCTGTTCCCGCTGGCCTGGGCGGCCGAGCAATGGGCGCGTCTGTCGGGCAAGGAGCCGTTCCTGACGCTCGATTCGCTGCGGATGGCCCGGCACAAGATGTATTACTCATCGGCCAAGGCAGAGCGCGAACTAGGCTATACGGCGCGGCCCTATGCGGACGCGCTCAAGGATGCGCTCGACTGGTCGCGTGGGCAGGGCATGATCCGGTGATCGTGCCGGCCGTCCTGTCTTTGATGATCTGGCTGGGCCTGTGCGCCACCGGCTTCTGGCTGTGCCGCGAACGTGAAGACCGGGTGCAGGTGCCCGAACCGGCGCAATGGCCCGATGTCGTCGCCGTCGTCCCCGCACGCAACGAAGCCGATGTCATCGCCCGCTCCCTGGGAAGTCTCGATCGGCAGGACTATCCCGGCAATTTCAGGGTGATACTGGTCGATGACAACAGCGAGGATGGCACCGGAGACCTGGCAGCTCAATCGACCTCTATCAGGGTCAGGATATGCCGGGGCATGCCTCTTGCACCGGGCTGGACGGGAAAGCTGTGGGCCGTGTCGCAGGGTATCGCCGAGGCCGGTACCCCGCGCTATCTGTGGCTGACCGATGCCGATATCGAGCACGATCCGGATATTCTGCGCCGCCTGGTAGCCATCGCCGAGGGCAAGCGGCGCAAGCTGGTTTCCTTCATGGCGCACCTGCATTGCCGATACCTTGCCCGAACGGGCGCTGGTCCCGGCTTTCGTCTATTATTTCATGATGCTCTACCCGTTCAATCAGGTGAACCGGCGCGGACCGTTCGCTGCGGCGGCGGGTGGCTGCGTCCTGGTCGAGCGCGAGGCGCTGGAGGCAGCCGGCGGTATCGCCGCGATCCGCGCTTCGCTGATCGACGATTGCGCGCTGGGGGCCTTGATCAAGCGGCAGGGGCGGGTCTGGCTCGGCCTGACGCACCGTTCGCGGAGCATCCGGCCCTATGCAAGTTCCGGCGAGATCGGTGCGATGATCGCGCGTTCGGCCTATGCCCAGCTGCGCTATTCGCCGCTGATCTTTGTCGCGACTGTGATCGGCCTTGTGCTGATGTTCGGGGTGCCGGTGTGGCTGATGCTGTTTGGCGAAGGCAACGCAGCTATTCTGGGAGCCGTCGCGTTTTTGCTCATGGCGCTGATGTATCAGCCTATCCTGCGCTACTATCGACTCTCACCGCTGTTGGGCCTCGCGCAGCCGCTGATCGGCGCCTATTATACCGGTTGCGTGGTGTGGTCCGGCTGGCTGCACTGGCGCGGACGCGGTGGCATGTGGAAGGGCCGGACGCAGGCCCGGGGTCAAGCGGTGACGACGGAATGAGCAAACTCAATTCCGGAAAAGGCCATCGCGACGAAAATTTCCCGGTGGCATCGTGGCTGCTCAAGCGCGAACACCGCGCGCCGATCATGGCATTCTACCGCTTTGCCCGTGCGGCGGACGATATCGCCGATCATCCTGCCGCCCCGGAAGCCGACAAGCTGACCCGGCTGGCCGATATGCGCGCCGGGCTGGCAGGGAAGGGCGCTCCCGAAGCCATGGCGCTGGCCGCCGCAGCAAAGGCGCGGGGCCTCGATCTTGTCCACGCCAACGATCTTCTCGACGCCTTCGTCCAGGATGTGACGGTGCGCCGCTATGCCGATTGGGAGGCGCTGATCGGCTATTGCCGCTTCTCGGCAATGCCGGTCGGTCGCTTCGTGCTCGATGTTCATGGCGAGGACCGGGCGCTGTGGCCGCTGTCCGACGCGCTTTGTGCCGCGCTGCAGATCGTCAATCACTTGCAGGACTGCGGCAAGGATTACCGGGCGATTGACCGGGTCTATGTGCCTACCGGCAACCTTGAGGCCGCTGGGGTCAGCGTCGAAGCCTTGTCCGAAACCCGCGCATCGCCCGCATTGCGCAAGGTCATTTCCGGTGTCGCCGGACAGACGTCTCTATTGCTCGAACGCAGCGCTCCCTTCGCCGCCCATATCAGGGACCGGCGCCTGTCAGCCGAAGTCGCCGTGATCCAGAAACTGGCCGAGGATCTGACGCGCTTGCTGCTCACACGCGATCCGCTGAGCGAACAGGTCCACCATTCGAAGATACGCGCCGCCAGCCTCGCCGCAGGGGCCGTGCTCCGCAACCTGTTCGCCGGGAGCAAGCGATGAGCGCAACGCTCACCCCGGACCAGCTCAAGGCCGCCGTCTCCGGCAGCTCGTTCTACGCCGGCATGCGCGTACTGCCCACGGCGGAACGCGAGGCGATGTTCGCGATCTACGGCTTTTGCCGCTTGGTCGACGATATTGCCGACGACCAGCAAGGCGATCCGGCAACGCGCGGCGAGCAGATGCGGGCATGGCGCGATGCTATCGAGGCGCTCTACTCGGGGCGCGAGACGGGGCAGGCGGCGTTCCTGACCGAAGCTGTGGAGCAGTTCCAGCTCGACAAGGCCGATTTCGTCGCGGTGATCGACGGTATGCAGATGGACCTCGACCGCGATATGCGCTGGCCGAGCTTCGACGAGCTCGATCTCTATTGCGACTGCGTCGCCTCGGCGGTTGGCAGGCTGTCGGTGCGGGTGTTCGGCATGGAGCGCGAGCCGGGCCTGGCGCTGGCGCACCATCTTGGCCGGGCGCTGCAACTGACTAACATCCTGCGCGATATCGACGAGGATGCTGGGATTGGGCGGGTCTACCTGCCGATGGAGGCACTGGATGCGGCCGGGATCGCGCCTACCACGCCCGAGGCTCTAGCCGCCGATCCCCGCCTCGATACCGCCGCCCGCTGGCTCGCCGCCAGGGCGCAGAGTCACTTTGCCGCAGCCCATGCCATTCTCGACAGTAGGCCCAAAGGTCGCTTGATTGCGCCCAAGCTGATGGACGTGGCCTATTCGCGCCTGCTTGACAGGATGATCGTGCAAGGATGGTCTCCACCGCGCCAGCGAGTGAAGACGAACAAGGCGTTGATCGCATACAATCTGGTCAAATTGTGGCTGCTGGGGTGAGCACACCTGCCGCCCCGCCGCGCGAGGCCTTTGTGATCGGGGCCGGACTAGCCGGGCTGTCTGCCTCGGTCGAACTGGCGCGTGCCGGCGTCAAGGTCAAACTCGCCGACAGCGCGCCGCAGGCGGGCGGGCGGTGCCGTAGCTATCAAGATCCACAGCTCGGACAGACGATCGACAACGGCAATCACTTCACCTTCTCGGGCAATCAGGCGGTCCGGCATTATCTCGAAACCATTGGCGGCTTCGCCGGGCTGCAAGGACCGGAACACGCCGACTTTGCCTTTCACGACCTGGCCGATGGCAGCCGCTGGGTGCTACGGGTGAACGACGGGCGCGTGCCATGGTGGGTGTTCTCCGCAAGGAATCGCGCTCCAGGTACCGGCATCGCGGACCACCTGCAGCTTGCCCGGCTGGGCGTGGCCAAGCGCGATGGGCGCAGCATCGGCGATCTGCTGGCGACAGACGGGCAGTTCTGGCGGCGGGTGGTCGAGCCGATGATGCTCGCGGTCCTCAACTGCCTGGCGGCGGAGGGTTCGGCCTGGCTGGCTGGGCGGTTTCTGCGCGAATCTTTCCTGCGGGGCGGGCGTGCCTGCCGGACGATGGTTGCCCACCCCAATCTCGACGCGGTGTTCATCGATCCGGCGCTGGCCTGGCTGCACTTGCGCGGCACGAATCCCCGCTTCGGCGAGCGGCTGCGCGCCATCCGGTTCGAGGGCGATCGGGCCGCCGTGCTCGACTTCGGCGACCGCACCGAGGCGGTGGGCGATGCGGTTGTGGTTCTAGCCGTGCCGTCCTGGGTCGCGGCGGAACTGGTGCCGGAACTAACCGTGCCGGACCGCTTCTGCGCGATTCTTAACGCCCATTTCGCCATTGCCCCGCCGCCCGGTGCACCGCCGATCACCGCCTTGCTCGGCGCGACCTCGCAATGGGTGGTGTGCCATCCAGACCGCATTTCGGTGACCGTCAGCGGCGCGGACGATCTGATCGACCGGGACCGCGAGGCTTTGGCCAAGCTGATATGGGTTGAAGTCAGTGCCACACTGGGCTTCGCCGCGCCGCTGCCGCGCTGGCAGATCGTCAAGGAAAAGCGCGCAACTTTTGCCGCTACGCCGGATCAGGACGCGCTGCGCCCGCCCGCGCGAACCCGCTGGCGCAACCTGTTCCTTGCCGGGGACTGGGTGCAGAACGGCCTGCCGGCAACGATCGAGGGTGCATTGCGATCCGGCGACAGCGCGGCGCGATTGGCCTTGGGGCAGCCCTTGCGCTATGGGCCGCCGCCATGCTGAGCGAGATCGACACCAGACCGGCCCCCGCCCGCGATGCGCTCGACGCGGCGATTGCCCGCTCGTCCGAAGCGCTGTTCGCCGATCAGCGTGCCGACGGCCACTGGGTGTTCGAACTCGAAGCCGACGCCACCATCCCGGCCGAATACGTGCTGTTGCGCCATTACCTCGGCGAGCCAGTGGACGCAGCGCTCGAAAGCAAGATCCGCACATATTTGCTGCGCCGCCAATCCACGGTCCACGACGGCTGGCCGCTCTATCACCAGGGCGCCTTTGACATCAGCGCGACGATCAAGGCCTATTACGCGCTCAAGATGATCGGCGATTCGCCCGACGCTCCGCACATGGCCCGCGCCCGTGCGGCTGTGCTCAAGGCTGGCGGCGCAGAGGCAGGCAATGTCTTTACCCGTATCCAGCTGGCGCTGTTCGGAGCGGGGCCGTGGGATGCGGTGCCGACGATCCCGCCCGAACTGATCCTCGCGCCGCGCTGGTTTCCGGTTCACCTGACCAAGATTTCCTATTGGGCGCGCACAGTGGTGGTGCCGCTGCTGGTGCTTTGCGCGCTTAAACCCCGGGCGAAGAACCCCAAGGGCGTGCTGATAGACGAGCTGTTCAGCGGCAAACCAGCACGGCTTTCCAGCCAGGCCGATCATGTCCACATGGGCTGGAAACTGTTTTTCGAAGCTCTCGATTTCGTGCTTACGCGCGGTGACCGACTGTGGCCCCACAAGCTGCGCAAGCGGGCGATCCGGCTTTGTGCGAATTGGGTGATCGAACGGCTCAATGGCGAGGACGGGCTCGGCGCGATCTATCCGGCTATGGCGAACAGCGTGATGATGTTCGACGCGCTCGGCTGCCCGCCCGGGCATCGCCTGCGCGAGATCGCTCGCAAATCGGTCGAAAACCTGCTCGTGATCGGCGACGAGGAGGCCTACTGCCAGCCATGCGTTTCCCCTGTCTGGGATACTGCGCTGGCCGCGCACGCGATGCTCGAAGTCGGCAGCGAGGAGGCGGTAGGCCGCGCACATCGGGCGCTCGACTGGCTGAAACCCTTGCAAGTGCTCGATGTCAAAGGCGACTGGGCCGATCAGCGACCTGAGGTGCGTCCCGGCGGCTGGGCGTTCCAATACAACAATGCGCATTACCCCGATCTCGACGACACAGCTGTCGTCGCCATGGCGATGGACCGTGCTGCTGACCGGCGCGGCGGCGCGGACCGTGAAGCCATCGCCCGCGCCCGCGAGTGGTGCGAGGGGCTGCAAAGCAAGGATGGCGGATGGGCGGCGTTCGATGCCGATAACGACAAGCTCTACCTCAACAACCTGCCATTTGCCGATCACGGCGCTTTGCTCGATCCTCCGACGGCCGATGTCGGCGCACGGGTGATCTCGATGCTGGCGCAGCTTGGCGAACCGCTGGATTCGCCGCAGATGAAAGCTGGCCTGGCCTGGCTGGAGAAGGAACAGGAGCCCGAAGGCAGCTGGTTCGGGCGCTGGGGGGTCAATTACATCTATGGCACCTGGTCGGTGCTTTGCGCGATCGGGCGGGCCGGGATCGGCCGCGACGATCCGATGGTGGCGAAGGCGGTGAACTGGCTCAAGGCGATCCAGAATGCCGATGGCGGCTGGGGAGAGAGCTGCGACAGCTACGCGCTCGATCGCCAGGGCCACCAGCCCGCAGCCTCCACCGCCTCGCAGACCGCTTGGGCGGTGCTGGGGCTGATGGCGGTGGGCGAGGTTGGCTCGGCAGAGGTGGAACGCGGCATCGGCTGGCTGGTCGCGCATCAGAAGGCCGATGGCCTCTGGGGTCAGGAACTCTATACCGGCGGCGGCTTCCCGCGGGTGTTTTACCTGCGCTATCACGGCTATCCGAAGTATTTCCCGGTTTGGGCCCTGGCGCGCTACCGCAACCTCAGGCAGGCCAATACGGATCAGGTCGCTTGGGGAATGTGAGGCGGGTTCTCGCCGTCACTGGCACCAATCGCGAGGCTGCGGTGCTGCGCGGCCTGGGTATGGAAGTGGTCGCCGGGGGCGGGGATGCGGGGCACTTGTCCGGCATTCTCGCCAAGCAGGGCAAGGGCGCGGCGGGGATCATCAGCTTCGGAATGGCGGGGGCGCTCGATCCATCGCTCAAAATCGGCGACTGGGTGATCGGGACAGGGCTGACGGGAAGCTGGGAAGGGCCTTGCGACGCGGACTGGTCGGCGGCGCTCGCGGCTTGCCTGCCGGCTGCCAGGCTCGGCACATGTTATGCCGACGGCCGCTTGATCGCCGATCCGGCGGAAAAGTTGCGGCTTGGAGCAAGCGGCGCGCTTGCCGCTGATATGGAAAGCCACATCGTCGGCGCCGCCGCCGCAGAGGCAGGCGTGCCGTTCGCGATCCTGCGCTGCATTTCCGACGAGGCCCACGCAGCCCTTCCGCCAGCCATTGCTGCCGCGATGCGACCGGGAGGAGGGCTGGCGCTCGGGCCAGTGTTTACCTCAATCCTAAGGAACCCGATGCAATTACCTGAACTCATTCGCATGACAGGCCGGTTCAATCGGGCATTTTCATCGCTGCAATCGGGCGCAAGGGCTGCAGGTCAGCACCTTGCCTTCGGTCAGCGCTAATCAGGCCGCCCGCGTCGCTCGCCGGTAGGCTTCCGGATCCTCGACCTTGATCCGCTCCACTTCGCGCTCGACCTGTGCCTCGTGCACTTCCACTGCCGGACGCTGCTTCGACAGATCGATATCGGGCGCCATCGGTCCTTCGGTCCGCACCCCGCCCAGTGCCACTTTCAGAAACTCCACAGGCCGCTTCATCGAATCCGCCGCCGCTGTGCCTTCAAATCCGCAATGGACCATGCAATTGGCGCATTTCTCGTATTTGCCGACGCCGTAGTCGTCCCAGTTGGTGTCTTCCATCAGTTCGGCGAAAGTCGGAACATAGCCCTCGCCGACCAGATAGCAGGGCTTCTGCCAGCCGAAGACGGTGCGCAGCGGCATCGACCACGGGGTGCATTCGTAGCTGCGGTTTCCGGCAAGAAAATCGAGGAACAGCGGCGAATTGGTGAATTTCCACGCCTTTCCGCCTTTTCCCCGCCGAAACAGATCGCGAAACAGCGTCTTGGTACGCTCGCGATTGAGGAAATGTTCCTGATCGGGCGCGCGTTCGTAGGCATAGCCGGGCGAGATCGTCGTTTCAACTCCGCGCGCGGCCATGACATCGAGGAATTTGGCCAGGCTTTCCGGATCGGCGTCGTTGAACACGGTGCAATTGATCTGCACCCGGAAACCTTTTTCCAGCGCGAGGTCGATCGCCTCCAGTGCGACGTCGTAGACCCCGTCCTGGCAGACCGACTTATCGTGCATTTGCCGGTCGCCATCGAGGTGGATCGACCAGGTGAAGAAGTCGGAGGGCTGGTAATCTCCGATTTTCTTCTTGAGCAACAGCGCGTTGGTGCAGAGGATTACGAACTTCTTTTTGTCGATATAGCCTTCGACGATCCGCGGCATATCCTTGTGCAGCAAGGGTTCGCCCCCCGCGATCGACACCGCCGGTGCGCCGCATTCGTCGATCGCCGCCATGCATTCGTCATAAGACAGCCGCTTGTTGAGGATGGCGTCGGGATAGTCGATCTTGCCGCAGCCCTTGCAGGCGAGATTGCAGCGCAGCAGCGGCTCGAGCATCAGCACCAGCGGATACTTGCCGCCGCCGATCTGCTTGCGGATGCCATAGGAGCCGATACGGAGAATCTGGGAGAGGGGCAGGGTCATTGCGACTCGTTTCTTCCTGTTGCCGCGCCGCCACCGGGTGGCGCTGGCAGGCATATCGTGCCCGCATGACTTGGCGGACAAGAACCGCGCCCGACAGGGACGCCAGCGCCCTTTCGCGGAATTACGGGGGATTTTCAATCGCCGATTGGCCGTTTATCCCGCGTGGGCCCGTGTTCATCCCCATTACAGACTGCAAATGCTAGGGAGCAGCCAGCAATTCCGGATGGAGCCTCATGAACAAGTCACTGTTTGCCACCCTTGCCTTCGCGCTGATTGCGCCGCCTGCCTACGCCCAGGTGGCCGATCCGGCGAACGGCACCGTGCAATCGCTGCACAGCGGCCTGCTCGCCAGCATGCGGGCTGGCGCCCCCGCCGGGCAGGCGGGCCGGGCGCGGATCATTGCGCCGTATGTCGACCGCACGTTCGACATTCCGCTAATGACAAGGCTGGCCGTCGGTCCCAGCTGGACCGGGATCGCCGCTGCGGACCAAACCGCGCTGGTAGCCGCCTTCCGATCGCTGACCATCGCGCAATATGCCAAGAACTTCGACAGTTTCTCGGGCGAGCGCTTTGCCATGACACCGCAGGCCGAGACCCGCGGTGCCGATAAGCTGGTTCGCACCACCCTGATCGCGGGCGCAACTTCCGAGCCGCTCAATTACCGGCTGCGGCAGAGCGGCGGCACCTGGAAGATCATCGACATCTACTATCGCAACGCCATCAGCCAGCTGGCGACGCGGCGTTCGGATTTTGCCCGGGTGTTTGCCAGGGGCGGCGCGCCGTCGCTGATCTCCCACCTCAACCAGCTGGCCGCCAAACCGAAATAGTTTCTATTTTCTGGCGGGCGCGGGGCCTTTCGCGCCCATAAAATAGCGCAGATCGAAGCGGATGACTTCGGCGCGTCCTTGATGGACGAAATAGGCATCGCGCCATTTCGGCGGACCAAGACCGATCCGGGCGTTGCGCGAAAAGCCGACCCCTTCCTTGGGAATGCCGAACATGCCGCGATCGACCTCGCCGCTGGCATTCTCGTCGTGAAACGCCTGCACGGCATAGTTTCCCGCGGGAACGTTGGGCACAGTGATCGTGGTCGTACCGGCCCGGGCCGGCACTTCGCCATGCCAGGCGCAACCGTCTTGCAGGAAACGATCCTGGGGGCAGATATCGACAACAACCCGGCCCTGTGCCGAGCGGACATTGCCCAGCTGGATGGTTATCGCGCCACTCGCGGCTTCCGCCAGGGCAAGGGCAACAAGTATGCTCACGCTGAGGTCTCCGCAGTTCAGGCCCGGCCCGGCCAGGAATTCCGGGTTTACCCAGCCAATTCAAAACTGTTGATGAACACGAAGCCTGGAGCCGGTGCCGATCAGGGGAGCCGCGCGGTCCAGCCGCCATCGACCGGGATGATCGCGCCGGTGACGTAGGACGAGCGGTCGGAGGCGAGGAATGCGGCTACTTCGGCCTGTTCGAACGCCTGCGCCGGCCGGCCCAGCGCGGATTTTGCGCCCATGTGCGCCAGGATTTCGGCCGAGGCATCCTGCATCATCTCGGTCAGGGTGAAGCCTGGAGCGATCACGTTGACCCGAATGCCCTGTTTGGCATGATCGATCGCAAAGATTTTGCTGACGGCATGCACGCCCGCTTTGGCCGCAGTGTAGGGCAGGGGGGCCATCTGTTCGCCATTGATGCCGGCCACCGAAGTGAAATTGACGATCGAACCGCCGCCGCCCGGGGCCATGGCCCGCACCGCGTGCTTGCAGCAGAACATGACGCCGCGCAGGTTCGTCGCAGTCATCAGTTCGTATTCCTCCAGTGTGAATTCGCCTCCCGTGCGTCCGCCCTGGGTGCCGGCAACATGCATCGAGGCATCGACGCGGCCGAACGCCTTGAGGGCGGCGGCGAACATCGCCTCGATCTCGTCTTCCTTGCTGACATCGGCATGGAACGGAACCACGTTTGGCCCCAGCTGCGCCGCGACGGCGTTCTCGTTGCCGCTGAAGTCCACTGCCAGAACCCGGGCGCCTTCGCGCACGAACACATCGGCACAGGCCCGGCCGATACCCTGACCGGCACCGGTGATCACCGCAACCTTGCCCTGAAGCATGCCGATCGGCGCGTGCGATCTATCGCTCATAGGAACTCTCCCAATAACTCGCGTTGCCGGTCGATTCGCGCCGGTCAATCGGACGGAGTTATAAGCAGATCAGCCGGAATCCGGGCATCTTATTGAACCCTTGGATTGCCGCCCGTCCGTTACGCTTGATCGAGCGAATATCCTGCCGACCGGACTGTTCGTACTGGGTCCGCCAGGCCTCCCAGTTCGATACCCTTGCGCAAGCGCCGGATGTGGACATCGACGGTGCGCAGTTCGATGTCGCTGTCCATTCCCCAGACTGCGTCGAGCAACTGACCCCGGGAAAAGACGCGTCCCGGATGTTCCATGAAGAACTTGAGCAAACGGAATTCGGTTGGCCCCAGACTTACCTGCTTGCCGCGCCGGGTGACCCGGTGGCCGGTTGAATCGAGCGCCAGGTCGCCCACGGTCAGCACCTCGCCGGCCAGGGCGGGACGAATTCGGCGCATGATCGCACCCACCCGCGCAACGAGTTCGCGGGGCGAAAACGGCTTGGTCACATAATCGTCTGCACCGGTCTCCAGCCCGCGGATGCGGTCTTCTTCCCCCTCGCGCGCGGTCAGCATGATGATCGGGACATGAGCAGTCCGCTTGTCGCGCCGCAAACGGCGGCAAACCTCGATGCCGCTGGTGCCTTCGATCATCCAGTCGAGGATGACCAGATCCGGCGCGCTTTCCAGCGCGAGCAGCAGGGCTTCGTCGCCGTTCGGAGTGGGAGTGACCTGATACCCTTCCCCCAGGAACCGGTATTCGAGCAGTTCGGCAAGGGCCGGATCGTCCTCGACCAGAAGCAGGCGCGGACCTGCCATTACCCTGTGCCTCGTGAAAGTTCGCGTCGCTTGTTAGACACTTCGCTGTTCCCGGCGCTGACCGCTTCCGATTGCTCATTCGCTTTGAAAAATGACAATCGCATGACAAAGTCAGCCTCGCGGCTCGCTCAGGATCGATCTCGACGAATTGCCCTTATGATGCACTGGCTACAGGTGACGGGAGAATAGTATCGCCCTCGGCGATTACGCCGGTTCCAGCACCTGTGAACTCTGCTTGGGCCGCATTCCCCGGGTAATCGCACCGACAAACTGGTCAGTCGCATTTTCCCAAGTGAACCGGGCACCGTAAACGGCGGCTGCATTCCGATCGAGCCTCAGACATTTACCGATTGCCACCTCAAGATCGTCGTCTAACGCGCCGATGGTCGCCGGCATGTCGCCATCCGGGCCCCGGCCGTCGCAGCCGATAATGTCGAGCGGTCCGGCGACCGGATAGGCCGCTACCGGCACGCCGCAGGCCAGTGCTTCGATGATGACGAGGCCAAAGGTGTCGGTGCGGCTGGGAAAGACGAAGCAATCCGCGCTGCGGTACGCCGAAGCCAGCTCTTCGCCGCCCATGGCGCCGGTGAAGACCACGCCGGGATAGCGTTGACGCATCTCTTCCAGCGCCGGGCCTTCGCCGACAACGACCTTGGTGCCGGCGACTTTTGCATCGAGAAAGGCCTCGAGGTTCTTTTCCCGGGCTACCCGCCCGACATTGAGCAGGATCGGGCGCGCCAGGCCGGCGAGGTCAGGGTGGGTCTCGCCAACGGGGCGGAACGTCCAGCGATCGATGCCGCGGCTCCAGCGCACGGTTTGGACGATACCGCGAGCGGCGAGTTCCTCTTCCAGGCTGCGGGTCGCCACCATCACTGCCTGGCTGGGCTGGTGAAAGCGGCGCATGATCGGCCAGAAGCGCTCGGCGCTGATGCCGGTGCGCACCGCCGCATAATCGGGAAACCGGGTATGGAACGCGGTGGTGAAGGGTACTCCGCGCACCTTGCACCACGCGCGGGCGCTCCAGCCGATCGGGCCTTCGGTGGAAATATGGACGATGTCCGGCTTGAACGCATCGAGCATCTTACGAACATTGAAGCGTGGCGCCATTGCCAGCCGGATCGACGAATAGCCGGGCATCGGCACGGTCAGGAAACGCTCGGGCGTAACCAGCTCGACTTCGTATCCGCGGCGGTCAAGCTCGGCGACGGTAGCGGCAAGCGTGCGCACTACCCCGTTGACTTGCGGGTACCAGGCGTCGGTTGCGATGGCGATTCTCATGATGCGGTCTCCATATGCAATGGCGCGGATGCCGTGGCCTCGCATTCGCGGGCCCAATCGATGATGGCGATATGGCCTGACGCATCCTCCACCAGAGCCGTGCAGCTCTCGACCCAGTCGCCATCGTTGTAGTAGGTGATCTCGCCGATCTGCCGGACCTCGGCGCAGTGAATATGGCCGCAGACGATGCCGTCCAGACCACGGCTGGAGGCCTCGTGCGCCACAGCTTCCTCATAGTTGTAAACGTATTGCACGGCATTCTTGACTTTGCGCTTGATGTGGGCGGAGAGCGACCAGTAGGGCAGCTTCATCCGCCGGCGCACAGCGTTGAACACGATGTTTGCCCGCAGCAGCAGGCTGTATGCCTTGTCGCCAAGGAAGGCGAGCCAGCGGGCATAGATCACCACGCCGTCGAAACTGTCGCCGTGCGTCACCAGCAAACTTCGCCCGTCGGCAGTGGTGTGGATGGCTTCGTTGACCAGCTCGACACCGCCAAAAGTCATACCGGCGAATTCGCGCAGCATTTCGTCGTGGTTGCCGATGACGAAGACCACCCGGGTGCCGCGATGCGCCATCTTGAGCACCCGGCGCACGACTTCGTTATGGGCGTCTGGCCAGTACCAGCCCTTGCGCAGCTGCCAGCCATCGACGATGTCGCCGACCAGATAGAGCGTTTCGCATTCGATCGACCGCAGGAAATCGACCAGCATCGCCGCATTGCAGCCACGCGTGCCGAGATGCACATCGGATATCCATACAGTCCGGTATCGCCGCTTTGGCCTGAACCCCTTGGGATCGGGCAGCGCCAGCCATTTGGGAAAATTTGTACCGTTACCCGGCCGGGCAATGGCATCATCGAGCACATCGGCTCCAAGCATTGGCAAGTTTCCCTGTCCAGTTACAGGGACTGCCTAGAACTTCAGCGTTGCACGGTAATGACCGCTTGAAGTCAGTTGCGTTACATATCTTGGACCGGTTCAGGCAAGCCGTGCATTGTGCGCTACTCTGCGCACCTCGGGCTCAAGGCCCCGATACCCGGCGAGCAGTGCGAGGTCACGCTCGACCAGATCGGACACCAGTGCATCGTGCGGCTTGCGCACGGACAGCACGAGCAGGCCCGGCTCGCAGGTCAGCGCGCTGCCTGACAGCGAGTGCGGCGAGCATCCGCTGAACCTCCGGCACAGGCGGATGGCAAGGCCCCAGGCGGCTGCCTCGCGCAATTGTTCAGGTGTGGCCAGACGCGCAAGGTTGTCCGGAATTGCGGTCCGTCCGTTGTTCGCCAGGACCGCCATTGCCAGCACCGCGCGGCCAGCGGCATCAATACCGGTCCATCGTTTGCGCAGGGCCCAATCGATGCCCTGTCCGGGGCGCATGTTGGGCTCGACCTGCATCGAGGCCAGCGACAGCAGGGTGGCAGCGAGCCGCATCGGTTCGCCGCCCGAGCCGTCCGCCGGATTGGCCATCGACGTCCAGCCGGCGACCATCGAGGCGGTCGATGCCGTGACGCCATGCATTTCGCAAAAGCTGGCAACACCCGCGAGCAAGGGGTCCTGCTCCCGCGTCGCGGGGCTCAACCGGGCGTTGAGCAGGCCCTCGCGCAGACCCCAGGCCGAGAAGACGAGATTCGACGGCCTGAACTCGCGGACCAGCACACCCAGCAGGGCGGCAGCATCGGGCAGGCTTGCCAGCCGGGATTTGGACAGGCCCGGGATTTCGCCCATCACCTTGCGCACGCCGATCGAGCGGGCCAGCGTCAGTGCGCGTTCCGGGGCGATTTCAAAACCATGCGGATCGTCGAGCGGCCAGCTATCCTGGTGCATCACATAGCGGGCCAGAGCCCGCCACGATCCACCGACCAGATAGAGCGGAAGGCTGTGGTTTCCGGACCAGCTCGCGCCCGCCAGAATTGCGTGAACATTCTGCGAGAACTTCACTCCACCCGAGGCACGCAGCTGCGTGAGCCGGAGCGAGCCGAGCGGCAGGCTGCTGCCGTGCGAGAACGATTTGCCTTCGACATCGATCAGTTCGAGACTGCCGCCGCCAAGATCGGCAACCACGCCGCGGGCACCCGGGAACGCCGCCATCACCCCGCGCGCGCTGGCCAGCGCTTCCTCTTCGCCGGTCAGCAACCGTGGCGCCAGGCCCAATGCGGCTACTTCGTCGAGGAAGGCGGGTCCGTTTGCCGCATCGCGCACCGCCGCCGTGGCGACGCATTGCCAATCGGTTACATCCATCAGGCGCAGCAAGGCGGCATAGCGGCGCAATGCCGTGAGAGCGGACGCCATCGACTTTGCCGACAGCTTGCCGTTTTCGGCGACACCCTTGCCGAGCTTGGCAGTCACCTTCTCGTTCAGCACAACCACCGGCACCCGCGGCGGCCCGCGATAGATCACCAGGCGCACAGTGTTCGACCCGATGTCGATGATGGCGCGCGGATCGTGCATGCTGCCGCTCGCCTTGTGCCGAAGCGGGCGCATCCGCAAGCCCCTTTCAGCTGGCGCCGCGCCGCAGGGCGAGCTTGGGAACCTTGCGGCCTTGCGACAGGGCCGCACCGCGACCGGACAGCGAGGGATTGGTCATGAAATAGCGATGCAGATTGAAGGAATTTTCGTCCCGCTCCGCCCGGTGATAGGTTCCGTCCGGTCCCAGCAGCCAGCTCTGCTCGCTGTCGAGCAGGTTAGCCATCATCACCTGATCGAGCACCTGATCGTGCACCGTCCGGTTGCATATCGGCACCAGCACTTCGACCCGGCGATCGAAATTGCGGCTCATGGCGTCACCGGAGGTAATGAACACCTCGGCATTGGGGTTTGGCAACGGCGCGCCGCAAGCGAATGCCCAGATGCGGCTGTGCTCCAGAAAGCGACCGATGATCGATTTGACCACGATGTTGTCCGACAGGCCAGGCAGGCCCGGCTTCAGGCAGCAGATGCCGCGCACCACCAGGCTTACCTGCACGCCGGCAATGCTCGCGGAATAGAGCCGGTCGATCAGATCGGGGTCGGTCAGCGAATTGAGTTTGGCCCAGATCGCGGCGGGTTTGCCGTCCCGGCAATTGGCGATCTCGCGATCGATGCATTCGTAGAGGCGCGTTCGCATTGCCAGCGGCGCGATTGCCAGGATTTCGGTCTGCGCCGGCTCTACGTAGCCGGTGACAAAATTGAACAGCCGTCCGGCGTCGCGGCCGGCCTTGGGGTCGGCGGTGAAGAAGCTTAGATCGGTATAGATGCGCGCGGTTACCGGGTGATAATTGCCGGTGCCGAAGTGGCAATAGGTGCGATAGGAATCGCCCTCTCGGCGCACCACCAGGGATACCTTGGCGTGGGTCTTCCAGTCGACAAACCCGTAGATCACCTGAACCCCGGCGCGTTCGAGTTCCGATGCCCACAGCAGGTTCTGTTCTTCGTCGAAACGCGCCTTGAGCTCGACCACCGCGGTCACCGATTTACCCGCCTCGGCCGCAGCGATCAGCGCCGCGATAACTGCCGATTGCTTGCCGGCGCGGTAGAGCGTCTGCTTGATCGCGACGACGTCCGGGTCCGAGGCTGCCTGCCGCAGGAAATCGACCACCACCTCGAAACTTTCATAGGGATGGTGGATGACGATATCCTTCTCGCGAATGGCGGCAAAACAATCGCCGTCATGCTCGAGGATGCGCTCGGGATAGCGCGGGCTATAGGCTTCGAACTTGAGATCGGGCCTGTCTTCCTCGACAATCGCTGCCAGCCCGCTGACGCCGATCAGCCCGCCGGTCTTCATCACCATCGCCTGATCGAGCCCCAGCTGGTTGCGCAGCAATTGCTCGGCGGCAGGATCGAATTCACCCTGCAGTTGCAGCAGTATCACCGAACCCCTGCGGCGGCGCTGGATCGCGGTGCGGTAATAACGGACCAGGTCTTCGGCATCTTCCTCGACCTCGATGTCGCTGTCGCGCAGCACGCGAAACACACCGTGGCCGTCGATACGGAATCCGGGGAAGATCAGCGCAGCATGGCGGCAGATCAGATCCTCGACGCTGATATAGGCCGCCTCGTCGCCAGGCAGCCGGATAAAGCGGGGGAGGGCAGGCGGTATCAGCACCATCTCCATCACCGGCGAGGCATCCGCATTGCGGGTCAGTGCCAGCAAGATGCCCATGCCCTGATTGGCGACGAAGGGAAACGGATGGGCCGGGTCGATCGCCTGCGGGGTGAGCACCGGCAACACATGTTCGAGGAAATAGTCCTCCAGCCAGCGACCCTGCGCCGACGGGAGCTTCCCGGTGCCGACAATGCCGATGCCGGTAGCGGCGAGTCTCGGGCGCAGATCGCGCCAGGCATTTTGCTGCGCCAGTTCGAGATCGGCTACGCCCTCGCGGATCGCGACAAGCTGCTGCGATGGGGTCATGCCGTCGATCGAGGTTTCCTCGATCCGGCGGCGGACCTGTCCGGCAAGACCCGCGACCCGCACCATCATGAATTCATCGAGGTTGTTGCCCGAAATGGACAGGAACCGGAGCTGCTCAAGCAAGGGGTAATCGGGGTTCGAGGCTTCGGCGAGAACCCTACGGTTGAACATCAGCCAGCTTAGTTCGCGATTGAAAAAGCGGCCTTCCACCGTGGGCGCCGGCAGGGAAGAAGTATCGCCCTGATCTGCTCCGTCGCTCATGACATCCCCTGACATCGGCCTATTGCCATCCGGTTGCATGGATCGCGCAGGTTACACATCCGTGACGGTTTTGTGACGACAGTGGTGTCACGCAATGATTCCCAACGTCAATCGCTGGATTTCTGCCCGGAGGTTGGGCGGCGCAATCAGGCAGCGTGAGCATCCTCGGCTTCATAAACCGAATCTAGCACATAGCCCATCGAACGCACCGTCCGCAGCTGATCGGGGACGCCGTTTGCCTTGAGAGAACGGCGCAGCCGGCCAACCCAGACATCGACCGTCCGCTCATCGATTTCGCCGCAATCCTTGCCCAGCATGGCGATCAGCTGATGGCGGGTGAACAGCTGGTCGGGATTTTCGATGAAATGGGTCAGCAGGCGGAACTCGTTGGGGCGCAAGTGAATGACCTTGTTGCGATAGCGCAACTGATGGGCGGAGAGGTCCATTGTGACAGGACCGTTGCTGAGCCGCCGGGGCGCGGCGTTCACCTGATGGATCGAGCGGTTTTGACCAAGCCGCTCGACGATAACCTCCACTGTCAGCGGGCCCGGCACATAATCGTCTGCACCGGCTCTGAGCGCCCGACGCCGGATTTCGCTGTCGTCCTCGTCGAGGACCATGGTGATATGGCAGTTCGCGGCAATCGCCGATTCGCGCAGACGCCGGCAGACTTCCAGCCCGGAGATCGAGGGCAGCAGCCAGTCGATGAAGCACCATACTCGGCCAATGACCTGAATGTTAAGCGGTTCCGCACCTGCCTGCAGGACGCGAACATCGCTCAGCGCTTCTTGCACCGCCGCTGTCAGGCCGCTCTCGCTCGTGGCCAGTATGATTGTCGCATGATTGTTCATAGCGGCTCGCCAGTTTCCTCCATCCGGCGGAACATGGAGGGCTGAAGTGACGGTTTTATGACGGAAATTCGTCGCTCGGGGTTTGCAAGATTTATGTCGCAATTACGTCGCTTTCGTGACTCCATCCTGTCTCTCCGATGCAACCCGGGCATCCTAGGCATCCCGGTGTGCCTGCGCAGAAGCTGTGGAATCGGCGGTCGATTCGCCTTCGCATCGCCGCAGGGACAATGCCGATTGGAGGGCGGGGGCAATGCGTCAGATCATCGTACTCCACACCGCCGCCGTTTCCGGCGGCACAGCCCGTTTCGACCATAGCGAAATGCAGATTCATTTCCGTCAGTGGACTGGCATCGATCCCCTGCCTTTGCTCGACGGTGCGATCTGGGCCTTCATCGACTGGGTTTTGCCCGAGATTTCGGGGCTGGAAGTCTGCCGCCGCCTGCGGTGCAATCCGCTGACCGCGCAGGCCCATATAACCATGATCGTGCCGGGCGACGATCCTGAAAGCCGTCGCAGTGCGCTGCGCGCCGGGGCCGATGACTATCTGCAAGGACCGCTGGACCGGAACACCATTCTGGACCGGATATTGGCAAACAAGCTGAATGACTTTGCCAGCGAAGCCGCGCGGACCCTGACGGTGGGCGATCTCTCTGTGGATCTCGCTTCCTATCAGGCGCGTTGGCGTGGGAAGCCGATACCGCTGATGCCCAACGAGTTCAGGTTGTTGCGCTATCTGATCGAGCATCCGGGCCGGGTCTTCACCCGATCGCAACTGATCGCAGCGCTTGGCAAGCAGGAGCCGCCCCTGGACGAGCGGACCGTCGATGTCTGGATTGGCCGCCTGCGCCGCGCGCTGCGCACTGCCGGGGCGGGCGACTTGCTGCGCACCGTGCGCTCGCTGGGCTACGTGCTCGACAAGCCCTGACGCACGGCTTTTCGCGGATTTGCAGCAATCAGCCGGGAAAGGCGTCAGGCGCCTTTCCCGGCTCAAAATTGCTCAGAACTTGACCGAAGCCGACAGCGAGAAGGTGCGGCCGACATCGTAGCTGTTGGTGTCGATCCGGTTGGCGCCGGATTGCTGCAATTCCACATGCTTGCGCCCTGTAAGGTTGCGCGCCTCGAATTTCAGCTCGATTTCCTTGCCGAGTAGTTCGATGCCTTCGCGGGCAACGAAATCCAGCCGCAGGCCTGGCTTCTCGATGACATCGGGCTGGGGCGGATTGCCGTTCAACCCGCGGCTGACAACGCGTTTGCTGGCGAAAGTGAGCAGGATGGTCTGCTGCGACAGCTTGTCGGTGTTCTCGAGGCCGAGCTGGACATTGGCGATATGGTTTGACTGCCCGGTAAGGGGCGAGCCGTCGCGGAAATAGTCCGTGGCGATGCCAGACGACGCCGCGAACACGGCAACCTGGTCGGAGGAAGAGACCTTCAGCTTCGATTTGGTGAAGGTATAGTTCGCCACCACCACCAGCCGCCGGTTGGCCAGCCAGCTTTCGGCATTGCCGCCGCTGATGTCGTAATACTTCTGCAACTCGACCTCGGCGCCGAAAAGATTGGCCTTGGGCGCATTGGCGAAGCTGGTGGTCAGATCGCTGCCGGAAATGAACGATTCGATCGGATTGTTGATCCGCTTGAAGAATGCCGCGACCGAAAGGCGCTGCTCGGGCGCGAAATACCATTCGACGCGGGCTTCGCCGTTATACAGCTGGCTGTCGACCAGCAGCGGGTTGCCGAGATACTGGCGGTTGCTGTCGGGATCGAAATAGGGCTGGTAGATCAACTCGCGGAACTGCGGGCGGGCGATGGTCTTGGAAGCATTGATCCGCACCTGGATGCTGGGCTCCACCTGCCAGGTCAGTGTCGCCGCCGGCAGCCAGTAAGCCTTGTTCAAGCTGGTACCGGCGGTCGAGGAGCCCGGCACCTTGAACACCTGCAGCGGATTGACGGTCTGCTTGGCCTTTTCGTAGCGCACGCCGGCATCCAGGCTGATCGCATCGGTGAACTGGATATTGGTCTTGGCGTAAGCGGCCCAGTTGAGCAGCTTAGCCGTGAACGCGGGATTGCCTTCGTTCAGCTCGATCAGCGCAATGTTATAAGCGTTGATGTTGGCGGGCTGCAGCAGCAAATCGGGGCGCAACAGTCCGACATAGGCAGGCATTGAGGCCGGGGCGCTGAACTGGAAGTCGCGACGCGAGCTGGTCCGCCTGGTGTTCGAATAAGCAGCGCCGGTCGAAAGCGTGATTTCCGGGGTCACCAGCCAGGAAAGGTCGGCGCTTCCCGCCCACAGCTTCTCGTTGAGGTCCGAAAAGCTGATTTCGGCGTTGCCGCGGTTGCCATTATTGAGAACGTTGATGAAGAAAGCGCCGTAAGGGTCTGCGGTCGCATTGGTGCGGGCATATTCGATCGACAGTTCGCCCGGCGCCTTGCGCTTCGAATTGGCATAGGTGCCGCGCAGATCGAGATTGATGCCATCGGCCAGCTTGAACTCGGCGACGATCTGCGTGTCGAACAACTGCCGGGCGAACCAGGCGGTGTCCTGCTGCATGAACTGGGTGGTGGTTTCCTGCCGGTTGCCAAGCCCCAGCCGCGTCTGCTTGATCGTGTCGCGGACGAAGAAATTGGTCCAGCGGATCTTGTTGTCGCCGAATTCGTAGCCGAAACCGAGCAATCCGTTGACGACGATACGATCGTCGGTGGTGACCCGGCGGAAATCGGATTCCTTGGTGGAAAGATCGGCACTCAGCGAGTTTTGCTGGATGGCGTCGCGGTTCTGCCATTTGTTCGAGTAGCCGATGTTGGCGATCACGCCGAGTTCGCCATCGCCCATGTCGAACGACTTGCCCGCGGTTATCGAGCCCGAGAAATTGGGCGGCAGGTGTTTCCAGCGCTGGGCCACGGCATTGCGCCCGGTGATCAGCTGGCCGGCGATCGGCTTGGTGTTGACGGTGCCGGAACTCAGCCGCTCGCCGCTGTCGAGAAATGCCTGGAGCGCCGGCGGAGGGTTGCGCGCGCCTTTGTCGAAACCGGTCCAGTCGCTGCCGCTGCCATAATAGGTATAGCCCAGCTGGCCGGTGGTCTCGGTCTCGGCGGAGATGCCCGCGCTGACCGAGACAAAGCCTTCGTTCGGCACTGCCCTGGTGGTCAGATTGATCACACCACCGCCGAATTCGCCCGGATAGTTGACCGAGTAGCTCTTCTGGACGAGCGATGAGGCAATCACGCTGCTCGGGAAAAGATCGAGCGGAACGACGCGCTTCAGCGGTTCCGGGCTTGGCAAGGGAGAGCCATTGAGCAAGGCAAGCGAATAGCGATCCCCTAGGCCGCGCACGTAAACATAGCCCGAGCCGACCACGCTGAGGCCGGTAACGCGGCCAAGCGCACCGGCGATGTTGCCTTCACCCGTTCGGGCGATTTCCGCGGTCGACAGCACCGAAATCACCTGATCTGAACTCTTGGCGATATTGCGGTCGCGCGAGCCGGTGACGATAATCTCGCCGGGTATCGATACATCGACCTCTTCCTCGGCAGGAGCAGTTTCGGCGGGAGCGGCAAAGTCGGCAGCCGGTTCCGCCAACGGCACTTCTGGCTGCGGTGCGGCATCGCTCTGCGCGAATACCTGATGCGGCGAAACGAGCGCCGACGTGAATAGCAGTAGACCTGCGAGCCGCGACGTCTTGGACATCGGAAATCCCCTATTGGTAAATGTCAGGACGGGGGCAGCCGTTGCTGGCCGCCCCCGTTACAGAGTTCAGGCAGCCAGGTTTCAGGTAGTCGGAAGCGTGGTGCAGGCGCCGGAATTGCCGGTCCCGAAGTCCGCGACACCGCTGTTGCAGGTCCAGCCCGAGTACCAGTTGTCGGTCGAATTGCGCACCGCGCCGATCCAGGTCGTCGTGTCGAAGAAGGTAGCCAGGGTCTTGGCGTCGATCGCGGCAACCCCGGTTTCGTTCGCGCCATTGATGAACAGCGTGGACAGTGTCGGCGTGAAAGCGTCGTTGTTGCCATTCGAGCCCGAACCGAAGAAGCCGGAGACCTGGGTGGCGTTGTAGGAGCCGGAACCGAGATACTTGGCCGCGTTGCATTGCATCGCCACCGAACGGGCGGTGAGCGTTGCCGGGGTCGTGCCCGAGCCGTTCATGCGCAGGCATTCGTTGTTCGGGCTGACCACCAGACCATTGGCCAGCGTGATGTCCGAATTGCCGCGATAGAGCAGCGAGGCGAGGTCCGCGCCTTCGTTGTTGGCGCTGACCTGGCGCTGGATGGCGGTGAAGTTCGCCACCCGCAGGTTTGTGCGCGGCGTGTCGGCTTCGTTGCCGTTGCTGTCGATTTCCATCAGCGCGTCGCCTGCGCCGTCGCGTTGCAGCAGCAGGGCGTACTGGACGTTGACCCGTGCTCCGGTATCGACGTCGAGGCTGTCGTCGTCGGCGCCGGTCGCGATGTAATGCTTCAGGTTGAAATTACCGCCGAAGAATTCCGCGCCGTCATCCGAGCTGTTGTGGGTCTGGATGTGATCCAGCGTCGTGCCGCTGCCGACGCCTTCGGCAGTCAGCGCCTGCAATTCGACGTTAGCTCCCAGGATGAAGCCCGAATAGCGGATCTGCACGAAGCTCATGCGGCCCGCGTTGTAGGCATCGTCGGCGCCGCCGAAGCGCGCGGGATCGGCGGAGCCTTCGGTCTGGCGCTCGCAAGTGCCCGCCGCGACGCTGCCGGTGTTGCAATCGGTGACCCGGCCGCGCCCCATCAGCACCACGCCGCCCCATTGGCCCTGCGAAGTCTCGCCGTTGAGGCCGAGCACGTTATCCCGGCTGGTGAAGATGATCGGACGAGTTGCAGTGCCGATGGCCGATATCCGGTTGCCGCGGTTGACCGCCAGCCAGGATTGCCCGGTCGCGCCATAAAGAATTGCGCCAGGTTCGATCGATAGCGTGACGTTGGTGTCGGCGGTGATCGCCGTCGTGCAACCGACTGTGGAGGAGGTGAAGGCAGCCGTGGGAGCAGTGAAGCCACCATCGCATCCGACATTGACCCGCCCGTCGATCGCATAGAGCACTCCGGCGATTTTCGGCAGGGTGCTCGATGTCCTGATGGTCGAGGGCAGCTTGCAGATGCGCCATGTGCCGGTCGGGCCGGTGATGGTTCCGCCATCGGCCAGGCCTTGCAAATCGGCGATGGTCGGGCAGCCTGCGGCGGCCGTCACATTGCCCGTACCGCCGCCCGGACCAGTCGGCGTCGGTGTCGGAGTCGGATTGTTGATGGTGATGTTGCCGCCGGTGCCCGGCGAAGCGATGTCGCTCGGTCCGCAGCCAGCGAGCGCGAGCGCGCTGCAGCCAACAAGGAACAGACCCTGGATGCTTTTCACGATAATTCCCCTTGAACCTTGAAGGTCGTGCGACGCAGGCGATTCCGCCGTCGCGACTCGCCATCTAGGGAACCAACGTGACAGTTTGTTTTCGCTACTGTGACTGCCAGCCTGACTGTTAAGCGACAGCTATATGACAATCCTCCCATTTCCGGCGGAGCAACTCGCGGGGGCCTGGAGGTGGCATGTATGTTTCGTTTTTATGACAATGTTACAGTTTCATTGCGAATGGGCGGTAATTGGCATAGTCTTTCCCGATCGACGAAGAGTTGGGGAGTATTTCGATGGCCACTATCCTGATGTTTGCCGGAGCCTTGCTGGCGCAAAGCGCTCTGCCCGCAGTGACTGTTACCGGCGGTGCAGATCGCACCGGAATCGAGCATATCGATGTCGCTCACTCGGAACTGAGCCAGGGCCGCAATGAAGAGGCCATCGCCCGCATCGCCGCCAATCGCGATCTCGCCAGCGACG
>CAVZHP010000014.1:0-189893 GCA_963775115.1 uncultured Alphaproteobacteria bacterium
GGGCACGACCATGTTCCAGAGCTTGCACATGGCGAGCGCGATCAGGTCGAGATGGGCGGATTCCTCAAGATGCGGAACGTTGGTCGACATGTCCGGGAGCGTGACCTTTGTCATCGGCCGCCGCGGGAACAATTCGTTCCCGTCGGGGGCGTAAAGGATTCGCGGCGATGCCCGCCTCGCGGATGAGCGCGAAGTCACGGTCTGCATCGCGATCGTAGCTAATCGTCGACTGCTTCCAGTTGTGGTTGGCTTTCTGTGGCCCCCAGAACAGGACGTTGACATCGTTGTCCTGGCCGCAGCGCTTGATGAGCGAGAGATGCCCATCGTGCACTGCCCCGCTCGTGCCGACGAGGCCGATGGACTTGCGGTCGCGCCGGGCGGCGTCGAGTACGTTTTTCAGCTGAGCGGCCGTATCGTAGACTTCCATGCAACCTGCTCCCGTCGCAGTGCGGTCAGGTGTCCTCGCTCTGTTGCCGACCCTGCGCCATCGCCTTCATCCTCGCGAAATCGAGCTCGGGAAGCGCCTGGTGAATTAGCGCACCGCCGTCGATCGGCAACTCGATGCCGGTGACATATTTGGATTCGTCCGCAGCCAGGTAGACCGCGCCAGCTGCGATGTCGGCGGGTTCGCCAAGCCGCGGAACCATGATGTTTTTCTCGAACGCTTTGCGCGCTTCGGGAATCTCCAGGATCGAGGCCATGCTCGCACTTCCGTTAAGAATGAAGCCGACGATGATCGCATTGCAGCGGATGTTGTCCTTGCCGTAGTCCACCGCGATCTGCCGGGTTAGAGCGTTTATCGCACCCTTGGACCCGTGATAAGCTGGCCGATGCGGTAGCGCCGACTTGGACGAGCTGGCGGAGATGTTGATGATTGATCCGCAGCCGACCTTGCGCATTTCCGGGATGGCGTACTTGCAGGCCCAGAAAGTTCCCCAGACTGCCACACGGAAGATTCCGCCAAAAGTGTCGTTGTCGATCTCGTGAACATGCGTATCTTTGCCGCTGCCCACGTCCTCGGTAGAGATGGCGTTGTTCATGAGGACGGTCAGGCTGCCGTAGGTCTCCACGGTCTTGCGCACAGCTGCCTCGACGTCGGCCTCCATGCCGCTGTCGGCGCGGATGAACATTGCTTCGCCGCCGGCATTCCTGACTAATTCGACCATTTCTTCGCCGAGCGCTTCGGTCCTGCCGGTAAAGGCGACCTTGGCACCCTCGGCCGCCATCATCTCGACCGTGCCACGGCCAATGCCACGGGTCCCGCCGGTTACCAGCGCCACTTTTCCGTCCAGACGGCCCATCCAGTTTCTCCTCGTAGCGAATGCGCCCTCTTCGCGGGGAGTTATGCGCAGGAACCAAAGCGAACGATATCGTTTCGAATTGAACCTAACGCCGCACTATCTTTGCTTCAAGAGCGATTCGAAACTGTACGTCTTCGATACGCGCGGAGCCGCCGCGGCGATCAAAGCTCCGGCCGATCCGTGCACATGATGCGGAAGCGCTCTTCGATACCCCGGTCCACAGTGGGTAGCGAACGAATGCGTGCATATGCGGACTTGGTCGCAGGCCGCTCCAGAACGGCCTCCATCCAGCGCGACACGCCAGCCAATTCGGCAACCGGCAGACGTCTTCAAGGCTGAAGGTTTGCTGTCGGGCGCATAACAAGTTCGTTGATGCAGACGCCGTCAGGTTGTCCAATCATGAAAGCGATCGCATCCGCAAGCGCCATTGGCGAAAAAGGTCCACCTCCGGGGGTGAACTGAGGTTCTCCAGGCGCTGGATCACCGTTGAACAGAATACCTTCCATACTGAGGCCTTCGGTCGCAAATGCGCCGGGGACAACAAGGCTGGTGTTGATGCCGGTCGGAGCGAGTTCCAACCTGAGCGATTCGAATGCGGCCTTGAGGCCCCGTTTGGATGCTCCGTAAATGGCGACCCCGGCGCGCGCCGTGATCGAGGCGGCGGATCCGACAATCACGACATCCCTGCGTCCGTCCTCGGCAAAGTACGGGAGGCCGAACCGGACAGCAGCGAGCGGCGAGAGCAGATTGAGTTCGAAGATGTCCCGCCATTTTTCGGGATCGCCTGTCGTGATTGTGCCGACCGTGGCTCTGCCCGCCACCGCGATCAGTGTATCCAGTCCGCCAAGGGCTTCGGCAGCCTGCCGGCAGGCGCGCTCGAGCGCATCGAGATCGGTGACGTCGCAGACTATCGGCACGACGCGGTCGCCCAGTTCTTCGCGGAGCTTGTCCAAGCGCTCCTGGCGGCGAGCGAGCATCGCAACCGAGCCACCGTATTCGACGATCGCGCGGCACGTCGCTTCACCGATACCGCTCGACGCACCTGTCAGGAGCACCCGCCTGCCCGTAAGATCGACGCTGATTGGCATGCGAGCTATCCCTTCAAGAAGATCCCGGCCCCTTGAGCGAACCGGGGTCATCGACCGGAGCTATAGGCAACGATCACCCTTCGCTGAGGTCGAGGATGTTGCGGTCCACAAGGTGCGAGTTGATGCCGTCCGGATCGAGTTTTCGTGCAACGAGATAACCCGTGCCGACCCAGCCGCGGTGCATGTAGCGGCCGAATGTCAGCCGGGTTCCCGGCGCACCACCGGCGGCCGGCATCGACTTCACGGTTTCCAGGGCGTCGCGCACGCCTTCCGGCGTGAGCGGATGCGCATTGGCGAAGGCATGGACGAGGACATTGCCGATGTCGTGATTGACCGGCAGCACGCAATATTCCGGACGGCGGCCGTATTCCTTTTGATAATCGTCGAGGAATTCCCGGCAGAGTTCATTGCCTTCATCGTATTGATCGAGGCCGATCCAGCCTTCGATCGCCTTCCACATGACCTCATTGATCCACGCGTTCTGAAAGGCTGTTCCCATGAAGCGGGGTGGATCCCAATCGAGCTCCTTCAGAACCGGGTTCACCAGCACGACGCCGAAGCCGAAGCCGCAATGGACGAGCGCATCGGGATTGGCAGCATGAACACGCTTCACCGCGGCGGAGACGTCCTGTGCGGTCTGCGCGATGCGCTCTTCGCTGATCAGCTTGAGGTCGAGTTCCTCGCATGCCTTGCGCAAGTTCTTGATGTAGGTCTCGCCGACGAGCGAATTCTCGACGATCGCGCCGACGGTCTTCAGGCCGCGTTTCTTGATCAGGTGCGCCCAGTAGACCGGCTCGTCGGTCAGCGAACCCTGGGGAAGCGAGAAGGTCCATTCGCCGAGCCATTCCTCGGTGCCCGTCACGCTGATCGCGGGAACGTGGAAGCGCTGCTCGATCGCTTTCCTGGTGGGCGCCGCGTTGTCGGAAATGTGGGGGCCGAAAACCACCAGGCAGCCCTCGTCCACCAGTTCCTGATAAGCGTCGAGGACGTGCTTGACCGATCCCTTGGGGAGGCCTTCGACTTCCTTGTAGATGACCTCGACGTCGCGATCGAGAATGCCGGCCTTGCGCGCCCGCCTGAACACGAGCTCAAGCGTGCGGTAAAAATCGTCCACCTGCTCCTGCGGCATGCTCGGAGGCAGCTTGAAATCCATCATTGCTCCGACCTTGATAGGTTCGGCCTGGCTTTCGTAGGACATACTGTTCTCCTCTCGCTTGCTCGTTCCTGTTTACCCGATCTTGCACTTGCTCTTCAGTGGACGTGGCCTTTGCCAGGCTTGCCCAACCGGCCAGGCAGGCTGCTCACACCGCGGACGTTGGACTGGATGGGACGCTTCGCGCGCAAGGGATCGACTTCGAAGTGGGGGAAGCGCCGGAACAATTCCTGAAAGACCACCCTCAGTTCGACCCGGGCCAGGTTGATGCCGAGGCAGCGGTGGATGCCAAGGCCGAAGTAAATGGATTCCTTCGTCGACTTGCGCGAAATGTCGAACGTTTCGGGATCGGGGAACCGCCGCTCGTCGTGGGTCGCCGAGCCGGTCAGCAGCATTGTTTTGCTGCCGGCCGGGATCGTGACACCGTGCAAGGTGACATCGCGGGTGGCTGTCCTCCCCTGGAGCTGGGATGGCGGCTCGAAACGCAGGATTTCCTCGACGGCGCTATCGAGGAGTCCCGGCTGTTCGATCAGCTTGCGCCGTTCCGCCGGGAAGCGCTGGAATGACATCAGGCCGTTCGGAATCGCCTTGGAAACCGTTTCATGCCCCGCGACCGACAATTCCGAAAACCGGAATGCCAGCTCGAGATCGCTCAGCCGGCGCAAGGCTCCGGAGTCGTCCCTGATCTCAGACTCGATCAGGCAAGTGATGGGATCGTTGCGGGGCTTGGCCCGCCGTTCCTGAATCAGGTGAATGTAAACGGCAAATTTCTTCGCATTGATTTCCTTCTGCCGCTCCGGCGTCATGCCATCTTCCCGGGCGATCGACTGGTTCGCCAGATCGTGGATTGCCTGACGGTATTCGTCCGGAATTCCGATCAGTTCGCTGATGACTTGCAAGGGAACCTGGAGTGCGAATTCCTGGACAAGATCGAACTCGTCCGCCTCGGACATTCGCTCGAGGAGCTCAACGCACAGCTTGCGCGCAAAGGGCTCAAGCGCGGCCATGCGCTGGACGGTGAAGACTTTGGTGATCAGCTCCTTGTGCCAGCGATGCTCGGGCGGATCCTTGACGATCAGCACGGGAGCGCCCTTGTCGTAGCCTTCGATGGTTACGCCGCCGGCGCTTGACCAGGTGGCAAAATCCCGGTGCGCCTCGCGCACATCCTCGTATCGGGAGAGCGCCCAGAAATTGCGCTCGGGCGAGTGATAGACCGGTGCTTCGTCGCGCAGCTGCTTGTAGACGGGATAGGGGTTGTCGCCATAATCGCGATCATAGGGGTCGAAGTACACCATCCGCTGGTCCCAGTTCCCTCTAAGCCGGATTCACATGCGCGCCGACCAAGGCATGGCGCGGCAGCGTGAGCGGCAGTTCGAGCGAACTACGAAGCCCGGGCTGGGCAGCCACGACATAGGGCACGGCATTGACCACGCGCATGGCGGTTGCCGTCATCGCCGCCCGGCCGGCGCCATGCCCTTCGGCATCGCCAAGCGTCATGGTGCACGCGATGTTCGGCACGCCTTCGATCCTCACGCCGTAGGTCGCGTCATATTCCGATGTCGGCCACTCCGGCGCCACATCGCGGCTCATCCGGATGACATGTTCGACGACGATCGCATCGTGTCCCTCGACGACACCGATAGCGCGCGTCCGCACCGCGCCGCAGGTATTCGCTTCGAGGCGGCCGCACGCCACATCGAGCGGGCGATAGGTTGGAAGCCTATCCAATTCTCCGCGGATGGCTTCGACTTTCCATCCTAGGCCTGCCGCAATCAGATTGATCGGCCCTCGCCAGGATGCCTCGATGGCGCCGGGTCGCGCAATGCCGGGCACGAAGTCCAGTGATCTGCCGAAACCCAGACCATCCATCATCAGGGCAGCAACAGGATAGTGATCGTTGAGCGAGAGCTCGTAGGCCGTGATCCGGCTGATCGTGCTCGATTGCGTGGTGAGGAGCAGTGCCAGCTGGTCCGAGGCAAAGCCGGGGAAGATGCCCGAGGCATAAAAAGATGCCCCACCCTGCTGCGCTGCAGTTTCCAGCTGCTGGCGAAAGGTCTCCTCGAAGACCGGAGGATAGACGGCGCTCGTAGTCGTTGTCGTGACGACATTCGCGCCCGCCGCCAGCATGCGGCAGTAGTCCTTGACCGCAGCACTGTCGCGCTCCGGACCGCTTGCGCCATAAACGATACAGTCCGGCATGAGGGCCAGTAGCGCATCGGCATCGTTGGTCGCCCGAATTCCGTTCGGAGTACCGCCTGCCAGTTCGCCGGCATCCCTTCCGACCTTTTCGGGCGAGTGAACCCACACCCCCACCAAATCGAGATCCGCGCGCTTGCCGATGGCCTCGATTGCCAGCGAGCCGATACCGCCGGTCGACCATACTGCAACGCGAAGCGGCCTGGTGCTCATCCTGCTCTCCTGGCCGGTCCGCATTGGCGCCCGACCGGCTACAGGGTGAATTCGTAACTTCGCCAGTCCGTCTTGCCAAGCCAATAATCATACGACTGCATAACTCTGGCGCCATAGAGCCGGGGGACTATCAGGACTTGCGTGTGGTTCGCCTTTTGCGGGCTTCCGGCAAGTCTCCGGCGCGCACTTTCCTGGTGGCACTGCCAAGGGCGGGATCGATGCCCTCCTGCAAATTGCCGAGCCAGTCCTGAGTCCATTTTTGCAGTTCCGAATGCCCCAGCGAGATGCCCTGGGCGGCTTCCGAGTTGAGCAGCGTGGACAGGCTGGTGAGGATCATGACGATCACCGTTGGGGGGATCGGTGGATCGATGCCCTGCGCTTCGAAGTAGCGGGAAACCGCCGCAGCCTTGACGATCCGTTGCTGCTCCGCGAACCGTTTCACTTCGGTCGATACCGCCGGCCTGTGCGAGGCGAGCGCAAGAAATTCGTTTGAAATCCGGTTATTGGCCGGATCGTTCCGCGAGTTCCACACGGTTTCTAATGGATGTGCCGTCGCCAGTTCCCTGACCATCTTCTCCAAATTCAACTCGCCGCGACGGCGTATGACCGCGGCGAAAAGCTCATCCATGCTCTCGAAATAATAGTGCAGAAGCTGGGATTTGAGGTCCCCTTTGACGGCAAGTTTTCTGGCGGTGACCGCGGCATAGCCTTCCTCGAGCATCAGGCTTTCGGCGGCCTCTATCAGCTTCAGACGGGTGATCGAATGCTCCGAACCCTTGCGTCTTCCAACGGCCATCTCGCGATTCAACTTTCCTGGCTCAGGGCCTGAAGATGCCTTGGGGGATGGGTAGCGGCAAATCGAAAGAACTGGCAATCCCGGCCTTGGCCGCCACCACTCCGGGAATCGCGTTAAGCGCCCGCATCGCGGTCGATACCATCGCGCCCGCGCCCGAACTCATCCAGCCGATGCCGACTGAGGCTGGATCGTCGTGAACCAGTTCCATGACGGTTTCTATCGTCGGCTCGCCCTCGATGACCACCCGGTACGAGAGATCGCCTACGCCTTTCGGCCAGTCGGGCGCGATATCGTGGGCCAGCCGCGTGACGTGTTCGACGATGATCGCCTCCTTGCCGTCGACGATGCCGATCGCCTGGGCGCGGATCGCGCCGCAGGTTCCGGCTTCGACCGTGCCGAAGGCCACGTCGAAGGTGCGGGGCGAGGCTGCTTTGTCAAAAGTGGAGCGAATTTCCTCGACTTTCACGCCGAGCGCTTTTGCCACCAGACTGATCTGCCCGGTCCAGCTGCTGGCAATGCCACCGGGCGCTTCCAGCCATGATTTGTAGTCCATCGGCATACCGAACCCCATGCCTTCCTTCATGATGAAGTCCACGCCGTAGTCGTCGTAGAGCGCGATTTCATAGGAATGGATCTTCCTGATCGACTTCGACTGGGTGGCGATTACTGCCGGCAGATAATCCGCGACGAATCCCGGCTCGATCCCGCCCGCGTGAATGGTGGCGTTCCCCTTCCTGGCCGCAGCTTCGACCTGGTCGCGGAATTCGGGTTCGTAGGTGTCGGGACTGATCATGTGGGTAGACGTCGTCGTCACGACGTTGATACCGGCCTCCAGCAAGCGGACATAGTCGAGCACTGCGGCCTTGTCGCGATCGGGGCCACTGGCGGCATAGAAGACGGCATCCGGCCTGAGCGCCACCAGGGCGTCGAAGTCGTTCGTCGCCTTGACCCCGATCGGCTTGCCGCCCGCCAGTTCGCCGGCGTCCTTGCCAACCTTTTCGGGGTTGTGGACCCACACCCCGACCAGCTCGAAGTTCGGCCGTTCGTGGATGGCGTGAATGGCGATCGAACCGATACCCCCGGTCGACCAAACGGCAATTCTGATGACGCCCTTGTCCATTTCCGGTCCTCCGATTGTCCTCGCGTTGCCTTCACGCGATGGGCATTGCGTCGACTTGCCCGGTCGGCACCAGTCTTGCGCATGTCTGTACGATCGTATAACTTTGTGTCGCCTGCGGGTCAACCGGCTCGGCGCCGATCATGGCGCGGACTGAGCTATGTCCCGCATGGCAAAAAAGGGGGAACACATGGGTGCTTTGATCATGTTGGGCACGCTCTTCGGACTGATAGCCTTGGCCTATGGTCTGGTGCTGCGCTACGATCCCGAGGCGCGCGGACCTGCTGGCAAGGCTGGAGACGGGCAATGAACCAGCTCGATCAGACATCGACCAACTCGATGTATTTCGCCTTGTCGACGGCGGTTCTGTTTTTGCTCGTCGGTCTGTTCCTGAGCTGGCGCAAAGGCCGCCCACATCCGTTATTGCTGGTCTGCATTTCGGCGGCATCGTTTTCGTGGATCGAAGCGCCTTACGATTGGGCCATGTATGCCCAGTTCCCGCCCGAACTGCCGCGCATGCCCGCCTGGTGGCCGATGAACTGGACCTATGGCGGCGGCGTGCCCTCGTCGGTGCCGATCGGCTACATCTCCTATTTCGCCATACCCGCCGTGACCGCCTATGGCCTCTCGCGCTGGCTCTGCTCCTCGTTGAGCCTGCGCCGGCCGCAAACGCTGCTGACCACCGGTCTCGTCGTCGGCTTCCTCTATGCCTTGTTTTTCAATGGCTTCATTGGCGCCAAGCTTGGCGTGTTCCACTATGGCCGCGTAATCGAAGGGCTGGCGATCCGCGAGGGTACCGTTCATCAGTATCCGCTCTATGACGCACTGGCGATGGGCATCCAGGTGATGGTGATAACCTATCTGCTCGGTCGCACCGACGGGCAGGGGCGCACGATCATCGAGGCTTGGGCGGATGCGCGGACCAAGGCCCGCGGGGGAGCGATTACGCTGACGATTGCCGGTTTCGTGGCAATCGGCAATCTGGTCTACCTCTCGGTCTTCGCACCCCATTACGCCACCAAGGTAATGCATTTGCAGACAGTGGCGCCGAGCGAACAGTTGTATCCGGGTATACCGAACCAACCGCTTTAGAAGCGTCGCAAGCCAATGCTCACACTTCGCTTCGACATGCGTGCGCCAGTCGGTGGAGCGCCGATCAGGGAACTCTATGCCGCCGCGATCGAGATGGCGGCTTGGGCTGAATCCCGCGGCGGTGTCCAGGTGGTCCTGTCCGAGCACCATGCGACCAACGATGGTCATCTGCCTTCCCCGCTGATCCTCGCATCGGCGATCGCCGCCAGAACCGAACGGATCGGCATTCTGCTGGCAGCTCTGGTGCTGCCGTTCCGCGATCCGGTGCTGCTCGCAGAAGAGATGTGCATCCTTGACATCATCAGCAACGGACGGGTCGGCTATGTCATGGGCATCGGCCACCGCGCCGAGGAATATGCCCATATGGGCGCCGATCCGAAGCGGCGCGGCAAGGTGGCGGATGAAAAGCTCGCCCTATTGCTCGAGATGCTGAAGGGCGAACCCGTCATCCAGCAAGGCCGTACCATCCATGTCACGCCGCCGCCGCTGACCTCCGGCGGACCGCGCGTGCTGATTGCAGGCGGCAGCGTCGCGGCGGCAAAGCGCGCCGGTCGCTTCGGACTCGGACTGATTGCCCAGGCCGACGCACCGGGCATGGTGGAAGCCTATAACGTGGCCTGCGAAGCAAACGGCTACAAGCCTGGCTTCGTCAAACTCCCCGATCCGGAAGATCCGACCGCAATCTTCGTCGCCGACAATGTCGCTGCCGCCTGGGACGAGATCGGCCCCTATCTGCTGCACGACGCGCGCGCCGCCGCCGCATTTCGTGAAGGCGATGAGCATGTTGCCAGCATCTCGAAGGCGACCAGTGTCGCGGAGTTGCGCGCCGAGAACGGTGCCTATCGTATCCTGACCATCGCCGAGGCGAGCAAGAGGCTCAAGGGCGGCAAGAGCCTTGGTCTGTTGCCGCTGTGCGGGGGCATGCCACCGGCGATCGCCTGGCCCTATCTTGAACGTGCCGCAAAGGCGATCACGGCCGCGCGAGGCTGATACGCCTCACGCCTGGCCCCCCAGACAAATTCTGCGCCGCTGTAACCATCAGCGATCTTTCGGCGAACAGGCGATGGAACATTCGGAGCAATGGATGATGCAACCAGGGCCGGCTGACGCAGACACGATGGCTTGGCCAATTCCTGCCGGCACCCATGATGCTCCATGCTCCCGGTCGGAGGAGAGAGCCGCAACATGATTGGTGCAGGACCGGGAAACTGGTGCTTTCCGACGCGGTGGTCCGAGCCACTCGCATCACAAGTCAGCGTGCGCATAAGCCTGCACGCTCCACACGCGCGGGCCCTCGCCAGGCTGATCCCGATCCTTGGCTGCGGCGAGGAGGCGGCATCGCTGGCTTTCGACGGCCTCGCCCGATCCTGCAGGGCAAACCGGGTTGCGTCTGCTGCGCTCCGCCAGGTCGCTGCCGAAGAGCGTATCCATGATGGCCTGATGCATGGGCTGGCCGCTGGCTTGCCGCCGCCGGGCGACGAACGCGCAATCCGGGCGGCGCGCCGGATGCATATTCAGCTGGGTCTTGGGGGATTCGAGACGCATCTGGCGAGGATCGCGGCGCTTGATGCGGCGGTCTGCACCGTCCTCAGCCGGCTGCTGCGCGCAGGCCAGCCCCTGACGGACTGCCCGCAGGTTCGCCGGATACTCGGCCAGGTCCACCGCGACGAGGCACGGCATGTGGCGCTAACGCGATCGCTCGTGCTCGCGCATGGTGCGAGCTCAAGACTGCGTGACATCGGTGCCGATGCGCGGGGTGCACTCGCCGCCGTCATGATGATCGAGGCAGATGCCTTCGAGGTCTTGCGGGTCGATCCCGCACGGCTGAATCGTGACATTTGCCGCCTGCCTGACGGATTGCTGCGGGCATGACTTCGGCTCCTTCAGATATCCCGCCATGGACATCGCAAGGCCGGCTGGCAGTGCTGGGCAGCGGTTCCGCCCTGCCGGGCGAGGCGATCGACACCGATCGTCTGGTCGGCATGATGGAACAGCGCTTCGGCCTCACCCGGGGCCGTGAAGCGCGCGCCGTCGCGCGGCGCATGGGGATCGGACAGCGCCACGTTTGCCGCCCCTTCGATGCCGCCAGCGAGGAGCCGCGCGCCGGGCAGTCCAATCCGGAGCTTTGCGCGCGGGCGATCCGCGCTGCTCTTGCCGATGCCGGAGTAAACCTGTCGGACCTTGGCTATCTGATCGGCCACACCACCACCCCGGCGCAGCTGCTTCCCGGCAATATCGCCATGGTTGCGGATGAGCTGGGCTACGGCGGCCCGCATCTGGAATTGCGGCAGGCCTGCACCGGGTTTGCCAATGCGCTGATGATCGCCTTCGGGCTGATGGCGATGCCGGGCGCGCGGCCCGTCGCGATAGTCGGATCGGAAACTGGATCGCTGTTCTTCGATCCCGCCCGGGCCAACAAAGACAGTGGCCAGCTGGTCAACCTGGTGCAGATGGGAGATGCCGCTGCGGCAGTGATCGTCGGCCCGCCAGAATCCGGAAGTGCCACGATCCATGCCGCCTGGTTCGGTGCGATGGGCCTGGGGCGTTCGCCCGGCCTCCAGCTGCATAATGGCAAGCGTGAGTTCATCCACGATTTCACGGCAATCCTGGCGGGCGGCGGCATGCTGTTCGATGCCGGGAGGCACGCGGCGGAGGCGCTGGGTCATCCGCTCGATGGAGCCGATTTCATCGTACCGCATCAGGTCAACGGCAGCATCGGCGCGATGCTGTCCAGCCACTTCCGCATGACGGAGGAACGGTTCTTCGTCCACGCCGACCGTGTGGGAAACACTGGCTCGGCCGCGATCTGGCTGGCGCTCGATACCTTGCGCAAGGGCGGATTAGCCTCAGGCCAGCGGGTGCTTACGTTAGGGGCGGAGGCGACCAAATACATGTATGGCGGCTTTGCCTACGAGCATGGCTGACGTGCTGATCGACGTGGCCGGGCTGGCCAAGTCCTTCTCGGGACGAACCGTGGTGGAAGGCGTTTCCCTGCGTCTGGATGCGGGTCAGTTCGTCGGCCTGGTCGGCGCCAACGGCGGAGGCAAGACGACGACCTTGCGGATGCTCGCAGGCCTGCTCACGCCCGACTGCGGGCAAGGCACGGTGCTGGGCGAGCAGGTCGGCAAGGCGGCACGCGATTGCCGCGCCCGGATCGGCTACATGACCCAGCGGCTGGCGCTCTATCCCGATCTCACCGTGCTGGAAAACCTGCGTTTCCGGGCAGCCGCTTATGGCCTCGCCGCAGCGAAGGCGCGGATCGACGGGATCGCGGCGACATACGGGCTGGACGACGTGCTGGGTCAGCGCTTCGGCACGCTGTCTGGCGGGTGGGCGCGTCGCGCGCAGTTCGCCGCGACCGTGCTGCCCGCACCGCCCTTGCTGCTGCTCGACGAGCCGACCGCAGGCCTCGATCCGGCGACCCGGCAGGACATCTGGCGCTGGCTGGAGCTGCTGGCGGGGCAAGGCCATGCCATCGTTCTGGCGACTCACGACCTCGCCGAGGCGGAGCGGCTCCCGTCGATCGTGCTTTATCACAAAGGCCGGGCATCTGCGGCCACGACCCCGGCCAGCCTGATCACGGCCCACAATGCCGCGACCCTTGAGCAAGCGGTCATCGCCCACGCCAGAGGCGGCGCGGCATGAGCGCGGTGCGGCGCATCGTCGCAGTTGCGCGGGTGGAATGTCTGCGGCTGCTGCGCTCGCGGATGACATTCACTCTGCTCCTGCTGGTCCCGGCATTGCAGGTGTTGCTGTTCGGCTATGCCATCCGCCCGACTGCGGCGAGTGTCTCTGTCGCCATCGCCGCGCCCAGTGCCGACTATGGCAGGTCGGTGGCCGGCGAACTGGCCAGGGACGATGACCTCAGGATAGTCGCCCGCGATCTGAAGCCTGGCCAGGCCGAGGCCATGGTGCGAGCGGGCAGGGCGCTCATCGGGGTGGAAATTCCCGAATCGCGCGGTTTCGGCGAAGTGCATTTCGTGCAGAAACCGCTGCGCGTTGTGGTCGATGCGGCCAATGCCTCGCTCACCGCCGCAGCCGTGCCGCGGATCGAGAAGGCCTACTGGCGCGAAATCGTGGTGCGGGCGGACGTCGAAGGCAATGGGCCGGGGCTGACGATCGAGCGGCTCTACAATCCCGCCAGCCGCGCCGACTGGACCTTCCTGCCCTCGCTGATCGGGGTCACCGTGATGATCGGCATGATCATGCTCGGCAGCCTCAGCCTGGCCCGCGAGCGCGAGGGCGGCACCTGGGAGGCGCTGGCGGCGATGCCGCTGCGCGCCGCAGAGGTCCTGCTGGGCAAGCTGCTGCCCTATGCGGTGCTCGGCACGGCGCAGGGCATCCTGGTGCTCGCTATCGGCATTGCCCTGTTCGACTTGCCGATGCGCGGCAGCGTTGGCGCGCTGCTCCTGCTGCTGCCGCTGTTTGCAGCGGCGCATCTGGTGCTCGGCTATGCAATTTCAGCGCGCGCGACCACGCAACTGGCAGCCTTGCAGGGCGCGGTCGCCTTCTATCTGCCCGCTATGCTCCTGTCCGGCTTTCTCTATCCGTTCGAGACCTTGCCGCGATGGGCGCAGGCATTGGGCAGTTGCTTTCCGCTCACCCATTTTATCACGGCAGCGCAAGGCGCAACGCTGCGCGGGGCGGATGCACGGCAGGTACTGATCAGCGGCGCGCCGATCCTGGTCTTTCTTGCCGCAGCAACTGCGCTGGCATTGTTCGCCGATGCCCGCCGGCTCGATTGATTGGCTAATACTGTAACCAGCCCAGCATCGCCGGCGAACAACACTGCGAACATTCCCGAGGACAGTCTCATGATCCCATTCCGCAAAATTGCCCTGGCCGCCGTGATTGCCATGAGCGCCGCAGTTCCCGCCTACGCCGCCGAAGAACGCAAGTTCGATGCGGCATCGTTCGCTGCCGCGCAGGCGCAGGGGCGGCCGATCCTGATCGACGTCAAGGCCTGGTGGTGCCCGGTCTGCGCCTCGCAAAGCCACTCGATCAAGCGCGAGACTGCCGCAGCCACGTACAACACGCTGATCGTGTTCAACGTCAATTACGACAAGCAGAAAGACGTCCTGCGCCGGTTCGGCGTGACCAAACAGGCGACCCTGATCGGCTTCCACGGCGCCCGCCAGACCGGCCGGCTCGATTTCGTGACCGACCGGGCGCGGATCAACGAGCTGCTCGCATCGACCCTGCGCTGACGCCGTGACCGATGCGCTGAACCCCGCGCTGGCCTATCTCGCCGGCGCGCTGACGATCCTCTCGCCCTGCGTGCTGCCGCTGGTGCCGGTCGTGATGAGCACGGCTGCGCGCAGCAACCGCTGGGGGCCGGTTGCGCTTGCTGCGGGCCTGATCGGTTCCTTTACCGTGGTCGGCTTCGCGGTCGCGACGCTCGGCGCGGCGTCCGGGTTCGATGGCGAGATCGTCCGGATGTTCGGCGCAGTGATCCTCGCATCTGCCGGGCTGGTATTGCTGGTTCCGCGATTGCAGGACGGCCTGACCCGGCTGGTCACGCCGCTGGCCAGCTGGGCCAGCCAGCGACAGGCCGGGCTGGACCGCTTCGGCCTGGCCGGTCAGGCGACGATCGGCGTGCTGCTCGGCCTGGTCTGGAGCCCCTGCGTCGGCCCCACCCTGGGGGCGGCGACCGTGCTGGCCGCCCAGGGCGAGAATCTGGCACAAGTTGCGCTGGTCATGGCTGCGTTCGGTTGCGGCATTGCTTCGGTCCTGCTGGTCATTGCCCTGGCGACCCGCACGCTGCTGGCCCGCTGGCGCGGCGCCCTGATGAGCACGGGGCGGCGCGGCAAACATGTGCTCGGCACGATCCTGCTGGTTGTCGGGATCCTGATCCTGACTGGCGGCGATCGCTTGATCGAGGGCCTGCTCGTCTCGCTTTCGCCGGATTGGCTGGTCGATCTGACGACGCGCTACTGAGCCCGCAAATGGGCATCGCGCGCTGCGATCAATCAGACGACACGCGCGACAGCATCCCGTCCTGCAGCCACTGGCCGAGCCAGGTCCCCATCCGCACCACTGCCGCTTCCGGCCCGGCAGCGTCCGCCAGCCCATCGCACAGCGCGCCGAAAGTCTGGCCGCTGAAGATGCCAATCAGCGCGGCCTGCTCACCGGGTTCCACGAGGCGGAAGTGCGGGGACATGTCCTTGCGCCAGACCACCAGCGCCGCCGGCTCGGGCAACAGCATTGCGGCGGGTGTATCGCCATCGCCTTGCATCGCCTGCCACAGCGCCGTGCAGGCTGTCCGGATCGGTCGCATTGCGAAGCTGGTGACCAGTCCGAAGCGGACGCCGTCCCAATCTCCCTCGGCCAGCGGACCCGAGAGGAGGACCGCCGGGTCGAGCACGGGGCAATCCGGCGCGGCGAAAGCGCGGCTCATCTGCCATTCAAGCCAGGCCAGTTCAGCGACTTCGGGATCGTCGGCGAAGAGCTGCGCCAGCGTCTGGCCAAAATCCGCGCCGTATTCGTCGAGCGTCCAACTGGCCGGAGGATGCAGAATCACGTGATGGCAGGCGGCCGCGGCAAACGATTCGTCGCCGACCCACTGTGCGGTCCGCTCAAAACTGGCCGTCAGCGCATCGAACAGGCGCGCGCGATAGGCATTGCGGTAAATCGTTACACCCGGTGCGACCGGTCCGGAAGGATCGTCATCCGCCAGGATTTCGCGACGCAGACCGCGTTGCAGTTCGAGCAGGCTCATGCCGGGCAACTCTGCGCTGGGCACACCGCCAGGGCGCGGGCCCGGTCCAGTTCCGCAAGCAGTTCGTCCAGCGGCGGAATCGCGTCATCGCGCTCGATCATGGTCGCGGCATGGCCAAAGCGCTCGCAGGCGCTGGCATAGAGCCGCCACACCGCGTCACAGACCGGCGCATCATGGGTGTCGATCAGCATCGCGTCGCCCTGGCTGTGCCCGGCGAGGTGGATCTGCCGCACCCGGTCCACGGGAATGCCGCGCAGGAATTCGTCTGGGTCGAACCCGTGATTGGTTCCGCTGACATAGATGTTGTTCACATCGAGCAGTAGGTAGCAGCCGGTTCGGGCGCAGACTTCCGACAGGAATTCCCACTCGGTGAAATCGCTGCCGGCAAAGGAAAGGTAGCTGGAGGGATTTTCCAGCAGCATCGGGCGCTCCAGCACGTCCTGCGCCAGCGCGAGATTGGCGCAGACCACGTCCAGCGCCTCATGGGTATAGGGCAGCGGCAACAGGTCATGCGAATTGAAACCGTCCACGCCGGTCCAGCACAGGTGATCGGACACCCACAGCGGCTTTACCCGGTCGGCCAGCATCTTGAGGTGGCAGAGGTATTCGCGGTTCAGCCCTTGCGCTGCACCGATCGACATGGAAACCCCGTGCATCGCCACAGGATGCCGCTCGCGCACCGCATCGAGCGTGTGCAGCGGACGTCCGCCCGCCGCCATGAAGTTCTCCGAGATGATCTCGACGAAATCCACCGGCACCTCGCGCGACAGGAAATCGGCGTGGTGCTCCTTGCGCAGGCCCAGGCCGAAGCCTTCAAAGCGCGTGATGTCATCGGCCATCGGGTTTGCTCCGCAGCAGCGCACCCGGCCGGGAAATCGGCCGGGTGCGCGCCGATCAGCCGATATCGCCGATTGTGCCGCCACGTTGCAGGCACACCCCGGCAGCCATGGCCTTGAAACCGTGGCCCCTGCAGCTGTTCATGCCCTTGCATTCATGTGCGGAGGTCTTGCAGTCGGCGGAGCCCTTGCAGCTGTTGACGCCGTAGCAGTGGACTGTCTCGCTCGCATTCAACGCCCGGCCAGTGCTGCCTTCAGGGGCCGGCGCGGCATGGGCAAGCGAGGCGATAGCGAACAGCGCTGCAGAACAAGCGACGCTGGCTCCTGTCTTGATGATTGACATAAATTGCACTCCGAAAAGGGGGGTAAATGCCGGTTTGGCGCCCTTGTATTCGTGCCTGCGGGGCCGGGGGTTACACATCTATGGCAAACCGGATTCGTGCAGTGCATTGTAACCGGAGCGCACCATTCCGCGAAACAAGGCTCAGCGGCCATGCCTGTGGCTTCGTGTCGCGGTTTGCAAAGGAAGTGCTGATGCCCCGTAAATTTGCCACCCCCGCCCTGACCGCAGTCCTGATTTCGGCTGTATCGACCGCCGCTTCGGCTGCGGCAGCAGAAAATGGCGCAGCGCGCCCGGCCATGGAAAAATGCTTCGGCATCGCCAAGGCCGGCAAGAACGATTGCGCGGCGGGGCCCGGTACCAGCTGCGCCGGGACATCGACGCGCGACTATCAGGGCAATGCCTGGAAGCTTGTCCGTGCCGGAACCTGCCTGCGGACCGCGACGCCGCAAGGCCCGGGTTCGCTGACGCCAAAGTCCTGATTTCGTGATCAGCACCATCTTCGCCAACTATGACCGGATCGGCGCGCGGCTGGCCGGGCGTATTCCCGATGCCCTGGCGCTACTTTTCGTGCGGATTGCCCTGGCCGGGGTATTCTGGCGCTCGGGCCGCTCGAAGCTGGACGAGGGCAGCTGGTTCCAGATCAGCGACGGCAGCTACGAATTGTTCCATACAGAATATTCCGGTGTGCCGCTGCCGCCCGATTTTGCAGCGGTGGCGGCGACAAGCGCGGAGCATCTGTTTCCGATACTGCTGGTGCTGGGTTTGCTCACCCGCTTGTCGGCTCTGGCACTGCTGGCGATGACAATGGTCATCCAGGTATTCGTTTACCCCCAGGCGTGGTGGCCGGTGCATTCCCTTTGGACTGCCTTGGCACTGGTGCTGATCGTTCGGGGTGGCGGACTTCTCGCGCTCGATTCCCTGCTTGCACGAAGAATCCGCCCATGATTGCCGACGATGCAACGCTTTCCCGGCTGATGGCGATGGCGCAGACGGGCGACCGCACCGCCTATGCCACGCTGCTCGAAGCCTGCCAGCGCTGGTTGCGGCGCTATTATGCCCGGCGGATCAGCCCGTGCCAACTTGACGATCTGGTGCAGGAAACGCTGCTCTCGCTCCACCGCAAGCGCGCCAGTTATGATCCCGCCCGCCCGTTTCTGCCATGGCTGGCGGCGATCGCCCGGTATCGCTGGGTCGATCACCTCAGGAAGATTTACCGGGCAGACGAGACCGAGCTTGATGACAATATCGCCTCGCAGTCCGAAGAGCCGGGAATAAGCGCCCGGATCAGCCTTGAACAGCTGTTCGCGCAGCTGCCGATCGCGCAGGTCAAGGCGATAGAAATGGTCAAGATCGAGGGTCTGACCGTCAGCGAGGCCTCGCAGGCTTCCGGACAAAGCGAATCCCTTATCAAGGTCAACATTCACCGGGGCCTGAAGCGCCTTGCCGCCATCATCGAGAAAGCTTGAGCCCAATGCCCAACCACCCAGACAATTTCATCGAAACGTTGATCAAGGAGCTCGAGCCGGTCAATCCGCTGACGCAGACCGGTGGACTGGCCCGCGCCGCTACCGCTGCATTGGCAGCATCGGGTATCGCCGTGTTCGGCATTGGCTTGCGCCCCGATCTGCTTGACCCGATGTTCCTGCTGTCGTCCGGCCTGTTCCTGCTGCTCGCCTGCGCCGCATCCTTCAGTGTCATCCAGATGAGCCGGCCCCAGGTCGGAAATCACCAGACCGGCTGGCTGTGGGCTTCGGCCATGGCTGCCTTGCTGCCGGCCAGCGCCCTGCTTTCCTTGCTTGGCGTGTTCGCCAGAGGCGGTCATCCGGCGATCGATGCCGAAGGGTGGAACTGCGCTGCAATGGGTGTGGCACTCGGCATGGTTGTGGCCGCCGTGTTGACTCTGTGGCTGCGGCGCGGCGCCCCGTCCTCTCCCGAACGAGCAGGTCTGCTGACCGGCATCGCCTCGGGCAGCACGGGCATGTTCGCCTTCGCCTTGCATTGCCCGCATAACGATATTGCCCATATCGGCCTGTGGCACGGGCTCGCCGTGCTGGTAAGCGCTATTCTGGGCAGGTTGATCATGCCTTCCGCGATCAGGTGGTGAAGGCGTGACGTCACCACCATCCAGGTTTCTCATTTAATCTTTTCGGACCACCCATCACCCGCCCCAAGCCCGCCGTTCCTCCGCCGCGCGCAACACTTCGTAAGCCAGTTGCAGTGCCTGGAAGGCCTTGGCGGCGTCTTCGTCGCCGGGGCGGACATCGGGATGGACAAGCTTTGCCTTGGCGCGCCAGGCTTTCCTGATCGCCTCGAAATCGGCGTCCGCTTCCAGCTCGAGCAGGTCCAGCGCGCGCATTTCGTCACGGCTGCGGCTGCCGTCGCCCGATCCCGCCCAGCCATAGTGGGCCAACTCGCGGTAACCGGAATTTTCGCTCTGCTCGGTGCTTTCGCGCGCGGCTGCCTCTTCCGCCGTGAGCCCGGCGAAATAGTCCCAGCCCGAATTGTATTCGGCGGCGTGGGTCTGGCAGAAATACCAGCGATCCGGGCTGTTGGGCGATTTTGGCGCGGGACAATTGCCCGCTTCGTTGCAGCCGGCCCGGTCGCACAGCCGCACCGTCGCCGCATCGCGCGAGCTGCCATAGCCGCGCCAGCGGGGAAAGCCCCAGTCATTCGATCTGCGCGCCTTGGTCATAGACCCCGGGCGTTAGGCGCTTCGCGGGGGGCTGCGCAAGCCTCTCAAGCACGATGCGAAAGCGCGTGCCGATTTTCTCGCGAAGGACAGCGCGGCACCGAAGCTTTTGATGTTCATCCTAGTTTAAGTCGTCGTCGCTTATGTGCTGCATTGCAATATGAACTAACATTGCTTATATTCACCAAGCTAAGGAACACGAGGCGGCGATGAGCAACCAGCTGGCGATTTCTTCCGCATTCTCGGTGCTGATGATGGCGAGCTATGTGCTGTTCGGCTCCGATGCCGCACGCGTGCCGCTCGGTCCTCCGGCCGGTGCCGCGCAAGTAGCCTCCGCCGCGACCGAGTTGCTGCCGCAAGTTGGCGCGGTGTTGCTGAGGCAGCGCTAAGCGTCAGGTCAGTCGATCGTCACCGTCACCGCGCGGCGGTTCTTCGACCAGCTCCCCTCGTCCGATCCCAACGCCGCAGGGCGTTCCTTGCCATAGCTGACGGTCGATAGGCGGGCGGCATCGATGCCCTGGGCAATCAGGAAATTTTTCGCCGCATTGGACCGCCGCTCGCCGAGCGCGAGATTATATTCGCGGGTGCCGCGCTCGTCGCAGTGCCCTTCGATCGTCGCGCGTTTGGCCGGATAGCGTGCCAGCCATTCCGCCTGGGTGCGCAGCGCCGCGACATCGGCGTCGTCGATGTTATAGCGGTCGGTGTCGAAATAGACCGTGTCCTGCCCCCTGGTGAAAGCGACGAAATCCGCCTGACTGCCCGGCACGGGGAGCCCGCTGGTATCGCTGACGGTGGTCGCCGGGCCGGGATCGGGCGGCAGCTGCTTGGGCGCCTTGCTGGCACAGGCCGAGAGCGCGACGCTGGCCGCGAGCAGCAGCGCCAGATGTGCGGGAAACGGCTTCCTCTGGTTGGGCCTCGGTTGCATGGCTTTCTCCTTCGGTTGTGGGATCGTGATATCGTTCTAACTCATGGCCGCACCGGGCCCCAGGCGGGATCGGAAGCATCGACCGGTGTCGGCAGGCGGCGCAGGTTGCGTCCGGTCAGATCGACCTGCCACAGCGAGGCCTTGCCGCTGCCGCGCTCGGTGCGGAAGAACTGGATGATGCGGCCGTTGGGCGACCAGCTGGGCGCCTCGTCCTGCCAGGCATCGGTGAGGTAGCGCAGCTCGCTGCCGCCCGGGCTCATCACCGCGATGCGGAAATTTCCGGCAATGTGGGTGAAGGCGATCTGATCGCCGCGTGGGCTCCATTCCGGCGTCGCCGCGCGCCCGCCGAAGAAGCTGATGCGCCGCTGGTCGGAGCCGTCGGAATTCATGATATAGACTTGCTGGCTGCCCGAACGGTCGCTTTCGAAGACGATTTTCGAGCCGTCCGGCGAAAAGCTGCCACCGATGTTGATCCCCGGCACATTGGTCAGCTTCTGGCTCGTTCCGCCCTGCGCCGAGACGCGGTAGATGTCGGTATTGCCGGCTATGGCCATCGAATAGAGCACCGACCGGCCGTCCGGCGACCAGCGCGGGGCGAAGGTCGGGTTGCGGCTCTGGGTGATCAGCCGCTGGGTATTGGTCGCGACGTCGAGCGCATAAATTCGCGGATTGCCGTTGAGGTACGACAGATAGAGGATCGAACGGTAGTCGGGCGAATAGCGCGGGGTCAGCGCCATCGCTTGGCCGCTGGTGAGATAGCGGTGGTTGGCGCCATCCGAATCCATCACCGCCAGCCGCTTGATCCGGCGCGATTTGGGTCCGGTCTCGGCGATATAGGCGATGCGGCTGTCGAAGAACGGGTTTTCGCCCGAGAGGCGCGCATAGACCAGGTCCGAACATTTGTGCGCCGCACGCCGCCAGTCGCCGGGGGGCACGGTCCAGCTCGCGCCGGCGAGCTGCTGCTTCAGCGCCACGTCGTAGAGATAGCAGCCGATCGCCAGTTGTCCGTCCGGACTGGCCCGGACCGAGCCCTGCACCAGCATCTCGGCGCTGCGGCCTTGCCACAGGCCATAGTTGGGCGCCTGAACCTCTGGCCACAGCGGCTGCGGCAGGCCGTCGGGCCCCGCTGGCTTGAACAGGCCGTTGTTACGCAGATTAGCCGAGATGATCTGCGCCAGACCCCGGCCGAGCTGGGCGGTCGATCCGGCAGTGGTCCGGGTCGGCACGTCGGCATCGGTGGGGAAATTGGGGATGGCTATGCCGAGATCCTGCCAGTCGTTCTCATCGGACACAGAGCCAGACAGGCCGCTTTCCTCGGCGGGCTGGGCAGGCGGCGCGGGTAGGACCGGCGCAGGCGGCTGCTGAGCCGGCAAGGGCGCGGCGAGCAGAGCGAGGGGAGCAAGAAAATGGAACTTCATTGGGACAGTCTCTTGTCGAAGCGGAAGGATGCGATGCGTTTCCACGCGGTGTAATATTCTGCCGGAAGATCGAACGGCGCGGCCAGCCGCACCGCGCGTATTGCCTGCTCGGCATGGCGCGCGGCCTGCGACCGGTTGGCGTCGGTAATGCCCTCCTGCCGCACGACCTGCGGACCGGCAGCTAAAGTGCCATCGGCATTGAGGCTCCAGGCGAGAATGGTGACGAGCTTCTCCGCCTCGGCCCCCTGCGGCGCGGCCCAGCGCGGCTTGAGCTGGCGCGAGATCGCGCCCGAAAGCGCCGATTGCACCGCCGGACCGATAGCAGCAGCGGGCGGATTGCGCGCCGCGCCAGTGGCCTGCGCACCCGGCACGCCGCGCAGGAAATCGTTGCCGATCCGGCTGCCGCCGGGCGCGCGGGTGACGGGCTGCCGGGTGGCTTGCGGCCGGGGTTGCGCCTTGGGTGCGGGTGCCGGAGTGGCACGGGGAGCGGGGCGCAGTTGGGGTTTGGGCACGACTGCGGCCTTGGGCGCAGGTTTCACTACGGGTGCCGGGCCCGGGATCGGCGCGGGAAGCGGTTCCGGCTGGGGCGCTGGCACTGGTGCGATCACCGGCGCTATATCCGGCGCGGCCTCGGCCTGCGGTTGGGGCGATGTCGAGGTAAGGCCCGTCTCGTCCGACAGCGTCACGCTCATCCGCTCGGGCGGCTGCACGGCGGGAGGCTTGAACGGGTGCAGCACCAGCAAGGCCAGCAGCCCGGCATGCGCGGCAATCGCCACGATCAGGCCTAAGCGTTCCTCGCTACGGGGCATAGTTAACGCCATGCTAACAAGCCTATGGCTCGCTTCCTGAACCGCCGGTGAGTGACGGTTCGACCGCCGTGGCGCCGGTGACCAGCGAGATGGCGTTGAATCCCGCCCGGTTCAGCTCGCCCATCGCGGCGGCGACCCGGCCGTAATTCAGCGACTTGTCGGCGCGCAGGGTGACCAACGGCAGCTTGCCGTCCGCGCCGGGCTTCAGACTGGCGAGCCGGCCCGTGAGTTGGCCCGGCGGGACTTGCGTCTGGTCGAGATAGACCGATCCGTCGCCTGCGAGCGTCAGCGTCACCTGATCCGGCGTTTCGGCCAGCGCCTTGGCGCGGCTGTCGGGCAGGTCGACCGGCACCCCGGCCTTGAGCAGCGGCGCGGTGACCATGAACACCACCAGCAGCACCAGCATGACATCGACCAGCGGGGTGACATTGATGTCCGCCATCGGCGCGCGGCGAGAACTTCCCCTTCCGGAATAGCGGTGCAAGCCGAAGGCCATCACCCGTCCTCCAGATCGCGCCCGAGGCCGCTGTGCAGCCGGTCGGCGAAACGCCGCAGCCGGGACTCGGCACCGTTCACCCGGAACGAATAGCGGTTGTAGGCGATCACCGCCGGGATCGCCGCGAACAGGCCGATGGCGGTGGCGAACAGCGCCTCGGAAATGCCCGGGGCGACCACCGCCAGCGAGCTGTTCTGCTGCTCGCCGATCTGGAAGAAGCTGTTCATGATCCCCCAGACCGTGCCGAACAGTCCGACAAAGGGCGCGACCGAGCCGACCGTGGCGAGGAAATTCAGCGGTTCGGCCAGCCGGTCCGCCTCCGCCGCCACAGCGCTGTCAAGCGCCAGTGCGACGCGCTGGCGTGCACCTTCCCTATCGCCCGACTTGGCCGCCTTCGCGCGTTGCCATTCGGCGAGGCCGGCTGCGGCGACCCGTGCCGAGGGAACGTCGCCCTTCCCTCTTTCGGCCTGGAACGCCGCGAAATCCGCTGCCTTCCAGAACTCCCGCTCGTAAGCGTCGCAGCGCCACCGCACCCCGCCGAGGCGCAGCGCGAAGGCGACGATCAGCGTCCACACCCAGATGCTGGCGAGCAGCAGCCCGGCGATCACCGTCTGGACGACGATGTCGGCACCGAGGAACAGCTGCAGCGGATCGAGATGTTTCGGCGCGGCGGCAGCTGCAAGAAATGCAAAAATGGTCATTCCGGTCTTTCGGTTGGAGCGATTGCGGCGATGGCCTTGCGCCAGGCCTCGGGCTGACGGCGCGGGCGCCCATCCGCGCCGACGAAGCCGATGCGCAACCGCGCCTCGGCAAGCAATGTCTCCCCGCGCCAGGCTTGCTGGTGCATGCGGCAGCTGGCCGCGCGCAGTTCCTCGGCGCGGGTCTCGATAACGACGGCATCGTCGAGCCTAGCCGGGACGAGATAGCGTATGGTGAGCTCGGCCACTGCATAGGCCCCCTCCCCCGCTTCATGCACCGCGCGCTGCTCAATGCCCAGCAGGCGCAGCAGCTCGCTGCGGGCGCGTTCGAACCAGCGCAGATAATTGGCGTGATAGACCACGGCGGACAGGTCGGTATCCTCGAAATAGGCGCGCACGGCAAAACGGTGCACTGCCCCGTCGAGTATGCCGGCGGAAGGTTCTGGGTGCCCCGTCATGGCTTCGATTCTAACCGGTTAGCCTCGATCGGGGCAAGGCGCGCAGACCGGCTCAGGGCGTTTCCCGAACGGACTGTCACCATTTTGTGCGCCCTTGCCGTCAGTTCAATCGGCGATCATCAGCCGGAACTGCCGTCCACCGAAGATGTGGACATGCAGGTGCGGCACTTCCTGATGGCCGTGATGGCCCATGTTGACCATCAGGCGATAGCCCGGATCGGCCAGTCCCAACTGGCGGGTGACTTCGCCGATTGCGCGTGTAAAACCGGCGATCTCCGCGTCACCGGCCTGGGCGGTGAAATCGTCCCAGCCAACATAGCGGCCCTTGGGGATTACCAGCACATGCACCGGCGCCTGCGGACGGATATCGTGGAAGGCAAGGCTCCAGTCGTCCTCGTAGACCTTGTTGCACGGCAGCTCGCCGCGCAGGATGCGGGCAAAAATGTTGGCGTCGTCATAGGGCAGCTTGGGATCGATCGGCATGGGGCTTCACTCTTTCCGCGATGCTTTCTCGGCAATTCCAGACACGCCCTCGCGCCGGTCGAGTTCGGCCAGCACTTCGGCCAGCGGCACGCCCTTGGCGCCGAGCAGGACCATCAGGTGAAACAACACGTCCGCCGCCTCGCCAACCAGCTCCTCGCGGCTGCCGGACAGCGCGGCGACAATCGCCTCGGTCGCTTCCTCACCCAGTTTGCGGGCGATGACCGGCACGCCGCGGGCGTTCAACTTGGCGACATAGCTGGTCGATGGGTCGGCCCCGCGACGCTCGGCAATCACCGCTTCGAGGCGCTCCAGAGTGCTGTTTGGCATCATGGCGCAAGGCTTTGCGGCGGCAAACGCGCCGGGTCAAGCACTGGCGGTCAGGCAATGGCGATCAAGGAATGGCGGCTCGGAATTTGGCAAAAGAGGAAGGGGGCACCCCAGCGCAGTCGGGATGCCCCCTTCGATATCCGACTGCGGCGGGGCAGGGAGTGCCCCCAAAATTGCAGGCGGACTACTCGTCGCGGCCCTTGCGGGCCACCCGGCGTCCGATGACCACCCCGGCGAAGGCAATCGCCAGCAGGGCCAGATCGGCCGGTTCGGGTATTCGAGTCGCCGACCCCGCATAAGCGGGAGTCGCGAGCGCAACCGAAGCGACTGCCGTCAGAACAATCGTCTTCATCACGCCCCGCTTCGAAATTCCCGATTTCAATAATGGTTTACGCAAACCCCGTGCCAGAAGCGCCGAGCCCGCGCAGGGCCTGGGATTCGATGGTAAACGCAAAGCCGGACAGCGACCGATCTGTAAGGAATCCCGGCAGATTCAGCCGCGTGCAGGCAACCCGGCGGCGCGAAGCGCGGCATGGGCATCGGCGATGGAATAGGTGCCGAAATGGAAGATCGAGGCGGCCAGAACCGCGCTGGCGTGGCCCCTGGTAACGCCCTCGACCAGATGATCGAGCGTGCCGACCCCGCCCGAGGCGATAACCGGCACCGAAACCGCATCGGCGATGGCGCGGGTGAGGTCGAGATCGTAACCGGCCTGGGTGCCGTCGCCGTCCATCGACGTGACCAGCAATTCGCCCGCTCCCAGCTCGGCAAGCTTGATCGCATGGGCGACGGCATCGATCCCGGTGGCGCGGCGGCCGCCGTGGGTGAAGATTTCCCAGCCAGTTGCGGACTTGCGGGCATCGATCGAGACGACGACGCACTGGCTGCCGAACTTCGCGGCGATATCCGCCACCACTTCGGGCCGGGACACGGCGGCGCTGTTGACCGCGACCTTGTCGGCCCCCGCCAGCAGCAGCGCCCGGGCATCCTCCACCGCGCGCACCCCGCCGCCAACGGTCAGCGGCATGAAACAGACCTCGGCGGTGCGGCTGACGATATCCAGCAGAGTGCCGCGCGCTTCGTGGCTGGCGGTGATATCGAGGAAACACAGCTCGTCCGCCCCGGCGAGATCGTAGGCGCGCGCCTGTTCGACCGGATCGCCGGCGTCCTTCAGGTCGACGAAATTTACACCCTTGACCACCCGGCCATTGGCGACGTCGAGGCAGGGAATGACGCGGATGCGGACGGTCATGCTTTCTCAGCCATCGCTATCGCCGCCGCCAGATCGAGCCGCCCGTCATAGAGCGCCCGCCCGGTTATCACCCCCTCGATCCCGTCGCCAGCATAGAGCGACAGCATGCGGATATCGTCCAGGCCCTTCACGCCGCCCGAAGCAATCACCGGCAAATCCGTCCGCCGCGCGAGATCGACTGTCGCCTCGATATTGCACCCGGTCAGCAGCCCGTCCCGGCCGATATCGGTGAACAGCAGCGAGGCGACGCCGGCATCCTCGAAGCGGCGCGCCATATCGAAGATCGAAACCTCGGATACTTCCGCCCAGCCCTCGGTCGCCACCATGCCGTCCCGCGCATCGACCGCGACGACAATGCCGCCGGGAAAGTCGCGCGCCATGGCCTTGACGAAATCCGGGTCCTTGAGCGCGGCGGTGCCCATCACTACGCGGGAAACCCCGAGATCGAACCAGCCTTCCACGGCCTCGGGCGTGCGGATGCCGCCGCCGAGCTGGACATGGCCGGGGAAGGCCTCGAGAATCGCTTCGACCGCCTCGCGGTTTTCCGCCCGGCCGGCAAAGGAGCCGTCGAGGTCCACCACATGCAGGAACTCCGCCCCCGCATCGGCGAACAGCACGGCCTGTGCGGCAGGGTTATCGCCATAGACGGTGGCGCGGTCCATATCGCCCTCGGCGAGGCGGACTACCTGGCCGGCCTTGAGATCGATGGCGGGAAAGACGATCATCCGGGAAGGCCCCCTCTCCAAGCTTCGCTAGCCACCAGGGCGGCAAGCTTCGCTTTCCTCCCCCGCAAGGGGGGAGGAGTAAGGTGGCAAGTTGCGGGGGAGGATACGGAGGCTTGGCCGCGCAGCGGCCTAGCCGGAGTTGGAGAGGGGGCCTTCATGGCTTCCACTCCAGAAACCGTGCCAGCAGCGCCAGCCCGTAGGTCTGGCTCTTTTCGGGATGGAACTGCACGCCGACGATATTATCGCGCGCCACTGCCGCGATTATGCCTCCGCCGTGATCGGTCATTGCCGCGATGTGGCGGCCCTCGTCAGGCACCAGGTGGTAGCTGTGGAGGAAATAGGCTTCGCCCGGCTCGATCAGCATGGCCCCGTCGGCATGACGCATGGGTGAAACGTCGTTCCAGCCCATATGCGGCACCTTGATTGCCGGGTCGGCGGATTCGATCTGGCGCACTTCGCCCGGGATCCAGTCCAGCCCCTCGGTCGTGCCATGCTCGACACCCCGGCTGGCCAGCAGCTGCATGCCGACGCAAATGCCCAGGAACGGCGCACCGCCGACATGGACCCGCTCCGCCATCGCCTCGATCATGCCGGGAACGCCGCGCAGACCTTCGGCGCAGGCCTTGAAGCTGCCGACGCCGGGCAGCACGACCCGGTCTGCGGCGCGCACCACCATGGGATCGGAGGTGACTGAAATACCTCGCGCACCCGCCGCCCGCAGCGCAGATTCCACCGAATGCAGATTGCCCGCGCCATAGTCGACCAGAGCCAAGGTTTCAGCCATGACGCGCTTCAGCCACCGAGCTGGCCCTTGGTCGAGGGGATCGCTCCCGCCTTGCGCTCGTCCAGCTCCACGGCCTGGCGCATCGCCCGCGCGAAGCCTTTGAAAATACCCTCGATAATGTGGTGGTTGTTCTCACCGTAGAGCAGCTCGACGTGGAGCGTGATCCCCACGGCATGGGCAATCGAATGGAACCAGTGCTGGAACAGCTCGGTATCCATCTCGCCCAGCCGGGGCTGGCTGAATGCGGCATTCCAGACGAGCCACGGCCGCCCCGAAATATCGAGCGTCACCCGGGCCAGCGTCTCGTCCATCGGCGAATAGGCCATGCCGTAGCGACCGATCCCGGCCTTGTCGCCGAGCGCCTGCGCTATGGCCTGGCCGATCGCGATGGCGCTGTCTTCGGTCGTGTGGTGCTGATCGACGTGGAGATCGCCCTTGATAGTGCAGGAAATATCGATCAGCGAGTGGCGCGAAAACTGCTCGATCATGTGATCGAGGAAGCCGATCCCGGTCGAGACATCGTAGGCGCCGGTGCCATCGAGGTTCACTTCAACGGCAATGTCGGTTTCACTGGTCTTGCGAGCGATCCGGCCAATTCGTGCTGAAGATGTTGGGCGCATGGTCAGGCCTATAGACCCGGGGGCGGGGGAATCAATCGTGCGGTTTGGCCCGAGGCATTTGGGGATTTGCCGATCCAGCCCCTTGACCGGCAGACAGGCCGGGGCCACTTGACAGGCAATGACCGACGAAGCCCCCGACAGCCTGATCCCCTATGACGAGATCGTGCAGGAAGCACTGCGCGCCGTGGTTGGCAGGGTGCTGGGGCAGGTCGTAGCCTCGGGCGGCGAATTGCCGGGCAATCACCACTTTTACATCACGTTCAAGACCGGAGCGCCGGGCGTGTCGATTCCCGCGCATCTGCATGAACGCTTTCCCGACGAGATGACCATTGTCCTGCAAAACAAGTTCTGGGATCTTGCGGTGGGTCCGGAGGCGTTCACGGTCGGGCTGACGTTCAATCAGGTGCCGGCCAAGCTGGACATTCCCTATGGTGCCATAACCGCCTTCGTCGATCCGGCTGTCGATTTCGGCCTGCAATTCCAGGCCGAAGCGGCTGAAATTGCATCCGAACCCCACGAGGAAGCGGAAAACGACGAGCCAGTCGGAAACGGAACGCCCTCCGCCTCTCCGGGTGGAGATTCGGCCGGGGATTCAAATGTCGTTTCGGTCGATTTCGGCCGGAAGAAGTAAGCGCGGGTTCCGGCAATCATGGACAATCGCCTGCTCGCCCGGATCGCGCAGCGCGGCGGCGGCAAATTGCTCGACTTGGCGAGCACCAGATTGCTGCCGGTCGAGCCACTGTCCGCAGGCGCGCCGAAGGTGAAACGCTCGCTGACCAGGGCGCTGGCAGGAGCGGCGATCGTGCGCATCGCCACGCGATCGGTCCCGGGTGCGATCGCGGTTGGCGGCGGCCTGCTGGCCAAGGCCCTCTATGATCGCCGCCGGGCGCGCAAGGGCGCGGCGGAGAGCAATGCGGAACGGGACGGCGATGACCTCGCCTGACGCGCTCCATCGCCGCGGACTGATGTTCATCCTGTCTTCGCCCTCGGGCGCAGGCAAGACGACGATCTCGCGGCGTCTGCTGGAACACGACGCGGATATACGCCTGTCGATTTCGGTGACGACCCGGCCGGCGCGTCCCGGCGAAGTGGACGGGAAGGACTACCATTTCCGCACCCCGGCCGAGTTCGATTCCATGGTCGAGGACAATGCCTTCCTCGAATGGGCGCATGTCTTCGGCCACAGCTACGGCACGCCCAAGGCGCAGATCAAGGACGGCCTGAAGGCCGGACACGACTTCCTGTTCGATATCGACTGGCAGGGCACCCAGCAGCTCTATCAGCGCGCCGAGACCGATGTCGTTCGCGTCTTCCTGCTGCCGCCAAGCCTCGACGAGCTGCGCCGCCGGCTGACCACGCGCGGCACCGATAGCGCGGAAGTGATCGCCGGCCGGATGGAACGCGCCCAGGCCGAAATCAGCCACTGGGACGGCTACGATTACGTCGTGGTCAACGACGATATCGACGAATGTTTCGCCAAGGTCGTGCAGATCTTGGCCGCGGAGCGACTGCGCCGCGCACGGCAGACCGGGCTGATCGGGTTTGTCCGCGAGCTGATGAAGCCCGGCTCATAAGTCTCCCAGCCGCGATTGGCCGGTTTTTGCGGTCGCCGACCGGTGAATCGTTGAGACGGCGGCACGGTTGGTCTAGTGTCACGCGATTGAACATGCGCCGCATGGCCTGCACGCGACCACCGCGCACAAAGGCCTGTATGCTTTCAGCCGAGGAATTCCTTATGAACGACGCCCGGAGCGCAGTCTCGCTCGATCCCGAAATCCAGGCGCTCGTCGCCCGGGCCCGCGCAGCGCAGGCCGTGTTCGAGGCGTTTGGCCAGGAACAGGTCGACGCCATCGTCCGCGACATCGGCAAATATGTCTACGACAACGCCGAGCTGCTTGCCCGCATGGCGGTCGATGAGACCGGTATCGGCAATTACGAAGACAAGGTGCTCAAGAAGAAGGGCAAGGCCCGGGCGATCTGGAACAGCCTGAAGGGCAAGAAGAGCCGCGGCATCATCGACGAGGATGCCGAGACCAACCTCGTCTTTGTCGCCAAGCCGATGGGCGTGGTCGGTGCGGTAACGCCGATCACCAACCCGGTGGTGACGCCGATGTGCAACGGCATGTTCGCGCTCAAGACCGGCAATGCGGTGATCTTTGCCCCGCATCCCAAGGCGCAAGGCTGCGCCGAACACCTGACCGACGCCTTCATGGCGATCGTCTTGTCTCATGGCGGACCCGAGGGGCTGATCCAGGTTGTCCGCAATGGCTCGATCACGAAGACCCAGCAGCTGATGGAGACGGTCGATGTCGTCGTCGCCACCGGCGGCGGGGCGATGGTCAAGTCGGCCTACAGCTCGGGCAAGCCCTCGTTCGGGGTCGGCGCGGGCAATGTCCCGGTGATCATCGACCGCGGAATCGATCTCGGTGCGGCGGTGGACAAGATCGTCACCGGGGCGAGCTTCGATCACGGCATCATCTGCAGCCACGAGCAATTCGTGCTCGCCCCCGAAGAGGCCTTCGACGAGACAGTCCGGGCGTTCACCGCGACCGGCAAGGTCTGGTACACCGACGACGAGGCGCAGATCCAGAAGCTGCGCGATGTGGTCTTCCCCGGCGGCCATCTCAACAAGGATGTAGTCGGCATTTCGGCGCGCGAAGTCGGAGCCTTGGCCGGGATCGACGTGCCCGCCAGCGCGCGTCTGATCATGCTGCCAGCAAAGGGTGCTGGCGAGGACGATATCCTTGCCCGCGAGAAGCTGTGTCCCGTCATCGCGATCCTGCCCTACCAGACGTTCGAAGAAGCGGTGCAGAAGGCGAAGGCCAATCTGCTCGTCGAAGGCGCAGGCCATTCGGCGGCGCTGCATTCGGACAGCGAGGATAACATCCGCCATGCGGGGCTGGAGCTGCCGATCAGCCGCCTGGTGGTCAACCAGCCCAGTTCGCTGACGGCTGGTGGCTCGCTGACCAACGGCTTCGCACCGACGACGACGCTGGGCTGCGGATCGTGGGGCGGCAATTCGATTTCCGAAAACCTCGACTACAAGCACCTGATGAACGTCTCGCGGATCGGCAAGGTGATCGAGGGCAAGCCAGTGCCGACCGACGAGGAAATCTGGGCTTAGAGGCTCGGCCCGCCCAACAAATTAGGCCTGCCACCGTTCACGTTGTGGGTGAAAAGGGAGAAGCAAATGGTTCCCAAAGTAGCCCAGTTCCGCGACGAACTCGCCGACCGCGAGGCGATCCGCGATTGCCTTTTCCGCTATTGCCGGGGCATCGACCGGATGGACCCGGAGATCCTCGCCTCTGCCTACTGGCCCGGCGCTATGGACTATCACACCGGCTTTACCGGCACGGTGGAGCAATTCATCGAATGGGCCCTCCCCCGCCTCGCCGCGATGGAGCAGGGGATGCACATGATCGGCAACATCTTCATCCGCATAGATCACGAAAACGTGGGCGAGACGGCCAAGGTCGAGAGCTATCTGTGGTCGGTCAGCGTGCTACCGGGCGATGCACCGGAGCGGGTCGTGACCTGCGGGCGCTACAACGACCGCTTCGAAAAACGCGACGACGAATGGCGCATCGCCGAGCGCTGGGTAGTGCACGACTGGTATGAACAGAGCGCCAATAGCGGAGACTGGAGCGTGGGGCCATTCGGCATGACCGGTCTGCTGCGCGGCGCGGTCAAGCCCGGTGACCAGAGTTACCACTGGCTGGGGCTGGAGTAATCCGTCAATTGGCAGGGACGCGCTTCAGTTCGTCCCCGGTCAGCGTTACCACATGCAGCAGGTTGGTCGAACCCGGGGTGCCGAACGGCACGCCCGCCAGCGCGATCAGTTTCGATCCCGCCGTGCCGAAGCCCTGGCGCAGCGCCATGCGCTTGCCCTTGGCGATCATCTCCTCGAAGCTGCCGATGTCGCGCGTCACCACTGCATGGGCACCCCACAGCAGGCCGATCCGCCGCGCGGTTCTCACCGACGGGGTCAGCACCAGCATCGGTGCGCCGGGCCGCTCGCGCGCCACCCGCCGCGCGGTCGAGCCCGAGCCGGTGAACACGATGATCCCGGCCAGTGTGACCGTCGCGGCGATAGTCGCGCAGGCATGGGCAAGCGCGTCGGCAGTGGTGTGCTCCGGCTCGATCATCGTGTAGGACATCTGCGCGCGATAGGCGGAATCGGATTCCACCTGACCGGCAATCCGGTGCATCATCGCCACTGCTTCGACCGGCCATGCCCCCGATGCGGTTTCGGCCGAGAGCATCACGGCGTCCGCTCCGTCGTAAATCGCATTGGCCACGTCCGAAACCTCGGCCCGGGTCGGTGACGGGCTTTCGATCATCGATTCGAGCATCTGCGTCGCCACGACGACCGGCTTGCCCGAACGGCGCGTCTCGGCGACGATCCGCTTTTGCAGCGGCGGCACTTCCCAGGGGTTGAGCTCGACGCCGAGATCGCCGCGCGCGACCATGATGCCGTCGGACAACTCGATGATTTCCTCAAGCCGTTCGATCGCGGCAGGCTTCTCGATCTTGGCCATCAGCGCGGCTGCGGGACCGCCCGCGCCGGTCAGCAGCCGCCGTGCCTCGGCGACATCCTCGGGCCGCTGGACAAAGCTCAGCGCCACCCAGTCCGCGCCCTGGCTGACCGCGAAGGCGAGATCGCGCCGGTCCTTCTCGGTCATCGCGCCAACCGGCACCAGCGCATCGGGGACATTGACCCCCTTGCGGTCCATGATTGTCCCGCCGACTTCGGCCGAGCAGAGGATTTTCTCACCGGAGGCCTCGATCACGCGCAGGCGCAGCTTGCCGTCGTCGATCAGCAGCCGCTGCCCCTTCTCGAGGACGCCGAACAGTTCGGGATGCGGCAGGCAGACGCGAGTCTCGTCGCCGGGTGCGGGGTCGCGGTCGAGGGTGAAATGGCTGCCGTGGCGGATGACGGCGCGGCCATCCCTGAATTCGCCGACCCGCAGTTTCGGTCCCTGCAAGTCGCAGAGAATGGCGATCGGCCGGCCGAAAGTCCGTTCGGCGGCGCGGATCGCAGCGATGGTCTGCGCGTGGTTGGCCTGTTCGCCGTGGCTCATATTGATGCGGAAGGCATCGGCGCCGGCTTCCAGCAGCTTGCCGATCATTTCGGGGGAGCAGCTGGCCGGGCCCAATGTGGCCAGGATTTTCACTTTCCGTCCCCGGATGCTGAATTTGGGCGGATCGAGCCTGGCCAAGCGATTAGTCCTTCCGTTGAAGCGCCGCCCTATGGCAAAGCCCCCTCTTGGCGCAATGCCGAAAGACCAAGGACGATTGCCATGGATGGACTGGACACGCTCGATGACACGGTTGCGGCAGAGGCGTTCCGCCGCCTGGTGCGGCATTTGCGCAACCGCCACGATGCCGAGAACATCGATCTGATGGGGCTGGCCGGGTTCTGCCGGAACTGCCTGGCCGACTGGATCGTCGATGCCGGCGCACCGCTCGACAAGGCCGGGGCGCGCGAGGCGATCCACGGCATGCCAGCGGGTGAGTGGAAGGCGAAATTCCAGAGCGAGGCGACGCCGCAGCAGCTGGCGCGGATGGAGGAAAGTTTGAAGCGGAACGGCGGCACGCACTGATCTCAGATCCTCTCCATTTTCACGCAGTGCAAATGGGGAGGTGGCAGCGCGCAGCGCTGACGGAGGGGTACTTCCGAATGCCAATACCCCTCCACCATCGCCTTCGGCGACGGTTCCCCTCCCCATTTGCGCTGACGCGAAAATGGAGAGGATTTCCACAGGCTTGGCTTTGATTGAATCTCGAGCCTCGACTAACAGCCCACCAACCGATTCACCTCACACCCGGAGAGACCCACGATGGCCGAAGCCACCGACGACCGCCTGCGCCTTTTGATCGAACGCGTCGAACGCCTCGAGGAAGAAAAGAAGGGCATCGCCGACGACATCCGCGACACCTATGCCGAGGCCAAGGCAGTGGGCTACGATTCCAAGATCATGCGGCAGATCGTGCGGCTGCGGAAGATGAATCCCGATGACCGCAGCGAGATGGAAATGTTGCTGGATACCTACAAGGCGGCGCTGGGGCTGGGCTGATTGCCCGGAGGCCAAGTCTGGGCTAGGGGCCAGCGCATTCCTATCCCCAAGCTGACGGCAGAATCATGGCAGGCCATTCCAAATTCAAGAACATCATGCACCGCAAGGGTGCGCAGGATAAGAAGCGTTCGGCGCAGTTTTCCAAGCTCGCCCGCGAAATTACGGTCGCGGCGAAGATGGGCATGCCCGATCCGGACATGAACCCGCGGCTGCGCGCGGCGGTCAATGCCGCCAAGGCGCAATCGATGCCCAAGGACAATATCCAGCGGGCGATCGACAAGGCCAGCAAGGGCGATGCCGAGAATTACGAGGAAGTGCGCTACGAGGGCTATGGCCCTGGCGGCGTCGCGCTGATCGTCGAGGCGTTGACCGACAACCGCAACCGCACCGCCACCAATGTCCGCACCGCCTTCGCCAAGAACGGCGGCAACCTGGGTGCGAGCGGCGCGGTGAGCCACGGCTTCGAGCGGCTCGGGCTGATCGAATATCCCGGCACGGCGGGCGACGAAGACAAAGTGCTTGAGGCCGCGATCGAGGCCGGGGCCGACGATGTCGAAAGCGACGGCGAGGGTCACGCGATCTGGACCAGCGTCGACAGCCTGCACCCGGTCGCCCGCGCGCTAGAGGCGGCGCTGGGCGAAGCCGAGGCGGTCAAGCTGGGGTGGAAGCCGGGCCTGAAAGTCGATGTCGGCGAAGGCGAGGCGGCGACGCTGTTCAAGCTGATCGACGTGCTCGACGACGACGACGACGTGCAGGCGGTCTGGGGGAACTACGAGGTCTCCGACGCGGTGATGGAGAAGCTCGGTTGATGATTCCACCTGCTAGCAGGTGGGGGGCATGATCATAATCGGCCTCGACCCGGGTCTGGGCACCACCGGCTGGGGGGTGATCGCCAAGTCGGGCAACCGGCTCTCTCACATCGCCAACGGCCAGGTCCGCACCGATCCGCAGGCGCCGCTGGCCGAACGCCTTGTCACGCTCGACCGCGAGCTTACCGATGTCATCCTCGCCCACCGGCCCGATCAGGGCGCGGTCGAGGAAGTTTTCGTCAACGCCAATCCGCAATCGACGCTCAAGCTCGGACAGGCGCGCGGGGTCTGTCTGCTGGCCCTGGCGCGTGCAGGCATGCCTGTCGCCGAATACGCCACGCGGCTGGTCAAGAAAGCGCTGGTCGGCACCGGCGGGGCGGACAAGGCGCAGGTGCAGGCGATGCTGAGGGTGCTGCTGCCCGGTGTGAAACTGACCGGGGCGGACGCGGCGGATGCCCTGGCGGTGGCGATTGCCCACGCCCACATCGCGCGCGGCTAGATGTCGAATTTCAGCAGCAGCGTCTGATACTCGTAGGCCTTGCCCGCAGCCTTGTCGCAGCTGCCCGGGCGAATGAACAGGCAAGCCTTCTGGCCCTTGCGCCGGTGACAGGCGATCTGGCGGTAATCCGGCGACAGCGGACGGATGCCCAGCATGGCATTGGCGCCGCGCGCGATCTCGCCCGGCATCGCGGCCTTGCCCTTCAGCACATCCTCCGGCGCGATGTAGATCGGGATGTCGCGGCGCAGGTAGGCGGTGACGACGTGGTTGCGCCATTGCAGCGGCACGGACAGCCCGCAGATCCCGGGCTGCCCGGAGACGTCGTGGGCGGCCTGCGTATAGGCTCCGCCGCTGCGATAGGCGGTGACACTGCCGATCGTCGCCTGCGCCGCGAGCGAGGCTGCCATCCAGCCAAGGCAGAGCAGCGCCAGCGCTCGCGGTCCGGCCAGTTGTCCCGGCTTGCGCTGGGCGATCCAGCGGTCGAGCAAATCGACCGTGGCGATGGCCGCCAGCACCAGAATCAGGAAGACCGACAGCCAGATGAACCGGTATTCCTTGTGCCCGATCAGGCTGTGGACGAGAATATTGACCAGTGCCGCGACGATCAGCGCGCGATAGCGCGGCCCGGCAAGCAGCGCGACGGCGAGGATGACCGGGCTGAACGGCCCCAGCCCGGCGAGCAGCAACCGCCCGTATTCGAACGGGCCGGTCACGCCGAACTGGGCGGCGCGGCCATCGCCGATGTTCATGGTGAAATTAACCACTATCCAGCGGAACGGGATCTGGTGATTGGCCAGATCGCTCGCCGCGCCCAGCAGCAGCGCCATGGACCCGCCGATCGCCAGATCGCGCCACATCCGCCAGTCGCCCCGCGCCGTCAGCAGCACCAGTGCCGCGGCGAAGGGCGCATATTGCAGCCGCACCAGCACCCCCAGCGTCAGCAGGAACCCGGCCAGCACCAATTGCGAGCGCTTTGGCTGTTCGATCAGCAGCAGCGCCGCGCCACAGACCAGGATCGCCGTCGCCAGGCTTTCGGACAACAGCTGCACCGACAGCGCCACCCCGTCGTACCACACCGCCGCGACCAGCAGCGCGACCAGGGCATGCCGCCGCGAGCTGGCCCTGCCGATGCCCCAGGCCCCGGCCAGCGCGGCAAGGCACAGCGCGGCGAAGCTCAGCCGGGCGAGCTCGATCGGCAACATTCCGCCCGGCGCGATTGCCACGCCCAGCGCGAAGGGCGCGGCGAGGAATTGCGGGATCAGGGCATTGCGCACCCCATAGCGCCCCTCCCAGGTGACCAGGCCATAGCCTTCGACCATGCGGTGCGCCTGTTCGAGATACTGGTAGAATTCGTCGGCGTGGAACTGGTCCCACGGGTTGTAGACGAACAGACGCAGGGCGACGGCGAGCACGACAATGGCGGCGAGCGCCAGCCGGTCATGCCTGTCTTCTCCAGCCTGCCGGTCCATGCGCCGCCTCCGCGCGGTTCCTTAGCGGCTGGCTCTTGGCAAAGTCACCTGTGGACGCGGCGTCGATTGCAGCTTTTACCCAGCGCACCTCTGTGGCATGGAACAAATCATGATCGCGCGCCTCACCGGCATCTTCGAGGATTTCGGCCCCGATTGGGCGGTGATCGACGTTGGCGGGGTGGGTTATCTGGTGCACTGCTCGGCCAAGACGCTGGCGGCGCTGGGTGCGCGGGGCGACGCGGTGACGGTGCATACCGAACTGCAGGTCAGCGAGAACGACATGCGGCTGATCGGCTTCGCATCGGCAGCCGAGCGCGAGTGGTTCCGCCTGCTGACCGGCGTGCAGGGCGTGGGCAGCAAGATGGCGCTGGCGGTGCTGTCGGCGCTCTCGACCGAGGAATTGCAGCGCGCCTGCGCCGGCGGCGACGCGGCGATGGTGGCGCGTGCGCAGGGCGTCGGACCGAAGCTGGCCTCGCGGATTGTCAATGAGTTGAAGGACAAGGCGGGGGGGATCGCCACTGTGCCGGGCGGGGTGGGCGTGGCTGCATTGCCTAAGGGTTCGGTGAGCGCGGATGCAGTTTCGGCACTGCAGAACCTGGGGTTCAAGCCATTGATTGCCACTGCGGCGGTGGCGCAGGCGCTGGAAGAATTGGGCGACGGCGCGGGGCTGAACGAGCTGGTGCGGGTGGCGCTCAGGAGAGCGGCGGGGTAAGATGACACGCGAAGGGAACCGATCATGCAAGTGACAGCAGTCCTCACCCCGGCGGCAGAAGGCGGCTTCGTCGCGCTCAATCCCGAGACGGGAACGGTTAGTCAGGGCGATACCATCGAGGAAGCGATCGCCAATTTACGCGAGGCTGTGGAGCTCTATCTGGAAGAATTCCCAATGACGTTCCACGGCGCTGCGCTGGTCACGACTTTCGACGTCGTGGCCCATGCCTAAGCTGCCCGTGCTATCGGGCGCGGATGTGATCAAGGCATTGGAACGGCTGGGTTTCGAGCGGGTCCGCCAGCGTGGAAGCCATGTCGTGATGAAACGGGGAAGTGAGGGCACGGTGGTGCCGCTTCACCGCGAAGTGAAGACAGGGACGCTCGCGGGGATATTGAGGCAGGCAGGCGTTACGCAGGATGAGTTTCTCGGTGAAGTGACGTGACGGCAGGTGACACGATAATCCGCAATGCTTCATGTCAATGCGGTCGATTGCGAGCAGAATGTGCCGGGGAGCCAGTGCGTACCTCCGTCTGTCACTGCCTCGACTGCCAGCGTCGCAGCGGCGGTCCGTTCGCAATGCAAGCCCGCTACACCACTGGGCGGGTTCAAATAACTGGCGATTCTGTGGTCTGGAATCGCAATGCCGATAGCGGCGAGCAAGCCGATCAGCATTTCTGTCCGACCTGCGGTTCCACGCTGTGGTATCGTTCGCGGCCCAATCGCGACCTGATCGCAATCCCGGTCGGTGCGTTTGCCGATCCCGATTTTCCAGCGCCACAGTTCTCGGTCTACGAAAGCCGAAAGCACCACTGGGTGGAAATTCCCGGCGATGCGATAGAACATCATGCCTGAAGCGAACCCCCTCCTCACCCCCCAGCGCACCCCCGAGGACGCCGACGCCGCGCTACGCCCGAAAACCCTTGCCGAATTCGTCGGGCAGGCGGCGGCCAAGGACAACCTCTCGGTGTTCATCGAGAGCGCCAAGGGCAGGCGCGAGGCGATGGATCATGTGCTGTTTTTCGGGCCGCCGGGCCTCGGCAAGACCACGCTGGCCCAGATCGTCGCGCGCGAGCTTGGCGTCGGCTTTCGCGCCACCAGCGGCCCAGTGATCGCCAAGTCGGGCGATCTGGCTGCGCTGCTGACCAATCTCGAGCCCGGCGATGTCCTGTTTATCGACGAGATTCACCGGCTTAATCCGGTGGTCGAGGAGATCCTCTATCCGGCGATGGAGGACCGCGCGCTCGATCTGATCATCGGCGAGGGGCCGTCCGCGCGCTCGGTGCGGATCGATCTGCCGCCTTTCACGCTGATCGGCGCGACTACCCGGCAGGGCCTGCTGACCACGCCGCTGCGCGACCGCTTCGGCATTCCGGTGCGGCTGAATTTCTACACAGTGCCCGAGCTGGAAAGCGTGGTGGCGCGCGGCGCATCGCTGCTGGGCATGGGAATCGACCCCGAAGGCGCGCGCGAGATCGCCCGGCGCGCGCGCGGCACGCCGCGTGTAGCGGGCAGGCTGATGCGGCGGGTGCGCGACTTTGCCCATGTCGCGGGCGCGGGCACAGTCACCCGCGCTTTCGCCGACGATGCCCTGACCCGGCTCGAAGTCGACGGGCTGGGGCTCGATGCGATGGACCGGCGTTATCTCGCCATGATCGCCGACATCTACAAGGGCGGCCCGGTGGGGGTCGAAACCCTCGCCGCGGGCCTCTCCGAGCCGCGCGACACGATCGAGGAAGTGATCGAGCCCTACCTCATCCAGCTCGGCCTGGTCGCCCGCACCGCGCGGGGGCGGTGCCTCAACGATATGGGCTGGAAGCACCTCGGCCTGGCACCGCCGGCCGGCGGGCAGTCCGGGCTGTTCGACCCGGTTAACGATGAATCGCCGGATTAGCCCAGGCACGCATTCCGCATGCGAAGCCTCTGCAATTCTTCGGATTTCCCCGCTTTTCAGTTCCATAACGGGACAGTTCGCCGGGATGGCCCTTTACGGGCGGGAAAATCGCACATCGGCAGCGACGAAAGACGGTTAACGGCATTGTCGCATTAACAACTCTCTGCGTTTCTCTTGGCATAGAGGCGCGATGGCAAGGGACGATCCCAGCCGGAACGCATCTCAGGGAAACAAAAGAGAGCAAAGCTTATGTCGGTTCGGATGGCCCTCGCGAAATTGTCCGCCTTTGCGGCTGGCGGCGCGTTGCTTGGCGGCGGTGCCGTGCATGTGGCGGAACAGCCCGCCAAGCAGACGCAATACGTCAAGCACGTGAAGCGTGCCTGCGCCAATGGAGGAACCGGCCCCAACTGCCGTGTGGAGCGGCGGCATGTCGTGCGGCGGGCCGAGCGGGCAGTGCCCCGCCAGGTCAAGCGCGTGCGCCGGATCGTCAAGCGGACAGTCATCCAGCCCGCGCCGCAGATGGCGATGGCGCCCTTGCCGGCCCCCTATCTGCCGCCCTTGCCGCCGATGCCGGTGAGTTCGTCGGGCGGTGGCGGCGGCGCTGTCGTGATCGGCGGCGGCGGCATGGGTGGCGGCTTCGGCGGCGGCTTCTTCGGTGGCTTCTTCGGTGGCGGCGGCAGTAGCGGCGGCGGTTCTGTCGTCGTGTCATCGACCAGCACCGGTTCGACTTCGACGTCCTCGGGCGGTTCCGGGGGCAGCTCTTCCTCGACCTCGGGCGGATCGACTTCGACCGGCGGCATTACGTCCTCGACCACGACCGGCGGCGTCTCGACCAGCACGGGCGGCGTTTCGACCTCCACCTCGACCTCTTCGGGCAATGTGTCGTCCAGCTCGGGCAACGTATCGAGCTCGTCCGGCAACGTCAGCTCCAGTTCGGGCAATGTCTCGAGCAGCTCGGGCAACGTCAGCTCCAGCTCCGGCAATGTGGCGAGCAGCAGTTCGTCGTCGTCCTCGTCGAGTTCTTCGTCGTCGTCCAGCTCGTCCTCGTCGTCGAGCTCCTCGGGCGGCGCGACATCGACCGGCGGCAAGACATCGAGCGGCGGGCACAGCTCGAATGGCGGGCATGGCTCGTCCGGTGGGCACAGCTCAAACGGCGGGCATGGCTCCTCCGGTGGACACAGTTCGAACGGAGGACATGGCTCCTCCGGCGGGCATAGCTCGAACGGCGGACACGGCTCGTCCGGCGGGCACACTTCAAGCGGTGCCTCCTCGGGTGGATCTTCCTCGGGGGGCTCGTCCTCGGGTGGATCCTCGTCGGGAGGCTCCTCATCCGGCGGTTCGTCTTCGGGCGGCTCTTCCTCGAGCAGCAGCTCCTCATCGTCATCAAGCTCGGGCAGCTCGTCCACCTCGGGCGGCGCTACTTCGAGCGGCGCGACTTCCAGCGGTGCAACCTCTTCGGGCGGATCGTCATCGGGCAGTTCGTCCTCGGGCGGTTCATCGTCAGGAAGCAGCTCGACGTCGTCGGGTTCGAGCGGCGGTTCTACCGGTTCTTCGGGTTCCACCGGATCGTCGGGTTCTACCGGATCCTCGGGCAGCAGCTCGACCGGCGGCAGCACCTCCAGCTCGACTTCGAGCAGCACCTCGTCGAGTTCGTCCACTTCGGGCGGATCGACTTCGGGCGGGTCCACTGGCAGCAGCTCGGGCGGCCACGAAGTGCCGGCTCCGCCGATGCTGCTGCTGTTCGGCGCGGCAGCGGCTGCCTTGGTCGGCCGCCGCCGGCTGGCGAACAAGAAGGCGGCCTGACCGCAGCGCTTCGGCAAGACAACAGACAGACGGGGGGAGGGCGGCCATTGGCCGCCCTTTTCCGTTTATCCGCCGAGAGAGGTTTCCCACTCGACGCCCGGGTCGGTCATGCCGATGACATCTGCCAGCTCCCACACGTTGCGGTAGCCATAGCCGTGGAGATTGATGAAGGTCGGGATGTTGAGCGCCATCGGCGCGCGCTTGAGCGCGACAGGCGCGCGGTGATCGCGGAAATTGTTGTTGCAATAGATGTAGATCGGGCGGCCCGGATTGTCGCCGATCACCGCGCGCAAGGCCTCGTCGGTGAAATCGGTGAACGGCAGGTTGACCGCGCCCTTGAGGTGCCCCCGGGCAAAAGCATCGGCCGAGCGGGCATCGAGCAGCAGAGCGCCCTCCTCGCGGGCCTTGCGTGCGAACCTGGGCCAGGCCAGGCGATGCGCCTGCCGCACCCTGGCGAGATCGCCGGTCAATTCGGCAAAGCCGGAATAATCGATCTGCGGGTTGACCGGCGCGCGCTCTTTCGCCGCGATGGGAGCGGACAACAGGGCTAGCGGTGCCAGCAGCAAAACGGCCTTTAGCATGATTCCCTCCCGATACCAATCGAACGGAAAGGCTGAGCCCGACGGCGTTTACCGCATGTGAATGGCGGGTTTCAGCGCTATTCAGCTTTGCCGGGGCGAGACAGGCGCCACAGGGCGAACAGCCCGATCCCGACCCAGACTACATTGAGCACCGTCGAGGGAATCGCCCCGTGCGCGCCGCTGTTGATGACAAAGCCCGCCGCGCCCAGCACATTCATCCACTGATAGGCCGGCGAACGCCCGGTGAGGCGGCCCGCCGAAACCAGCACGTAAGACAGAAGAATGGTGACCGCGCCCGCCCAGCCGGCGGCCTCGATCAGCCAGTAGATCAAGCCGCCAACTTCCTCAGCACATAGTGCAAAATCCCGCCGTTCATGAAGTATTCGACCTCGTTGGCGGTATCGATGCGGCACAGCGCGGTGAAGGTGAAGCTGCTGCCGTCGGGGCGCGTGACTTTCACCTCCACGTCCTGGCGCGGCTGGAGTTTTGCCACGCCCTCAATCGTGAAGGTATCATCCCCCGTCAGCCCCAGTGTCTCGCGCGTATCGCCGTCCTTGAACTGCAACGGCAGCACGCCCATGCCGACGAGGTTGCTGCGATGGATGCGCTCGAAGCTCTCGACGATTACCGCGCGCACGCCGAGCAGGCTGGTGCCCTTGGCCGCCCAGTCGCGGCTGGAGCCGGTGCCGTATTCCTTGCCCGCGACGACCACCATCGGCGTGCCATCGGCCTTGTGCTTCATCGCCACGTCGTAAATCGCGGCGACGTCCGCGCCATAGCGGCTCATGCCGCCTTCGACGCCCGGGACCATCTCGTTCTTGATGCGGATATTGGCGAACGTGCCACGCATCATCACTTCGTGGTGGCCGCGGCGCGCGCCGTAGGAGTTGAAATCCGCCTTGGCGACCTGATGCTCCATCAGCCATTTGCCTGCCGGGCTGTCGGCCTTGATGTTACCCGCGGGCGAGATGTGATCGGTGGTGATCGAATCGCCGAGGATCGCCAGCGGCTTGGCCTCGACGATATCGGTGACCGGCGCCGGGGTCATCGACATGCCTTCGAAATAGGGCGGGTTGGCGACATAGGTCGAACCCGCGCGCCACTTGTAGGTTTCGCTGCCCGTCACATCGATCGCCTGCCAGTGCTTGTCGCCCTTGTAGACGTCGGCATAGCGCGCCTGGAACATGGCGCGGTCCATGCAGCCGGCCATGGTGGTGCTGACTTCCAGATTGGTCGGCCAGATGTCCCTGAGGAAGACGTCTTGGCCTTCCTTGCCTCCCTTTGTGGCAACACCGATCGGCGTCGTGGTGAAATCCTCGATCACCGTACCTTTGAGCGCATAGGCGACGACCAGCGGCGGGCTGGCGAGGAAATTGGCGCGCACGTCCGGCGAGACGCGGCCTTCGAAGTTGCGGTTGCCCGAGATCACCGAGGCGGCGACGATATTGTTTTCGTTGATCGCCTTGCTGATCGGTTCGGCGAGCGGCCCGGAATTGCCGATGCAGGTGGTGCAGCCATAACCGACGAGGTTGAAGCCGACATTGTCGAGATGCTTGCTGAGGCCTGCCTTGTCGAGATAGTCGGTGACGACCTGGCTGCCCGGCGCAAGGCTGGTCTTGACCCAGGGCTTGGGCTTGAGACCAAACTCATCGGCCTTCTTGGCGACCAGGCCGGCGGCGACCAGCACAGCCGGGGTTCGAGGTGTTGGTGCAGCTGGTGATCGCTGCGATCACCACGTCGCCGTCGCCGATGTCGTGGGCCTTGCCGTCGACGGCAACGCGCGTGTTCGCCTTCTTGTAGGTCTCCGCCATGTCCCTGTTGAACACGTCATCGACCTCGGTCAGCACGACCTTGTCCTGCGGGCGCTTGGGTCCGGCGAGCGAGGGGACGACCGTGCCCATGTCGAGCTCCAGCGTACTCGTGAAGACCGGATCGGGCGCACCCGGCTCGATCCAGAAGCCCTGCTCCCTGGCATAGGCTTCGACCAGCGCGATCTGGTCTTCCTCGCGGCCGGTGAGCCGCAGGTATTCGAGCGTCTTGTCGTCGATGCCGAAGAAGCCGCAGGTGGCGCCGTATTCGGGCGCCATGTTGGCCAGCGTCGCGCGATCGGCAAGCGAGAGCGAGGCGAGGCCGGGGCCGTAGTATTCGACGAAGCGGCCAACGACGCCGTGCTTCCTGAGCATGTTGGTCGCGGTCAGCACCAGGTCGGTGGCGGTGACGCCTTCCTTGAGCGCGCCGATGAGCTTGAAGCCGACCACTTCGGGGATCAGCATCGAGACCGGCTGGCCGAGCATGGCAGCCTCCGCCTCGATCCCGCCGACGCCCCAGCCGAGCACGCCGAGGCCGTTGATCATCGTCGTGTGTGAATCGGTGCCGACGCAGGTATCGGGATAGGCAACCGTCGCGCCCGACTGGTCGGTCGAGGTCCAGACCGTCTGGGCGATGTTCTCGAGGTTCACCTGGTGGCAGATGCCGGTGCCCGGGGGCACCGCGTAGAAGTTGTTGAGCGACTTGGAGCCCCATTTGAGGAAGTCATAACGCTCCATGTTGCGCTGATATTCGATCTCGACGTTCTGCTCGAAGGCCTTGGGGTGGCCGAACTCGTCGACCATCACCGAGTGATCGATGACGAGGTTGACCGGGACCAGCGGATTGATCTTGCTGGTATCGCCGCCGAGCGTGGCAATGGCATCGCGCATCGCCGCCAGATCGACCACACAAGGCACGCCGGTGAAATCCTGGAGCAGCACCCGGGCCGGGCGATACTGGATCTCGTTCTGCGATTCGCTGGGATTCTTCTGCCAGTCGGCCAAGGCCTGGATGTCGCCGGTCGAAACCGTGAAGCCGCCATCTTCGAAGCGGAGCAGATTTTCCAGCAGCACTTTCATCGAGAAAGGCAGGCGCGAAATGTCGCCGATCTTCTCAGCGGCCTTCTTCAGCGAATAATAGGCGACTTCCTTGCCGCCGACATTCATTGTGCTGCGGGTGGCGAGCGTGTCCTGTCCGACCTGGGTCATGCGGCTGTTTTCCTCACTGGCTGGCTCCCGAACGGCATGATTATGCTGCACTGCGGGAAGGGAATCGTTGCGCTGCCGATGCGCGTTCGAGGCGATCAGGTCAAGCGTTAGAGAACGGTCTGCAAACCCGGTTTGCGAGCCGCGATCCAGCTGCCGATAACAATCAGCACCACGCCCGTCAGCGTCGCCCAGGTCACCTGTTCGCCAAACATCAGCCAGCCGAACAGCGCCGCCCAGATAAAGCCGGTATATTCGATCGGCAGCAGCACTTGCGCTTCGGCCCGGGCATAGCCCCAGCTCATCGCCATTACCGATACGATTGCCAGCAATGCGGCAAGGGCAATGTGGCGCAGCGCGCCAGGGGCGGGCCAATCGGCAAGCCATGGCGCCGCGGTCAGAAATATCAGCGCGACAAACAGGTTCTGAAACAGCGCCACCTCCACCGGCTTCGAAAGCTGCGCCTGCTGGCGCTGGAGTACCAGATTCCAGGCATAGAACACCGCAGAGGCGAGGATCGCGGCGATGCCCCATGCTGCGTCCCGGGTCATCGCGCCTTCCCCAAACCGCGCCGCGCCGATCACCAGCACCCCGGCGATGCCCAGCAGCGAGGCCACGACCGCTTTGGGCTGGATGCGCTCGCCCAGCAGCACGGCGGCGAGAAAGAGGGCAATCAGCGGGGCAATGAAAGAGAGCGCGATCGCCTCGGCTATCGGCATGCGCACCAGCCCCCAGAAAAACAGCGGTGCCATGCAGGCGACGACGGCGGAGCGAAGCGCATGGACCTTCAGCGCGCCCGGACCCGGCATTCCGCCTCCGCCGAGCAGCCAGACCGGCAACATCAGCGCGCTGGCCAGGCAATTGCGCAGCAGCAGCGCATTGTAGACTCCCGCAGCGATCGACGCCCCTTTCATGGTCGCATCCATCGCACTGAAGGTTGCTATGCCTGTGGCAACGGCGAGAAACGGCAGGATCGGATGGGTGCGGGCCATGATTTCGGGGCATAGGCGCTGTTGCCCGCTTGCGACAGCCGTCTACATGTTCATTGTTTGGCAAGCGGTCATGCTTGATGATCGGCAATGAAAGCGGCAAAAGGCCCGCCTGCAAGCGGCGGGATGGCCGCCGCGCCGGAGGCAAGACGTTCAGGTGATGAAACAGCGGCAGGCGATGAAACAGCGGACGATTGCGAGCGTGCCGGCGGCGGCGATACTGGCGCTGGCCTGGGCCATTGCGCCGGTGGCGGCCAAGCCGAATCCCGCGCCCACTCCGGAGAGCATTCTGCCCTCCACCGCGCCCTCGCCAGCAGCCGCCGTGGGTCCGCCTTCCCCTCCGCCGTCAGCCGCGACACCCGGCTCCCCTCCCTCTGCCGCGCCGTCGGAACAACCCGCGCCGCCGCCCGTCCCGGTCCCCGATCCGGTCATGGCCTGGCCGCTCGCCGATGCGCGCGCATTGCTGGGCGTGATCGAATATGTCGGCGAAGAGGGGCTGAAACCGGCCGATTACCAGCTCGATGCCCTGCGCAAGGCGATCGCTGCCGGGGAAGGCGCGGCTCTCGACACCGTCGCCAGCAAGAGCTTTGTCTGGCTGGCCGAGGATTTGCGCGATGGGCGCACGCCGATGACCGCGCGGGTGCAGTGGTTCGCGGTCGATCCCGATGTCGACACCAACCCGACGCTGGCGCTGATGGCCCGGGCGCTGCAGACGCACGACGTCGCCGGCGTGCTGATGGGCCTCGCCCCGACCTATCCCGATTATCAGGCGTTGAAGGCGGCGCTGGCGGCGACGCCGAAGGCCGAGACGCGCAAGCGCGCGCTGATCGTCGCGAACATGGATCGCTGGCGCTGGCTGCCGCGCGAACTGGGTTTACTCTATCTCATCACCAATGTGCCCGAATACCAGCTGCGGCTGGCGACCAACCAGCGGATCGTGCGCACCTATCGCACCATCGTCGGCAAGCCCGGCAAGACCGCGACGCCGCAGCTGGCCGAGCAGGTCGAGGCGGTGGTGTTCAATCCGACCTGGACAGTGCCGCAATCGATTGTCGTCGGCGAGGGGCTGGGCCGCCGCCTGATCGGCAACCCTGCCGCCGCGCTACGTCAGGGCTATAAGGTCAGCCGCGCATCAAATGGCGTAATCACTGTCGTTCAGCAGCCGGGCAAGAACAATTCACTGGGCGTAATGAAGATCGACATGCCCAATCCGCACGCCATCTATCTGCACGACACACCCAACCATGCCCTGTTCAACGCGACGCTGCGCGCCATGAGCCACGGCTGCGTTCGCACCGAGCGGGCGCAGGAGCTGGGCATGACCATGGCCATGCTCGGCGCCGACCTGACGCCCGAGCTGGCGGTCGAACATGCGCTGTCGGGCAAATACACCAAGGTGCCGATGACCAAGACTTTCCCGGTCTACATCGTCTATTTCACCATGGCGCAGGACATTACCGGCAAGCTGAGCAGCTTCGCCGACATCTATGGCCGCGACGCGCCGGTGCTCGCCAGTTTCACCCAGCCGCGCCAGCCCAAGACCGGGCAGCGCACGAGCACCGAAGCCATTATCAAGCTCGATAACCCGCTCTGACCGGGCATCTGGCCGCACCGGCGTGGCTCGTCAGACCAGGCTGATCCGGTCCGCGTAGAGCAGGCGCCCGCCCGACAGGTGCCACAGCGCCTCGTTGAAATCCGTCTGCGACATAGCGAAGCAGCCTTCGCTGCGGCCGATCTTGCCCCATTTTTCGATCATCGAGGCGTCGACATAGGCGGCAGGGTGCATGACGATGGCGCGGTCGAGCGCGTTGGAATTGTCCGCGTCCATGCCCTCCAGCCGGATCGAAGTGCCGTATTTGCCCTTGTACCACTCGCAGGTGAGATAGGCCCCGCGCGAGGTGGCTTCCGAACCGAATCCGTTGGAGAAATATTTTAGCCAGCCGTCATGCTGGGGATCCGAGCCGCGGCCATGTGCGACGAGGAACGAGCGGACCATGCCGCTTTCCATGTTGACGAAGTGCAGCCGGGGCAGCGACGAGGGCCGGGCGTAATCGGCGATGCCGACCAGATCGGTGCGCCACAGTTTCGAGCCCGCCTTGTCGCGCTCGCGCCGGGCGATCTCACCCAGACGGCGTTCGTATGCGGAGAGGCCCCCCGGCTGCTGGACGACTGGCTGCTGCACAACGGGTTGCTGCACGTCTGCCGGTTGTGGCGGAGTTGCGACCGGATCAGCCGGCGCTGCCGGCGGCGTAAGGGCCTTGTCAAACGCGTCGCCAAGGGGGTCGGCGAACGCACGCGCTGGGCCGGCGAGGATTGCTCCCGCCGCCATGCCCCCTTTGAGAAGGTCTCGACGCTTCATACGAACCTTCATAGCAGCCAACAGATAAGGATTCACCCGTCGATTCGCCATGGCGAAACCAGCAAGGCCAACGACTCGTCGTCAATTTGCGGCGAAATGGCGCATTCCGGCGATAGGCCGGTTCACTTTTTTTGCCGGGAAAGCCGCTTTGCCTTGACGCTGCGCCTGCGCTAGGGGCGCGCGATGGACGCCGAACCGCAGAGCGAAGCACATCTCCCCGCTTCCGAAGTCAAGCCCACGCGCAGCCTCGGGCCGCTGAGGATGATCTGGAAGGCGGCGCTCGCCTATCCGGGCCGCCTGGCAACGGCCGGCGCGGCGCTGGTGGTCACGGCAACATCGACCCTGGGCATTCCCTGGGGCTTCCGCCAGATCATCGACAAGGGCTTCGCCAAGGGCAGCGATCCGGCGACGATCGATCAGTGGTTCGAGATCCTGCTGGCGATCATTCTGACGCTCGCGATCGGCACCGCCGTGCGCTTCTATGCGGTGTCCTGGCTGGGCGAGCGAGTGGTGGCCGATATCCGCCTCGCCGTGCAGAAAAACCTGTTGCGCATGGCCCCCTCGTTCTTCGAAGCGAACAGCCCCAAGGAAATCTCGTCGCGGATGACATCGGACACGGCGCTGATCGAGCAGGTGGTCGGAACCTCGGTGTCGGTCGCCTTGCGCAATGCGATCATGGCCATGGGCGGCACCGCCTATCTGTTCTACCTCAAGCCGATGCTGACCATGTGGCTGGTCGCCGGCATTGTCTGCGTGGTCGGCCCGATCGTCTGGTTCAGCCGCCGCCTGCGCAATGTTTCGCGCAGCAGCCAGGACCGGATCGCCGATATCGGCGCGCTGATCGCCGAAGTGCTGGGCGCGGCCAAAGTGGTGCAGGCCTTCAACCAGGAGGAGCGCGAGGCCGTGCGTTTCGCCGGCGCGGTCGAGCGCAGCTTCGCGACCGCACGGCGGCGCATCCGCATTCGCGCGGCGATGACTGCGGTTGTCATGCTGCTGGTGTTCGGCGCGCTCAACCTGCTGCTGTGGCGCGGCGCGCTGGGCGTGGCGGAAGGCTCGATCTCTGGCGGCACCATCGCCGCCTTCGTCATCACCGGCGGACTGGTAGCTGGGGCTTTCGGTTCGCTCACCGAGGTTTACGGCGATCTGGTGCGCGGCGCGGGCGCGGCGAGCCGGCTCAACGAGTTGCTCAACGAGAAGCCCGCCATCGCGCCGCCGGCGCGGCCGATGGCCCTGCCGCAGCCGCCGCGCGGGCAGCTCGCGTTCGAACAAGTCACGTTCCGCTATCCCTCGCGGCCCGAAGTCGCTGCGCTTGCCGATTTTTCGCTCAAGATCGAGCCTGGCGAGACAATCGCCATCGTCGGGCCCTCGGGCGCGGGCAAATCGACGCTGTTCCTGCTCGCCGAGCGGTTCTGCGATCCCCAGGCCGGGACCATCAAACTCGACGGCGTGCCGCTTGCCTCCGCCGACCCTGCCGACATCCGCCGCCGCTTCGCGCTGGTGCCGCAGGAAGGCGTGCTGTTCGCCGCCAGCGCGCGCGACAATCTGCGCTATGGCAACTGGGATGCCAGCGACGAAGCGATTTGGCAGGCGGCGCATGCCGCAAATGCCGAGACATTCCTGCGCGAACTGCCCGATGGGCTCGACACCTTCCTGGGCGAGGACGGCGCGCGGCTTTCCGGCGGCCAGCGCCAGCGCATCGCCATCGCCCGTGCGTTGCTGCGCGAAGCGCCGATCCTGCTGCTCGACGAGGCGACCAGCGCGCTCGACGCCGAGAGCGAACGGCTGGTGCAGGAGGCGCTCGAACGGCTGATGGCGCAGCGCACCACCCTGGTCATCGCCCACCGCCTCGCCACCGTGCGACAGGCGGATCGCATTATCGTGATGGACAAGGGCCGCATCGTCGAGGAGGGCACGCATGACGTGCTGGTCAAGGCCGGCGGGCTCTACGCCCGGCTCGCCTCGCTCCAGTTCGACGAACGGCGGATGCAGTCAGCCGAATAGACTTCCCATCCGGTTCATCGAAATTTAAGCCGCAGTAGAGCCACATGACACCTTATTGGGAGCTTTCATGCCGCGTCCGAAATTCCGGCACATTGCCGCGCCATTTGCCCTTTCGCTTGCTGCCCTGGCCCTGACCTCGGCACCGGTCACTGCAAGCCCCAGCCAGCCGGAATGGGGCAATTTCGGCATCCAGACACAATACCGCGATCCCGCCACCAGGCCCGGCGACGATTTCGACCGGCACGTCAACGGCAAGTGGAACGACACATTCGCGCTTCCCGCCGACAAGTCGCGGATCGGCGCTTTCAGCCTGCTGACCGACCAGTCCGAGGAACGGCTGCGAACGATCCTCGAACAGCTTGGCAAGCGCAAGTGGCCGGCCGGCTCACCGCAAGCTCGGGTTTCCGCAGCCTATACGGCCTTCATGAACACGGCGGCGATCGAGACTGCTGGCCTCGCCCCTGCCAGGCCCTATCTCGACCGGATTGCCGCAGCGCGTTCGCAGGACGATCTGCTGGCCCTGTTTGCCGCGCCGGGTTTTGCTTCTCCGCTCGGCGCCTATGTCGATGCCGACGAAAAGCAGAGCGAGCGCTATGCGCTCTATCTCGGGCAGGCCGGGCTCGCCTTGCCGGACCGCGACTACTATCTGGTCGATAATCCGCGCTATACCGATATCCGCGCCAAGTATCTCGATTATCTGACTTTTGTCCTTGGAAAGGCGGGCTATGCCGATGCCCGCGCCGCCGCCCGGTCGGTGATCGAGCTTGAAACCGGCATGGCGCGGGCGATGTGGGACCGCTCGTTGCAGCGCAACCGCGATCTCACCTACAACAAGCTGACCATGGCCGAGCTCGAGGCGCTGGCGCCCGGCGGCAGGATCGGCGCCTTGCTGAAGCAGATCGGCGCGGGCGCGGCTGAATATGCCATTGTCGCACAGGTCCCACCCACCGCCGAAGAACTCGCTGCCGCCAAGATGACTCCCGAAATGGCGGCAAAGCTGGGCGGCGGCGTACCCGCGACGGTCAAGCTACTCGACGAGGCGCCGCTGGCCAGCTGGCAGGCGTGGCTCACCAGCCACTTCCTGTCCGATAATGCGGCGTTCCTGCCCAAGGAGATCGACGACGCCCGCTTCGCTTTCTTCGGCACCGTGCTGGGCGGCCAGCCGCAGCAGCGCCCCCGCTGGAAACGCGGCATCTCGGCGGTCGAGGGACAGGTCGGCGAATTGCTCGGCAAGGTCTATGCCGAGCGCTATTTCCCGGCGGCGAACAAGGCGGCGATGGGTGCGCTGGTGGGTAATCTGCGCCGGGCCATGGCCGCCAATCTCGCCGATCTCAAATGGATGGGGGCAGCAACCCGGGCCGAAGCCGAAGCCAAGCTCGATGCGTTCACTCCGAAGATCGGCGCGCCGGACGCATACAAGACCTATGAAGGGCTGACGATAACGCGGCGCTCGGCGCTCGCCAACCAGCTCGCGGCGGGTAAGTGGGGGCTGGATTTCCAGATTGCCCGGATCGGCAAGCCGGTCGATCGCGGCGAATGGTTCATGCTGCCGCAGACAGTCAACGCCTATTATAACCCCACTTTCAACGAAGTGGTGTTCCCCGCCGCCATCCTGCAGCCGCCGTTCTTCAACATGTCGGCCGACCCGGCAGTAAACTATGGCGGGATCGGCGCGGTCATCGGCCACGAGCTGGGGCACGGTTTCGACGACCAGGGCGCCAAATCGGACGGCAAAGGCAACCTGCGCGACTGGTGGACCCCAGCCGACAAGGCCGCCTTCGAGGCGCTGACCGGCAAGCTGGTCGACCAGTTTGCCGCCTTCTGCCCGCTCGATGAAGGCAAGACCTGCATCAACGGCCAGCTGACGCTCGGCGAAAATATCGGCGACCTGGGCGGTCTCAGCCTCGCCTGGCGCGCCTACCAGCTGTCGCTCGGCGGCAAGCCCGCGCCGGTGATCGACGGCACGACCGGCGAGCAGCGCTTTTTCATGGCCTGGGCGCAGGTGTGGCGCGCCAAGGCCCGCGAGCAGACCGAGCGCCAGCTGCTGGTGACCGATCCGCACTCGCCGCCGAAATACCGGATCAACGGCGTGGTCCGCAATTTCGACGAATGGTACCGGGCGTTCGATGTGAAGCCGGACGACAAGCTTTACCTGCCCCCGGAAAAGCGTGTGCGCATCTGGTGATAATCGCAGCGCACAGGCAGGCGCGGCTTGACTTGGCAGGTGCGCCCGCCATCACCGGCAACCCATGGATCTGACGCTCACCGCCATTCTTCTCGGCATTGTCGAGGGGCTTACGGAATTCATTCCGGTCTCATCGACCGGGCACCTGATCCTGGCCTCCGAAGTGTTCGGCTATGACGCCGAACAGTGGAAGGTATTCAACGTCGTCATCCAGCTCGGCGCGATTCTGGCGGTAGTGGTGCAATACTGGCGGACCTTCTGGGCGGTCGGCTGGGGGCTGCTGCGGCGGGACAAGACCAGCATCGCCTTCCTCCGCAATATCCTGCTCGGGTTCCTGCCATCCGCCGTCCTCGGCCTTGCGCTCAAGGACTACATCGACATCATGCTCGGCAGCCCGATGGTGGTCGCCTGGGCGCTGGTATTCGGCGGCATTGCCATCCTCGCGATCGAACGGGTGGCCAAGCCTGGCCCAAAGAGCGGCGTAGCCCAACTGCCGGCACGCCAGGCGCTGGGCGTCGGCCTCTATCAGTGCGTTTCGATGATCCCTGGCATCAGCCGTTCGGGTGCGACGATCATGGGGGCGCTGGCGATGGGCATCGAGCGGCGCACGGCGGCGGAATTCAGCTTTTTCCTCGCCGTGCCGACGATGATGGGCGCGACCACGCTGGAACTGTGGGACAACCGCGCCGCTTTGGCGGGCGGGCTCGGGCCGGTGGGGTGGAGCGAGATCGCGGTGGGTTTCGCGGTTTCCTTCGTCGTCGCGCTGGTGGTGATCCGGGCCTTCGTCGCCTATGTCAGCCGCGCGGGCTTTGCCCCCTTCGCCTGGTACCGGATCGCCGCGGGTATCGCCGCGATTGTGCTGCTGTGGCCGCGCTGAGCCTTCCGGGTTCGATTCCAGCGGGCTGACACCGAAAGGATTTCCGCCAATGGGCAAGCTCAAGCGCAAGGAATACGAGGAACTGCTCGCTCCGCTCGAAGTAGAGCTGGCGGCGATGGAGCGCTGGGTGACCGGGACCGGCGCCCGGGTTCTGGTGCTGCTGGAAGGCCGCGACGCCGCCGGCAAGGGCGGAGCGATCAATGCCATTTCCAGCCAGCTCAACCCGCGCCACACCCGCACCGTGGCGCTGGCCAAGCCGAGCGAGGCCGAGAAGGGGCAGTGGTATTTCCAGCGCTATATCGCGCATCTGCCCACTGCCGGCGAGATCGTGCTGTTCGACCGCAGCTGGTACAACCGCGCCGGTGTCGAACAGGTGATGGGCTATGCGACCGGGGAACAGGTCGCGGCATTCCTCGATCAGGTTCCGGCGCTCGAGCGGCAGTTGGCCGACGACGGCATCGTGCTGTTCAAATACTGGCTGACCTGCGACCAGCAGGAACAGGAAGAGCGCTTTGCCGAACGCCTCGCCGATCCGCTCAAGCGCTGGAAACTGTCGCCGATCGATGTCGCCGCGCGCGAGAAATATGCCGATTACACCCGGGCGCGCGAGGCGATGCTCAAGGCGACGCATACCAAGCATGCCCCCTGGACGCTGGTCGATTTCAACGATCAGCGGCGTGGCAGGCTGACGCTGATTCGCGACTTGCTGGACCGGCTGCCCGACACCCGGGTCGATCCGCCCGCGCTCGACCTGCCGCCGCTGGGCCATGCATCGGACAAGGAGGAATTCGGCGCCCTCAAGCCGATTGACTCGTTCAAGGTCTGAGCCGCCAGGCGCTTGACTTTGCGGGCCTGCTGCGCCAATGGCCGCAGCCTTGCAGGGCGGCGTCCATTCGCCGCTCTCGTCATTTGCAGGCTGCTTGCCGCAGCCAATCGAAAGAATTAGGACAAGCGCCATGGCGAAGCCCGCAACCGTCAAGATCCGGCTGGTATCGACCGCCGACACTGGATTCTTCTACGTAACCAAGAAGAATCCGCGCAACACTACCGAGAAGATGAGCTTCCGCAAATACGATCCCGTCGTGCGCAAGCATGTCGAGTTCAAGGAAGCCAAGATCAAGTAGGTTCAGCACAAGTTCAACGCCATGGGCCCAGAGGCAGAGGCATGAACCTGACAATCCTACCATTCCGCAAGTTCGCAGGCGCCGCCGCTTTGGCGGCGTTTGGCGTTTGTGCTCCGATCATCCCGGCGACGGCGCAAGCGCCTGCCGCCGCGCCAACCGCGACGGCGGCATCGCCTCAGCTCGACGAGGCGGTTGTCGCACTGCGCGGCATTTCGACCCTGCGCGCCGACTTTTCGCAGACCGACCGCAATGGCCAGCGGGTCAATGGCGTGCTGACGCTCAAGCGGCCGGGCAAGATTCGCTTCCAGTACGCCCCGGGCAATCCAATCCTGATCGTTTCGGACGGCCGCGCGCTGACCATGATCGATTACGAAGTGCGCCAGGTGCAGCGCTGGCCGATCGGCAACAGCCCGCTGGGCGCGCTGCTCGATCCCAATCGCGACGTTGCCCGGTTTGGCCGCGCCCAGCCGGTGAACGATCCCAATGTCGTCAGCATCGAGGTGAAGGACCGGCGGCATCCCGAATACGGGGTCATCACCCTGATCTTCGTGCGCAAGGCATCGGCGCCCGGCGGGCTCGAGCTGACCAGCTGGGTCATGCTCGACTCACAGAAGAAACGAACGACAATTCGCCTCGCCAACCAGCAGTATGGAGTCGCTGTCCCGGACAGTGCTTTTGCATGGAACGATCCGCGCCGCCCGGCTCGTCGATGATGGGCAACGCATCGTCGTTCGATGTGCCGCCAATGCGACAAACCGCGACACTTCTGACAGCGTTGTTCACTTGGCAGCAAGGCAAAAATCCCTACATTGTACCTCGACAAAGCGGCCTGAGGCGGGTTTCCCCCCTGTTGCCCGCGCCTCCTGGTGGGTCGCCTAGTCAAGCGTGACGAACGCACAAAGGAACCCTCGTCCCCATGCCCCCGGGACGAGGGTTTTTTGTTGCCCTGCCGGTTTCCGGCGCAGGCTGGAAAAGCGCGATCAACCCACCTAAAGCCTCCCGATGCTCAAGATCGCCACCTGGAACATCAATTCGGTCCGCCTGCGTATGCCGCAGGTCGAACGCTTCCTCGCCGAACACACGCCCGACGTGCTGTGCCTGCAGGAAATCAAGACGGTGGAGGATCTGTTCCCGCACGATGCCTTCGAGGCTATCGGCTATACCCACCGCGCGGTACATGGGCAGAAGGGTTATCACGGCGTCGCTACGGTCAGCCGCATTCCTCTGAAGGAATTTTCCCGGCACGACTGGCAGGACAATGGCGAGGCACGCCATGTCGGAGTCGAACTGCTGGGGCCCGGAAACGGCCTGGTGCTGGAAAACGTCTACATCCCGGCGGGCGGCGACATTGCCGATCGCGATGCCAATCCCAAATTCGGCCAGAAGCTCGATTTCCTCGGACGCATGACCCGCTGGGCCGAACGGATCGACCGGCCGACGCTGCTGGTCGGCGATTTCAACATCGCCCCGCTCGAATGCGACGTCTACGACCACAAGGCGCTGCTCAAGGTGGTCAGCCACACCCCGCTGGAAGTCGAAACGCTGGGCCGGCTGCGCGATGCCCATGGCTGGGTCGACCTCGGTCGCAAGCACATCCCCGCGCCGGAGCGCAACTATTCGTGGTGGTCGTACCGCACCTATTGGCAAGGCAAGGATCGCGGGCGGCGGCTCGATCACATGTGGGCCTCGCCTGACCTGGCGGAATGTTCGCGCGGACACCGGATCATCGAGGAAACCCGCGTCTGGGAGCAGTGCTCCGATCATGTGCCGCTGATTACGGAGTTCGATCTCTGAGCGGTGACCAGCCCTCCCCCGCACCCAGCCCTGCGAGGCGTGTAGCGCTGGCGCTGGATGCGCTGCGCCACGGCTGGCCGATTGCCCTGGAGGGTGCCTTCACACTGCTGCCCGCAGAGACCGGCTTCGGAGAGGGCGTCGGCGCCGCGCGCATGCTGATCTCCGCCGCCCGTGCCGCCACACTCAAGCTCGCCAACCAGCGTGAGGCCGCCGAACCCGATGCGCCAGTCCTGATCCGGGGGGCCGAACCATTCGATCTTGCCCTTGCCCGCGCGGTGGCCGATCCGGCGCTCGACCTGGCGCATCCGATGAAGGGGCCGTTTCTTGCGGAGCACCTCGACCACCGCGAAGCGGCTGCGGCAGCGATGGAGTTGGCGCGGCTGGCCGGCGTGCTGCCGGCCTTTCTGGTCGATCCCGTCCCGGCCAGCGAAGCGCAGGCCGTCGCCGCCGCCGACCTCGCCGCCTGGAAGGACACCGCCAGCCTTGCCATCGCCGCCCGCGCGCGGCTGCCGATTGCCGCCTGCGAGGAAGCCGAGATCGTCGCGTTCCGCTCGGCGAACGATCTGCGCGAGCATGTTGCCCTGATTGTCGGCCGGCAGTCCGGCGACAGTCCGCCGCTGGTTCGCCTCCATTCCGAATGCCTGACGGGCGACATTCTCGGCAGCCTCAAATGCGATTGCGGCCCGCAGCTCGATGCCGCGCTTGCTGCCATGGCCGAAGAGGCGGTGGCCGAAGAGGCGGGCAAGGTCTCCGGCTGGGGCGTGCTGCTCTACCTGCGCCAGGAAGGGCGCGGGATCGGCCTGATCAACAAGCTGCGCGCCTATCGCCTTCAGGATCAGGGCTTCGACACGGTCGATGCCAACAACCGCCTCGGCCTGCCAACCGAAGCACGCGATTTTCCGGTGGCGGCGCGGATGCTGGCACTGCTGGGGGTGCGCTCGATCCGGCTGATGACCAACAATCCAGCCAAGGTGGCGGCGCTCGAGGCGGAGGGCATTGCAGTGGCCGAGCGCGTGCCGCACCAGTTGCCCGCCAACCCGCACAATGTCCGCTATCTCGCGACCAAGCGCGACCGGTCGGGGCATTTACTGTGAGCGGCTAGAGCTGGCAGCGTGAAATATGAGTCACTTTTCCCCTCTCCCAGGTGGGGAGAGGTAGCGCAGCTTGCCGCTTCAGCGGCTAGCGGAGCTGGGTGAGGGGGTTCAACATCTAGAGGGCAGAGCCCCCTCACCAACTCCGGCTAGGCAGCAAGCTGCCAAGCCTCCATACCCTCTCCCCGCCGGGGAGAGGGAGTCGTTCCGCCGATTTGACGCATACCGCGCTAGCGCCGATCGTTGCGCTTCAAACCTTCTGCCAGCCTGTTGCCGCCTATCTGCACCGCATCGCCGGTCCAGTTGGCGACGAAAGTGCTCTCGCGGCTGACGCCCGGGGCGAAGCGGGCATCGTTGCCCTCGACCACCAGCCCGGCGGAGGAATTCACCCGCCCTTCGGGTGCGACGGTAATGAACGCGGAGTAGTTTTCCTTGCTCTGGCCCTGGACGAACCAGTTCCCGGCGATCCGGCCCGAAGCGCCGGCGGACAGGTCGATCATGTAATTCGTCTCGCGGCCGGCGGAATCGTCGAAGCTGGAATTGAGCACGGTGATGCGCGGCGCCCTGCTTTTCAAATAGTGACCGCCGCGCCCGGCTTCAAACCGGCTGCGCGTGACGGTGAGCGAGCCGTAGTCGCCGACATAGAGCGAATGGGAACAGCCGCCCGGGCCCTCGCAGGTGCCGAGCCGCGAGAAGGTCGATTTGTCGATGACGATCGAGCCGCTTTCGCCGTTGGCGGTCAGGATGCCCTGCTGGCTGTCGCGAAACCAGGTCTGCGAAACTTCGAGATCGCCCTTCTCCAGCCGGATGCCCGCGCCGTTGCCATCGGGCACTTTCAGATTGGCGAAGACCAGCCCATCGATCCGCGCCCGGCGACCGCGCAGCACCAGCGCCGCCTTGCCTTCGCAGGAGACGCCATCGAACACGGCCTGACCGGGCTCGACGGCCTTGTAGAGGATATCGCCGCTCGACTGTACGGCACAGTCGGCGAAACGGAACGAGCCCAGGGCAATCGTTCCGGTGCCGTCACCGATGGCATCGACCGCATCCTGCAGCCGGTCGTAACCGCGCCCGGTCTCGACCACGGAATAGGGCGCTCGCGTCTCCGCGAGGCTGGTTGCGGCCGGGACTACGGCCATCAGGGCGAGCGCAGAGGCGAGTGCTGTCTGGGCGATGCGGATCATGGCGAACTCCTTGGACGGCCGCATTATCACCAGGTAAATGACGGATAAACCGCGTTAACCGTGATTCCGGATCAGGCCGAGGAAGGCCCTAATGCTGGCGGATCACCGCCAGAAAGGCTGGGCCATAGGCCTCGAGCTTGCGCGCGCCCACTCCGCCGACCTCGCCCAGCGCAGCGAGATCGGCGGGGCGGGCTGCCGCCATTTCGCGCAGGGTCGAATCGTGAAAGATGACATAGGGCGGCACTCCGGCCTCGGCGGCAAGTTCGCGGCGCAGGCTTCGCAGCGCATCGAACAGCGGATCGCCGACCGGGTTGGCCCCGCCCGTCCGCTCGCGCCCCCGTTGTTTCCGGGGCCTGCGTTCGGCTTTTGGTGCTATGACCAGCTGGACAGTGGCATCGCCCCGCAGGATGGCGCGCGCATCGCCTGCCAGCATCAGCCCGCCATGCTCGGTCGGCGCAAGGCTGCCGCGCGCCTGCAAGGTCCGCGAAAGCTGGCGCAGCAGCGGCGCTTCCTCCGCATCGACGATACCAAACACCGAAAGCTGGTCGTGCCCGCGCTGGAGGATGCGCTCGTCGGCATTGCCGGTGAGCACCTTTTCCAGATAACCGAAGCCGAAACTCTGCCCGGTGCGGAATACGGCGGAGAGCAGCTTCTGCGCGGTGGTGGTGGCATCGGCGACGCCGGGGGCCTCCAGGCAATTGTCGCAATTGCCGCATTGCGGAGCCGGGTCCTCGCCGAAGTGGCGCAGCAGCAGCGCGCGGCGGCATTGGTGGGTTTCGACCAGCGACGACAGCGCCTCCAGCCGCGTGCGCTCGCCGCCCCGGCGGCCTTCCTCGACTTCCTCGAGCCGCTTGCGGGCGAGCGCGAAGTCCGCCGCCGCCCACAGCATCACCGCCACCGAATCGTCCCCGTCGCGCCCCGCGCGGCCGGTTTCCTGGTAATAAGCCTCGATCGACTTGGGCACACCGGCATGGGCGACAAAGCGCACGTCGGGCTTGTCGATGCCCATGCCGAAGGCGACGGTGGCGACCATTACCATGTCTTCGGAGGCGACGAAGGCGGCCTGGTTGGCCTGGCGGGTCTGGGGATCGAGCCCGGCGTGATATGGCAGCACCGGGCGGCCGGTGGCCTCGGCGAGTTGCTGCGCCAGCTGTTCGACCTTCTTGCGCGTCTGGGCATAGACGATGCCAGGCCCGGGTTGCTCATCCAGCAGATTGCGCAATTGCCGCAGCGCGTTCTCGCGGTGGCGGATGGTGTAGCGGATGTTGGGCCGATCGAAGCCCGCGACGATCAGGCCATCGCCTGGGATGCCAAGCTGGGTGAGGATATCGGCACGGGTGGCGGCGTCGGCGGTGGCGGTGAGCGCGAGCCGGGGGACATCCGGGAAGGCGTCCATCAGCGGGCGCAGCCCGCGGTAGTCCGGGCGGAAATCGTGGCCCCATTCGGAAACGCAATGCGCCTCGTCGATGGCGAACAGATTGATCGGAGCATGGGCCGGGGCCTGGCCGAGCAGTTCGCGGAAATGCCCTTGCGAAGCGCGCTCGGGCGCGGCGTAGAGCAGATCGAGTTCGCCAGCGCGAAAGCGGTCGATCGTCTCCTCGCGGTTCATGTCGGCGCTGGTCAACGTCGCCGCGCGGATGCCGTTAGCCGTGGCGGCGCGCAGCTGGTCGTGCATCAGCGCGATCAGGGGCGAAATGACGACGCAGGTCCCCGCCTGCATCACCGCCGGCAGCTGATAGGTCAGCGACTTGCCAGCCCCTGTGGGCATCACCGCCAGCGTCGAGCGCCCGGCCAGCACCCGATCGACAACATCGGCCTGGACACCGCGAAACGAGGAGAAGCCGAAGGTGTCGTGGAGGGTGTCGAGGGGTGAGTGCATCGACTTCCCCTCTGGCCCATGGCCGGGCGGCGGGCAACAGCAAGAGCGGGAGGTTCCGGGTGGAGAGCGAGAATCTGGCGGTTCGCGCGGGAGTATTTGAATCCTCCCCGTCAGAACTCCATCGGCAAGCCGATGTGGCGCTGCCAGACCACATTGCGGTGTTCGATCAGCAGGGGGCTGGCCGCCGCCGCAATTTCCGGGGTGATGTAGCTATAGATCGCGCGCATGTCTTGGGACATCGGGCACTGGTCCGGCGGCGGCGGTTCGAGCAGGATGGCGAAACAGGCCCAATAGACATCGGCGGCGGTCAGGGCATTGCCGACGAAATAATCCGAACCTTTCGCGCGCTGCATTTCGAGCAGGCGGCCCAGCCCTTCGAGAATGGCGATCACCCGTGCCGTCGCCGGTTCGACCACACCGTCGCGCACCCCGTATGCCCTGCTCATCAGGTCCGGGCCGCTTGATTCCATCCGCCGGCCCGAGCCCATCATCGTCAGCCGCCGCTCCCAGCCGAAGCCGCCGGGACTGCAAATTTCCGCCGAGATGCCGAGCACCATCATCCGCTCGAGCTCGTCCGCCGGCAGCAGCGAGGGCCCCTTGCCCAGCCGCTCGGCCAGCATCAGGATTTCGATCCAGCCTGCCACGCCCGGCTCGTCGTTGTAGACGGCGACCGGCGCATTGCGGTGTCCGGTCCATTCGACCAGTTCCTCGTTGGCCTGCATGATATGCTGGCGCACCGGGGTATAGGGGACATTGCGGACTTTCAGCACCGCCTTGGCCGCCTCACCCCACGGACCGGGAGTGCCGGCACTCAAGGCGAGGCGCAATCCGGAAAGCTTGCGCGCTTCGGCGACGGAAATGTAATCCATGGGGCTTCTCTCCCTGCCGCTGGACGCACGGGCGGTTGCACCGCCTCGCGCCTGTGGTAGGCTTGATGCATAGCAGACAATCGCCCGGGAGATAGACCATGGCCGAAGCCGATTTTGACGTAAACCGCACTTTCGAGGCCGAGCCCCGCTTTGCCGATTACACTGTCGATGCCGACGTCCACGTCACTCCCCCACCGACTTTCTGGGCGGAATACCTCTCGCCGCAATTCCGCGATCTCGCACCCAAACTCGAGACCGGCGAGGATTGCGATTACGTCGTGTTCGAAGGCGCGCGCCGGGCGATCAACCTGATGCAGAGCCAGGCGGGCCGCACCTTCGACAAATACAAGAATGCCGGCAAGCTCTCCGACATGCGCGTCGGCGGCTGGATGGTCGGCGCGCGGCTGGACGACATGGACCGCGACGGCATCGACAAAGCGATCTGCTTCGGCGGCGGGCCGCTGGGCACCGGCAACCTCGATCTCTATCTCGACAGCTTCGATGCCTTCAACCGCTGGCAGTCGGACTTCTGCAAGGATTCGGGCGGGCGGATGTTCGCCTGCGCCTACCTGACGACGATCGACGTCGATCACACCATCAAGGGCATGCGCGCCGCCAAGGCGCGCGGCGATGTCGCGGTCAACATTCCCGCATTCCCGCAGAGCGCGCACCAGTTCACCAAGGACGGCGCCGTGTGGCAGGCGATGACCGGCGACGCCAATGGTGCGCGCCAGTACCGCGACCCCGAATTCGATCCGCTGTGGGCGACCGCAGTGGAACTCGACATGCCGATCACGTTCCACCTCGGCGCGCGCACTTCGCGCTTCAAGGACAAGACCAACTTCCTGCCCGACATTCCGATGGGCAAACCGGCCATGCTTGAGATGATCAACATCATGCTCTATTCGGGCGTATTCGACCGCTTCCCGCAGCTGCGCATCGGCCTGATCGAAAGCGGCGTGGGCTGGATCCCCTGGGCCTGCGAATACATGGACCGCACCTGGGAAATGCAGCGCCACTGGACCGAGTGCCAGATCAAACATCCACCCAGCTTCTATTTCGACCAGAACGTCTACGCCTCGTTCATCAACGATCCGGTCGGCGTGGAACTGCGCCACAAGCCGGGCTGCAAGAACATCATGTGGTCGTCGGACTACCCGCACTCGGAGACGACCTTCCCGCATTCGCATGCGGTGATAGCCAAGAATTTTGCCGGCGTGCCCAAGGCGGAAATGGACTGGATCGTCGCGGGCTGCGCCGAGAAGTTCTTCGGGCTGAAATAGACTAGGGTCTGGGCCGCCCCGCCTGCGGGACAGCGGCCAGCGTCGGTTGAGGCAATACGAAGGGATAGCCAATGGCGCTCCAGACAGTGTTATTGGTGGCCACCCGCAAGGGTGCCTGGATTTACCGCAGCGATGCCGCGCGGCGTGAATGGGCGTCCGATGGCCCCCATTTTTTCGGTCATATCGTCCACCATCTGGTGCTCGATCCGCGCGACGGAAGCACCTTGCTGGCCGCCGCCAAAACCGGACACCTTGGCCCGACGATCTTCCGTTCGACCGATTTCGGCAAGAGCTGGAGCGAAGCCAAAACCCCGCCGGCTTTCGCCAAGGCTGCCGAGGGTGAAAGTGCCCGCGTGGTCGATCACAGTTTCTGGCTCACACCTGGCCACGCCAGCGAGCCGGGCGTCTGGTATGCCGGCACCTCGCCACATGGCCTGTTCCGCAGCGAGGATAGCGGCGAGACCTGGCAAGGCGTCGCCGGGCTCAACGACGATCCGGTCTATCGCGCGTGGATGGGGGGCGAGCAGGATGGCACGCCCGATGGACCCAAGCTGCATTCGGTGATCGTCGATCCGCGCGATGCAAACCATCTCTATCTCGGCATGTCGAGCGGCGGCGTCCACGAATCGCGCGACAAGGGGGCGAGCTGGAAACCGCTGGTAGGGGGCATGGAGGTTGTCGATTTCCTCGACGCTGCGCAGATCGAATTTCACGACCCGCATTGCGTGACGCTGTGCCCGTCCAATCCCGACCGGCTCTATCAGCAGAACCATTGCGGCATCTACCGGATCGACCGTCCATCCAGCGAGTGGCGGCGGATCGGGCGGACGATGCCGGCGGATGTTGGCGACATCGGCTTTCCGATCGTCGTCCATCCACGCGATGCCGACCGGGCCTGGGTGTTTCCGATGGACGGAACCGAGGTGTGGCCGCGCACCAGCCCGGCAGGCAGGCCCGCTGTCTATGCCACGCGCGATGGCGGGGAAAGCTGGCTGCGGCAGGACCGGGGAATGCCCGGCGTTAATGCGTGGTGGACGGTCAAGCGCCAGGCCATGTGCGCCGACAGCCACGATCCGGTCGGGCTCTATTTCGGCACCACCGGCGGCGGGTTATGGGCAAGCGCCGATGAGGGCGAGAGCTGGGCTGCGCTCGCCGAACACCTGCCGCACATCTACGCGGTCGAAAGCGCCGTGGCCGCATGAAAGTGCAGATGCCGGGGGCATTGCTTTCGTACACCGGGGCTGCCGAAGTCGAGGCCGAAGGCAGCACGCTGGCCGAATTGTTCGCCGATCTCGAAGCCCGCTACCCGGGCCTGCGCTTCCGCGTGATCGACGAGCAGGACCGCTTCCGCCCGAACATGCGCTGCTTCGTCAACGGCAGTCAGACCTTCGATCTGGACGCACCTCTGGACGAGAACGACGAAGTTACGCTGATCCAGGCCCTAAGGGGAGGATAATGCGGGGAGGATGAGCGGAATCGCGCCTTCCTAAGCCGCCGCCGTCCGCTCCTCGAACCGGCCCAGCCCGTAATCGCCCTTGATCGTCGTGCGATGGACGATGCGCTCCTCATCTGGCGGGCAGCCGGTGGCTTCGTGCAGCACCCGCCAATTGTCCCAGATCACCATGTCGGTCTCTTTCCACTGATGGAAATAGGGCTTGATCACCCGCATCGCCTCTTGCCAGATTTCCTCCAGCTGGCCGTATACCGCATCGCTGCGATCGGCGACAGTGCCGCGGCAGCCATAGGGCGTCATGTGGAACACCTTCTCGCCGGTGCTCCGAGTCCATAGCGCCGGGTGAATCGAACAGGGATCGTTCTTGGTGGTCTCGTGCAACATGCTGGCATGGTTGCGGATCACCCGGAAGTTCTCGGGCAGGCCGAAGCGCTGCTCGCCATAGCGCAGATCGAGATTGTAGAGCATCTCGATGCCTTCGGCCTTGGCGCGGATCGCCGGATCCATATCGTTGTAGATCTGGATGCCGTCGGCAAAGCCGGTCAACCCGCCCGTTTCGGCGACGGTGATCGCACGCAGCACCCCGGCGCGGTTGAGCTCGTTGTTGTAGGCATGGTCGAAATGCCAGGGCTGCCAGGTGATGAGCTGCTCGCCGTCGATCTCGACGACGCACATGTCCGGTCCCGCCGTGATCGCGATCACCCCGGTGAGCTTTTCAGCGTCGGCGCGCTGGACGCTGGCCACCGGATGCTCCTTGAGCGGGCCGAACACCTGGCTGATATCGACCTGCATTTCGGGACTTGGCTCAACCCCTTCGAAGTGGATCACCCCGCGATCCTCGAACAGCTGCCTCAGCTGTGCGCGAACCGCCTCGTCCCCCAGCACCTCGCGGGTAACCCCGGTGACTCTTGCGCCGAACGACACATCCCCGTTCAGCGGATGCACTTCGATTGATGCCATCTTGTCCTCCATTGCCTGCAAGTCAAAACCCGCAGTGCCTAGACCCAAACCACTTGCAGTAGTCTACCCTGTCTGCGCGCAATTGCCCAGATGCGGCATTCACGGCATTTGCACGAGGCTGCCACTCTGATAACCTCTCCGCGCGAGACTCCCCCAACAGGAGCCGCAGAAGGCCGAACAGAAGCCGCAATAGGAGAGAGGACCATGGCCGAAGCCGATGCCAATCGCGAGATCAAGGCCCAGCCGCGCGTTGCCGACTGGGTAGTCGATGCCGATGTTCACGTGACGCCGCCGCCGGAATTCTGGGCCGAGTATCTCTCGCCCAAATTCAGGCACCTGGCGCCCACGATCGAGCACGGCGACGATTGCGACTGGATCGTCTTCGAAGGCACCCGCAAGAAGCACAACCTGATGCAGAGCCAGGCCGGCCGCCAGTTCGACGAATACAAGAACGACGGCAAGGTTTCCGACATGCGGCAGGGCGGCTGGGTGCTCGACAAGCGGATCGAGGACATGGATCACGACGGCATCGACCAGGGCGTGATCTTCGGCGGCGGACCGCTGCAGACTGGCAACATGGAGCTCTATCTCGAGAGCTTCGAAGCCTATAACCGCTGGCAGTCGGACTTCTGCAACGCCTCGTCAAAGCGGCTCTATTCCGCCGCCTTCCTGCCGACGGTGGATGTCGCCGATGCGGTGGCGCGGATGAAAGCGGGGCGCAAGCGCGGCGATGTCGCGGTCAACATGCCGGCCTTCCCGCAGTCAGCCGAGCACTTCAACAAGTCGGATTCGCTGATGCAGGCGCTGATGGGTGATCCCGCCGGCGCGCGGCAGTACCGCGACGCCGAATTCGATCCGATCTGGAAGACCGCGGTCGACGAGAATCTGGCGATCACCTTCCACCTCGGCGCGCGGGTGGTGCGCTATACCGACAAAACGCTGTTCCTGCCCGATCTTGCCGTCAGCAAGACCCCGATGCTCGAGATCGTCGCGCCGATGATCTTCTCCGGCCTGTTCGACCGGCACCCGGACCTGCGCGTAGGCCTGATCGAGAGCGGCGCGGGGTGGATGCCCTGGGCGGCGGAATACATGGATCGCATCTGGTTCATGCAGCGCCACTGGACCGGCTGCGAGATCAGGCACAAGCCGAGCCATTATTTCGACCGCAACATCTATTGCTCGTTCATCTCGGACAAGGTGGGGATTGCGCTGCGCGATTTTCCCGGTGGCAAGAACATCATGTGGTCATCGGACTACCCGCATTCGGAGACCACCTTTCCGCACTCCCACGCGGTGATCGACGATCACTTCAAGGGTGTGCCGGCAGAGGACAAGACCTGGATCCTGTCGGGGTGCGCGGAGAAGTTCTTCGGGCTGAAGTAGCTAACCGCCCCAGCACCGCTGGCAGAACGCCCGGACCTCGGCGTCCAGTTCCAAATCCTCCGGTGCGCCGCCAAACGCGCCATGGACAGCCGCCTCGACGATATGCAGTTCCGCCGGAACGCCCGCATTGCGCAGCGCCCGGTGCAGCCGAACCGCGTTCGACAGGAACAGGTCGCGGGTCCCCGCCGAGACGAGCGAGGGCGGGAAGCCCTTGGTGAAATCGCCGAACAGTGGCGAGACATAGGGGTGCGAGAGGCTCTCGCCCCCGGCGTAGAGCAGGTTGGCCTGCATCAGGGTGCCCATGCCGTCGATCCCGGCGTTGACCGCGAAGCTGTCTCCGGATTCGGTGAGGTCCACCTCGGGGGTCGAGAGCACCGCGCCGGCCGGCATCGGCAGGCCGAGGTCGCGCGCTTTCAGCAGCATCGCGGCGGTGAGGTTGCCCCCCGCCGATCCGCCGCCGACGACAATCTCACCGGGCGCATGATCGCGCAGCAGCATGCGGTAGAAGGCGACGCAATCGTCGAGCCCGGCCGGATAGGGGTGATCGGGCGGCATGCGGTAATCGACCGCGACGACCCGGACATTCAACCTGGCGGCGCTAGCCATCGCCATCTTGCGGCAAACCGGTCCGCCGCCCATGATCAGCGCGCCGCCATGGATGTCGAGATAGACCCGGCGGTCCGAGGCGGAAACGCTTTCGGGGACGATCTCGAAGCCGCGCGCCTCGCCTTCGCGCACCTCGGCAATCCTGCCGGAGATATCGGGCACATGGGCGAGGTAGTTTTCGAGAATGCCGGTGTCGCCCGCCGCGATGTGCCGTCGCCAGCCTTCGGCATCGTCGAGCGCCGGGTAGCCGGACCCGGCGGGACGAGGGGCCGACAGGAAGGCCTGCGCCTGAGGACTGAGGTGCAGAGGCACCGGCAATTCGCGCGCGGGGACGTGAAGGCTCTCGCTCATGCATTCTCTCCTAATCGTAGCGCTTTGCGCGCATCTGGTCCGGATAGTAATCGGCGGCGTTCTTCTGGTCCAGACCATGTTCCATCCGCAATAGCTGGCGCTGGCGCGGGGTCATCGCCTGCCAGTGGTCCGGGCCGATGTAAAGCCCGGGGTCGGTCTGGAAGCGCATCCACGCGCCCACCCGGTAATGGCCGAAAACGGCGCGGCGGCGCTGCTGGCTGCGGTTCGCCCCGCCGCCGTGCCAGCACTGGCCGTTGAAGATCACGACACTGCCTGCGGGGCCGGTAGGCTGGATCGCGTGCGGGACAGCGAGACCCTCGGGCGGATAGGATTCGCCGTGCCGGTGCGAGCCCGGAACGATCCACGTCGCGCCCTTTTCTTCGGAGAAGCCGTCGATCATCCATACCGCCTGGAGCATCACCGGCGCACCCGCCGCGCGGCGATGGACGTGCGGGATGTCGCTGTGCAGCTTCTGATCGGGGTCGCCCGGACGGACGATGCGGCAGTTCATGCTGCCGAGCACCAGATCCTCGCCCAGCACCGCTTCGATCACGGCCAGCACCTTTGGATTGTCGACCAGCGCCATCAATGCGGGATCCAGCGCCGGGGCACAAGCAACCAGCCGGGCGAAAGCCTCGTCGTAGGCGTAATCGACGCCGATTCGCGCATCGGCCTCGTCGAGGATTGCGGCGAGGTGCTGCGTTTCGGCCTCCGCGATAACCGAGGGCAGCACAGTGAAGCCATAGAGGTCGAGTTCGAAGCAGGCCTGTTCGACGCTTGCGGAGGTCATCGTCTCAGCCTTTCGTTCTGGGGACTGGAAGCGCCCTGTCGACACGGACATTGGACGCCCCGCCGCCTGGCCGGACAGTCCGTTCGCCACCGATTCCGAGTTGCAGGACATGCGGATAGGGCGGCGGCCGGCTGCTGACTTCGTCGAGGCGGACGTGCTGGTCTCCGGTCAATTGCAGATCGAGCGCATCGAGGTTCTCTTCCAGTTGCTCAGCGCTGCTGGCTCCCAGGAAGATCGTCGAAATCGTCGGGCGCTGAAGCAGCCAGGCGAGAGCGACTTGTGCCTGGCTCGCGGCGGCCTCGCGGGCAACTTCGCCCAGGCAATCGATGATGTCGAGCAGCTGGCCGGCGGGCAAGGCGTTCAGCGTGCCGCCCGGCCGGTCGAGATCTGCGACCGGCAGACCGCCGCGGCCGTATTTTCCGGAGAGCATGCCGCCGCCGAGCGGAACTCCACACCAGACTCGCGACATTCTGGTCCGCACCGAGCGGCTGCAGCTCCCATTCGCAATCGCGCACGGCGAGCGACCAGGCGATCTGGTGCGCAACAAAGCGCGCAAGATTGTTACGCTCGGATGCGGCAATCGATTTCATCAATTGCCAGCCGGCATAGTTCGAACAGCCGATGTAGCGGACCTTGCCGGCCCGGATCAGCCCATCGAGCGCCGAGAGCGTCTCTTCGACTGGCGTACGGCTGTCGAAGGCGTGGATCTGGAACAGGTCGAGATAATCGGTGCCGAGCCGCTTGAGGCTGCGCTCGCAGGCTTCGATGAGATGGTGGCGCGAGGCACCGGTATCGTTGGGCCCAGGTCCGCAGCGCAGACCGGCCTTGGTGGCGATCAGCACCTGGCTGCGGCGCTTGGCGAGGATTTTGCCAAGCGCTTCCTCGGCGCTACCGTAGATGTCGCCGGTGTCGAAAAAGCTCGCGCCGCGCTCGATGGCGATATCGGCGAGCCGTGCGGCGATCTTTTCGCCAATGCCGTTAGCTGGATTGGCTTCTGCGCGAAAATTGGCCGTGCCAAGCCCGAAGGCCGGAACATTCAGGCCCGAAGCGCCCAGCGATCTGTAGTCCATACCCGTGTTTCCCCTGCCTGCAGCGACCAGGCATTGCCACGACCGTAGATGGCCGCGCTGACCCCGTCGCGAAGTTTGCCACCGCTTCGACAGGAAGCAAGCGCGACGAGCAGGAGGACGGCATGAGAGCGGCGATAGGCCGGTCGCGAGAATGGTCAGTCTTGCGGAGCCTCGACGCGGTAAGCCTGATCGCCCGAGACCTCGAGCACGGCGTGCCAGCCTTCCGCAGGGCTGAGCTCCAGCGCCGATACCACCTTCTCGCTGCCGGGGCGCACTTCGACATTGCCGCTGTTGATCGATTGCGAACTGCCTGAAAGGCGCAGCACATAAGTCAGCCGCAGTGGCCGGCTGCCGGACGTGACGACCCGCACCGACACCCGGCCCTCCGATTCGCGCCATTCGAGCCGGAGACCGGGATCGGCGGGCGGCGGGGCAGCGGCTGCGCCCTGCGCCGTGCCGAGACCCAGCGCAAGGATTGCCGCCATCCGCGCCTTGTGGTTGCGCGCCGTCATCGCCAGTCAGCTCGTGCCCGGCGGCAGGATATTCCTGACCGCAGCACCGTTGGTCTTGTCGGCGTCCTCGGCTTTCGGCGGTTCAGGCTCGACGCCGGTTGCCAGAATGTTTGCAGCGGCCGGACTGGTGGCGAGAAATTCGGCGAGCTTGTCGGGGCCGATCTCATGCGCGATCAGATCGGGCGTCGGCGTCTGTCCGCGCGAGCGGATCGCGCTCCATGCCGTCAGCACTTGCGAAGTGAGCGTGCGCGGCGGCGCCGATGGACCGGCCAATTGATCCTCTTTGCCGGCGGATAACGGCGGAAGCCCAGGCGGCAGTTGCCTGATTCCGACCGAATCGGCGCCTGCAGCGCGAGACGGCGCGATCTGATCGACGCCAATCGATGCCGCGCCCCCAGATGATGGGCCCTGTGATGATGGGCCCTGTGATGATGGGCCCTGTGATGATGGGCCCTGTGATGATGGGCCCTGTGATGATGGGCCCTGTGATGATGGGCCCTGTGATGATGGGCCCTGTGATGATGGGCCCTGTGATGATGGGCCCTGTGATGTTTGGCCCTGAGATGATGGAACCTGGGATAATGGCGGCTGGCCGGCCAGCGCGGGTGCCGCCACGACAACTGTTGCCAGCAGTGCTTCAAGCGCCGGAACTCTGCGTGCTGCCATGTCTCAGCCTCCGGGACTGGTTTGCGTAATCGTAACTTGCCCGCCGCCATTCTGGATTAGCGAAATTCCGAGTCCGGAGCCGTCCTGAGTGATGTCGGCGGAATTGGCGTTGCCATTTTGCGTCAGGCCGATGGCGTTGTCGATGCCGGTCTGGACGAGCCGTGCGGAATTGTCGTCGCCTGCCTGGACCAGGGTAATGCTGTTGAACCCGGCTGCCGTGGCATTCTGTTCGAGCACCGCCTGGTTGTTTGTTCCGTCCTGGGCAATCTCGGCCAGATTAACACCGGCGCCCGCCGCGAACTGGGTCGCGCTTAGGTGGTTGGCGACGCCATTTGTCTGCGCGGCAAGGTTGCTGCGGCCCGGTCCCGACTGGCTGGTCTCGGCGAAATTATCGCTGCCTTGCTGGACAATGACGGTCGTATCCCCGGCGCCTTGCTGGGTGACAGAAGCGAAGTTGGCGGTGCCGATCTGTTCGATTTCAACACGCGGGTCGGTTTCACCGGGTGTCGCGCGTATAGGAACCGGCGCGACCAATGCCAAAAAGGGCAGAAGAGTAAGAATTCGGCGTCGCATGACTCCGCACCTTCGATTGATTCATGGAAAAGAGGTCCGGGGATGCAAGGCGCATCCCCGGATCCCGATCCATCACTGGTTGACAGTGGTGAGGTTGCCCGACCCGGACTGGGTCACGGCCGACACGTTGTTGTCGGTCCACTGGGTCACATAGGCCTGGTTGGAATTGCCGGACTGGGCAACAGTCGATCCGTTGTTGCTGCCGTACTGCAGCACCAGCGCAAACTGGCCAAAACCGTCCTGGTTGACCTCGGACGTATTGTTGTCGCCATATTGGCCAACACCGGCATAGTCGGAATCGCCCGTCTGGACGATCAACGATTGGTTGCCGTTGCCGCCCTGGTGGTTCTGGGCAACGTCGCCGGTGCCATACTGCCAGATCTGCGACCCGTTGTTCTCTCCGTACTGCCACACCTGGGCGTAGTCGGCAGTGCCGAGCTGGACGACAACCGCATCGTTGTTGAAATTCACCTGATCGACATAGGCCTGATGCGACCCGCCGCCGTCCTGGTAAACGTACGAATTGTTGCTCCAGCTTTCGTCGGTGAGGGCCAGCGTGGCATCGCCCTGCGTCACATGGGCGAAGTTGTCGTCGCTCCACTGGTAGACCTGCGAATGCTGGTCGTCGTCGAGCTGGGTAACTTCGGCAGTGTTGTCGTCACCCGCCTGGTCGATATACGAAGTGCTCTGGAGGGCGATGGTGGTGGTGTTCTGATTCACCGTCGCGGTGTTGTCGTCGCCAGATTGCAGGACGGTTGAGACATTGATAGGCGTAGAACCCGAACCGTCGTCGGCCTGTGTGACTGTCGCGGTGTTGTCTTCGCCCGACTGATCGACCAGCGAGGCACCGCCGTTAATCGAACCGGTCTGATCGACCGTGGCGGTGTTACCGGTATTGGACTGGTTGACCGTGCTGGTCGAGTTGTTGGCCCATGCCGGGCTGGAAATCGCCAGAATGGCGGCGGTGGTGAGAAGCAGCTTTTTCATCACGATAACTCCTGCAAATCAAACCCGGCAAAACGCCCCGGGCCACGGCGTTCCGGCAGGCGGGATGCCTGCCAAAATGGTTGCGCTCCGGCGGAAATACCGGGTGCGCTCATGCGTTGCAGGACAAGTCGGGAAAGGCCGGAGCCGCGCAAATTCGTTTGCGCAAAACCCTCCCCTCGGGCAGAATCGCCCGGTGGACTTGTCCACACTCTCGGGTCCGTCAGCGTTTGGACTGCAATCTCGAACGCTGGCGGACCTTCAATTCATTCAGCCACCCTCCTGCTCCTTGATAAGGGTTGACAATGCACTGTCCGCCGGCGCGGCAGGCGCAGCCGGAGGGGAAATAGCAGGCGGCAAGTTGCCCGCCGGTGCGCCTGGTGCGGCCGGGAGGGAAATGGCTGGTGCGACGATGCTCGGCACCGGCCTGGCAGCAGCGCGCAGCGTTCCGCAGGCACCGATGCCGGGCTGGCCGGGGCGCGGACGCGGAAGCCCCGCCTTGTCCGGAGAACCAAGCGAATCCCGCTCGGCGACATATTCGCGCAGCATCCGCTCCGAGGTTTCAGCCGGTGCCGAGAGGCACCACAGATTGGTGAGCGCACCTTCCATCACCAGCGCGTAAACGGCCTTTTCGATAGCCTGGGTCAAGGCGATCTGGTCAGGCTCGTTGAACGAAAATCCGGCTTCCGCCTCCAGCAGTTCTTTGAAATCGATGAAGCGGAAGGCATTGCCGGACATCGCCACAGCGGCGATCGATTTGCGCACGCTGACCGAAGTGAGCACTTCGCCAGTCTTGACGCTCACCGCTCTGAGATAGATCGTCACGGTGTCTTCGCGATATTGCGTGCTGCCGCCAATACCCAGGAAGCGCGCGCCGGCTCCACCCGTCTTGGTGTTGGAATCATAACCGATAATTCCGCCTTCCAGCAGGACTCCAGCGAACAACAATGGCGGAAGCGCATCCGGATTGATCGTTTTCTCGCCGAGATAGCTCGACCGCATTTCGCGGATCACGGCGCGCTCGCGCAGCACGTTGTCGAGACGCTCTCGCTCGATCACCTGAAACCAGTTGTGATTGCCCGCATCCTGCAAGGTCTTGATCAGGATCGAAGTCGCGCCCTGGGTGACTGCGCGTGACAAGGTCTGCACAGTGTCGGAAGGCCGGAACTGGCCGGTCTGGTCGGTGAAGCCGTAGACCGCGATCGGCACCCGCTGCCCTGGCAGCGGCAATTCGGCTAGGCGCGCTTTCATCGGTGAAGGCTTGAGATAAGCCGGCGGCTGCCACATCGCCGGATCGTGTGCAGCGCAACCGCCCAGCGCCGCCAGTGTAGCTAGAGCAGCCAGGGCCGCCGGAAATTTCGATCGAGCCATGGCGATCACAGGCCCGTCGCGCCGGTTGAAATCAGCGGGACGACAATCTCGGTGATCGACCCGTCGAGGTCGTTGGTAATGGTCAGCGTGACCGTATCCGCGCCGCGCACGAAATCGATCTGCTGGTCACCGAAACGGACTGTGCCGCTGTCCTGCGCATTCTCGCCGAAAATCAGATCGACAATCTGGTTGGCGACCGCCGAGACAATCCGGTTCTGGATCTGGCGCAGGAACTGCTGGGCAGGATCATTGCTATCGACAGCGCTGGGATCCTTGTAGGGATTGATCGCATTGGCGACAGCAAGCAAGTGTGAAGAATTAAATGGATTTCCGCCGAAAGAGGGATTGATCGGTGCATAGACCAGATCGGAAGCCCCGGCTTGCCCAGCCGGAACAATCGCCACGACGGCGACAGCCATAGCTTTCCCAACGAATCCTAATAATTTCATGACCTGCCTCACCGCAAAAACCAAGTGTGGTATGAGGAGCGAGCGTCCTCTTTACGTTTTTGCGACCTGAAGCTTTAGATGATTACTTCTCCAGCGATTATTCGAATCGCTGCAATCAAGTTATACTTTTCTATATTGAAATATGGCTGTCTGTTATTTCAATTTGGTTTCGCTTCAACACATGGTCAAAAATGAGACACATCTCAGCTTAACGAAGCTAACTTATTTGAATCATAGTGAACATGCTTGAAGTGGACGTGAGTTTTCTAGCAGTTCCTGCCCGAAGTTGGATTGCACCAAATCGACAATAGCTCTCCGTTAATCGGCAATTCCGCACATCCTGCCGCAACCATGTCCGGGCCGGTCCGAAGTCGCCGGGGATTCGGGAATCGATACAGGCCTTGCTGTTTTTCTGTGTCCTACAATACACCGTATTGGTTATTTTTCGGCTCTTCCGATTCGGCAGGAGCACCTATGCCTTCGACACCCAGTGAATCGCCCCTGAACGATGCAACCGGCCGCGTAGCACCCGGCGGTGCTCGCAGGCCGATCCGATGAGCGTCAATCTGATCGCCCGGGCGCTGGCGCCTGCGGCCAGCCCGGTCTCGACATCCGCCAGCGCCATCGCGGCACTGCGCGTCGCCTCGACGACCGGGTACATCCAGACCAGCGGTTATGCCGTTTCCGGGAAGGGCGCGGGTCTCTATGTCAGCGACAGCCTGGCAAGCGCGGCGCTGGCGCTGGCGCACCCGCGTTTCTGCAAACGTTCGGCGGACGGCCGCTACTGGCGGCTGATCGCGGACGAAGCGGGAGCAATCGCGGTCGAGCAAGGCGGCGCGATGGGCGACGGGGCGACCAACGATCTGCCCGCCTGCCGGGCCGCTGTTGCCTATGCCGCAGCAGTCGGCATCCGGCGGGTGAACTTCCTGTCGGACGCCTATCGCTGGTGGGCGGCGACGGTCGATCCGGCGCTGCCGCTGGGCTGCTTTCTCGTTGTTACCGAGAGCGTGCATCTCGAAGGCCGCGCGGGCAAGACGCGGATCGAACTGCGCGGCACGGCGGGCGGCAGCCTCGAAACCGAAGTCCAGACCCATTCCGGCGGCGACTGGCGCGGATCGGCGATCCTGATCGACGGCGTGGCCCTCGCCGATTACCCGCCCGCAGACCCGGACAGCCTGATTGCTTTCTCGGCACGCAACCTCGTTATCGACGGCGGCGGAGTGACTACGCGCAACAACGCCAATGCCGAACTCAGCCACAAGGGCCTGGTGGTTCAGGACACCACTATCGGCAGTATCGTGCTCGACCACGTCGAGATGCGCAATTTTCGCGGCGAAATCTATTACACGGCGGCATTTGTCGCCTTCGACCAATGGCTGAATCATTGCGTGTTCGACGGCAGCGACCAGTCGGCGTTCAATCCGGGCCGGGGACGGTTCTGGGTGGACCAGTGCGAGTTTGGCAATGCCTATCTCGCGGCGGAAGTGCTGGGGACTATCGGCGGGCGGATACAGGGCACCCGCTTCTACGATAGTGGCAATGCCTCGTTCAACAGCGGCTCGCTCACCTCGTATGCCATTGGCGAGACACCCGTTGCCGGATTCAACTTCGCCTACCCCGACCGCGACGAGACCATGGCCCCGCCATGGCTCGATCTGGATAACTGCGATTTTCAGAATGTCGCGGCGGTTCAAGTCGCCAACTTCGTGCGGGGCAAAGTGCGGACAACCGACAGCACAGTCTACCTAAGTCCAAGCGATTCCGGCGCACTGACCAGCACCCACCTCGATATCGAGGCGACCATCGATCAGGATAATATCGGCGAACTGGTCTACTTCTCGGGGCCGAATACGCTTACCACCCTGATCCCTGGCGCATCGGGGAGTAATTACATCCTGCCGCCGGACGACGTGCATGTGAACCTGCGCGTGCGCCGCACCGCCTATGCTGTTGCGGAAGGCTTCAAGGCGGCGGTCGGCATCCGGTTCCAGGGCTATCTCGACCACAAGACCAACACCGTCCAGTTCGACGAGGGGACCGATGCTGTTAGCAACATTACGGAGTTGACTGCCCCTGTTCAAGGCATGCCGATGACATCGGTCAAGCATGGCTCTTACGGTTACACCCCCAGTCTGGTGGCTGGGGCGCTGGGAGCATTCGCGCTGACTGTCAGTTCGCCGCAGATGGGCCTGTATTACTACGGCGCGGCGGGGGACATCGACGTGACCGTCGCCGCGCCCTTCACCCCGCCCTACAGCTATGCCCGGGGCCAGCGGGTGCGGATCGAATACTGGTCCGAACTTACCGCCGGGACCGTATTGCGCTTCGCCAAGGACGGGACCGGCATGCGGCTCGATGCCGACCGCGCGCTGCGCCAGAACGGCGACTGGATCGAGCTGGAGTTCAACGAGGCCACCGGGAAGTGGCATGAGTCGTACTACTCCGCGCAGACCGCCCGGCTGCTGGGCTCCGCGACATACGATGCGCCATCGATTGCGGCGGGCGGCACTACCACGACAACCGTGACGGTGACCGGCGCGGCCATGGGCGACAAGGTCGATGGCATCTCGTTCGGCGTCAGCCTGGCGGGGCTGGTGGCGAGCGGATACGTCTCTGCCGCCGACACCGTGACCGTGGTGCTGTTCAACCCGACCGGCGGCGCGGTGGACCTGGCTTCGACGACGGTGCGGGTGGAAGTGGCAAGGTAGGGTCTGCGACAATCAATCGAGATTGGGCCGCAGCCAGCGTTCTGCAACTGCCAGATCGATGCCGCGCCGCGCCGCATAATCCTCCAGCTGATCGCGGCCGATCCGGGCGACGCCGAAATATTCGGCCTGGGGGTGGGCGAAGTAGAAGCCCGAGACGGCGGCAGTTGGCAGCATCGCCTGGCTTTCGGTTAGCGTAATCCCGGCGTTCTGCGTGGCGTCCAGCAGATCGAACAGGATCGGCTTCAGGCTGTGGTCCGGGCAGGCAGGATAGCCCGGCGCCGGGCGGATGCCGCGGTATTGCTCCTTGATCAGCGCATCGTTGGTCAGCTGTTCGCCCGGCGCATAGCCCCACAGGGTTGTGCGGACATGCTGGTGCAGGCGCTCGGCAAGCGCTTCGGCAAAACGGTCGGCGAGCGCCTTCAGCAGGATATCGTTGTAGTCATCATGCGCCGCCTTGAAGCGGGCGAGCTGCGGCTCGATGCCGTGGATGCCGACCGCGAAGCCGCCAATCCAGTCACTGGCCGGATCGATGAAATCGGCGAGGCAGAAGTTGGCGCGGTCTCGGCTCTTCTTCACCTGCTGGCGGAGGAACGGCAAGCGCACGCCGTTCTCAAGCAGCACGTCGTCGCCGTCCCGGTGACAAGGCCAGAAGGCGGCGACGCCCTTTGCCGTCAGCCATTTCTCCGCGACGATCCGGTCGAGCATCGCCTGCGCATCGGCGAACAGGTTACGCGCGCTCTCACCCACCACGGCATCGTCGAGGATCGCCGGGTAATTGCCGGCGAGTTCCCAGGCACGAAAGAACGGCGTCCAGTCGATGCACTCCCGCAAGTCGGCGAGGCTCCAGTCGGGGAAGGTGTGCAGCCCCGGCTGCGCGGGCGGCGGGGCCTTTTCGGCCATGTCGGCCTTGAAACTGTTGGCGCGGGCATCGGCAAGGCTCAGCAGCTCACTCTGGCCCTTGTTTGCGCGCGCCACCCGGACCGCCTCATAATCATCGGCGGTGGTAGTAATGAATCCCTGCGCCTGCGTGTCCGACAACAGCTGGCTGGCAACGCCGACCGCGCGCGATGCATCGAGCACATGGATCACCGGGCCCTTGTAGGCCGGATCGATCCGCAGCGCGGTGTGGACTTTGCTGGTCGTCGCGCCGCCGATCAGCAGCGGAATGGTGAAGCCTGCCCGCTGCATTTCCTCGGCGACCGTGACCATCTCGTCGAGCGACGGCGTTATCAGGCCGGACAGGCCGATGATGTCGGCGTCCTCTTCCTTGGCCACTTCAAGGATTTTCGGCCAGGGCACCATGACGCCAAGGTCGATCACTTCATAGCCGTTGCACTGCAGCACGACGCCGACGATGTTCTTGCCGATGTCATGCACATCGCCCTTCACCGTCGCCATGACGATCCGGCCCTTGGCCTTGGCGCCGGGTTCCTTGGCAGCTTCGATGAAGGGGATCAGGTGAGCGACCGCCTTTTTCATCACGCGGGCCGATTTGACCACTTGCGGCAGGAACATCTTGCCGCTGCCGAACAGGTCGCCGACCACGTTCATGCCGTCCATCAGCGGGCCTTCGATCACTTCGATCGGGCGAGCGAAGGCGAGGCGGCATTCCTCGGTATCCTCGACGACATACTGGTCGATGCCGCGCACCAGCGCATGTTCCAGCCGCTTGGCCACGTCCCAGCCGCGCCATTCCTCGGCGGCCTTTTCCTGTGCAACGTCGGTGCCGCGAAACTTCTCGGCCAGCGTGACGAGGCGTTCGGTGGCGCCCTCGTCGCGGTTGAGAATGACGTCTTCGCAGGCCTCGCGCAGTTCGGGGTCGATCTGGTCGTAAACGTCGAGCTGACCGGCGTTGACGATAGCCATGTCGAGCCCCGCCGGGATCGCGTGGTAGAGGAAGATCGAATGCATTGCCCGGCGCACCGGCTCGTTGCCGCGGAACGAAAAGCTGAGGTTGGACAGGCCGCCGGAGAAATGCACATGCGGGCAACGGGCACGGATTTCCTTCACCGCCTCGATGAAATCGACGCCGTAATTGTTGTGCTCCTCGATGCCCGTGGCCACCGCGAAAATGTTGGGGTCGAAAATAATGTCTTCGGGCGGGAAGCCGATGGATAGGAGGAGCTTGTAGGCGCGCTCGCAAATATCGACCTTGCGCTGTTTGGTGTCGGCCTGGCCCTTCTCGTCGAAGGCCATGACCACCACGGCCGCGCCATAATCCATGCATTTGCGGGCGGAGGCGAGGAAGGCAGCTTCGCCTTCCTTCATGGAGATCGAATTGACGATCGGCTTGCCCGAGACGCACTTCAGCCCGGCCTCGATCACCTCCCACTTCGAGCTGTCGATCATCACCGGCACCCGGGCGATGTCGGGTTCGGCGGCGATCAGCTTGAGGAAGGTGGTCATGGCATGGACCGCATCGAGCAGCCCTTCGTCCATGTTGACGTCGATCACCTGCGCGCCGTTCTCGACCTGCTGGCGCGCAACTTCGACTGCCTTCGCGTAGTCATCCGCGAGGATCAGCTTCTTGAACGCGGCAGAGCCGGTAACGTTGGTGCGTTCGCCGATGTTGACGAAACGGGCGGAGGAGGCAGTCTGGTTCATAATCTCTCTCAAAGGCCCCTCCCCTTCAGGGGAGGGGTTGGGGGTGGGGGTTGTCCGCAGAACGCAACGTCGCGCTTGCCGGTCAAACCCCACCTCACTGCGACTAGGCCTTGCTGCGCAAGACCAAGTCTCGTTGCCCCTCCCCTGAAGAGGAGGGGCAAAGCGCTACGCCGCCATGACAAACGGTTCCAGCCCGGCCAGCCGGGTCACCGGCTCCAGCACCGGAAGCTTGCGCGGCGGCAGACCTGCCACCGCCTTCGCCATCGCCGCGATATGCGCGGGAGTAGAGCCGCAGCAGCCGCCGAGGATGTTGACCTGGCCCGCCTCGGCCCATTCCTTCACCAGCCCTGCCGTGGTGTCGGGCAGCTCGTCATACGCCCCGAGCTCATTCGGCAGCCCGGCGTTGGGATAGACCATGATCAGCGTATCGGCGATTTCGCTCAGCACTTTGACATGCGGGCGCAATTGCGTCGCGCCGAACGAGCAGTTTAGCCCGATGGTCACGGGCTTGGCATGGCGCACCGCATGCCAGAAGGCCTCGACCGTGTGGCCCGAAAGATTGCGGCCCGAAAGGTCGGTCAGCGTCATCGACAGCATGATCGGAACTTCGAACCTGGGGACACCGTGTTCGGTGTCCCCCTCGTCGACCGCAGAAGGGGACACGGAATACCGTGTCCCCAGTTCCTTTTCCAGCCGCTTCACCGCCATCACCCCGGCCTTGGCGTTGAGCGTATCGAACACCGTCTCGATCAGGATGAAGTCTGCGCCGCCCTCGACCAGCGCGGCGGCCTGTTCGTGATAGACATCGACCAGTGTGTCCCAGTCGATCTCGCGGTAACCGGGATCGTTGACATCTGGCGAGAGCGACAGGGTTTTGTTGGTCGGACCGATGGCTCCGGCAACAAAACGGGGCTTCCCGTCCTTCGCCTGATACTCATCGGCGATCCGGCGGGCGAGTTGCGCCGAGGCGAGGTTGATCTCGCGCACCAGATGTTCCGCGCCATAATCGGCCATGCTGATGCGGTTGGCGGAGAAGGTGTTGGTCTCGGCAATGTCCGCCCCCGCCTCGAAATAGGCGCGGTGGATCGCTTCGGGGACTTCCGGCTTGGTGAGGGCAAGAATGTCGTTGTTGCCCTTCTGGTCCTTCGCCAGGCCCAGCGAGCCGGCATAGTCCGCTTCACTCAGCTTGTAGTTCTGGATCTCTGTGCCGAAAGCGCCGTCGGTGATCAGGATGCGCTTGGCAGCCTCGGCGAGGAATTGTTCGCGGGCATTCATATCTAAATAGGGACAGTCCCTAATTATCGTGTCTGTCATGTCGGTCACACACCTTTCCTCGCCTGATAATTAGGGACTGTCCCTATTTAGATGGGCGCAGTCCCAACAAATGGCAGATCGCATAGGCCTGCTCCGCCCGGTTGAGTGTGTAGAAATGGAAGTGCCGCACGCCGCCATCGTAGAGGCTGCGGCAGAATTCGGCGGCGACGGTGGCGGCGACCAGCGCGCGCGGGCCGGGACGGAGGTCCAGCCCGTCGAACATGGCTTCCATCCATTCGGGAATGGCGGTGTTGGCCGACATCCTCCGGATCGCGGCAAAGCTGGTCACCGGCATGATCCCGGGCACGATAGGCGCGGTGATCCCGGCGGCGAGCGCCTTGTCGAGGAAGCGGAAATAGGCATCGCTTGAATAGAAGAACTGGGTGATCGCCCGGCTGCCCCCGGCATCGAGCTTGCGCTTGAGGTTGTCGAGATCGGCCTCGGCGCTCACTGCGTCGGGATGGACTTCCGGGTAGGCGGCGACCGATATCTCGAAGGGGTGCAGCTCCTTCAGCCCCGCGACCAGTTCCGCCGCATTGGCGTAGCCATCCGGATGCGGCACGAAGCGCCCGCCGGCCTCGGGCGGCGGATCGCCGCGCAGGGCGACGATATGGCGCACACCCGCCGCCCAATACTGGCCGGCAACCTCGGCGATCTGGTCCTTGCTGGCGCCGACGCAGGTGAGATGCGCGGCAGGCACCAGATCGGTCTCGCGGACGATGCGTTCGACCGTCGCGTGGGTGCGCTCGCGGGTCGATCCGCCCGCGCCATAGGTGACCGAGACGAAGCTCGGCGCCAGCGGCGCCAGTTCGACAATCGCGTTCCACAGCTGCTCTTCCATCTTCTCCGTCTTCGGCGGGAAGAATTCGAACGAGACGGCAATGTCGCCGCGCGGGGCGGCGAAGGGCGGGGTGGCGACACTCATCGGCTGACGGCCCGGATCGGTTTGGCGGAAGTCATGGCTCCGCCCGTGCCCGATTGCCTGGTCGCCGTCCAGATTTTCACCGTCAGCGTGCCGCCCGGCAGGGCAAGCGGCGGATCGGCGACGAAGCCGGCCTGACTGAGGAAAGCCAGCATCTGCTCGTCGGAAAAGCCAAGCCGGGCATGGGCATGACGGGTGCGCAGCTCCTCGCGGTCATGCGCGGCGAAGTCGGCCACGGCAATCCGCCCGCCGGGACGGGTGACGCGCGCGGCTTCGGCCAGGACCGCAGCCGGATCCTGCGCATAGTGCAGCACCTGGTGGAACAGCACGGTGTCGAAAGCGGCAGCGGCGAAGGGCAGCGCGAGGAAATCGCCCTGAACGAAGTCGATGCTGCCGGCCGGCAGACCCTGCAGCCGGGTGCGCGCCAGACGGAGCATTTCCGGACTCTTGTCGATGCCGGTGACGCGGTCGGCGCTCGCGGCGAACAGCTCGGCCATGCGGCCAGTGCCGGTGCCGACATCGAGCAGCGCGCCGAGCGAACCGCCGCCTAGTGCGCCGGCCAGCGCTTCCTCGACCGGGCCATCCGGCGTATGCATGACGCGCAGCCGGTCCCACTCGCCGGCATGACGGGCAAACCAGGCCTGGGCCGTCGCCTCGCGCGCGGCGCGGATCGCGGCGAGGTGACGGCGGTCCTCGGCACAGCGCGCGGCGAACACCGCGTCATCGTTTTCGGCGACCGTCAGCAATTGCGCGGCAGCGGCACCGAGCGGCGGCGCGCGGTCCTCGCCGATGGCGGCGCGCAGAAATACCCAGCTGCCTTCCTTGCGGCGCTCGGCCAGCCCGGCATCGCACAGGATACGGATGTGGCGCGAGGCGCGCGGCTGGCTCTGCCCCAGCACCTGGGCCAGTTCGCCCACCGCGAGCTCCATGGCGCTGAGCAGGCGCATGATTCTGAGCCGCGTCGGGTCGGCAAGGGCGCGCAGGAGAGGGTCGATCCGCATGGTCATATCACTGACTGAATCATATAAAGATTTCTTTATATGAATACAAGGGCAGTCGATGGCCCCAGTCATCCCCGGGGATTTCCGCCACGTTCCGGCGCTGGCGAATTGCATTGGCCTGCGCGGCAGTCTAGCTATCCTGCCGCAGGTTCAGCCCGTTGGGGGAGGATATCTGCGCAACCAATTGCATGGGGATCTGCATGAAGAAATTTGCATCCGCCGCCCTGGTCTCGGCCGTCGCCCTGACCCTCGCCGCTTGCGGCTCATCCGACAGTGCCAGCGAAGGGGCATCGGCCGAAAACGTCGAAATGCCTGCCGAAGAGGCCATGTCGGGAGTCGATCCCGCTGCGACGCCCGCTGCCGAAGCGCCCGCCGCTGCCGGCTCCGAAGCAGCGGCAACCGCCAGCGAGGCGGCCCCTGCGGCTTCCGCAGCGGCCGGTGACGCCGCCGAGAAGGCCACGGCGGACGCCGAAAAGAAGATGTGATGCGCCACGGGGGAGCGGGCCGTTCGGTTCCCTCCCCCATTGCATGACCGGCAGGTTCGCGGCATCACGCCGTAATGGCAGATACGCTCAAGATCACCCTCGCCCAGCTCAACCAGTCGGTCGGCGACCTCGCCGGCAATGCCGCGGCCATGCTCGCAGCGCGCGAAAGGGCTGCCAAAGGTCCAAATGGAGGCTCTGACCTCATCGTCTTTCCCGAGCTGCACCTGATCGGCTATCCGCCGGAAGACCTGATCCTCAAACCCGCTCTGATCCAGCGCGCCGCCGCCGAGCTCGACAAGCTCGCCGCCGCCACCGCCTCGGGCGGGCCCGCGATGCTGGTGGGCAGTGTTTTCGTGCAGGACGGAGCGCTGCATAACGGCGTCGCGCTGCTCGATCAGGGCAAGGTCGCGGCGATCCGGTTCAAGCACGAGCTGCCCAATTACGGCACCTTCGACGAAGTTCGCCTGTTCCAGCCCGGCCCCTTGCCCGAACCGATCGTGTTTCGCGGCACCATGATCGGCCTGCCGGTCTGCGAGGACATCTGGCACCCCGACGTCTGCAAGCACCTCGCCGATTTCGGCGCGGAGCTGTTCATCTGCATCAACGGCAGCCCCTACGAGATCGACAAGGACGCGCTGCGCATCGACGGTGTCGCCAAGCGCCGCGCTGCTGCCACCGGTCTGCCGCTGGCCTATCTCAACCGCGTCGGCGGGCAGGACGAACTGGTGTTCGACGGGGCGAGCTTCGTGGTCAACGGCGACGGCAGCGTGCCGGTGCAGATGAAGGACTGGGAAGAGCAGGAAGTCACCACCAGCTGGACCAAGACCGCCCAGGGCTGGCGCTGCGACCGGGGCGAGGTCGCCGAATTGGCCCAGCGGCCAGAAGACATCTATTGCGCCATGGTGCTGGCCTTGCGCGACTATGTGAACCGCAACAAGTTCCCCGGCGTGGTGCTGGGCCTTTCGGGCGGGATCGACAGCGCGATCTGCGCCGCCATCGCCGCCGACGCGCTGGGGCCGGAACGGGTCCACTGCGTGATGATGCCGAGCCGTTTCACCAGCCAGGAAAGCCTCGACGACGCGGCGGAATGCGCGGCGATGATCGGCTGCCGGCTCGACACCATCCCGATCCAGCCGGCGGTGGAAGGCTTCGACGCCATGCTGTCTGGCAGCTTCGCCGATGTCCCGGTCGATATTACCGAGGAAAACCTGCAATCGCGCATCCGCGGGGTGACCTTGATGGCGCTCAGCAACAAATTCGGCCCAATGCTGCTGACCACCGGCAACAAGAGCGAGATGAGCGTCGGCTATGCGACGATCTATGGCGATATGGCGGGCGGCTACAATCCGCTGAAAGATGCCTACAAGATGACCGTCTTCGCCATTTCCGAATGGCGCAACCGCCAGCGCCCGAAGATCGGGCTGGGGCCGGATGGTCCGGTGATCCCGCAGAACATCATCGCCAAGCCGCCGAGTGCCGAATTGCGGCCGGACCAGAAGGATTCGGACTCGCTGCCGCCCTACGATGTGCTCGATCCGATCCTGCTCGGGCTGGTGGAGCATGAGAAAAGCGTCGAGCAGCTGGTGACGGAAGGCTTCGACCGCGACACGCTGGTGCGGATCGAGCGGTTGCTGCACCTGGCGGAATACAAGCGGCGGCAAGCCCCGCCGGGGGTCAAGCTGGGGTCGCGGAACTTCGGGCGGGACCGGCGCTATCCGATTACCCATGCGTTCCGGACGGGGTGATGGCCCACACCCTTATTGCGAACCATTCTCATTGACGCCCATCCGGACCTGGCCTAGTTAATTGCGAATCGCTCGCAATAAAGGCCTCGCCGATGTCGACATTTCCCAAAACCCGGTTTTCCCCGATCATTGAAGCGCTTGCCCGGCCATGCGATCTGCGCGCACTGCCGATGTCCGCATTGCATCTGGTGATGAGCATGCGGCTCTGCGCGCTGTTCGACCGCGCTGGCCGCGATCCGGTGGCGGAGCTGGCTACGCGGTTCGGCAGCGTGATTGCCGCCGAGGAGGTCCTGGTGCTGATCGGCATGATCGCCAAGAGCTGGCCCGAGCCATTCGTCGTTGGCCGCCCGTGTTGCCTGGCCATGACCCCGGACGAGCGCACTCTGGCAAACCTCGCGCGCCTTGCACTGGCGGCAGACCGCGATGGCTTTGCCCGCGAGATCGACGGTTTTGTCAGGCCTGCCCGGCAGGACGCACTCTTCACCCAGACCGTCCGCTGCGTGGCAGAGCTTACAGCGCTTCAGAAGCCCGCCTAGCGCGACCGGGTGCAGGCGCTATAGAGCGCGGATGACTTGCACCACCCGCCCAACCGTTACGAGGTTCGCCCCGAGCCCCACCGGCAAACTCCACGTCGGCAATGTCCGCACGGCGCTGCACAACTGGCTGCTCGCCAAGAAGCACGGCGGGCGCTTTCTGCTGCGCATCGACGATACCGATGGCGAGCGCAGCCGCGAGGAATATGCCGAGACGATCCGCGCCGATCTCGCCTGGCTGGGCCTGCATCCCGATGGCGAGGAGCGGCAGTCGGCGCGGTTCGATCTCTATGAGCGCGAGTTTCAGCGGCTGGCCGCCTCGGGCCATGTCTATCGCTGTTACGAGACCGCGCAGGAACTGGAACTCAAGCGCAAGGTGCGGCTCGGGCGCGGGCTGCCGCCGGTTTACGACCGCGCGGCGCTGGAGTTGGGCGAGGCGGATCATGCGGCGCGCGCGGCGGCGGGCGACATGCCGCATTGGCGCTTCAGGCTCGATCATGGGTGCCCGATCGAATGGCTCGACGGCATCCGGGGCCCACAGCATTTCGATCCCGCGCAGCTATCAGACCCGGTGATCCGCCGCGCCGACGGATCGTGGCTCTATATGCTGCCCTCGGTGATCGACGATATCGCGATGGGCATAAGCGATGTCCTGCGCGGCGAGGACCATGTCTCCAACACCGCGACCCAGCTCCAGATGTTCACGGCGCTTGGCGCACAAGGAGATTTGGGGCCGCCGCGTTTTGCCCATGCGGCGCTGCTGGTAGGCGCGGAGGGCAAGCTATCCAAGCGGCTCGGCTCGCTGGGCATGGCAGAGCTGCGCGAGGCGGGGATCGAGCCCGAGGCGCTGATCGCGCTGCTGGCGCGGCTGGGCACCGCCGATCCGGTCGATCCCGCGCTCGATACCGAGGCTCTGGCCGCTAGCTTCGATCTCGGTCGCTTTGGCCGCGCGCCAGCGCGCTTCGACGAGGCGGAGCTGCACCGGATCAATGCTGCGATTGTCCACCGCCTGCCCTTCGAGCGCGTCGCGCATCTTCTGCCCCAGGGCATGACCGAGGCCGGCTGGCAGGCGATCCGGCCCAACCTGGCCCATATCGGCGAGGCAGCGCAGTGGTGGCAGGTGGTCACCGGCCCGGTCGCGCCGCCGGAGTTCGACGAAGAAACCCGCGCCTATCTGGCCAGCGCCGCCGAAGTGCTCGGTGCGCAGCAATGGGGCGGCGACCCCTGGCACGGGCTGACTTCCGCGCTGAAAGAGGCGACCGGCCGCAAGGGCAAGGCCCTGTTCCTGCCGCTTCGCCAGGCACTCACCGGCCACGACCATGGCCCCGAGATGGCCGCTTTGCTGCCGCTGATCGGGCAGGACGAGGCAGTGGCGCGGTTGCGCGCAGCCGGCTGACAGGCTGACAGCTTTGCGGCAATTCAGGCCGTGACTACCGGTGCTTCCTCGCTTGCCGCACCAAGCAGCGCCTGCTCCACGGCTTTGAGCCGGGGGACCGATTCGATTTTCTCACCAAGCAGGTCGGTAACATAAAACGTATCGACCGCGCGTTCGCCGTAGGTGGCGACGTGAGCGGAATGGACGATGGTTTGCGCCTCGAACAGCGCGCGCGCCAGGCGGTTGAGCAAGGCCGGGCGGTCACGGGCGCTGACCTCGATGACGGTGAAACGGTTCGAGGCCTGATTGTCCAATTCGACGCGCGGGCGCACTTCAAAAGCACTGGCGCGCGGGCGGGCGAGCGGGCGGGCGGCAAGCTGGGGCCGCAGCTTGACGCGGTTTGCCAGGGCATCGTCGATCGTCGTTTTCAGCCTAGCAAGCTGGCTCGCTTCCTTGAACGGGCGGCCAAGCGGATCCTGCACCAGGAAATTATCAACCGCCATGCCGTTGCGCGCGGTGTGGATGCGCGCATCGATGATGTTGCCGCCAGCCAGATGAATGCCCCCGGCGATGCGATAGAACAAGCCGGGATGGTCCGAGGCGATCACCGTCACCAGGGTTGCCCCGCGCGCCGGATAATATTCCGTAGCGATATCGAGCGGAGGTGCGTCGCCGTCCGCAAGCTGCTGCAAATTCATCGCGATAATGTCTTCGGGCTCGGCGATCCAATAGGCATCGCCCAGCTGCTTGCCGAATTTGGCGACCAGCGCGCCCTGCTTGCCGAGACGCACCTCGACCGCAGCTTTCTTGGCGGCAACCCGCTCGGTGCGGCCGTGCCGGACGTGGCCGAGGCGGATGAGCTCTTCGGCGGCATCGTAAAGTTCGTGGATCAGCTGACGCTTCCAGCTGTTCCACACACCGGGTCCGACCGCGCGGATATCGACAATGGTCAGCAAGGTGAGCTGACGCAGCCGTTCGAGCGTTTCGACGGAGGCGACGAAATCGGTGATCGTTTTCCAGTCGGCCAGGTCGCGCTTCATTGCCGTGTCGCTGAGCAGCAGGTGATAGCGCACCAGCCAGCTGACCAGCGCGGTCTCGTCCTCGCCGAGCCCAAGGCGCGGGCCGAGCTTGAGGGCAATTTCCGCGCCCAGCTCCGAATGGTCGCCGCCGCGCCCCTTGGCGATATCGTGCAGCAGCACCGATACATAGAGAGCACGGCGCGACTGGATATCGTGGACAATGCGGACAGCGAGCGGATGCTCGTCCTGCATCTCGCCCTTCTCGATCCGGGCGAGCAGGCCGATGGCACGGATAGTGTGCTCGTCGACCGTATAGTGGTGATACATGTCGAACTGCATCTGCGCGTTGACCCGGCCGAAATCGGGGACAAAGCGGCCGAATATCCCCGCCTCGTTGAGCCAGCGCAGCACCGTTTCGGGATTGTTGCGACTGGTCAGCAAATCCATGAACAGGTCGTTGGCGCGGGGGTTCTTGCGCACTTCGGCAGTGATCAGCCGCGCGTCGCGGGCGGCGAGGCGCATCGCGTCGGGGTGAAGTTCTAGGCCTTCGCTGTCGGCCACGACGAATATTTCGAGCAGCCGCACCGGATCCTGCTCGAACCAGTCTGGCGAGACAACGCCGACACGGCCGCCCGAGATGCGATACCCCTTGACCGTCCGCGCCTTGCTGCGGAAGCCGGCGAGCAGCCCGCGCCGCTGCTTTTTGGCGAACTGCTCGTCGAGCTGGGCAAGGAACACGCCGGTCAGCGTGCCGACCACTTTCGCCTGGAGGAAGAAATACTGCATGAACCGCTCGACCCCGCGCTTGCCCGGGCGGTCGGCGTAATTCATCCGCGCGGCGACTTCGCGCTGCATGTCGAAAGTCAGGCGGTCCTCGGCGCGACCGGTGAGCGTGTGCAAGTGGCAGCGCACCGCCCAAAAGAAGTTCTCCGCCTTGCGGAACGAACGGTATTCGGTCTGAGACAGCAGCCCGGCATCGACCAGTTCGCTGGCGCTGCGGACCTTGTGAATATATTTTCCGATCCAGTAGAGCGTGTGCAGGTCGCGCAGGCCGCCCTTGCCTTCCTTGACATTGGGCTCGACCATATAGCGGCTATCGCCCAGCCGCTTGTGCCGCTCGTTGCGCTCGGCAAGCTTCTCGGCGACGTAGTCGCTCTCCGTGCCCTTGACGACTTCGGCCCAGAAGCGGCGTTGCGCGTCCTCGTAGAGCGCCTGATCGCCCCAGACATAGCGGCCTTCCAGCTGCGCGGTGCGGATGGTGAGGTCGCTGCGGCCCATGCGCACCATTTCGTCGAGCGAACGGCTCGACTGGCCCACCTTGAGCCCCAGATCCCAGAGAAAATAGAGGATCGCCTCGATCACCTGCTCGCACCACGGGGTCTGCTTGCGCGGGGTCAGGAAGGCGATATCGACATCCGAATGCGGCGCCATTTCGCCGCGTCCGTAGCCGCCGACCGCCATCACCGTCAGCCGCTCGCCCGAAGTGCGGTTGCTGGCGCGGTAGATGTCGGTGACGACATGGTCGTGGATCAGGCGGATCAGCTGATCGACCAGGAACGACTGCGCTTCGGCGCAATCGTTGCCCGCCGTCGGCTTGTCAGCCAGGCGGCGGGCGATCTCCTCGCGGCCATCGGTCAGCGCCCGGCGCAGCAGTTCGACAATGCGCGACCGCGCCGCGGGGCCGCCATCGCTGTCGACGAAAGCGGCGATCGCCTCGCCCAGCCCTCGCCGGTCGATAATGGCGCGCTGGTTGGGGATGCGGCTGACTGTCATGGATCGTTTCTAGCCGCTTCCCACGCTTTGGCATAGCGTGCCTTGAGCGCGCGCTTGTCGACTTTCTCCGTACCTAGCCGGGGCAGTGCCGTTTGTTCCTGCCAGAAGCGCACCGGCACCTTGAAGGCGGCGATGTGGTCCGCGACAAACCGGCGCAGGCCTTCCTCGTCCAGTTCCTGCCCCGGCTTGGCGTACCACACCGCCACGGGAACTTCGCCATAATGCGCGTCGGGCAGACCGAACACGCTGGCCTCGGCCACGGCGGGATGGGCGTAAATTGCCTGCTCAACCTCAAGCGAGGCGATATTCTCGCCACCGCGGATGATGATGTCCTTCTTGCGGTCGACGATGAACAGATAGCCGTCCCCGTCGAGATAGCCGAGGTCGCCGGTGAGGAAGAAGCCATCGGGCCGGATCGCCTCGGCGGTGGCTTGCGGGTTGTCCCAGTAGCCGAGGAAATTGACGATGGAGCGAATCGCGATTTCGCCGGTCTCGCCCGCCGGCAGGCTGGAGCCGTCCTCCCCGACGATGGCAAGCTCGACAAGCGGGTGCCCGGCAGGTCCGGAGCTGCCGGGCTTGGCGAGGTAGTTTTCGTTGACGTTGCCGCATCCGGCGCCGTTCGTCTCGGTGAGGCCATAGCCGAGGACCGGGAAGCCCCCGGGCAACGCCTCGCGAATGCGCGCGACATGTTCGACCGGCCGCGGCGCGCCGCCGCCAATGAAGGTCTTGCAGCTCGAAAGATCGAACTTCGTCCGCTCGGGATGGGTGGCGATTTCATAGCTCATCAAAGGCACGCCAATGAAAAAATTGGCCTGCTCGCGCTCGATCAGCCGCATCGCCTCGATCGCGTCCCACTTGGCCATGACGACAAGTTTGCGGCCGAGCGCGAAACTCTGGAGTAGTAGCGGCACTTCGCCGGTGACATGAAACAGCGGCACGTTGACCAGCGCGCAGGGCTGGCCCTCGGGCACGAAGCCCGTCGCGGCGAGATGGGTATAGATCGCCAAAGCCTGCGCCGCGCTGTTCATCGCCGCCTGGACGACCCCGCGATGATCCGAGACCGCCCCCTTGGACAGGCCGGTCGAACCGGAGGTAAACAGGATTGTTGCGAGATCCTCGCCCGCCAAACCGGGCAGTGCCGCCTCCCCGGCGCCAGGCTCCTCCAGGAAGCCGATGCCCGCCTCCGGATCGCCGTGCTCGAAAGTGACCAGTTGCGCACCATGGGCATGGCCTTCGAGGCGGGCGGCGCGCTGCGGATCGGCCAGGACCAGCGTGCAGCCCGCAAGATCGATGCCGCCGGCAAGCTCCTCGCTGCTCCACCAGCCATTAAGCAGCGCCGCGCAGCCGCCGGCCATCAGCACAGCCATGTAGAGCACGATCCAGTTCGCCGAATTGCGTGCGGCAATGCCGACCCGGTCGCCGAGCGCGACGCCATGACGTGCGATCAGGCCGCAGGCCGCACGGCGGGCCAGCGCATGAACCTGGCCGAATGTGAGCCGCAGTTCCCCCTCTATCAGGAAGAGGGCATCGGCATGCTGAGCGCAGTAATGGGCGAAAAAGGCCGGCAGGCTCGGCGGCGCGTGCTTGAAGGCCGGATAGGCCAGGCCGCCGCGTTCGACCGTCACCAGCTCAAGCGGCCCGCCGGGGACAGTCAGCCTGTCCATCACCGCCTTCAACGCAGTATCGAGTTCGCTCGGCATCGGCCCCTTTCTCCCGCCCCGCTTTTCCCCATCGCAATGCGCCGATATCGACTTGCCGGGTGACACGCCGCCCATCGCTGTGCCAGAAGGCCGCCGATCCGGCGCCAGGACGTGCGGAGACATTAGGAGGTCGTTTCCTTGCTGTCACTATTGTCAGCCGCAGCTTTCGCCGCCGGGCCGCTCCACTGGCAGGATCTCGGGCTCACCAAGGGCATCGACCTCGGCTTTTTCATGCTGCGGTGGTACAGCCTCGCCTATCTCGCCGGGATAATCCTGGCCTATTGGCACACCGCCAAGATGATCAGGGCATCGGGCGCGCCGCTGGCGCAGCGCCACGCCGACGATCTGTTTTTCTATTGCACACTGGGCGTCATCCTGGGCGGCCGGCTGGGCTATGCGACGTTCTATGCGTCCGAACTGTGGGGGCAGCCGCTCGAATTGCTCAAACTGTGGAACGGCGGGATGAGCTTCCACGGCGGCCTGATCGGCGTGTTGCTGGCGATCGCCTGGGTCTCTCGCAAGGGCGGGCTCTCGTTCCTGCGGCTGTGCGATTATATCGCCGTCAGCGTGCCGTTCGGCATGCTGTTCGGCCGGCTCGCCAATTTCGTCAATGGCGAACTGTGGGGCCGGGCCGCCGGGCTGGATGTGCCCTGGGCGATGATTTTCCCGGACGATCCGCTGCAGCTGGCGCGCCATCCCAGCCAGCTCTACGAGGCGCTGCTGGAAGGCGCGCTGATGGCGGCGGTGATGCTGCCGCTATTCTGGAAGACTTCGGCGCGGTTCCGGCCGGGACTGCTGGTCGGGGTTTTCGCTGCGGGGATCGGCGTGGGCCGCTTCATCGTCGAATATTTCCGCGAGCCGGACCAGCAACTCGCCGAATTCGCCGCCAGCAGCGGCATGTCGATGGGCCAATGGCTGACCTTGCCGCTGATCGCCACCGGCCTGTTCTTCATCGTCCGGGCGCTGCGGCGGCCGGCGCTCGGCAGCGGCACGACCGCTCCGGCATGAACCAGGCGGCATGAGCGGCGTGCCGGGCGGGAAGGAGCCGCTGGCGAAGATGTTCGCGCGGCTGATCGCCAATACCGGTCCGATCAGCCTGATGCACTACATGGGCGAAGCGAACGCCCGCTATTACGATGCGCGCGATCCGCTCGGTGAGGCCGGCGATTTCATCACCGCGCCGGAAATCAGCCAGATGTTCGGCGAGCTGATCGGGCTTTGGCTGGCCGATATGTGGATCCGCGCCGGGCGCGAGCAGCCGGTGCATTATGTCGAGCTGGGCCCCGGTCGCGGCACCCTGGCGCGCGATGCGCTGCAGGCGGCCAAGCGCTATGGACTGACGCCCGGTGTCCACCTTGTCGAGAGCTCGACCGCGCTTCGTGACGTCCAGTTGAATCTGGTGCCCGGCGCGCAGTGGCACAACGATCTTTCGACCGTGCCGATGTACGGATCGGTGCTGATTGTCGCCAACGAGTTCCTCGACGCACTGCCTGTCCGCCAGCTGGTCAAGACCGGGGAGGGCTGGCGCGAACGCATGGTGGCGATCGATTCGCGGCCCGGCGGGGGCGTGTTCATTCCGGTCGCCGGGAACCAGCCGATGGACGCCGCCGTGCCCGAGGGGCGGCGCGGCGCTCCGCCCGGAACCATCGTCGAGACCTGCCCGGGCGCAGCCGCCGTAGTTTACGAGATCGCCGGACGGCTGATCGAACAGGGCGGCGCGGCGCTGCTGATCGACTATGGCCATGACGAAGTGCGCGACGGCTCGACGCTTCAGGCAGTGCGCGAGCACCGCATGGTCGATCCCTTCGCCATGCCGGGCGAGGCCGACCTGACCGCCCATGTCGATTTCGCCACGCTGGCGGCCATCGCCCGGTCGCGCGGGGTCAAATGGCTCGGCACCGTGCCGCAAGGCCGCTGGCTGCGCGAACTCGGCATCGAGACGCGAGCCGAAAGCCTCGCCGCCTTCGCCCCGCAGCACGGCCCGGCGATCCATGCCGCCATGCAGCGGCTTATCGGCGAAGGCCAGATGGGCGTGCTGTTCAAAGTGATGGCACTGGCCGCGCCGGGCTGGCCGGATGGAGCCGGGTTCTGAACCGCGCCTCCAACCCGCCTTCGCTGCTGTCACGCATAGTCCGCAGCCTGCTGCTGTGGCTCTATCGCCGCCGGGGGATGCAGATCGAAGGCCGGGCGCCGGACGTGCGGCGCTGCGTCATTGTCGGTGCGCCGCACACCTCGAACTGGGATTTCCTGTTCTTCCTCGGCGTGACCGGCGCATTCGGCATTCGCCCGCGTTTCATGGGCAAGGCCAGCCTGTTCCGCTGGCCACTGCGGCGTTTCATGCTCGATATGGGCGGGGTGCCGGTGGAGCGATCGGCGAGCGGCAATTACGTCGATGCGATGATCGCCGAATTCGGCCGCCGCGACGACTTCATGCTGGTGGTCGCGCCCGAAGGAACGCGCGGCGGGGCGGCGCGGTGGAAATCGGGATTCTATCACATCGCGCTGGGCGCCGGCGTCCCGGTGGTCTGCGCCTGGGTCGATTATGCAGCAGGGCGCGGCGGGTTTGGCCCGGCCATTCAGCCAAGCGGCGACTACGCCGCCGATATGGCACGGATCGCCGCATTCTATCGCTCGGTCATGCCGGGCCACCCCGGACTGAGCGCAATTACGGCTGGCGACGCACAAATCCGGTAGCACCGGCAATCGAATATGCTAGCACCCGCCGGTGCCGGATTCGTTCTGCCGCTAAAATCACTTACAGGAGTTTTCTGTTCCCATGCGCATCATTCTCCCCGTCTTGGCCCTCGCCCTGGTTGCCGGTTGCAAAGGCAAGGCCCCCGATCCCGAAGCTTCGGAAAACGCCGCCCTGGCAACCGCTGCGGCGTCGATCGCCCCACCGATGCCAGCCGTCGCGGCGAATGCCCGCACCACGGTGAAATTCGCCGGCAGCTATTCGCAGACCGGTGCCGACGGCAAGGCCACCACGCTCACGCTGGGTGCCGACGACAGCTACGAATGGACCGGCGCCGACGGCAAGGCCGTCAAGGGCACTTTCAGCTGGTACAAGGACGGCAGCACGATCCTGCTCGACGCAGCCGGCGGCAAGGCGACTTACGCGATCGCCGATGGCGCGGTCTACAAGATCGCCGACAAGGACGCCCCGCGCACCGGCTTCACCGCCGAACAGATGTGGACGCGCGCCGCACAATAATCCGGTTTTTCGGACAATATCGAACAGGGCGGCGGGAACGCCGCCCCGTTTATTGTGTCAGCGGTACTTCTGGCCTGGCGGTAGCGGCTTGTAGTTGGGGTTGAGATCGGGACGCAGATCGGTCGCGCGGCTCTCCACGGGAACCGCGCGTGGCGGAACCGCCTTCAGCCAGGCCTCCAGCGCCGCGATGTCGCTGGTTCCGGTCACCCGGTTGCGGCCTTTCAGGAAAATGGCGTAGCCGTCGCCGCCATTGGCGAGGAATGTGCTGGTGGTGATGCGATAGTCCTTCGCCGGATCGATTCCCGCGCCGTTCAGCGCGAGCGCCGCGATCCTCTCGCCCACCGGGCGGCTGCGATCATAGGTGAATGCGAAACCCGCCGAAGGCGCCAGCACCTGCTCCGGTCCTTTTGCGGGGTCGAAGCAGGATTCGATCAGCGCTTTCAGCTCCGCGCCGGTCAGGCTCAGCGTCACCAGATCGTTGTTGAACGGCTGCACCGCATAGATGTCGCCGAAGGTGACGCTGCCGTCGGCAGCGGCGCCCAGCGAACGGCGGATGCCAAAGGGGTTGGTCAGCGCGATCTGCGCCCCCGCCCCGGCCGTCATCGCCAGCTGGGCATCGGCGATGAGATTGCCGAGCGGCCCACCGGTATTGCCGAGCGCGCCTTCGGTCTTTTCGATCGGCGCAGCAATTGCCCCCACCCTGCGCAGCGAATAATCCGCCGCCGCCGCGACATAGCGCGCGACATAATCGGCCACATCCTTGCGCGGTTCGAAGCGGGGATAGAGACCGGTGTTCTCGATCCGCGAGACCGATGCCTGGTAGGCAGGCGACTGGACGACGACATTGCGCGCGCGCTTGGCCGTCACCCGGCGGCTGGTTGGATCGATCTCCAGTGTAATGTCGGTGACGGCCTTGCCCCACAGCCCGGCGCTGGTCAGCAGGAAAGGCCTGGCCGGATTGTACTGTGCATAGTCGCAGACATAGGCCCAATGGGTGTGCCCCGAGACCACCACATCGATCCGCGGATCGAGCCGGTCGAGGATCGGGCGGATGTCCAGGCTCAGCCCCTCGCAGGCGCTGGGATCGGGAATGCCCGAGGTATAGCCGCCCTGGTGGATCAGCAGGACAATGGCATCCGCGCCCTGCGCCTTCAGCCCTGCGACCAGCGCATTCGCGGTATCGGCCTCGTCGGCGAAACGCACCACGCGGCTGACTTCGGGCGGCGCTAGCGGACCGGTCCCCTTGAGCGTCAAGCCGATCAGCCCGACTTTGACGCGCCCGCGCCCTTTGCCGAAGGTCCGCATAGCCGTGGCGGGGAACAGGGTGGAGCCATCGGCCTTGATCGTATTGGCAGCGAGGAAGGCAAAGCCGGCGCCCTTGAACTGTTCGACCTGGCACGGCTTGCGCGCGGTGTGTTGCACGCAGCCGCCCGTCTGCTTGCGCAGCAGTTCGTCGATGCCGCTGTCGAATTCGTGATTGCCCGCCGCGTTGAAATCGAGCCCGATCAGGTTCATCGCGCCGATTGTCGGCTCATCCAGGAACAACGAGGAGGTGATCGGGCGTGCCGCCGATCAGGTCGCCTGCGGAAACGGTCAGGCGGTGGGCGTATTGCGAGCGGATCGAGTCTATCGCACTGGCCAGCCAGGCTGCGCCGCCGGCGGGGATATCGACCGTGCCGCCCTTGCCGTCGGGCGCAACCACCTTCTGCTTGGGCGGCTCCAGAGCGCCGTGAAAATCGTTGATCGCGACGATTCCGATTGTGACCGGCGCATTCGCCTGATTGACCCCGCCGGTCGTGGCGCAGGCAGCAAGCAGCAACGATGCGATGCTGGCGGTGAGCAGGCGGCGGATCATGGAGTCACTTTGCTGTCCGAATGTTGCGGACCGGAGACTTAGCGGCAACCCGTGGGGGCGGCAACGCGTGTGGTCGGCAAATCCGCGCGAACTGCGGTTGCCATGGCCGCCGGGCAGTGCATCATGCCCGCAAATTGTTCGGGGAGACAGTCCGTGCGCGTCGAGAAGAGCTTCTGCCGCCTGTGCTTCGGCTTTTGCGGCATGGATGTGACCGTGGGGGACGATGGCCGGGTGGTCTCGGTCAAGCCGGACCACGACAATCCGGCGACGCAGGGCTACTCCTGCGTCAAGGGCCTCGACGTGCCCGAAGCGCTCTACGGCGAGCAGCGCATCCTGCGTCCGCTCAAGCGGGTGGGCGAGAGCCACATCGAAGTGCCCCTTGAACAGGCGCTCGACGAAATCGCCGGGAAGATGCGCCGGATCATCGACGAGGACGGCGCGCAGAGCCTCGCCTTCTTTCGCGGCACCGGCACTTTCGGCTCCAACGTCGCGATCTTCAGCTGGCCCAATCTGGCCGAGGCAGTCGGCGGACAGAAATTCTCGACCATGACCATCGACCAGTCGGCCAAATGGGTGACAATGGACCGGCTCGGCACCTGGGCCGCGCCGCGCCAGCCGTTTGCCGGGGCCGAAGTCTGGCTGGTCGCGGGCGGCAATCCGCTGGTCTCGGTGTTCAGCTGGGACATGCCGGCGCAGAACCCGATGAAGCACCTCAAGGCCGCGCGGGCCAGGGGCATGAAGCTGATCGTCATCGATCCGCGCGAGACCGAAATCGCCAAATTCGCCGACATCCACTTGCAGCTCTATCCCGGCGAGGACGCCGCCGTCGCCGCCGGGCTGATCCATGCGATCCTGCGCGAAGGCTGGGAGGACAAGGCATTCTGCGCCGCCCATGCCGAAGGGCTGGACCAGCTGCGCGCGGAAGTCGCACCGTTCACGCCCGAGGCCGTGGCGGCGCGCGCCGGGGTCGCGGCGGAGGACCTGATCGCCGCCGCGCGCATGTTCGCAGCCGATGCCGGCCACGGCTGCGCGGGGACCGGCACCGGGGTCAACATGGCCGCTTTCCCCAACCTCGCCGAGCACCTCTATCAAAGCCTCAACGTCATCTGCGGGCGCTTCCTGCGCGAGGGCGACACATTGCCCAACCCCGGCGTGCTTTCGAAGAAGCAAGCCCCGCGCGCCGAAGTGAACGGGCCGACGCGGAATTTCGAGAAAGCCCCGAAATCGCGCGTGCGCGGCGCGGTGCGGCTGATGGGCGAGAGCGCGACGCCGACGCTGGCCGAGGAGATTCTCACCCCCGGCAAGGGCCGGGTGCGCGCGCTGCTGATATCGGGCGCGAACCCCGCCAGCGCCATTCCCGACAGCCGCAAGGTGGTCGAGGCGATGCGGGCACTCGACCTGCTGGTGGTGATCGAGCCGTTCCATTCGGAAACCACGAAACTGGCCGACTATGTGCTGCCGCCCAAATTCCTCTACGAGCACGCCGATCTCACTTTCGGCCTCGAGATGAGCAATCTCGAGACGCCCTACACGCAGTACACCCCGCCGGTCGCCGAGCCGCCTGCGGGATCGGAACTGGCGGACGAGGGCTATATCGCCTGGTCCCTGGCGAAGCGGCTGGGGGTGACGCTGAACTACTTCGGGGTCGATCTCGACATGGAAGTGCCGCCCAGCGACGACATGTTCCTGTCGATTCTCGCCCGCAACGGCAATGTGCCCTTCGAGGAGCTGAAACAGGTCGCGGTCGGCGGCAAGATATTCGGCGACCTTCCCGAAGTGCGCGTGCTGCCCGCAAGCAGCGAGGGCGGCCGTTTCGCCGTAATGCCTGACGATGTCGCCGATGAAATCCGCGCCTTCGCCAAGAGCCCCGGCACGGCAGCGACCGTGGCGGCGGGCAACGATTACCCGCTGCGCCTGATCTCCCGCCGCATTCGCGAGGTATCCAACACCTCGTGCCGCAGTTTCAAGTCGGCCCGCGAGCGCATGCCGTTCAACCCGGTCTCGGCCCATCCCGCCGATCTGGAGCGACTGGGCGTGGGCGATGGCGCGGAATGCTGGGTGGTGTCGGACAACGCCCGCATCCCGGCGATCGCCAGGGCGGACAGGACGCTCAAACCTGGAGTCGTCTCGATGACCCACGGCTTCGGCGGGCTGGTCGGCGATGACATCGACTACCGCGAGCAAGGCGCCTCGACCTCGCTGCTGATCAGCCTGGATCGGGATTGTGAGACATTGCAGGCGATGCCGAGGATGTCGGGCGTGCCGGTGCGGGTAGAGGGGCGGCCCTAGAAATCCCCCAGCAAGCTCAGTGCGAAATACCTGCGCAGCGTATAGGTGAATCCGCCGCTCGGCGTGACATTCCAGCCATACTGGTTGAACAGATTGTGTACCTGCGGGCGCAGGACGAAATGGGTCTTGCCCGCATCGAACCGATAGCGCGCGCCGAGGTCGATCGACGTGCGTGGCGGCGCGCTCAAAGTGTTGGCGGCGTTGGCGATGCGGCTGGAGAGGCTCTCGACCACCAGGTCGAACGAAATCGGCCCCGTGCCGCCGCCCGAGCGCCAGTCGAGATTGGCGGCGATGCGGCGGCGGACCTGACCGACCGGCCGCCTGCCAATCAGGCCGCTATCGACCGCCTCGCCGGAGATGCGCGGATCGAGCAGCAGCATGCCGCCAACCAGCGACAGGCCGGGCGCCAGCTTGCCGGTGAGCGAGAGTTCGATCCCGCGGTTGGCCAGCCTGCCGAGCTGGCGATAGCGCGATGCCGGGTCGAGATTGAAATAGGGCTTGGAGATCGAAAAGGCTCCGGCCACCAGCCCGAGATGCGGCGTGATCGCATAGCGCAGCCCGGCTTCCACCTGGCGGGTGCGGATCGCCGGCGGTGCTTCGGAGCGGTTGCTGGCGATATCGGGCGCAATAATCGCATCCTCCTGCCCGCGCGACATGCCGCCAAACAGGATGAGCTTGTCCGTCAATGCCACCGATGCCGAGACATTCCACAGCAGGGGCCGGTCGCGCACCACGGGGTCGGCCAGGGCGGTATCGGCGAAATCGACGGTCTTGGTATAATGCTGCTTCGATATGCCGATGTCGAGGCTGGCCTTGCCTTGCCAGAACAGGCTGTAGGCGAAGCCCCCGGCGATCTGGCGCACCCTGTCCTGGTTTTTCGGATCGAGGGAGTAGTCGGGTTCGGGCCATTTGTCCGGCGTATCGAACACCGATCCTTCGCCAAGCGGCAACCGCCGGCTGCCGCCAAACAGCCGGTTCTTGCTCCGCCCGCGGACACTGGCAGTGAGCCTGTGCGACAGCGGGCCGGAGTTCCATTCGCGGATCAGGCGAAATTCGCCCGAGACCGACTTGTCCTTGTCGCCCTGGCTGGCGACGGCAAGGCGGTTGGCTATGTGTCCGTCGGCAGTCACGCCGAGCATCAGGTCGGCAAAGGCCGCGCTCGATTTCCGCGAATCGAACAGGCCCGCCTCCACCCGGTAGCCGCCGCCCAGGCCGAACCGTGCGATCGCGCCCGAGGCGGTGTTGATGTTGTCCCGCTCGGTCCAGTCAAGTCCCAGGAATTTGGCGCGCGGGACCTGCGGCGGGAGATTGAGGCCAGCGGGAAAATAGGTCGGCCGCGCCTCGTCGCTGAGAAAGAATATCTTGCCGGTGAAGGCGAGGAATTCGGCATCCTTGGCGGGCCGGAACGCGATCGTTCCGGCATAGGTGCGGAAATGGTGCCGCCCTCCTTCGATCCGCAGCCCGTTGCGCCCGGCAATGCCGCCGGCGATGCCGAGCCGCTCGCCTTGCAGCGGCAACTTGAACGTGACTGTCACGCCCGGCCCCTCGATCTGCGATCCCGAGCTGTCCACCTCGACACTAAGCGAGGCCTGGTCCTGCGGGAGCAAAAGTTCGTAATCGACCAGGCCCGTCGGCGCCGGAAACGGATAGCGCTGGGCGGCAAGGCCGACGCGGATGGTGTTGCCCTGGATCAGCCGGGCGGAAACCAGATCGACCAGATCGAAATAGAGCCCCTGCAACCGCACATTGCCGGCCTCGCTGGGATTGAAGCCGCGCACTTCGAAAGTGTTGTAGAGTCCGCTGCGATCATTGCCGACAGCGCGGCCGAAAGCGTCGTCGGACTGGGTGTTGACGTTCTCGTCCGCGCGCTGGGCAAGTGCCGGCGCAGACACAAGCAGTGCCGCCCCGCAAAGCGATATGTGCCATGCCCGCATGCCGCCCGCTCATCCCCGCCTGCCCGATTCGCCGGGCTGTCGCGCCAATTCGCTAGGGCAGGTAACTGGTCAGGGCCAGCACAAAGGCTCCAGATTATACGTCCAGATTCGCCACGTTGAGCGCATTTTCCTGAATGAAGTCCCGCCGCGGCTCCACCACATCGCCCATCAGCCGGGTGAAAATCTCGTCGGTGACGTCCGCATCCTCGACTTTCACTTGCAGCAGCGCGCGGTTCTCCGGGTCCAGCGTGGTTTCCCACAGCTGCTCGGCGTTCATTTCGCCGAGGCCCTTGTAGCGCGAGATCGACAGCCCCTTGCGGCCCAGCGCGAAGACCGCTTCGAGCAGTTCGCTTGGCCGGGTAATCCTGCCGCCGCTGAGGTCCTTCACGGAAGCGCCGCCCCGGGCGGGGGCTGCTTCGGCTTCGCCGGTCTCGTCCGGGGCGAGCAGATCCTGCGCCTCTTCCACTTCCGGCTCGGGCTCTTCCGCCGCCGCGCTGGCTTTCACCAGCCGGGCGGTGGAGGCATAGACTTCGGCCTGTTCGCCCGCCAGCCGCGCCAGCTTGCGCGCTTCGGCACTGACGAGGAAAGCGGCTTCGATGATGTGGTGGTCGGTCACCCCGCGCCACAGCCGCTGGACGGTGACATTGCCGTCGTCGGTCATCGATGCAGTCCACTTGGCATCGCGTTCGCCGATGTCGAGCCAGGTCGCCGCCTTGGCCAGCGCCGCTTCGCGGCCTGCACGATCGAGGGTCGGGCTCAGCACGCCAGCCAGAGCCAGCGCCTCGACGATCGCCGGATCGTAGCGGCGGGGGACGAAGCCCATCAGGCTGCGAAGGCGCAAGGCGTGTTCGACCAGCCCTTGCAGTTCCGCCCCGGCCCGCGCGCCGCCTTCGGTCTCGAGCACCCGGCCCGCGAGACCGGCTTCGACCAGATAGCGATCGAGCGCACCGTTGTCCTTCAGGTAAACCTCGCTCCTGCCTTTGGCGACCTTGTAGAGCGGCGGCTGGGCGATGAACAAATGCCCCGCGCGGATGATATCGGGCATCTGACGGTGGAAGAAAGTCAGCAGCAAGGTGCGGATATGCGCGCCATCGACGTCGGCGTCGGTCATGATGACGATCTTGTGATAGCGCAGCTTTTCGAGGTTGAACTCGTCGCGGATGCCGGTGCCCATCGCCTGGATCAGCGTGCCGACTTCCTTGGACGAGATGATCCGGTCGAACCGCGCGCGCTCGACATTGAGGATCTTGCCCTTGAGCGGCAGGATCGCCTGGATATTGCGGTCGCGGCCCTGCTTGGCCGAGCCGCCGGCGCTGTCGCCCTCGACCAGGAACAGCTCGCACTTGGTGGGATCGCGTTCCTGGCAATCGGCGAGCTTGCCGGGCAGCGAGGCAATGTCCATCGCTCCCTTGCGCCGGGTCAATTCGCGCGCCTTCTTCGCTGCCTCGCGCGCGGCGGCAGCGTCGATGATCTTCTGGATCACCGACTTGGCGTAGGCAGGATTTTCCTCGAGCCATTCGGTCATCTTGTCGCTCATCAGGCTTTCGAGCGGCTGGCGGACTTCGGAAGAGACCAGCTTGTCCTTGGTCTGGCTTGAGAACTTCGGGTCGGGCAGCTTGACCGAAACGATTGCGGTCAGCCCTTCGCGCATGTCGTCGCCGGTGAGCTGGACCTTCTCCTTCTTGAGAATGCCCGATTTCTCAGCGTAATTGTTGATCGTCCGGGTCAGCGCGGCGCGGAAAGCCGCAAGATGCGTGCCGCCGTCGCGCTGCGGGATGTTGTTGGTGAAGCAGAGGACGTTTTCGTAGTAACTGTCGTTCCATTCCAGCGCGACATCGATGCCGATGCCGTCGCGCTCGGCGGAAATTGCGATGGGATCGGGCAGTAGCGCGGTCTTGTTGCGATCCAGGTAGGCAACGAATGCGCCAATGCCGCCTTCGTAAAAGAGATCGTGTTCGGCAACATCGGCATGACGCTTGTCGCGCAGCTTGATGTGCACGCCCGAGTTGAGGAAGGCCAGCTCGCGGTAGCGGTGCTCCAGCTTCTCGAAATCGAATTCCAGCACGTTCTTGAATGTGTCGGTCGAGGCGAAAAAGGTTACGCGGGTGCCTTTCTTTACACCCCCTTTGCCATCGGCGGGAGCAGGCCCCTTGACCGCCAGCGGGCCAACCGCATCGCCATGCGCGAACTTCATCCAGTGCTCTTCGCCGTCGCGCCAGATAGTCAGTTCGAGCCATTCGGACAGGGCATTGACCACCGAGACACCGACGCCGTGGAGGCCGCCGGATACCTTGTAGGCATTGTCGTCGCTGGTGTTCTCGAACTTGCCGCCGGCATGCAGCTGGGTCATGATGACCTCTGCGGCGGAAACGCCTTCCTCGGCATGAATGCCGGTGGGAATACCGCGCCCATTGTCCTCTACCGAGACCGAGCCATCGGGGTTGAGTTCGATCAGGACGAGATCGCAGTGCCCGGCCAGCGCTTCGTCGATGGCATTGTCGGAAACCTCGAACACCATGTGGTGCAGGCCCGATCCGTCGTCGGTATCGCCGATATACATGCCCGGCCGCTTGCGCACCGCGTCGAGACCCTTGAGCACCTTGATCTGGTCTGCGCCATAGGCGTTGGCGTTGGGCGCATTGGCGGAGATGTTCTGGGGGGTGTCGCCAGTATCGTTTTGGGGGTTTTCGCTCATGCCCAGTCTATAGGCATTGGCGGGGCGATTGGTAACCCGTATCTTCTGCCGCCATCCACAGGAAAGCGGGGCTTTCGCCGATGCGAATGGCGGATATGGCTAGGCCCCGCCCCGATCCCGCATCTTCTGCAAGATCAGGCGCGGGGCCTGCTCGATTTTCCTCTCATGATCGCAGGCCGAGGCTTAAACGAGTGCGACGGCGAGCATGAGACTGCCGGTGCCGATCGCAACGGCGAGGCCCAGCGCGTTATGTAGAAAGCGAGTCATTGGTATTCCCCTATGTTTGCTGCGAGAGCGAAACCCTCTTCGCACATGCAATATAACCAAATTGCTAAAATTTGCCCGTGCAATTAGCACAACAATTATTGCAAAAATTGCAACGCCAATGATGGTGAGTAAATTCGTGAATTATCGATCCGATTCGTAAACTGCCCATTAACCCTGTCAGCGCCGCAAACCCGTCATGGGCTGGACAGAAAAATGCCTGCGTCCTATCGCCCGGCCATGACCGCCCAGCCCGCAGATTCCATCCTCATCGTCGATTTCGGCAGCCAGGTTACCCAGCTGATCGCCCGCAGAGTGCGCGAAGCCGGGGTCTATTCCGAAATCGCCCCGTTTACCGCCGCCGCCGCCGCCTTCGCCCGGATGCAGCCCAGGGGCATCATCCTGTCGGGCGGCCCGGCATCTGTGCTCGATGCCGACGGGCCGCGCATTCCGGAAGAGATCCTCGCCAGCGGCCTTCCCATCCTCGGCATCTGCTACGGCCAGCAGGCGCTGATGCACCAGCTCGGCGGCGAGGTGCTGGAAGGCGAAGCGGGCGAATTCGGCCGCGCCTTCATCGAGATTGCGGACGGCTGCGCGCTGTTCGACGGGCTGTGGTCCGAGGGCGAGAAGCACCAGGTGTGGATGAGCCACGGCGACCGCGTTACCCGCCTCGCCCCCGGCTTCCGCCCGGTGGCCGCCAGCGAAGGCTCGCCCTTCGCCGTCGTCGCCAATGACGAGCAGCGGATCTACGCGACGCAGTTCCACATGGAAGTGGTCCACACGCCCGACGGGGCCAAGCTGCTCAAGAACTTCGTCCGCCACGTCTGCGGCCTGGCCGGCGACTGGACCATGGCCGAGTTCCGCAAGACCAAGATCGCCGAAATCCGCGCGCAAGTAGGCAAAGGGAATGTGATCTGCGGGCTTTCCGGCGGAGTGGACAGCGCCGTCGCCGCCGTGCTGATCCACGAAGCCATCGGCGACCAGCTGACCTGCGTCTATGTCGATCACGGACTGATGCGGCTGGGCGAGAGCGAGCAGGTCGTCTCGCTGTTTCGCGGCCACTTCAACATTCCGCTGATCCACAAGGACGTTTCGACGCTGTTCCTCGGCGGCCTCGCGGGCGTCACCGACCCGGAAGCCAAGCGCAAATTCATCGGCAAGACCTTCATCGACGTGTTCGAGGCCGAGGCGAAGCAGATCGGCGGCGCGGAGTTCCTGGCGCAGGGCACGCTTTATCCGGACGTGATCGAGTTCGTCTCCTTCACCGGCGGGCCGAGTGTCACGATCAAGAGCCACCACAATGTCGGCGGGCTGCCCGAGCGGATGAACATGCAACTGGTCGAGCCGCTGCGCGAGCTGTTCAAGGACGAAGTGCGCGAACTGGGCCGCGAGCTGGGCCTGCCCGAAGTGTTCGTCGGCCGCCACCCTTTCCCCGGCCCCGGCCTCGCCATCCGCATCCCCGGCGAAGTCACCCGCGAGCGCTGCGACACCCTGCGCAAGGCCGACGCGGTCTACCTCGAGGAAATCCGCAACGCGGGCCTCTACGACGCGATCTGGCAGGCCTTCGCGGTGCTGCTGCCGGTGCGCACGGTCGGCGTGATGGGCGACGGGCGGACCTACGACAACGTCTGCGCGCTGCGGGCGGTGACCTCGACTGACGGCATGACGGCGGATATCTACCCCTTCGACGCGGCGTTTCTGTCGCGCGTGGCGACGCGGATCATCAATGAGGTCAAGGGGATCAACCGGGTGGTGTATGACTATACGTCGAAGCCGCCGGGGACGATCGAGTGGGAATGAGCATTCGCCCTGCCGAAAGCCAAGACCGCGAGGCTGCGATCGCACTCTGGCAAGAGGCTGGGCTAACGCGCCCCTGGAACGATTCACAAGCGGATTTCGACCTCGCGCTTGCCAATCCGACTTCAACGATCCTGCTGACCCACGATGGCGGCGACTTGACCGGCAGCGTGATGGTTGGTTTCGATGGCCATCGCGGATGGGTCTATTATCTCGCAAGCGTCCCCACACGCCGGAAAAATGGAATTGGACGGTCGTTGATGCAGGCCGCCGAAGACTGGCTGAAAGAGCGCGGCTGCCCCAAAATCCAGCTGATGGTCAGGAATGATAATGCAGCGGCCAAGGGTTTTTATGCCGCGATCGGTTATGAGGAACAGAGCGTTGTGACCATTGGCCGGCGCCTTGATCCAGCCCCTTGACCAAGCCCCTTGGCCAAGGCACAATCTCCCCATGACCATCCACGTCAACATCGGCAAGGCCAAGACCCAGCTTTCCCGGCTGATCGCTGCGTCGCTGCGCGGCGAAGAGGTTGTCATCGACAATGACGGCGTGCCGCAAGTCCGGCTTACGCCACTCGCGGCGGCACAGGAACCGGATCGCGAGGAACGTAGACGCCGCATCGACGAAATCCTGGCAAGAATGGACAAGATTCCGCTCAAGGACGGTCCTTCCGATCTGGAATGGGACGAAGACGGGCTGCCAATATGATCGCGGTGGATACTTCCGCCATCGCAGCGATCGCTTTCAGAGAACCGGATCGAGACAAATACCTTGCCGCAATCGCCGGCGCAGAACGGGTGTTGATCAGTAGTGGTACAATTATAGAGGCGCGCGTCGTACTCTTTCGGCGCGGAGGAGACGGTCTGGTCGAGGAATTCGACAATCTGCTGCGGCTGCCCCACTTCGAGATCGTTCCTCCCGAGCCCGATCACACCGATGCTGCCCACTTGGCCTTCATAACCTATGGGAAAGGCAGCGGACATCCCGCGCAGCTTAACTTTGGCGACCTGTTCAGTTACGCGTTGGCCAAGGTTCGGGGCGTTCCGCTGCTGTTCAAAGGCAACGATTTCGCCAAAACCGACTTGGAGCGTGCCGCAGGTTGAAGATTACCGCGCCTTACATTAAGTAAGGCGTCAACTTCGGAGCAACCTCATGTCCACCATCACCATGACCAGCAAGGGCCAGATCACCCTCCCTGCCGCTACGCGGGCGAAGCTGCGGCTGGTCAAGGGCGTGCAGATGGAGGTTGAGGAAACTGGCGATGGCAAGATCGTGCTGACGCCAAAGCCGGCAAAGACGGGCGACATCCGCAGACTGCGGGGCATACTCAAATATGACGGCCCACCGGTTTCCATCGAGGAGATGAACGAGGCTATTGGCCGCGCTGTTGTAGAGAGCTACAAGCGCTCGATAGCGTGATCGCAATCGATACCAATGTTCTGCTGCGCTATCTTGTGCAGGATGAGCCTGCCCAAAGCGCAATCGCCACGCATATTCTCGAAGATGTCCTCAACCCGGGCGAACCGGGCTTTGTGACAATCGTTGCCGTGCTTGAGCTCGATTGGGTGCTGCGCGCGCAATTTGGATTTTCACCGGGCATTGTGGTTGAAACTCTGCGAGGATTGCTGGAATCGCCAAATCTAGTTTTCGAGCAATGTGCGGCCGTCGAGAGTGCAATGAGCTTCGAAAACGGCGACCTTGCCGACAATATTCTCCACCAGACTGCCCAAGCCAATGGCTGCACCAAAACCGTCACCTTCGACCGCAAGTTCGCTCGGCTGGCAGGCGTCGAGCTGTTGCGGTAACTGCACAATCTAGGGAGCCTAACCCATGCGCCGTTTCAAAATGCTGGTGTTTTCCGAACCCTTCCCGGGCCGCGAGGCCGAATTCAACGAATGGTACACCGGCCGCCATCTCGATGACATCTGCGCGCTGCCCGGTTTCACCACTGCCCAGCGCTTCAAGCTGCACAGCGTCTCGATGGGGACGACGCTCAACAAGCACCTCGCCATCTACGACGTCGAAACAGACGATCCCGACTGGGTGATCGAAAACATGTTCGCGATGAAGGACACCCCGGCGATGCCGATCGACGCTTCGTTCAATCTCGATGCGACCACGGTGATGCTCTACGAAGAGACCACCGGCATGGTCTATGCCAGGGACAAGGCCCCGGGCTGAGCAGCCCTTACCAGACGTTCCCCGCCGCAATCGCCCGCGCCTCAGCCGGGGTGCTCTTGCGCCCCAACACGGCGTTGCGGTGCGGGAAGCGGCCGAAGCGGGCGACCATGCGGTAATGCGCGCGGGCGAAGCGCAGGATGAAGCCATCGCCCAGTGCCGCATAGACATGCAGCGACAGGCGCTGGTCGGCGATCGCCTCGCTGTGCATCAGCGGCATATAGAGGAACTGCCGCTGATGCTTGCCCAGCTGCCGGTCCCAACCGCGCGCGATGGCGGCCTTGCAGATCGCGCGCGCCAGCGGATCGGTAGCAAAGGCGCGGGCACTGTCGCGATGGAGATTGCGCGGCAGCTGGTCGAACAGCAGCACGGCGGCGCGGGCGGTTTGCGGATCGCGCAGGAACTCGCGCGGCGACCGCCTGGCCAGCGCAGCCAGTTGTCGGCCAAAGCGGCGGCGCAGGGCCGTGTCCACCACGGCATTGCGCCCGAACCATTGGCCCGGGCGCATGCAGCGAAACCAGAAATGCAACAGCTGCGCTGGCCAGCCTTGGCGGGCAGCCGTCACGATAGGTCAGTTGGCGCGATCAACCCGGCGATAGGGCACGAAGTCCTCCAGCCCGACAAAGCCGCTGAAATGGAAGCCCGAGCGATCGTGCATCCGCACGGTGTCGAGCCGGCATAGCTGGCTGGTGTGGAGGCGCGTGACCATGATGTCGTCATCGTCGAGCGAATCGGCGTGACGCGGGCGGTTCACATAGATGGTGCGGCCCGAATCGTAGACGATCGCGGTCTTGTCGATGATCCGTGCTTCGGAGGCGCGGTGCAGCGGGATACAGCTGACCGGCTCACCGGCCTCGCGGCCTTCGAGCATCTTGGCGAGCTGCTGCTCACCGGTCAGCCGTTCCTTCGCCTGAAGCGCGGGGCCTGCAATCAGCACGGTGGCAGCGGCGAGGAGGAGTGCGATCTTGCGCATTGCGTGTCTCCGGTTCTGTACAAAGCAGAAGCTATCACGTTTTCCTGAACCGCACCTGAAGAATCAGGCCCGGAAACTATGCCGTCCCGCCCACTGTCAGCCCTTCGATCAGCAAGGTCGGCTGACCGACGCCTGCAGGCACGCTCTGGCCGCCCTTGCCGCACATGCCGACGCCTTCGTCGAGCTTCATGTCGTTGCCGATACCGATCACCCGGGTGAGCACGCTCGGCCCGTCGCCGATCAGCGTCGCGCCCTTGATCGGCGCGCCCAATTTGCCGTTCTCGACCTTGTAGGCCTCGGTGCAGGAGAACACGAACTTGCCCGAAACGATATCGACCTGCCCGCCGCCGAAGCTCTTGGCGAAAATGCCGTTCTTCATGCGCGACAAAAGCTCGGCGGGATCGTCGTTCCCCCCGCGCATGAAAGTGTTGGTCATGCGGGGCATCGGGGCGTGGGCATAGGACTCGCGCCGCCCGTTGCCGGTGGGGGCAACGCCCATCAGCCGGGCGTTGAGCCGGTCCTGGATATAGCCCTTGAGGATGCCGTCCTCAATCAGCACGTTTTCCTGTGTGGGGGTGCCTTCGTCGTCGATCGACAGCGAGCCGCGCCGCCCGGAAATCGAGCCGTCGTCGACTACGGTCACCCCCGGCGCGCCGACGCGCTCGCCGATGCGCCCCGAAAAGGCGCTTGTGCCCTTGCGGTTGAAATCGCCTTCGAGCCCGTGGCCGACCGCCTCGTGCAGCAACACGCCGGGCCAGCCGGGTCCGAGCAGCACGGTCATCTCGCCGGCTGGCGCATCGACGCTGTCGAGGTTGGTCAGTGCCTGACCCAGCGCCTCATCGATGGCACGATTCCAGTTCTTCGGGTCGAACAGATCGTCATAGAGCCAGCGCCCGCCCATGCCGAAACTCCCGGTCTCGCGCCGCCCGTTCTGCTCGGCGACGATGCTGACATTGAGCCGCACCAGCGGCCGCACATCTTGCGCGACGAAACCGTCGGCGCGGACGATTTCGATCACCGACCAGCTGCCCATCAAACTGGCGCTGACCTGGGCAACGCGCGGATCGCGGGCGCGTGCGGCGGCATCGATGGTCTCGAGCAGCTTGACCTTCTCGGCGAAACCCATGGCATCGAGCGGCGAGGCTTCGGTGTAGAGGTGGCGGTTGTTCAGGCGCGGCGGGGCAGCGACAGCACCTTGCGCCGGATCGAGCAGCCGCAGCGTCTCCCCGGCGCGGCGGATGGCAGCGGCGGACACATCGTTGGCATGCGCGAAGCCGGTCATCTCACCGGAAACCCCGCGCAGGCCGAAACCGGCATCGCGCGAATAATCTGCGGTCTTGAGCCGGCCATCGTCGAAACCGAAGGCCTCGCTGGCGATGAACTGGAGATAGAGTTCGCCGTCATCGCATTTCGCCAGGGTTTCGCGGGCGAGGGCCTGGGCCTCCTCGGGCGAGAGCTGGCCGGAGCGGTAGAGGAGCGAGCGGGGGTCTTGGATGGTCATGGAGGCGATATAGGGGGGATCGGGTCAGCGCGAAAGTACTTCGACAAGCTCAGCATGAGCAAGTCACTCGCTTTAACCCAACCTCCGCTCATCCTGAGCCTGTCGAAGGATCAAGCCGCCGCCTTGTCCGCTAACCCGCCCTTCAGCACAAAGCGCCGGTCGCAATAGCCGCATTCGGCAAAACCGTCCGCTTCGTCGATCTGCAGCCAGACGCGCGGGTGACCGAGCGCGGGGGAAATGCCGGTGGCGCCGTCGCATTTGACGCGGGGGGAATTGGTGAGGACGGTTTCGGGCGGGTTGCTCATGGGGCGGCAATACCAAGCGCGCGCTGGTATTTCCAGCCCCGATACCGGGTCTTCCGGGGCTTTACCCGCACGCAATCCTGCCGCAAGAGCATGTCCATGTCCCTGCCCCCCGCCATCTCGATCCGCAACATGGTCAAGCGCTATGCCCCCACCAGCAAGGGAGCCAAAAGCGATGGGGGCAAGCTGGCGCTCGACGATGTCAGCTTCGATGTCCCCCAGGGCGGAATTTTCGGGCTGCTCGGGCCAAATGGCGCGGGCAAGTCGACGCTGATCAACATCCTCGCCGGGCTGGTGCTGAAAACCTCGGGCAGCGCCACCATCTGGGGCTTCGATATCGATCAGGACCTGCGCAACGCCAAGCGCTCGATCGGCATCGTGCCGCAGGAAGTGGTGTTCGATGCCTTCTTCACCCCCTTCGAGGTGCTGGAAAACCAGGCCGGGCTCTATGGCGTCGCCAAGCCGCTGCGGCGCAGCATGGAAATCCTCAAGGCCGTGCATCTGGCGGACAAGGCCCACGCCTATTCGCGCACGCTGTCGGGCGGGATGAAACGACGGCTGCTGATCGCCAAGGCACTGGTGCATGCACCGCCGGTGCTGGTGCTCGACGAGCCGACCGCAGGCGTCGATGTCGAACTGCGCCGCCAGCTGTGGGAACTGGTCAAGGAAATGAACGCCGAAGGGGTGACGGTGGTGCTGACCACGCACTACCTCGAGGAAGCGGAAGAGCTGTGCGAGCGCATCGCCATCATCAACCACGGCAAGCTGATCGCAAACAAGCCGACCCGCGAACTGGTCGAAATGACGCGCGAGAAGATCGTCGTGCTGACGCTGGACCGCGATGTCGCCGCGCTGCCCGCGCACCCGGCCTTCGTCAAATGCGAGAAAGCAGGCGAGCGGGTGCTGGAGATCACCTACGACATGGACCGGATGAACGCCGGCGAAGTGCTGGCGCTGGTGCAGGGCGAGGGTCTGGCAATCGTCGATGTGACGACGCGCGAGGCGGACCTGGAGGATGTGTTCGTTTCGCTGACCAGTGCGGCGAAGGTTGAAGCGTAAGACCCACCCCTGGCCCCTCCCGCTTGCGGGAGGGGAGTTGAATGCGCGGCGCGATCCCCCTCCCGCTTGCGGGAGGGGCCAGGGGTGGGTCATAGAGACCGGCATGACCCGGCCTATCGATTCTCCCAAGTGACCCATGACGTCATCGTCGTCGGCTCGGGCGCTGCCGGGCTCACCGCTGCCCTGGCGCTGGCCGATCAGGTCAAGGTGCTGGTGCTCGCCAAGGGCAGTCTCACCGGCGGGTCGACCGCCTGGGCGCAGGGCGGGATCGCGGCGGTGCTCGATGCCGGGGATACTTTCGAGGAGCATATCGGCGACACCATGGTGGCCGGGGCCGGGCTCAACCGGCAGGAGACGGTCGAATTCGTCATCGAGCGCGCGCCGCAGGCGATCGAGCGGCTGGTCGAGCTGGGCGTGCCGTTCAACAGCGCCAAGGACTCCCAAGGGGGCGATAGCCTCCACCTCACCCGCGAGGGCGGGCATTCCAAGCGCCGCATCGTCCATGTCGACGACGCCACCGGCTGGGCGGTGCAGCAGGCGCTGGTGACCGCTGCCGAAGCCCATCCCAACATCACCCTACTGCCGGGACGCACCTGCATCGACCTGATCACCGGACATCACGAAATGCGCTATTCGGGATCGGGCCGGGTCTGGGGGGTCTATGCGCTCGACGAGGCGAGCGGCAAGGTCGAGGCGCACACTGCCCGCGCCACGGTGCTGGCTACCGGCGGCGCTGGCCGCTGCTACCTGTTCAGCACCGCGCCGCGCGGCGCGACCGGCGACGGCATCGCCATGGCCTGGCGTGCCGGGGCCCGGGTCGCCAACATGGAAATGATGCAGTTCCACCCGACCTGCCTCTACAACCTCGAGGTCAAGAATTTTCTCATCACCGAGGCAGTGCGCGGCGAAGGCGGGCATCTGATCAACCCGCGCACGGCCAAGCGGTTCATGGAGTTCTACGACCCGCAGCGTCTGGAACTCGCCCCGCGCGATGTCGTCGCCCGCGCGATCGACGCGGAAATCAAGCGCTTCGGGCTCGACTATGTCCACCTCGACATCAGCCACGAGCCGCCGGAATTCGTCAAACAGCATTTCCCGACGATCTACGAGAAACTGCTCACGCTCGGCATCGACATGACGAAAGAGCCGATCCCGGTGGTCCCCGCGCAGCATTACACCTGCGGCGGCATCGTCATCGATCTGGCGGGACGCACCGACCTGCCCGGGCTCTATGCCGCGGGCGAATGCAGCGAGAGCGGCTTGCACGGAGCGAACCGGCTTGCCTCGAACTCGCTGCTCGAATGCTTCGTCTTCGGCGAGGCGGCGGCAGGCGACATTCTCGACCACTGGGATACATTCGACGCCCCGCCGCCGGTGCGCGCCTGGGACGAGAGCCGGGTGACCGATTCCGACGAGGAAGTCGTCATCAAGCAGAACTGGACCGAAATCCGCCGCTTCATGTGGAACTATGTCGGCATTGTCCGCACCACCAAGCGGCTGGAACGCGCGCGGCACCGGATCCGCATGCTGACCGAGGAAGTGACCGAGTTCTATGGCCAGTTCCGGGTGACGCCCGATCTGATCGAACTGCGCAACCTGCTGCAGACGGCAGAGCTGATCGTGCTGTCGGCGCTCAAGCGCAAGGAAAGCCGGGGGCTGCACTATACGCTGGACTATCCGGACATGTTGGCGGAACCGAAGGATACGGTGCTGGTGCCTTGAAATAGGCTTATGCGGGAGAGGACAGAACAATGACCCAGAAGACCGCCCTCGTCACCGGCGCATCGCAGGGCATCGGCGCGGCCACGGCAAAAGCGCTTGCCGCCGATGGCTACCGGGTCATCGTCCATTACGGCAGCCAGCAGGCCAGGGCCGAGGCGGTGGCGGCGGATATCCGTGCTTCGGGTGGCAGCGCCGATGCGGTGGGAGTGGACCTCGACGATCCCGACGCTGCCTTTGTGCTGGCGAGCAAGGTGAAAGACCTGTGCGGCGGCGCGCTCCACGCGCTGGTGCTCAACGCGGCGATCATGCCATCGTCGGACCTCGATACCTGCACGCCCGAGACCTTCGACAGCCTGGTCAACATCAACCTGCGTGCGCCCTTCTTCATCTTGCAGCAGCTCTCGCCGGTGCTGGTGGAAGGGGCGAGCGTGGTGTTTCTTTCCTCGGTCACCGCCAAGCGGGGAGTCTTCGCCGTCGCCGCCTATGGCTCGATGAAATTCGCGCTTGAATCGCTGATGCGGCGGGCAGCGGTCCTGCTCGGCGAACGCTGGATCAGGGTCAACGCCGTCGCGCCCGCGACCACGGCAAGCGAGACGGTGGCACCCTGGGTCGAGAGCGGCCCGGGCCGCGAGGCGACTTTGGCGGTCCAGGCGCTGAAGCGCATTGCCCAGCCGGACGATATTGCCGACGTCATCGCCTTCCTGTGCTCGGACAAGGCGCGCTGGGTCACCGGAGCGATGATCCCGGTCGATGGGGGGACCTTGCTGTGAAGAGCCCACCCCCAACCCCTCCCGCTTGCGGGAGGGGAGCGAGACTTGCCGAGCCGAAGGCTTGGTTAGACGCAGCGGGGCGGGTTTTCGCCGCGAGGACGAAAGGACAAGCCCATGCGTCTTGACGGCAGAACCGCCCTGGTCACCGGCTCCTCGCGCGGGATCGGCGCGGCGATAGCCCGGCGGCTGGCGGCGGACGGGGCCAAGGTGGTGCTGCATGCGCGCAGCGACCCCGCGCTTGTGGACGCCGTACGAGCGGATATCCGCGCCAAGGGCGGAACGGCAGATATCGTGCTCGGCGATCTCGGCGCCGGGGATACCGCGCTGCAGGTGGTAAGGGACGCCTTCGCCGTCCACGGCGGCCTCGACATCCTCGTCTGCAATGCAGGAGCGCCGCATGCCGGGCCGATCGAGGAACAGAGCGCCGCGACGATCGACCCGGTGCTGGCGCTCAACCTGCGCTCGGTGATCCTCGCCACCGCCGAATTCGCCCGCCTCACCCAAAGCGAGCATGGCCGCGTGGTGCTGATTAGCCTCGGCCTCGGCATCGCAGCCCGCTGTGCGCGGCGCGGTCTATTCGGGCGCCAAGGCCGCCGCCGCCGGCTTCATCCGTTCGGTCGCACAGGAGCTGGGCGCGCGCGGGATCACCTGCAATTCGGTCGAGCCGGGGCTCACCCTGAGCAAGGAAGCGCCCGCCGCGATTGTCGAGAAAGTCCCGCGCTACACCGCGCTGGGTCGACCCGGCCAGCCGGAGGATATCGCCGATATCGTCGCCTTCCTGGCATCGGACGACGCGCGGTGGCTCACCGGCCACACCATTCCGGCGACCGGCGGAGCGATTGCCTCCGCCTCGACCATCATCGCCTATGCCCCGGAGGCCAGCCATGCGACTTGAAGGCAGGACCGCGCTGGTCACCGGCTCCTCGCGCGGGATCGGCGCGGCGATAGCCCGGCGGCTGGCGGCGGACGGCGCGCGCGTCGTGCTGCATGCGCGCGAGCAGGGCGACCGGGCAGAGGCCCTGGCGGAGGAAATCCGAGGCGACGGCGGCGCGGCTGCTGTCGTCATGGGCGATCTCGCCGAGGGCGATCTCGCCGAGGGCGATACGGCGGAGCGGGTGGTGCGCGAGGCCCACGGCGTTCACGGCGCGCTCGACATTCTGGTGCTCAACGCCGGCGGAGGCAGTCAGGGGCTGGCGGTGAACCTCTCCACCGAGGTCATCGACCGGACAATCGCGCTCAACCTGCGCGCGACAATCCTTGCCTGTGCCGAATATGCCCGGCTGAGCCGCAGCCCGCACGGCCGCATCGTCTTCATCTCCTCGGGGATGGCGACGCACGGCGCGCCGGGCGTTTCGGCGGGTGCGGCGGCCAAGGCGGGCAGCGAGGCCTTCCTGCGCTCTCTCGCGCAGGAGCTGGGCCCGCGCGGCACCACCTGCAACACGGTCGCGCCGGGCTGCACCCGCACCGAAATGATCGCCGGACAGACATGGCCCGATCGGGTCCCGCCGTGGACCGCGCTGCGGCGGCTGGGCGAGCCGGAGGACATCGCCGATGTCGTCGCCTTCCTCGCCTCGGACGAGGCGCGCTGGCTGACCGGGCTTACCCTGGCGGCAAACGGCGGGCTGGTGACGACGGCGGCGAATATCCTCGCCCGGGCGGGGTAACTTCAAATGCCGCGCAGCGCCGTATAGCGGCCATAGCTCGCTACCGCGAAAGGCATGAAATAGGTCAATGCCAGCTTCCAGATCACCGGCACCTGCCCGGCGAAAAGCTCCGGGCCCTGATTGATGGCATTGAGCGCGGTGCCGACCACCAGGGCCAGCTTGAGCGTTCGGATCACCGGTTGCCTGGCGAATGTCTGCTTCAAGGCTTCACGCGGATGCATGGCTTGGCCCGTCAGCCCCAGCCCAGCTGCCGCCCGATAAAGATCAGCACCATCGCTCCGATGATCGAGGCAAGGCAGCCGCCGCGGCTCGCCCCTTCGCCGATCCCGCCCTCGCTGCGCGATGCCGTCGCCAGCCCGGCGAGCAGCGATCCGCCGACGCCGAGCAGAATGGTCACCAGCCAGTTCATTTCCACCGCGCCGGGATAGAAGAACCGGGCCAGCAGGCCGATGAACAGGCCGCTGATGACGGCACCGATAATGTTGATCATGGCTCGCTTGCCTCTCGGGATGTCCTTGGCAAAGATTCTTGCCGGATTTTGCCGTCAAGGCAACCGCCGGAGCCTGCTGCGGAGCATTTTCGGCAGAGCAAATGCGTGTGGGTAATTTCCGCAAGATTTTTTTCACAGATTCACTTTGACTCTTGCGCTCGCCGCGAGTGCTGAATTTCCCGCGCGTCGCTGCACTGCACAATGGCCCCGACAGGAGATCGCGGGGCTCGCGATGGTTACTCCGCAATTTATTTTCTTGCGTCCGAATCAGGATAAGGCACTATCACTAGTGGTTCGGGAAATGGGGACACCTCTAGACCTTGATTCAATACCAGAGGGCGCAATGCGCTCCGCAGGGAAGGATTCGGGATTGCCGGACGGTGGAAACAAGCCCGGCTGGGGACCAAATAGGGGATAAGTTTTTCTCTATCCGGGCCTCGGTATGCTACGGTGAGCGCTTGCCCGCCGAGTCGAACGAATGTGGAACGTAGGGGTTGCGGAAATCGGGGCTTTCAGCCCGCCGCATATGGGTTGGTTCAGGATTGGGGGCTGCAGAGTGGATTTCAGAGAAGGGCCGGACGTGAGCGGCGAAAGCGGGTTGTTCGAGGCAGTGACGTTGAAGGACGAGACTGCGGTAACGGCGAGGGAGGCGGGCGCGGGCCCGGCAGTGCCTATGGCGGAAAAGACGGACCAGGGCTCGGCCGATCTCGTCGCGCAGCTTGGCGCCGAGGCGATCGCCAGCGTGGCGAGCGCGGTGGCGGCTTCGGCCAAGACGGACGATTCCAAGACGATCATGGCGCGGCGGTTCGACATCGTCACCGATGCATCGCGCGATGTGCTGCTCACGCTGTTCGGCAAGGACACGCTCGACGACCGCTACCTGCTGCCGGGCGAGACCTATCAGGATCTGTTCGCCCGCGTCGCCGATGCCTATGCCGACGATCAGGATCACGCCCAGCGGCTCTACGACTATATCTCGAAGCTGTGGTTCATGCCGGCGACGCCGGTGCTGTCGAACGGCGGCACCGGGCGCGGCCTGCCGATCAGCTGCTATCTCAATTCGGTCGACGACAGCCTCGAAGGCATCGTCGGCACCTGGAACGAAAACGTCTGGCTCGCCTCGCGCGGCGGCGGCATCGGCACTTATTGGGGCAAGGTGCGCGGCATTGGCGAGCCGGTCGGCCTCAACGGCAAGACCAGCGGCATCATCCCCTTCGTGCGGGTGATGGACAGTCTCACGCTGGCGATCAGCCAGGGCTCGCTGCGGCGCGGCTCGGCGGCCTGCTATCTCGATGTCAGCCACCCGGAGATCGAGGAGTTCCTCGAAATCAGGAAGCCCAGCGGCGATTTCAACCGCAAGGCCCTGAACCTCCACCACGGCGTGCTGCTGACCGACGATTTCATGCAGGCGGTGGCCGATGGCGCCGAGTTCCATCTGCGCAGTCCGAAGGACGGCTCGGTGCGCGCCACGGTCGATGCGCGCTCGCTGTTCCAGAAGCTGGTCGAAACCCGCCTAGCCACCGGCGAGCCCTACATCATCTTCTCCGACACGGTGAACCGGATGATGCCGGCCCACCACCGCGAGCTGGGACTCAAGGTTTCGACTTCCAACCTGTGTTCGGAAATCACGCTCCCCACCGGCCGCGACCACCTCGGCAACGACCGCACGGCGGTGTGCTGCCTGTCCTCGCTCAACCTGGAAACCTGGGACGAGTGGCACGACGACAGGATGTTCATCGAGGACGTGATGCGCTTCCTCGACAACGTGCTGCAGGACTATATCGACCGCGCCCCTGACGAGATGGCGCGGGCCAAGTATTCCGCCAGCCGCGAGCGCTCGGTCGGCATGGGGGTGATGGGCTTCCATAGCTTCCTGCAGATGAAGGGCATCGGCTTCGAGAGCGCCATGGCCAAGGCGTGGAACCTCAAGATGTTCCGCCACATCGCCGCCAAGGCCGACGAGGCCTCGATGCTGCTGGCCCAGGAACGCGGTGCCTGCCCCGATGCCGAGGAGCGCGGCGTGATGCAGCGTTTCTCCTGCAAGATGGCGATCGCGCCGACCGCATCGATCAGCATCATCTGCGGCGGGACATCGGCGTGCATCGAGCCGATCCCGGCGAATATCTATACCCACAAGACCCTGTCGGGCAGCTTCGTGGTCAAGAATCCGTACCTCGAAAAGCTGTTGCAGGCGAAGAGCAAGGATTCGAACAACGTCTGGAATTCGATCCTCGAACACGGCGGCTCGATCCAGCACCTCGACTTCCTCAGCCAGGAAGAAAAGGACGTCTACAAGACCAGCTTCGAGATCGATCAGCGCTGGCTGCTCGAATTCGCCGCCGACCGCACGCCCTATATCGATCAGGCGCAGTCGCTGAACCTCTATATCCCCGCCGATGTCGACAAGTGGGACCTGATGATGCTGCACTTCCAGGCCTGGGAGAAGGGCATCAAGTCGCTCTATTACCTGCGCAGCAAGTCTGTGCAGCGCGCGGGCTTTGCGGGCGGAGTCGAGGCGGACAACACCGCCGAGGCACCGATCATCGAGCTGGCGGCACAGACGGATTACGAGGAATGTCTAGCCTGCCAGTGAGGGCGCGGTCACCATTCAAGCCGGCCTCTCCTTCGTCGTCATCCTGAACTTGTTTCAGGACCCATTGTGCCGCACATTCGGCGTTCGGAAAGCACGCTAAGCCGGGCTGCGGTGTTGCTTCGCACGGCTTCGGCGCAAAACGAGCGATGGGTCCTGTAACGCAGTCACGGCTTGCCCGTGAAACAAGTTCAGGATGGCGGAATTGACCTGAATCGGGAGAGTGCAACCATGTCCAATCTGGCACACCGCCGCGTCGTCACCGGCCTCAATGACGAGGGTAAGAGCTGCGTCATCATCGACGGCCCGGTGCCGCAGTTCGGCACTGGCCTGGGCGCGGCGCTGGTCTGGCAGACCAAGACCCAGCCCGCCGACAATTCGGGCAACGAGGATGCCGCCGAGCCCTATGCCATCGACATGCTGCACACGCCCGGCTCGTGCTTCGCGATCTGCCAGTTCTCGCCGCATTCGCCCGCCGGCATGCACGCGACCGATACGATCGACTACCTCATCATCCTGTCGGGCAAGGTCACGCTGGTGCTGGAGAATGGCGAGGCCGATCTCGGCCCCGGCGACCTCATTGTCGATCGCGGCGTCGTCCACGGCTGGCGCAACGATCACGACGAGCCGTGCGTAGCGGTGGCGATCAACATCCCGGCGCATCCGGTGGGCGCGGGGCGGACGATATGAGCGATTTCCGCCGCGTCGTCACGGGCATCGGCCCGGACGGCAAAAGCTGCGTCATCATCGACGAAGCCATGTCACGGCACGGCGGCCTCAGCGACGCGATCTGGCGCAGCGCGGTGCCTGCCGACAATTCGGGCGATGCCGACATGGGCGCCGCGCATACCGCCGAGATGCTGCACGAAGGCGGCAGCAATTTCATCCTCATCACTTTTCCGCCCGGCATGGGTCCGTTCTGGCACGCCACCGATACGATCGACTATATCGTCGTGCTGACCGGCCGGATCACGATGCAGCTGGAGGCGGGGGAAGTGGTGCTTGGCCCCGGCGAATTCATCGTCGATCGCGGTGTGAACCACGCCTGGCGCAACGATACCGCCGAGCTCGCCAGCATGGCCTGCGTCACCTTGCCCGCGCATCCGGTGGGCCAGGGGAGGACGATATGAGCAGGCGCGTGGTCACCGGCATTGGCGCGGATGGGCGGAGTTGCATCCTGATCGACGGCGAAGTGCCGCAGCTTGGCCCGGTCGCCAATCTGGTCTGGCGCACCCAATCGGTCCCCGCCGACAATTCGGGAAGCGAGGACGCCTCGGTGCCTTACCGGATGGAATTCCTCCACGACGGCGGGACCAATTTCATCTTCACCGAGTTCCCGCCGGGCCGCGACGAATTGGCTTTCATGCACGCCACCGACACGATCGACTATCTGGTGGTGATCTCCGGCGAGATCACGCTGGTGCTTGAAGCGGGCGAAACCAGGTGCGGCCCCGGCACGCTGATCGTCGATCGCGGGGTCAAACACGGCTGGCGTAACGACGGCCAGGTGCCCGCGGTCTACGTCTCGGTTACGATACCCGCGAAGCCGGTGGGGAAAGGAAGGACCGTATGAAACTGCCCCCCCGCCGCGTGGTCTGCGCCACCGGGTCCGACGGCAAGAGCTGCATCGTCCACGATGCGCCGCTGCCGCACACCTTCGTTCCCGGCATGCCGATCGCGGTCAGCAATGTCTGGACCGGTCCAATTGGAATTCAGGGGCTTGCCCCGGTGGACAATGCCGCCCCGCTGGCGGACGGCCTCGCCCCGTTCCGCATGGAGCAGCTGGCCGAACCGATCTATGCGGTGATGTACGTCGAATACCTGCCCGGCCACGGCAAGGACGATCCCGGCATGCATTACACCGACACCGCCGACCACTTCGTCGTGCTCGAAGGCGAGACCGTGCTGGTGCTGGAAAGCGGCGATGTGCTGCTGAAGGCCGGCGACATCGCCATTGTGCGCGGCGCGGTGCACGGCTGGCGCAACGACAGTGCGGCGATGTGCCGGCTGGTCACATTCGTGCTGCCGGCGCTGCCGCAGGAAAAGCCGGGAGTGATGCGGATATGAGCGAGCAGTTGATCCTGCACGGCATGGGCAGCCCGAATGTCACCAAAGTGGTGCTGATGCTCGAGGAATGCGGGCTGGACTACGAGCTGCGCCACGTCGCGGTGTTCGGGCAGGAGCAGTTCCGCCCCGAGTTTCTCGCGCTCAACCCGCTGGGCAAGGTGCCGGTGCTGGAAGACCCGCGCCTTGGCATTCCTCTCGCCGAATCCGGGGCGATCCTGCACTACCTCGCCGAGCGCGAAGGCAAGTTCTTCCCTTCTGCACAACCGGCCCGGGCCGAAGTCATGCAGTGGCTGATGGTCCAGATGGCCAACATCGGGCCGATGTTCGGCCAGGTGAACCATTTCCGCCTGGTGCAGAAAAGCGGCACCCATCCCTATGCCGAAGCGCGCTATGTTGCCGCGGCCGAAAGGCTCTACCGCATTCTCGATGAGCGCCTCGCAACCCGCGAATGGATCGCGGGTGGGGATTACTCGATTGCCGACATGGCAACTCAGCCCTGGGCAAACTATCTGGAAGGCCACGGCTTCGATTCCGCTGCGCACCCCAATCTGCTAAGATGGCGCGCGGCGGTAGCAAGCCGCCCGGCGGTGCAGCGCGCACTGGTCCGGGCAGACGAGGCCTTCACCGATCCCGCCAACCGCACGCGCCGGGCGGCGTCGAACGAAGACCTCGACAAGTTTTTCGGGCGCACCGCAACCGTGCCGCCCGCCGATTTTTCGCCCGTAAGGGATATGTAAAGGCCAGACCCATGCCCCTTCTCGAAGCCCGCAAGACCTACAAGCCCTTCGAATATCCCTGGGCCTATGACATGTGGAAGCGCCAGCAGCAGATCCACTGGATGCCCGAGGAAGTGCCGCTGGGCGAGGACTGCCGCGACTGGGCGCAGAAGATCAGCGAGAACGAGCGCAATCTGCTGACCCAGATATTCCGCTTCTTCACCCAGGCCGATGTCGAGGTGCAGGATTGCTATCACGACAAATACGCCCGCGTATTCAAGCCGACCGAGATCAAGATGATGCTCGCCGCCTTCTCCAACATGGAGACGGTGCACATCGCGGCGTACTGCGCACCTGCTCGACACCATCGGCATGCCCGAGAGCGAATACGGCATGTTCCTCGAATATGAGGAACTGCGCGCCAAGCACGATTACCTGCACACCTTCGGCGTCGACACCGACGAGGACATCGCCCGCACGCTGGCGATGTTCGGCGGCTTCACCGAAGGGCTGCAACTGTTCGCCAGCTTCGCCATGCTGATGAACTTCCCGCGGTTCAACAAGATGAAGGGCATGGGCCAGATCGTCACCTGGTCGATCCGCGACGAGAGCCTGCACTGCGAAGGCATCACCAAGCTGTTCCACACCTTCGTCCAGGAACGCGGCTGCCTGACCAAGTCGGTCAAGGAAGACATCATCGACTGCTGCCAGAAGACCGTGCGCCTCGAAGACGCCTTCATCGACCTCGCCTTCGAACAGGGCCCGGTGCCGGGGATGAGCGCCAAGGAAATCAAGCGCTACATCCGCTACATCGCCGACTGGCGGCTGGGGCAATTGGGCCTGCCCGAAATCTACATGGTCGACGACCACCCCCTGCCCTGGCTGACGCCGCTGCTGAACGGCGTGGAGCACGCGAATTTCTTCGAGACGCGGGCGACCGAGTATTCGAAGGGCGCGACGCGGGGCGACTGGAATTCGGTGTGGGCGAACTTCGACCAGCGGCGGAAGGCCAAGGCGAACGATGGGGCGGAGGATGAGGTGCCGGGGGCGGGTGAGCCGGATATGTTCGGGGATGCGGCGGCGGCGGAGTGATTGATCGGTGGAATTCGAGTTCGATCCAGTGAAGAGCGAGGAGAACATCGAAAATCGCGGGTTACCGTTTGATTTTGCGCCGCTCATATTCGACGGACCGTTCATCGAAGAACAGGACGAGCGTTTCGATTACGGCGAAACCCGCTTCGTCGCCACCGGCCCGATAGCGGAATTTGGCGGACGCGTGTTCGTCGTGGTATATATGTGGCGCGACAGCATCCGCAGAATTATAAGCTTCAGGAAAGCCAATGAAAAAGAAGTCCGAAAATACCGTGCGCATCACGATTGAGGAGGCGCGGGCTGCGGCCAGGGAATGGGCGACACCCGAAAATCTGGCTGCATTCGACGCGCTGACCGACGAAGATATCGCCGCGCAGATCGCCAGCAACCCCGACGCCGCGCCTGAACTGACTGATGAGTGGTTCGAGAACGCCAGACTGGTGATCCCGCTCAAGGGACGCAAGCGCGCGGCTTGAGAGCCGCAGAGGGACTGGAATTCGGTCTGCTGGGGTGCTGGGGACACAATACGAATTGGCGTCCCGCAATCCCCTAAGCCGCAAAGCGATGATACTCCCGATGCCACGCAAGAAAGCGCGCGTGAGGCCGCTGACTCTCGTTTGTCGGAAGCCGCGCTCGGCGGTCCGAGTGGATCAGCTTATTAACCCCATCGATATCGTTGATCTTGCCCGAAAGCAGGATTTCGCCTTTATCGCTGAGTGAAATCAGGCCACGGTCGAACATCCAGTGGACGGTCCCCGATAGCGCGATACCGTTCGCCACCGTATCAGGCCCGCCGGCTTCGACACTCATGACATGCGCCGCCTGGGTCTCGGCGCGGCCGCCGCCATTAATCAACTGCATGCCGGTCAACGCGCAGCGGCAGTCATAAACCTCGAGCACGCGCTTGCGGAACTGGCGGTCACGCACAGTCCGGTTGACCAGCATCGTTTCGCGATCCACCGGGCCGACCCAAGGGTCAGGCATCGGTTCTTGCAGACAATTCGTAGGAGATTCCACTTCACCTTCACGCGGCAATAGCTCCTTCTCTTCAATAAGGCCCAGTCCAACGATCCGATTGAAATCGACGTCGGAGATCGGGCGGATCGACTGGATCGCACGCCCGTTATTAAGCCTTCCGTCCGGATACAGCAGTCCGCGCTCGACCGCCTTGCCTTCGAATTGGAATGCCACATCGCGACCGAATTCCATAAAGCTGCCCGGCTCGATCAAAGCGAGGAACATGCTTGCATCATCCGGGTCGCGAACGATCTGCTCCACCCGCGCCACGGCATAGTAGCCCCGCCGTCCCGCACGTTTCGGCTCCTGATAGACGACCCACTCGCCGATACCTCGGGCGGCAGCCTTGAGCCATTTTTGGGGAAAGCGATAAAAGCGGTCGGGTTCGTCCGCGTAAATGGAGTGTGATCCGATGACGAAAACGCATTTGCCGCGCTCAACACGCGCTAATGTGAGCGGAGCTTCAATCAATCGATAGTGCCCCGGCGATACAAATTCGACACCACCTTGATCACGCAGTTGCTGCAATTCGCGGCTCAGAGTCATCTCGGGCGTCGCACCGCGCGATCCTGTCTCGCGGATGATCCGACCCAATTCTTCCTCAATCATTTGCTGGCGCGTGAACTCTGCGCTGCCGCTTCGCGCTACGAGTCGGCGCACGGCAATCTCAACCGCATTGGACCAATCAATGCCCGCCAACTCTTCCCTCCCGCGCGATGTCTGGCATCATGCGGGAATGATAGCGCAGAGGAAAGCTCCAAAGAAGGTACGCATGGTCTGCGAGACTTGCAGGTCGGAGGACGTGACCCGCGATGCCTGGGCTGCCTGGGACGCCGAGCAACAGGATTGGGTGCTGGGCGCGGTGTTCGACTATGCCTATTGCCACAAATGTCAGGGTGACGCGCATATCGAAGAAGTCCCGGTCAGGCGCGCCCGGAAAAAGCGCAAATCCTTACCTGCGTGACCCGCGACCACGCCCCCGCACGACCCATAAAATCTCACACGAAAACTCGAAGATGTCCCGTTCGTGGCGCGGCCCCCGGTTCCTTTCGGCTTTGCGCTGTGGACCAGCCTCCCGTCAGCAGCGCTGCCTTCGCCCGCACCGCCCAACATCTTCGTGGCTTCGTGCGAAAAAATCAGTCTCGCACAAAGCCACAAAGCCACAAATTAGAGCAACGTGCAGATAATCTGGGTTACGGTGCCAGTTTACTTAACCCCTAATCTCCGCGCGCTCCGCGCCTCCGCGTGAACCAAATCCCTCACACCCTCACGGCACCGCCGGACGGGGACACGCAATAGCATGTCCCCCGGCACATATCCCCCTCACCGCTCCGCCAGCCGCTGCATTTCCGCCGCCACCTTGAGTTACGGTGGAGTTACGGTGACAGCCTATTCAACCCCTTATCTTCGCGCCTCCGCGCCTCTGCGCGAACCAAAAAATCTCCATGCTCTCGTCCAGGCGGCACCGTTCCAGGTGCTCGTACCCGAGCTGCGGCGCGGCGACATCGTCATCATGGACAACCTTTCAAGCCACAAGCGCGCATCGGTGCGAGAGCTGATCGAGGCAGCAGGGGCAACTTCACGCTTCCTGCCGCCCTACAGCCCCGACTTCAACCCGATCGAAAAGGCCTTCTCGCGCCTCAAGGCGATGCTCCGAGATCGGCGAGCGAACCGTGGGCGCCTAGGGGACCTCATCGGAAGGCTGTCGACATCTCAGCCCAACGAATGTGCCAACTACTTCAGTTCATGCGGATATGATCCAGAATGATCGAAAACCGCTCTAAAGCTGGAACGGGGGTGAGAACCCCTCACCGCTTCCGCACAAACTCCGCCCGCAGCACCAGCCCCTTGATCCCGTCGAACCGGCAGTCGATCTCTTGCGCATCCCCTGTCAGCCGGATCGACTTGATCACGGTGCCCTGCTTCAAGGTCCGCCCCGCGCCTTTGACTTCAAGGTCCTTGATCAGCGTCACCTGATCGCCATCCGCCAGCAGGTTGCCCACCGCATCGCGCACTTCCACCGCGCCTTCGCTGGCGCGCTTGGCGGCGAGATCGGCGGCGGGGAGCCATTCGCCGCTGTCCTCGTCGTAGACATAGTCCTCGTCGTCAGTGCTCATCGCGCGGGGCCTTCCGTAGCCGGGCGCCATGGCGGTGCGCCCTCTGTAATCGCCGCTTGCCTGAAATGGCGCGAGCCTGCAATCTCGCGGAAACACCAGCCCAAGTGACCACCAACGGGAGAAAGCCATGCGTGTCCACCTTCCCGCCGAAATGCAGGCCCGGCCGTTCGAGAACATCGGCCGGCACTATCCCAGCCACATCGTCCAGACCGCCGGTATCTATGGCACCGCGCCCTACCAGCACTCGACGCTGAGCCTGCGCGAGCTGGAGGGCGCGCGCTATCGCACGGCGCTGATCAACGGCTGCCAGACCTGCACCGCCTTTCGCGGCGCGCGCGACTTTCCCGGGCTGTTCGCCGCTTTCGACGGCGATCTGGAAGGCTCGGTCTATAGCCACGGTCCGGCGCCGGACGAGGACTTCTATGCCAATGTCGAGAACTGGCGCGACTGGGCCGGCTTCAGCGAGCGCGAGCGCCTCGCGGTCCGGTACGCCGAAGGCATGGGCCTCGATCCGCACGGCATTGCCGCCGACGAGGACTTCTGGAGCCGCGCCAAGGCCGCGTTCAGCGACGCCGAGATCGTCGACATGACCTATTCGATCGGCGCCTGGATGGCCAACGGCCGCGCATTGCATGTGCTGGGGATGGACGCGGTGTGCTCGTTCGCGCTGCCGGCAGGCAAGGCGGAAGCGCAGGCGGCTTGATAGGGCCCAAGGTCAGTAAGTTCAGCGCCCCAGCCGCACTTTCACCCCCGCCCACAGAGTCCTCGGCGCGCCGAAGTCGATCGAGCCGGCCTGATTGCGGGTGATCACCTCGGTGTCCGTCAGATTCTCGCCCCGCAGCACCAGGCTGAACGGGCCAGCCAACGCCACTTCGGCATAGGCGTCGAGCGTCGTCGCGGCGGGCAGCAGATCGGTCTCCAGATCGTCCTCGAACTGCGCGCCGGTATGCCGCAGCGTTGCGGCGAACAGCCAGTTCTCGCGCGGGCGCCACGACAGGGTGCCGCTGGCGGCGACTTTCGGTGTCTGCGCGGGGCGCTTGCCATTGAGCGCGGCGGAGACGCCGCTGGCCTCGACTTCGGCATCGGTCAGCGCCAGCGAGCCGTCGAAGCCCAGCTGCCCGAAGCGCAGCGCCGCCGCCAGCTCGACCCCGCGCGAGCGCACCGCATCGACATTGCGCCGCTGTCGGCATGGAGGGCTAGTTCCGAGAATGCTGCATGTCCCAGCGTCGAGGGTGACATTGGCGATTGCATGCTTCACTTTGTTGTCGAATGCGGTGAACGAGACTTTGACGGTGTCCGATGGTGCGAAATCGACGCCGCCCTCGAAACCGAGCAGCTTCTCATTTGCCAGTGCAGCGTTGGCAACTGTGGTGACCGGAAAGACAACGAACGGCCGGTAAAGCTCGTTAAGCGTTGGCAGACGGAGGCCGCTGTAAGCCGCCGCCCGCAGCGAGAAGCCGCCGCCAGCTTGCCACACGGCCCCGCCACGAAGTGAAGTGTCCCAGCCTGCGCGGTTCGGAAAGCTATTGTTCCGTGTGACAACCCCGGCGGCGTTCTCTTCATGGAAGAAGCCGTCGCGCACGGTCCAGCGGTCGGCGCGGAACCCGGCGGTGAGCACCACGGGGCCCAGCGTCCAGTCGTCCTCGATGAACAGCCCCAGATCGCTGTTGGTCCCGCCGGCGCGGCGGCGCGCGGTGATCAGGCCGGTGACGGCGCTGTAGGCGTCTTCCTCGAGAATGGCGTCGGCAATCCGCCAGTCAGCCCCCAGCCGCAGAACATGCGCATCACCCACCGGCGGGCGCAGTTCGGCCTTGCCGCCGATCCCGGTCGACGGCGTGCGGCGCTGGTCGAGCGTCTTGCGGAAGCTGGTCGAGCTGATGACGATGTTGTCGAAATCGCGCTTCTGGACATAGGCGAGTACGTCGAATTGCCACTGGCCGCGACCGACCAGCCGCAAGCTGGCGTCCTGTCCCTCGGAACCGGTATCCGCCCCGGCGAAGCGCAGGGTGCGCCGGTCGTTGAACGCGAGGCCGCGTGCCTGAAGCTCGATGTCGCTGCCGATCGGCAGGACCGCCCGGGCGCTGGCCGACCAGCTCTCGTAGCGCGCGCGGACACTAGCCGGCGCGCGCTGCGAGGGCGGCGTGGTCCAGAAGCCCTGACCCCGGTCCCACCGGCCGGACAGCACGGCGAATCCGCTTCCCAGTTTCGGTGCCAGTGTGCCCGAGACTTCGGTCTCGCCGCGGTCGTCCGCCAGCACCGCGCCCGAAAACAGCCCCAGCGTATCGGCATCGGCGCTGGTCAGCTCGATGGACCCCGCCACTGCCCCCGCGCCGAAGGCCCCGGCCCCGCCGCCGCGCGTGATCCGCACCGAAGCCAGCCTTTCGGGGGCGAGGGCGGAAAGCGGGATATAGCCGAACATCGGATCGGCCATCGGCACCCCGTCGAGCACCACCAGAGTGCGGCTGGTGGCGTTGCCGCCGAGCGCGCGCAGGGTCACCCCTTGCGCCGAGGGATTGGACGAGCGGCTGTCGGATCGGCGGAACTGCTGGAAGCCGGCGGCGGCGGACAGCACGTCCTCGATCCGGCCCGAGGCGGAGGAATTGAGCCGCTCGCGGGTAATCTCCTGCACGCCATAGGCAGGCGTCGCCGGGGTGGCCTCGAGCCCGCGCCCGGAAACGACGATCGGCGCCTCGGCGTCCTCCGCTTCGGCTTGTGCGGCGAGAGGCCAGGCGATCAGGCACAGGGCCAGCGAACGACAGCCGGCCAGCAGGATAATCCGGGTTTGCATGGCGCATGCCATAGGCGAGAGCGCGCAATTGACAAACCCCGCCGCTTGGGTGAAATGAAACATTGTGGATCATATATGCCGGACCATGCCATGACCCAGACCGCTGCCTGCCCGATAGATCATATTCGCCAAGACGGGGGCCAAAACGGGCGCGACGATCGCAAGTCTGCCGCGCTTGCCGATGCGCAGGCCCGGCCCGAGGAAGGGTTCGCGCCGATCCGCAGCTTCGATTTCGCCCGCGACATCATGCGCAGCGCCGCCGTGCGCCAGGGCATGGAAGCGGACTATTTCAAGGACAAGGAGCCGAGCAAGGTGCCGGTGATTTTCCTTGACGGCGAACTGCACAAGAAGCGCCGGGCGCAGCTCGCTCGCTACTTCACGCCCAAGGCGATCAAAGACCGGCACCGCAAGGTGATGGACGACACCACCGCCGAGCTTATGGCCGCGCTGCGCCGCAAGGGGAGCGGTCAGCTCGACGTGATGAGCCTGCGCCTCGCCTGCGACGTCGCCGCCGAGATTGTCGGGCTGACCAATACCGATGCCGATGCGATGTCGGCCCGGTTGCGGAAGAAGTTTGGCGCCAGTGGCCATCGCAAGCGGCCCGGCATTCTCGGCAAGATCGGTGCCCTCGAAGATGTCTTGCGGACGCTGTGGTTCTTCAGGCGCGACGTCATCCCGGCGATCCGCCATCGCCAGAAGCACGACATGGACGACGTGATCTCGTTTCTGGTACGCGAGGGCTATTCGGACCAGGAAATCCTGGTCGAGTGCATGACCTATGCGACCGCCGGGATGATCACCACCCGCGAATTCATCGTCATGGTCGCCTGGCACCTGCTGGAGAAAGAAGACCTGCGCCGCGTTTTTCTCGAAGGCGACGAAGAAACCCAGCTGGCCATTCTCGACGAAGTGCTGCGCATCGATCCGGTTGCCGCCTATGTCTACCGGCGCGCGGAGGAGGATTGGACTACCTCCGACGGCCGGGAGGTCAAAGCGGGCGAGCAATTCCTGGTCGATATCCGCAATATCAATCTCGACGAGGCCGCCACCGGCGAATGCCCCTTCGCCATCGATCCCGAGCGCGCGAAGCGGCAGCGCATGCCGAGCAACTGGCTGAGCTTCGGCGACGGACCGCACCGTTGCCCCGGCGCCCAGGTGGCAATGCACGAGACCCGCGTGTTCATCGATGCGCTGCTGCGCGTGCCCGGCATTCGCCTCGCACGCAAGCCGGCGATGGGCTGGATCGAGGAAATCAACGGCTACGAATTGCACGGCGCCATTGTCGAGTGCACACCCGGCTGAACACCAGTTCAGCGAAACGCCGATTTCCGATTGCAGCGCGAAGCGAATCCCGGCAAAGCCCAGCTCATTAGCGTGAACCATCGCAATGAGAGAGGCCGGACGATGTACGACGACAACCCGCAAGCACAGCCCGCTGCCAAGACCGGCGTTCCGGTCTACGAGCGCATCCTGCAACTGCTGGAAGCGGAAGGCATCAACACGATTTTCGGCATTCCCGATCCGAACTTCGTCCACATGTTCCTCGAGGCGGAATCGCGCGGCTGGCAGGTGGTCTCGCCGCACCATGAGGCGGCGGGCGGGATGATGGCCGAGGCGGCCTCGCGCATCACCGGCAAGCCGGCGGTGGCCATCGGCACGCTCGGGCCGGGTCTCGCCAATCTGATGCCGGCGATCCAGTGCTGCCTGGTCGAAAACTCGCCGGTGATCTTCATCGGCGGCCAGCGCGCCCGGGTTACCGAGCGCCGCGTGCGGCGCGGGCGCATCCAGTTCGTCAGCCACGAACCGCTGATCCGGGATTCGGTCAAGTACTACAGCTCGATCGAATATGCCGACCAGACCGACGAAGTCGTGCGCGAGGCGATCCGCAAGGCGATGTCGGGCACGCCGGGTCCGGTGTTCATCGAATATCCCAGCCACGTGATCCTGGAAGAACTCCAGGTTCCAGCCCCACTGCCGCCCGCCAAGTACCGTCTGGTAAATCAGGGCGCGGACGCCGACATGATCGCCGAGGCCGCGCGCCTGATCAAGGCGGCGGAAAAGCCGGTGCTGCTGGTCGGCCACGGCGTCCACACCTCGCGCAGCGGGCCGGCAGTGAAGGAACTCGCCGATCTGATGAACTGTCCGGTGATCCAGACCTCGGGCGGGACATCGTTCATCCCGGGGCTTGAGGACCGCACTTTCCCCTATGGCTTCTCCGACTGCTCGATCGACGCAGTGGTCGAGAGCGACCTGTGTGTTGCGCTCGGCACCGAGCTGGGCGAGCCCTCGCACTACGGCCGCTGGCGCCACTGGGTGGCCAACGAAGCCAACCGCAAGTGGATCTACTGCAACCAGGATCCCACCGCGATCGGCGTCAACCGCCCGTTCGACGTGCCGCTGGTCGGCGATCTGCGCGGGGTCGTGCCCCAGCTGGTTCGTGCGCTGGGCGGCCAGAAGCGCGCACCTTCGGCCAACCTGCAGAAGTACATCGATCAGGATGCCAAGCAGATGGTCGACCTCTACGAGGAGACGCTGACCAAGACCGACGGCAGCAACGGCCCGATCCACACCTCGCGGTTCATCACCGAAGCGACCAAGGCATTCCCCGAAGGCGGCATCATGGGGCGCGATGGCGGTGCCTCGGTGATCTTCGGCTGGACCTACAACATGTGCAAGCCGCGCGATGTCATCTGGAACCAGAACTACGGCCATATCGGCACCGGCCTGCCCTATATCGTCGGCGCGATGGTTGCCGATCACGCGGCGACCGGGGTTCAGCGCCCGGGCATGCTGGTGACCAGCGACAGCTCGTTCATGTTCCACATCGCCGAGCTGGAAACCGCCGTGCGCAAGGAACTGCCGCTGGTCTGCGTGGTCGCGGTCGATAACCAGTGGGGCCTCGAAGTCGGCGTCTACAAGCGCACCTTCGGCAACCAGACCCCGCGGCCCGGAGTTCACTGGAGCGACAAGGTGCGGCTCGACAAGGTCTGCGAAGGTTTCGGCGGCTACGGCGAATATGTCACCAAGGCAGAGGATATCCAGCCGGCCATCCAGCGCGCTTACGCCAGCGGCAAGGTCGGGGTGATCCATGTCGTCATCGATCCGAAGGCCAATTCGGAAGAAATGCCGAAATACGACGAATTCCGCACCTGGTACGCCGAGGGCACCCAGTAAGCCCTGCCAGGTTAGTCAATACACGAACGGGCGCCCGCGCTATTCCAGCGCGGCGCCCGTTTCGCGTCAGACTCCCACGAAAATATCGGAGTCCTGCACTTTCACCGGATAGACTTTCAGGCTGCTTTTCGCCTTCATCTGGATGAACAGCAGCTTGGGATCGCGTTCGATCTCGCCGGTCGCCAGGTCGAACTTCGCCTTGTGCAGCGGACAGACCACCGCCGTCCCGTCGAGGCTGCCCCGGCACAGGTTGAAGCCGAGATGCGGGCATTTGCGCTGCGCCGCGAAGAAGGTGCCGCCAACCTGCGTCAGCAGCAGTTTCACGCCCTTGGCCTCGACCGGCATGATCTGCCCCATGCCCAGATCGGCAATGCCTGCTACCCGCACATAGTCCATGGCTCGATCCTCCTGCTGCGCCTGATGCCGGTTATGCGGCACGCGCAAAGGCAATGTCCAGCCGCCGCTAGTTGAGGCTGCTATTTGGGCGAGCCAGCCATCAGCCGTTTGCGGTTCGCCCGCACCCGCTCGAGGTAATGCGTCACCACACCGCCGGCGATCGCAGCCGCGCCGGGCCCGAGCCGCCCGCCCGCCAGATCGCCTATCAGCGCGCCATGCGCCTCGAATTTCTCCGATACCATCAGCCGCGCCTCGGCCTTCGCAGGCTTGCCGCCCCGCGCCAGCCGGGCGAGCCGCAGCGGCACCACCAGCATCGCCTCAGCGCCCATCAGCCAGCACTTGCCCGCCACAGCCAGCCATTCGCCGCAAGCCGTCTTCACCGTGAACCCCGCACCCATGTACCGCACCGGCGCGGCAGCTAGAGCGCCCGGCACTGTCTGGCAAGCTGCTTGGCGATACATCGAATGTTAAGGCGTAGTGCCGTCTCCTCCCCCCGCCGGTGCCTGCACGGTGTCCGGTGTAAGGAATTTGGCTCAAAGGAGAATCCCGATGAAGACCCGTCTTACCCTGGCCGCGATAGCCTGCGCACTGGGCGCGCTCGCGATAGCCATGCCCGCCCAGGCCGGTGTCAACAAGCGCCAGTCCCGCCAGCAGCACCGCATCTCGCAGGGGGTCTCCAGCGGCTCGCTGACTGCCCGCGAGACCAACCGCTTGCAGCGCCGCCAGACCCGCATCGCCAGCTATGAGGCGACAAGCCGCGCCGACGGCAAGGGCTATACCGCCCGCGAGCGAGCGCGCACCCGGGCCATGCAGAACCGCAACAGCCGCGCGATCTATCGCCAGAAGCACGACGGCCAAACCCAGTAGGTCGGCACCAGTAACCCCCAGCTCGCGGAAGTCGGGGACTGGCGCGCCGCGCACGGCTGGTGCACGGAGGCCAGCGCCATGTCCCCGATCCGCATTCTCGTCGACGCCGACGCCTGCCCGGTCAAGGAGGAGATCTACAAGGTCGCCTTCCGCCGCAATGTGGCGGTGCGGATCGTCAGCAACAGCCACTTGCGCGTCCCCGATCATCCGCTGATCGAGCGGGTGGTGGTCTCCGATGGTTTCGATGCCGCCGACGATTGGATCGCCGATGAGGCCGGCAGCCGCACCGTTGTCGTCACCGCCGATATCCTGCTGGCCGGCCGCTGCCTCAAGGCCGGGGCGAGCGTGATCGGACCCACCGGCAAGCCCTTCACCGCCGCCTCGATCGGCGGCGCCATCGCCACCCGCGCGATCATGGCCGACCTGCGCGCCGGCGGCGACGCGATTGGCGGTCCGGCGCCCTTTGCCAAGGCCGACCGCTCGCGCTTTCTTCAGGCGCTCGACGAGGCGCTGGTGCGGATCGAGCGGAGCGGCTGAGGCTATTTCGCCGCCTCGCCTGCGGCGGCACTGTCTTCCGGCGCATCCTCGCCCATGCCGTCCCACGCGGGATCGGCATCGAGCCGGGCCAGCATCTTGCGCGCTGCCTCCGCCAGCCCGCCGCCGTGGGGGTTGTAGGCGATCGGCGTCAGGTTGAGCCGGGCTGCGGCCTGGCGCTTGCCGGAGAGCTGCTCCTTCGCCAGCATCATCCGCAGCCCCAGATCGAACGGCGCCAGCTGTACCGCCCGCTCCAGCCCCTGCACTGCGAGCGCGGATGGTTCGTTCCCCTGCTCGCGAAAGCTGAGGTAGTAATAGACCAGCGGCATCGGGTGATCGTTCTCGATCCGGTTGAGCGCGACGAACGGCGCGCGGGCCTTGGCGAATGCGGCGACGGCGTCCTTCTCCTTGCCGGCCATGCGGAATAGGGCGAGGCCCTTCTGGACATAGGCGTTGACCTGCGAGGGGTCCCTGGCGAGTGCCGCATCGGCGGCGGCCAGTGCCTCGGCATCGTTGCCGGCATCGTATTCCGCCTCGGCCAGCGCCGCCTGCACGCCGGGATCGGCGGGGAAACGGGCTGCAACGGCGCGGGCCTCGGCCAGCACGGCGGGCGCGGTTTCCTTGGTGACGCCCCGGCGCGAGCGGATCATCACCGGCATCATCGCCGCCTCGCCCTCGCTCAGCTTGCGCACTTCGACCGGGCCGATGTGCAGCATCGAGCCGGGGTACCGCAGCTCGATAAATCGCCCGCGTTTCAAATAGCCGTCGAGTTCGCTCTCAAGTTTGTCAAAATCCCCGAACGCCTCCAGCCCGGCCTCGCGCGAGCTCTTGCCCGCGATCAGCAGCCGCAGATAGCTGTTCATCTGCCCCGCACGGCTCTTCTCGAAGGAGAGGTAGTGATAGAGCAGCCAGCTCTTGCCGTAGAAGGCGTCATCGCTACCCTTGTGGCGCTTCTCATAGGCTTCGGGATCGAGGAGATCGGCGGCCTTGACGTCGCGACCGTAGAGCAATTCGCCCGCGCGATGCATTGCCGGCCGGCCGAGGATGACGCCGCCATCCTCGGGGAAACTGGCCGAGGCGAAAAATTCAGCTCCACCTTCGGAAAACCAGCGCGGCGGGGCGAAGGCGCTGCTCGATAGGGTGAAGTGGTGGGCATATTCGTGCAGCAGCACGATCATCGACAGCGACAGATCGCCGCTGCCCGAATTGACCTGCGGCACGATCGCCAGCGAGCCGCCGGCGCGCGGGATATAGAACCCGCCGATATTCTTGCCGCCCTCGCCATAGAGCCGCCGCACGTCGCGCCCGCTCTTGACGACATAGACGCTGACCCGGTTCGACGGACTGGGCGCCGGCAGGTCCACGCCGGTGACCGCCGCCATGGCGGCGTGATAGCGTTCCAGCTGGCCGGAGAACCGGCGGATGTCCTTGTCGGTATCGTCGGCATAGACCGTGAAATGCGCGCTCGACGCTTGCAGCCATTCGGCATGGGCCGGCGGCGCGGCGAGGCCCAGCAGCAACAGAAATGCGACAGCGAAACGCATTCTACTTCCCCCAAACCGGCTTTCCCGCGCGCGAGTTTAGAGACGGGCGGGAGGTATGCAAGCGGGGGGTGGGAGGGGAGCGGGAGCGCCCGCGAAGGCCGCCGGTTCAGACCTTCGCTGCGGCCACGATTCCCTTCTGCGACGGGTTCGAGGCGTTGAGCTTCTTGGGTTTTTCCGCCTTGGGCTTGCGAATTTCCTTGCTCGATTTCTTCTGGCTCTTCGCCATGGCTTGGTTCCTTCCGGGGCGATTGCCCTGGGCAAGGAGGTAGGCCGATGGGGCGGGAATGGCGAGGGGAATGTGGGGGGAGGGTCCGGGGATACGGTATTCCGTGTCCCCATCGGGCCGAACACAGGCACACGCCACCGCCCGCAGGCGCAGGGCGGGTGAGGGGGATCGAGCGCGGCGACGGATGCGGCCGGTGCTTTTGGACCTGAGCGTCACAGGCATGCTTGTGCGCTATTTCTTGCGACTGGCCGGCAGGTTTACGCAACCAAAACCGCCGGATCGGCCCTGAAGGTGCGTGGCGCTGGCGGGTAGGGCTCGCAATTAGAGTCATTCTGACTTAGATTGAGGCATATCCGGCTCCCCGGACGTAGTTTGCGCATTCATGTGGCGGGAAGTGATCGAGCAGCTTGCCGATGCGCCGCCAGGTGGCTTCGACGGTGCGCTCATTCGCCTTTCGCAGGAGGCGTTTGAGCTTGGAGAACATCTCTTCGATCGGGTTCAGGTCGGGCGAGTAGGGCGGCAAGAAGAACAGCTTGATGCCTGCCGCCCTGAGGAGTTTGCGCACGCGGGCACCTTTGTGGCTGCCGAGATTGTCGAGCACGACGATGACACCTGGCTCCAATGCTGGGATCAGGAACTGCTCGACCCATGCGGCGAAGCTCTCACCGTTGATCGGGCCGTCAAGAACGCAGGGGGCAACGATGCCATCATGCCGCAGCCCGGCAATGAAGGTCAGCGTTTTCCAATGTCCATGCGGCACCTTGTCGATGAGCGCTTCGCCCTTCGTGTGCCAGCCATGGGTGCGCGTCATGTTCGTCTTCGCCCATGTTTCGTCGATGAAGACCATCCGCTTGGGGTCTACCCAGCGCTGGACCCAGTGCCAGCGGTTGCGGCGGCGGACGACGTCGGGCCGGTCTTGCTCCTTGGCGAAGAGCGTCTTTTTTTAAATGTCTTGCCGCAGCGCCCCAGGAACCGCCACAGCGTATCGCAGCACACCACCACACCCCGCTCGTCGCGCAGCTGCGCCAACAGCTCGTGCAGCGTCAAGTCCTTCTTCTGCTCGATCCGCGCCACCAGCCACTCGCGCTCCCCTTCCAGCAGCGGACGCAGGTGGCCACCCACCTTGCCTGGCTCAACCGACCCTCGCGTCCGCCAAGCCTGCGCCCAGCGGACACCCGTCGCCGCGCTCACTTCCAGTAACCGCGCCGCCGCTCGCGCCGACATGCCCCGGTCCAGCGCCCGACAAAAGCGAACCCGCAAATCTTGCGATAATGGCCTCATCCATGCTGGCCTCCTTACCAGTGGACAGTGTGAATCACAGATCTGCGCGATTGGGAATCCCTGCCGATTTATTCAACTGCGGAAAAACTCTAGCCGCCGTGCGGGAAGTCCACGATCCTGGATGCGGCGCCGAAGCACCGGCCTTTTCAGGGTTCAGGCAGCAGCTCGCGAAACTGGCCCCGCACCCGTCTGGCGGGGCGTTTGACCGATTTGGTTCGTGTAGGACAGGGGAAAGTGGGCGAGTTGTTAGAACATCGTGCGTTGAGACTGAGCCACTTTCCCCTCTCCCAGTGGGGATAGCCTTTGTAATCGGAGACTTCGCCGCCGGTCAGGGCGAAGGCTATGGGCAGGCCCAGCGCATTGATGCGGAGATGGATCTTGGTCGTAAAACCACCTTTTGAGCGGCCAAGACCCTGACACGGAGTCCCCCTTTAGCGCCGGCTGAACAGTGGTGCGCCCGGATTATTGTGCTGTCGATCATCTGCAGGCTGGGCTGGCCGCCGCCGCTGTCGTTGAAGGCTTCGAGCAGCAACTCCCACAGGCCCGACAACGTCCAGCGCCGGAACTGGCGGTAAACCGACGACCATTTACCAAAATGCTCGTGCAGGTCGCGCCAGGCAACGCCGGTTCGCGCAATCCAGAAAACCCCATCCAGAACAAGGCGATGATCTCTCGAACGCCGCCCGCTGCGCGCACCGCGCTCGATCACGAACGGCTCAAGACAGGCCCATTCCTCGTCGCTCATCAAACCCCGGATCAAGACGGCCTCCCCAAAAGCCACCTTGAATCAGATACTCATCTTCGAGTTGCGGTATATGATATTCGTGATCCGACGTGAGGCGGTAAACTAAAAGCTACGTTGGCGGTATACTTGAAGGCGGCAAAGGCTGATCCAGGAAAATCGGTACCACAGCCATTTCGAAAGCAGTTGGCTTCAGCAAGTTCTGAGTGACTGAGGCAAACGGATTGAGCGAATCGTTAGCTACTCCGCCGGAAGGTAAATCTCGCCGCCTTCCTCGCGGAGTTTTTTGGGACATTTCGTCCATTCCGGCTTCGGCATCCAAGGTCCCGCCTAAGGAGCCTTCGGTCCGGCAAACGGCTTGCTCTCCGACCAGGCGCAGCCACTGCGGAGTTCTTCGCCCAGCGCCAGCTTGACCGTCAAGGGATAGGTCCGGTCCGACATGCCATCGCTGCAGGTCTCTTCGGTGACGGCCAGGTCAAGAGGTTTGCCGTCGATCGTGCCGCTGAAGCCGACTCCCATATTGCCGGAGAAGCGGCTGATGGGCACGGTCACACCGGCCTGGTTTTCGGGCGTGGTGTAAGTCAGGCTGTCGCCGGTGACACTGCCGCCCCAGAACGGCTCGGTGCCGGTGAAGTGCAAAGTCTCGTTTGCGGCGTGGTCAGTGACGGCAACGGCCGACCCGCCCTCGCCTGGCACTGCAACGCGGCCTTCGCTGGCGCCCGCCTCCCCCTGTCCGCTCTGCTGGCAGGCGGTGAGCAAGGCCAGCGTCAGCAGCGCAGCGCCGAGCGGTGCGAGCGGTTTCATTCGGCCGCCGGGAGGTAGATCTCGCCGCCCTTTTCCTTGAACACTTCCGACATCTCCGCCATCCCGGCTTCGACATCCAATGTGCCGCCTTCCGCCGCGACGAATGTCTCCACCCCCGCGTTCTGCTTCGCCGCGAAATCGCGCACTTCCTGGGTAATCTTCATCGAGCAGAACTTCGGCCCGCACATCGAGCAGAAATGCGCGGTCTTGGCGCCTTCCGCCGGCAGCGTCTGGTCGTGGTATTGCTCAGCGGTATCGGGATCGAGCGACAGGTTGAACTGGTCGCGCCAGCGGAATTCGAACCTCGCCCGGCTCAATGCATCGTCGCGCACTTTCGCGGCAGGATGCCCCTTCGCCAAATCCGCCGCGTGGGCCGCGAGCTTGTACGTCACCACGCCGACCTTGACGTCGTCGCGGTCGGGCAGGCCGAGGTGTTCCTTGGGCGTCACATAGCAAAGCATCGCCGTGCCGAACCAGCCGATCATCGCCGCGCCGATGCCGCTGGTGATGTGGTCGTAGCCGGGCGCGATGTCGGTGACGAGCGGCCCGAGCGTGTAGAACGGGGCCTCGCCGCAGGCCGCCAGCTGCTTGTCCATGTTGGCCTTGATCTTGTGCATCGGCACATGGCCGGGCCCTTCGATCATCACCTGCACGTCCTGCGCCCAGGCGCGCTTGGTCAGTTCGCCCAGGGTGTAGAGCTCGGCGAATTGCGCCTCGTCGTTGGCGTCGGCGATGGAGCCGGGGCGCAGGCCGTCGCCCAGCGAATAGGCGATGTCATAGGCTTTGCAGATCTCGGTGATCTCGTCGAAGCGCTCGTAAAGGAAGCTCTCCTTGTGGTGGCTGAGGCACCACTTGGCCATGATGCTGCCGCCGCGGCTCACGATCCCGGTGACGCGCTTGGCGGTCATCGGGATATAGGGCAGCCGCACCCCGGCGTGGATGGTGAAATAGTCGACGCCCTGCTCGGCCTGCTCGATCAGCGTGTCGCGGAAGATCTCCCAGGTGAGGTCTTCGGCGACGCCGCCGACTTTTTCCAGCGCCTGGTAGATCGGCACGGTGCCGATGGGCACGGGCGAATTGCGCACGATCCATTCGCGGGTGTCGTGAATGTTGCGGCCCGTGCTGAGGTCCATGACAGTGTCGGCGCCCCAGCGGATCGACCAGACCATCTTGTCGACTTCCTGCGCGACGTCGGAGGCGACGGCGGAGTTGCCGATATTGGCGTTGATCTTGACGAGGAAATTGCGCCCGATCGCCATCGGCTCGCATTCGGGGTGGTTTACGTTCGAAGGGATGATCGCCCGGCCCCGCGCGACTTCGCTGCGGACGAATTCGCCGGTAACATAGTCCGGGATTTCCGCGCCGAAATCCTCGCCATCGCGGATGTACTCGGCCAGCATCTCGCGGCCCAGATTCTCTCGGGTGGCGACATATTCCATTTCCGGAGTGACGATGCCGCGCCGGGCATAATGCATCTGGCTGAGGTTCATCCCCGGCTTGGCGCGCAGCACCGTTTTGCGCACATTCGGGAATGCGGGGACGCCGCCGGAGCGGTCCGGGCCCAGCTGGCCATTGTCCTCGGGCCGCACTTCGCGCTGCACCACTTCCTCGACATCGCCGCGCGCCAGTTGCCACTCGCGGCGCAGTTCGGGCAGGCCAGCCGAAATGTCGATCAGCGCATCGGGATCGGTATAGGGGCCCGAGGCGTCATAGACATTGACCGGGGCCTCGCCGGAGGAGGGCTCGAGCGAAATCTGGCGCATCGCCACTTTCACCATCGGATTTCCGGGGGCCGCGACGTGGATCTTCTTCGAACCCCGGATCGGCCCGGTGGTGACACCGATTTCGAACTTGGAATTGATGTCGGCCATGCGCGCGCTCCTAATGGGCGGATTGGGGGAGCGCTGACAAGCAACCCTCCCTCCGCCCGTGCTAACGGGTTCAGGTTCGACGGGTCGGGCAGAGCTTACCTGCCCCTCTCAGCCAAAGCAGGCTCCCCGGGGATGGGGGGAGATTAGGGAAGCACGTGGCCGAAGTCCAGCCGTCGCGCCGGTTCCGCCTCAGAAGGTGTAACCCACCCCGCCGATCAGCCGGAACTGGTCCGCGCTGCCTGCAATCGACACCACCGGCGAGCGCGCGAATTGCCCGGTGAGGCGCGAATAGCCGCCCAAGGCAAACACGCTCAAGCCCTTGCGCGGATCGCGGCCCAGCGCATGCGTCGCCAACACGCTCGCGCCCACACTTTCGAGTCCTCCGCCACTGGTCGCATAGGCAGGCAAGGTGCTTCCTGCGGGCACGTCGTAATAGGTCCGGGCGAAGCCTTTGCCGACAATGTCGGCGGAGACTCGCGCGAGTGCGAACGTGCGGCGGCCGAGCAGCGTCTGATAGCCGATCGACGGGGTGATCACATAGCTCTTGTGGGCGGAACCGGTGTCGTGAAGAAATGTGACGTCGGCGGAAATCTGGTCGAAGCGCGACAGCACGCCACGCTTGCCGATCCCGGCATAGCCGCCCAGCTCGAACGCGGTCTTGCGCTTGCCCAGCGCCGCGACCCGCACGTCCGCGATGTCGCCGCTGCGCTCGGGCCGCAGCTGGACGACCGGCCCCGCGATCAGGTCGATCCTGGAACCCTGCCGCTCGCGGGCGATATCGACATAGAGGTTGAGGCCGCGCATCGCGAAGCCAAAGCCCGAGATGCTGCCCTGGACGATGCCGCCCGGTTGGAATTCATAATTATTCGATCCCGAATAATCGGGCGCTACGCCCCCTCCCACACCTATCGTCACGCGGTCCTCGGGCCATGCGCCGGGATCGGGCCTGACCCCCATCGGCGGCCCCGCCGCGTTCTGCGCGAGCGCCGGGCTTGTCGCGAGCAGAAGCGAGAGCGCGACCGTGAAAATATGTCTGGGATGCATGGCGGGTTCCGGAATGCTGTGGCTGGGCGGTAAACGCCGAAAGCGCGGTGCTGGATCACGTGTGCGGGGGGAATAGAGCCGCGCCTTCGGCAGAGCACGTTGAACCGGTGCATTGGAGGGCCGGTTTGTGGATCCTTGCCTGACGGCCGCATCTCATTTCGAAAAGGGAACCGATTGCCGCAGTGGCCCGCAGGCCGCATGCTCACTTCGATGACCATGCTCTACCGCCTCGACGCAACCGCCACCCAGATCGCGCAGAGCTTCGCCGCGCGGCAGGGCGACGATCCGTGGCAGCCCGCCCACATCGCCCCCGGCTCCTTCGCCCCCATAGTCACTGCCGGCCGCGAGTTCGTCGCCGGACCGCGTCCCCCGGGCGATCCGCCGCGCCGTCTGATCCCCCGCCTGTGGGGTGTGCCGCCGCCTCCCTCGGCCAGCGACGCCCCGCGCAACGGCATCCTCACCGTCCGCAATCCCGAAAGCCCGTTCTGGATCGGGAACTTGCGCAACAGCGAGTTCCGCTGCCTGGTCCCGGCGACCTCGTTCATGGAATGGGGAAAGGGGCGCGACAAGGCGGGCAGGCGCCGCCAGTGCTGGTTCGCAGCTGCCGACCAGCCGCTATTCGCTTTCGCCGCCGTGTGGATCGACAGCGAAGTGCCCAGCTTCGCCCTGCTCACCTGCGAGGCCAACGCGGCGCTGCGCCATGAGGGCCGCGAGACCATGCCAGTTATCCTGCCCGCCGATCCGGCCGCGCGGCAGCTGTGGCTGCAAGGCGACTGGGCCCGGGCGCAGAAGCTGATCGTGCCCTACTCCTCATCGTCGATGCTGCTGCGCGAACTTCCCGGGGCCGCTTGACCGGCTATCCCAAGCCTGCCGGGCAGGACTCGGTGTAGAGGCATAGTTAATAAATTAATCTATATTTTTCATTAAGTTCGTCGCGACGTTCAATCGGCACGCTTCGCCCGATTAGGCCCCGTTCGGCCTCCCGGACACTTTGCATTGACGCCTCCGAAGGCATAGCCATCGCAGCAACCCGCCGGGGAACCGGGCGGGAATTCCCAGGGTCGCAGCCTGCACGGGGGCTACTCCAACCTAGGGAATCTTGCCATGTCTGAAAGAGAACAAGAATTCGAAGCCCTGCACGACTTGCAAAGTCAGGCGGATGCGATCGAGAGCCTGCTCGCCTCGCGCGGCGCGCTCGAAAATGCCTACGCCGCCTTCCGCGCCGAGAGCCCGGAGAAATTCCAGGCGGTGCTGGCGAAAGCCAAGTTGCAGATCCATTGCGAACGCATCTGCCACTGGATCCGCACCAAGGAATGCGTGTTCCTGTGCTTCGATCTGGCCGGGCCGCCGCTCGTCTTCGACCGCCCGCCCGATCCGCGCGTGCTGGCCAAGGCGATCGCCAAACTGGGCGAGGACGACACCCTCCTCCAGCGCGTCGCCGACATCCTGGTCAAGCGCGACCAGCGCGGCTTTGCCGAAGTGCTCGACAAGCTCGGCCTTGTCCAGCACGCGCACCTGTTCTGCCACTGGCTGTGTTCGATCCGCTACCGGCTGGTCTGCCGCTGGATCTGCCGGGTCGACCGGTTCGATCCGCCGGTGCTGTGGCATGAAATCCGTTCGGCAGCACAAGCCATCGGAGCGCTGGCGAAGAACGAGGTCGCCTTCAAGGCAGCCTCCGCAGCATCCAGCGCGGGCGACAGCGCCAAGCTGGCGGCGGCGATCCGAGGGGCCGGGCTGACGATCCGCTGCCACTGGATCTGCGAATTCTTCTGCTCGTGGCGCTGCGTACTGGCTTGCCTGCACCTGGGCCGCCGTTTCCCCTTCACCGCGATCGAAGGAGCGGCGCAGATCAAGGAGGCACGCGAATTTGCCGCTGCCTCGGTCAAGCTGGCGCAGGATCCAGGCCTGTTGATGCAGCTTAGCGCCGCAGTGGGGGCGGGCGACGCCGATAAATGGACCACGCTGCTCAAGCGGCTCAAGCTCGAACGCTTCAGCTTCCAGCTGTGCCACTGGATCTGCGGCTGGCGCTGCTACCGGTTCTGCCGGCGGATCTGCATCGATATCGATTACCATCCGTGGTTCACTCATATCGGCCACTTCACCATCACCGGCGATATCGCTCCGGCAACCGGGCTAACGGTCGGGCCAAAGCTGGGCCATGGCGGGCCGAACTTCGGCTTCTGGGGGAACCTCAGCCTGCGCGGGTTCTGCCCGAAGCGCGATCCGGCGCATCCGGCGGAGCGCATGGCCTATCGCTTCCTGTTCCAGCCGGCCGGCACGCCCCAGCCAGTGCCGATTACCGGCGGCTTCGTCCACGAAGTCTCGGTCGGCACCCGCAAGGCGCTGTGGAACGGCAACTGGGAACAGCAGGACGTGGTCATCCGCGGCATCGGCGCAACTTCGCCGACGCCGCCTACCCCGGGTCCCGGGCTGTTCCCGCCGACGCACTTCATCGTGCCCGACGCGAAGGGCTGGGTGGCCGTGGACGAGGATGCGGCCGACGCGGCTTTCAACGGCTATCTGATGGGCTTTGCCTCGGCGGTCGGGATTCCCGCCGGCGCGGCGACCACCAGTGTTGCCGCCGGCACTGCGGTTCCAGCCGTCGAACAGAAGAACGGCACCGATTGCGCCATCGTTTACCAGGCGACACGGCTCGGCACGATCGCGGCGGTCAATGGCGGCGCGGCGCCCGATTACACCAACATGATCGGCAAGGTGCGGATCAACAACTGGAGCGAAGTGGCACTGCTCGATCTCCTGCAGTTCCACAGCGGCGGCGGCACACCTTGCTCGCCGCTGTCGAATGCGCTGGATATCGAATATACCGTCGATCACGAGCTGATCGCGGCGTGGGATGTCGGCCTGTCATCGGCGTCGGGGATGACGCTGACCAATCCGCCGCCGCCGCCGCAAACCGCTCGCGGCGGAGCCGGTACGCACACCGAGAATATCTCGGCCTGGCCGACCTGTTCCTACACGGTGACGCTGACCACGCGGATGCGGCTGACCGACGGGATCAACGACGATTCCGGCAGGACCCGCCAGAAGACCTTCTGCATCGGCAGGCGGTAAGTCCCGCGAGGCCCGGGGAGGGCCTGACGGGCAGGGGCGGGAGTCGCAAGGCTCCCGCCCTTACCGCGTGCGCATGGCACCTCACAGCGTGTAGGTCAGCCCTGCGCCGAACATCCACTGGTTGCGGCTGCCGCGCTGGGCGACGATCGGCGAGCGGGCTGCGGTGCCCTTCAGCCTGGTGTATTGCGCGCCGACGGCCAGGGCAAAGCCGCCGTCGAGGAAGTTGTTGTTGAAGTCCGCCGCCGCCAGCGCCGCCACCCGGACAGCCTTGATCCCGCCCTTCGCCGCATAGACCGGCAGTCCGCTTGCACTGCTGGCGGCGGCATTCACGCCGAAATGGTAGTTCGCGTGTTTCCGGTCGGCGAATTCGGCCCCGCCTTCGACGCCCAAGGCCTGGCCCTTGCTCAGCGGGGTGAAATAGCTGGCCGAGGTCGAAACGACCTTGCCCGCGCCCTTGCCGGAAATGTCCCAGCGCATACTTCCGCCGAGCGAAAGCGAATCGTGCTTGTTCAGCACGCGTTTGATATCGAAGCCGGCATTGATCCCGCCTTCGAACACGCCCTTCAGCTTCGGCAGCGCGGCGATGACCGGATCGGGCGAGGCCTTGGTGCGGTTGCCGTTGTACTGGAAGGTCGGGCCAAGATGGACGCCGAGCTTGGCATTCTGCTTGTCCTTGACGAAATCGAAGGTGACCGCCGGCCCCCGGATGGTGAAGCCGACGCCCTTGATCTGGCCGATGGCGCCGGCGGCGGGGAGAGGGTGGGCCTGTTTCGATCCTTCGAAGCGCGGCAGCACCACCGCGCCCACCCCGGCAACCGCATAGTCGCCTTCGAACACCGAATTCCACGGCTTGGGCAATTCACGGTTGTCCATCGAGTTGGCGCTTGAGGTGAGCTGGTCGGGATTGAAGCCGCTGGCTTCGCTCGCCAGCGTGATCGGCCCCGGGGGCGATCCGGGTCCGGCAGACAGCATGGCTTGGGCAAGGAGGGTAAGGTGCATGGCTGATCCGGATAGCGGGCCGGGAGCCGGATAATCGACACCAGGCCATGGACCAAGCCCGGGAGCCAAGGTTTCTGTTGAAACAATGCTTTGGGCCGATCCTGCCCGGATTCGGCGCGCGCCCCCTTAGAAGATAAAGGCCAGTCCGCCGCCGAACAGCCACTGTCCGCTCTTGCCCCTGATCCGCGTTACCGGGCTTTGCGCCGCGCTGCCATAAAGGTGCGCGTACATGCCGCCGACAGCGATCGCCAGGCCGCCATTGAGAAAATCGGCATCGAGATCGCGCGCGGTGAACACGCCGAGATTCCAGTCCTTGAAACCGCCATGCGCGTCGTAAACCGGGAGGCCGCTGGCGGCACCTCCGGCAGGCGTCACCGAGAAATTGTAGCGGGCATAGCGCGCGTCGATGAAATTGGCGGTCGCCGCCATGCCGATGACCTGGGCGCGGCTCACCGGGGTGAGGTAGCTTACCCCCGGCGAGACGATGTAGCCGCTGCCGTGGCCCGAGATGTCCCAGCGCAGATCGACGCTGATGCTCAGCGAATCGTGCGGATTGAGCACGCGTTTGATCGCCACCCCGGCGACCACGCCGCCTTCGACCACGCCCTTGAGCTTGCCGAGCCTCGCCACCACCTCGTCGCCGATCCGCCCGGTGCGGTTGGTGCGGTAGCGCAGCACCGGCCCAAGTGTGAAGCCGACCCGCTTGTCCGAATCGGGCACCAGATCGAGCGCGACGCCCGCCGCGCGGGGATTGATCGTGATGCCGCCGATCCGTCCGGCGACGCCTGCGGCGGGGATGACCGAGAGGCTGTCCGATCCCTCATAGCTCGGCGCCGCCACTGGCCCAGCGCCCAGAATCACGAAATCGCCGTCGAACACGCTTCTGTCGGGTTCAATCGACGGTGCAACCTGCGCGGCGGCAGGAGCGGCAGTTAGGGCGAGGCAAGTCAGGGCGAGGCGCATGGCGTCTGTTACACTGCCATGACGATGGTCACCAAGAGGTTATCCCATGGCCTGCCAGTGCTTTATCGCATCCACGGGCCAGATCAGCATCAAAATGTTGAGCGTCAGGTTGTCGCGGATTATCGCCAGAGTGAACAATTCGAACACAATCGCCATCGCCGCGCTGATCCATGCTGGGAGCCGGCTCGCCAGCCAGAAGCCGAAGACCATCCAGCCGATGTCGGCCATCGAGTTGAGGATGGAATCGCCCGAATAGCCGAAGCTGACTGTCACCGAACGGTAGCGGTCGATAATCATCGGAGAGTTTTCCAGCAGTTCCCAGCTTGCCTCGATCGCCACCGCGATCGGCAGCGCCCAGCGGGCCAGTACGCCCTCGAAGATGTTCCACCGACGCCAAAGCAGATGCGCCGCGCCATAGAACAGCAGTCCGTGGATGATGTGGCTGAAGGTGTACCAGTCGGCGATGTGCTGGCTGTTCTCGCTCGATGCCACCACGCCCCACCACAGCTTGACCGTGCCGCATTCGCAGATCGGCGGGCGCTGCATGGCGAAGAGGATGAAGGCGCAATAGGCCCAGATCAGCAAGGACAGAATCAACGCGCGGCGGTTGGGAAGCAGGCTGGTCATGCGGGTTCTTTCTCCGGTGGCGTACTGTCGCCCGGGCCGAGGCTGCGCTGCATGTAGATGACATCGAGCCACTGGGCGTGCTTGCGGCCAACACTTTTCAGACGCGCCACTTCGACAAAGCCCGCTCGGGCATGCAGCGCGACGGAAGCCGGTTCGGAACCGGCGATACCCGCGATAATCTGTCGAAACCCGCAGGTTTCGCAGGCATCCAGCAGGGCCGCCAGCAGCGCCGTGCCGATTCCCTGCCCCAGCCGGTCATGCCGCAGATAGATGCTGTTCTCGCAGGCAAAGAGATAGCCCGCCCGGGGATGATACTGGCCCGCATAGGCATAGCCCAGCACCTCGCCATCCTCGTTTCGCGCCACCAGCCAGGGCCAGCCGGCATCGAGGATCTTGCCCATCCGCTCCGCGATTTCCGCTGCGCCGGGCGGTTCAACCTCCCAGCTCGCGGTGCCATGCAGCACGTGATGGCCATAGATCGCCGCTATGGCAGGCGCGTCATCGAGCGTGGCGGGAGTGATTGCGACCGCTGGCATTGGCGGCTGTGTGCCGCAAATGCCTGGCTCTGCCAAGCTCACCCGTTGCGGCTTCGCGGCCAAGCGCCTAAGTCACGGCGCAATGGACGGGTTCAGCACCGAATACACCACCCAGCCGCGAGGCGGTGCATGACGCGCGTCTGCGTGATCGGCGCGGGCCTGGGCGGTCTGTCGCTCGCCATCCGGTTGCAATCGTCGGGGGTCGAAACCGTGCTGGTCGAAGCGCGCGACCGCCCGGGCGGCCATGCCACGGCGGTGGAACGCGAGGGCTTCGTCTTCGATGCCGGCCCGGAAGGCCCCGGCGATCCCGCCCTGTTCGCCGAACTCTGGCAGCTCTCCGGCAACGACATGGCCGAAGACCTCGAACTGCTGCCGGTCGAACCCATACGCAGGCTGAAATGGACCGACGGCGCCTCGCTAGACATTTCCGCCGACGAAGGGACCATGCGCCGCGAGATTGCCCGGATCGCTCCCGAAGATACCGCCGGGTACGACGAATTCCTGCGCTGGTCGTCGCAGGCGCTGAAAGAGGGCGCTGGCCGGCAGCTGGCAGCAGCAGGCACAGGCCTCGCCGGCCTCGCCAGGGCCGCGCCCGCACTCGCCCGCTACCAGGCGTGGCGCCCCGTCTACGGCCTGGTCTCGAGCTTCATGAAGAGCGACAAGCTGCGCGAGGCCTTCACCGTGCAGGCCCTGATGGACGGGGCCAATCCGATGCGCGCAAGCGGCTTTCAGGCGCTGGCGCACAAGCTGGAGCTAAATTCCGGCATGTGGTGGCCCAAGGGCGGGATGAACCGGCTGCCGGAGGCCATGGCGCGGCTCTATGAGCGGATCGGCGGCACGCTGCTGCTGCACGATCCGGTGCTGCATATCCACACCCTGGGCGACCGCGCCACCGAGGTCGAAAGCGTCAGCGGCTGGCGCGAGCGCTTCGATGCGGTCGCCAGCAACGCCGATCTGGTCCACAGCTACCGCGACCTGCTGGCTGGCAACGAGCGCGGTTCCGACATGGCGCGCAAGCTGATCCGCCAGCGCTTTGCCCCGGGAGTCTTTGCGGTCCATTTTGGCCTCGAAGGCAGTTGGCCGGGCATCCCGCACCACTGCGTGCTGTTCGGCCCGCGCTACAAGGGCCTGCTGGAGGACATTTTCGAACACGGCGTGCTGCCGCGCGACCTGCTGATCTTCCTGCAGCACCCGAGCGTAACCGATCCATCGGTTGCGCCGCCGGGCAAAAGCACCTTCCGCGCGCTGATACCGGTGGCCAACCAGGCCAAACTGCCGATCGACTGGGACCAGGCTGCGCCGCTGATCGAACGCCGCGTGCTCGACGAAGTCGGCCGCCGGCTGATCCCCGATATAGACGACCGCATCGTGACGAAATTCAGCACCTCGCCGCGCGATTTTGCGCTCGAGCTCAACAGCTGGGCGGGCAGCGCCTTCGGGCTGGAGCCCATGCTGGGGCAAAGCCTGTGGCGCCGCCTGCCGCTGCGCGACGCCAAGCTGCGCAATCTCTATTTCGCCGGGTCCGGGATCGAGCCGGGCGGCGGCCTGGCCGGCGCGGTCGCCAGCGCCAAGGCGGTGTCAAAGCGGATTCAGGACGATCTGCGCGAGGGGCGGGCATGAAGCGCCTCGCGGTCTACTGCGGTTCGGCCACACCAGCCGATCCGCGCTATGTCGAGCTGGCGCGCGAAGTGGGCGGCGAACTGGCGCGGCGCGGCATCGGCGTGGTCTATGGCGGCGGCAGGCTGGGTCTGATGGGCGCGGTGGCCTTTTCCGCGCTGGCGGCGGGCGGCGAGGTGATCGGCGTCATCCCCGAGGCGCTGGCCGGGCTGGAAGTGGCCAATCACGATTGCACCGAGCTGCATGTCGTCAAGGGCATGCACGAGCGCAAGCTCGCCTTTACCGAGCTCGCCGACGGCTTCCTGACGCTGCCGGGCGGGGTCGGCACGATGGACGAACTGTGGGAAGCGGTCAGCTGGGCGCAGCTCGGCTATCACGCCAATCCGGTGGGGCTGCTCAACGCCTTCGGCTTCTTCGACCACCTGCTCGCCTTCAACCGCCACATGGCCGACGTGGGCTTCATCCGCGAGGCGCACAGCGGGATCATCCTCGCCGAACACGACCTCGGCCTGCTGCTGGATCGAATGGCGGCGCATGAGGCAGTGACGCCGATCGTGGCGATGAAGGCGGAGGAACTCTAAGCGCTCCTTACTTTTCCCCGTGATCGCTCCGTCCGAAATCGGGCCTGGCATCGTCCTGACCTTCCGCAATGATCGAACGGCGGATGGCGCGGGTGCGGGTGAAGTGATCGAACAGCGCATCGCCGTCGCCCACCCGGATCGCGCGCTGGAGGGCGGTCATATCCTCGGTGAAGCGCTGGAGCATTTCCAGCACCGCCTCCCTGTTCGACAGAAACACGTCGCGCCACATGGTCGGGTCGCTTGCGGCGATGCGGGTGAAATCGCGAAAGCCGCCGGCCGAGTATTTGATCACTTCGCTCTCTGTCACTGTCTCGAGATCCGATGCCGTGCCGACGATGGTGTAGGCGATCAGATGCGGCAGGTGGCTGGTGACGGCGAGCACGAGATCGTGGTGCGCGGCGTCCATCACCTCGACGTTGGCTCCGAGCGCTTCCCAGAATTGCTTCAGACTGGCGAGCAATGCGGGATCGGCGGCATTTGGAGTGTCGGGGGCGGGCGGCGTGACGATGCACCAGCGGTTGTGGAACAGCGCGGCGAAGCCCGCGTCCGGCCCCGAATTCTCGGTGCCCGCCACCGGATGCGCGGGAATGATCGCATGGCCAGGCAGGGCCTCACCCAGCGCCTTGGCTATGGACTGCTTGCACGAGCCGACATCGCTGACCAGGGCATCGGCGGGCAAAGCGCCGGCGATTTCCCGCGCGGCATCGCCCATCGCGCCGGGGGGCACGCAGAAGATGACGAGATCGGCCTCACGCACCGCTTCGGCGGCACTCTCGCAGACCCGGTCGGCAAGCGCGCGTTCGGCAGCCCGCTTGCGGGTGGCGGGATCGGCATCGTAGCCGGTGGTCGCAGCGCCGGGGATATGCTGGCGCACCGCCAGCCCGATCGATCCGCCCAGCAGCCCGAGGCCGATGATGGCGATCCGCTGAAAGGTCACAGGCATCTCCGATTAAATAGGGACAGTCCCCATTTATGGGCGCGCACGCATAAATGGGGACTGTCCCTATTTATCACGCGCGTCCTCCGCCATTTCGCGCAGGCCAGCGGCAATCGCGTCCATCTGCTCCGCCGTGCCGATGGTGATGCGCAAGGCCTGCGGCAGGCCCTGCCCCGGCAGCCAGCGGACGATGTAGCCGCGCTCCATCAGCCCTGCGTAGGCCGCCTCGGCGGTGAGTGCACCCTCGAACAGGATCAGCACGAAATTGGCCTGGCTGGGAACAATCCGCATGCCGTGATTGCCCATTGCCTCCAACGCAGCGGCAAAGCGCGCGCGCTCCGCGGCGTTGTGTCGCCGCGACTTATCGACGAAGGCCTGATCCTCGACCGCTGCGAGGCAGGCCGCTTGCGCCTGGTTGCCAAGATTGAAGGCCCCGCGAATGCGGTTGAGCACTTCGATCAGCTCCGCAGCCCCGGTGGCCCAGCCAACCCGCTCGCCGGCGAGGCCATAGGCCTTGGAGAAAGTGCGCGTCACCAGCACATTGGCGTGCCGTGCGGCCAGCTCGAGCCCGCCGTCTTCGTCTTCCGGCGCGACATATTCGGCATAGGCCTGATCGAGCACCAGCAGCACATCGGCGGGCAATGCCGCGTGCAGCCGGGCGATCTCGCCCCGGGGCAGGAAGCTGCCGGTGGGATTGTTGGGATTGGCAATGAATACGATCCGCGTGCGCGGGTTCACCAAAGCCAGCAGCGCGTCGATATCGGTGCCGTAGTCCGCATCGGGGGCAACGACCGGCTCCGCCCCGCAGCGGCGGATGACGATGTCGTAGAGCGAGAAACCATAGCGCACATAGATCGCCTCGTCCCCCGGCCCGGCAAAGGCGCTGGCGGCGACTGCAAGCAGCTCTCCCGAACCGGTACCGCACAGGATGCGCGAGGGATCGATGCCATACAGCGCGCCCAGCGCCCCGCGCAGGGCAATGGAATCCGGATCGGGATAGAGCGAGGGGATGAGTGCCCGCTCATTTGCCGCCAGCGCATTGGCACTTGTCCCCAGCGGGTTCTCGTTGGCCGACAGCTTGACCAGCGGACGCCCGTCCGCGCCGGCGCTCTTGCCGGGGACATAAGCGTGGATTGCGGCAATCCAGCTCTTGGGTTGGGGCGCGTCGGCCATGGCGGGCAGCGCATAGCAGTGTTGGCGCGGATTGACAGTGCTTGATGATGCCCCCAATTCGCGGACACCATGGCCACAGCCGCCCTACACACCGTCAGCGAAACGGTCACGCTTGCCCAGCCGCTGCCGCTCGACAGCGGGCAGGCGCTCGAGGGTGTGCGTATCGCTTACGAGACCTATGGCGCACTGAGCCCGGCAAAGGACAACGCCATCCTGGTATGTCACGCCACCAGCGGCGACCAGCATGTCGCCAGCACCCACCCGATCACCGGCAAGGCCGGCTGGTGGGACCGCATGGTCGGGCCGGGCAAGCCGATCGACACCAGCCGCTTCCATGTGATCTGCGCCAATGTGCTGGGCGGCTGCATGGGTTCGACCGGCCCTGGCAGCCCTGGCCCCGACGGCCAGCCGTGGGCGATGCGGTTTCCGGTCATCACCATCCGCGACATGGTCCGCGCGCAGGTGGCGCTGCTCGAAGCGCTGGGGATCGGGAAACTTTACGCGGTGGTCGGCGGCTCGATGGGCGCGATGCAGGGGCTCAGCCTCGCCGCCAGCTGGCCGAAGATTGCCGAGCGGGTGCTGTGCATTGCCGGCACCGCGACCATGCCGGCGCAAAACATCGCCTTTCAGGAGGTTGGCCGCCAGTCGATCATGGCCGACCCCAATTGGCAGCAGGGCGCTTATTACGGCAGCGGAAAGGCGCCGGACGCCGGGTTGTCGGTGGCGCGGATGGCGGCGCATATCACCTATCTGTCCGAAGCCAGCCTGACCGAGAAATTCGGCCGGAGGCTGCAAAATCGCGAGAGCAAGACCTTCGGCTTCGATGCCGATTTCCAGATCGAGAGCTACCTGCGCCACCAGGGGCTGAGCTTCATCGAACGGTTCGATGCCAACAGCTACCTCTACCTCACCCGGGCGATGAGCTATTTCGATCTCGCCGAGGAACATGGCGGGCGGCTTGCCGATGCCTTTGCCGAGACCAAAGCCCGATTCTGCGTGGTCAGTTTCGACAGCGACTGGCTCTACCCGACCGAACTGTCGCGAGGGCTTGCCCATGCGCTGAATGCAGCGGGCGCACCGGTGAGCTTCGTCGAACTGTCAGCTCCTTACGGGCACGACAGTTTTTTGCTGGATGTGCCGGAGCTGGACCGGGTGGTGGCGGGGTTCCTGGGGCAATGAGCCAGCTCCGAACCGGCTTGCGCCCCGATCTCGCGCTGATCGCCAGCCATGTCGCGCCGGGCAGCCGCGTGCTCGATATCGGCTGCGGCGACGGGGCGCTGCTCGAGGCGCTGCGCGACGAACGGCACTGCGATGCCCGCGGCATGGAGATCGACGCGGCCAATGTCGCGGGCTGCGTCGCCAAGGGGCTGTCGGCTATCCAGGGCGACGCCGATGCCGACCTTGCCTTCTACCCCGACCAGTCGTTCGACTACGCCATCCTCAGCGAGACCCTGCAAACGATGATGCGGCCCGACAAGGTGCTGCAAGAGCTGGTGCGCATCGGCAGGCACGCCGTCGTCAGCTTTCCCAATTTCGCCCACTGGCGGGTGCGGCTGTCGCTGCTGTTTGGCGGCAAGATGCCGGTGACGCGGCTGCTGCCGGTCGCCTGGTACGAGACCCCGAATATCCACCACCTGACCGTGGCCGACTTCCGCGATCTGGTGCGCGAACTCGGGATCGAGGTGGAGCAGGCATGGTTTCTTTCGGGCGACGGGCTGATCGGGGCAAGCGCGGCGAATCTCAGGGCGGAGCACGCGATTTTCCTGCTGTCGAAGTAATCTCGCAATCCTCCCAGAAACGACAAGGCAATCGCCTATTCGCCGCAACTCATATTGTTCGTCATCCTGAACTTGTTTCAGGACCCATTTCCCGGCTGATCCGGACCGTGGTTTTGGGGAGAAAGCCTTGCGGGTTGTGCCAATTCGGCTTGCTCCGGGCTTGCGGCACGATGGGCCCTGAGACAAGTTCAGGGTGACGAAACAGGGAAAAACTGGGAATATGCGATGGCCTTGGGGATGAACTACGGCACCACCAGCAGTACCGAATCATCCCGCCCCAGTGCCCACATGTTCAGCCCTGCCGCTTTCGCGCGCTCCACCGCCATGCTGGTCGGCAGCGACACCGTAACCAGCGAAGTCGCTCCGCCGCGCACCGCCTTCTCGACAATCTCGTAACTGCACCGTGCAGTCGACAGGACGAATCCGGGCGACAGCGCCCGGCCCTCGCGCGCCATGGCCCCGATCAGCTTGTCGAGCGCATTGTGGCGGCCGACATCCTCGCGCAGGCAGCCGACAGCGCCCGCCATATCGCACCAGGCAGCGGCATGGGCCGCACCGGTGGCGAGGCTAAGCGGCTGGCGATCCTGCAAGGCGGCGAGCGCGGCGAAAATCGCAGCTGGCGCTATCGGATCGTGCGGCGCGACCGGCGGCAGCGGCCTGGCGACAGCTTCGAGATTCTCGATGCCGCATAGCCCGCAGCTCAATTCCGCCACCCGCGAGCGCACCCGCTCGCCGAGCTGTTCCGCACCTAGGCCCGAAAGCGTCGCCCGGACAATCCATCCCAGCTCGACTTCGGCCACGGCGAGGTCCGTCACTTCGCCGGCATCCGCCGCCAGCCCCTCGGTCAGGGCGAAGCCGGTGGCGAAATCGGCGAGGTCCGCCGGGGTCGCCATCATCACCGCATAGGCGAGGCCGTTGAATTCCAGCGCGACCGGCGCTTCAGGCACCCATTCGCGCGAAATGGCGAGGCGGCTGCCGTCCGGCCGGACTTCAACCGCGCTCGCCATGTCCCGTTCCAGTTGCCTGCCTCAGCCGATGTTGAGGTTGAAGAAGGCGGCCAGCTTGTTGCCGTCCGGATCGCGCAGATAGGCGCCGTAGGAACCGGGCGCCTGCGGCTTGGGTTCAGGCTGGCCCTCGCAGCTTCCGCCGTTGGCCATGCCCGCCGCGTGCCATGCGGCTACGTCTGCCTCGCTATCCGCACCGAACAGGATGGTGCCGCCGTTGGCATGGGTGGCAGGCTTGCCGTCGCGCGCCGGGCCGATGGCAAAGTTCGGCCCGCCAGGCAGCTTGTACATGGCAATCGGATATTCGGGCGGCATCTGCGTGCGTTCCACGCCGAGCGCGCCGAAAGTTGCATCGTAGAAGGCGCGGGCCTTGTCGAGATCGTTGCAGCCGACGCGCAGGTTCATCAGTTTCATCGGTTATACTCCTCAAGCCGCAGGCAGCATGGCGCAGAGCTTGTTGCCATCGGGATCGCGCAGATAGGCGAGATAGAGCTTGGCGAAGCCGAGATCGCGCACGCCCGGCGGGTCTTCGCAGCTGGTGCCGCCCGCAGCGACGCCGGCATCGTGCCAGGCATTGGCCTGTTCGTTGCTTGCCATCGAAAAGCCGATGGTGCCGCCGTTGGCATGGGTCGCGGGCTGGCCGTCGATCGGCGTGGTGACCATGAAATTGCTGCCGTTATGGGCATAGGCAAGCCGCGTGCCCATATCCATGCCGGGTTTGCCGCCGATCGCCTCGAAAACGGCGTCGTAGAATTTCTTCGATTTTGCGAGGTCGTTGCTGCCGACCACGACATGCGTGAACATGGGGACTCTCCCGTTTGTGTTGAACGGCGTGCGTTCTATCCCGGCCTGCGGACCGGTCAATCGCTCATTGAAACGGCAGTCATCGAAACGGCAGTGCAAAACGTGCCCGCATGCGCAATTGTGCTTAAGGCGGAACCATGGCGGGAACGATGGCCCGGTGCGACGAACCGACAAAAAGAGTCAATAAAATCCGTTTCATCGCGCACAAAGTGCAAGTCACCCCAATTCGATTGCGCCCGATTCTTTAATCCCCATCCCCTGCGTTAACCAAAACAACAGGGGTCGGGGCGTGTGGCTGTAATTGCAGTCTACAGCGTCAAGGGCGGCGTAGGGAAGACGACCATTGCGGTCGAACTGGCCTGGCGGTCGGCGATGCGTTCTCAGTGCAATACATTGCTGTGGGATCTCGATCCACAGGGCGGAGCGGCTTTCTTGCTGGGCCAGAACGAGCGGCCATGCCCCCGGTCCGCTTCGGTGTTTCAGCGCGAAGGCAAGCCGCGCCAGCTGATCGAAGGCACCAGCTACCCGCAACTTTCGCTGCTGCAGGCCGACGAGAGCTTGCGCAGCCTCCCGGTTCAGCTCGCCCGGCTTGGCCAGCGGCGCAGGCTGGCGACGCTGACCACTTACCTCAGGTCCGAATACGACCAGATCGTGCTCGATTGCCCCGCCGGGCTCAACGAAGTGAGCGACCAGGTGATGACCGCAGCCGATGTACTGATTGTGCCGCTGCCGCCCTCGCCGCTGTCGTCGCGCGCGCTCGAGACCATCCGCGGCGAGCTGCTGCGCAACCACCATCGCCACCCGCCGATCCTGCCGGTCCTCTCGATGTACGACCCGCGCCGCAAGCTGCACCGCGATACCGCGAGATCGACTGCCGCAGGATGGCCGGTCGTCCCGCTCGCCAGCCAGCTTGAAATGGCGGCGGTGAAGCGCGCACCGATCGGCAGCTTCGCCAGCGGCAGCGATGCCGACCGTTCGCTCGACCGGCTGTGGAGCGCGATCGAAGCCAAGATCGGCGACCGGATGCTCGCGGCAGCTTGTTAATAAAATAAGCTGGTTTGCTGAACGCATTCAGCCAGATGAAAGCTGAACCCTCCTAAGCCAACGCAGCCCCGAATCGCGGGTAAGGAGGGAACATTCCATGTCGCTGCGCTCCACCCTGTTCGCCGCCGGCCTCGCCGCCACCCTGCTGGCTCCGGTCCCCGCGATCGCGCGGGACAAGAGCATCCGGGACAAGGGGTTGGGCGAGGCAGTCGAGAAGCTGTCCGATCCCCGCATGCAGAAATCGATCGCGACCGCGATGGCCGCGCTCAGCCAGGCGCTGCTGGGCATCAGGATGGCGCCCTTCGCCCGCGCAATGGAATCCATGGACGATGCTACCGGCGACCCGGATGCCGCGCGCGATATCGATCCCGACGCGACGCTGGGCGACATGATGGGCCCGGATGCCGAACGCCTGCCGCAGGAGCTTTCCGCCAGGGTTCCGGCAATGATGGGAGCCATGGCCGGGATGGCCGGCGCGGTCGAGGGCATGCTCCCGGAACTGGAAGCCATGGGCAAGCAGATGAAGCAATCGCTGCCGAGGAACTGATCGCTAGCGGCGGTGAGCCAGCGGCCTGCCAGGGTTATCCACCCAATTTCACGCGCCACGCGCTTTACCGCGGGTGGACGGCGCGCGGGCTAAGCGGTTACGGCGACAGGCCATGTGGCAGCTCCATCAATTCCCCCTGTGCCCGTTCAGCCGCAAGCTGCGGCTGCTGATGAGCGAAAAGGGCATCGGCTACGAATTGTGGCGCGAGAACCCCTGGGAGGGGAACGACGAATTCCTCGCCCTGAACCCGGCCGGGCGCACGCCGGTGCTGCACGATCCCGAGAAGGGCCTGACGCTGTGCGACAGCCGGGCAATCTGCGAATACCTTGAAGAAACCGTCGACAGGAACGCGATGATTTCCGGCACCGCGCCCGGCCGTGCCGAGATCCGCCGGCTGGTCGCGCTGTTCGACGAGAATTTCTTCGACGACGTTACCGCGCCGCTGATGCACGAACGGATGAAGAAGCGGCTGATCCTGCGCCAGTCGCCCGATTCGAAAGTCCTGCGCGAGGCGATGAAGCTGGCGCACGAGCACCTCTATTACATCGACTATCTGATCGACAGCCGCCCCTGGCTGGCTGGCGCGACGATGAGCCTGGCCGACCTCGCCGCCGCCGCGCAGATTTCGGTCGCCGACTATCTGGGAGGGATCGACTGGTCGGGGCACGAGCAATCGCGCGGCTGGTATTCGGTGTTCAAGAGCCGCCCCAGCTTCCGCCCGCTGCTTTCGGAACGCATGGACGTGATCCAGCCGCCGAGCCATTACGCGGATGTGGATGGGTGAGCACCGGGGACACGGTATTGCGTGTCCCCTTGCATGCGGCGGCGAGATAGCGGCGGCTGGACCGGGATACGCAATAGCGTGTCCCTGGGGCAATACTCAGCGCACTGCCTTCTCGCCAAACCGCCCATGCTTCCTGAACCTTACCATCCAGCGGTCGAGGAACAGCTCCAGCGGGTGCGCGGTAACCCCCAGCGCCTTCAGCCCCGGCAGCCTGCCCGATGCGATATTGCCGGCCCGCAGCAAGTGCCACTGGTCGCGCGTGATCGGCGCCCCGGGTAGCCAGCCGGTCAGCGTGGCGAAGGCCTCCGAAGCAAAGTCCGGCAGTTCGGCGAACAATCGCTCGCGCCCCTGCGCGGCGGCGATGCGCTGGTTGAACTCCAGCATGGTCAGCACCTCGGGCCCGCACAGCTCATAGGTCTTGCCGCCATGCGTGTGCGCGTCGGCCAGTGCCTGGGCCACCGCTGCGGCGGCATCGTCGACGAACACCGGCTGCAATTTCGCGTCCGGCCCGAACACTGGCAGCGCCGGCAGCATGGAAATCAACCCGGCGAAGCGGTTGACGAACATGTCGTCCGGCCCGAACAGGATCGAGGGCCGCAGCACTGTCGCGCGGGGAAACTCAGCCAGCACCGCCGCCTCGCCCTCGGCCTTGGTGCGGGCATAATCGACCGGCGAATCCGGATCGGCACCATTGGCCGAGACATGGACAAATGCGCTCACCCCGGCCGCGCGCGCCGCTGCAGCGATGCGTCCGGTCCCGCGCCCCTGCAATGCATCGAGATCGCCCGAGAAGGCGCCAACCAGATTGACTGCGGCATCCGCTCCGGCCAGCACCGCCGCCAGGCTCTCGGGCCGGGTGACATCGCAGCGGGCGAACTGCACATCGCCCAGATTGCCGAGCGGTTTCAGGGCGAAGGCGCGCTGCGGATTGCGGCTGGCGATCCGCAGGCGCGCGCCCCGCGCCAGCAACTCCTGCGCGACATGCCGCCCGAAAAAGCCGCTGCCGCCGAGCAGCACCACCAGCTTGCCGCCAAGCGCCTTATCGTCCTGAGCCTTTGCCATTGCGCAATCGATCCATCCACCGAGCCAATACCCCACCGCCCATGGCACAGCCCCCCGCGCTGGCGCAACCGCCGAGGTGGGCCGGGCAGGGCGAGCCGCTGCCAATACACGTTGACAATCCGCCCTACCCCCCGCTATCGGCCCGCTCCTACCCGGCACCCGCGCGCATTGGCGAAGGTGCTACCCGTGCCCAGATGGCGGAATTGGTAGACGCACCAGCTTCAGGTGCTGGCGCTCGCAAGGGCGTGGAGGTTCGAGTCCTCTTCTGGGCACCAGCCACCCTCTGTGGGCGGCCATAAAAACATTGCGAAACCCGCAGAAATCTGCCATTTATTGGCTGATTTCGTTGCCGGGAGTTTCGCCATGTTTCACCCTGTTCCAGCATTTTTGGGGGCCTCGTTGGGGGCCTCGCCCCGTTTTTGGGCCAAAGCTGGCAAAAGTGAGGCCCCCAAATCATGCTGAAAGCCGCAGAAATCAGCGGGTTTCCCGCACTCGACGCCCCCTACAAAAAGACCGATGAAAAGGGGCTTTACCTGCTTGTCAAGCCAAACGGCTCCAAGCTCTGGTATTTCAAATACCGGTTCGGCGGCAAAGAGAAGAAGATGCCCATCGGGCAGTTTCCCGAGATCGGCCTTGCCCATGCACGGCGGATTCGCGACGTGGCGCGGGTAAAAATTGCCGAGGGTCTCGACCCGATGCTGCAACGCAAGCGCGAGAAGATGACCGCCCGGATCAATTCGGCAAACAGCTTCGAAGTGGTCGCGCTGCGAATACATCGAACAGAAGATGGTGCGGCAGAACCTGCGCCGAAGCGACGCTTGCGCAAGGCCCGCTGGTTTCTCGAACTCCTGAAGCCAGCCATCGGCGCGATGCCGATTGCCGAGGTCGATCCGCAAATGATGCTCGCTCCGCTCAAGAAACTCGAAGCGCGCGGCAATCTCGAAACAGCCAAGAAGTGCCGTTCCTTCGCGAGCCGCGTGTTCCGCTATGGCGCGGCAACCGGGCGCTGCACTGCCGATCCGACCGCAATCCTCCAGGGCGCGCTGGTCACGCCGAAGGCGCGTCACTATGCAGCGATCCTCGAACCGACGAAGCTGGGCGAACTGCTGCGCGCGATCGCGGACTACGAGGGGCATCCGATCACCAAGCTGGCCCTGCAAATCACCCCACATGTCTTCGTGCGGCCCGGCGAACTGCGTCATGCCGAATGGGAGGAGTTCGATTTTGACAAGCGGACCTGGACGATCCCCGAAGGCAAGATGAAGGCGCGCCGCGCCCATGCGGTGCCGCTATCGCGGCAGGTGATGGAGCTGCTGACGCGAGCTGCAGGCTGTCACGGGCAAGAAAGGCTATGTCTTCCCGTCCGCTCTACACTTGCGCACGCCCGATGAGCGAAAACACCCTCAATGTCGCGCTTTCGCCGTATGGGCTTTGGCAAAGACGAAGTGACTGCGCACGGGTTGCGCTCGACAGCCTCGACTCTCCTCAATGAAAGCGGCAACTGGAATCCCGACGCCATCGAGCGAGCTCTGGCGCATGGCGACAGCAACGCCGTGCGAGGGGCATACAATCGCGGTAAACTACTGGGAAGAGCGCGTCCGCATGGCGCAATGGTGGAGCGATTACCTCGACCAGCTTCGCTTGGGCGGGAATGTGGTTGATATCCAAAGATCGGTCGCCGCATAGGTTTGATCTCAAATAGCAGTGGTTGTTGAAGGCAATCGCGCGCCACCAGAATAAATGGCGGTCAGAAAGCCCAGTCAGCTTTCCTCAGTGCGGCCATGGCTTCCTCCTTGTTTGCGATCACGATGTGTTGGCTCCTCGGCGGCTTGGTCTCAGGATCGTCCAAAAGGCCGAGGCGTTTTAGGACGTAGAATAACATCGCATAGCGGACGTCGAGACCAGCGATGCCATTTATCATGCCGTAGTCACGCTCGACGATCGATCTCTGGGCAGCACCCAGTAGGGGATGTGGAGAGATCTGCAGCCTGAACCGCTCTTGCCAAAGTTCATCATGGTCGCCCCATAACCCACCGTCACCAGGGGTCCGCGACCCGAGAATGCGCGGCAGGAGGAAGTCCTTAAACTTATCTGTTTCGTGGCAATAAGCTCGTGTGTGCCACCTGAGCCCGTCAAATCCAAATGCATGGGGGGTTATTCGCCGCCATACCGGTTCTGGCCTTTCACGGCTCATCGACTGATATCGGACCTCAAGGGAGCCGCGCACTCGATTGGCATCAAGAACCGCATGTAGGCAACCCGCGTCCATCTCGCGCGCTGGTGTCAGGACGATGTCCACCTCTGGTGGCGAGCCGATCCAGGAATCTTCAGGTTCGACTAAGCCCTCGGCGAGCGAGCGGAGTTGCAGAAGATAATCCGATGGCCCGCCCTGTAAAAACACCGGTTTGAAATCATGGCTCGCAACGTAGCGCTTTCCGCGCGGGTCGTAGGTAGCATTGTCGGGCGCGCGTCTCTGATATTCAGTCAGGTCGTTCGATGCCTGCGGCTCCGACACCTTGAACACTCTCCGTAAATCGGATCGACGGACACCGCCCTCCCACGCCAGCTGAAATTCGACGAATTCGAGCCGGCGCTCAGCTCCCCACCCCAGTTTTTTGGAAGGTTCGGTCATGGCAGCTCCAATGGGTATGAAAAATAGATGGACATAGAAAGTTAATCCGTATAAATAATATGCCCTATCGCGAATCATGTCAATCGCCAGCCCGAGACGACCGGGTCAACAGGGAGTTTGTCGAGATGGCCCTCTATGATGCCGAGTTGCGGCGCTACGATTCCAACGTGCTGCGGCTGCCCGCCGACAAGCGCACTGAATGTTGATTGTCACTGAGAGTTGACCCGGGAGGGGCATAAATTTCCACTGAGAAGTGACCCATGTTCTGAGCTTTCCCCTGGCTGTTGGGTTGGGGGATACAGGAGTGATCGACATGGCGTTATTGAGCGTAATCCGGCGCTGGCATTTCCGTGAGGGGATGCCGATCCGGGAGATAGAGCGGCGCACTGGGCTGTCGCGCAACACGATCCGCAAGTATCTGCGCAGTGGTACGGTGGAACCGAGGTTCAACGTGGCCGCTCGGCCGAGCAAGCTGGACCCGTTTGCCGAGAAGCTGACGGGTTGGCTGAAGATTGAGACCGGCAAGTCACGCAAGCAACGGCGCACAGCAAAGCAGATGCACGCCGATCTTGTGGCCTTGGGCTACGACGGTTCCTACGGGCGTGTGGCGGCCTTCGTTCGCGCCTGGAAGTCCGAGCGTCAACGCGATGCCCAGTCCGCTGGCCGTGGCACCTTCGTGCCTTTGGTCTTTGCGCCGGGCGAGGCCTTCCAGTTCGACTGGAGCGAGGACTGGGCCTTGCTGGGCGGCAAGCAGACCAAGCTGCAGGTGGCGCACACCAAGCTGTCGCACAGCCGGGCCTTCACCGTTCGGGCCTATCTTCTCCAGACCCACGAGATGCTGTTCGACGCCCTGACCCAGGCGTTCAGGGTTCTGGGCGGCGTGCCGCAGCGCGGGATCTTCGACAATATGAAGACTGCGGTTGACCGGATCGGCTCGGGCAAGGCGCGGCAGGTCAACGCACGCTTTGCCGCCATGGCCAGTCATTACCTGTTCGAGCCCGAGTTCTGTAACCCGGCTTCCGGTTGGGAGAAGGGCCAGGTCGAGAAGAACGTCCAGGATGCACGCCGCCGCTTGTGGCAGGCCCATGGTCCTTCTGGGCCCAGCTTCCCGGACCTTGGTGCGCTCAACGCCTGGCTCGAGGAGCAGTGCATCACGCACTGGGGTCAGATCGTGCATGGCGGTCTGCCCGGCACTGTCGCCGATGTGCATGCCGGTGAGGTCGCCAGCCTGATGCCGCCGGGCCGCCCCTTCGACGGCTTCGTCGAGCACACCAAGCGGGTATCGCCGACCTGTCTGGTGACCTTGGAGCGCAACCGCTACTCGGTGCCGGCCTCCTTTGCCAACCGGCCTGTGTCCTTGCGGGTCTACCCCGAGCGGATCGTCATCGCCGCCGAGGGCCGGATCCTGTGCGAGCATGGCCGGATTATCGCGCGCTCCCATCATCTGCCGGGACGGATCGTCTATGACTGGCGGCACTATCTGGCGGTGATCCAGCGCAAGCCCGGGGCCCTGCGCAACGGCGCGCCGTTCACCGAGATGCCCGAGGCCTTCCGGCAACTCCAGGGCCATCTGCTCAAGCGCCCCGGCGGTGACCGCGAGATGGTCGAGATACTCTCGCTTGTGCTGCAGCACGAGGAACAGGCTGTTCTGTGCGCGGTCGAGCTGGCGCTGGAAGCGGGGGTTCCGACCAAGACCCACATACTCAACATCCTGCACCGCCTGACCGACGGCAAGGCCCCGCCTGCCTCACCGATCGATGCACCCCAGGCGCTGCGCCTTCACCAGGAACCAGTCGCCGATGTCGGGCGCTACGATCATCTGCGGGAGCTGCGCCATGCGTCATGATCCCGCCAGCGCCGCCGTGGAGGTCATGCTGCGCGGTCTGAAGATGTACGGCATGGCCCAGGCTGTCGGCGAACTGATCCAGCAAGGCGCTCCCGCCTTCGATGCCGCCGTGCCGATCCTCTCCCAGCTGCTCAAGGCCGAGATGGCCGAGCGCGAGGTCCGCTCGATCGCCTACCAGATCAAGGCCGCCCGGTTCCCGGCCTACAAGGACCTGGCCGGGTTCGACTTTGCCTTCAGCGAGGTCAGCGAGGCCCTTGTCCGGCAGCTCCATCGCGGCGAGTTCATCGACGGCGCGCACAACGTCGTGGCAATAGGCGGTCCCGGTACCGGCAAGACCCACATCGCCACAGCTCTGGGCGTTCAGGCGGTCGAGCATCACCGCAAGAAGGTCCGGTTCTACTCCACGGTCGACCTGGTCAACGCGCTCGAACAGGAAAAGGCCATGAACAAGGCCGGGCAACTGGCCGAGCGCCTGCTGCGTCTCGATCTCGTTATCCTCGACGAGCTCGGATACTTGCCGTTCAGCCCGTCAGGCGGGGCGCTGCTGTTCCACCTGCTCAGCAAACTCTACGAGCGCACCAGCGTCGTCATCACCACCAACCTCAGCTTCAGCGAATGGGCCGACGTGTTCGGCGATGCCAAGATGACCACCGCGCTGCTCGATCGGCTAACTCACCACTGCCACATCCTCGAGACCGGCAACGACAGCTTCCGGTTCAGAGCGAGCTCCGCTGCACCAAAAACCAGAAAGGAAAAAACACCAGCTTGACCCAATGCCCGCACTGCGGGACATACCATCCACCCGGGTCACTTCTCGATGAAAATCCCGGGTCAACTCTCAGTGACAATCAACAACATGGCAATGCTCAGCGAGACGCAAACGCGCAGCGACCTCGCCCATCTGCTCCACACTGCAGTGGAGCTCAGCGGCCGCAACCGCTGCGAAATCGCGCGCGATACACACATCCACAAGGATGCCCTGCGTCGCACCCTGGCCGGAGAGCGCAGCCCGAGCGTCGGCGAGGCGCTGCGCATCCTGGCTTCGGCCGGGATGGCGCCGCACGCGCAGCTGCTATTGTTTCTCGGTGCCGGCGGCGATCTTACCACGCGCTGGCTGCAGACCGACATCGCTCACTTCTTCGAGGAGCTCATCGGCGAGCTGCCCGGCGCGCTCGAGCGGGTGCTTGGTAACCAGGTCCACGACGTCAAACCCCGCTGGGCCAAGGGCACTGCGCACCGGGTGGCGCGGCTGCTCGCCGATCATATCGACGAGCTGGAACGCAAGGATGCGCAGCTGGGTGATAGCCATGGCATTGGAGTGGGAGGGCGTCATGGCTGATGCGGACGTGGACGTCGTACCCGAGCCGAAGCGCGTGACCCGGCTCATTCGCCTCAAGGAAGTGCAGCATCGCGTCGGTCTCGGCCGCTCGACGATCTACCGGTGGATGGCCGAGGGCAAGTTTCCGAAGCCGGTGCAGCTGGGCGGGTATGCGGTTGCTTGGGCGCTAGAAGATGTTGAAAGCTGGATCTCCGCTAGGTTGAAATGACTTACGGCGCGCTCCAAGCCCATTGTCGGCTTTCGAAAGCAAATGTCGAACAGTCGCGATCGGTTTGATCTACTCGAACCAAGGGCATTCTCTGCTGTTGCGTGCAAGCGCGCCAACCATTCGCGACTGGAATCAGCTGGTCCTAATGGCAAACGGCACTAACGCGTCGGTCTTGGCTGCAAATCAATCTCGCAGCGCGTCGATGCGTTTACTGGGCTTGTGATTCGCTGGGGCGGGATTAAGCTGAAGTGGGCTGCCAACGACATCAATAAGCGAGGTTTACTGAACGCAGAAGCGGAGTCGTCCGGCTTGAAAGGTTGTGTGATGGTCGACAAGCTGAACCTCATTCATAGCCGAAGCGGACGCATCGGCGGCGACGGGCTTTCGGCTGCGACAGACGTGGAAGCTACAATTGCAGCACTAGTCGCCGATCCACGAGGACATCTCGTTGTCCACTTCCATGGCGGGCTCGTCGACACGGCCTCGGGATTGGAGATCGCCGAAAAGTTGTATCCGGTTTATTCGTCAAGCGCCGACCTGGGCGGTTTTCCTGTCTTCTACATATGGAAGTCGGTGCGTGGGAGACACTGCGCAACAATCTCTGGGAATTGCGCGAAGAGAAAGTCTTCAAGAACCTCATTCGAAAGCTTCTGCAATATGCGCTTGAGCATCTGGGCGGTGAAGGGACAGCCGGGACGGCGCGATCGCTGCCGTCGGCGAGCTACGGCGTCTACGCGCATGAGACACAGGATGCGATTGATGCCTATTGGGACGACCCGGCGCCTGAGAACGTCCCTTTTCGCGACCTTGACGAAATAGGACAGGGCTCGGGACTTCGATCTGCACAGTCGGTCAACGAGGCGGAAATCCAGGCCGATCTTGAGAATGATGGCAAGCTGCAGGCATCGCTTCTAGCGTTAGCAGTCAACACTCAGGCCACCACAGGCGACCCTATCACCCTTGCCGAGACGGTTCGCGAGATTTTCAGTGAAGGTGGCGAAGAACAGGGTGATGGACGGGGGCTCATCGAAATCTACAAAGTCGCCAAGTATCTTGCCCGGGCGCTAAAGTGCGTCATCTCGCGCCATTCGACCGGCCGCGATCACGGGCTCTATGCGACCTGCGTGGAAGAAGCCATTCGAGGCCTTATAGTGCTCGCAAGCCCAGCGAACGAGTGGGCAAAAGCGCTGCAGTGGAATCGCATGAAGGCAGATACTGCCGAAGCGTTCGGCGACGAGCCCGGCGTTCATGCGGGGACCGCGCTCCTCAACGGGCTTAAGGGGGCCATAGCGGCAGGCTATCAACCAAAGCGAATAACGCTCGTCGGTCACAGCACGGGCGCGATATACATCGCCAATTGGCTGGCGAAATGCGCGGATTATCTTCCCTCCGAGGTGAAGCAGGACGTTATCTTTCTCGCGCCAGCAATCACCTATGACCTCTTCTCTGCGACCCTGGAAAAGTATGGCGAGCGCATCGGTCGGTTCCGCCTATTTGCTATGCTCGACAATCTTGAGCGCGATGACCAGCTATGGGGATCCGACGAGGAACTTCAACGCGGGCGTGACTGGCGGCGATTTACTATCCCTCATCACTCCTCTATCTGGTTTCAGGGATCCTTAAATCAACACAATCCGACAATGGCGATCTCGTCGATGAGCCGGATATGCCGCTTGTCGGGATGGAGCGCTTCTATAGGGATACCGCCGTCTATCCCGACGCATCATTCCCTTCGATCGCTGCGGTTCGTAGTTGGCTCAGCAATGATCCACGCATGTTGGTATGGTCGAAGACGACTGAGCTGTTAGATGGTTCTAACAGCGGTAGCATGGATCACGGTGCATTTGACAATGATCCGGCGACATTGGAAAGCCTCAAATATATCATTGAGACCGGATACTGATGGCAACACTTACTGACCATTTCGCTTTGTTGGTCGGTATTTCGCGATATCCAGGCCTCACTTCGCTGGGAGGGCCGGAAAATGACACGGCGTCTTTCGCAGAGTGGTTAATCGATCCGGCGGGCGGCAACCTCAGTGAAAATAACGTCGTCCAAATCAATTCTGCCGATTTTCCGCCGACCGACGAGCCTGAGGACCCCGACAATTCAGGTCCGACGGAAACAGCGTTCAAGAAAGCGCTCAATAACTGGTGTCGGGACGCTGAAAATGAGTGGCGTCGCAAGGTTGGAAGGCGGCTTTATCTTTTTTTTGCGGGTCACGGCTTTACGGCCGGTAGCATCCCGGACCCGGCACTGCTTACGGCTCAGGCGCAGCTTGGGGATACCGCGCATATTGCCGCTTACCGCTATGCTTCAAAAATTGTAAATGCAGGCTTCTTCGACGAAGTTTTCCTGATCATGGATTGCTGTCAGGATGTGCTCAAAGCGGCGGCGGTTAACGAGCCAACTTGGGCGCCTCCGGATCTGGGAGCAAGCGACAACGTTCTCTTCTTCTCCGCTTTTGCAGCCCCTAGGGGACGCAAAGCTAGGGAGAATATGGCACCTGACAACAAAGCCCGCGGTTTTTTCTCAAGACTGTTCCTTGAGGCGTTGCGCGAGGCCCCGGCTGACTCGTCCGGCAACGTTATGGCTCCGTCCGTCGCAGATACGCTAGTCCGGAAGTGGAACGAGGGTGGCTTTCCAAAGCTCACGAGTGTCTTAGAGCCACCGATCAACGCGCCTCGCTCGCTAAACATTTACCGCCGTCCAGTAGCGCCAGACGGCGCTCCACCGGCACAGATCGTCGAGCACCCCGGCCTAGCGGAAATCGGGTCGAAGTTGCCTGGTGCATCAGACTTCAACCTCAACTTGCGTGCGGAAGATGGCGCAACCGACATCAAGATTTTCGACAAGAGCTTTCGGGCCGTCGGATCGGGAACCGGACAGCTGCTGACATCTCTCGCCACGGGAGAATACCAAGCACATTTACGTCTCGGCGACAGCGTTAATGTTATTGAATTCACGGTTGCGGAAGATGGGCGAACCCCCGCGCTTACCGCCAGCGAAATGCCCTTCTCCTCGGCGGTACCGTTGCCTGGTACGCTTACCACACATGAGTATCAGATGTATCCTGCGGCGGCTGCACGCGCGCGGGTGGGCATCCAACCAGACGGCAGATCGCCGATCGGAGCTGCCCTGTTCATTTTTGCGCGGGATTCATTCCAACAGATGGGTGCCGCGCCTCGGATGCCGGAACCGGTCCGAACCGGCATTCGAACTCAGGAGCGCCAACGGAATGACGGTCTCTAGCGAGCCGGAATTTCGACTAGACGATCCGCAGAGCGGCACCATATGCCTAGCATATACCGACTTGAAGCCAGGCACCTACAGCATTGGTGTCAAGCGCGCACTTGGAGGCGGTCACATCATTTGGCAGGAACTGATTGTGACCGTTGCAGGACAGCCCTGGCGGACTGAAGTCTATCTTGACGCGATCGAAGACGATCACAGCGAGGCACGCTACGACTTGGAGAAGGCCGCGATTATCATCCGCTCGTGGTGGCAAGGTCCGGATTTTTTCGATGCGGTCGACCGGCAAACCGAGATAGCCAGGCTGAAGTTTCTCGAAGGGCGCCAATTTGCAACCAATGCAGCTGCGAGAGCGCTGCGGCTTGTGCGAACCAGTCCCATGGTAGCACTCTACACTGCATATGTCATGGCTCGAAACCTAGTCGAAAATCGAAAGGCTATCGCCGTTCTCTGTCGCGCCCTCGAGCGGCTATGGACCTCAAATTCCCCGGACGTGCATTTATTAAAACTGTCAGCCGGGATCGACGACCCTACGCACCGAAGCCACGACTGCGTGTCGACTGTCCCGATGATCGCCGATGGATGGCTGTTAATGGCCAGCGGAGACACAGCCTCACGCCTGAGCCAAGACGCGCAGCTAAACTTCGCGCGTTGGCGCGTGGCAAGTCCCCTGTGGAGCGAGTTTGCAATACCCGCTGACGTAAGATCCGATGATGCGGGCTTTCTGCCTGCAACTGAGCTCTCTGACACCGATATCGACGCGATGCTTCTTAAGCCCATCCGGATTCCAGTTCGTCCCCGGTCCAGCTCCCTTGCGCAATCCTTGCGCAGAGAATTGCTCGATCTGTGGTCAGAAGGCACATCGATCGAGGGCCCGGCGCTAGTGGACCGAGCGGCTCGTAGCTGGCTGGTTGATCGGAATCTAGTGGTCGCTGAACTTGTTCAGCTTGTCAGCCGACAAGATACTTCAGAGAGTGTCCCCGAGCTGGTGATGGAGGTGACCCTCGAGCCCAAGACCCAGACCGAGATGAAAAAAATGAGGTCTGCACTCAGGCGCCTCTCAACCGAGGATCCTAGCTTTCGCGTTTCTATCGACCACGAATCGGGCCAGACGATCATCAAGGGCATGGGCGAGCTTCACCTCGACATCATCGTCGACCGGATGCGGCGCGAGTTCAAGGTGGAAGCCAACGTCGGTGCGCCGCAGGTGGCCTACCGCGAATACCTCGCGAAGCCGGTGGACATCGATTACACCCACAAGAAGCAGTCGGGCGGCACCGGCCAGTTTGGCCGGGTGAAGGTCAAGGTCACGCCGGGTGAACGCGGCACCGGCTTCGTCTTCAAGGACGAGATCAAGGGCGGAAACATTCCCAAGGAATATATCCCAGCGATCGAAAAGGGCTTCCGCGAAACCGCAGAGTCGGGCTCGCTGATCGGCTTCCCGATCATCGATTTCGAAGTGCTGCTGTATGACGGTGCCTACCACGACGTCGACTCCTCGGCGCTGGCCTTCGAAATTGCGGCCCGCGGCGCAATGCGCGAAGTGGCGCAGAAGGCCGGGATCAAGCTGCTCGAGCCGATCATGAAGGTCGAAGTCGTCACTCCCGAAGAATATCTCGGCGAGGTCATCGGCGACCTGAACAGCCGCCGCGGCCAGATCCTGGGCACCGGCGGCCGAGGCAACGCTCAGGTCGTCAACTCCATAGTCCCGCTGGCCAAAATGTTTGGCTATGTGAACCAACTTCGGCAACTCACTCAAGGGCGCGCGCAATACACCATGTCCTACTCGCACTATGACGAAGTTCCGGCTAAAGAGGCATCGGACACGGCTAAAGAGCGTGCCTGACGCATTAAATTATTGGTGCTTTAGAAGGTAAGAACGTGGGGTGGGAGTGTCACTTTCGTTGCAGGTTTTCAGCAGTGCCGTAGTTAGAAGTGCAAGACGGCATTAAACAATGATCGAACCTCCATCGTGTCCGCCAAAGGTACCGCGGCCCTCGGCACGTTCTACACCCTCGCTTCTGGAACGATCCCTGGGTCCGTCGGAGTCACGGCCACCGCGCTCGATTGCCTCAACGGTCTGTTTGATGATGTCCCGGTCGAGAGCGGCTTGCTTTTCGGCGGCGTCGCGCTTGCGTTCAGCCTCTTCTCGCTCACTCTTGGCTAACGCGTCTTGCAGCTTGGCTGCATTATCGAGCATCTTGGCGATTTGCTCGCTGATCATAGATAAAACTCCAGCGATAAGCGCGCCAGTTCCGGCAACAGCACCGCCTAAACTTCTGGCGGAGGCACCAGCCAATAACACACCGGCTTCGAACAGTTTCGTTTCATCATGGGAAATTTCCGCGGCGTCACGCAGTTCGCGCGCTGCTGTTTCATGCTGAAAGGCGCGCTCGTCATGATCGCGAGGACTTAAATTACCCAGATTATCGCTGCCGATCTGATGATGGCCGCCATAGGTGCGCTCTAACGCCTCGGACGTGGGAGACCGTTCGGAGCGCGCTGCTACCAGCATCTAGGCTGACTTGTACGACACGCGCAGCAGCAACCAGATATTGTTGATGTTCGCACGGTTTACCGGATTGCCTGTGGGCGAGGTCTTGTCGATTTCGACGCGCCATGCGCCTAGCGGGGACACATTGTGCACGCCTTTGACGACAATATCGCTGTCGAATAAGTCTTGGAAGCTGGTTGCCATCAAGAGCGGGTGCGTGTCTGCTATCGCTGTAACTGGGTTGGGCGGCAGTGTCAGCCGTGATCGCCACAAATGGGTCTTCAGGTCATCGTTTGGCAACCTCGCCTGAAGTTTGACGCTGCGGAGCTTCACGTCCTTCATTTCAAGGGCCTCGAAATGATCAGGGTTAAGCTCAAACGCCAATGAACGAGCATCAAGTTGCACGTTGAAATTTTCTCGCGTCATTAGGCAGATTTCATCGGTGTCAGCCCCAGCTGCACCCAACACGAACAGTGCGGTTGCGACCTTTCGCTCATCCAGTTCGGCGTCGAGCAGATCGGACACTGTCTGAGCCCACAGCGCCAATTTATCGAGATATCCGCTCGGCGAGGGTTCGGGCAGATCAACCGAATTTAGGCCGTAGATTTTGTCCAATCCTGTTTTGGCGACGCGGCAACGTCGGTAAGCTTCGACGATCGCTAAGTCGAACAAGGCTTTTATTGTGGCAAAGCGCTCAGAAAAATTTGCTCCGTTCCCGGGCTGCCTAGCCTTGAGCGCGCGCGTTTCCAGCGTCTGGTCGTACACTGCGACCATCTCTGCCTGAGCCTTATCGAGTATTGCCCAAATTTCTTCTGAGAATGTCACTGGAGTGATTTTATTATCAGCAAAGGTTGCGCCGATGGCATTTTGCAGCAGTAATCGGTAGTCCGTGCCAATATTTTCCCGAAACACTTTCTGAAAATCTGCAGAGGCCTTTTGGGCCTGGTACGAAAGCGCTTCGGCAATTGCTCTCGTCTCGACCTCCTGCGCCTTATCTCGAAGAGAGATGCAGCTATTGATGCGCGAGATGCAGTCGTTGAGCAGGCTCTCGACGTAAAGGGGATTGAGCCTTTTGTCGTCCTCAAGAAGCGTGCCGGTGAGAAGCTTCTCAACACCATCATCGAGACTGCGGGTAAGCTCGGGCAGACCCTCGTCGAGCCCTGAGATAGGAAAAGTTTCCGCCAATCTGGCCGTGATCGAGTTCCCAACTCTCACCTGCCATCAGCCGTCTCCTCGCTGCACTTAAATTAGCTCAGGTCATGCTACCACGTGCCGGATGAAAGACAATCTGAGATTGCTCACCCTGTAATTCCTTCGAATTAGCCTCATGGCAGCTGTATGAAACGCGCTCCGACGCATCCCGGCTCAGTTTCGCATTCATCCCGCATTTCGCTCACTTTCGAAATCGCGGGATAAATGTGGCTCACCTGGAGCATGAGGTCTTGACTGACCTAAGACGGGTTCGCGAGAAGCATCGGCGACATGGAGAAAGAAACGACACTTCGCCGGCTTCACGTCCCTCTGTTGAGACCTGAAGAGACAATTCCGCATCTTGGTTCGCCAACCCATTGGCAGCCTGGGCGATCGGCTAAGTCGCTTGCAGACCTCTGGTTCGCAGCCAATGCCTTGCCTCCATCGATCAAGGCTGCGCTCGAGCCCGATCTTTCCTTTCGCAAAGCCACTCTGCTTGATGCATTTCTGGAAAGGCCAGTAGATCTTGGCGACGGTCAGCGACCAAGCCAGACCGATCTCATGGCAATCGTTCGTCTCGACGGCGGGCTCGGCATTCTCGCGGTCGAGGCCAAGGTCGACGAGACGTTCGGGCCAACGGTCGATGAGTGGCTTTCGGACCCGAAAGGAGACCGGCAAACTCGGCAAACTCGCCTGAAGAGACTTTGTGGTCTACTTGACCTAAATCCCGGTGCAGTTGGGTCGATCCGCTACCAGCTTATTCACCGCACCGCCTCGGCGCTGATCGAGGCGCGGCGATATTGCGCGCGTGATGCCGTGATGATCGTTCAGAGCTTTTGCCCGAAGCGCTCATGGTTCGATGACTACCGCGCCTTCGTAGAAGCCATGGGCCTGGATCAAGCCACCGATGGCAGCATCACGGCCCCCAAAGAATGCGATGGCATCGAATTGCGCCTCGCATGGGTGGCCGAGGTAATCGAAGGCCCGTTTAAACGGCTGGGCACGGCTCGCACCGTGCCTGCGCTAACCGAGCTCGGGCGGGTGCAGCTTTCGAAGTCGTTCTTCATGCGCGACATGCTCTATTCCGAAGTCGCGATGATCCATGGCCTCAACAATGCGCCCGACGACCCGGAGTTGGCCATCAAGGCGGGCAACAGGCTGTGCGAGGAATTGCTGGAACCGCTTCAGGACGAGTGGGGGCGGATTGCGATCCGCTCAGCCTACCGCTCCTGCGAGGTCAACGGGTTCTGCAACGAAATGCAGCGCAAGAAGAAGGCCGGCTACACCTGCGCTTCAAACGAGAGCAATTACGCCGGGCACATCTGGGATCGCCTCGATGCCAAGGGCCACATGGGAGCAATGGCCTGCGTCGTCGTGCCGCGCTTCTGGGAGAAGCACCAGGAGCGCGGCGATTGGCGGATTATGGCGCGCTGGATCCACGAGCACCTGCCCTATTCCTCGCTCTATTTCTTTCCGACCTATTGGGCCTTCAACATTGGCTGGCACGAACAGCCGGAGCGCTCCATCAAAAGTTATGCCGAGCCCGCAGGGACCTTCACACCCTAGCCCCCCGAGACCATGGACCGATGCCTGAACGGGAATCGCAATTGCGTAACCTAATGCACAGTTGACATATATCTAATATGCATATATCATATGTTCATCTCGAATATATGAGTTGTGGGCATGACCGAAGCTGAATTCCTCCAGAGCTACGATCCGAAAGCATTCCCGCACCCATCGGTGACGGTAGATCTCGTGCTCATGACGGTTCGCGAGGGCAAGTTAGCGGTCCTGCTTCAGCAGCGGGGCGACCACCCGTTCAAGGATCACTGGGCGTTGCCCGGCGGCTTCGTCGGTATTGACGAAGGCCTTGATAAAGCGGCCGAACGAGTGCTGCTGGCCAAAACCGGACTTCCCGCAGGTGGCTGGCTTGAGCAGCTTTACACTTTCGGCGATCCGGCCCGCGACCCGCGGATGCGGATCATCACCGTCGCTTACTTCGCGCTGCTGCCGCTCGAAGTGCTGTCGCGTGCATTGTTGGCTCGCAGCGATCTTGAGCTAGTCGGGCTTGAGGTCCCTTGGCCTGGTGAGTGCGGCGGCGCCGTTTCAGCTAGCGCTGCCGGTGGGGCAAACCTCGATCTTGCCTTCGATCACGCCGAAGTCCTCGGCACGGCGGTCAAGCGTCTGCGCGGCAAGCTCGACTATTCAACCATCGCGTTTGCCCTGCTGCCAGAACTCTTCACCTTGCGCGCGCTGCAAGACGTTCACGAAGCCATCCTCGGCGTGTCGCTAAACAAGCCGGCCTTTCGCCGTCGGATGCTCGACAAGGGCTGGATCGAGGGAACCGGCGAGCGCGAACAGGGGACTTCTTACCGTCCCGCCGAACTCTATCGTCTCAAACCCAATCAGGGAGATTGAACATGGCCAATATCACCAACGTCGGATTTCTGGCGCGGCTGCGCAGCGATGCCAGCCATCACGTAATCCGCTACCGCGCCGGGAAAGTCCGCCAGAGCGGTCGCGGACTGGTTTTCTGGTTCCGGCCCGATGTCGCCAGCATTGCCGAGCTGCCGATGGACGACCGTGAGACCACGGTCTTCGTCAAAGGCCGCAGCGCCGACTTCCAGGCAGTCAATGTCCAGGGCGCGATCGGCTGGCGGATCGAGGATCCCGAGCGGATCGCCGAGCGGATTGATTTCACGATTTCGCTGCGCGGCGGTCAGCACCAGGGACAACCGCTCGAGAAGATCGAAGCCCGGATTACCGGTCTCGTCAGCCAGGCTGCGCTCGACTACCTCGCCGGGGCCGACATCAGGGCACTGCTCGATGCCGGGATCGATCCGTTGCGTGCCTTGCTCGAAAAGGCCCTCGTTGCCAGCCCGGACCTGAAGGAATTGGGCATCGCGGTGGTTTCGGTCCGCTTGCAAAACCTCGCCCCGAGCAGCGAGCTCGAACGCGCGCTCCAGACCCCGACTTTCGAGGCGCTCCAGCAAAAGGCCGACCAGGCAACATTCGAGAGGCGGGCGCTCGCGGTCGACAAGGAACGCGCGATTGCCGAGAACGAACTCGCCAACCGGGTGGAGCTTGCCCGGCGCGAGAAAGAACTCATCGCCGAGGAAGCCGACAATGCCCGTGACCGGGCGCAAGGGGTGGCCGATGCGAACAAGGTCGAGGCCGATGCCGAAGCCTTGCGGATTCGCACAGTAGAAGGCGCGCGCGCCGAGACCGAACAGCTGCACATGGCGGTCTATCGCGACTTGCCGCCCCAAGTGCTGCTCGGCCTCGCCGCGCGGGAGTTTGCCGGCAAGCTCGACACGATCGAGCACCTCAACGTGACCCCGGACTTGATTGCTGGCCTGTTGCGCGAACTCGGGGCGGGCAAACAGACCCTCATCGACGCAGGCTGACCCGATGGCGAGCCTTCCTCCCCGCGTAGTCTTCGCTGTCCGCGAGACGGACTACGAACTCCTGCTGGCGCGACATGCGACGCGCCAGCAGGCGCGGTTCTTCCTCGAAACCCGCGGCCAGGACCTGGCTGGGCTCGAAGCCCAGCACGAAGCGTTTCAACAGGTGCTGCACAATGTCCGCGCGCAGGTCCCCGATGAATGGCGCCAGGCGCTGGTCCGGCGCGGCGAATTCGACCGCTTTCTGTTCGCGGCAGACGATCTGATTGTCGCAGTCGGCCAGGACGGGCTCGTGGCAAATGTCGCCAAGTATCTCGAGGGGCAGCCCGTCCTCGGCATCAATCCGGCCCCGGACCGCTTCGACGGAGTGTTGCTGCACGGATCGGCCGATCAGCTCGGCAAAACCCTGCGCGCGATAGCCGCGCACGATTGCGGCTTGGAACGGCGCACAATGGCCGAGGCGCGGCTCGACACCGGCGAGACGCTGCTCGCCCTCAACGAACTGTTCGTCGGGCACCGCAGCCACCAGTCGGCCCGCTACCTGATCGATACCGGCAGCGCGCAAGAGCCGCAAAGTTCGAGCGGACTGATTGTCGCGACCGGCACCGGTGCAACTGGCTGGGCGCGTTCGATCATGGAAGCGACCGCCTCATCGCTCCAGCTCGGCATCGAAGAGGAAGCCCTCGGCTATTTCGTGCGCGAACCGTTTCCAAGTATCTCTACCGGGACCTCGGTTCGCAGCGGCAAGCTGGTTGCTGGAGCTTTGAGCGCTGCAGTCACGCATGAACGAGGGCGGCGTGATCTTTGCCGACGGGATCGAGCAAGACTTTCTCGCGTTTGAGTGGGGTAGACAGCTCAAGGTTGGCGTTTCGAGCCGTAAGCTCTGTTTGGTCCGGCCATGAGTCTGGTTCGCCCCAACGCTTCCGCGATCGAAGACCGAGCACTTGGCGCCCTGTTAGGCCTGGCCGTCGGCGATGCCTTGGGCACGACCCTCGAGTTCACCCAGCGCGACAGCTACACGCACCTGACCGACATGATCGGCGGCGGTCCATTCGAGCTCAAGCCCGGGCAATGGACGGACGACACCGCGATGGCCTTGGCGCTCGCCGAAAGCCTCTGCGCGAAGCCCGCCCTCGACGAGGCCGACTTGATGGGGCGTTTTGCCAATTGGTACGTCCATGGCGTCAACAGTTGCACTGGAACCTGTTTCGACATCGGCAATGCGACCCGGTCAGCGATCGAAGCGTGGCTGCGTTCCGGCAATCCTTTCGCGGGTTCGACCGACCCGAGCACCGCGGGCAACGGCAGCCTCATGCGCCTTGCGCCGGTCGCGGTCCGGCATTGGCAAGTCCCGGCAGTGCTTGTCGACGTCGCACGGCGGCAGAGCGTCACGACCCACGGCGCGCCGCAGGCTGTGGAGGTCTGCGACCGGTTTGCCCGGGTGCTGGCCGAGGCAATCAGCGGGCGCGATTGGCAGGCGGCACTGGACGGACAAGAGGCTAGTCAGGACCTGGCGATTGCGGCGATCATCGCTGGCGATTGGCGGGCTAAGAGCCGCTCGCAGATTTTGTCATCCGGGTACGTGATCCATTCGTTCGAAGCGGCCTTCTGGTGCGTCGCGCAGACGGACAGCTTTCGGAGCGCGGTGCTGCTAGCTGCCAACCTTGGCGACGATGCGGATACGACCGCGGCGATCACCGGACAGCTCGCCGGAGCGGTCTATGGCGCTGGCGCAATCCCGCAGCCATGGCTCGACAAGCTCGCCTGGCGCGAAGACATCGAAGCGCTGGCCCGGGAACTGTTTGAAGCCAGTTTGATCGAGGGGATCAGGTAGTTTGTCCGCTAAGTGATGCGCTTGCCTGCCCAAACGACTTTGCCGACGATCTGGACCGCATTGCGCGCAAGGCCATTCCAGGCCGGATAGGCTGGATTGTCGGTGAGGACGGAAATTCGGCCGCGCATCGGCTCGAGCGCAATCCGGCGCACCAGCAGCAGCGTATCGGCTCGAATGACATAGACCCCATCGCGCGGATTCTCATTGGCCTGGTAGCGCTGAATGAACACTTCGTCGCCGTCGTGGAGCGTTGGCTCCATCGCATCACCCTCGACCTTGACGATCGAGACGCCGTTGGGCTTGTGACTGACTTGCCGCAGCCAGGCTTCATCGACCAATCGCACCCGGGCGAGCTCACTGTCTTCGTCGATTTGTCCGAGCACTGGAATGGCGATGGTCGTGAGGCCGGTCGCAGCCGGGACATCCTCGCCGCCAAATACAACGGGCGGAACGCCGAAGTGAACCGAGAGCTGGGCGATGTCGTTCTCGTCGAGCCGCGCCGGGCTGCCCCGCTTGATGAACTGCTGGATATAGGCCGAATTGCGGCTCAGCAGCCGCGAGACTGACGAGTACGTCTCGCCGCGTTCCTTGATCAGGTCGTCGAGCGCACGGCGCGGATCGAGCTTTGAACTTCCTACCATTTCCTACGCCCTGTCATGCGAATCCGAGGACAGTTCCCATTCGGCGAATCCTTGCCCGATTGCTAGCCTCCTCGCGGCATTTGGACGTCGGAAGTTTGCAGGGCTCCTGCCGCGAGATTAGGTGACGCCACGCCAACAATGCTGCTTTTCAGGGGGTTTTGGTTGGGTACTCGGAAATATTGGGTCGGGTTGGACACGGGGATATCCGCGACCGCCGTTTGCCTGATCGACGAAAATGGCGAAATCCTGTTCGAAGGAATGCGCGATACAAATGCCGGACAGGTGAAGGATATCCTGCGGCCCTTCGGGGTGGAAAGCGTTCAAGCCATTACCATCGAGGCCGGCGTCGGCACGCACATGGTCCGCGAACTGCGCGAGTATGGCCTCCCGGTGCAGGTGGTCGAGGTGCGCAAGGCGAGCAAGTTCCTCGCAATCCGCCGCCAGAAGACCGACGCCAACGATGCCCGAGGACTTGCTGAGCTTGGACGTCTCGGCCGCTCGATCGGCGCGGAGGTTTTCGTGAAAACGCTGGACTGCCAGAACATCCGCAGCCAGCTCAACGTTCGCAAGAACCTCGTCCAGCAGCGCATGAAGCTCGATGCCCTGGTCCAGTCGATCGTCCGGTTACACGGCGGGAAGCTCAAAACCAGGAGCGGCATCGGCAAGCTTGCCAGCGGGATCGAAGACCAACTGCCGCAGTTGCAGGGCGATGGCCTCGACGTCGAAGCCGAGGTCCGGCCGCTTGTCGAAATCGCCGAGTCCTTGCGCACTCACATCGCTGACATGGACAAGCGCTTTCGGGCTCTTGCCAGCGCTCACCCGGCCTGCTCGATCCTGATGACCGTGCCGGGCGTCGGGCCGATAACCGCACTGTCGTTTTTCAGCGCCATTGGAGATCCCTTCCGCTTTGACCGGAACCGCGACGTTGGCCCCTATCTTGGCCTAACTCCATCCGTTCACCAGTCCGGCGTCCTGTCCCGTTCGGGTCGGATCAGCCGGTTCGGCAACAAGATGACGCGCACACACCTGGTGTCGGCCGCGACCGTCCTGCTATGTACGACGAAGAAGCAAAGCGCTTTGCAGACCTGGGGTCTCGAACTGTCTCGCAAGGTCGGCTTGTCGAAGGCTCGGGTTGCCGTTGCCCGGAAGATGGCGGTGATCATGCTCGGCATGTGGAAATCCGGTTCGGCTTTCGAACCGGGCCATACGTAATGTGAGTTCCTCCCTCCCGGAGGGGCAGGCCTGGACCCCGGTGCGTTTTCTGGGGCTCTGACCTCGGTGTAGGTAAATGGGCCAGGCCTGCCAAACCGGTATGCTCAATCAGCGTGTCTTGTTACAAACAGCTAGCCTTGCGAAGTCATGGCCGTCTTTCCGAATAGTCTAGCCCCACGAGTGTCTGGCGTAACGTTTCGCGTGCGAAACTAGCTAATAGCCTTCCAGTGCCATCAGACTTGCGGCATGCCGTCCCGGCTGCTCCTGCCGAAATTTTCGAATGTTGAGCAACTTGAATTGCGGCGCAGGAAGCTCGGCCAAGCCATCAAGCGGGAAGCGATCCCAAGCCGGATCACCTGCCTCGAACGAGCGCAGAAATGCCAGGTCATCCTCTGTCAATTCTGGCCGAATGGTCTGTACCAGCCGCTCAAGTGTCACGACATGATCGTCGTAGCTGAAGGGGAGCAGAGTCATCCCTTCGAACTTCGCCTTGAAGGCATCTCGCTGGTCCTTTGGCGTCGGTCGGATAAGCTCGATGACTGGCCGCTTGTGGCTGACCAGCGCCGCGACCATGCCGTGGCGGATTTCTTCGGTCAGCCCGTAGCGCTCAAGCATCAGCTTCACGTCGAACAGGTCACGCGGATGCTGGCGATCGAGTGCCGCACAAATCTTGCCGCCGAACAATTCGCCGCGCGAAAGAACGCGGGCCTCCGCAAACGCTTCGAACTGGTCCTGGACACTATCGCTGCACGGCATGGCGCGCACCGGCATGAGGTGACCGCGCAAGGTCGGATTGACTTCGATCTTCACTTGGGTGCGTTGGCGCTGGCAGTTCAGCTTCACTTCCATCCGCTCGCCGCCCTGGACGGGTTTCGTCACTTTGGTCGGTGCCAGGCGCCGCTCAATGTTGGCAGCAACGCGATCGAGCGCGCTACTGATTGCAGCAAGAGACTCCTCGCGGCCCTGCGTCGGCAGATAGGTCAGGTCGATATCGACCGACAGGCGCGGCATGTCCCATTCGAACAGATTGATCGCCGTGCCGCCTTTGAGCGCGAAGACCGCTTCCTCCATGACGAGAGGCAGGACATCGAGCAGCAGCCGGACCTGATCGCGATAGGCCTCAGTCGCCATCGGTAACCAGCTCCTCGGGCAGCAGCAGTCCGTATTTCGGGGTCAGACGTCCTGTTTCGGTTATCGCGCGCTTGCCGGTGCCAAGGTCGATCCGGTTTAGATCGAGATGCTTGACCAGGCTAAGCCCGGCCCGTTCTGCGAGATACAAGAACAGCCGCTTGACCTTGATCGATGCGCAAGCTTCCAGAAGCTCCTGCATGACTTTGGGGCGTAGAGAGGTCATGCCCTCGATGATCTGCGCGACCTCGACCAGGTCGAATTCTTTGGGGGCGAGGTGCAGCGTTTCCAGTATCGCCTGCTCCGGCGACGAGCAGACCAGCGGCAAGCCCTCTGGGCTTTCCTTCGTCGTCATCGCCATCTGTGCCGGAAACAGCTTGGTCCGGACATGGCGGACCTCGACCGCCCCAATGTGCGCGAAACCATTTCGGCAATTGGATATCGGGCGCAGAAAACAGATAGGCCTCGCTTCTCCCGAAGCGCACGTAGTGCTGGTGCCCGGTCATCTCCAGCGCGGTCAATGCGCCGACATGGACAGGCAGGCCCGATTGCTTTTGGATGCTATACAGCGCGCCTTGCCAGGTGACCGTCTCGCTTGGACGCTTGAATGCACCGCGTCCCAGCGAGACAAGCCACTTCGATCCGAGGTAATTGCGGACATCCTGCGGATTGATCCCGCGTTCGCCAAGCCACTCGCTCGTGGCAACCGTATGGGGTTGCCAGGCGTCGAGCAGCGGTTTGATTTTAGATGCCTTTGATGAACTCATGGTTCATTTGTAGCATGATTTTCAAACCAAGGGAAGGTGCGGTTTGAAAATATGCTCCGCAGATGTATGATAATATGCATTTTGGAATCAGATTTTGAACCAAACGGCTCCCGCAATGTCCGCTTGCTAGTCCAGAGCCTCGCTGGCTCTAAGCCTTCAAAAGACAGCGAATTTTGGCAGAACGGAGGTCACCAATTCCGCGGCCATGTCCGGTTCGATGTCCGGTTTGATCAAGCACATTCAGCCGAGCGCCAACGGCCCTTCATCGCATCCGAAAGAAACGACCGATGGGCAGCTACGCAGGGCACGATTACAAACTTAAGAATGAATGAGGTATCATGTCTAATTGCAATTTTTCACATGATATGTCATACTAACTCGATGTCACGCGCTTCCAGGGTTGCCAGCGGCCTACCGCCCAGAGCCTGCGCGCGTTCACGCAGCTAGGCAAAGACCTGTCGATTGCGCGACGCCGCCGCAAGCTGCCGCAACGATTGATGGCCGAACGCATGCTCATCTCAGTGCAGACGCTCCAGCGTCTAGAGGCTGGCGATCCGACAGTGGGCATGGCAGTGCTTGCCAGCGCGCTCCATGTGTTCGGCATGACACGGCGACTTGCGGAGCTTGTTGCGCCCGAAACGGACCGCGTCGGCATCAACGAGGACCTCGCCCGTCTGCCCAGGACTACGCATGCTCGTCAGCAAGGAAGATCTGGATTTCTGATCGATCATGGCAACGGTCCGCGCCCAGGCCGTCGCAGTGGCGATGTTCGAGTGCTATCGAAGAGCACGCCGCGCAAAGATCGCAAAACAACTAAGTCCTCCGTCTTTTCGGCCGGTTTTACCAGGAGGGCATCGATGGCGCCAAGACCTAAACAGTCCCGACCTTCGAAAGGGCACAAAATGGAGGCCCGTTTTCTGTGTTTGTTCCGGAAGCGGAAGCCGCAGAAATCTGGGGTTTTGAAATCGTTCGAGTCCTTAAAAAGCTATCGCGATGCAGTGCGATTCCGTTGTTTTAGAATGATCTTTCGGGCCGCTTCTATCGACTTTGCCCGCAATTGAGCCCGCTGTGTGAGTTGGCCAAGCTCGACCAAGTGCTGCACATCTAGACTTCAACGCTCAAGGATTTGTAGAGATCGGGGTTCTCATTGCCGCCGCTTCACGAGATCGATCCAACCGGAACGAGCTAATAGCTGTCAAGTGCTTTCAGACTTGCGGCATGCCGATCCGGCTGTTCCTGCCGAAATTTTCGGATGTTAATCAGCTTATGCTGCGGCGCAGGAAGCTCGGCCAACCGGACGCGGAGCTTGGGGTCTAACGGGCCTGCTCTGATCGCTGATACCTATGCGGAGTCACTTGGTCCGGATCCGTGCCCACATGCCCTGCTGTGTTGACCAGAGGAAACTGCCAGACCGCACGGCGAAATCCCCTTTTCCATTGATCGAAAAGCTGAAATTCTCGACTCGGCAGGGCGATATGCCCGCCATCGCTCCGATCATCGGGCTGTTATCCCCCATCCAGAGCGCTTGCTGCAGCTTGGCGCCATGCACGACGATTCCCTGCTGGCGCGGTTTGTCGTTCGCGCCAATAACGCGCAGCCACACCGTATGGCCCTTCTTTGTCTCCAAAATCGGGTCTGGCACCAGCGGCTCTCCGTTCTGCGCGACGCGACCTTCATGCACAGGGTGGCTGCGATAATTGACGGCTTTCTGGCCGCAATCGACCGGATCCAGCTCAGGATCGGCATCGTGCATCGGGGCATGCTCGCTGCCATTGACAAAGAACCGCAAGCCATCCTGCATGAACCAGAAGGTTTCGCGCGCCACCAGGCTCTTGTCGTTCGAGCTGCGAATATCGGCGGCAAAGCTGGTCCAGCCATCCGGCTTGTCTGAAGCCTCTGAACCTGGTGCGTAAGGTTCGACGTCTTCCGGCAAGACGACCAGCGCGCCGATCAGCCCATCGGTGGCGGTGATTGCGGATGTCGCCCAAGTCATGCAGATAGCACACTTGCCCCATGCCGCCGTCTGCGGCAGACTTCGGAGCCAACTGCGGGTCGGCCCACCACCAATATTCACGCCAGTTGCGCTTGCCCGAGTGATCAGCCCGCGAAACGACATCGCTGCCCAAGCCTCCATCGGCGTTGGCGCTGTGCATCCCGTGTCCATCCCCGAACTGTCGGCGGGCGGCGACGGTTGTATCGGGGTTCAGACCGACAAAACTACCATCGTTGCTGGAAACATTGTATCTCAGCAGTGAAGGATGCAGCGAAACGCGCGTGCTGACCGTGCGGCGATCCGGATTGCCTTGCCAATCACGATGTTCGACCGGTAATCGCGCCGGTGCTGGTTCCGGGCCAAAGCGTTGGCGGCCATCCCTGCGGCGATTGCGCACATCCTCGTCCGCTTCCAGCAGATCGTTGATAAGGATGACACGCAGCCATTCTCCGGCCTTGGCACGCAAGACCAGCGGTTGGTTCGTTTTGGGCAGCTTTTGAGAGCGCAAGAGCTTGTCGAGGCCTTCCCTCGGTCCCCGCTTCGCGGAACGCAAACCGGACGCTTCGATTTCCCGTTCTTCTTCGATGGCCTTTTCCAACTCACCTTCGGCGAAAGGCACCGCGCGATAGGTCAGCCCCCAAGGGTCGGTCAGGATGTTGCCGACATACTGGTGTTCGTGGCGCTGGGCGACCACTACATATGTCCGATCGGCAGTGCGATTGGCGGGCGACAGGGCCCCAGCGTCATCTTGCATCGCTTTGATCGCGTCTGTGCCTGAATTTGTTCGCGACGGCAGCGGGGCAAGGACATCGCGCGATTGCCTGGTTGGCGGCAAGACCCGCACCAGCCCCCAGTTGCCAAGCCAAATATCGTCAAGGTTGCCGAAATGCCACAGATGATCTCCCACGCCGTAGGCCGAGGCATCAAGCGGGTTTATGTCCAGCGTGAAGGCCTCTGAAATGCCAAGTGTCTGCTGGTTGACAAGGGTTGCCTGCGGATGTCCCCAGTCGCGCCGCCAGCGCAATCCGTGGGCGGTAAAGCTGTGCTGTTCTTCGTGGGAACCCTGGATCAGGCGGATACGCAGCCGCTCACCCGGGTAGGTCCTGATGATCGGTGTATCGGGATCGCCCTTGTCACCCGCGAAGTTCTTGTCCGTGCGCACTGCCGAACTGAACCACGCGGATGGATCCTGCCCGCGGAAGCGCATCGGGGCACATCGATAGTTTACCCCCATGACGCCGGGGTCGCTCATGCCCGATAGAACTGAAGGCGGGTTCAGCGCCCTGTGCTGGCGATTCAACATCGGCACGTAATCGGCAACGGCAAGGCATGCTTCGCGATAAGGTGGCAGGTTGCTGTCTTCGGGCGGGACGATCACCGCCTGCTGCTCCCCCCAGGCCGCAACGCTTTGATCGTCGTGCCTTTGCCAAGCGGAACCGTGGGGTTGCACCATAAGGGCGGAAAACAGGCCGCGCTTCTGGCGGAAATTGGCCAGCAGATGATCGTGGAAGAAGCAGGGGCCAAACTCCTCGTCTACCACCCAGCGATGCAGGCTGACATTGCGCATTTCGCCCGGTCCGTTCGCACCGACCGCTTCGGGGGCACTGGCGCCAGAGAGATAGTTCCAGCCGGTAGCCGATCCGTCCGCTGCCAGAACATCGAACTTCACCAAATGGACATGAAGGCCGCATTCAACCGGCAACTGGCCAAAATCATATTGATCCGCGACGAAGCTGGGCAGCACATTGTGCTGGCGCCATTCGACGATATCGCCGTGATTGGCGCGCGGAAAGCACGGCTCAGGGTTTGCCGCCAGATCATGCGGAAATGTTTTCTCCTCCACGACCTGGTATCGGCCCGCCTTGTCCTGCTCGGAAATCTTGACGCCCATCAGGCGGTAATGGTGGCCGTTCGGATCGAACCAGCCATCGACGTTGTAATCGATCCGGTCACTGCGGACTTCGATGTCATAGCTGATCTTGCGCGGAGCAGGCAGCCCGGCTTCGGCGTTCCACTTTGCCGCCAGCCCATCAAGATCGACGAAAAGGGCACCCGGCGATTTTCCGGTGCGGCAGCCCGGTGCCATGGCGGCAATTTCCAGGGGCGATGCATCCGGCATCTCCAGAATGATCCGCCTGCCATTGCGCTGATCGGGTCTTGCCGCCGGTGGTGGTGGCGATTTGGCGGAACAGACCCCGTCAATGAACCAAGGGAAGCCGGGCTGCTTCAGCGTCGCCCGCTTCGGCCTGTGATCCGGCAGCGCCTTCAGCGGCGGGCAGTAGGATCCATCAGGATAAAGGCGCGTGCCATCAACCAGGCGATCATGGCTGCGCCACAGGCCCCACATCCCGTGGTGGAAATGGGGATAAAGATGGCAATGCCAGATGATGTCGCCGATGGCGTGCTGGCGGCTGCCGGAACCGAACAGCGGATCTATCGTCATCCCGGTTTGCGGGCTGATCGTGATGGAATCGAGCAGATGGGAACCCTTTCCCACCTTGGGGGTGCCATTCCCCTGGTCGTATGTCTTGTCGCCCCAGGACGAAGGCTCTGCGTTGTGCGTGCGCACGGCATGCCATTCGTGGACATGCAAGTGATAGACATGCGTTTCCTTGACCCCGGCATGGACCAGCCGAACCCGGCATGGATCGCCGGCATAGGCCCGCTGGATGTGTGTCAGTGGATCGCCGAACAGCCAGCTGCTGTGATGCTGTTCTTCCCCGGCGACATATTCCAGCCAGTTGCCGTGGGAATCGCGGGCGGTGAGGAAGCATTCGTCCAGTTCGTCGGAAAGTTCCCAGCCGAAGGCCTTCAGGTCAACTGTTCCCGGCGGTGGCAGCGGATGGCGTTCCGTTTCACGAACAAGTTCGCGCATCCGGTGCGGCAGGCGGTTGTGCATTGGCGCCGCGCGATAGGACAGCGGCATCAGCGAATGGTCACCTACCGTATGCAACCCCGAATGGATTTCTGGCTCATCATGGATGAAAACCGTGAATTCGCGGAAATAACGCTGCACGCCTTGCTGCACGTCGGTCTGGTGATCGACATAGGCTGGCGGTTCTGGTGTGGGGTTTGCCGGTTTGAGGATAACGTCCAGCATGCTGGCCCATTTCCTGTCGGTCAGATCCAGCCCGGTTTCCTGATCCAGCCAGCGGGTTCCCGCAGGCTCCACGGTAAGCGCGCCGAACAGGCCATGGACATTGGTGCCGTTTTCATTGCCGCGCACGTCAGCGATATCGTTGATGGGCCAGACGCCTTCGGTATCCACTGTGAACTCGATCGTGCGGTAATCATTGGGCGGGCAAGGAAATTTGCTTGCTTCCGTGATCACCCTGCCGTTGGCGTAGCGCGGGCTGTTGTCATAGACATGGCCTTGCACGAACAGTTCGACCGACCGGGCTGAAAGTTCATTTTCCAGCCTGATCTTCACGCGTTCGCCAACACAGGCGCGCAGCACCAATGGCCGCAGAAAAGGGATCGGCTTCAACGGGTTGAAACGGTCGCATTGTCCGCGCGCAGCGCCGCTGTGATCGTTGAACACTAGCCTGGCAAGCCAATTTCCGCTGCCAGGAAGGCGTGGTGCGGCTTCCTGCAATTCCGCATTCGTCGCTGTGGTATCATGATCGCGAAACCACTGGGCAATGGCTTCCATGATCATGCTTTCCTGCACGATCCAGTGTTGGCGCAATTGCTCGCGCTGGCGCGGCGTCAGGCTGACGAGCCGGATGATCGGCTCTGCCAGCGGATCGGGAGCATCGGCCAATGCGCTTTGCAGGCCGCGCGATCCCAGAATCAAGGTTCGCGTCAGTCGCCGCCCATTGCACCAGTCCCTGCGTGCGGTTGAGGTCGATCAGGGCAATCCGCAAATCCGTGATCGCCCGTTCAAAATTCATCCGGACGGCGCAATTTCTCTCAATTCATGATAGCGGCGATGATCGTCGCGTTCGTAATGGGGATCGCTTTCGTAGTGATCGCTATCGTCCCCGATTCGCCCATCTCCCGCGCGATCCAGCGCGCCAGAAGCGCCTGGTCATGCGAGCCGCCATTGCGCAGTCGGGCGATCATCGCCTCCAGCCGTTCCAGTCCGTCAATGACCAGGCGAGCCCGCTGCGCGCGATGATGCAATCGCGGCAGGCGTTCATTCTGATCGAACCAAAGTTTCCTGCACCAATCGAGCAGGTTTCGCATGGCGGAGGGAATGAAAACCATGCCATTCGGATCGTAATCGCCCTCGGGCGTATAGACGACGGGAATGGAGAAAGCGGTTATGTCGAACTCACGTAACGTCGCCATAAAGCTCTCCTTGTTCTAGTTGAATGCCGTTGGAATTGAGCCCGCCAGCAGCAAGGCACCGATCAGGATCGCGAAGCCTGCCTGGATGGGTATGAGTGGGCGGGAAGCGGGGAGCAGGCGCTCAAGGGCCATCATCACCGCGCAGATAACCATAATCGGCAGCATCAGCGCGCCAACCAGCACCCCCAGCACCATCATTGCCCAGCAGCATCCGAAGCAAATCATCCCATAAAGCATCCCGATGTGGAAAGCGGACCGGGCGGGCGCGGCGCTGCGCCACTTGGTGATCATGATGCTCCTGGGGCTGCGGCAGGCGTCCATGCAGGCCATTTTGAGCTGGGTGAACTCGAACAGGCCGACAGAAATCGCCGCCACCCCGGCGGCGATTGTGCTGCGCGAACCCAACTCCCGGTACGAAATCCCGCCAAGGCATTCAGTCCGATGCGCGCGCAAGGCTGCCAAAGGCGAACAGCATCGCGCCAGCCATAGCCCAGACACCGATGAACGCCGCCAGCATCGATACGAACAGCTGCACCCGATCGCTGCGCAAGCGGAACAATTGATCTGCTGCGCGAACCAGTGGCAGCGTGGGGGAAGCATCATCGCTACCACCATCAGCATCCAGCCAACCTGCAGAGACGCGAATCCAGTATCGCCAGCATCAGGCTGGCTGCCGCAAAGTTTGACAAGCCCCTGAGATACGGGCCGGCAGCGCTGAAAGAGCGGCATTTGGGGGATCAGACAAAAGCACCGCATGGAAAGCGATGGCAACTCCGGCCCACCCAAGGCCGCCACGCCCAGCACGCCGATGATCGGCAAGACGGGGTTTGCCGGATTGTGCGCGGCATCGTGCGACATGTTTCAGCGCCCTTTGATCGCCCGATCCGCCTTGGCTGCCGCCTTGCTTTCCTGGCTGGCCTTATCAGCCCTGCGTTCCGCCTTTGCCAGCGCAGCTGCTGTGAATTCGTAGCGAAATTTGCTGCGCATGCCTGAGCGCCCCAAAAAATTGAGCGGCCCACCCGGAAGGCGAGGCGGTGGCCCGGCTGAGGCGCGGCCAGGTTGTCACGACCGCGGCCGCGGGCAGATTGCAAAGCTCATGTACTCCACAACGGGGCGCAGGATCATGGTTCTTGCATCTGAAAACTTTTTCCTCACCTTTGGCTGTCGCGATATGCCCGCCTTCGGTATCGACCGAAACGTCGAAGTCCTTGGCACCGAAGTTTGCGTCAATTCGTGCCGGTTTGTGGCCTAGGTAAAGACCCAGGAGATTTGCCAGTCCCTTGAGGTCATGGTCCGCGCTCTGGTCGGAAAAAATCTGATACAGGGTATCCACCATCGATGGATCGCCGCCGTTGACGTCGATATAGAAAAAGGCCTGCCCGCCCTGACGAACCGCATGATAGGTTGCGGCGGCCACCTTCATTCCCGCGACGCTGTTGTCCTGGTTTCCGATGTAGGAACCTTCCGCGAAGGACCAGACATAGAGGCCGCTGCAATGATCTTCATCGGGAAGATCGCTTACCCAGCATGGGCAAACGGTGAAGCAATCGCAACATTCGACGAAATCGCCCTTGAGCAGATAGGCCTGCGGCATTGTTGATCCCCTTCAGTTCCTGACTGTCAACCTGCGAACCCGGCTTGGGCCTGATGCAGCCATCACCACAACGTCAGCGTTTGGTGCCGGGGCCGGCGGCGGAGCGCCCGCGAATGTATGGCGGATTTCCCACGCCCCCGTGATGTCAGGAAAAGCGCTGAAAACCTGGCCATGCAGCGTCACGTCCACTCTTTCCGATCGGAACCCCCCTGCCGGATCTGGAATGGTAACCGGCCTTATTTCACCCCGGATCCGGTATTGCGCGCGCGAGGTGCGATATTCCGCGCTCAACACGTCAAAGACTGGCGGGCCGGGAACCGGCTCATTGGGCGCTGTACCGCTTGCGGCCCTGAACGGTGAAAAGGTTCTATCCTTTACCAGATCGATGCCAACAGCATTGGCGCTGCCTTGACCGATGCGGGGGCCTGCGATTTCGACAAAATTGCGAATTGCGCTGCCGGTTACGGTGTGTTCGGTCACGCCATCGCCAATATAGCCTGCGGGCGGAACGCCGGTCCATTGCAGAAAAGGTGCAATTTCACCCGTTTCAAGCACCCGCGCCATGTTGCCTTCCGCGATGCCGGTATCGGCCGTGTAGAAAACCCGGCCACCATCGTCGGCTTCCAGCGGTTCGGTTTCACCGTAAGGATGGCGAACAACATACTTCGCGCCAGGAATTACGTCGTCTATCCGCACCCTAAGTCGCGCAAATACCACACCAAATTGTTTTGATTGATTTGGCTTGGCACTCTTGCTGCCGAATTCCGGCGTACCATCACCACCGAAGGCGGCTTCCAAGGCCATAATCACCCGCGCACGGCCAACCGTTCCAGTCCCGCCAACTTCCAGACGGGCTTCGGCCATGTAATAGAAGGCTTCTTCCGGATAGTTTGTTGGAAAGGCAACCGGGAGGGCGGGCGTTTGCAGATCTCCCATGGCCGGGGCCATAGCATCGGGCGCGGCGACAAGCTCAAGCTCCAGGCCGTTTGCATCCCCGTACCAATTGGGAAACCCGCTTACCGCATCAAGCGGTCCGGCTTGCGCGAGACGTTGGGGATTTCTTTGCGCCACTATGATCTCCTGTTCCGATGCGACGCGACATTGCAGAAGTTCGCAAACTGGCAGCCGCAGCCACCGATATTTCTGGTGGAGCGGGAATTAGAACGTTTTGGCGACCTAATCGATTATTCTTATGAGAACTCTGCGAATGCCCTTTCATGCTTAAAGGCAGAGCAAGGACAATTGGAGAACTACCTTACAGCCGCACTCCGCAACAATTCTCGAGTGCTAACATGAGAATGGAGCGAGGACTAGCACGATATTCATGGAGCGCTTTACCGTTGACACAGGTTCGGTTGGCAACCGAGTTTCCAAATACAGCCATTTTTGCCGCCAAATGCCTCTGCGCTACTATCCAACCTTGGCAGCAATCGAACTCATCGCCGTCCGCTGCGAGGGGTAATCTCCTCGCTGCTCCTCCACCAAACGCACGGCACGGTCGCGAAACTCATGTGAAAACTTGTTCCTTGTAGCGCTCATCGTGGCTCCTTCTCACAATTGGGAGCCTCCGGAAAACTCGGGGCGGT